>JAGXFU010000013.1 GCA_024637115.1 Actinomycetes bacterium
GACCTGACCCATGAACTCGGTGTGCGGGTTCACGGAGCCGGGCTTACAGATGACCTGACCGCGCTCGATGTCCGTACGCGCGACGCCGCGCAGCAGGATACCGACGTTGTCGCCGGCCTGAGCCTGGTCGAGGAGCTTGCGGAACATCTCGACACCCGTCACGACGGTCTTCTTGGTCTCGGCGTGGATACCCACGATCTCGACCTCTTCGCCGACCTTGACGACGCCACGCTCGACACGGCCGGTGGCAACGGTGCCACGACCGGTGATCGTGAAGACGTCCTCGATAGCAAGCAGGAACGGCTTCTCAGTGTCGCGCTCGGGCTCAGGGATGTAGCTGTCAACAGCTTCCAGGAGCTCATTGATTGCGCTCACGTACTGCGGATCACCTTCGAGCGCCTTGAGAGCAGAACCCTTGACCACCGGGATGTCATCTCCCGGGAACTCATACTCAGTGAGCAGCTCGCGGACTTCCATCTCGACGAGCTCGAGGAGCTCCTCGTCATCGACCATGTCCACCTTGTTGAGGAACACGACGATGTAAGGTACGCCGACCTGACGAGCGAGCAGGATGTGCTCGCGAGTCTGCGGCATGGGGCCGTCAGCAGCCGATACCACGAGAATCGCGCCGTCCATCTGGGCAGCACCCGTGATCATGTTCTTGACGTAGTCGGCGTGACCGGGGCAGTCAACGTGAGCGTAGTGACGGTTTTCCGTCTCATACTCGACGTGGGCGATCGCGATGGTAATACCGCGCTCGCGCTCTTCGGGAGCCTTGTCAATCTGATCGAACGGCGTGAAGTCTGCGAAGCCCTTCTCGGCCTGCGTCTTCGTGATGGCCGCGGTCAGCGTAGTCTTACCGTGGTCAACGTGACCGATGGTACCGATATTGACATGCGGCTTAGTGCGCTCGAACTTCTTCTTCGCCATTAGTCTCCTCCTTACGGAACCTCTCGACGGAGTCGACCTGCAGTCGACCGCGACCCGTCTCTCATATATCCACTTCTTACACGTTCTACTAAACCTTCGCAGGTACATCTCCTGCGTGTTCTCACCTGGTAGCGGTGGCTGGACTCGAACCAGCGACGCCACGGGTATGAACCGTGTGCTCTTGCCAACTGAGCTACACCGCCGTGAGTACCGGCCCCAAAATCGGCCGGCGGCGTGATAAATGGAGCCCGCAACCGGACTTGAACCGGTGGCCTCTTCCTTACCAAGGAAGTGCTCTACCACTGAGCTATGCGGGCGCGTTTAACGGGAAATTCCCGGTAATCGTTGTGGTGGGGGCGGATGGATTTGAACCATCGTAGGCGTAGCCAACGGGTTTACAGCCCGTCCCCTTTAACCACTCGGGCACACCCCCACAAAAAAAGAAACACTGTGTACGCTTTTCAAGTTGCTCTGCCCGCAGAAAGGCATACGGATATTACTGTATCGCTTTCCCCAGTGTCAACGACGACAACGGTGCCGGGCGTTTCCATAAACGCTCCACCCGGCAAGATCGGAATCCTTATCTACTTCGCAACACTCGCGAATACTCCGTTGATCGATTTGATGTCTGTCACCGATCCATCGAGGTCAGCCCGCGGAATCAGTCGATACCACGCCGAGTGGTCTCCGACCTGAACAGGACGAGGCGTGTACTCTTCGAAATGGCTCTCAAACCACTCCCGCGTCTGGGGCATTGGCAACATCCGCAATTCATCTCGCTCGACCTTCAACTCGCTGAAGAAGACATCATCGGGCTCACTGAGGAGCGCACGAATCTCATCCTCTGGCTGCGAGAGAGCAAGATAGTAATAGTAGACAACGTCCGCCTCGGAATTGAACATCCACCCCGGCTCGCGAGTCATATGATTCGAGATGGACTCAAACGCATAGTGACCAGCATCGCTGCGATAGAACACGAGCTCACGGTCGTGAACCTTGGTCGGGTCAGTGCCGTAATATGCGTCTGGTTTTACTTTGACCCCAACCCGTCGACCTTGATAGCGATACGTGATGTCGACACCAGCAGTGCTCTGGCTCGGGTGTCTGCCATTCATCATCGCAACCTCAGCATACCCTGCCTGGGCCAAATATGCAGCGACGATCCTCTCTGCCACTGCCTGGAGCAGGATTGCTCCCGAAGCACGAACCATCATCGTGTGTCCCCTCGCCTCTCTAGCGCCCAATTTTCTCGTCGGCCACTCGAAGCCGCCTGCTGAGAATCTCCAGCAACTTCACCGCAATGGATGGGTGCTTCTCCAGCAGAGCCTTGAAATCCCAACTCGACAACATCAAACAGACCGTTGGCTCGAGAGCCGTGATGGTGGCAGAACGCGGTGCATGATCAAGCAGTGACATCTCACCAAAGAAGTCACCCGGACCGAACGCACCCAGAGACTGCCCATCGCGCTTTATCTCTACTCGACCCGACAGAATCAGGTAGAAGGCCTGGCCGGGCGTTCCCTGCGTTACGATGATTTGCCCGGTCTGAAATCCACTCTCCTGTGCGACGGCGGCGACTGCACCGATCTCCTGAGGTGTACAGTTCGCAAAAATCGGTACCCTGGCAAGGAACTCCTCGTTCGCCATTGTCATCCTCCAGTTCGAGTCAGCAACCCTGGTCGCCATCATCTACGTGCCAGCTGCGGCGAACCTTCCTCCACTATATAGCAGAGATACCCCAGTCGAGCAGACGTGAGCACGTGTTTCATGCACAATACGAGTGCTGGGCATCAACCATGCGGAGGGTTCATGGCTCTTCTGCTCAATCTATATCTGGGGCACCTGCTGGGGGACTTCGTCTTGCAGCCGGGTCGCCTGGTCGCAGCCAAACGCAACAGTTTAGTTGGTCTTCTCATCCATGTAGGCATCATTGGCGGCGTGACCGCTGTCATTCTCTATGCCGACCTGGCCAGTCTCTGGAACCTTGTGCTGCTGGCGACCGCAGCCCACCTCGCCATCGAAGTGATCACCATTCGTGCACGTAATAGCGGAACCCTGAGCGGTCTGTCGATATTCGTCATCGACCAGGGCTTGCATATCCTCTCTCTCGTTGCTCTTGTGTGGATCGCATCGCCCGTAGCCAACGTTGAACAGATCCGAACAGTCGGCATGGTGGTCGACCCGTCTGTGATCGCCCTCGTGTGTGCCCTTATCGGGGTGACCTTTATGGGATCGATCATCATCTTTGAAGTCGCCAACGAATTCGGTCCGGAATCTCACCGTCGCGTGCTCCTCCCCTACGATCGGGAGCGCATCGTGGGAATGTGCGAGCGTGGGGCGGCGCTGACAACAGCTGTACTCGCGCCAGCAGTCTCAGGCATCTCTCATCCACTTCTGCCCCCTCTGATCCTTCTGCTGTTCTTTGTCCCCCGAGTGGTCCATGCGTTGCGATGCCCACTTGAAGAACGGGCATACCAGATGCTCGTGGCCGTAGCGGGCCTGATGACCACCGCAATCGGTCTCGCATTCGTAGCAGGAGTGGCACTTCTGACCGCAAGCTAGCACAGGAGACGGTATGGCAAAGGCAACGACAAGGCGCAACGAACAGATCCTTCGCTGGTTGCGCGCTCTCATGTTCGGTTTCGTGACTACTTCCGCACTCGCAGCGATGTCGTTCGCGCCACCCTCACTTCAGGTGGGAATCGGCCTGGGGATTGGCGTAACGGCGCTCTTTGCGCCCGGAATCGCCATCTTGGGTGCGCTTATCGCCATGGCGTTGCCTCTTCTCGCCGCAAACCTGCTCGTTGGGGCGGCGTTTCTTATCATCGGATTCGCGGCAGTTCAGTACCTCGGTCAACAGAACGGACGTGTGTTCCTGCTCATCTCCACGGCCTTCGTTGGCGCAGCATATGGGCCGGTGTGGGCGGCACCGGTTGTCGCCGGATATCTCCTGGGGGCCTCAGAGGGTGCTGTAGCAGCGGTGCTCGCCTGCCTGGCACTTGAAATGGCGGGAATCGCTCTCGGCCAGGAGCAGATGGGAATCGTCATATTCTCCGGCGGAACAACACCGCTCGTTGCATTCGATTCAGCTCCGTCGAATCTTCTTGGCTTCGGCTGGCTCGGCCAGAGCACGGACGCGATCGACGCCGGGGCTATGCTCTCGGCATTCAGCGGCGTCCAGAACAAGGCTCTGCTCGTTGCCCAACCGGTCGTGTGGGCGCTCGGGGCGTCGGTTACAGGCCTCATTCGAAAGCCGATCAAAGACGAGCGACGTGCCCTCTTTGGCCTGTTGGCCGCAGGTGCGGGAATCGCAACGCTTCTCGCGGGAACCGTTGCGTCGGCACAGCTCGCGCCCACTGCGATCTCGTATGCGGCACTCGCCATGACAGCAGTGACATCGCTGGCAGTCGCACTCGGATTCATCGCGGTCTGGGAGTGGGTGTTTCCACCCATCATCAGACCCAGGCAACCGGCGGTACGGCCCGGCAGCATGTCGGCTGAAGATGCCGACGTCGATGAGCTTCTTCGGCTGATCTCGACTGCCGAGGACCAACTGACGAGTAAGCACACCACCGAAGCCGTCGTCATGATCACTGACATGAAGTCGTTTTCGAAGATGACAGAGGAAGACGGATCATTCACTTCGGCAAAGACGATCCAGCGGCACCGGGATCTGTTGATGCCCGTGATCACGCGACACCATGGAAACGGAAAATCTACTGGCGGAGACGGTCTGATCGCCGCCTTTTCCTCGCCCCAAGAAGCGCTCGAGGCGGCGGCTGAAATGCAGCAGGTGCTGCACACCTACAACAGCGAGCACGAGGGCGAACGCGACATCATCATCAGGTGCGGCATCGCTGCGGGCGAAGTCGTTTTGGATAAGGGCGGAAGACCATTCATTGGGACCGCGCTCAATCTCGCCGCACGCATCATGAATCTTGGCGACGGCGGGCAAATACTGACCGCACGCGATGTCATCTCCGGGGGTTCAGCCCGACTTCCAATCCACAGTCATGGCCTATTCGTTCTTAAGAACATCGCCGAGCCCACTGAGGTCATTGAGATTCTGTGGGCTGAAGGCCAGCCGCCGCTTGAACCGCAAGGAACCCGCGCCCAGGGCGAATAGTCAAGAAACACATCGGCACCCGGACTGCGTACATCCGGGTGCCGAGTTATCTGCATGGAGCTGGCGACAGGAGTCGAACCTGCGACCTGCTGATTACAAGTCAGCTGCTCTACCAACTGAGCTACGCCAGCAGCGCGAACCATTGTAGCCGCGCCACCGTCGGCTGTCACCCTGTCTCTAGCAGGCCCTGCAACGATCGATCTGAGCTTCCATCTTGCGCTTGACCCGTTGCAGAGCATTGTCGACCGACTTGGCATGTCGCCCGAGCCGGTCGGCGATTTCCTGATAGGAGCATCCATCCATGTACAAACGGAGCACGCGAGCCTCAAAATCAGAGAGAGCCTCCGAGAAACCCTTCCTGATGAAGTCACCTTCCCATGCCGAAACCACGATATCTGCAGGGTCGCAGACTTCCTTCGCTGCAAGGATATCAGTGAGGAGACGCTCGCCGCCATCCTCCTCATTGCCGGTGCTCTTGCTCAGCGACACGTAGGTGTTGAGAGGCGAATGCTTCCGGCGGGTCGCGGTCTTGATCGCGGTGATCATCTGACGCGTCACACACAACTCGGCGAACGACCGAAAACTCGACTGCCTATTCGCATCGTAGTCTCGTATCGCCTTGTACAGGCCGATGAGGCCCTCTTGGATGATGTCGTCGCGGTCTCCGCCAACGAGAAAATACGATCTCGCCTTGCAGCGAACGAGACTGCGGTACCGTCTCACGATTTGTGATGACGCGTTTTCGTCTCCCTCGCGCGCGGCGCGTAGTAGAGCGAGTTCCCCCCGCGCAGTCCCAGGCGACCTAAGCGCGGCACGTTCGTGTGCCTCCAACGACTATCCCCCCCAATACATCCCCATGAAAATCGGAGAAGGAATCTGATCCCCGGCAGGATCATTGTGAATCGCTTCACTTCGACCTTACGCAAGAGCAAAAACATGTGTCAACACCCAGGAGTAATACTGAAGATTCCTGATTCTGAGCATTCGTGAGCGAACATACGCATATCCCCTGCTAAATCATCTGAATCAGGGTGTCTGGCCACGCGCCCATCGCGCAAGCGCATCTCGAGTCTCAAGATCGAGTCGATCACCGATCGTTGAACGCCCGCCCGGCCCTGTGCTGTGTTCCGACCGATCCACGGTCTCCTCGGCAAGGTCTGACAGAAACTCCGCCGAAGAACGACGGGTGACATCGACACCGACGGTGACCCATTGCGTGACTTGATCGGAGGTCACGACGACCATCTGCACACCCGTCCCTCGGCGATCGTTCACGATAGACTCGATGACTGAGTCAGCGTCGCGACCGAATGGCGAGAACACGACGGTCAGTTCGCCGAGTTCGTGAGGAGAGCCATCCGATGAGGGATTGGTTGCACCGTCGAACACGACGATCGCCCGATCTTCACCCCCGACAAAGGCAGCGACATCGCCAACGAGCCGCGCGCGGGCCGTGTCGATATCAGAACGCATGAGCTCCCGGTAGGGAGAACCTGCGTGAAGAACGTTGTAGCCGTCGACGATGAAGAGGCGCATTACCGTGCCGCCTCGCCCCGCCTGACCCACTCGAAGGCGAGAACGGTAGCCGCCTGTGCAACGTTGAGCGAATCAACGTGTCCGGCAACAGGAAGACGCACAATGAAATCACAAGCCTCTCTCGTGAGGCGTGAGAGGCCCTCTCCCTCCGCCCCGAGCACTAAGACGAGTCGACCATCGAGGTCTACGTCCCAGGCGAGCTGAGAGCCTTTCCCCGCGTCGGCGCCCGCAATCCAGTAGCCCGCCTCCTTGAGTCGCTCAAGGGAGCGCACGAGATTCGTCTCCTGGACGAGTTGAAGATGCGCGAGCGCACCCGCCGAAGCCTTGAACGTCGCCGCAGTCACCGCAGCTGAACGGCGCTTGGGAACCAGCACCGCATCTGCACCCGCGACCTCGGCCGACCGCACGATCGCACCCAGATTGCCGGGGTCAGTCACGCCGTCGAGCGCAACGACCAGACTTCGCGGCTTGTCAGCAGACGCTGCGAACAACTGATCAAGAGAGGCAAACTGGAAGGGCTCGACCTCGGCCATGACCCCTTGGTGCGCACCGTGTTCGCTCAGTTGGTCCAGCCGCCGACGAGCAACACGCTCTATCGACACATCTCGCCGGGCGGCCAGTTTCTCGATCTCGCGCAACGGTGCCGCGTCCTTGGTGCCGTCGGCAAGCATGATGCGACGAACAGGCATGTCCGAGCGCAGGACCTCGATGACCGCATTGCGTCCTTCTACCAGTGATGACATCGGCTATATCCTGGAGTCGTAGATTATGCGTGCACCCGAAGATGTGTCTTCGACTGAGAACCCAAGTTCGCCGAGCCCGTCTCGAACAGCATCGGCCGCGGCCCAGTTCTTCTCGGTTCTTGCCGCAGCACGGGCAGCGAGAAGGGCATCGACCGCGCGTTCAACGTCTTCGCCTTCATATCCCGCCAGGTCGCGCGCGAGGGCCACAACCGTCTGAGGATATGCAGAGCGTGGTCGCTCAGCCACGGTGATACCAAGCACGCCAAGGAGTTCTTCGAGTGCGTTGCCAGCCTGCCTAAGCAACGGCACGTTGGACTCGCCCTCTCCAACCCCGAACTCTCCGAGAAAACGATTCGTTGCACGAGCCAACTCAAACAAGGCACCCAACGCGCCTGCCGTGTTGAAGTCGTCGTCCATCTCGGAGATGAAACGCTCACGAGCGGACTCGATGGCTGCGAGCAACTCATTTCGATCCTCTGCCCCGGCCTGAACGTCCCGACGCAGAGCCGGCTGCTCAGTCGCAGCGCGAACCTCACGAATCGGCGTGATGATCCGCTCATAGGAGGTTCGAGCTTCGTCGAGTCGATCGTCAGAGAAGTCCAACGGGCTGCGATAGTGCGTTTGCAGCATCATCAGACGGACTGCCGAGGCATCATAGTCCTTGAGGACATCTTTGAGCAGCATGAAGTTGCCCAGGGACTTGCTCATCTTCTCCTTGTTGACTTGCAGCAATCCCCCGTGCATCCAGTAGCGAACAAAGGGCTCTCCGGTTGCGGCCTCGGACTGCGCGATCTCATTCTCGTGGTGCGGGAAGATGAGGTCGCTCGCGCCCCCGTGAATATCAAACGTAACGCCGAGCTCCTTCTCACTCATGACGGAGCACTCAAGGTGCCAGCCCGGCCTTCCCTCGCCCCAGGGACTCGTCCAGTGCGGCTCGCCCGGTTTGGCGGCCTTCCACAGGGCAAAATCGAGTGGATCGCGCTTGCGGTCATCGACATCAACCCGTGAACCGGCGTTCATCTCGTCGATATCGCGACCCGAAAGCTTGCCGTAGTCAGAAAACGACCTGACCGAGAAGTACACATCGCCATCAACCTCGTATGCGTACTCGCGTTCGATCAAGCGCCGGACCATCGAAATCATCTCGGGAATCGTCTCAGTGGCTTTGGGAGCCACGGTCGGCGGAGCCACTCCAAGCGATGCCATCGCATCTTGAAACGCCGTCGTGTACTCGGCCGCGACCTCTGTCGCAGGACGTCCCTCTTCGTTCGCGCGCTTGATGATCTTGTCATCGACGTCAGTGATGTTCTGCACGAACGACACATCGAATCCGCGGTACTCGAGATAGCGGCGCACCACGTCGAAGGAGAGAAACGTGCGTGCATTCCCGATATGAATGTGGTTGTAGACGGTCGGACCACACACGTACATGGAAACGCTGCCCTCATCGCGAGGCTCAAATTCTTCTTTGCGACGTGTCGCGGTGTTGTATATACGAATGCCCATCGTCTCTCTTTCAGCTCGTGATGATGAATCTAGATATCGCACCGCTCGACAGTCGGCTCGATTCTGTCTTCTGGCTCCTCGGCAGTCGGCCCGATCTTTGCGCACCCTTGTTCGAGCCGGTCCATTCTGCGCTGCAGACACCGAAACATCTCGATTATGGGATCGGGAAGATCCTCGTGATGGAGATCGATAGCCTCAACGCGCTCGCCTTCGCGCACAACGATGCGCCCGGGAATGCCCACGACAGTACAGTTAGGCGGCACATCTTGCACGACCACAGCACCGCCGCCAACACGGCTACCCCGGCCGATGGTGATATCGCCGAGAACCGCAGAGCCGACCCCAACGACGACACAGTCCTCCAGGGTCGGATGGCGTTTGCCCGTCTCTTTGCCGGTACCTCCAAGCGTGACACCTTGATAGACGGTCACGTCATTGCCGATGACAGACGTCTCTCCGATCACAACGCCCATTCCGTGGTCAATGAAGAATCCGTCGCCCACAACCGCGCCGGGATGAATCTCGATCCCCGTGAAGAAGCGTACGATCTGGCTCATGAATCTCGCGATGCCCCGGCGCCCGTGTTTCCAGAGCCAATGATCAAGACGATGCCACCAAATGGCGTGCAGGCCAGGGTAGTTCAGAAGCACGCTCACGGTCGAGGTGGCCGCAGGGTCACGCTCCTTCACCGCGCGAATGTCTTTGGTGATTCTCCGAAGCACTAGACGCGACCTCCGTCGCAGCGCACATCGCGCTTGTCGATTCTCTGTACTACCGTCAGCCTACTATCCCGTCGCCTCGCGGCAACGTCAATCCTGCTCAAGCAAGACGACGGCCCAGGCCGCAACCCCCTCTTCCCGGCCCACGAAACCCAGACCTTCTGTCGTCGTGGCCTTCAGTCCGACCTGATCAACAGAAACGCTCATACGAGTCGCGATCTCTTGACGAATGGCATCACGATGGAGTGAGACCTTGGGCCTTTCGAGCGCGAGAACGAGATCCGCATCAACCAGCCTGAAACCCTGATCTCGCATGAGTCCGGCGACGGACTCAAGGAGCAATACGCTCGATGCTCCCTCATACATTGGATCCGTATCAGGGAAATGAGCACCGATATCCTCGGCACGCATCGCACCGAGGATCGCGTCCATAAGCGCGTGGACAAGCACATCGGCATCCGAGTGACCAAGGAGTCCCCTGCTGTGGGGTATCTCCACGCCTCCCAGGATGAGTGGTCGCCCATCGGAGAACGCATGCACGTCATAGCCCATACCAATCCTCACGTACATGCCCTCCTCTCACGGTTGGCCAATATGGCCTCGACGATCTCTATGTCCTCGGCAACCGTGACCTTGAGATTCGACCTCGGCCCCTCCAGCATCCGCACAACTCCACCAGCGGCCTCGACATAGCTCGCATCATCGGTGCCCGACCAGCCGGCTTCATGAGCACGATCGTATGCGGCCCTGAGGGTTGCTACCGAGAATACCTGGGGCGTCTGCGCAATCCAGTACTTCGTGCGATCGGCAGTCCTGAGGACATTCGTGCCATCGGTCTCCTTCAATGTGTCGTACAGAGGATGCCCGACGACAACTCCATCGATCTCCTCAGTAGCAAGCGCCTCCACCGCGAGGTCGATCACCTGCGCAGTGATGAGCGGCCGTGCTCCATCATGGACGGCCACCATGTTGAACCCGTCCGGAATCGCGCGTATACCGTTGGCCACTGAGTCGCCGCGCGTATCGCCCCCGGACACGAAAGCCAGGGGTGTTCCTGAAATGCACGCGCTGAGCGCCTCCTGCCGATACTCCTCGACACGGCCGGGGCTGCACACAACCACGACATGACCGATCGTGATCGCATCGTCGAAGGCGGCAGTCGTGTGGGCTAGCACTGAGCGCCCGCCAGCCCGCACCATCTGCTTCCCCGCGGCGGACCCGAAGCGCTCGCCCGTTCCACCGGCAACAATGACCGCACACGCGGAAGCGGGCAGAGGGGCAGGACTAGGCATTGTCGTTCTCCGCCTTGCGGGCTGAAACGGCGGACTCCGAGGCAGACGTGTCCTTAGCAAGATGCCTGGCGAATATCATCCGGCCCGCCGATGTCTGAAGGACCGACGTGACCTCCGCATCCACCTCGGTACCGACGTGGGCGCGTCCGTCTTGCACGACCACCATCGTGCCGTCTTCCAGATACCCGACTCCTTGGTCGCTCTCCTTGCCGTCCTTGACGATTCGAAGCCTGAGAGGCTCGCCGGGAAGAAAGGCCGGACGCAACGCGCTCGCCGCATCATTGAGATTCAACACGCCAATACCACGGACTTCAGCGACGCGCGACAGGTTGTAGTCGACAGTGACGAGCGTCGAGGCCGTCTCTGCGGCGAGACGCATAAGCTTGCCATCGGTGTCAGCGATGTCCGGATAGTCGGTTTCAAAGACCTCGGGTGCGTCAGGTTGACCCTGCAACCTCGCGAGCAGATCCAGTCCTCGGCGGCCCCGTGAGCGCTTGATATCGTCTGCAGAATCCGCGAGTGTTTGTAGTTCGGAAAGAACGAAGCGAGGGACACGAATATCCCCTTCAAGGAGTCCGATTGCACGAAGCTCAAGGAACCTGCCGTCGATGACAACGCTCGTATCAAGCAACTTCATAGACGCCACCGAATCGGATGTGGCGATTCCGCCTGAAATCGCAGGGAACACATTCGCAAAATCCATACGGCGCAGCAGAGCAACGCGCACGCCGAAATACGCACTCATCACAAAAACAAGAATCGTGCTGCTAACCTCCAGCCATTGCGGCTCAACCAGGCGCAATGGCAGAGAGATGAGCCAGCCGATGACAAGGCCAAGGAGGAACCCCACAAGACCGAGCACGAGGTCGGCAGTGGATAGATCTGAGAGATACTCCTCGAATCTGGCGAACTGAAAGGCGAGTTCGCGACCAACGATGCCGCCCATGACATACCCGAGGGACCAGCCAAGAATGATAAAGATGAAGATAACGAGATATTCGGGTGTGCCAATCTGATTGGACCAGTCAACGAGTCGCGATACCGCAAACCCTCCCAACGCGCCCGCCGTTACAAGCACAAAACGGGTGACGTTGACGATCATATGCTCAACGGAGCGGAATAGTCGCTCGCGCCTTCACCTCCCACTTTCTCTCGTCCGCATACCAACCAGCCAATTCGCGCCGCGATCGGCGCTGCATCAAGGATACTCTCGCTGCTCGGTTAGTACAGCGGACCGTGCTAGGACGGAATCTGTGCGTGCATACGAGCAAGACCGTCGGTGATCGCGCGAGCGCGACGCGCACCCACTCCATCGACGTCATCAAGATCATCTTCCGATGCCAGCATGAGTTCAGGCAGGGAGCGAAACTTCTGAATAAGGCGATTCACCACGGTTGCCGGCAGCAAAGGGATACGCCTGAGCACCCGATACCCGCGAGGGCGCAGATGGTCTTCGACGGACTCAACGTCGCTCGGTAGACTGAGCACACGTGCAACTTGAAGCGGCTCGAGTAGCTGCTCGGATGAAAGCGTTCCCAGAGCGTTTCGCGTTGCCGTAGCCTTGCGCGGCCCGGAATCTCGCGAATAGTCGCGAATAAGGAGCACGTACTCATCGTCAACGTTCGCGGTGAGTTCCTCGGCTTGCATCCTGACCAATCTGCCCTCGGTTCCCAACTCACTGATGTATCGCGAGACTTCGCGTGCCACACGCTGCAGCATCTCGAAACGACTTACCACTTCGGCCAAGTCTCCAAGCGTGACAACATCTTGAAACTCGGCTGCAGTAAGCGCCTCAAGCACTTCATCCAATCGATATCGATAGCGCTGCAACGTCTGGAGAGCCTGATTCGCCTTCGCCAGGATGACCTCGATATCGTCGAGAATGACGCGATGCCCATCAATGTACAGAGTGACAGCGTCTCTACGCTGCGAGATGGAAATGACGAGAGCACCCGTCTGACGACTCACGCGCTCAGCAGTGCGATGGCGCATACCCGTCTCAGAGGTGGGAAGCGACGGGTCGGGCACAAGGTGTACGTTGGCGCGCCTGATGACCTGGCATCCGACATCAAGAATGATGGCGCCATCCATCTTGGCGAGCTCGAACAGGTGCTGTGCAGTGAAGGGTGTTTCAAGCTCGAACCCGCCATTGCTCAGTTCTGCGACGGACTCTTCATCGCCGATGACAATGAGAGCACCGGTTCGTGCCGACAGAATGTAGTCGAGCCCTTCGCGCAGCACTGTGCCGGGAGCGACCTTCTCCAGTTCGGAGCGCAACGCTTCTTCGGACCTCTCGTCCATCGCTCCTCCTTCTGGGTAACCGTACTGCCCGAGTATCCTGATTCTGCCACGTCAGTCGGCGCGAATCCACTCTCAAGGCAGACCTGACTAGCGAAGAAGCGCTCCAAGCTCCACAGTCGTCCCGATACCGAGGGACTCAGAACCGGTCGGTATGGCGGTCCCGTTGGGTAGTTTCGCCGCAACACGAACGAGTCCCTGACGTCCCGCCTCTCGCATTCTGGCCTCAGCATGTGCAACTGAGCGTATCCGTCCAGTCAGACCGATTTCGCCGAACCCGATGACATCGACCGGTACGGGGATAGAGCGCAATGCCGAAAGCAACGACAGGGCAAGTGGGACATCGACAGCCGGCTCGACGACGCGAACTCCTCCGGCAACAGAAACGTATACGTCTTGTCCCGAGAACGATGCATTTGCGTGTCTCTCAAGAACCGCAAGCAACTGCAGCAGTCGTGTCGTGTCGATACCTGTTGCGAGACGGCGTGGCACCTGCAGGTATGAGGGAGTGACCAGCGCCTGAACCTCGACCAGCAACGGGCGGGATCCCTCCATTGCCGCCATGACCGTTGATCCGGGAGTAGAGGCGTCACGCTCGCCAAGGAAGACCGCAGCTGGATTGCCCACACCAGTGAGTCCATGCTCACCCATCTCAAAGATGCCGATCTCCGAAGCGGAGCCGAAGCGATTCTTCACTGCACGAACCACGCGAAACGCGTGATCGCGGTCACCCTCGAAGTAGAGGACCGCATCTACCATGTGTTCGAGAACCCGCGGACCAGCAATGGCACCGTCCTTGGTCACATGGCCGACGATTACCGTGGTGATTCCCTTGTCCTTAGCGAGTCGCATGAGTCGAGCTGTACACGCGCGCACCTGTCCCACACTGCCGGGCGCGCCCGAGAGTTCAGGATCGAACATCGTCTGAATCGAATCGACCACCAGAAGACCTGGCATTGAGATAGTGGCCGCTGCCTCAAGGGCCACAGCATTGACCTCGGGGAGAAGCGTGATGCTGTCTCCGCCAGCGCCCAATCGAGTCGCCCGCATTCCGATTTGAGCCGGCGATTCCTCGCCACACGCGTAGAGGACGGATACACCGCGGCGCGCCAGTGCGTCCGAAGCCTGCAGTAGCAGCGTCGACTTTCCGATACCCGGCTCTCCGCCAAGCAGCACAAGCGATCCGGCAACGAATCCACCACCGAGAACTCGATCGAACTCATCGATTCCGGTCGGCACTCTGGGCTCCTCGGACGCGCCCGCTTGAGCGAGAGGTATCAGGGCGGCGGGCGCCATATATGCCGTCGAGCTATTATCCCTTTGCTCGATTTCCTCGACATACGTGCCGAACTCGCCGCAATCGGAGCAGCGACCAATCCATTTAGGCGCTGTAGCGCCGCATCCCTGGCATCGCCATCGCGTCCGGGTTCTTGCCACGAATACCCCGCTACTCGCTGGCGGCGCCGCCTGCAGCAGCGCCACCCCGTCTACTGTCGACCCGTTGAGGCATGCTCGGAGCCGTTGGCTCATCTGAGGAGGTAGCGGCTGCCGAAATGGGAACCTGTCCCTCTCCAACACGGAAGTCGATGACGCCTTCGTTCACAAAGGCCTCTATTACCTGGCCAGCCTCCCATCTTGCCGCAAGAATCTGCTCCGAAAGCGGGTCTTCGACCATACGCTGGATCGCCCGACGCAACGGTCTGGCTCCCATCGACGGGTCAAAGCCATGTTCGGCCAACAGAGCCCGGGCCTCATCGGTGAGAGTGATTCCCAGACCTTGGATGAGCAACTGGTCGCGCAAACGTCCCATCATGATGTCGACGATCTGCCTTGCCTCTTCATTCGTCAGGTCATGGAAGACGATGACCTCGTCCACGCGGTTGAGGAATTCGGGACGAAACATCTTCTTGAGCTCGCCGGTGACACGCTCCTTGAGCACCTCGTAGGTCAGACCACTCGATGACTCGGACGAAAAGCCGATGCTCTGTCCTTTGACGATATCCCGAGCACCCACGTTGCTGGTCATGATGATAATGGTGTTCTTGAAGTCGACCTTGCGACCCTGCGCATCAGTCAGTCGACCTTCTTCCAGAATCTGCAGAAGAATGTTGAACACATCAGGATGGGCCTTTTCGATCTCATCAAAGAGCACGACAGAGTACGGTCGCCTGCGAACAAGTTCCGTGAGCTGGCCGCCCTCATCAAAGCCGACGTATCCAGGCGGTGAGCCAATCAGCCGAGACACTGTGTGCTTCTCCATGTACTCGGACATGTCGAGCTGAATCAACGCGTCGCTGCTCCCGAACAGGAACATCGCAAGGGCTTTTGACAACTCCGTCTTACCAACGCCGGATGGCCCCAAGAATATGAATGATCCCGAAGGTCTGAGCGGATCCTTGAGACCTGCACGCGAGCGGCGGGTCGCCTTGGACACCGAAATGACGGCCTCGTCCTGACCAACGATACGCTCATGCAGAGAAGTTTCCATTCGCAGAAGCTTCGCCGTCTCTTCCTCTGTCAGCGCCGTCACGGGCACACCGGTCCACATCGAGACGACTTCGGCAATCTCTTTCTCGGTCACCTCAACCACTCGACGGTTGTCAGGCTTGAGCCATTCCTCTTCCATGGCGCGCTTCTCAGTGAGAATCTGCTTCTCTTTGTCGCGGAGGGATGCCGCCTTCTCAAACTCCTGTGCCTCAATGGCAGCTTCTTTCTCGCCACGCACAGAACGGAGACGATCCTCAACCTCTTTGACTCCGGGAGGAGCGGTCATCATCTGAATCCGCATCTTCGAACCGGCCTCATCAATCAGGTCGATGGCCTTATCTGGCAAGAACCGATCCGAAATGTAGCGATCTGCAAGAGACGCAGCCGCCTCGATTGCGCCATCCGTGATGCTCACGCGATGATGCGCCTCATATCGATCACGGAGGCCTCTCAGGATCTGAACTGTCTCTTCAACGCTTGGCTCTCCCACAAGTATTGGCTGGAATCGACGCTCAAGCGCAGGATCCTTCTCCACATACTTGCGATACTCATCAAGAGTCGTTGCCCCGATAGTCTGCAACTCACCGCGTGCGAGCGCAGGCTTGATGATGCTTGCTGCGTCTATCGCACCTTCGGCCGCACCAGCGCCAACGAGCGTGTGCATCTCGTCGACAAACAAGATGACATCACCACGCTCTCGGATCTCCTTCATGACCTTCTTCAAGCGATCCTCAAACTCGCCGCGATACTTCGAGCCGGCCACGAGGGCTGCAAGGTCGAGGGTGTAGAGTTGCTTGCCCTTGATCGTTTCCGGAACCTCATCCGCCGCGATGAGAAGCGCCAGGCCTTCGGCAACAGCCGTCTTGCCTACCCCTGGTTCGCCAATCAGCACCGGGTTGTTCTTGGTGCGTCTCGACAGAATCTGCATCACGCGCTCAATCTCCTTCGCGCGACCGATCACCGGGTCGAGTTTGCCGTCTTTTGCCTGTCGGGTCAGGTTGCGCCCGAACTCATCGATAAGGGCTCCGTTCCCACTTCGGCCGCGCTCATCCGAAGCTTCACCCTGCTTGCCATAGTGCCCGGATAGCAACTGGATGACTGCAGATCGCACCTTCTCGAGATCCGCCCCGAGGTTAAGGAGCACCTGGGCGGCAACGCCTTCGCCCTCCCGAATCAGACCAAGCAATATGTGCTCGGTGCCTATGTAGTTGTGTCCAAGTTGGAGCGCCTCGCGCAAAGAGAGCTCAAGTACCTTCTTGGCTCGTGGGGTGAACGGGATGTGCCCGGTAGGAACGAATGTGCCGCGCCCAATGAGATCCTCGACCTGCTGATGAACATCCTCAAGGGAGATATTCAGCGACTCAAGCGCTTTGGCTGCGATCCCGTCCTGCTCACGAATGAGTCCCAGGAGAAGGTGCTCGGTGCCAATATAGTTCTGATTGAGCATTCGAGCTTCTTCTTGGGCATACACGACAACCCGGCGAGCCTTCTCAGTGAATCGTTCGAACATGATGCACTCCCCTAACTAGCGGCATGTAGACCGCGTGATATCCCATCCGATACAAGTATACCCGCTCACGGCAGGTGGTAGGACAACCCGGAAGTAGCAACTGTGGTGCCATACATCTAAGTCACACGGACTCAGGTTTACGAGTACCTCTATGCTTCCGAGCGCATCTGAGGGAAGAGGAGCACATCGCGAATGGAGGCGCTGTCAGTCAACAGCATCACCAGACGATCGATACCGATACCGAGCCCGCCTGCTGGAGGCATGCCGTACTCCTGAGCACGAAGATAATCCTCATCTACATGCATCGCCTCTTCATCGCCCGCGTCCTTCGCCACAGCCTGCGCTTCAAAACGAGTGCGCTGGTCAACAGGGTCGACGAGTTCTGAGAAGGCATTGGCGAATTCGCGCCCGGTAATGATGAGCTCGAATCGATCGGTCAGATCAGGGTCCCCGTCCTTGCGTCTGGCAAGCGGGGAAATCTCAGCAGGATACTCAGTGACAAAGGTCGGCTCCAGGAGCGTGTGCTCAACGAGCTTCTCAAACAGTTCACTAAGCATCTTTCCAGGTCCCCAGGATTTGTCCCGCGAAACCTCGTGAGCCTCACACAGCGACACTAGTTTCTCGACCGGAGTGTGAACGCTCACCGACTCGCCCACGACATCACTCACAAGCTCAGCCATTGTCGACTGGCGCCATGGCGAGGCCAGGGAGACCGGCGTTCCCTGGTACTCGATCGCGAGCGAACCGAGGACCTCTTGGGCAGTCGACGTGATCAATGACTCGGTGAGTTCACGCATTGACTCCATGTCGCCAAAAGCTTGATATGCCTCAAGCATGGTGAACTCAGGATTGTGTCGAGGCGACATACCCTCGTTGCGAAACGAGCGATTGATCTCGTACACACGCTCGAATCCACCCACAAGCAGACGCTTCAGATACAGCTCCGGCGCGATACGCAGGTACAGATCCATGTCGAGCGTGTTGTGGTGGGTAACAAAGGGCCTCGCAGCCGCACCGCCTGGTATTGGATGCAGCATCGGGGTCTCAACTTCGAGAAAATCTCGCGCTTCCATGAACCGGCGTATTGCCGAGATGATGCGGAATCGTGCCTCAAACACGCCGCGGACTTCCGGGTTGGCTATGAGGTCAACGTAGCGTTGGCGATACCGGGTTTCAGTATCATTCAGGCCGTGAAACTTCTCCGGCAGAGGACGCAAGGACTTCGACAGCAACTGTATTGAACTCGGCTGGATCGACAGTTCACCGCGTCGCGTCCTGAGCACGTGGCCCGTGACGCCTACCCAGTCCCCGACATCGAGCTCCTTGACGAGACCGAACAGGACCTCGCCAAGTATGTTCACGCGACAGAATAGCTGAATCTCATCAGTCGAGTCGCGGACAACCAGGAAAGCGAGCTTGCCCTGATCCCGCTTCGCAACGAGTCGTCCAGCAATGGTCACGACATCTGTGGACTCTTCGCCATCAGCGAGAGCAGCATGCCGTGTGATGATTTCCGCAGCATGATCCGTTGCCTTGAAACCGTTGGCATACGGTTCGATTCCAATGCTACGAAAGTGATCGAGTTTCGCGCGACGCACGATGAACGGGTCGTCCTCGACTACGTCGACTGACGTCGCCTCAATATCATCGTGGTCGGCCATGCTAGCGAGAGATCTTGATGACGCGGTACTCAAGAATGCGGCCTGATGGGGTTGTGACCTTGACGGTCTCCCCTTTCTTTGCGCCCATGATCGCCTGTCCCACGGGAGACTCGTTACTGATTCGATCCTGAGCAGGATCAGCCTCTGCGGAACCTACGATCTGATAGAGGTGCTTGTCGGCATTCTCGGTATCCTCGAGTTCAACCTTGCAGCCGAGGGTGACCCGGTCGCTCTTGGCGGGCGACTCGATCAGGGTGGCATGCGCCAGAATCAGATTGACTTCGGCGATCCTACTCTCAACCCAAGCCTGTTCGTTCTTGGCGTCATCGTACTCGGAGTTCTCCGAGATATCGCCGAACTCTTTGGCCTCTTTGATACGTTCGCCAACTTCACGTCGACGAACGGTCTCGAGGTGATGGAGCTCCTCTTCAAGTCGTACCTGACCTTCAGACGTAAGTGCAATCTCTTTGTGCATCCGCTGAACTCCTGTTGTCGCCGCCACACACGTATCGGGTCTGAGCGATATCGCCTAGCGGACGGGCTGCCTCAACGGGCAGCCCGAAAATGTCCACGAAAGTATACCCGAAATCCGACACACGACAAGAGCGAATCCTAAGACCCGCCAAGGCGACTACTCGTCGGACGCTTCATCCTTGGCCGGAGCCTTGGTTTTGGACTCTGCTACCTCTTCGTCCTCGTCCTCATCCTTGCCGTCTACACCGTCCCGAACCGCTTTCATAGTCTTGCCTATCGACTTGCCCAACTGGGGCAGTCTCTTTGGGCCAAAGAGAATGAGCACGATCACCAAAATGATGACGAGTTCCATCCCGCCCAATCCCGGAATCAGAGCAGCCATGATGCCTCCATCTGTCCTAAACCGTATACTCCACCGACCCGTTGAGCCGGTTTGAACGCCGGTCGATAGCGTACCACCATCACTACACCCGCGCCACGCTCTCAGTGCGAGAGAGATAGTACAGCGTATGTAACAATTCGCGCACTGGATCCGTGTTGTGCAACGTGACATGTTCGGGAACTCGAACCATGCTCGAGGTGTAATTGAGAATCACCCGAATGCCCGAACTGATCAACACATCCGCAACCTGCTGAGCGGCCTCGGGCGGAACCGCGATGACTCCGATTCGGATATCCTGGTCCGCTACCTGTCGAGGAAGATGCGCGACGTCTTGGACGACAAGATCTCCGATACGCGAGCCGATCTTGGCCGGATCTTTGTCATATATAGCCGAGACCACGAAACCGCGAGCACGCAGCCCGTTGTACGCCGCCACAGCAGAACCGAGATTGCCGGCGCCGATCAGCACAAGCCTGTGCGTGTGGTCCGAGCCCAAGATGCGCTGGATCTTGTCCAGCAAAATGACGATCTCGTAGCCGACGCCGCGCTTTCCGAACGATCCAAAGTGTGTGAGATCTCGCCTGATTTGAGCAGGATTCACATCGGTAAGTTCGCCGAGACGCGCTGATGAAACCGTGTAGCAGCCATCCTGCCTAAGCTGGATAAGCACACTCAGGTATGAGGGAAGCCGCTCGATTACGCCTTCCGGGATGCGATCCTTCTCAGGTGTACTCACAGTGAGCCCATCGCCGGTCATGGGTCAATAATATAGTAACAATAGTTACAAATGGGCACAAGCAGGTTCTAAGCATTTACCTGCACGAATATGAGTCTCTGCAGCACATCGCAGCGGTCGTTGCCGTGGCAGGAGGACCCCACGCTTGAATCTGTAAGCCTACGGCACTCAGCCCTGAATGCCGTAGGCTCCAGTCAGTCTCAGAAAGCGGCACCGTCAAGCGCCGACGCGCAGAGACAATCACGAGTACTCGGAAGAGCGGGAATCATCGCATGCAGCAAACCGCGTAGCTTGTGGTTGTTCTCATTGAACACACGCACAACTTCTTCGTTAGTCACTGGCTCAGCTCCCTCGGCTCCCACATCATGATCTGTAATCAGGGAGATATTGCAGTAACAGATCTCGAGCTCACGAGCCAGGAAACACTCGGGATACTGTGTCATGTTGATTACTTCCCAACCCTGCGAGGCGAACCACTTGGATTCAGAACGAGTAGAGAAGCGCGGTCCCTGGATTACCACTACCGTACCGTTCTCGTGAACGCGAATTCCAAGGCCTTGCGCGCTCTCGACTGCGAGCGAGCGCATGGTTGGGCAATAGGGATCGGCAGACGATACGTGTGTCGTCGTAGGTCCATCGTAAAAGGTGTCCTTACGACCCCATGTCCGGTCGACGAACTGGTCGCATATCACGAAGTCTCCTGGCTTCACTTCAGGCTGAAGCGATCCACACGCGTTCGGTCCAATGATTCTCGAAACACCTAGCATCTTCATGGCGTACACGTTTGCACGATAGTTGATCATGTGCGGAGGTAGCTGGTGGTCCTTGCCGTGACGCGGCAAGAAGGCAACGCTGCGACCACCAATCTCGCCGTACATCACAGGTGACGACGGGGCACCGTAAGGCGTATCAACCTTCACTTCTTCGGGGCTTTCCAACAGTGAGTAAAAACCGCTGCCGCCGAATACTCCGATTTCTGCCTTTGGATAATCCATATCCACTCCTTAAGCATCGCAACGTTCATTCGCTCGATGATTGTAGAGTATTCCTCTGAGAGCACGGAGCGAATCCGGTACTTCAGGAAGCTGTCGCAAGGTACTCGTCGTCTTCCTGTGCCCGCCCATGACGCCCGTTCTCGCAAGCCGCGGGAGCGTACAGAGGTCGGCGAAAGAGATTGTCTGCATCAGTCCAGCGTTCTGACGCGGCGCTGGCACCGCCTGCGATCTCCATGAAACCCGCAGCTTTTGCGTCAAGATTGTCCGCATGGTGCAGCAGAAGCGCTTCCAGGGTTGACGGTCGCTTTGGAGAGCCCCACTCGAGCTCCCCATGATGCGAGAGCAGAGCATGCGCGAGCCTTGCTTGAACCTGCTCGTTCGCACACCGAGGGTTCTGTTCCATTGCCTTTCGCACGCGCCGCTCTCCCAAAACCACGTGACCGATGAGCCGCCCTTGCTCTGTGTACTCAATGGCCGGTGCGCAGACGAGCTCGTCGACCTTACCGATATCGTGGAGCAGAGCCGCGGTGAGTAGCAGGTCCATGTCGATCTCCCCGTACGTCTTGCCAAGGGTTGCGCACAGCCCGGCTACCGCAACCGTATGCTCAATCAACCCACCCACATAGGCATGATGGTGAGACTGTGCACCCGGGCTGCGAACGAACTTCTCAAAGAAGTTCGTATCCCCGAAGACTACCGTGAGCAGCGAGCGAAGCTCCGGGTGTTTGACGCGAGCAACGAGAATCCTCAGTTCCGCAATGAGTTCATCACGATCCCTGCGACCACATGCCAGCATGTCGTCAAGATCGTAGGACTGGGCGATCTCCATGCGATCCACGGATAGCCGCTTCACGCCACGGTACGAAGTCACCGAGCCCGTTGTGCGCGCCACGGCACCGCCGGGCACTGCAACTGCGTTTGTGTCTGGGCGAAACAGCACACCCGGGATACGACCGGTCTTGTCTAAGAACTCAAGTGAAAGGTATGCCTCTCCAGCCCGAGTGACCCTCATCTCCCGGGCAGAGATTGCGAACAGACTGTCCACCCTCGATCCAACCGCGAGTTCGCGCACATACTGATGCTTCATCCTGTACCTCCGATGGGTCCGTCTCTCTCTTAGCGACAGCCTAGCGTGAGGGTCTGACACGGCGCGCCGGGAATCCGATGCCGTGATGCGCGCTCAATTCCACTGATTCCATGAACATGTGGCGTACAATCGAACCGGCGATTCCCTGAGATTTGGAGCACCTATGCGGCGTTGGCCCACTGCCCTTCTCATTGTCATTTTGACGCTACTTCTTGCCGGGCTGTCAGGTGGTTGCTCGGATGCACGCTTGGAAGTGGATCCCGCAGTCGGTGATTTCAATGCATCGAATGCCAACGACATCGCGAACGAGGTGGATTCACCGTCGTGGTTAGGCGCACCGATCGGCGAAGCGCAGGAAAGGCGACATGAAGCGCTGACCGAGCTACGCGCGTCGGGTCCCGAGGGGGCGGAACTCTCGGATCTGCTCACTGAACAGTTTCCTGGTGAGATTCGAAGCGCGCCGTACTACACCGCTTCAGGCACGTTCGACGGCACCAGCGCATGGTTCATTCTTGAGGTGTGGGGGTCGGAAGGCGGGTCACTCGACCAGACTCGTCTCTGGGTATTCGACAGAGAAACGGATCACGTCCTGTATACAGGCGCCATCAACTAGCCCGTTCCAGGGACATGTCCACGAGAATCCCCTCGATTTCATGACGGGCTGCAAGACCCTTCAGCGACTCAGCAACCTCACCGATGATGCGCTGCTCCTCGAGGCCCGCACTGAGCAAATCCTCTATCAGTGAACGGATAACCAACCCGCGACGCACCTCAGCAAGTCCGTCACCCCGCGAACGCATGACCTTGCCCCGGATCACGGCATTGAAGTATGCCTTCAGCTGAGCAGCTTGGTGTGGCGACAACGGGCGAGAGTTCCAGGAGCTGAATCGATGTGCGCTGCATCTGGCTGCATCGCTCGCAAGTTCCTCGGGGATTCGACGAGACTCCACTGCTTCGCGACGAACCGATTCGAGGTGCTCGCGCAGGGTTGGGCGGAGCGCTGACAAGACCATCTGCATCCGTAACGACCTCCTTCGAGACAATGTTCGAAAGAAGCGTACGGCGGAGGTCTGACATGGAACCTACAAAGGGAAGATCACTGCAATCGCATCGCGATTGACGGCGAGATATGCTGGCTCGTAGAGCAGCTCGTTGGTCGCAGGGTCGAATATCTGCGCGTCGGTGATAGCAAAGAAGTCCTTCGCTTTCGAGTTAAGCGCATCTGTGAGACGACTACCCGAAAGAACGTACATCTCGCCCTCGATGCGGTACACATCGGTGGCGATACAGACACGGACTCGATCCTTGTTCGTGTAGACCAACGTGACCCCCTTCGCTGAATTCCGCTCACCTGCAATGTACCGCAAACTACGCGGCGCGTGTAGGTAACTAGAGAACGACTCCGGAAACCCGGATAAGCCACAACTTGAACGCAGTGGAGCCCCCAAGCTCGAGAAGGGTCAACAGGAGCGCCAGTCCGAACACAGGCCACGTTGCGAGCACTGTATCAGCCGTCTTTTCAAACGGCGGCAGGAGAGCGACGATGACAGCGTTGACGTAGACAAACGTAAAGATGATCGAACCAACCACCAGAAGCGGGTACAGCGCCCCTAGAAGCGGCCCTACCCACCACAACAATGCATATGCCGGCAGCAAGGCGAGCACGAACCCTACTGCCGCAGCACCTGTACCAAGGAGACGGGTTCTTCCCGGCCTTCGCCATACCTGGCCGTTGAGCATGGGCATTGAAAGAGCGGCGATCGCGAAGCCCGCCATCAAGCCAGTCATCAAGCGAATCTCATTCGTGGTCTCACGCAACCCGGCATAGGATGTCACGCCGTCGATTCCCATGACAGCCACGAAGAGACCCAGCACGATCATGACTCCGGCGGGCGGCAGCTCTGAACTGCGCCTCCCCCGATCCAGAACAAGCAGGACTATCACGGCGATCGAGAATCCGAGATAGATTCCCGTGTCTCGAGCGCACACAGGAAGCTGATACCCCGCGCCAAAGAACGAACGCTCGGGAAGTTGATGGCAGAGACCAAAGCCAACAAGCCTGAGAAGCTGTTCGTACACGTTGCATTCCCTCCGAGAACGACAACGGCAGACCGGTTGATCACCGGCCTGCCGAAGAAATCATCTGGTCGGGATGGCGGGATTCGAACCCACGACCTCTGCGTCCCGAACGCAGCGCTCTACCAAGCTGAGCCACATCCCGACGAGGGCAAATGATACACATTCCCACCCGAATCGGCAAAGGGCATCTTTCGAAGACGTGGATGCCGGGTGGTCAAGGAGAACATCTGAGCGCGATTCGCGAACAAAAAAGGTCCGACCCCCGTATCGGGGGCCGGACCATCGCATCACATATGAACCTCTATCGTGCTAGTTGTCGATGTACTTACTCGCCTCACGTACGTGGCAGAAGGAGCAGTACGTCTCCTCGTGGCACTCGAAGCATGCCTGAGCACCCGTTTCGCGCACGGTGGTCGGGTGGTAATTCACCCAACGCTGCTTGGTACCGGTGTACTCATGGTGACAGCCATCGCAGAATGCCTGCACATGGCAGTTGGTGCACGAAGCCCTGGTGAGCGACTTGTCAGCTAGACCTGCCTGGTGAGCTCCACCGTTACCCTTGCCCTCAGCACCGAACCCATCGGGGTGCGGCATGACAAGACCGTGACAACTCTGGCAGAACTTGGCCTCGGGCCCGCCTTCTCCGTGACAGTACGTGCAGCTTTCTTCCTGCTCCTTGTACGTCACTTGATGTGCGGCCGGCTTGTCGAGCGCCGTACGCTTCGTCCAGTTCTTCTGGTTGTGCGACGCCGGAACCACCGCAAGTGACGTATGGCACTTCACGCAGAAGTTGCGATCCTGGTGGCACTTCTCGAAGCACGTGCCTGCACCGCTCTCGTTCACGATGCCGCCGTGAACCTGCTGCCACGGAGTTCCGTCCTTGGCGCCTTCATGGTGACAGTCAGAGCACAGCTCCTTGAAGGTATGGCAGTTCGCGCATACCTGAGGCCTGTCCTTGCCTGTCTTTGAGTGGAACTCCTTGAAGTCCTGCGGGTGAGGCATCTCAAGAACGTGACAACTCTTGCAGAACTCGTTGTCATTCGGCATGCCTTCACCGTGACAGACCTCACATGCTTTGGGCTGAGCTGCGAACGCCTCAGCGTGAACGCCGATCTCCTCGGCCTTCTTGCGGAGCCAGTCCCCTGCCTTGTGCGACGTGGGAACAGGCTTCAGCTCAGTGTGACAATCCGAGCAGAACTTGGTCTCGTGGCATGCCTCGAGACATACTTCCACACCGTTGGCAGTCACTGCACTAGCGTGCTGGGTCTGCCATTCGACCTTGGGGTCGTATGCCCAGTCGCCAGACTCCGCTCCATGGTGACAGTCGTTACAGAAGGCGAAGTTCGTCTCTGTCACCTGGTGACAGAGATCGCACTTGTCCATCTTCTCTGCAGCAACATCGGGGTGCGTCTTCTCTTTGAACTCGGTCGGATGCGGCATCTCCATACCGTGGCAGTTCGTGCAGAACTGATCCAAGACATGGCATGTGCTGCAGTAGTTGACCGCATCTACTGCGGGCACCGCTTCAACCCAGGGGTTGTCGCCGGTGGCACCAGAGGCGAATGCCTTGTCGATGCCAAGCATCGAGGTCTCGCCCTCGGTGCTCTCTTCAGAGCCCGCAGGTGCAGTCTCTTCCTCGGCGCCTTCCTCGGCGCCCTCTTCGGCTCCCTCTTCGCCGTGACCGCCTTCTGCAGCTGCTTCCTCAACAGCCGCGACAGCCTCTAGTGCCATCTCGGCGTGGCCGGCGGGGTAGAAGTCAGCCTGGAGATGGCTGGGAGGCTTGAGCTCGAATCCGGCGGGATGGCACTTGGCGCACGCGCCGGGAGCATCCGCGTCGGGAGTGAGACCGTGGCAACGGAAGCACGCGGTCATGCCCATGAAGTCCACGTGGCCGGTGTTCGTGGTCTCAGTGGCCGGGTCGACGTTCACGAACTCGATCCCGTCCTCATTGTGAGCCACACGGTTGTGACACATGGTACATGTGACTTCGTTCTCCTCATGAATCGCGTGATCGATGATGATGCCAGGGCCTGGCGTGATCACACGGTTCTCTGAGTGACACTGCGTGCAGTTCGTGGGGTTCATCGTCATTGCAACATGCGATTCGCCGTTGAGCGGGATCTCAAACTTGTTAGTCGCTGTGAGATACAACTCGCCGAGCGCCTCGGCCTTGTGCAACACGAACGTGATGGGGTCTGCATTGACCGGCATATGGCAGGCCATGCACGAAATCTTGGAGTGCGTGGAGTTGTTGTAGGCCGTAATCGTATCGTCCTGGACCTTATGACAGCCCTGCGCACAGAACCAATATGTCGATGTCACCCCCAACGCGACGATGACCACGGCGGCCATCATCAAGACGGCAACACCCGTCCAAATGAGGTACCGGGGTCTACGGACCGGGTCCTTGAACCCGGCCACAATGGAAAATTTCGCCATACGCACTCGCTCCTTGCTCACTTCGGGGCCGACACGAACACGTGAAATGCGGCACAAAGCCCGCAAACCGTTTGCTAACACCCTGCTAATGCTTCGCTAACAATATAAGAAGGAGCTCATCCACTCAACCAAAGAATTCAGACAAATTCCACAAATAGCGTCCCATCAGAGTATTCGGCGGCTGACACCCCATCCCTGCGAAGCCCGCTGTGGAAAATGACCTCGTCTCGCGGTGCCCCTCAGGAAGGCGTTCCTTAGGGCGATACCTCAAGAATCAACGAGACCTCAACGGAGGCATCAAGCGGGAGCCGACGCACCCCCACCGCCTCCCGGGCGTGCTTGCCCGCATCCCCAAATGCATCAATCAGCACAGCGCTCGCACCGTTGATAACCGCAGGTTGAGCAGTAAATCCTTCGGCCGAGGCAACATAGCCGACCAGTTTGACCACTCGCACGACCGCATCGAGATCACACACCGTCGATGCCGCAGCAAGCGCATTCAACGCAGCGAGTGCCGCAGCCGAGCGTGCGACCTCAAGATCTATGTCCGCCCCAACGAGTCCTGCGGCGGTCAGGTCACCGGCCACAACAGGGAGTTGGCCGGACGTGAATACCAATGTTCCGGAACGGGTTGCGGGAACATAGTCGCCAAGAGCAGCCGACGGAGCCGGCAACGAATGTCCTGCATCGAGAAGTCGCTGTGCAACTCGCGATTCCACTATCGTGTAAGGAGCGAGTCAGCGAGCTGGTTCAAATCCATGATCGCCGCAGATATCTGCCGGGACGTCTCCGCCGCCTGCTGAGAGACCTGGGCGACTTCCTTCATTGAGAGAACCACCTGATCAGAAGCGGTCCTCTGCTGCTGTGTTGCGATGGATATCTGCTTTGCGGCATCCGTGGTCTCCTCGACCTGGCTCACAATGGTATCGAGTGAATCAGATGTGCTCGACGCGAGATTGCGACCCTCATCGACCTTCTTGGCCGCCCGCTCCGTTGACATGATCAACTGCGATGTAGATGCCTGAATCTCGCGAACCACGCGGCCGATCTCCTGAGTCGACTCCGTAACCGAGTCAGCCAGCTTGCGTATCTCCTCGGCGACAACGGCGAAACCCTTGCCCGCCTCACCAGCACGGGCGGCTTCGATCGCCGCGTTCAGCGCGAGAATCTTGGTCTGCTCCGCGATGTCGTCGATTATCACGAGTACGCGGCCGATCTCCTGGCTTCGCTCACCCAGGGCCAGGATGCGGTCCGAGGACTGCTGCGTTGACACCCGAATCTCGTCGATCCCGGATTTGGTGTCCTCGACAGCCTGCATGCCTTCCTCGGCGCTTGCGAGCGTACGCTCCGCAACAGCCACCACAGCGCTGGAGTTATCCGCGATCTGCTTGGATGTCTGCGCAAGTTCTTCGACGGTTGCGGACGTCTGAGTCACTGCAGCCGCTTGTTCGGCGGCACCTGAAGCCTGCTCCTCTGTGGCAGCAAGCACTTCCGAGGTCAAAGCACGCATATCGTTGTTCACGCGTGTTGCGTGCTGAAGAAGTGAGTTCAACCGTCCAAGCAATCCGAGAACCTCGGACTGCATATCATCGCATGTGAGGTCAGTCTCCGCCTCAAGAGCGAAATCGCGAGTAGCGACGTCGATCACTTCGCGAAAGAGGCTCTCCCCGGTTCGAACCGCGACCATCAGACCCACAAACCCGAGCGCAAGCCCTGCAATAATGCAGGCCACCCAGAAGACGATCCAGAGCAGGGCGCTCTTGGGTTCTACCAGAAATTGAGCCAGAAGCGGGAATGCCACACCAATGGCGCCACCGGCAAGAAGCATCCTTGTCGCAAGCGCCTTGTTCGTCCTGTTGAGCTTGAGTAACGCCACGCGAACCCCCGCATCTCCGGATAACGCTGCTTAATACTAACAGGAGCGACACTTGCGCACGAATACCCCCATGGGTATAATACGCATGAATGAACACGTCGGCTCAATGGGTCGACGCTCCTGTCGGCCAAGATATCAAGGAGTATCCTACGACTATGGCAGCGATAACGATAGACAACTCACGATGCGACCGCTCGCCGGGGTGCCCGTCAAAACGGGTGTGCCCCACCGGAGCGATAGTCTCGAACGAAGGCGGCCCATATCCGGGAGCGAACGGATACGCCGTGATCGAAGAACTGTGCAAGGGCTGCAATGTATGTGTAGGCGTGTGTGCCGGCGGCGCCGTTCAACTTGGTTAGGAGAGAGAATATGACGAACGAACCCATCACGGTCGAAGTGTTCGATGTACCCGCTCAGACCGCATGTTTCAGCGGCGGTTGAGGCCCCTCATGGTCTCCGGAGGAGATCACGGCCATCATCGCCCAGGAAATGGAGCGGCGTTTCGGGGATGACGCCCGTATCGTCTATCACGACGCGCACGATCAGGGAGTCAAAGGCGAGCACGGAACCATACTCGATGAAATCGAGAAGCGCGGACTGCTTTTTCCCGTTACGGTCATAGACAGCGTTCCCGTCTACGACGGTGCTGTCTCCTACCCCGCGATCCTTAGGGCGGTAAGCAACAAGCTCTCGGAGCGCACCCCGAGCTAGGGCCGGGTAGAGACCTTCTCGAGAAACATGCCGAGGAGACCCTTGTCCATGAACACGTCCCACGCGCTATGGTCCGAACGCGAGCCTCGAAGCGAACGGTCATAGCGCGTTCGTGTGTCCTGAGCCTTCAGAACCCGATACGCTTCGTTGATCGCTTGCATGCGTCGGGTCGCTTCGAGTCCGGCCTCGGGAGATACCCTATCGGGATGGTATTTCAGAGAGAGCGCCTTGTAAGCCTTCTCGATTACTTCAGGCTCTGCATCCCGGGCGACCTGCAACGTCTGGTAGTGATTCACGGATCTCCTCAGGCCTCCAACGGATTCGGCAGACTCGTATACACTCAATCATGGAAGTACGACGCGCACAGAATGGCAGTCCAGCACCATTGCGAACACTCTGTGATGCGCGCCAGCCCATGCACATCGACCGAGGTCAACATCACTGAATATGGTAGCACGCGAGCCTAGCGCAACTAATCGGCATCAGCGCCCAAAGAAGCGAGCGGCGCAACTGCTCGTGCTGTGGCGCCGTTTGCTGACGCGCATTCTCGCCGCAATCCGCACAGCGGGACGCGCCCTCACGAGGAACATCTCAGCATCGCCCGGTCGATTCGCCACGTTGGCGCGAAGCGTGCAGGCGGTCGTGAACGGGCAGACACAGCCCGACAACGTCCCACAACCCCGAACCATCGCGATCGCCGCCTTGTGCAGCGGGGTCCTTCTGGCCATGGTGCTGGGAATCGCGACCGGGTCGGGAACCCGTGCCGTGCTCAGCGCGCTCGTTGGCGCGCTTTGGGTCACCGCTCGTCTTCTGGTGATGCGTGTTGCCGCGCCATCCGGAAAGGTCGACACCGAAGGGGTCACCGATGCGTGGGCCGCAGGAGCGATTCCCTACGCATTCGCCGCCAACGCCCCGTTGCGGCTCGTCGCATGGCTCCTTGGCGGATACCTCACCCTGCGTGTTCTCAAGAAGCGCGGGGTCCGACCAGCCGATGCGTGGGCTGTGACTGGCTGGGGATACGGAGTTGAAGCGCTCGGCGTAGTCATTGTTTGGCTGGTGCGAAACCTCATCGTTGCTGCGCTGTTTCTTGGCTGAACGCTAAACCGCGGCAGCGGCATCGACACTGGCGCTGTGGGCCTCGGCGACCAGAACGCCGCCCAAGACGAGAGTTCCCCCGAGTCCCTGCGCACTATTGAGACTCTCTCCCAGAAGAGCGAATGCGAGCACGAGAGTGAACACCGGCTCGAAGGTGGAGAGAATCGCCGCTTGTGAAGCGCCCAGCGCCTTGACCGCGCGTAGATACAACACGATGGCCAGGAAGGTCGGTATCAGCACGAGCAGCAGGAGTAGTCCCCAAAGGGAGAGCGACCATCCTTGGGGGACGAGCGGGGCCCCCGTGGCAAGCGCCACTCCCGTGGCAAGTAGCGACGTGAAGCCGAACATGTAGGTCATGATGACCGATCGCGGTCTTGTTTCCATCAAACGATGGCTCATGAGCGAGAACGCGGCATAGGCCACTCCCGCCCCAACACCAAGGACGATTCCCACCGGTTTGACTGCAAGCGAGCCGCCGAACGGGTCTACAACAAGCACACATCCCGCAAAGGTCATCACAATCGCCATCACGCGCCCACGCGTTGGCCGCACACGGCTAAAGAGCAGTTCTGCAAGCACGATCAGCGAGGGATATGTGTACAACAGGATCGCGACTACGGATGCATCGGCGAATCGCAGCGCATAAAAGAAGCAGATCGATGCCGCCCCGTACCCGAACAGAGATAGTGCGCCGTACGCGAGCAGTTCGCGCGGAGTAGCGCGCAACAAACGTCTCCGGCGTAGCGCGGTATAACCGCCAAGCAGAATCGCCGCCATGCCGAACCGCAGTGCCAGCACCTGAAGAGGCTCTGCACCCTGGTCGTACATGAACCTCACGATGATGGCCATCGTTCCGAAACTTGCAGCGGACACAACGGCGGCCAGCACACTGCTTCTTCGCGCCACACGCCCTCCAGAGACAGACGAAAGACGTATCACGGTCGCACCTCTGCCGTGGCCCCGTCAAGCGTTCGCTGACGATCGACGTGCTAGACTCGGTCCCGCCTGAAACGACAGCCCTCCGGAGGCAGACCGCTGAACGCACTCAGAGAACACGTACGCGCAACCCCGCCGACCGCGCGTTGGATCGCCGTGGGACTGTGGATGTTCGTGGTGTATCACTTTTCTTCACTACCCGGGAGCGATGTCCCCGGGAAATACGGTTCACTTGCCCATTTTCTCGAGTACGCGATTCTCGGAGCACTCATGTGGTTCGCGATCAGCAGTAACTCTGTCGGGTTCTCGACGATTGCGATTACCGTGCTCGCTGCCTCGGCATACGGCATATCCGATGAATTCCACCAGTATTTTGTACCCGGGCGTGTTCCAGACATCGCCGACTGGGGCGTTGACACCATTGGCGCCCTCGCAGGAGCGATCGTAACCGCGAAGGTCATGCGAAAGGGCGCCTCCTAAGGAGACGCCCTTGTGCCGCACGACTACCCGCGAACAGTTGAAATGCTAGGACAGACCGATAAAGGCAAACACCGAGCGAATCCACTCCATCAATCCAGTCTGCTCGATCTTGGCCCGTTTCTCGATGACCTCAGCCGAGTCCATCGAACTCACATCAGCTTCATCCGAATCGGAGGGTACTGTCGGTTCGACGGTGTTCGTGGGCTCGACGGTCTCACTCGTATCCGCAGAGGCGTCCGTGTCCTCGACCCGCTCGCGCTCGCGAGTACGTCCATCTCCGGACGGCTCAGAGTTCTCGCCGACACGAAGCTCGCTTCGAACGCGCAGCTTGAGCTCACTGCTCTCTTCGGTCTCAAGACAGTCCTGGGCCTGGTCGCGGGTCTGGTCGCGGGTCTGGTCGCCGCTGCCCACGCCTGACTGTGCCTGCTCACCGTTGCTACCCTGCGCGCCGCTACCCGATTGACCCGCATATGCAGGTGAGACGAGCATCGCGGCGGCGAGCGCAACTGCCGTGAGGATAACTCCTGTGCGTGTCTTCATTGATTTCCACTCCTCGGTTGCCAACGCCCCTCCAAAGAGACAAACGTTCAGTTACCGCCTTTGGATACGCCGCCGGAGTTTTCCCCGCTCCCCGTCTGACCAGAAGGCGAGCCTGAACCGTCGGGGTTCGGCGTTGGCTGGGGATCGGGCGAGGGCTCGGGATCGGGTTGCGGGCTCGGCGAAGCTGCCGGATCACGCCTCTGAGGAGTAGGCTCAGGCGTGGGTGCCGGTTCGGGAATCTGAGAGCCAACACGCTGGCGCACTGCAGCAGGCTCCTCGGCGACCGACGCCTCGATCTCACGTACGATATCCTGGCTTGCCTTCGGATCAGGCTCGCCGTGCACGGCTCGTCCTGCCGCACTTCCGAATTGCTCGGTTGCCCGCTTCACGGCGGGCTCGGAAGCCTCCGACTCAACCAGGCCCGACACTTCGCGGATTCGCTCCCGGACCATCTCAAGCAGAATCTCGCCTTGTTGCGCAGTTGGCGCGAAGGCAACGCGCACTTCTTCTGTGGCCCGCTTGACCGGATACAACAGGTCACCCGGCAACGACGAAGCTGCAGCGAGGCCTGTGCCGGCCATGATGGTCGCAGTGGTCGTGAGCGCCACGGCTGTCCGGGTGAAGAGAATCCTGGCCCGGGAGATTCGGCTCGCAGTATCAATGCTGGCGAGGACCCGAGAGCGTGTGCGTACGCGAGACAACTCGGGCATCGGCTCATGCGACTCCCGAATCACCTCTTCAAGAAGGCGAGTTCCCGTACCTCTATCGCTGCTCATCGCGGTCCATCTCCCAAAGCAATGCCGCCATCGACCGAAGGGCCCGGTGTTGCAGTGCCTTAACGGCACCCGGCGTTCGATCCAACGTTACGGCCGTTTGGCGGATATCCATATCCCAGAAGAAGCGACATGCAATGACTGCCGCTTGATCCTCTGTCAACTGCGCTAACGCATCGTGAACCACGTGTGCGTCGACCCGTTCTGCGACCACATCCTCTATCAACACAGGCGCAGGTTCGGTGTGAATCTCCACGTCTTCTACCGGCTCCGGCATACGCCCGGAGCGTCGGAGATGATCAACCGTCGCATTTCGTGCTATCCGAAAGAGCCATGCACCGAACGGAAGTCCGCGTCGGTCATACGAGTCAATCGCTTGAAATGCCTTGAGGAATACGACTTCCGTCACATCCTCGGCGTCATGCGGATTACCGACCCGTGCCCTGACGAAGCCGTAGATGCGATCGGCATAGGCATCGTATATGCCACCGAAAGCCTCGACGTCTCCTCGGACAGCTCGTTTGACGAGTCTGTCAATGTACCTGTCGTCAGTTGTGCTCAATGCGGAGACCGACTCCTACTACCAGTAACGGCACAGACGCCTCGATGGGTACGGGCAACGTGTGCGATTGCCCGCCTAGGCCTCTATTGCGTCAATGCACTCAGGCTCGAGGTTGAGGTAATAGCAATCAACCACCGCGTGAGGAATCGCGCCTCGCAACCGGTGCGCGGTGGATCGCAGGTCATCTTCCTGCCGCGCGCGCACCGTGTCATCGCTTCCCTCGACAGCATCGAGGTATCCTCCGCAGGAACTATGCGCAGTGAGCACGATGCGGCCGCTCTCGCCTCCGAACAGCCGGAGCAACAGGCCGGCATCGTGGACAAGCCGCGGTACTTCAGCACCGGCGAGTGGAAGCAGTCCGCCTACATTCGCGATGTGGGCCTCACCCAAATCAACACGAACGGGCGCAAGGCCGAGCGTGGATCGATGGTGCTCGGCGAGCAGAAACGTCTCAAGCCGAGGATCGGCGCATCTGACCACCACAGTGAATGGTGCCGCCACTAGTAGATTCCACTCTCGGCTGCAGTGTGCGGATCGACGCCAAGCTGGCGAACCTTGATCTTGAAATCGTGCGCATTGTGAGCCATGGCCATCGCATCATCCAGCGTGATCCGACGATCCTGGTAGAGCGTGAGGAGCGACTTGTCGAACGTCTGCATGCCGTAGTAGTCGCCTTCCTCCATTGCATCCCTGATCATGTACGTCTTCTCAGGATCGGTGATGTACTCACGTATGGTTCCCGTGGTTATCATCACCTCGACTGCCGGAACGAGCCCGCCGTTGATCGATGGGATGAGCCGAAGCGAAACGATTCCCTTGAGCGTGGATGCAAGCATCAGTCGTACTTGCTTCTGCTGGTACGGGGGGAAGAAGTCGATGATGCGGCTAATGGTCTCCGTGGCGTCGATCGTATGCAGCGTAGAGAGCACAAGGTTGCCGATCTCAGCAGCCGTCAGTGCCGCCGACACGGTATCGTGATCCCGCATCTCACCGATGAGGACGACGTCGGGATCCTGGCGCACCACATGCCTGAGCGCATCAGCGTAACTCTCGGTATCAATCCCGATCTCACGCTGATTCACGATGCAGCGTTTGTCCTGGTGCAGAACCTCGATCGGATCCTCGATCGTGACGATGTGACCATCACGGGTGCTGTTGATGTGATCGATCATCGCTGCCAGTGAAGTTGTCTTGCCGGAACCTGCGGTGCCTGTGACAAGCACAAGACCCCGGGGCTCGTCGGCAAGTTGGCGAATGATCGGCGGGAGTCCCAGATCCTCGATCGATGAGCGATCGGTGGCAACACGACGGAGCGTCATGCCCACGCTTCCTCGCTGACGGAACGCGTTCACGCGGAACCTGCCCACACCCGGGAGCGAGTAAGCGAAGTCCGTCTCATGATGTTGCTCGAAGGATGCCGCCTGCCGCTCATCCATCATGCCGAGAGCAAGGGTATGAGTCTGCTCAGACGTGAGCGGCTGATACTGATCACGCAGCACGACGAGTTTGCCGTTCAGCCGAATGGCCGGAGGACTACCCACTTTGACGTGCAGATCAGACGAGCCGCGCTCTGTCATGACCTGCAGAAGACTATCTATCTCAGCCATACCGTCCTCACCTGAGACAACGCGATGCATTGCACCTCAAGCATACCGCAGACACGGCCTACTGCGCGATTTCGGACTCTCCGGTGGAGGGAGAACTAGGGACGACACGCTCCCGCGTAGTCACTACGCCCAAGTGACGAAATCTTGACCACATCACCGGTGCGCGGTGCATGTATGTACTGTCCGCCACCAACATAGATGCCTACGTGATGAATCGGAGATCCAAAGAACACCAAGTCACCAGGCTGCAGGTCAGACCGTGAGACACGCTCGCCTGAGTTGATCTGCGACCGCGATGAGTGCGGCAGTGAGACGCCCACCTGCGCGTACACGAACATTGTAAAGCCGCTGCAGTCGAAGGAGTTCGGACCCGATCCTCCCCACACATACGGTGCCCCCAGATACTGCTTGGCAATGCTCACAACTTCACTGCGAGCGGCACGCGTTGGTGCAGGGAACGTTCTCGGGGCGCTCGAACTACGGGAAACCGCCGCAGCAGCGGCTGCCGCAGCTCGAGCCGCATCGGCAGCCTCCAGGGCAGCTATCTCCGACTCAAGACCCGCCAGAAGACTCTTTCGTTCACTGAGCTGCTTCTCGATCGCTGCCTTGTTCGCAGCCATCTGGTCAAGAATGACTTTGGCAGCAGCCTCTTTCGTATTCAACTCCGCCCGTGCCTGTTCAGCGGCAGCACGCGCGTCCTTGAGCTCTGCGACGTTCTGAGCCTCACGATCGTTCATATCCTTGAGAAGGTCCCACGTGGCAGCGAAGTCCCCAAAATCCCTTGCCTCAAAGAGCACCTCGACGAAGCCGACGGGGCCACTCCGGTACATCGAGCTAGCGCGAACCGCCAAGTGATGCTGCAACTCATCGATGCGCGCATTCGTTGCTTCGAGCTTCTTGTTGGTTTCGCTGATCTCATCAAGGAGGGCTCGGTGCTTTGCGTTGGCCTCGTTGTAGGCCTCTGCCGCGACTTCGACCTTCTCATCGAGAGCGTCTATTTGAACCTTGGCTTGACGCGCCTGATCCTCTTTGTCGCTGATCGAGGGAACGGCGACGGCAGGTACGACACCTACGGTGAGCGCGAAAGCCAATGCGAGTGCCACAACTATGTTGGTCTTCCTGAGTATCAGAACAATTCTCCCTCTGAGGTGTTCATTACAGGGCAACCGCCCAATTCTAGCATGCAGGCGGGGTTCCGGTCACAGGTAGCATGTTTCACGCCAAAGCAAGACAGAGCGCGTCAAGAAGCCGAACAGCGACCCGCTGCTGATCGCGCTCGTTAGTCGGCACAACCCCAACGGCGATGACCAGACGTCGCACCTTCTCCGGCTGCGTTGCCAGTGCGGTGACGACCCGTGCCGCAAGCAAGGACTCCGGGTCATGGCCAAGTACCACGACAGGCAGCGACTCGGCCGCCTGCGACGGCTTCTCAACGAGAATGAGATGCAGGTCACATGATGGCTCCGTCGCGTCTCCGCCCCGAAGCAAGCGGATGTGGATCCGCTCGTCGGCGGCAGCAGCCACATTAGCCAAACGCTCGCCGATCCGAGCAAGCTGTTCGCTCTCTGATTCGACGACGGTGTGCCAGCGCGCGAGAACGTCTGTGGCCCGAATGGTGGGCGTGCTCGGACTTGCAGGAACCGAGGCGTTCTTTCCCTCCCAGACGTGCTTGAGGCCAACGAGTGACCCGACCGTTTCCGGACCAACGATCCCGTCCGCGGGCTGGCCGCTGCTCCGCTGAAACTCTCGTACGGCCCGCTCTGTGAAGGGCCCGAAGATACTGTCAGGGTCGCCGCAGGCGAACCCGAGGGTGCTCAGTGCGTGCTGCAGGACCTGCACATCATGACCATGAAGGTATGGCAGACGCAGATAGAGCATTCGATCGCCGAAGGTGAAGGTCGCGTCTACAAGCGCTGCCCAGCTCGCCGCACCAACGACGCCGTCCTCGTCCAGTTCATGCCGAGACTGGAATTCCAGAACAGCATCACGAGTCATGCCGAGGAACACACCATCGATCCCGGTCGGACCGAGATCGTAGCCGAGTTTCAGCAATCGCTTCTGGATATCTTCGACCGCGGGGCCACGAGCCCCCGGCAAGATGGGTTTCACCCGATTCACACCCCCGCGCGCCCGGAAATCATCGACTTCCGTAGCGCTGCCTGAATCTTTCCACATTATTCTGGAGCATACCGCTTCGGCTGTCAGAGCCGCGCACGAAGCGATCGATTTCGATTTCCAGCATACGGTCAATGCGATAGACGTATCGCGGTGGACCGTCGTCGAAGTCTAGCACGAAGCACTCACTGAGCACCTCGAGAATCGACCCGACGGAATCTGCTGTCGAGTGTAGAATCGGGGCAATCTCGCGCGGCTCCAGCCACTCGTCTGCGTGGTGACGCAGTACCGCCAGCAGATTGCGCAGCAGAACCTCGGACTCCCTGTCATGCGGCAGGCGTTCGAGCGCGACCCTGAGGCTCATGCCATGCCCCCTGTCCCCTACCCCTTACTCGGCTACTCGTACAGTATTCTTTCCCGCACGCTTCGCAACGTACATTGCCCGATCCGCAGCCTCGATCAGTCGTGATTGCGTCAGTGCATGCTCGGGATACGAAGCGACCCCGACGGACACGGACTTATGAACGGGAGGGATCGCTTCTCCCGTGGCGAACTTGTGCGCGGCCATGGAGTCCTTGATGCGCTCGGCGACGGCGAACGCGCCTTGTACATCGGTCTCCGGCAAGACGATAACGAACTCCTCCCCGCCGTAGCGAGCCGCCACGTCGATATCCCGTAGATTACTACGGATGATGTCGCTGACCGCCTTGAGCACAACGTCTCCCCGGGGATGGCCGTAGGTATCGTTGAACTCTTTGAAGTCATCGATATCGAGCATGATCAAGGCGAGCTGGTGGCCGAAACGTTCCGACCTGCCGAGCTCTTCCTCAAGACGCTGCTGGAAATATCCGTGGTTGTAGAGTTCGGTCAGGCGGTCTGTCACCGACAGACGTTCGAGCTCGCCATGGAGTAGCGCGTTTTGCAAAGAAAGCGACGACTGGTTGCCAATCACCTGGAGCCGCTCAAGCTCTGCGGGAGTCAATTCACGGAAGTTGGCCGAGGCCACGACCATGACACCGATAACGTGCTCACCGGTGCGAAGAGGTACCGCCGCCTGAGATCGAACGTCTTCGCGGTTGCGCGCCCACGTCGAACTGTCAGAGCCAAACGGCACGTCCGCTTCCTGCACCAGTCCATCGCGAAACGCCGTTCCCAAAATGGTATCCCTGACCGAAATGACGGGCTCGAATGCGTCTTCGGATCGCCCTTGACTCGCACTGAGCCGCAACGTCCAGTCCTCGCGCTCAAACAGGTAGACGCAACTGATCTCCGCACCGAGAATACCGTTCGCGCCGTCAACGATCAGCGAACAGACATCGTCGACAGAACTGAAACTCGTGAGTGCCTTGAAGAATTCGTGAGTGAAGAATATCTCCGCCAGTCGACTCTCAAGTTCCTGGTTGGCACGCTCGAGAGCTTCCTTGCTGGATTGAAGGCGGCGCTCGTGGCTTCGGATCTTATCGTAGGCAACCTGCAATTCAACGAACAGCTTCTCTTGCTCCTCGCCGCGCTTCTTGGCCACCAGAAGATCCCACACGAGTTCCGAGCCGCTCGATCCGATCATTTCAACATTCGAGGGTCTCTGAGACTGCAGTGCGGCATGCACGCGAGGGTCATCCGACATGTCGATGATCAGATCCAGCCCGGGAATCTGATAGACCTCGGTGTAGTCCCGCGTGGAGTATATGCCGAGGTCTTCGGCGAGCCGGACAGCGGGTGCCGTTGGGTTGCTCGAGCAAATCGCAGACACGTCGATGTTGTCGACCTCAGAGAGTAGCCGAAGAATGGACGCGGCCCTCAGGCTACCCCCCACAATCGCTATGATGAGTTGACGGTCCGCAATGGCGCGTAACGGCGCGGCGGCCATCTCCATTTCCTCCATCGGCACAGCCTTCGTTGACCTTCCTGAACGTGTCACAAATTCTTGATGCCGTAAAGGTATGAGCGCACAACGAAAAGACCCGAATCGAGATGGATCTCGACCGTGCGCGCATGCCTCTCTCCAATATCTTCGGCAAATACAGGTATGTTCAGTAGCCCGAGCTGCCGTTTCACCTCGGCGATATTCCGCTCCCCGACCGTTGCAAGAATCGTGTCGCCCCGAAACATCGCCGCTCCACCCGCCATCTTTGCCTGCAGTCTACGCCGAGGAGATCCCTGCTCGACAAGCATATTCGCCATCTCCGGCACCGCACATGATGCGAACCTATGCATAACGCCCGGGGCAGACGTCTCGAGCGGTAGCGGGAGCATGATGTGCGCGAGGCCGCCTTGTTTGAGTACGGGATCCCACAGAGCAAGACCGATGCACGAACCCAGTGCAGCGGTCATCAGGAACCGGGGGTATCGGGCAACCGCTAACGCACCGACTCCGACCTCGACCATGTTCGGATCGTCGAGCCGTGACAAACCCACGCTATTTGACTCCCCTGGCACCTTCAGACCACGCCCAGTCGCCCGAGTATCACATCAAGCGAGTCAGGATCGGGGAGGAAAAAGAGCATTGCGTCGACAGACGTCTCCTCGTCGAGGAAGCTTGTTCTGAGCAGAAGAGCCGACTCCGCCTTCATCCCGATCTCGGTGGTCGCGACTTCGAGAATCGCGCCGGCCATATCAAGCGCAAAGAGCGGTGTGGACGGCAGTACGCTCAGGTCGGCCAGCCGTGCCACCGCAGCCAGATATGCGGCTGTCAGAATCGATGCTACGTGTGACAGCAACGCTTCCTCGTCGCGGCCAAATGACTTGGCGGTTCCCACCGGGTGATTGTGCATGAGATCGCATATCGCAAGCGAACTGTCCCGGGCCGCCATGAAGAGGACTCCCCCTTCGATATCACCCAATAGACGCGAGTAGACGGCAGCCACGAGCTTCTCCGCGCCTCCGACGACGCGTGGCACTTCACCAAAAGGAATCAACTCTAGTTCGGGGTTGGTAAGCCCGATCGGCCGACCCATGAGTTGTGACAGTGCGGTCGCTGCATGACCCGCGCCAATACTGCCCACCTCGCCAAGCGCATCGAGTTGGAGCTCGGACAGGTCGGTTAGCTTCATGGGGTCTCCTCACGACCGGGGAATATCGTCCGCTGGTCGATGATCAGCGCCACCCGACCGTCTCCCAGTACTGTCGCGCCACCAATCCCACGCGCGCCGCGCAGCATGCGAGACAGCGGCTTGATCACTATCTCGCGCCTGCCGAGCAGATCTTCAACCACCAGCGCCTTTCGCTGACCGGCGCTCTCCATCAACACGAGATGCTGATGCCGCCCGGGCAATCGCTTGTGATCGTCTGAGTAGCCAAGCAGCGCATCGAGGTGGTGGACTGAGACAATGGCTCCCTCCCGGTCGATTGCGACCGGAGAGCCATCCACGGTGTCGAGTTCCATGTCCTCACCACCGAGAACCTCATCGACGGCACTCAGCGGCAGCGCGTACGTCGCTCCGCCGCTGCTGACGAGGAGCGCCTGGATGATTGCGAGCGTCAACGGCAGAGTCAGCACGAATTCGGTGCCGTGCCCTGGTCTGGAGACGATCGACAGCGCCCCGCCAAGATGCTCGATCTTGCCCTTCACGACATCCATTCCCACACCACGACCGGAAACCTTGGTCGCCTGGGACACCGTGGAAAAGCCGGGTACGCATGTGAACAGCAGGATATCTTCTTGGGAATAGGACCCGCGCGTTCCCGGATCCGCGAGCCCAAGAGAGCACGCTTTGTCCCACACGCGATCGCTCGCAATACCACGCCCGTCATCAGAGACACTGATTCGTATTCTGTCGCGTTCACGCGCGGCCGTGAGACGAACTGTCCCCCGGGCTGACTTTCCGGCGGCCTCTCGCTCTGCAGCGGGCTCGATGCCATGATCGATGCTGTTCCTCAGCAGGTGGACGATCGGGTCGCCGATCTCATCGAGAACCGTTCGGTCCAGCTCGATGTCGAGACCCTCCATGTCAAAGGTGATGTCCTTCTCGAGATCATGTGCGAGATCTCGCACCATCCGAGGAAATCGATTGAAGATGTTTCCCACCGGTACCATGCGCGTTTGCATGACCTCGTGCTGAAGATCTCCCGACACCTGCTGGAGTTGCTCCATCGCCTCATCAAGCTCGGTGTCAGCAATGCGTCCAGCTACTCGCTCAAGGCGCGAGCGAAGGATGACAAGTTCTCCAACCAGATTGACAAGCATGTCGAGATGACCGATGGCGATGCGAACGGTCTGTGTCTCTGAGAGCTTTGGGATAGACGTGCGCTTGCGTGCCGCTTCGACCTCGGCAAGCTCCGTCTCCACAGACGCAGGCACCGCCTCGTCGTTTGCCCCCGCAACACATTCCTCAACCTCGCTCACACCAAGAACCGCATCGTGGATCGCCCGCCCGCCTGAACCTGAACTCAAGAGGACGATGAACTCACGATCGAACTGCTCATCTTCTATCTGACGACCAGGAGGGATGGTATCAACGACATGCCCCATATGACTCAATCGCTTGATGACCATGTATGCCCGCACGGCTTTGAGAACACAGCCCTCTTCAAGCGTCACGGCAACGCGAAACAGCGTCTCTCCCGGCCGGGCCTGTGCGTCGCGACCGGCTATGTCGGCCTCTGACGGAACGAGACCCTCGGCTCTCTGCTCATTCGTGTCGCCGGATGCGTCCTCTCCGGTCCCGGTGGTCACGGTGGCGACGGTCCCGGCGTTGCTCGAGACATCGCCGCTCGCCTCCTCCAGTGCAACAAGTCGGACAGTCAGGTCGGTGCTGTCAACTGCCGTCGAGCCGGATGACTCATCGTCGATCAGCGCTCGCACCACATCGACTGATTCGAGCATGATGTCGATCAAAGAGCGATCGACGACACGTTCGCGCTGTCTGACGCGAGCCATCAGGCTTTCCATCCTGTGAGTCAGATCCGCGGTTCGCTCATATCCCATTGCGGCGGCCATACCCTTGAGACTGTGAGCCCCACGGAAGATGACTTCGACCGGCGCCAGATCACCCGGCTCAGACTCAAGTGCAAGCAGCCCATCTGTGATGCCCTGAATGAACTCCGCGCTCTCTGATAGAAATATCTCGCGATACTGATCCATGTCGCTCACACGGCACCACCTACACGTGTCGAGCGCCGAATCTCTGCGGCCACAAGCCCGATGGGTACCACATGGTTTGCGGCTCCCATCTTCACCGCAACGCCAGGCATGCCCCATACAACGCTGGTCTCTTCGTTTTGCACCACCGTGTCACCACCACGTTCCTTGATCTCACACAAGCCCTGAGCGCCGTCAGCTCCCATGCCCGTAAGGACAACGCCCATTGCACGAGATCCAAAGAGCGCAGCCACTGAGAAGAACAGTGGATCGGCCGCTGGACGCAGACCATGTACGCTCGGTGAATCATCGAGATGGATGGCGTATCGGCCAGGGCTCACCTGGGCAACGCACATGTGGAAACCGTGCGGAGCCAGGTACCCGACACCCGGCTCGATCGGCATACCATCAAGAGCTTCGCGAACAGGAATGTCCCCAGCTGCTGTGAGGCGCTTCGCGAGGGACTCACTGAAACCGGCGGGGAGATGTTGAACGATCAGATAGGCCGCGGGTATCGACGCCGACAGCCCTTCAAATACGCGTTCAAGTGCAGGGGGGCCGCCCGTGGACGCAGCGATAGCGACAACTGACTCGAGTCCGGTCGCGACCGATGCAGCCGTGGGCATGTCCGAGGCCGCCTTCCCTGCGGGCCTCCTTACCTCTGCTATCGCGTGTGCCGCATGCTCAAGCCTGAGCGGATCGACCCGGTAGGCAGTCCTGATCTTCTTGAGCAGCACTTCTGAAAGATCGGTCATGGATGATGCCACGCCTGACCTCGGCTTGGCGAGGAAGTCGACCGCTCCCGCGGCGAGCGCCTGATATGTAGTGTCAGGGTCATCGAGCGAACTGAGCATGACCACCCTGGCGCGAGAGTGCTTCTTGAGATAAGGAAGCGCCTCAAGGCCGCTCAGTTCAGGCATCTCGATGTCGAGCGTGATGACATCCGGCTCGAGTTCACGTGCCTTCTCGATGGCCTCGACGCCCGTCTTTGCCACTCCCACGATCTCGATTCGCGGATCAACAGAGAGAGCGCGCGTGAGCAGCTGACGAATCAGGGCTGAATCGTCGACAACAAGCACTTTGATCGTCGCGCGCATCTGCGGCGCCCCTGTCAGGAGGCCTGGGCTTGCAGGCACTTCTTGACGGTCTCAAGCACCTTGGTGGGCTGGAACGGCTTGACAAGAAAGTCCATCGCTCCAGCTTCGAGGGCTTCTACAATCATCTTCTGTTGACCCATGGCCGACACCATGAGAACCCGGGCCGTGGGGTCACTGGATCTGATCTCACGCAATGCATCGAGCCCGCTCATCTCGGGCATCGTGATATCCATTGTCACAAGGTCTGGTCCGACCTCGTCATACTTCTCCAGGGCATCGCGACCATTGACCGCTTCATGAATGATATAGCCTTCTTTGGACAAGATATCGCGAATCATCATTCGCATGAATGCCGCATCATCGACGACAAGAACCGTCTTAGACATTCGAGCCCCCCTCCGATTCGCTGTCGCCAGCCATCCGCGCATAGTCAACCCGCGGGACTGCTCGGTCAAGATCTATCAAAATCACAAGACCACCCTCGCGCTCGGCAACGCCTTCGAACGCGTCGACCGTATCACTAGTGAGAACGCTGTCGGGCGCCGGCTTGATATTGTCCAGCGGAATCGATACGACCTCGCTGGCAGAATCCACGGCTAGACCCAGGACACCGGATTCGCCTTCCGCCACGATAATCCGCGCCGTTGGTGTGGGCTTGAAGTCCCCTTGCAGGAAGCGACGGGCAAGATCTACCACCGGAATCACCTGCCCGCGTAGATTGATGACCCCCAGAACAAATTCGGGTGCTCTCGGCACCGGGGTTGATTCTTCAAAGCGAATGATACTTCGCACGCACTCGATGGCCAGGCCGTACTCCTCCGCCCCAAGACGAAAGATGACGATGCTGCGCGCTTCTTGTTCGAGCTGGTTGATCACTCGTCTACCTGTTCAACATGGAACGCATGGACCATATCCTCAAGCCGCTGCGCCATGTCAGAAAGCTCCTGGGCAGACGAGGTGATCTCTTGCATGCACGCCGTCTGCTGCTCGGCAGCAGCAGCCGTTTCCTCGGCAGAGGCCGCGTTCTCCTCGACAACGGCAGCGATATCATGCATCGCCTCGTCAACACCCGAAGTCTGCCCCTTTTGCTGGGACATCGAGTGTGCGATCTGCTCCGCGAGCACAGCAGTTCTTGATACCGCCTCCGTAATCTGCCTAAGCGCTTCGCCGGTACGACCGATGACCTCGGCTCCTACATAGACCTCGCGAGTGCCGACCTCCATGTACTTGACGGCCTTTGCCGTTTCTTCCTGAACCTCTTTGATCAGATCACCGATCTGCTCTGCAGCTTTGCCTGAACCCTCGGCCAGCTTGCGGACTTCATCTGCAACCACTGAGAATCCACGACCGGACTCGCCTGCGCGTGCGGCTTCGATTGCGGCGTTGAGGGAGAGCAGGTTCGTTTGATCCGCGATCGACGTGATGACATCAACGATGCTGCCAATCTCGTCACTGCGCCTACCAAGAACCTCGACGCTCTGCCCAAGCGTTTCGATAGCTGTCTGGATCTCCGCGATCTTGAGAATCGCCTCATCGGTAGCCTGCTCGCCCACCAGAGCAACTCGAGCCGCTTCTTCGCTGGTCCGAGCTGCCTCATCGGCCTGGACGGAAACGGCCTCGGTCGTGCTGTTGATCGACTCCATGGTGCCTGTGGTCTCTTCGATCTTGCGAGACTGCAGCTCGGCGCCGTGCGCGATCTGTTGAACGGAACTCGAGATTTCCATCGTGGAAGAGCTGATCTCCTGAGAAGACGCCGAGAGCTCGGCTGCTGCTGCCGAGACCGATTCAGCCGATCGCCGCACATTCCCGGCAATGTTGCCAAGGGAGCCAATGAGGGCATTGCATTCCGCCGCAAGGAGCCCGATCTCATCCGTGCGCACGATATCGGCCCTGACCGTCAGGTCGCCCTGCCCGGCTTGTGTCATCACGGTGCCGAGGTCGCGCAACGGCCGAAGCACACGATCCTTGAACGCCATGCGCCACAGAATCGTGCCGATCGGCGAGAGCACCAGCATGACGACACCGCCCCAAAACATGACCGGCAGCATCGCTAAGAATGTCAGGTCGAGCATCGCGGCTGCGAGCCACGCAGAAACGAGCAGGCCGATCAGAACAGGGGGCCCGATCGTGGCCCACGTCCACAGCGTGAATGTCAGAGACAGACCGCGCCTGACCGTGCTATCACGATATTGCTGCGTCATCGTGTGAGGCCCTCCTTATTGATGCGCGGGCGCCATCCCCAGCGAGCACGCGTTGTTCTATGTTCCCATGGGCTTGCGGTAGATCCGTTCTCGACTATTGACCAACTCGAAACGCGCGGATGCCTCTTTCCCCAGCTTCTCGCTACGCCCGAGAACAAGGTAGCCGCCCCGGCTCAGTGCAGACCAGAACTTGTCCAGTACGGCATCCTGCTGCTCGCGACTAAAGTAAATGAACACGTTGCGGCAAAAGATGACGTCTACCACACTTATCGGCTTGTCAGAGAACAGATTCAAGGGGCGAAACTTCACGTACCTCTGGACTTCAGGCTTTATGTGAAAGACATCACCCTCTACTTCCAGATATTTTACCTGATGCTCGGAAGGGATGCTCCCAAGCTTCTCGATCTTGTATGTGGCGCCGCGTGCAACCGTCAGCGCGTTGGAGTCAAGGTCGGTTCCAAGCACCGACAGCAGGAAGTTGTTGCGATGCTCCCCCATCCCGGCGAGGAACGACATCGTGATGGAGTATGTCTCCTCGCCAGTGGCGCAGCCGGCGGACCACGCCCGGATCATCCGGTGACGGGTGCGCAGTTTCTCATCGATCATCGCCGGCACTATCTGGTTGCGGAACAGATCGAACACGGCTGCATCGCGATAGAACTCCGTGACGTTGATCGTGAGAGTGTCCAGCAGCTTTGCATACTCCTCTGCATGCTCATCGAGATAGGTGCCGTACTGACGATAGGTGTGCAGATTCAACGCACGGAGACGCGCGGCGATGCGCCGCTCGAGATACTGGCGCCTGTATTGGCCAAGGTCAATGCCGCGGGAACCGTTGATCTGAGTGATCAACTTGTCGAGGTTTCCGCGATAGACCTTACTGGTCTCAGCCTGAGCCACGCCGCCCCCCGTCGTGTGCTTTAGGTGATATCGACTTCACATTGTAGAATACGCGAAAGACCACCGATGAAAGAAAAGGAATCTGTGAGCATCCGCACACGAGCATTCAGACTACTCGCGCTCCTTGCTGCATGCGCACTCCTTGCCCTCTCGGCCGGGTTCGCGTGGAGCGTGGTCGACGATTTCGTCTCCAGAGAGATCGTGCCCACGGGCGTGAGCGTCTCAGGTCACGACCTGTCCGGCCTTACGCGTGAGCAGGCCCGTGAAGTCATCGCGAACACTGTTGTGGCGCCCTACTTCGAGCCCGTGCTCCTCTCCTTCAATGATCGGGAATTCGAGTTCGACCCTGAGTTGAGCCTGGCAATCGACGCAGACGCGATGCTCGAAACAGCATTCGGACCCAAAACAAGCACAACCGTGGCCGAGCGAAGCTACCGACGACTCACAGGCGAACCGGTACCTGTCGAGATTGCGCCGGAGCTCTCCGTTGAAGGCGCATCTCTTGAGTCCTGGATCGATGAGATCGCCGCGAAGGTTGACGCGCCGTCGGTTGACGCCACGGTCACTCTCATCAACGACGAAGTGGTCATTCAGAAGTCGGCTGTGGGCTACGAGACTGATCGCGAGGCAACACTCGAAGCTCTCACCGCGGCACTGCTCGCGGGAACAAAGCAGGTCACATTGCCCGTCACGGAAATCGAGCCCTCGATGGCTGAGGATGAACTCGGTACCTGGATTCGTGTAGACCTCTCTGAGCGCCACGCCTATCTGTACCACGGTGCCGAGATCTACAAGGACTACGGTATCGCCATCGGCACGCCAGGGCACAGCACGCCGCGAGGGGCGTACGAGATCACGCTCAAGCGCTACATGCCGACCTGGCGCAACCCCGGGAGCGCCTGGGCTGCTGACATGCCCGATTCTATTGGGCCAGGAGTGAGCAACCCCCTTGGCACGCGGGCGATCAACATCAGCGCATCCGGCATTCGATTCCACGGCACAACGCAGGACTGGTCGATCGGGCGCGCAGCGAGCCATGGCTGTATGCGGATGCACCGTTGGGATGTCGAGGATCTCTACGAAGAGGTCGAAGTCGGCAACAAGGTCTTCATCGTCAGCTAGCCGGTTCGCGCAATCGAGAACCGAGCGGCCTGACACACGTTGCCGAGGAACCCGCTACTGCAGGAGCCACGCCCGATCGAGCCACAGCATATGTGCAGTGTCGCCGGGCGACTCATGGTAGGCGCGGATCCGTACCTGATCACCAGCGGATACGAACCTCGAATCGGCAAGTGGGTACGCCTCCTCGGTGTTGACCGCCGAGTATGGAAGCGGCGCGATTCGCACCCAGCTTGAGGCGTTGTAGTCCCAGGCCTCGATATAGAGACGATGACCAGAGTTCCCTGCGTACCGACCGTAGAGCTTGAAGGCCGTGGGCGTATAGGTGACACCCGTAAATGTAATCTCAAGATCGAGTCCGGGGGTGCCGCCCACCTCGTTCAGGGTCACGTACGTCCCGTCTTCCGATGCCAGGGACGTGACGTCGCCGGTGAGACCACTGCCAACCACTTCCGTTATGGAACTCGGTGCGGTTGTTGCCGTAAGGCGTGAATACACATTGACCGTGCTACCGGAGTGGCATGGCGTATAGCATGCGCCGCCATTGGGAGCATCAACCCAGTCCAATCCCTCGCGCAAGAGATAGGCGTCTAAGCGACTACCGTGATTCTGATGACAGGTACCGCAGCTGAATCCCTTGTCGGCAACGTGAAGCTTGTGCAGACGTCCCTCACTGCCCGATGTTGTGAGCATCGTGGTGTCGTAGAAGTTGCTGTAGGTGGTGGAGTTCAGCACATCGTCGAGCGTGCCCGTGCGATAGACGTCTACCTTGTGGCATTGGTAGCAGATGTAGCCGGCTGCGTCAGGCCCAACGCCATAGAACGGGAATCGCTGCAGAGGCGCATATGTGCTCGAGTGCGGCCCTTGAGGCTCAGTAGGATCGCCGTTTCCATGACAACTCGTGCAGTACAGCACCGTTGAATTCGAGTAGCCCGTCTCAAACGTGCCGCTAACCGCTGTCGAGGGTGTCGTGCTGGTCTCAATCGCGTGGAACGACGGGTTTCGTGTGTCCACGAGTGCCGCGATGTCGACACCGTAGTCGGTGATCACGCCGCCATCGTCATCCGACCACCAGCCCGAGTGACACTTAAAGCACATCTCATATTCGTAGGAAACACCACGTTTCTCGGTGTAGGAGATGACGCCGGCACCCGGCCCGTTGAGAACGCTCACTCCCCAACTGCCCTTGATCTCCCCGTAGCGAAGAGGTGCGCCCTGCGCCGGAACGGTGCTTGTCGCCTCGTGAACATTGTGGCAGTCAGAGCATTCGACGTGACGCGCCGTGAATGACGGGACCTCTGTTGAATTATGTGACTCGGTCGCAACGCTCACGGGATGACGACTCTCTCCCAGCGGGCCGATGTCCACCGGCAACAGGGCGGGCGGACCGCCGGCAAGTTCAACGCCTTCGGACCCAAGCAGCACCGGCAATACGTTCAGCGCAGTTCCCGCTCCATCTGCCGAGAATACCTGCACCGACGGTGCCGTAGGACTCGCACCAAGGTTCGCCCATGTACCCGCATTGCCCACGACAAGTTCTGACTCGGTATCGGAGTCAACGTCACCGGCAGCGAGCGAGCCGGTCTGATAGTACAGACCGGTGTTGTAGCTCTGACGTGCACCGAGGCCGCTTCCTGCGGCGCGGGGAAACACGTTGATACCGCTGGCGCCCGTTGCATGCCTCAACGCGACAGCCGTCTCAGCACCCGCACGGTTCGGCAAGACATCAGCGATCACCGTATCCCATGCACGAGCGCCGGCAGACACCGTCGCATCGTATGACGCCAACAGCGTGCCGGCACCTCCAAAGATGGACAGCGTGCCCAGACTCTCTCCCGAATTCGCAACGGCAACCTCGTTGCCGGACGATCCGGCATCGGCATCACCGATGCTCGGGCCCCGAGGATCACGCCTCGTGGCATACGCACCCGTGGCGAGCGTGCCCGGGGTGGACACTGACTCGCTGAACACCCGAAGCGAGTCATCTCCCATACATGTGATAACCGCATCTGGATGAGGCCCGTTGCGTATGTCGCCCACCGCGAGGCCGGAAGCATCATCGCCGAGCGTTTGATTCGAGAACACCCTCGTCAACGCGCTGCCTGCCGAAGTGAACCGGTAGACATCGAGTCGGCTCGTGTAGGGGGCGATCTCAAGGCGCGAAACGACCATGATCTCGGGTCGACCGGTGTTGTCCACGATCAAGTCCCCGATTCCCACGAATGTGGGCGTCGCATCCACAGAGTACGTTGCCGAGGCAATGGTTTGCAGGGGCGTGCGCTCGAATACGACGATCTGCTTGGCGGAGTCATCGGCAATCACGATGTCGCCGCTGTTGTCGGCGTTGATGTCACCGTATGCCGCATCCACGGCACTTCCCGGAAGATCATAGGCGCGCGGGCCAACCAGGGCACGAGGGACAGTGCCCGTGGTCTCCTGGGTCCAAACTGCCAGCCTGTCGAGAACGCCGCCGAGATTTTCAGCGTCCCACGCCACGGCAAGTTCAAGCTTGGTGCTTTCTGAGTCAGGAAACGCGAACTGCGCCATGTCGAGCGCATCCTGCGATTGAGCGTTATGGCAGCGGTCGCACAGCGAGCGACCCTCGGCCACTGCGAGCTTTGGAACCACCCCACCCGCGCCATCAGAGGTTCCCATGGAGTTGTGACAGTTCTGACACTCTCCGACCGTACGGGTGTCCTCGGCAGATGCCCACTCACCTATCGCGACCACGCTGGCCTCAGAGGCGGCGTGGGCAGAGGTCTGATACGTGAGTCCAAGCGGGTACGTGGCGTAACTCGTGGCATGACAGGTGAAGCATAGCCACCGGTTGTTCGCGGGTACGGTAAGCGTGGTCGAAACCGCGGGGGGGAGAATCCGCTCCACGATCAGCGGCGGATTGTCTGACCCGTGGGCCGCATGACACACCGAACACACGATACCGGTGCCCGAAGCCGGGGCGGTGATCTCGGTTGAGTGAGCCGTCTGTCCCCAGACGGTGAGGCCATCCCAGGTGTCTTGAGGAGTGCCCGCATGGCATGTTGCGCAGTAGACGTCGCCCTCGAAGAACGCGTCGCCCACCGAAGTGGCAGAAAACGAGCGAAGAAGTGCCGCATACGGGTCACCCGCCTCGTCGCGGGCAGTGCCATGACTGTCATGACACGAGCTGCAGTCCATTGGCTGTGGTCCGAACGAAGCGAAGTCAGGGGCAATCGTGTGAGACGACTCACTCGTGAACGATGTCTGAACCTCGAGAGTGGAGCCGAGGGAATCGACCCCATGACACACGAAACAAAGACCCGTATCACCCTCGCCTGAGAACTGTCCGAGGATGAGAGCGCTACGCACGTCTGTCGGATCTGTTACGGGAGCCCAGGTCGTGTCAGATGAGGCTGTATGCGTTCGGTGGCATATCGCGCACGCGTCATCATCGGGCTCATTCGAGACATGAGGAGCGTCAACAGCGTATGCAAAGACACCCATCCACCAGAACGACGCCAGCGCTGCGCACAGCAGTACAACTCTGGTCGCCCAGGCTCTGGGAACGTCTCGGGCAAGACTCACGCAACACCTCACATCGTTACATAGCAGGACTCGAAGCACGCGGTCGCGAGAAACCGCATTCGAACCTCATATTATAGCGGCTCGAGTGAGTGCCGCAGTCTACGCCAGCAGCGATCAGTCAAAGAGCGCCTGTGCCTGAAGACGAACCTTATCCGTCACAACGGTTGCTCCGCCAATTACAGACACGAAGGACACGTGATCGTTCTGAGAAATCAGCGTGGAGGCCTCTGAAGCCAAGGTATCCTTGCTGGTCAGCATGAGCGGTCGCCATTTACCATCAGCGCCGCCAGCGAGAGCCCCACCGGCCAGCGCATCGGGATAGTCAGTTGCTGTCGCAAGAAAGACTCCATCAATGCCACTTGGCGAGCCGAGCCCCTGCGAGAGACCCCAGTCGATGATGAGTTTGGCTGTTGCGTATCGATTCTCGCCGGGCATCCGTGTCACCACCGGTGAGCCGTACGAGGCATTCCGGTGGATTCCCGAGGATACCGTTTTGCTCACAACAGTAATGCCTCCGCAGACTATTACACGCCCCGGCTTGATGCTCGCCAGCGCCTGCGCTGTGTCACCCGGCAGGGACTCCGGCTCGGTAAGCAGAACCGGGGCGGCCATTGCAGCGGACAGACTGGACGCCGCAAGCGCGTCAGGGAAGTTGAGTCCCGTGGCGAGGAAGACCGTATCGATCGGATCGCCTTTCGCGATCTGAATACGTTTGACTTCGTTTGCCACATCTCTTGAAGTTGCGTACCTGTTCGAGCCCGCGATACGTCGCACGGTGAGCCCCGCGCCCTCAAGCTGGGCGACCACGCCTTCAGACACGACCGATGTGCCGCCAACCACATAGGCGTAGTTCGCGCGCAACTCATTCTTGACGTAGGCGAGCAATGTCGGCGTTGCGTCATTCTTGTTCACCAAAAGGAGCGGCCCGCCGGCAGCGCCAGCGAGAGAACCGGCGGACAAGGCGTCCGGGAATCCGAAACCCGTGGCGATCACGACTGCCCTGCGTCCGTCCACATTGGAGCTCAGTATTCCGACCGGGTACAGCCGCCTCGCAGCGGCTATCGATGTCGCAATACGATTCGATCCCATGATGCGCGAGGGCTCAAGCGCGACAGCCACCGACGTGACCCCTGTCGCAATCGTTTGATCAGGAAGAAAGGTGCCGGTTGCTGACAAGGTGAGGTTCTTTGATTTCGTCACCTTGGGGCTTGCGAGAAGAACCGTAGAAGCAAGGGGCTCCAGCGTTCCGGCGTTGTAGACGCTGCCATCGAGCGTGACCTTGACGTTTGTCAGCCGCGCATCGTTGCTCGTATTGCTCACGGTGATGCTGAAGTCTGCATGCTTCGAGGAGTTTGCGTTTCGCGTGGCAGGCGCAGCCGAGACCGAGATCGCGGGATGAAGAACGGTGATGTACTGGGTAGCGGTGTTCTCAAGAGCACCTCCGTCGGCCGTCACGGTCACACTGTAGAGCTTGGAGGTGGTTATCGGCTCGGTCCGCAGAACATCAGTCGACTCCATCGATGCGAGCGAGATCGGAGCCCCCCACGGGTCGCCCCAATAATCGGCAAGGACAATGTCGGTGAGATCGCTCACACCGGTATTGGTGACCGTATATGTGAATGTCACCGGGTCGCCACTCTTGATCTCCTCGGCTTCGACGTCGACGGACACATCAACACCCGGTGCCGAAAATCGACCAGGGATGCTCTCAGCACGACCGTAACTCGTGGTGCTTCCAATGGCGAACGGCTCAACCAGGTAGTCATAGGAGATGCCCTGCGTGGCACTCTCATCGAGAAGCGTCACGGAAGGCGATGCGTCGGACAAGGGGGATGCGGCAAGCTCGGTCCACAGGACTGTCGGGAGGGCGGATTGGGGCCTGCGCCAGATGCGGTACTCGATATCGCGCTCCTCGGTCGCCGTGGATCCGGTTGCTTTGTAGGGACGATCCCAGCTCAATTCGACGCCCGTTGCAGCCGCCGCGCTCGACAGCGAGCGTACGGGTCCGAAGTTATAGCCCTCGACCTTAAGGTCGTCCAGGATGACACCCATGCCTGTCTTCACCGGCACATAGATCGGAGTTCCGTCTTCGTAGTAGGATGCCGGAGCCTCAGCTCTGTCGGTAAACCGCCATCTCAACCCCCCGGCCTTGCGTGAGAGGTTGATCGTGTTGTCGGTATCGGTCAGGGAATACTCTCGTGTCACCCCGGTGCTGGTGAGACCCTCGATAATCCGGTAGTCGACGATCATCCCGGATACGCTTCCCTCAAACCAATGGAAGACAAATGCCGGCGAATCCGCATCACCACGAGAAGGGTACTTGTACCAGAAGCTGGCTGTGGACTCGTAGTATTCGGCCAGTTCCGGCAGCACGATATCGTACCTGCCAGACGTGCGAGTCGGGTACTTGGGCCACGTGTTGTAGTCTCCGGTCTGCCCGCACCACAGTCCATAGGTTGAGCTAACTCCGACCGCTGCCCGTCGACCCCACCAGTTCGTAGGGTTGGGCTGAATGGATGGAACGGGGTACTGCGCCGCACCGGTCGCATCCCCCGCGATGTCGAAGGTTCTTATGGCAATCGAAGTCGGTCCGGTGGGCGGCTGAATCGCCACGGCAGACGCAGCAAAGAGCAGTGAGACAGTGACAGCCGCCGTCACGCTCAGAACCCCGATCTGGGTACGCCTTTTCATTGCTCAAACCTCCAGAGAAACGCTCGTACATGTAGGCGTCAATGCGCTTAGGGCAACTCATCCGGAAATGCGCTGGCAGCATTGATCGCGAGTTCCTCAAGCATGACTGGTGCCCCGTTTGCGGATGTCATGATTATCTCGAATACATATCTGCCACGTGCATAAGCGCACGTAGCAAACGCTGAGCCGTTGGTTCCAAAGTACGCTGGAACTCCATCGACAGTAACGGTCTTGCCTCTGTCTCCATAGGCGTTCTTTGAGGTGTTCTCAATGAAATCGCGAGCATCCTCAACTGACCCCCTGTCGTGAACTGAGACAATTATGCGAGAGGCCAGGTCTTCGATCTCGAACGTAGGATCCCCTGAGGCGTCTGCGTCTCTCTGCGTGCTGAAAACCGGGTCCATACGCCACTTCTCCACGGCATCAGGCATCAAGACGCTAAGATCATCCACAGGTTCGGTGAATCCCTCGTTGGGATCATCCACCGGAGGGGCTGGATCCTTGGCTGGGGTTGAGTTATCGGGAGCCCCCGAGTCCGTTGGAGCTACGGGGTCTTCCTGCTCCATCTTGAGACGCGTCAGAAGATCGCTCGCTTCGGAATTCTCGGGGTTTGCAATGAGGGCGTTCTCAAGAAGCTCGATGGCGCCCTGAGTGTCCCCGGCCGCCTCAGCTCGTTCAGCCTCAGTGAGAAGATCGAGACTCGCAATGTGTGCATCTGAGAGAGTGTCGTTCGCCGGATCGGTCGATGAAGGACCCAACGCAGAGACACCCAATATCACTGCGGTGGCCAACACAACGGTAATGACCGCGCCGAGCACCGCGCCCTTCTTGCCCCTAAGAGGCTGCAACCTATCAGACAACTTCACGGAGCTACCTCATCTCGTACCGTAAACGAACTCTGCTACACACCAGCTGCTTCATCGATAGCCGCTATGGCCAAGGGCACGAATGCCTCCAAGCTGCCGTTCGCCTTTGAAAAGGAATCCTGCAACTCCGGCAGCAACTTCTCTGCCACACCCGGCTCAAGCGCGGCGGATTCGATCCAGGCACGAATGACCTCGGTGTCGAGTGCGTCAGGGTCCGCCTCGAGGACGGCAAGAGAAGGAAACGACCACACGATCGCATTATCGGACCTGAACTGCTCTTCGACCTCGACTATCTCATCGGTCGCCGCAATGAACACGAGATTGCCACTATGCTTCATAGCAAGTCGAAGCTCCGTGAGTGATGTGACGAATCGATCGCGCAGATCCTCGGGTACTGTATGCCAATTGGTGAACCCGTCGTAGATGAGCGCAACCCGATTGAACCGTTTGGTCGCAAGAACGCACAGCGACTTGAATGTCTTTCGCGGAGCGCGCGTAATGGTGAACTCACTGGCCAGCGCTGCGGTGCCACGAATCCCATACACACGGATGGCGCGGCCAATGACCCGAGAGAGATGAACCCGCGTGTATTCAACGATGTAGTCGATGAGCGCCGCCTCGCGACCGGTCGCCTCGGCGCTGTCTACCATCGGGGGAAGGCCTTGTTCGCCCTCATCTTCGGGAGTGTCATCGACCTCATCTTCAATGTCCTGAGATTGCACGACAGTGCGCACGTCCGCAATCTCCATAGCCTTGAGGTCGCGCTCTGTCACACACTCTCCGAAGACATCGGCAAGCGCAGCGACGGGGTCCGCATGAAACGCATCTCCGAATTCCGCAAGAAAGGGCTCTGCTGCATCGAATCCGTCAATCTCCGCATCAGGGGCAGCAAGGATCTCCTCAACCCATGCCGCCAGTGTCTTGTCGAACCCTCTCATGGCTAGCCGCTCGGAGAAGATCTGCAGAGCACTGCGGATTCGGCCCAACTTGAGCATATAGAGCTGAATGTAGCCATGAACGATTCCAAGTACCTCATCGTTAATGAGGCGCTTCTCGGCTTGTGCCACCGCAGCAAGATGATATGAATCGGGAATGAGTCGCGACTTCTCGATCCAAATCGGCCTGGCGCTGCCGGATTGCGCAGACACCTCCAACGCAGCCACGAGGGAGTTTGCTGCTGCCTGGATTGCCAACCCTACGCCGACAGATTCGCCTTCACGTCGTCTCGTTGTAAAGAACGGGTTAGCGATCAGCCCGATCGAACTGTAGTCACGATCCCATTCTGTCCGATTGCTCTCAGTCACGCTCATCTCCTTATCTTCTCACTGCCGCCATCGACTGCGTCACTGAACACTCACTGACGGAGGAGGGGGTCCCGGATAGTGACTACCCGAGACCCCCTTCGTTGCGTCAGACAGAATCGCTGTCGCTAGGCACTCACAACACTACTTGTTGTGGCACCTTTCGCACACGCCGCGATTGTCGGCACGAAGAATCGCGCTCGAGAATGCGGGGTCAACACCATTGGTGGTTGGCTGGGACTGAAGAACAGGTACCCAGTCGCCATTGGCGTTCGTATCCATGTATGCCTCGGCCCATCCGGTCATCTCAACCGAGGTACCGTGTGCACGGTGGCACGTGAGGCAACCCATGTAGTCCGTGTACTCCCAGTTAGCGGAGCCGGCACGGAAATCGGCACGAGCGGTATCGTCATCAGAGAGCGCACCGCGAAGCTCCAGCGGGAGCACGTCGGTCAGCACGATCTGCGTGTTGAGCGCGGCGCCGAGCGTGCCGTCGCCATTCACGAGCGTCCAGTTGGTCGCGTGACGGTGATAGTCGTTCGAACCGAGGGCCGTTGCGCCCGCAGGAGCATCCGGACCCATCAGGTCGTAGTTATACGTGCTGGAACTACCAGCTGAAACGGTGTTGTACACCTCGTGACAGCCAGCACACCAACCAGAGAGGTTCTTGCCAGCATCCGGAGCACCAGGCAGCTGCGCGTACTCTGCGGTGGTGTAGTTCGGACGATAGTCAACCATCTCAGCCTGACCAGCCTCATGCTTCGACCAGCCACCGAGCGGATAACCTTCCTCAGCCGAGATAACGAACGGCGTGGGAACGTCAGCGACGGTGTATCCACCCGTGACTGCGCCCGTGAAGAGCGAGTCCTTGAGCAGACGGTAGTTTGAGCTACCGTGCGGATCGTGGCAGTGCGTACACGTCATGTCGACGGTCGACTCGCTCGAAGCGGCGCCGTAACCCCAGACGGGAGCATTCACTCCAGCGTCCATGTTGTGGCTTGAGCTGGCGGCCTTAAAGGTACCAGCATCCGCATCGACGGGCATGGCCGAGAAGCCACCACCGTTAAGGGTGGCGCCATACGACGAGTTCGTGTCATATGCGATAAGAACGCCGCCGGCAATATCGCCAATGGTGGCGGTCGTTGAGCCAGAGGGGCCTGCATCGTAGACGCCCATCAGGACGTTCGTCGAGGCACCGGGAGCGTCGTCACCATGACATGCGTAACAGAACTCACTCGTATTGACCGCGTCAGAGATGAGCAATGCGCTCGCGTGGTCATTTCCCGCGGAGTCGGTCCAGCCGACGTCAGCGAACGACGTGTGAGCCCTGTGGCAACCGGCGCATGCGTCGGTATCTTCAAGATACCCACCGTGAATCGCCATGTTGGCGTAGGCAACCCCACTGAAAGCAAACGTGAGAGCTGCAGCCAGAACGAGAATCAAACTAAGTCTCTTCATCAACATTTCACCTCCTGTGAGTGTCTAGTGGACCGCGCAAGCGATGCACGGATCGAAGGACTGAGCAATACGCAGAACTTCAACGCCACCCATTGTGGTAATGGTGGCACCACCAGTGACTGCGGAAGTGAACTGCGCTCCAGCTGCGTCAAAGGGAGCACCGATAACCGCGGCCTCCATTGCGCCCGGATTAAGGCCGGCGTCCTTTGGCGAGCCATTCCACGTGGTCGGCACGATGCACTGATATGCGGTGATCTTGCCAGCCGTAATGGTGGTCTGGTGCATGAGTGCTCCACGAGGAGCCTCGGTGCCACCCCAACCCTGAGCCGTACCGGTCGGAATGGACTTGTTCTTCCAGGTTGACTTGCTGGCATCGTAGACACCAGCTGTAGCAACACCGAGAGCCTTGAGGCGGGCAATCCAGCTGCCCGTGTTGTCCCAACCGGTCACCTTGTCGAAGGTACCGATCATCTTCTGGACGAGAACCAGAGACTCGAGTGCACGAGCACGCAAGCGGTCGATGGTCGAAAGACCACCCTCGAGGGTCATGACCGCTCCGATGGTTCCCAGGATGATGGCACCAGAGTAGTTGGCTACGATAGTAGCTTCGTCGACTACCGGGCCGGTGCCATCGGGCAGGTACACATCGGCCAGACCGTCACGAACGAGCGCGACTGCGATGTCGGCTTCGATCATGCGGGGGTCAAGACCGTAGTAGGTGCCAGATGAAGCGGGATACTCAAGTGAGCCTGCCGGCTGCACAACGACGCTCGGATCGAACGCACGTACGTAGCCAAGATAGCCAGGTACCGTGGTCGCGAGAAGATCGCCGTTGACAGGATAGTAACCTGCGACGACCAAACGAGCGAACGGACCGACTTCCATAGCGTTGCCATCCCAGCGAGGAGCCCTCATGTACGTGTAGGCACCTGCCTTGGCGCGGTCGGGCATCGTACGGGTGACAGCGCCGGGATACTCAACATCGACGTTACCCTGAACGCTATTGTCATAGCGCGAGTAGGTGATGTCCTCTGTCAGGTTATCCGGAACAGCGTTCGATCCGCCAGCCAGGAACTTCGATGCGACTTCGCCCTTGTTGACAACGGTGAAATCGCCCGCTCCGAGACCAGAGACTCCACCCGGCAGGGTCAGCGCACCAGTATCGGGATCCGGGAATGCTCCCCATGCGAGGAACTGACCGAGACCGCCACCGATGCCAGCCGTACCGGCACCATCCTGATCGTTGTCGAACGCGGGATAGAGCACGCCGAGAGCAAGAGCGATCGGCACGTACTCTTTGACGATGAACTCTCCGACTTCCTGCATGATCGACTCGTACTTGTCGCACTGGGTGTCGAGGTTCTCTGTACCGTCAAAGGTCACGCCGCCGCCAACAAAGCACGACGTCATAGGCATACGTCCGGCAAACAGCGCGCCAGCCTCGAACGTGAGGCGACGAATGCGGAGTGCTTTCACGTAGCTACGAATGACCGTGTCCCACAGCGTGTCCGAGAAGGTGCCTGTGTTTGTGGGCACAAGCTTGCTGCCACTGTTCACCAGAGCAGCGTTGTAGTAGCTATCAGCGAAGTACGGCGTCCACGGCGGCATCGCGGGGCCCTGAATGTAGCTCGGGGCCACGAGATGATAGAAGTGGGTGAGGCTCGACATCAGGAACTCTGCCGACAACACAAGGTTGCGCATGTGGACGGCCTTCTTGGGGATACCCCAAGTTCCGTCATCCGCGAATGTGATGTGACCCTGGCTGTAGCCCAAGACTGTGTCTGCGGCATACGTTGCCGTCAGGCCGTGGGGCACAGGGCAGACGCCACAGATACGCTGGGTGAACGTAATTGCGTCGTTGATCTCACGACCGAGAAGGAAGTTCTCGAAGCCACGCCACAAGTTACCGTGAGCGTCCGCACCCGTGATGATACCGGATGCATTCGTGGTGACCTTGACGCCTAGATGACCCTCAATACGTGAAATCGGGTCGACTTCATAGGTTCCAGCACCGACATTAGCCATGAATAGTCCCTCCTCTCAATTACGAACGCACCACGAAGGGTACGAAGCTGTCAGGATAGCCCTTTTCCGTACAAGACATGCACGGATGACCGGCGCGAGTGCAGTTGCCACCCTTGGCTGTGCCAGTCTCGTTGTTGAGCGCATGGAGACCAGAGTCAACCGTCAGGCTAGCGTTCTCAGGCTGCTGAGAGTTCCAGCCGTGAGTCGGACACGAAGACTTGGTCGCGGGGCCCTTGCAGCCGAGCTTCTGGAGACAACCGGGGTCGCCAGGCTTCTCAGCAAATTCGCCGATGTTGTAGGACCCGATTCTGGTGCAGTAGCTGCCGTGTACCGACCCCGGGTACGCATAGGTAAGGCGACCACCGTAATCGACATGATCGGGCTTGATCGCGCCACCAGCGGCAAGAATGCCGAGGGGGCCGTCCGCGTCTACACCTGTGCCGAGCGTGCCGGCAAATGCCTTCTCGGCATCCACGATCCAGCACACGACCGTGAGGATGAACCACCACGGGTTGGTGGGACAGCCAGGAACGTTGATGACCTTGGCTTGCGCACCGGGTGCTGCGGTGGTCAGGAAGTCAGCCGCACCGACAGCGCCTGTCTGAGACTGAGACGTATCAAAGCCAGCGGTAACGGAATCGAGCGGGGACTTGCAGCCCGGATATCCACCGTATGTAGCACACTGTCCGATAGCGATGACTGCGGGACACAGAGAGCTGCCAGCAAGCGCGGCAACGGTCGCGCCCATGTCGTGCTCGTGAACGACGCCGTCGTTGCCGTCCATACCGATGGAACACCACGACACGCTCGTGCCGGTGTCGCCCCACGCGCCGCCGCCGTCGATCGGCTGCATTGCACCCTCAACGACCAACACGAACGGCTTGTCGTTGGTAGCCATGAAGTCCTTGAGCCACTGGTAGGCGAGGTCGCCACCCATGCCCATGACGGTCTCATGGTACTGAAGGTCGATGATGTCAACGAGAACGTCAGCGATGTTGATCGCCTGGTCATCGCTGTCAACATTGTACGCGGGATGAAGCGTCAAATCGCTGCCAGCGGTAACTGCATCGTTGGTCGCGAGACCGATTGCACCCAATGTAGATACAAACGGGTTCTTGCCAGAATAGATTGCTGTACCGGTCGCGTCCTCATATGTGCTGAGAAGCGATGTCGAACACCCGGTACACTCAGCGCCGTGAATCCAGACCACTCTGGGCTTGCCGAGGGTCCCGCCCCAAGCCGGCGTCCCATACGCGAACACTTCTGTGATTCGCGAGACGTCAGCCTGACCAAGACCTGCGGCGGCGGCGAGCGCACCCAAGCGGGACACAAATTGTCGCCTGGTTATAGCCATACCGTCTTTCCTCCTTCACCAGGTAAATAGATATGCCTACCTAATCTCCGGGAAAACAAACACCACCTCCTTCGCACCCGGTCGATCAGGAAACGAGATGGAGGCGGCGCGTAAATTGCACCTCTTGTGCTTGAAGCCAATGAGCTCCGGACTCTGCCTCGAGGTTAGTCATTCTGTCGAGACATGTGCCACGTTGCCTATCGGGTCTTCGTGCCGGCTCCAACCCGCAGTTTTGGACCTGTCGGAATCCCTTCCCTACTACTCAGTAAGCACTTGTAACATCTGTTACAACTGCGTATCTGACTCTACATCGAGACCTTTCATGCAGTCAACACCGTCTAGCTTCACACTTCTTAAGTTACGCGCCTCTGGAAGCATCGTCTGCATCCGCTTTCGAACGCTTCGTGAAGCGGTCAAGGAACTCATTCTTGTTGACGACATCGATCTCAAGCACCTTGGCATAGCGGCGTAGATCCTCGTTCTCAGTGCAGAAGACATGCGCCCTCTGCGCGATGGAGAGAATGACCGCGATTCCGTGCTCGACCTCCAGCTTGTCCATCAAAGACCGTACGTCTGATTCAGAATACTCGCTCGGGTTGAGCAACTCGGCCATGTCAACATCACCCTGTGTCTCGGGCTTGAGTCGCTCGTAGTCCTCCTCGGTCACCAACCACTTGCGCCTGCGATGCGGCATCTCCTCTGCCAACTCAGCAGCAAGCATCACATCCACGAAGTCGGCGGTGGTGAAGAAGCGCTTCTTGCGCAGCAGCAGGAGCAGCGGCAGCAGAAGGAACGGTGCGAGACACCAGCGCCAATACGGCAATGCTTCTGCCACTGGCACCGGAATCGCCTCTTGCGGCCAACCCCACACCTGCACCCGAGCATTCGCACTGTCCGCGATGAATATGCGGTTGTCATCGGACACGCTCGCATCGTTCGGGTAGCTGAACTGTCCGTCCAGCACGCCGCGCTCCCCGAAGCTCACGATGCGACCGTTATTCTCCGACCATATGGTTCCGTCGTGCGCCAGCGTATCGATGACCACCAGTCGCGCGGTGGAGCTGCTGTCATCCGAACGGAACGGGTTGAGGAAATCAAGGCCACGAGGCAGACCGTCAGTGACAATGATCCGCTCGTATTCACCCTCCAGATTGAAAATCTGGATTCTCCTGTTGTTGCTGTCGGCAATCCAGACTTCCTCACCCTTGACCTTGACGCTGTTAGGGAATTGGAAGTACTCCTGACCCTCAGTGGCATCGGTGACTGCACCTACGGTTCCAACGGATCTGACAAAGGTACCCTCGGGATCGAAGATGAGCAGGCGGTGGCCGTTGAGGATCTCGGTGACATAGAGCGAACCATCGTCGCCAAAATCGAACGCAACGGGTGCCCACTGCGTCTCCCCCGTCTCAAAGCCCGCCAGCTCGCTCTCGGGAAGATTGGGGTCGAATTCGCCTACGTAGTCGCCATTGGTCTTGAATATGTTGATCGTGCGTGTGCGGCGATCGCTGATCCAGATATCCCCGGTAAGCGGATTCTTTGCAATGTAGAGCGGAACGAGCATCCGCTCCCCAGTGAGTTCGCTCTGCACCTCACCATCGAGGTTGGTCACCCAGACTTTTCGCTTCCTGGTATCAGAGACGTAGACGGTCTCACCGTCCACAAAGACCCCGATCGGACGCACAAACGAGTCACCCTCGGGCCCACCAAACGAATAGAGGAACTCCGGCGCCGGAATCGCCTCTCCGGTGGGAGCCGTAAAATCAAAGGTCAACTGACGGGTGGTACGGAAATATGCAAAGTAACTTCCCACGAGCAGAAGCACGAGGAGAAGTATCGCTATGAGCACGACCTTGCGTCGTTGCTTCCTCGTCATATGGAAAACCCGAACCTCTCCGTCATCAGTACAGTCATCTCTACTTGGTCTCAGTCTCTAGGCGGTCGATGGCTTCTTGAATGGCTTCATTCTCCGGAGCCAGGTCCAAAGCCTTCGCATATACCTTGAGTGCTGAAGCGGCGTCATCTCGAGCTTCGAGTACCTCTGCATGGAGAATGTGTCCCGCTACACGCGTGGGATCCAGATTGGTGCTGATCAGCGCCGCTTTGAGTGCCTCTTCGATCTCGCCGTCCTCCAGCGCCTTGCGACCACGCGCTTCCCACTCCTCGGAAGTACCGATCGAAGCAAGAGCTTCTGCGGGAGGGTCCGCGTCCGGAGCCAACTCAGCGGCCCGGTAGAAGAATGACGATGCGTTAACGAGGTCATCTTGGCCAAAGTAGATTTCACCCATGAGGAAATGCGCCTGGGCGAAGTTGGGATCGAAAGCGAGAGCAATCTCGAGTTGGTCGATGGCCGCCTCCGGCTCATCAATGCCAACGTACGCTCTCGCGAGATAGTAGTACGTGTCTGAAGCATCGCGACGGATTCGGAGCGACCCCTTGAAGTAGCCCACGGCTTCCTCGTAGTTACCCTCAGAGAGTTCAATCCGGCCCAGACTAAACAGGGCGGTGTCGCGACGGTTATTGATTTCGTCGAAATCCTGGCCCTCGGTGATCTCCACGACTCGAAGGAAATAGCGCCGAGCCGCCGTGTAGTCGTCGCTCAGCATCGCAACCAAGCCGAGATCCATGTACGCGCCAGAATGGTTTTCGTCGAGCTTGAGCGCGTTCTCAAGCTGCTCAACGGCCTGACCATACTCACCGACCGAGGCGAGAGCTTCTCCAAGCCTGACGCGAAGAGCCGACTCATTCGGGTTCTGCCGAACCTGACTCTTGAGGTCCTGAATCACGCGAAGCGCGGGAGTTGCAGTGAGAGCAGCCTGTCGGTTTGCCCACACGCTATATCCGAAATAGCCGCCAACAAGAAGAATGGCGGCGACGAGGGCGCCGACAAGGGCATTCAGGATATTGTCGAGTCGATCTGGGGGCAGCTTGACTGTGCCCGAACCGTTTACTGCGTCCGAATCGTCAGCTGCGGCAGAATCGCCAGATTGCAGTTCAGTCATCGAGGAACGGTATCCTTACCTGTACGTCTGAATGCTCAGGGCCTACCGGGACCCGACTGTGAGCACGTGATGAACCTTCACGAAACTACACGTCAGAAGGAGTATGTGTCAATAGTTACATTCTCCGGGCAAGCGCCGCCAAACGGCCGCGCGCAGAGAGCAAAACTGGGGGTGCGAGCAGCAGTTTCTTCGTAGGATTCCCGTGTACCGCTCGCCCCTGCGCACAGACCTCCATCAAACGCCCACATCCGCATGACACCGGCGGCACAGCGATGCACCCGGATAGGGCGCAATCTGCGTATCGAACACATCAAGAGCACCATGGCAGTCGTAACACAGGCGCAAGTCGTGCCCTTGAATCTTGGCGAGTTCCTGCGCCTGATCCGACGAGCCGAAACTCACATGACAGTCGTAGCACTTGTATGGCTCATCGCGGCTCGGAGTGTCGGCAACGTTGAAATGCACAGCGTGCTCGGCAAAGCCTTTGTTCTGGATGTCCACAGCAGGCTCTTGCTTCATCTCGTCGTGGCACGGCACGCAGTTCTCGGCAATGAGCTCCGAGCGCCCGACACCCTGGTGATGGCACGCCTGACAGGAGTCCCTGTCCGTATGACACACATTGCAGTCATCACCATTGGCATCTCCCGCCGGAGCATGGTTCTCAAGCCAGTCCGGTGGATGCGGCATGACAGTCTTGTGACAACGTTTGCATGATCTTGAATCATGGCACGAACCGCACGAACCCTCTTGCTGCAAGTAGAGCTTCCCGTGGGCCGGCATCCACTCCGCGTTCAGGTGATCCGCCGGGATGACGGCCTCGCTTCCCGGACCGGTCTCCCGTTGTCCCCGATGGCACTCGACACAGAACTCTGACTGGTGGCACATGGCGCAGTACGCCGGATCGGTACCCGCTCGCTCCTTGTGCTCGCCCACGCGAAAGTCCTCGGTGTGGTCGCTGGGCATCAGCTCGAAATCGGCCGGATGGCATGCCAGGCAGTCTTCTGTCGCCACAACGCCCGCCCGGGCGTGTGTGAGGCCGTGGCAGCGGTAGCATGACATCATGTCCGGCCGACGCACCTGTTCGATGCCATGGCCGAACTTGGGATGGCACACCGTGCAGTCATAGTTGCGCCGCAAGTGAGCCGCGTGTTCAAAGATCACAACACCCGGCATGAAGTCATCGATATCCGGATGACAGTAGATGCACTGCCCCATCGAGGTTGGTTGCGTGGGGTAGACATCGACCGCGGGTCTCTCGAGCTTGTTGGGAAGGATTCCGAGATAGGTGTTCGGGATCTCACTGATATCGATGTCCATCTCAACGTGGCACGCATCGCAATCAGTGGGCGCATCGTGGCACATCATGCACGAATTGGTATCCGCCTTTGAACGCTCAGCATGCGGCGCCTCGGCCCAATCCTTGGTATGCCATCTCGGCCTGAGCGGGAACGACGGAGTGTGGCAGTCCTGGCACGCCGAGGTCGCCAGCTCGCCTTGCGGGCCGTGCTCGATGCCGTGGCAGTTGAAACAGCTCTCCATGGGCGGCGTGTAGGTCCTGCCGTTCTCATGAGCCATGCGGAAGTGACACGAGTTGCAACTCACCACGAGGTGGTTACCGTGGGAGAAGATGAGTCCCGGTTTCTTGGCCTCGCCAAGTTCGATATGGCACGGGGCGCAGTTCGCGGCCTCGACCTCGCCGGTGAGGTTGATCGTCTCAGGAACCTGGCCACTACCCAGACCCGGGGCGACAAGCAGGAAGGCGGCGGCGACCATAACGGTCACCGCCACCCCCCACGCGTAGCGCTTAAGTGATATGTGTGTCAGTTCATCCACGATGTCAGGTTGAGCCACCACTGTCTCAGGACGTTATCCTCGGCAGTTTCCTTCTTCTGATGAATCAGGTCACTGGCGGCATTGGTGAAAGACTCACCGGATCCATTGTGACACCCTTCGGTCCCACATGTATCGCCCTTGTTTTGATCGGACATCTTTGACTCAGGATCACTCGACGGCATGATTCCGTGCGCGCCGTGGCAATCCCAACATGCGGGAGCGTCGAGTGCGCCCTGCTTGTACGCCGCTCCATGATAGTAGTCATCGTAGGAGTTGTATTCCTCGAGATGACAGCGAGCGCACATGCGGTAGGCGCCGCCGTGAAGCTCACGCTGTGCAAACTCGGTGTCGAGCTTTTTGATGTAGTGACCACCATGGCAGCCGGCGCATGTGGCCGAATCAAGGTTGCCGTCTGCGATTTCATCAGCGTGAATCGACGTATTGTACTCGGCGACCATCTCCGCGTTAGAAGCAGCCTTCTCGGCATCCCCGCCCCATGTGGCGGGATCGGCGTGACAGTTGGCGCACGCCAGACCGGCGTTGACCTGCCAGATCGGGGTGGGCGCTTCAACATCCTCGTACTCGTAGTCCTGGTGACACTTCTGGCATGAGAGATCACGGTGTGCGGAGTCATCGACTCCGACTACCTGAAACGACTTGGGCGCGCCCTCACTCGTCTTGGTCAGGTTCTCATCGCCGTGACAGGCGTTGCAGCCTCCGTCGGAGTCATATGTGTATGCGGACTCCGGCTCCCAACGCACGTACTTATCCTCATGGCAGTCATCACAGAATGCACCGTCGTGGCACATCATGCACTGTGTCTGAAGGTTATCCAGGGAGGGTTGAACATGAGGTTCCTGGGCCCAGTCGAACGTGTGGAATGAGGGGCGCAGGTTGTCCTTGGGGGTGATGTGGCAATCCTCACACACACCGGTCGCCAGCTCGCCCATGGGACCATGCTGGAGCCCGTGACAGTTGAAGCACGCCTTCATGGACGGCCGCTCGGTACCCTCAGAACGGTGAGGGAACCGGCTGTGACAGCTGCTACACGCAATCAGCTGGTGGTAGCCGTGGGTGAAGATTATTTCCGAGGCGTAGTTGTCGGTCTCGGAGATGTTCGCGTGGCACGGATCGCAGTTCTCCCCATATACCTTGCCGCCCAGATCGATGATGAGCGTCTCATCGTCGATCGCGACTTGTGCGAACGCGGCCGTCGCCACTGAAAACACCATGACCGCGGTAAGAACCGCGAACATCATGGAGATCAGCCTGGCGGAGCGTCCTCCCAGCTTGCCTGTCATATCGCCTAACCCCTTCCTCTCCCGGTCACCGGGGGGAGTTGTGACCTACGTGAACCAGGCTCGGATCGTCCCGAAGATCCCCTGGATCGACTCCTTCACACCGTCAATCGTTTGATAGAGCGGGTTCTCCGCTCTTACTTCGTCCCTACGGTGGACAAGACCTGCATACTGCAGGTATGTCTCATTGGGATCATCGTGGCAGCCGTCTTGCCCGCACGTCTTGTCGAGGTTGTCCTCGTGAAGCGTTGAGTCGCGGTTTGAAGACGACTGAATCGTGTGGTAGTCATGGCAATCCCAGCATGAGGGAGCATCCACTGCCCCGCGCCGGTATGCCGCTCCGTGGTAGTAGTCCGAGTAACTGTCCCATTCATCAGGGTGACACGTGCCACACATTTCAAACCCACGAAGGTGCAGTTCGGCCTGAGCCTCAGGATTATCCGTGAGCATCTTGATCGTGTGTGACGGTTGGTGACAGTCACCGCACAGCGGCTTGGTCGCCTCGTCCTCTGACAGCTCCTGTCCGGGCTGAACCGCAATCGAGTGAACGCCAAGACTGTATGCCGTCCATTGATCCTGATGGCAGTTCTTACACGCTAATCTCGCGGTGCGCACCCAATCCGTCTGCTCGATGTTGTGCGGCGACTTGTACGCAAAGTCGATGTGACAACCCGAACAGGTGATGGCCGCGTGCGCCGACTCATCGAGGTCCCGCCCGTCGACCCAGTACGAAATGAACTGGTCACCCTGCAGACGACCAAGGTTCTTGTCGCCGTGGCACACCATGCAGCCGGACTTGCCCGCTGTGGGCAACGTGAAGTTCAAGTCGTAATCCTGGGCAACGGCGATAGCGGGTATCAGGAAGCCCACGCAGGCAATCGCGAGTGCGATCAGAAACGCCATGCGACGGGCTGAGAACACCTGATCTCCCTCTGCTAGTCGTTCAGTATCGGCGATGGCGCATGCTCATGATCCACGCCGTGAGTATCCTTGTGTCCGTGATCATCATGCGCCGCGGTGTTCTCGCGATCGAACACCGAAAGACCAAAGAAGTTGAGAAACGCCGGGAAGTCCTCGGAAACAGAGAGATACACGTGAATCGTGGTGAACATGATGAACAGCCAGTTCAGAATGTAGTGAGCGATGCGCGCATACCAACCGATAAGGTCGACCGATTCCACAAACGGCAGGAAGCCACCAAGGAGCCAAAAACGGGGGCTCTCACCGAACAAGAACGGATTGGTCACGAGGGCGAAGCCCGTATACGCCTGGATTATGAGCATCGGCGCGAACGCGATGTAGACCGCCTTCTGCATGATGTTGTACTTGCCCAGGTGCGGCTTGCTCGGCTTGACGAAGATGTAGTACAGGATGACTTTGGGTGCGGTCACGACATCCTGCTTGGTGATCGCAAACTCTCTATAGTCGCGCCGTGCAGATGCGAACGCGTACCAGAGTCGCCAGATGAGGTTGATCGTGACGACGATCATGGCCACGTAGTGCGCATAGCGCATGAACGTGCGAGCGTTGTCCCAGCCGCCAAAGATGAAACCCGGGAAACGGATATACAGTCCCGTCAGCGCCAGAACAATCATTGAGAAGACGTGTTGGAAGTGCATGAACTTGGGCAGGAACGGAATCGGAGGACCATCGTGATGCGGCCATTCCCAGTTCCTGAACCGACGTTTGAGACGACCGGTCAGGATGTTGCCGACAAAGTGGCCGCACAACGCAATGAGCATCACCACATAGACCGTGGTGAACACGTAGTCGAGCCAGACGTTGAAATCCAAAATGTCTATCTCCGACACCCCCTACTCCCAGTAGTGTGTGTGCGAACCGCGTAGCGCTGATCGCATCAGTCAAACGGAGCGGCACGCTCCACCCCGACTCGCACACCCTTGCAGGCACAACGAGCCGACGACCCAAAGCCGGAGGGTCGCCGGAAACGGGAAACTTCGTAACAACAGTTACATAGATAGCAGGATACGGGGGGGTGCCCTCTCAAGTCAACGCGCATTCATGCTCGCTCACGAGCAAAAATCGCCCTAGAAGTCCTCGATCTCAGCTCTGGTTACAGGATCGAGATCAGCTGCTGCAAGAAGATCCCTCGCCCGCCCGGCAGATTCCGGTGGGATGCGCATCGCGATTCCGCACAGCGCACCGAGCACCGGAGGTGCAGGAATCGGCACCACACGAAGGTCGGCAGCCTTGAGAACTGCCTCAGCTGCCAGCGCATCATGGGTGGTCTCAAAGCCGAACACCACAAAGGGCCGCTTCTGCCTACGCGTCATGAGCGATACACCCTGAGCGCATCGAGGAGCATGTCCACGTGCGTCTCTGTCAGCCCATAGCCCAGCCCGAACCGGCACGTGCCCGTATCCCGGGTTCCCATGGTCTCGTGTGCCCAGGGCGCGCAGTGCAGCCCGGCCCGGCAGGCAATGCCATGCTCACGATCAAGCCAGGCTGCGAGTTCCGGAGGAGTACCTGAATCAGGGACCACACTCACAACAGGACCCCGGGGGCTACCCGGCGCAGGACCACTCACCCGATACCCGCCTATGTCGAGAATCCCCTCGTGAAGGTGTTGTGTGAGGAGTTGCTCCTGGTCACGCTGAGCCGCTCCTTCGCCACCGAGGAATGCCACGGCAGCGCCCAACCCCAGGATACCGGGGGTGTTCGGTGTTCCGGGCTCATACCGATCAGGACGAGACGATGGCATCTCAACCGTTTCCGAGCCACCGCCCGTCCCCCCTTCGAGTAGCCCATCAACCTCAAGTTCAGGGTTAAGGTATAGCAGTCCGATACCCTGCGGACCGAGCATTCCTTTGTGGCCGGAGACCGCATAGGCATCCACACCAAGCTGTGAGAGATCCACATCAAGATGACCGGCTGCCTGCGCCCCGTCGACAAGTACAACCGCTCCGGCGTTGTGGGCGATCCGGGTGATCTCGGCGATGGGCTGAATCGTACCCGTCACATTCGAGACATGCTGACACACGACAGCGCGTGTAGGTGCGGACAGCGCCGCTTCAATGCTCGCAGGATCCATCGTGCCATTCTCGTGTGCTGCCACGCGCACCACCTCGACGCCGAGCCGCGCAAGGACAGCGAGCGGACGCGCCACGGAGTTGTGCTCCATCGAACTCACAACCACACGATCCCCCGCACGCAGGAGTCCCTTGAGCATGAGATTGCATGATTCGGTGCAGCCGCGCGTGAAGATGATGTCTTTGGAGCGTCTGGCGCCCAGAAATGCGGCGCACGCGGTGCGGGCAGCATAGATCTCGCGAGAAGCCTCGAGTCCGAGCCGATGCGCGGCGCGACCGGGGCTGCCGCCGCCCACCGTGAGCGCACGCACGACCGCATCGACAACCCCCGTTGGCTTGGGCCACGAAGTTGCCGCATGATCAAAGTAGGCGCTGACCCCGCCAACGGCCGAATCGCCTGCTGCCCGCTCAAGGTCCTCCGGAGTCATATCAGGACGGCTCCCGGCTGCGTATCATTCCCGAAGCGTACTCAAGCTGGTCGGCAATCACGCCGAACGCCATGGCCGTGGGTTCCTCGCCCCCGGGTAGGTTCACAATGAGCGTGCGATCACGAATACCAGCGACTGCGCGCGAGAACATGAGCTGTGGATGAGCTGCGATGGCACCGCTGCGAATCTCCTCGGCAAGGCCGGGCACCATTCGCTCGCAGATGCGATCGGTTGCCTCGGGAGTAGTATCACGGAACCCAAGTCCGGTGCCACCGAGCGTGAGCGCAACATCCACATCGTCCACATCGACCATCTCGATCAACGATGTGGTGATGCTCTCGAAATCATTCGGACACACGTGATACGCCACGACCAGCCAGCCTCGCTCCTCGCACACATCAACGATCCAGCCGCCTGCGGCATCTTCGGCCCGGCCTTCTGCGCACGCATCGGAACACGTGAGTATCCCTAGTCGCAGTTCCCCCATGGTTCCCCCTACCCCTGTGGCTGATCTTCCGGGCCTGCCAGATGCTCCCGAAGGTGTTCGACGAACGCATCGGCGGCACGTGTCGGCGTGCCGCGAGAGATGACTGCGAAGAACGGACGCGATACCGGGAAGTGCCCGCAGTCAACGCGCGCCACCGTTCCCAGTTCGATTGCTTTCTCGGCAACGTACGTGCTCACCACAGCAAGACCAAGCCCGCCCTCCACTGCACTCACGATAGCCTCGCTCGTTCCGAGCTCCATCACCACGTTCAGATCGCCGGGATCGATTCCCGCGCTGCGCAGCATGTCCTCGGTGACGAGGCGAGTACCTGAGCCCGGCTCGCGCATGATGAAGGGATCCTCGACCACACGGGCGATCGCGACATCGGGTGTGGCAACAAGCGCGTGGTCGGGTGGTGCGATGAGGACCAGATCGTCGCTGCCCATCTCCTCGAAGTGCGCTTTGGCGCCTTTGACTTCTGCGCCGGTCATGCCAAGGCTCGCCTCGCCGGACTCCACGGACTCGACCACCTGGGTCGTGTCGGCAACCGAGAGCGAGACGGTAACTTCCGGATTGAGCGCGAGGAACGAACCCAGGAGCCGAGGCAGGACATACTGCCCGGGCGTGGTGCTGGCAGCAAGCTGCAGACGACCGGTGACTTTGTCTGACAGTGCCTCGATCTCGTTGCGAGCCGTTTCGACGTCGTGGGGCACCCGCTCGGCAAAGGGAATGAGCGCCTGGCCCGCCTCGGTCGCTTCAACCCGACGGTACTGGCGATCGAGCAACGTAGCACCGAGATCCGTCTCAAGCGCCTGCACCTGCATGGTGATGGCGGGCTGGGATACGTGCATCGTCCGCGCAGCGGCTGAGAATGAGCCGTGCTCGACCACCATAAGAAACGTGCGCAACTGCGAGATGTTCACGCGATCCTCCGCAATATCGGTCCCTCTATGCTACCCGACCCGGCGCCCCTCTGACAGCACCCGACTTGCAGCAATAGGCGGATACGGGTATAGACCCTTAAGTGAGAACGGTTCTCACTTAACGAAGGGGGCATCATGGCACGGGACGCGCGCGCCGCATATGGCGCACATCGCATGAGTCCGCAGCGTGAGCGGATCGTGCACGCAGTTGAATCCTTTGACGGCGCGTTCACAGCCGAAGAGCTCGCTCAGACCTTGTCCGCCCATCCTGATACCCCGGGTCAGGCCACCGTATACCGCGCACTGACGGCTCTCGAAGAGAGCGGTTTCGTTGCACGCGTTGGCGAGCGCGATGGCGCGGTGTTGTATGCGCGGTGCGATACCGACGGCCACCATCATCACCTCGTGTGCATAGGATGCGGCCACGTGAGTGCCGTCTCGTGCCCCGTGGATGAGTCGGTGATTCGAGCCGCGGCTCGCCAGCGCTTCGTGATCACACATCATGAGGTCACACTCTACGGGGTCTGCCGCTCATGCCTTGCCGCCGGCTGGACCCACGAGGCGCACTGATGTCGCATATCCACATTCCGGACGGGGTACTACCGCTGTGGCTCTGGGGCCTTGGCTGGCTCGTGACCCTCGTGCTGGTCGGAGCTGCCGGCAAGCTCGCAGAGCGCCATGACATGCGCCGCAAGGTACCGCTTCTCGGCGTGACCGCGGCACTCATGCTCGTGGCGATGTCGAGCGAGATCATCCCGATCGCCTACCACGTGAACCTCACCGTGGTCGCGGGCATCCTGCTCGGACCCGTTCTCTCGATCGTTGCGGCATTTATCGTCGAGTTGATACTCGCGCTCCTTGGACATGGCGGTGTGACCGTGATCGGTCTCAACACGCTCATTGTCGCTGCCGAGATGATCATCGGATGGACGCTTTTCCGGACGTTCGTTGCACTGCTGTCGCGAAAGCGCGCGGGAGTCGCTGCCGGCATGAGCACGGTGATCACCCTCGCCATCACAACCACCGCGTTGGTGGGAATCGTCTGGCTTGGTGGCAGCGCAGCCACTGCCCGCGAGACCGGGGCTCTCGATCCGGCAGACCTGAGCTTCACCAATCCCTTCACGGAAGGTGTGTTCTCGGTCGGCCTGTTCTCCGGCGGTGAGGCAGATGCTCCGAGTGCGCCGGCCGACAGCACGCAGAGCGCTGCATCGGAGAGTAACTCGCTTTCCGTCAAACGCTTTGCCGCCGTGGTCTACACGCTTGGCCCCCTCGGGTGGCTGTTCGAGGCACTCATTACCGCCGCGATCGTGCGCTACGTGACACGCGTGCGCCCCACGCTCATCTTCTCGGGTGCACTCGCCGAGAAGGAGCGCCGCATTCCCGGCGATGAGGCAGGTGGTTTGTGATGCACATCGGAGCAGTCGATGAATCCGCCACGCTTGGTCGTTCCTGGATCCACACGGCCTCGCCGATCACCAAACTCGTGGCGTTCGCGCTCGTGCTTGCGGCCGCCGTGGTGAGCTGGAATCTCCTCGTCCTGGCGGGGCTCTTGATTCTCCTCGTGTCCGTGGCCACCACCGCGCGTCTCAAGCCGGGTCTTGCGTACTCTCTGGCGGCCTATCCTGCGCTGTTCGCAGGCGTGTTCGCATTTGCCTCGGCGCCCAACGTGCTCACCGGCTTGATTATCGTGATGAAGGCAGCGGTCGCGGGTCTGGCTGCGGTAACGCTCATTCTCACCACTCCCTACCCGCAGGTGTTTGCCCCCGTCCAGCGCATCGTGCCGGGTATTGTGGGCGATGCCCTGCTCATGACCTACCGTTCCACGTTCCTGCTGCTCGACAAGTTCTCCAATCTGCTCACCGCCATTCGTCTCCGTTCCGGGCTGCGCGGCGGGCATCCGCTACGTAGCGCCCGGGCAACCAGTCAGGCGCTCGGCGGCCTGCTCCTCTACTCGTTCGACCTCTCGCAACGCGACTACGACATCATGCGATTGCGCGGCTACCAGGATCGGCTTAAGACCTCGCTGCCGCGCGGCGCCACACCCGCCCGGGATGCATTCCTGCTTGCGGCAGCACTCCTCGCGCTCGCAACGAGCATCGTGTGGCGACTCGGGGCCGCGGTACTCAACCCGTACAGCTGGCTCGTTCTGCTCCTGCCCCTGGCGGCACTCATTGCCGCCGCACTCACCTCACGGAGAGCCCTATGAGCTACGAAACCGCCCCGGACGAACACGTCCACGCGCACGAAGCGGGACCTGACGACGTGGTCCTCGTGAGTTGTGTACAGCACTCCTACGAGGATGGCACGGCGGTGCACCTATGCGGCCTCGATTTCATCGCCAAGCGAGGTCAACGCGTAGCAGTGCTCGGACCGAACGGTGCCGGCAAGACCACGATGCTCTACCACATCCTTGGACTGATGAAGGCGCAGGAAGGCCTTGTACGCGTCTTTGGCCGCGATCCCGCCGAGGAATGGCCTGAGATCAGGCAGCGAATCGGAGTCGTACTCCAAAACGTGGACGAGCAACTGCTCGCGCCCACCGTTGCCGAGGACATCGCGTTCTCACCGCGGCAGTACGGCTTGTCCGAGCCAGACATCGCCGCCCGTGTCGATCGCGCGCTGGGGCTCCTGGATATCGAGAAACTGCGCGACCGCGTGCCACACAACCTCTCGGGCGGCGAGAAGCGCAAGGTCGCCATGGCAGGCGCGCTCGCAATGAAGCCCGAGCTCCTGGTCCTCGACGAGCCGTTCGAAGGCCTCGACCCGGCCTCGCGAGAGCGCATGGGCGAGATGCTCAAGCTCCTGGCCGGGGATGGCACCACGATCGTGATGGCCACCCATGACATCGACAGCGTCCCGGACATGGCGGACTACGCATATGTCATGGCCCCGGGTGGACAGATCGCGTTGTCCGGAACTCCGGCAGAGGTATTCTCGGCAGCTGATGTACTGGCAGCGGGCAACATCCGACCGCCTGTGCTTGCGTCGCTGTTCATGCGCCTTCGTGAAGAATCAGCAGACGCGCCTACGCCGGCGCTGAACGTGGACGCAGCAGTGGAGGCGCTGATCGAATGGCGCGGCTAGCCAAGTAGAATCGCCGACGAGATCGCAGCGTGTGCCCGGCGATCAGCCGAGTACAGAGGCGCATCCAACATGTATGCGAGAGCCGGGGACACCGCATCATAGTAGGAGCAGCCGAACGTTTCGGCTTGATTCCACGCTTCATCAGCGAGTGCGGAACTCAGCTCATAGACTTCGAACTGCCAGGTGGTCATGAGGTCGCACAGCGCCCGTGCCTCGGACGTACCCAGCACCCGCTGAGCTAATCCGGCGAATTCGTAGAGAAACAACGTAGGCACGCAGATGGTGCAGGTTCCGTCACCATGCCGGGCGAGCAACTCACGCATATGATGCGTGCCTTCTTCGTTGCGAAAGAGCTTCACGCCAACCGAGGCGTCCAGGACAACCGGATTCATTTGGTTCCTTCGCGAGGGCTTCGTGCGGAGGCGGCCGAATCGCGGTCAGTGCCGCGTAGATCGCGGAGCACATCGAGGGTAGGTCGCGAATCGTTCGCGGGCATCTGAGCGATCGAGTCGAGATAGTTGAGGCCCCTGCGCACAGCGACTACACGCTCGCGCGCACTATGCTCCCTCTCGCGCAGGGTCAGGTAGGCCGCCGAGGCCTCACGAATGACATCGCTCCGCGTAAGCCCCTCGTTTGAGGCGATTTCATCAAGTTGACCAAGCATGTCCGCCGGAAGCGAAAGCGTGACGCGAGCCATTGCGGAGCCTCCCCGAAGTATGTATGCACAGCGTGCATACATACTGTATGCACTCACGAGCGCGCAGTCAATCCGGGTGTGACGTTAGCGCTCCTTCACCGCTCGAGCGAACTGTACACCCCACTCACGAGCATCCTGGATATCCTGAGTAGTGGGCCGGTACTTCTGCGTGAATGACTCGAATGGAAGCTCGAAACCGATCGATTCGAGCTGCCCGTTCATCTGCTTGCATGCGCCGGAACTCCAGCCGTAGCTGCCAAACGTGCCAGCGAGCTTGCCTGCCGGCTTGAGCCCGGCCAGGTATTGCAGATAGCCAGCCACGCGATAGAGCATGCCGTGGTGCAGCGTGGGGCTACCGAGAAGCAACGCACGGGCGTCGAGAAGCTCATGGGTGACGGTGGCGATCGAGCTCTCCGCGAGGTCGAACACGACGGTCTCGGTACCTTCAGACGCGATTCCATCCGCAATGGCGGTCGCGAGGGTCTTGGTCGAGTCCCACATGGTCGAGAAGGCCACAACGATCTTGTCCTGGGTCTCCCCTGCCACCATGCGCGTATAGCCATCGACGGCCTTGCCGATACCGTCGCCGCGCCAGATCACTCCGTGACTCGGGGCAACGACATCGAGTTCCCATCCTGTGGCGTCCAGTTTCTCAACGGCCTTACCGACCTGCTTGGCAATCGGCGTGAGAATGTTGGCGAAATAGATGGAGAGCTCGGTCAGAGCCAAGTGGTAGCCGACTTCATCTGCGAAACGCTCGGCACTTGCCATGTGCTGGCCAAACGCATCATTGGGCAGGAGTGTCTTTGACTCTGCCACATAGGTAAACATCGAGTCGGGCCAGTGCACCATGGGCATGGGCAGGAACCGCAGCGTCTTGCCGCCAAGGTCGATCACGTCATCGGCACCGACCGCTTCGATCTCGAGCCCGTCGTGGTACTCGGCAACCCCCGCCACGCCTGCACGCGATGCGACCACGCGGGCGTTTGGCATTGCTTCCATGACCTTTCGCAATCCGCCATTGTGGTCCGGCTCAACGTGGTTCACAACGATCAGGTCAACCGCAGCCGGGTCCATGATGTCTGAGACGCGAGAGATCAGCTCGTCTACAAATGGGAGCTTCACCGTGTCCACGAGCGCGGTCTTGTCTGCTCCCTGCACGAGGTAGGCGTTGTAGGTGGTTCCGCGCGGAGTGTCGTAGCCGTGAAAGTCGCGGAGGCCCCAGTCGATCGCGCCCACCCAGCTGATTCCGTCAGAAACATTCACTGCTCGCATAGTCATGGAAGATGCTCCCTTTTAGTGTAGATTCATCCGAATAGCGAAATTGGCCGATTGCGCTCTATGTGAGGATACCCAAGGAGGACCTATGTTCTTCTTTTTCCCATACAGGATCGAGCGCAGGACCACGAGCTTTCCCTGGGTGACCACAACACTGATCGCCCTGAATACGATCGTGTTCATGGGCACATGGCTCATGCTTAGAGAGATTGCGCCTGCGTGGGGATTCATGTGGGGCCCGCGCGCTGTCTTCACCTGGTTCACGAGCACGTTCCTCCACGCTGATCCGTTCCACCTTGGGTTCAACATGTTCTTCCTGTGGCTCTTTGGCTCATTCGTTGAAGATGCGCTGGGACATTGGCGCTACCTGGCGCTCTACCTTGCAGGCGGCCTTGCTGCTGCCTTGACCGACGGTCTGTTCGGGGTACTCATCACGCCGCAGTATGCCAATGTGCCCTCGATAGGAGCATCCGGCGCCCTTGCGGCGATCATGGGTTTGTTCATGGTGAGGTTCTACAAGAACAAGGTCCGGATCGCCTACTTCTTCATGATCTGGTTCTATCCGAAATGGGGGGTCTGGCGACCCACCGGTCTCGTAGCGATCGGCCTGTGGTTTCTGGGCGAACTCTGGAGTGGAATGTGGCTCACGACCGGGACGTGGACGGGAGTGGCGAACTGGGCGCATATCGGCGGGCTGGTCTTTGGTGCCGCCGCGGGACTGATGCTTGGCGCAAAGTACGATGCGGACACCGAGTACCTCACCGACGAGGCGACAGAATGGGCCGCCTCAGGTGCGCACGACATTGCTGCCGGCAAGTACGGGCAACTTGTTGAGCGAGCACCCGAGAATCCCGAAGCCTTGCTGGGAGAAGCGAAGGCGCTGCTTGGAGCCCACGGCGGAGATCTGGACAAGGGCACTGCGGACCTACGTAAGGCTGTCGAGCTCCTGGTCAAGAGCGGCAATCCGGAACGAGTGCTGCTTGCCTGGGAAGAAGTGCGCGGTCTCGCTGCCACCGCACCCGTTGACGCCAAGACGCTGGCCACGATCGCCTCGATCGCAGAAGGACGACAGCGACCGGACCTGGCCTCGGAGGCGTACTGGCGAGTGGTGCAAGAGCACCCCGGAACCCGCGAAGCCGAGCGTGCGCTCTTCAGGCTCTCGCACGTGTACCTCGCCGCAGGCATGAACCAGGAGGCGCGTGACTGCTGGAGTCGATTCTGCGCGATGCACCCCGACAGCGAATGGCATGCGTTCGCCGACCCGGCCTTCAGCCTGGGAGCGTAGTCGCCTTAGCTACTTCGCTTCACAAAGAAGTCAGCCATCGAGATCAGCAGCTTTTTAGCGCTGCCACCCGGCAGGGCGGCCTCGAGCGTCTCTTTGGCATCGAGCACGAGTGAGCGTGCGTAGTCGTTTGCGAACTCGATCGATCCCGCGGACTCCATGATAGCGACCGCTTCATCAAGGTCGGCACCCTCCGTTGTTCTGCTCGCAAGGATGTCGTGGAGGCGATCACGATCGGCTGCGTGCCGGAGCGCGTGAATGCTCACAAGCGTGCGCTTGCCCTCGGTGATATCGGAACGGAAGTCTTTCTTGGTCGCTTCTTTGGTGCCGACCAGATTCAGAACATCGTCCTGGATCTGGAACGCGAGCCCCGCAGCCATGCCGAATGTGCGCAGCGCGTCGATCTGCTCCTCGGTGCCGCCACCAACGATGGCGCCGACTGCCAGAGGAACTCCTCCGGAGTAGAACGCGGTCTTATGCGTGGCCATGACCAGATAGTCCTCGACGCTCAGATCGAAACGACCATCGCGAGCCCAGCCAATATCGAGCGCCTGGCCTTCGATGGTGCGGGTGGTCATGGCAACGAGCTCGCCGAGTACACGGAGCTTGGTCGCATCGTTGAGACCGGGGTCGTCGACAACCGTTCCGCACACGAGCGACAGGGCCAGATCGCCCGCATTGATCGCAAGCCCCTCCCCCTCGGTGATGTGCATGCACGGCTCGTCGCGACGGGTAAGCGAGGAATCCTCGATGTCATCGTGAATGAGTGCAGCGGTGTGGAAGTGCTCGATCGCGGCCGCCGAAGGCCACGCTATCTTGGGATCGCCGCCAACCGCTTCGCACGCCAGCAGACAGATGAGCGGGCGATGACGCTTGCCCGCATTGCGAGTGAACTCGGCGACCGGAGCGTAGAGGTAGCGGCGCATGTCCGCATGCGTCCCGTCGGTGAAGAAGGTCGCCAGGTACGTGTCGAATTTCTTTGAGTTGCGCTTGAGATAGAGCTCGAACCCCGTCATATGTCTCCTCGGCCACGGCCTTGTAGTGCAAGCCCCGCCCCGTGATGCAAGGGGGGTGGCACCAGGCCGGGCGTGCGCACGAAGGTTATGGTACGGGCAGAGGCGCGCGAGAGCAAGGTGCCATGGGTCACGTTATCGAGTATCCGGGCGGTAGCCCTTCTCAAGAAAGACTCCGTCGGCGCTGAATCGCTTGCGATACGACAGCAACACGGCGAGCACCGAGCCCATTGCCGTGGCGGCAGAGACCATGAGCATGACAACGATCTGGTAGCCGGTTGCAGCGACAGGATCGGCTCCCGCAAGGATCTGGCCGGTCATCATGCCGGGGATGAAGACCACACCGGCAGCGGCCATCGAGTTGATGGTGGGGATGAGGCCGGCACGGATCGCCACACGGATCGAGTCACCCGCGGCTTCCCACGGGCTGGCACCGAGCGCCGTGAGTGCGAGAATCTCGCCGCTGCGCTGATCCATGTCGGCGAACGTGCGCTCGAGCGCGAGCGCCACGCCGTTCATGGAGTTGCCAAGGACCATGCCGGCGATAGGAATGACGTACCGCGGCAGATACCACGGCTCGACCTGCACGATCAGGCCGGTCACGGCGAACGTCACGGTGAAACCCGTGAGGAGCATGGTAAAGAGCGAGCTGGCAAAGATGCCGGGTGGCGCATCGGGAGAGCGTCGCACGATGGTGTGCGCAGCCGCCGCCATCATGAGCGCGAGGATTCCGAGCACGAGCCACGGGCTGTCGACCCCGAACACCCAACGCAGCACGAGACCGAGTGCGGTGAGCTGCACAAAGGTGCGCAGTGTGGCGATAGCGAGACTCTTTTCGATCCCAAGCGAGAGCCGCAGGCTGAGCACGCCCACGAACACCACAAAGCCTGTTGCAAGCAGGAGTTGCTGCCAGCCAATGAGAATGACTCCCGCATCGGTGCCGGGTGATCCGGTCACGTGGGGGTCACCTCCACAAGCGACCCGCTTTCGATGCGCACGCGCCTGGTGGCTGCTCCGTCGCGCCTCAAATGGCGCACGCGGACTACTGCGCCTCCGTCCGCAACGAATCGTTGGGTCAGGGTCGCTACCTGGGCAGCAGAGTCATCATCAAGATTCGCATCGGGCTCATCGAGCAGAAGCACCTCGGGGCGCGTGAGGACTACGCGAAGGAGAGATATCCGCGCGGCCTGGCCCACAGAAAGACGCGCGGTGTCTCGATCGAGCGCGAGATCGCCAAGACCGATTCCCTCGAGCGATGCCGTGAGCTGCGCATCATCCGGCGGTGATTCCGCGGTGCGGATCGCAAGCGTCCATGGAAGCAGGAGGTTCTGCCGAATAGTGCCCTGCTGAAGCGAGGTGACCTGCGGCAGGAGCGCAACACGCGTGCGCCACTCTCTCGGCGGGATATCTGCAGCCGGAACGTCGTCGAGGGCGAGCGCGCAGCTCGCATTAGGCAACAGACGCGCAAATGCGCGCAGCAGGGTGGTCTTCCCCGCCCCCGATGGGCCAGTGACATCGATCAGATCGCCTGTGGCGACACTGACCGAGATGCCGTCAAGCACGGGCGCCGTGGCACCCGGAGGGGTGTATCTAAGGTTCTGTGCAGAGAGGAGAGACGGAGCGGGCAAGGCTGGCTACCAGCGCTCGTGGTGAACGAACTCGGCTGTGTAGCGATCCGAGCGCGGCTTTTCCTCGGCAGGATGGCCAAAGGCCAGAACCGCGAACGGCTCGATGCCCTCAGGCGTGCCAAGCACCTTCTTGAGCGGATCGACGCGCTCGAGTTTGGGCCAGAAGCCGAGCCAGACCCCGCCAAGGCCGAGAGCGTGCGCGGCGAGGAGAGCATTCTGAGTGGCCGCGCCGCAATCCTGCTCCCACATCGCGGGATGCTTGAGGTCGGTCGTGTCGCCCAGGACAACGATCGCGAATGCGGCCTCGTGCAGCATCTTTCCATACGGCGTGGTGGTCGCGGCATCGTTGAGCGCCTCGCGATCGGTGAGCACTACGAAACGCCAGGGCTGCTGGTTGCCCGCGCTGGGTGCGGCCATGGCGGCCGCAAGAATCGCGTCGATGTGCTCCTGCGCGACCGGCTCGCCCGTGTAGCGGCGAATGGAACGTCGGCTCATGAGACAATCTAATGCATCCATGTTGTGTCCCTCACTCCTGTGAGTCGCGCTGTTCGTCGCGTACCTTCACGCGTCTGCCTTCACGGTAGATGACCGGGCTCGATCCGAACAGCAGGTCGTTTTCGAAACTGACGCGCTCGAGTTTTGTGAGTTCCTCGGCAAGTGACATGACATTCACGCGGAACTCCGGCGAATCGACCTTGAGATCGTGCAGGTCGACCCCGTCGAGCGTACCGCGCTTCTTGTGATGCTTGTAGGTCTTTAGCATCCAACCCGCGATCCGTGAGCGGGTCGATGGCGTGTGGAGCGCATCGAGCATGTCTGCGCGCAGCGCTTCGAGCGCCTCGGAAGACGGGTGCTTGGGCAGTGCGGCGAGTTTCCGGCCCATCTGGTCGGCGAATGGGCGGTTGGTCTCCTGCACGATGAACTTGATGACATGCCACGCGCTGTAGAGATCCGATGCGCGCGTGATGTCTCGATCCCCGAGCCAGAGCCAGGCGTGGAGGCGGCGTCGCCAATCCCACCACAGCAGCGGATTTGCGAGCGCCTTGTCGGGGATGAGGAACCAGCCGGTATCGAGCAGCATCGCGCCGAACACTCCGCTGCCCTCGCTCGTTTCCTGGCGCTTCTTGCCCACGCGTGCCTTGTACACGCCGCAGGTGGGGCTCGCTTCTTTCACGATCATTGCGCGCACCCCGGCCCGCTCGAGCGTCTCGATGCAGACCTGACTGCCGGCAATGATCTCCTCTGTCACGACACGACCCCTGCGATCCTTGACCCGTGCATCGCCGGCGAGCACTTCCTGGCCGATGCCCGTCAAGTGGATTGGATTGCGAGGAACACCAAGGCCGGCCATACACTCGGGACACACAGGGGTGAAGGTGAAGTCGCTCCTTTCGCGGCCCATGCTGCCGAGCGCGTCGAATGACTTGCCGTTGTAGCGAACCGGGCAGTTGTAGACGCAGGCACTGATACCGATCGGCACGCGACGAGTGATGAGTTCAGCCACAGTCTCTCCTCGAGTTTGACGCAGGTCACAAATGGGTGGGCTACGGAAGTTATACCCGTACCGCGCTGTCCCGGGGCGGGCGGGAACCACATCGAAGGTGCGCAGTCTCCGCATTCGGGAATCATTGGAGCGAAGGAGGTATGCATGTCCGACACTGCGCTCGTCTGGTTTCGCCGCGATCTACGACTCGCCGACAACCCGGCGCTCGTACACGCGCTCGAGCGCCACGCGACCGTGATCCCGGTCGCGGTCGAGCCACCCGCATACGGGCCCGGCGCCCGTGCGCGTGCATGGCGTGCGCACTCGCTTGTCGCACTCAACGCCCAGCTTGAGAGGCGCGGCGCTCGTCTCCTGACGCTCAGCGATCCGGCACCTGAGGCGCTGGTGGATCTCGCTCGACGTACGGGGGCTCAGGCGGTGTTCGCCAACCGCGTGTGGGATCCGACATCGCATGCCTGGGAGTCTGCAGTGGGCGATGCCCTCTCCGCCGCCGGGGTGGCACTCCACATGAGCGAATCCGCCTACCTCGTTCCTCCCAAGACACTCGCCACAACATCGGGCACCACATACCGGGTGTTCACCCCCTACTTCCGGGCATGGCAACGATCCGCACTCCTTCGGCGCCCACTGCCCGCTCCGCCCTCGATTCCTCTGCCGCCTGAGATGCCGACGGCACCTCCTGTGCCCGCCGCCGTCACGTCCGTACATGAACGCTGGACCCCGGGCGAAGTCGGCGCACTCGAGAAGCTCGCGATGTTTGCCGCAGGTAACCTTGAGAGTTACGCCGAGATGCGGGAGCTTCCGGCCGTCGCGGGAACGTCGGAGCTCTCCCCGCATCTCGCGGCGGGTGAGATCACTCCTGCACAAGTGCTGTGGGCGGTGCACGCCTCACGGATCGCCGAGGAGATAACCCTCCCGTTCGTGCGTCAGCTCGCCTGGCGCGACTTTGCAGCAGACGTGCTGCACTCATTTCCCGACCTCGCGAGCCGACCATTGCGCTCAGAATTCGCGGCAATGCCATGGCGTGAAGACAGGGCAGCTTTGGAGCGCTGGAAGCAAGGCCTGACAGGATACCCGCTCGTGGACGCCGGAATGCGTCAACTCGCCGAGACGGGATGGATGCATAATCGGGTCAGGTTGGTCGTGTCGTCGTTCCTGACCAAGGATCTGCTCGTGCCGTGGCAACACGGCGAGCGGTTCTTTCGGGATAGCCTGGTTGACTACGATGAGGCGCAAAACGCCTTCAACTGGCAGTGGGTCGCCGGTTCAGGAGCGGATGCCGCTCCCTATTTTCGCATCTTCAACCCAAGCATTCAGGCTCAGCGATTCGATGCCGCCGGGGAGTACGTGCGCCGGTGGGTGCCGGAAATCGACGCACCGGGTGACTATCCCGAACCGATGATCGATCACGCTGAGGCACGCGTGAGAGCGTTGGCCGCCTACGGATCGATGAGACCTGCATAATCTGCGATGCTCAATTCCGTGCGATTCTTGAGCTTGAACTCCAGAAGCCAGCGCGACAGTTTGTCGGACGCCGGACCCACAAGCCCAAAATAGTCCAGTGCACACTGCATCTGTTGATCGGCATCTTGGCCCAATCGAGCCCAGTACACGCAGCTGTTCTTGGCGCAGTCAGCCCGCATCCCGTTGACGTGCATGAGATCACAACACACCGTAATCGCCTCCCGGGCATCGAATCTCGCTCTCTACCTTGATGCTTCGGGATGGTGGCGATAGAAGGTTACGTTTGAATGATGAACGGTAGCACTTGTGCTACTCGAATGCGACGATCATCCACTCGTTGTCAATGAGTTCAAGGCGCACTCGCCCTTCCTCGCCAGAGAAGTCGAGCGTGATAATCGCTGTATCGCCATCGACGGTTGTATCCACAACCGCAGCCTCGCGAACAGATGCTCCGGAGGTATCAAAGCTGAATGATCCGCCGGAGATCGCGCTACGCAGCTCCTCCTCTACGAGCTTGCCGAGCCCTTCGGCTCCGCCAACGTACTCGGCGCTCGCTGCGATTTCTTCATCCTCGGCGGAATAGATCTCTGCCATCCGGGTGAAATCGATGTAGGCCAGCGCATCATCTGCACGGTTGTCCTCGACTGCACCAAGGAATGAATCCCACGTCTTCTCGGGGCCGGATGTACACCCTGCCAGGCCGATTGCCATAGTTGCGAGCAGGGTGATGGTGATAATGCGAGCGAGCCTCATGTGTCCCTCCCGGGGAGTCGTGCCGATTCGGAGAGCGCGGTGGTGCGCCCCACGTATGCGTTCATTGGTCCGGAGGCGCACGCGCATCTGCCTCCCATAAGGATTCTAGCGGGTCACGGCATGGGCGCAACCGAATCCATTTCTAAGAAATCGCTCACCTGCATCTTAGATACTGCTCATGCGCGACACCGATGATACGAGTAGGACGTATATGTCTCCTGCCCGACTCACAGACCGGACATCGACTCGATGACACGTATCCGCTCGTGGTATCTCAGACGCCCCGTTGTCGCAGTGCTCTGGACAACGGTCGCTGCCATGGTGCTTCTCCTTGGGGTCCTGGGCGCGGCGCAAGCGTCTGATCAGCCGACGTTCTGCGCCTCGTGTCACGAAATGACCCCGTACTATGACGCATGGTCCGAGGGCGCACATGCGGATATTTCGTGTGTTGCCTGCCATGTCGACGCAGGCCTCACAGATCGGGTCTCACACAAGGTCGTGGCGCTCGGTGAAGTGTGGAAGCATGTCACCGAGGATCCCACGTTCCCACTTCCCGAACCCCCTCCTGTGCCGGACGAGCGCTGCATGGCATGCCACGAGAGCGTGGATATCGATATCAGCGGTCGCACACATGCAGAACACGCGGGCGACAAGTCGTGTGCACAGTGCCACGCGACAGTCGGCCATGATGTGAGCAACGCATCACTGATCGAGGCAGACATTTTCAACCCCGCCGCAGCCGAGGCACGAGCACGTCTGGTAGTGGCCTCCGTGGGCCAGGGTGCGGATAACATCGAAGGACACGTGACCACGCGCTGCTCGTCATGTCACGACATGCAGACAGTGGGCTGCGAGAACTGTCACACACCAACCCACGAGCAGAAGACGGAAACGTGTAGCGTATGTCATGCGGCGGCAGCCGAGTGGCTGTTTACCCACCCGAGCGAGGGTGCGTGCGAATCATGCCATGCGGTACCTGACGGACACACCACGATCGCAACGGACAAGACGTGCGAATCCTGCCATTCCCAGATCGGCGAGTCCTGGGCGTTTGCCCACCCCGGAACGGATTCCACATGCACGTCATGTCACTCGACCCCATCAGATCATAGAAGCGGTTCGTGCACGTCGTGTCATGCGACAGGGAGAAGTTGGGCGTTCAAGCACCCGGGCTCTTCGGCCTGTGCGTCGTGCCACAAAGCTCCGTCAAGTCACTACGGCTCGTCGTGTTCGTCATGCCACTCCTCGGCACGTTCGTGGAGCAGTGCGTCATTTCGCCATCCCGGCGTTCCGGGCGGCGAGCACTCATATCGGAGTTTCTCGTGCACGTCCTGCCACCCAAGTGGGTACTCTAGTTACAGTTGCACGACGTGCCACGGCGCGGAAGGCCCAGATGATGACGATGACTGATGCGCAATGAAGACACGCATCCCATTTCCGACTATCACGATGACGATCATGGCTGCCCTGTTCTTCATGGCGGTCATGTCGATTGCCGCCTTTGGCTCACTCGGTCACCAAGGGTCGACCCTGAAAGTGCCTCTGGTCGAAACCGCGCTCGCGCTTGAGCCTAACCTCGTGGCACCCGCGAGCGCTACCGAGCCAACCGCAGAGCCGTCAGCCGAAACAACCGCAACCGCAACCCCCGAGCCGCCGGCACAGACGCCCGCGCCTCCCAGGACGAACACCGTGAAGCCAACTCCCACCACGCCAAGCGTCCAGGAGCCAAAAAGCGATGGTGATGAGGACAAAGAGGACGACGAGGACCGTGAAGTGATCGCGCCCAAGATCCGGGATGATGATCACTCAGACGATGAGGAGTCGCACTCGCGCGATGCGGAAACTGAAACCCATGGACTGGCACGTCCTTCCGAGAGCACGGATGATGATTCTCTTGACCAAGAAAGTCACTAGAATGCGCGCAACCCTTCGATGTTCCTTGTCGGTGTGTGCGTGAATCCGGCGACATGGGGAATCATCCCAGCATGAGAATCTTGCTGGTAGAAGACGAAGATCGCGTTGCCTCCTTCATCATCAAGGGGCTCAACGCCGAGGGTCACACCGTGGAACGGGCTGCGACGGTCGCTGATGGTGTTGCGCTGTCCGCTGCGTTCGAGTTCGACATCGTCCTGCTCGACCGCATGCTGCCTGACGGCGACGGTCGAATGGTGCTCGAGGAGATCCGCAAGAGCGCTGAGAATACGCCTGTCATCGTCTTGAGCGCATTGGGCGAGACCGATGACAAGGTCGAACTCCTCGACCAGGGCGCAGACGACTATCTCGTAAAGCCCTTCGCCTTTGCCGAACTCGCAGCCCGAATACGGGCCAATGCCCGACACGAGCAACAATCCTCCCGAGTCTTGTCGGTTGGAGACGTCTCTCTCGACACGCTCTCACGCATCGCTCGGCGAGGAGACGTGACCATCGACCTACCCTCCCGTGAATACGCACTGCTCGAATACCTGCTGCGTCACCCGAATCACGTGCTATCACGGCAGCAACTGCTCGACGCCGTATGGGGCTTTGACTTTGATACCGGCTCGAATGTGGTGGACGTCTACATCGGCTATCTGAGACGTAAGCTCGACGAAGGGTATACGGACTCATTCGTTGAGACGGTCCGAGGAGCCGGCTACCGTGTCCGCTCGTAGACGGCTCACCGCCTCTACCCGCGTTGCCCTGGCTGTGGTCATGGTGCTCGCGGTTGGTGTCAGCGCAGTCTCGGCCGTTGCATACACGGGAGTCACTAATCGCGTTGCAGACGATCTGGATGCTGCACTCGTTCGAGAGGTCGAAGCCTACACTGCGACTGTGGCTCCTCGAGGCGCCGCCGAAGATCGAACGCTCGAAGACGCCTCACGTTCGTATCTGGAAGCCCGCGTGGAGCAGCAAACCGGACTTTCACCTGTGCTGCTTGTGCAATTCGCAGATGGGCGAGTGCTCTCGAACAGCAGCATCGAATTGGAGAAGGCAGCCGGCAACGCCAGCCTTCTGGCGACAGACACAGCAACGCCGGGGTTCACGGAGCTGAGCTTCGAAGGGGTCCGGTACCGCGCCGCAACAACTCTGGTCGTCAATGAATCCGGCACTACGGTTGCGGTGTTCCAGGCAGCGGCATCGACCTCAGAACTGGACACGGTTGCTCGGCAGTTGCTCATATCACTTGCAATCGCGAGTACTTCGGTTGTGCTCGTGGGTGCGCTCTTCTCACTCCGGGTCGCGCGCAAGACGCTCTCTCCCCTACGCGACATTGCCCGCATCGCCTCTCATGTGACCCAGACAAGCCTTGGGGAGCGGGTAGACCATGTGGGTCCCGACGACGAGATCACGGCGCTTGCTCAGTCGCTCGACGCAATGCTCGACCGTATCGAGATCGCCTTTGGCGAACAACGAAGGTTCGTTGGCGATGCGAGCCATGAGCTTAGAACGCCCGTTGCCATCATTCGCGGGAATCTCGATATCGCTCGCGCCTCGTGGGCAAGCGATGGCGAGCAAGAAGAAGCTATGCGCGTGATCGACGACGAGGTCAACCGCATGCAACGTCTCTTAGAAGATATGTTGTCTCTCGCACGTGGTTCCAGTTCGTTGCGGCGTCCCTTCCAACCCCTCGACATCGGGCTCGTGCTTCAGGATGCTGCGGCGCGTGCGCACAATCTCGGGGAGCGCGAATGGTCCCTGTCGTGCGCGACAGACCCCTGGGCACTGGGCGACGCAGACCTGTTGGAGCAAGCGATCGGCAACCTGTTGCGCAATGCCATCGAACACACGACCGAAGGCCAGCGCATCGATCTGGAGTGCAGCGGGGGCGATGGTGGAGTCGTTATTCGCATTCACGACACAGGTCCGGGAATTCCGGAAAAGGACTTGCCAAACATATTTGATCGCTTCTACCGCGCGCGGGGCGTTCGCTCCACCGGAGCGCACGGCAGCGGACTGGGGCTCGCCATCGTGCGGCAGATCGTGTGGATGCACAGCGGTACCGTTGACGCGGCCAATGCAGCCGACGGAGGCGCCGTGTTCACCGTACGACTGCCCGCAATCGAACCTCCTGACGACACCCTCTAGCCCGTTGCGCTCTGCGAAGCCGGCAAGGCCCTGGTGAGAAAAGGCGTGTGGCGGAGGCGCGTGCGAATCGAACACACCCGGGACGCTCTTCACGCCCCACTACGGTTTTGAAGACCGCGGAGCCCACCAGGACTCATCCGCCTCCATGAAGGATTCTAGCGGGAGACTCGCTACGCGCAAGCACAGAACTACCGAGCCGTCTCCCCCACCCGCTATCTAAGAAACACCTCATGTGTGACTTAGAACACGCTTAGGCTCGAGACCGATGATTGCTGTAGGAAAGGCTTACCGGGACCCTCGGACCCAGAGAGCAGGATCAAGCTGATGGCCCGCCTCCGATCGTGGTATCTACGACGACCGCTTGTTGCGACGATTTGGATCGTTGTAGCCGCGGTCGTTTTGCTGGCCGGATTCATTGGAGCGGCGCAAGCGTCTGATCAGCCCACGTTCTGCACTACCTGCCATGAGATGGATCCGTACTACGACTCCTGGTCTGTTGGCCCCCATGCCGACGTATCGTGCGTGGCGTGCCACGTAGATGCGGGTATCACCCCCCGAGTGACTCACAAGTTCGTTGCTCTCGGCGAGCTCTGGAAACATGTGACCGATGATCCGACCTTCCCCCTCCCGGAGGCCGCTGTCGTTCCTAATGAGCGGTGTGTGACCTGCCACGAGAGCGTTGATATCACCATCGGTGGCCGCACGCACGCAGAGCACGCCGGTGACCGCGCCTGTTCGCTGTGCCACGCGACTGTCGGCCACGATGTAAGTAACGAGGCTCTGCAAGAAGCGGGAATCTTCAATCCCGAAGCTGCCGCGCTTCGCGCTGCCGACGTAGTGGCGACAGTCGGGCAGGGCATCGACAACCTCACGGGACACATCCCCACGCCCTGCGCGTCCTGCCACGATATGGCGGCCACAGGATGCGAGTCATGCCACACCCCCGAACATGATGCGCTGCCCGCTGACTGCACTTCGTGCCACGCGCCTGCCGAGGAGTGGTTCTTTACCCATCCGATCGAGGGCGGCTGCTCATCATGTCACGAACTCCCTGACCCACACACAGCAGGCAAAGCTGCAACTGAGACCGCATGTGAAACGTGCCATGTTGCCCGCGGCGTTGATTGGGCCTTCACCCACCCCGCAGACAAAGAATGCGTGTCGTGCCACGTGCGCTCCGAAGACCACCCGGCGACTGCCCCCGATGAGCCGTGTGTGACGTGCCACACCGAAGCAGGTCAGTCCTGGGCGTTTGTGCACCCCGCATCTACCTCGAGCTGCGAGTCATGTCATGCGCGCCCCACCGATCACAAGAGCGGCACCTGCTCGGGCTGTCACGAGACCGGCACGACCTGGGCGTTCAATCACGCCCAGTCGAGCGCGTGCCAGAGCTGTCACGTCCGGCCCGCCCGACATAACACTGCCTCATGCACGACATGCCACAAGTCGGCGGCATCATGGAAGTTCACGCACCCCGGAGGCAACACCGGCTGCACGTCGTGCCACACGCGACCCTCGGGTCACAGCACCGCGGCGTGTACCACCTGTCACTCTGTTGGCGGCACGTGGAAGTTCAATCATCCCGCAGCGAGTTCGAACTGTACGAGTTGTCACGCCAAGCCATCGGGCCACAGCTCCGCCACCTGTACGACATGTCATTCGGTTGGCACCACATGGGCATTCAAGCACCCGAGCGCCGGATCGACCTGTACGACATGCCATACGCGACCCTCGGGTCACAACACCGCGGCGTGTACCACCTGTCACCGTGTTGGCAGCACGTGGAAGTTCAATCATCCCGCAGCGAGTTCGAACTGTAAGAGTTGTCACGCCAAGCCATCGGGCCACAGCTCCGCCACCTGTACGACCTGTCATTCGGTTGGCACCACATGGGCATTCAAGCACCCGAGCGCCGGATCGACCTGTACGACATGCCATACGCGACCCTCGGGTCACAGTTCCGCCACGTGCACGACATGTCATTCGGTCGGGAGCAGCTGGCGATTCAACCATCCGACGTCGACAGCGTGTTCGTCGTGCCACAGTGCCCCCTCTAACCATTACGGGACCACCTGCTCTTCGTGCCACTCCGCCTCAAGATCGTGGGGTAGCGCAACGTTCAGTCACCCACGGGTCCCTGGCGGCGAGCATTCCTATCGCAGCTTTGCCTGCGCCAAGTGTCACCCGAGCGGCTACTCGAACTACAGCTGCACCACGTGCCACTCGGGAGGCGCCCCCGACGATGACGACTAGGCCACACTGACTGGCTCTCTCCGTGGTCCAATACTCCCCCTGAAACAACAATGATGCTCGCTTCACCGCTAGGGTGAGCGAGCATCATTGTGTTTGTGATGGTGGCGGAGACGCGTGCGAATCGAACACACCCGGGACGCTCTTCACGCCCCACTACGGTTTTGAAGACCGCGGAGACCACCAGGACCCATCCGCCTCCATGGGGGATTCTGTGCGTGAAGGAAGGAAGTGTCAAACAACGCTGCCGGACGGACGACAGCGGCTAGTCGCGCAGCACCCGCAACTCTCCCTCGCGACGAGTAAGGCCCTGGGCATCAAAGTATTCCAGCAGCGGAATCGCGTACTTGCGACTCACGCCGAGGACATCACGGAGGTCGGCTGCAGTTGCCGTTCCGGCCGACTCGAGGTGCGATCTGATCGCTGCTGCGCCCGAATCGATCGCACTCTGCAGAAAGTGCGTATCGCCTCCGATGCGCACCACGGCACCCTCACTCACGAGCTTGTTGAGTACCTTGACCGCGAGCGCCTTCTCAATGCCCGCGCCCTGCGCCAGAGCGCCGACAGACTCAGGCGCAAGCCCCTGCGCCCCCAGAGCGCCGAGGAGCTCCTCGCGCGCTCGGGTCTCCTCGGCAAGTGCAGAGACCGCGGCCTTGGGGTGACGGACGCTTCCGCCCTCTGTCGCGGCGCGGCCTGACTGCGCGGCACGTTCCACGAGAGAGTCAAAGACCTTTGCGGGCAGTCGTTTGTCCACCTGATCGCGAAGCGCGGCTGCTGCAATGCCGGTGATCCGGGGATTGCGCTCGTGAAAGGAGAGCAAGGCCGCCTCGATTGAATCCAAGAGCGCTTCGAGCGCTTCCCGGGTGACAAACAACGTCTCTTTGCCCAGTTTGAGGCGCTCGAGATCGGCACGGTTGAGATCGTCGGCGACCTGCGAACGTGGAACGCCGATGGCAGCTGCCACGTCGGCCGAGCTCATGGGTATCCCTCGCGAGGCGAGCATTTCGACTGCTGCCGCGGCGAGGTCATGAGCATCGAGCGCTGTCAGAAAGGAGTGCTCGTGATCTTTCAGCGTGGTGCGACGGGGCGGCAAGACATCGAGAACCACGCCACCGCCGATCGTGAACATCGGCGAATAGGAGCGCACGATGAACCGGTCGTCGTAGCGCGGCGCAAGCGGCTCTTCGAGCCTGATCTGCGCGTACGCGGACTCCCCGGGGGCGAGCTCGTTAGCCCCCATGAGAAGCACACGACCGAGCACCTCCCGTGTGCCGTGATGCACATGCACCCTGACTCCGCTCTCGAAGGGCTTGTCCTGGCCGGGGAAGCCCAGGTAGGTGAATCGGGTATCGAAGCGATCGGTGACCGTGAGCGTTGCCGGCGCGGCAACGATGTCGCCACGTGAGACCTCATCAGTATCGAGTCCCGCGATGTTGAGTGCCACGCGCTGGCCTGCCTGAGCTTTGTCGACCTGCTCGCCGTGTACCTGCACGCTGCGGATGCGACCCTCGCGAAGCGACGGGTAGAGCTCAACCATGTCATCGCGACGTGCCGAGCCGGACCACATAGTGCCGGTCACCACCGTACCTGCGCCGGAGATGGTGAACACCCGGTCAACGGGGAGCCTCATGGGCAGCTCGGCCTGACGACTCGGTGCCTCCCCCGCGACGGTGTCGAGCACAGCCCGGAGCTCATCGAGACCCGCGCCCGTCTTGGCTGACACGGGGATGATGGGTGCGCCCGCCAGCCCGGTGCCTTCCAATAGCGACGAGATCTCCTCGGCAACGAGTTCGAGCCATTCGGGATCGGCGAGATCGGATTTCGAGAGCGCCACGAGGCCTTTATCGATACCGAGCAGGTCGATGATCGCGAGGTGCTCGCGTGTCTGGGGCATGATGCCGTCGTCCGCCGCGATCACGAGCATGACCACATCGATGCCGGTCGCGCCGGCCACCATCTGGCGCACGAATCGTTCGTGGCCGGGAACGTCGACAACGCCCATAGTGCGCCCGCTCGGCAGCTCGAGTTCAGCGAACCCGAGTTCGATAGTGATGCCGCGTGCCTTTTCCTCGGCGAGGCGATCAGGATCAGTGCCGGTGAGAGCTGCAACGAGCGCAGACTTGCCGTGGTCGATGTGTCCGGCGGTCCCTAGTACGAGCGACGGCATAGGGCGCTAGCCCCTCTCGCGGCACATGCTCGCTACAGCCGAGGCAACGATATCGTCTTCGCCATCCTGGAGCGTGCGGGGGTCGATGCACACGGCCCCCTCATTGATGCGCACGACGATGCACGGGTCGCCGAGGCGAAGTTTGCGCTGGAGGTCTTCTTCGCTGCCGTTACGCGGGGTGACACGCACGACTACGGTCGGGATATCGGCCATGGGAAGGGCGCCACCGCCCGCACGCGCGACATCGTCGACCACCGCGACCTCATAGGCCTCGTTACACGCATCGCGAACTTTGGATGCGAGGGCCTCGGCACGGGCACGGACCTCCTCGGCAGGCATGGTGAGCATCCTCAGTGTGGGAATCTCGCGCACGACCCGCTCGGGATCCAAGTATGCCCGCAGGGTGACTTCAAGCGCAGCCAGCGTCATCTTGTCGAGGCGGAGAGCCCGGGCCATCGGGTGCTGTTTGAGCTTGCGGATGACATCGGCCCGGCCAACGAGGATACCTGCCTGCGGACCGCCCAGGAGTTTGTCTCCCGAGCACGACACGAGCGATGCGCCCGCCGCGAGTGATTCGCTCACGGTCGGCTCGTAGGGCAGGCCCCACTTTCGGAGATCAACAAGCACGCCAGACCCCTGGTCCTCAAAGACCGGAACCCCGTGACGCGCGCCGAGGTCGACCAGGTCGGCGAGGTTCACTTCCTCGGTGAAGCCCACAACGCGGAAGTTGCTCGAGTGCACCTTGAGCAGCAGCTTGGTGTCAGCTGTGAGCGCGTTCTCGTAGTCTTTGAGGTGCGTCTTGTTGGTGGTACCGACCTCGACCATTTTGGAGCCGGACTCCGCCATGATGTCGGGAATGCGGAACGATCCGCCGATCTCGACAAGCTGGCCACGACTCACAATCGCCTCGCCACCCCGCGCCAGGGCCGAGATACCGAGCATGACGGCAGCCGCATTGTTGTTCACAGCAAGCGCAGCCTCGGCCCCCGTGAGTTTGCAGATGAGTTCCTCGCAGTGCACGTGACGCGAACCACGATCACCGCTTTCGACGTCGTATTCAAGTGTGGAATAGCCGCTCGCAACCTCTGCTACGGCTGCGGCCGCCGCCTCAGAGAGCAGAGAGCGGCCAAGGTTCGTGTGCACGATAACGCCCGTTGCGTTGATGACCCGCCGCAAGGAGCGGCGCGACTTCAACTCGACGCGGGTGAGCGCGAGGCCCAGGAGCTCCTCGGTATCCACCTCGTAGTCTTCGCTGGAAAGAATGCGCGCCCGTGCCCCGTCAACGACGTCACGGATGGCGTCGAGCACGAGCTGACGCGGGTATTCCCGGAGCGCTGCCGCGATCCGCGGGTGCTTGAGGGCCTCATCGACCTTGGGAAGTGCTCGAAGGCGTGTTTGTGTGTCCATGGGCGCTATTGTACCCGAGCGTGCGCAACGCCTCGCACTAGGCGATCGTCACAATCTGATCGCTCCCCAGCAACGCCTCAACTGCCTGCGGCATCGTTCCAACGTCGCCCACACGCAGCGAATCAGTCAGGCCGAGGAAATCGAGACAGGTGCCGCATGCTTTGATCGGCACGCCGGCCTCGGTCAGCAATTGGAGGTCATCGAGAACCTCGGAGCCTTCACATGCCAGGCGAACACCTTCATTGACGAGCGTGAGTGCCGCAGGCTTCTCCGGGCTGCGCGCAAGCGAGTAGATCATGTTGCGCATGAGCAGGCGTCCGAGCTCCTCATTGTCTCGGCCGAGCCTGTCGGTGGTGATAAAGAATCGCTTGCCCATTGCCCCGCCTCTCCTGACACTCATCCCGATGCGAAATCACTACCTGACCGTGATACGTCCGGGTTCTCCGTCTGTGACATGCCCGATCACCGCTGCGCCCTCGCCGCGCTCGGTGAGCGCCGCGAGCAACCGGTCCGCCTTACCGGGATCGACCGACATCAGCAGGCCGCCGCTCGTTTGAGGATCGGCGAGAACGCCGCGCCATGCATCGTTGACGGACTCCCAGTTCACATGCGGCTCAAGATCCACGATCACATCATCAGTGCGCCCGGGACGAACTCCCTGACCGCTGTAATCAAGCGCGGCATCCCAAATACGCACATCTTCATGATCGATCGTGGCCGCCACACCACTGCCAGCCATCATCTCGTGCAGATGTCCAACCAGTCCGAATCCCGTGATATCCGTGGCGGCGTGGACGCCGATCTCAAGCATCGCCTCTGAGGCTGCTTTGTTGAGGTGCGCCATCGACTCGATTACTTCGCGCAGCGTCTCCTCGGTCTCAAGACCGCGCTTGAGCGCCGTATTCAGCACTCCAACGCCCAGGCGCTTGGTCATCACGAGTGCATCACCCACGCGTGCGCCCACATTGCGCACAACCTGCTCGGGGTCGGCAACCCCCATGACCGACAGGCCGTATTTGGGCTCGTTGTCGTCGATCGTGTGACCGCCAACGACCACGCATCCGGCCTGCGCACATACATCAGCCCCGCCGCGCAAGACAGCCGCGACCATGTCGGCGTCCATCGTGCACGGAAATGCGAGCAGGTTCATAGCGGTGAGCGGTCGGCCACCCATCGCGTATACATCTGAGAGTGAATTCGCCGCGGTGATGCGTCCGAAGTCATACGGGTCATCGACCATGGGCGTGAAGAAATCGACCGTCAGGAGCAGCGCCTGGTCCCCCATGAGGTAGACCGCCGCATCGTCCGAGGTCTCAAAACCCACCACAAGCCGGTCCGACTCGATCGGTGAGAGTTCGCTGAGCACTGCCTTGAGGTCCGCCGGACCCCATTTGGCTGCTCAACCGGCTTTGGATGACATCTGAGTAAGGCGTACCGGTTCCATCCGCGAGTCCCGTGATCGTGGCTCCGCCCTCCGCGGATGCCCGTGACCTCAGTATCGCTTATACAAGCAATAAGTGAAAGTCCGAACGATGTCTGCCGAGGAACCCTGTTCGCGCAGTGCCCTAAAGGTCCTTGAGACCCTCAAAGTCGCTATCAGCAGGGAATGGTTCAACCGGAACGGTGAACAGGAAGCCCTGAGCGTAGCGCACACCTATCTCGCGCAACGTGGCCAACTCCTCTGTCGTTTCGATGCCCTCCGCGATCAAGTTCACACCCATTCGATCGGCGAACGTCACCAAGCTCGCAATGAGCGATGCGCGAACGTCATCAGTGTCACAATCCCTCACGAGAGACAGATCGACCTTGAGCCACTCAGGGTGAACCTCAGCCAGGCATTGCAGGGAGCCGTATCCCGCACCTGCATCATCGACTGCGATCTTGAAGCCGAGCGCGCGCACGTACTCGAGCGTGGATCGAAACGACACAAAGTCGGCGATTGCCGAGCGCTCCGTGATTTCCAGGACAATGCGATCGGGCGTGATCGTGGATTGCGCGAGCAGCGTCGTGGTCATGATCTCACGCAACTCGGGATCGGCGACCGCTTCGGGTTCGATGTTGATGAAGAGCAGACGGCCATCAGGTATCGAAGCTGCTGCTTCTATGGCCTTCTTTCGACACAGCCGCTCGAGCTTGAGCACAAGGTCGGCGTCATAGGCGACCTTGAAGAGCTTGTCGGGTCGCTCGAACTCACTGTCCACGGGCCCACGGGACAACGCCTCGTATCCCACGACGCTCATGTCCTGAAGATCAAAGATCGGATGCACGAGTGTCCGAACTTGCTCCTGGGCAATGATTTCTCGCAAGGCGGTCTTACGCTGCTCTGCATCGAGTTCCTCACGAGAGGTGGAGTCCGCGAGAGCCTCCTCGAGCCCATGATGAACCAGGCGCTCAAGGCGCACGTTTTCTTCGAACTGGATGGTAGAGGCGCCAACATAGCAGCCGAACTTCTTGAACAGAGCGGGTTCCATGATATCCACAAGGCGCTCTCTCACCGAACTCTGCACCTTCTGCACGATCATCTGCCGCGCATCGGTATCGATCTTGACCGAGTTCCTGGGCGGAGAGAGGACCACAACGAAGGAATTCCCTGAAATCATCAGCTCGGCGATGATGTCTGAGTCGCGCAACACGGTACCGGCAATGTTTTCAAGCGAACGCGCGACCTCGCGCATGACATCGTCAAAGACCTTCCAGCCGTAAATCTCCTCTATCTTGGAGTAGCGCACGACATTCAGGCACAGAAGAGAGACCTCGCCGCGCTCCTCAAGCAACATGCGGATGCGCGGGAACAGGAGTGGCGTGGTTGGCAGACCGGTCACGGCATCAAAGAGCAACTCCCGAATCTCGGGGTGCGCGTCAATCACGTCATTGAACTCGAGCCATGACTCAAGAAGATAATCGTGGGATTCCGACTCTTGCTCGCTCATGCATCACTCCCTCATCTTGCACGTCTGGTGCGAGTCTACCATCGCAGAATCTAGCATCACAGACTGTAGGCGACCGTGCAGCAGCACGCAGATTCCTACTCGTAGGCCAATCTCAGGGTGGCAGTGCCGTTGGGATCCAGTGGAACACCGAACTCCGTTCCCCCCACCACCACAGGAGACCCTCCCCGAACATCTGCGATCGTGGCGAGCTGACGATCGGTGGACACGTTCGCAGTAACCTTTGCGGAAGCATGATTCAGGAGTACGAGCACATCATCTTCTTCGCCCTGGAACAGCGCGACCTCTACCTCGGGTACGTCGCAGGTAACAGGGGCACCACAGCCGGCTGCACTCGCAGCTGCGCCGTACACCGCACGAAGCATGTCGGTCACAGCCACAGGCGCAGCCCACGGGTCACCTTGCGCGAGTGCTCGCTCGATTGGGAATGCTACGAAGATCGCACGGCCCTGGCCAAGTTGATTCACCGTGAGAAGCGGGCTGCCTTTGGCGTCTGTCGCAACTACGGTGGCTCCACCGTGTCCGAGCAACGCGTAGTTCGGAGTCTCCATCGTTGCGTCGAATGATCGAAGCGATCCGAGCACGTCGGCCTGGGCAACGCGACACGTCACGCTCTCGCGTCCGCCGCCGTCGCCAAGGAACTCTACCCCGAACAGGTCGCGCACAGCATGATGCGCATCTCCGCCGCCGTACGACAGCACGATCGAGCCACCGCCCTGAACGAACTCCGCAAGCCGCTCCCAGGTCTCCTCGGCAAGTCGGAACGCGGAGGGGACGATGAGTACCGAGTAGGCACCAAAGTCGTCGGTCTCGCGGGCAATAGTCACAGGCACATGCGCCTGCTTGGCGCCGATATACGCCTGCAAGCACGCGCGCGGGTCGTAGAGACCGGCGAGGTTGGGCAACGGCAGATAACGTTCGGAAGGAATCATCACGGCGGTTCGCTCTTGGATAAGCGAGTAGCGGCGCAGGTCGATCCGGGCAGCGACTCGAGCAAACGCCACAACCTCGTCGAATGCCGGCTTTGGCTCACCGTTGACATCATTGATGCCTACAAGGACCTCGAACGGATCGCGGAAGTACGGCTCACGGCGCTCAGTGTCGAGATCGCGGAAGCGGCGAAGCATCGCACCCGCAGCGCGATTGATGAACGCTGAGTACAGGCTGGTGCGAACGTGAGCGGCCTCCTCGGCAGCGGAGTACTCAAGTGCGAACACGCCCATGTCATCCGCTAGGACCGGCAGGTCCCGTGCGGCTGAGCGCAGCAGGAACGAATCGAGATACGTAGAGGGACCAAAGGATATCGGACCCTCCGCGGCATATGCGCGATACGGCGCGGTACTGTGGCTGACCGCAAACTCACACGTGTCGATTGCAGCACGCGGATCAACGCCGGTGTGTCGATAGAGCGTCTCGGGGTCGACCGAGACGATGACCGGGCGCTCGGTGTCGACCTCGCGCACGGCCTCGCGCATGACGGAGACCCAGTCCTCAAGTTCAGCCGCGCTCCCGAATCCCGTGCAGAACGCTTCATTGGCAAGATCCCAGGCAAAGATCGATGAATCCGTCCGGAAGCGACTGACGATCTTCTGAATGAGAGCGACCTCGCGCTGGATCAGGTAACTATCCGTGTGCGGATTGCGCTTCTTGCCCCACGGGACATCCATGAGCTCGGAGAGGCGGTCATCGGCAAAGAAGCAGACGATGACCTGCAACTTGTTCGCTCGAGCCGCATCGATGACATCCTGGAGTCGATCGAGGGCGTCCTCGCTGTACTGACCGACCTGGGGCTCGAGCATCTTCCATGAGACAAACAGGCGAACGATGGTGAAGCGCGCCTCAGCGATGCGTTCGAAATTCTCAGAGACATCCGAGGCATACCAGTCGTCCCAACTCTGAGTCTCAGCATCGAGCGGGTAGTAGTTCACACCGATTGGAAACAGCGCGTTGCGGCGCGGCACCTTACCTTGCGGCGTGGGCTCACCGGTAACTCTGGGTGCCTTTACGGTCGTGGCTGGCGTGGGCTCATCCTTCTGCGCGCTCTTGCGCGGCGCGACCGAACGCTCCGCGCGCTCCTTGCGACGATCCTGAGAACCTCTGCGGGTCGGCATCCCTACGACCTCCCCTCAGCGTACTCATCGTAGAGCTGCCAGAAGAGGCCCTGGTGACGCGTGTCGTGATACGCGGCACGTCTGATCTCCCACATCGATTCGGCGTAGCGTCCCTCGGTGAGGAGCACCATCGCGAGCCCAAACCGTGCGCGAACGCACGTCGGGTCGAGTGAGATGGCGGTGCGGTAAGCGTCAGCCGCCTGCGAGTAGCGCTGCAGGCCCAGAAGTGACTCGGCATAGAGCACGTGTGGCATAGGATGACCGGAGACCGTCTTGGCAAGCGCCGAGAATACCCGGGCGGCGTTTCGATTGAGCCCCGGACGTTTTGAGAAGGCAACACCGAGGGTGTAGACCGCAGTGGGCGTGCGGGTTGAGATCGTGAGCGCACGAAGCGCACACGCCATCGCCTCGTTGACCGCTTCTTGCTTGAGGTACAGATATGCAGACAGGCCGAGCGCCTCCGGGTCGTCGGGATTGTCCTCCAGGACTCCCCTGATGAGTTCGGCGGCCGCGAAGTAGTCATCTTCGAAGGCGAGCGCGCCTGCTGCGGTGATCATCGCATCACGTTCGTGCGGAACGTCTGCGGGATCGGGCGCCGGATTGCCGTCATCGACCACACCCGCAAGCTCGAAGAACAGATCGTCTTGGGTGGGGTCGAGTTCTCCTGCCTTGCGAATTCCGGGCAACGCGGTACTCATGCCTTCTTTCTTGAGGGCGGCCACCGCAAGGTTGTACATCGCACGCGCTTCAGCGGGGTCCAGCTCCAGGGCGGCTCGCCATGCGTCGATCGCTTCATCATCGAACGCCGCTGCCGCGAAGGCCTCACCCAGCTGAACATGCGCAGTCACAAGATCGGGTTCGACCTCGGCAAGCTCGTGCCAGACCAGGATCGACTGATCCCACATTCCGCCGCGACGGTCATATCCGAGCCCGAGGGCCAGATACGCGGGAGAACAATCCGGGTCAATCTCAATAGCCCTGCTCGCAGAGTTGATCGCCTCGTCATAGAAGTCCCCGTAAAGCATGAGGTCGGCGAGGAGACAGTGGACAAGCGGGTCTCGCTCATTGTTCGCGAGCGCTTGATAGCACGCCTCAACCGCGGGTTGGATGTGATTCTGACGCGCCAGGCCTTCGGCGAGCGCAAGCTGCTGTGATCGAGGAGCCATGATCGCTACGCCCCCCCGGCAAGTTTGTCTCGTGAGATCTTGTCGATGATTCGCAGCGCGCTCTCTGCCCCTCGAACAACACCGTTCGCCCCGACCTTCTTGGCCAACTCAAGATCGGCCACAAAAGGACCGCCCGAAACGAGCAGAAGCACATTGTCGCGCTCCTCGGTCACGAGCATTTCACGCACACGCGCCACGTTCTTGGCCGTGCCGACCATGCTTGCACAGACCACGAGCAGCCTCGCTCCGGTCTCCTCAAGTCGATCGAGGAAGTCAGCGGGGCGTACGTCCACACCCAGATCAACCACGCGGTAGCCCGCCTCTTTCAGTGCTGCGCCGATGATGTTCTTGTCAACGCTGTGATAGTCGCGATGCATCGAGCCAATGAGTACGGTGACCCCGGTATCCTGCGCAGCGGCAGGCGGGGTAACGAAACTGCCGATCTGCTCAGCGACCACGGCCGCCTGTGTGAATGTGTACTCGTCGATCGCTCCAGAAGCCCAGGCGCCCCCGAGAAGCGACATTGCCGGGGCGAACAGCGAGTCAAAGAGTTGCGCTTGGTTCGTACCCGCTGACTTCGCACCTTCGATCACCGAGATTGCGGAGGCGGGATCCTCGCTCACGAACGCCTGGTATAACCGTGCTGCAGCATCGTCAGCCATGAATCCCGCCTCCTCTCATACGCTTGTGCCCGCGCATTTCATCGCGCGGCATACTATGTCGTGTAAGTATCGCAGAGCCACGCGTGTCCGTGTACGTCGTACCCACTGGCACGGTGCCCCGTGTTATACCTGGTAGCGGTGGTGGGAGTCGAACCCACACGGCCCGAGGGCCAGAGGATTTTAAGTCCTCCTCCTGTACCAATTCGGATACACCGCCGCATTGCTTGACTCCTCACGCCGCAGCGAAGGCATCAAGCAGTATTCCGTACAGTATGTCGTGCTCGCTCACCACGGTCGAATCCAAACCTGCGAGCGCGAGTGTCACTTCGAGGATCAAAGCCCCTGCAACGATCACTCCTGCCCTATCCGGATGAAGACCCGGCACTCCTCGCCGTTCGGCGAGTGTCATGGCCGCCAGACGCTCGAGAAGATCGGAGATATCGGAGCCGGGCAGTACCTGCCCGTGCACCAGTTCCGAATCATAGCGCTCAAGCCCAAGCGTGATTGCAGCAAGTGATGTCGCCGTGCCGGCAACAGAGAGTACGGTGTGCGGCCTCGTCTCTAGTCCATCAAAGAAGGGTCGTAGAGCGGCAACAACGAACTCCCGTGCCCGCTCAAGATCGATCACGGAAACAACCTCATCGCCAAAGAATAGCTCAGTGACACGACGTGAACCGACATCAACCGACCTCGAAGCAACGATATGCGATTCTCCGTCGGCGATGGCCCCGACAATAAGCTCAGTGGAGCCGCCCCCGATATCATCGACCAGCACGCTTCCGCTGGCTGCGCCGAACGCCGCCCCCGCAAACGTCAGCTGTGCCTCGCGCGATCCGCTGATGATGACGGGACGTACGCCTGCCTGCTCGAGCATGCGAAGAAAGTGTTCGGAGTTGGCCGCATCGCGCGATGCCGATGTCGCGACTGCGGACACCGATTCGACTTCAAGCTCCGCGATTCGGCGTGAATAGTCCGCAATCACAGTGCGCACGCGAAGCATCGCCGACTCGGAGAGCGAATCCGCCGTCGCCAGACCCTCTCCCAGATGCGTGATGTCAGTGCTGCGCTCCACCTCGGCAATCGAGTGCGATTCCACATCAGCTATGAGAAGCCGGGTAGTCACCGTCCCGATATCAATCGCGGCAAGCCGTCTCGGTCCATGCGTCATTGACGGACCTCATCGAGACGCGCGCAAAGATCGTCAGGGCAGTTTGAGTTCATCGAGGAGAGCACGCTCTCGCCGATCGGATCATCGATCCCTGCCAAGAACGCGCCAACGTGGGCGTGCAGGCACTTGGTTGCCATGGGGTCGCTCTGACCGGCGATGCCAACCCTCGGTGTGGGATCTTGACCGCCTGCCGCGGCGGCCCGGCGAGCCCGGTACTCTGCATCGGCAAGACGCATTCGTTCCGCGAGCCTGTCCGACGACGAAAGCCGCGAAGCCCACTCGGAGGCCGCCCCCGCCGACTCGAGACCGCTCACATATTCGGTCAGCCACGGACATGTCAGCCAGTACAGGGTTGGAAAGGGAGTCCCATCCTCAAGACGCGGAGCGGTCTCGATCACCGTGGGTCGTCCGAATGGACATCGAGCGCGAGCACGCCACGAACCTCGTGGCTCGCGACCCAGCTGCGCGCATACGACGACTTCATCGGCGTGCGATGTTCCGAGCGGTATGCCTTCCGCGATCATCAGTCGAGTCCAAACACGGCATCGAGCGCTCTCTGCCACATCGAGGATTCCTCGGCGGGAATGTGCGCGGTGTCAGGCTCCGTCACCGGTGGGCGTATGCTCTCGTCACCATCGAGAACGACCACAAGATTCTCACCCTCTTTGACCATTCCAAGATTCTCGCGAGCGACCTCTTCAACGCCTTCGGGCGTCTTGAGTCGGTCAACCTGCGAGCGAAGTTCAGTGTTGCGATCTTGCAGCCCCTTGAGCTCGGTTTCCAGGCGCGAAACCTGACGTTCTTCAACGTACTGGAGGCGCGCCACCGGGTAGAATGCCCAGGCCGAGAGCACGAGAAGCGCAACGATCGACAGGGGAATCACGTACGCGCGGTGAGAACCCGACCGTGAAGCAGTCGGGCGCGATTTGGAGGATGCGCGAGAACTCGCACGCGAACCATTACCCGTTCGCCGCTGTTTCGCTTTAGCCCCGTGCTGCGTTGATTTGGATGCCATGAACCTGCAACCCATTCTGAAAGAAGGCTAGCGATGATGCGATTTCCCCATCACATCGGGATGATATCACAGGTCAGCCCGGCGTATCACCTCGACATCTACTTGAGGTTGACTCAAGACACGCGGATCACGGTACGTCGCGCACAAGAATCAGGTCCGTACTACCGGTGCGCCCTCTCGACACGCCGGCAGTGATCGCAATACGCTTCCCGGTGACCACCTCTCCAGCGTCTCGAACCGCTGTCGCCAGTGATGTGAGAGCGGTATCACTATCAGCCGCTGTTGGCGCGATTACCGACCGCACGCCCCACACCAGGGCGAGACGGTGCGCTACCGCGGTGGAGGGAGTGACTGCAACAATGGGCACATCAGGACGATGACGCGCCACGGCGAGCGCAGTGGCACCCGACTGCGTAGCCGTCAGGATTGCCTCAACATTGAGATCCTCGGCTAGCTCGCATACGGCAGCGCTCACTGCCTCGGGGACATTCGACGGCCCAGTCGCACTTCTGCGCTCCAGAGCGGATCGACCGGTAGCGGCCTCGGCCGTCACCGCAATGCGCGCCATTGTCTCAACAGACTCGACGGGATAGGTTCCGATCGCGGTCTCTGCCGACAGCATGACCGCGTCCACTCGGTCAAAGATCGCATTGGCTACATCAGACGCTTCGGCCCGAGTCGGGCGTGGCGAGGATGTCATCGACTCGAGCATCTGGGTCGCCACAATCACCGGTTTGCCCGCCGCACGTGTCAGCTCGATGATCTTCCGCTGCAGCACGGGTACCGCCTCGGGAGAAGTCTCAACGCCGAGATCACCGCGTGCGACCATGATCACATCTGCCACCTCGATGATACGGTCGATGCTCTCGATGGCCTCATGCTTCTCGATCTTTGCCACGATCGGAATCGTGTCGTCACGAAGCAACTCCCTGAGTCGCTGAACATCGCCGGGCTCCCTCACGAATGACTGAGCGATGTAGTCGACCTTCTTGGCGATCGCCCACTCGGCCATCGCCCGGTCGAAGCGCGTGACAGGATCGATATTGAGACGCACACCGGGGACATTCACCCCCTTGTGACTGGAGAGCGCACCTCCGACTTTGACGGTGGTGCGAACCTCACCATTAATGATCCGCGTCACAGCGAGCTCGATGCGACCGTCGTCGATCAAGATGGTGTTTCCCACGCTTAGATCGGCCGGCAATCCCTCATAGCTGACGCAGGCTCGATCGCTCGTGCCTTCGCACTCGCCCACGGTAATGACGAAAGGCATCCCGGCCACAAGACGCGTGCCCGGCTCTATCGAACCGACTCTGATCTTGGGCCCTGCGAGATCGAGCATGACTGCGACATGACGACCACCTCGCGCGGCGGCTGCGCGCACCGCCTCGAGACGAGCGGCAAGTTCGGCTGGTCCTGCGTGTGACGCATTCAGACGGGCAACGTCCATTCCGGCAGCCACGAGCTGATCAAGTACATCGGGCGACTCTGTGGCCGGCCCGATCGTTGCGACGATCTTGGTCCTGCGCACCGTGGCTCAACCTCCGTACGTCACGCGAGCGGCTCCGTGTCGGCGCACTCGCATCCCGTTGCAGAGTATCCCCCGTTTCGGGCTTTACCCCTTGGGCAGACGAACAATCTGAATGATCGCACCATCACGGCGCACCGTAACCTCATCGCGCGCGAGTCGATGGACTGCAGTCCTGAGATTTCCGTAGAGGCGCTCAACGCCACGCGGATCAGTCACAACGCGAATCGCTCGATCGCCTCCCGCAAGGAAGTAGCGAATGAGTCGCGTAGCGGCACCGCGGGGAGTCGGATAGGGTACTTCAATCTCCCGGGCATCGAGTGCCCAGTCCTCAACCGGGGCGATGCTTGGTACCCAACGATCAAGATCAGCAACGAGCACCACGGCGCGCTTCCGGTCTTGTGGATTCTCGTTGTGCCCAGTGATCATCTGAAGGCGGATATCAAAACCCTGCATGGAAGCGCCCCGCGCAAGATAGGCCCAGTCCATCGCCCCATCGTCATCGAGCAGCATGATGACCCGCTCTCGAACACGTGTGGCCAGCTCAAGGAGCAAGCGCATGAGACCAAGGCCACGTCGTGGTGTGAACGTGACCACCGCGACGTCGTAGGATTCATCGTGCAGTAAGTCCTCGACCATCCCCTGCTTGATGGTCAGATGCGGCGACTCCGATACATCACTGGACACGAGACGCCGCAGCAGGCCTGCCGAAGGCTCAAGTGCGGTTACGTGGCCTGCTCTCAGCAAGAGCGGTCGGGTCAGCAATCCACTGGCAGCCCCAACTTCCAGCAGATTACAGCCCTCAGGAATCTCCTCAAGCATCACATCGACAAGCTCGGGAAAGACCTTCTCGTGTCCGTAATCGATGCCGTACTTATCGGCGAGGCGCTCCCTGCGAGCAAGGGCGCTCTCCAGTGGCACGCCGTGGAGGTACTCCTCGTCCGCCGTGCCGGATGCAATCGTCTGCTTGCTGTCTTGCGTCAAGTGTGAGCTCTCGTCTCAGGTGCGAACTAACGGATGTTATAGAACGCGTCCATACCGGGGTATACAGCGGAATCACAGAGTTCTTCTTCGATACGGAGCAGTTGATTGTACTTGGCCACACGGTCGGACCGCGCAGGAGCGCCGGTCTTGATCTGTCCGGCATTCACGGCGACCGCGATGTCAGCAATCGTGGTGTCCTCGGTCTCACCGGAGCGATGCGAGATCACCGTGGTGTAGCCGGCGCGTTTGGCCATCTCGATTGCTTCAAGGGTCTCGGTCAGCGTCCCGATCTGATTGACCTTGATGAGGATCGAGTTCGCAACGCCGGTGTCGATTCCTCGGCGGAGACGCTCGGTATTGGTTACGAACAGGTCGTCGCCCACGAGCTGTACTTTACGGCCCAATCGCTCGGTCAGCAGACGCCAGCCATCCCAATCCTCTTCGGCCATGCCGTCTTCAATGCTGATGATCGGATACCGTTCCACCAGATCGGCCCAGAAATCCACCATCTGTTCGCTGGTCAACTCTTTGCCCTCGCCCTTGAGCATGTATACGCCACGCTCCGCGTCGTAGATCTCTGTCGTGGCGGGATCGAGCGCGAACATGATCTGCTCACCAAGGGTGTATCCAGCCTGATCGACAGCGGCGGCAATCACGCGCAATGCCGCCTCGTTGCTCTCGAGATCCGGGGCAAAACCGCCCTCATCGCCCACACCCGTTGCGAGTCCCATGTCCTGCAGAACCTTCTTGAGCGTGTGGTAGACCTCGGTGCACATTCTCAGGCCCTCGGCAAAGGTGGTGGCACCGACCGGCATCACCATGAATTCCTGGAGGTCAACGTTGTTGTCGGCGTGCATCCCGCCGTTGAGGATGTTCATCATAGGTACCGGCAACTGGTGCGCATTGACGCCGCCGATGTAGCTGTAGAGCGTGAGCTCGGTCGATTCGGCGGCCGCCTTGACCACTGCCATCGAGACCCCGAGAATCGCATTGGCCCCAAGCTTTGACTTGTTGGGAGTGCCATCGAGCGCGAGCAACGCGGTATCTATCATCCGCTGGTCAGTGGCATCAAGCCCCACGATCTCCGGGGCGATAACCTCATTCACGTTCTCTACCGCCTGCCTCACTCCGCGGCCGAGATACCGTCCTGAGTCGCTATCTCTCAGCTCGACCGCCTCGAACTGCCCCGTGGATGCGCCACTTGGAACAGCCGCTCGGCCGAAACTGCCGTCGTCGAGTGCCACTTCGACCTCAACGGTCGGATTGCCGCGTGAATCGAGAATCTCACGTGCAAAGACGTCGGTAATGTAGCTCATGGGTACTCCCTGTTTCTCCCGTGCGACATTGATTGTCGCCCTCAACACGCGCAACACTCAGTCGCGCGACTCCTTCTTCTTCGCATCCTGCCACAGTTGTCCGAGCCGCTCGATACCCGCGGCAGGAATATCGATATTCTGTTCGGCTGCTGAGCTCTCAATGTCCTCCCAGCGACGGGTGAACTTGGCGCACGTGGCACGCAGTGCCTCTTCGGCATCTATGCCCTGCTTGCGCGCGAGATTCACGACGGTGAACAGAACATCCCCGATCTCCTCGGCAGCCTGGGTGGATCCGGGGGTGGTTTCTCGAAGCTCATCGAGCTCCTCGTGCACCTTGTCCCACACGTCATCGAGCGTCGCCCACTCGAATCCGACCTCGACGACGCGCTTGGAGATCTTCTGTGCAAGCATGAGGCTGGGCAAGTTGCGAGGAATCGTGTCGAGGAGTCCACCATCCTTCTCATCTCGCTTGATCGCGTTCCAGTTGGCGGTGACCTCTTCCGGGCTGTCTGCGCGAGCGTCACCAAAGATATGTGGATGCCGTCGGCGAATCTTCTCGGTGATGCGGGCAACGACATCGTCGATATCAAAATGCCCGTCCTCGGAAGCGATCTGAGCATGCAGCACGACTTGAAGCAGTACGTCGCCGAGCTCATCGGCCAGATCGGAGTCAGTGCCGGATTCGATTGCCGCAACGGCCTCGTAGGCTTCTTCGAGCATGTGCCGGCGCAAGGACCGATGATCCTGTGCACGATCCCATGGGCACCCGTCAGGTCCGCGTAGCACTTCGATCAGACGCACGAACTCGGAGAAACCAGCCGGCGACTCGATAGACAAGGGCGATACATATACCGCCGAATCATCGCATGGCGTGAGATCGACGAGATCAGCGACCGTTCTCAGGTTCAGCGAGAAACCTCCGCCCTCGACACATCCCGCAACGACCACTCGGTGGTCCGAGGAATAGATCTCTCCAAGCTTCTCCGCGGCGCGCTTGGCAAGGATGCGGTTGGTTACCCCCGTGATGATGAGATGGCTGTCGCGCTGCTCCATTCTTGGCGCAAGCGTGCGCACATCGACGATGTCGAGATCCGCGGTCAGATCGATGTCAAACGCCATCAGGATGATCTGCATGGGCGACAAGATCGGGAACACATCGATCTCTCGTCCTGAGCGCGACAGCAGCCCGGAGACGAGACCCTCGCGCACGAAGGGAAAGGCCGCTGCGACATAGACAACGTCGCCGGAATCAGCGAGTCCGACAAGGCCCTCGATGATGCGATCGACCGGGTCGGTGGCATCGAGTCCGAGCTCTGTCAGCGAAACGAACTCAACCCCTGCCAAAGAGAGCGCACGCGCAAGCGCACCTTCACCGGAAGGCACAACGACCGTGCCCGCTTCGCGGACACGGTCGGGAAGTACAAGTAGTTCTCCGGCGAGTGGCTCGCCTATTCCAACGATAGCGATCGAGCCCAACGCCGTCCCCCTCGTTCTCGCTACCGCTATTCGGCGGTTCCGGTAGCTTCCTGACTTACAGCAGGCGTGGCGAGCTCGGGAATGAGAATCTCGATGTCCGCCTTGTCGCGCTGCTCATTGAGGAACTGCTGGTACGTATCAGCATTGTACTGCTGCTTGATAAGCTCGACGATCTGATCCTTGACCTCTGCGAGCGGCTTGACGCTCGTGTCGCGCTTCTCGATCACCTTGATGATGTGCCATCCAAAGGTGGTTTCCACCAGATCAGAGATCTCGCCGGGGGAAAGCGACTCCGCTGCAGCCTGGAACTCGGGCACATACGGGGTTGACGGCCAGCCAAGGTCTCCACCATTCGCGGCAGAGCCCGGATCCTTGGAGTACTCCTTGGCGAGAGCTGAGAAGTCTCCGCCGTCCTTGATCTCTGCGAGGACCTTCTCCGCAGTCTCTTTGTCTGCGGGATCAAAGAGGATATGCGAGGCATGCACGGCCGCTTGCTCGGTGAACTGCGCTTCGTTGCCACTGTAGTAGTCAGCAATCTCCTCATCGGAGACGCTGACATCTTCGGAAAGCGAGGCCAGCAACTGCTCGGTCACGAGCTGCTCGCGAACCTGCTGATTGAGTGCTTCGACGTCCATGCCTGCCTGGGTGAGTGCCTCGTTGAACTGCTCGTCGGACTCAAATCCCTGCTTGAGGCTGTCGACCTCGGCGGCAACGTCTGCGTCGCTCACCTCAATACCCATCTCATCTGCAGCCTGGCGGATGAGAACGTTGTTGATCATGTTGTCGAGCAGTCTCTGCTGAAACTCAAGGAGGCGACCTTCGCCATCAGCACCCGTGAACATGTCGGGGTATTGCTCCTTGAGCGCTTCGATCTGCGCATCGAGGTCAGACTTCTTGATTACCTCGTCATTCACACGAGCGGCGGCATCTTCGTCTGAACAACCGGTCACACTGAATACGAGCGCGGCCATGAGAACAGCGGCCAGGGCGATTCGAAGGGCTTTCATTCATCCTCCAAGAGTGAGTCAGAGCCTGTTTCGGCTCCGGACAGTATAGCATCGAGCATTCCGAGAATAGCGTCCGTCACAGACTCTCCATAATCAAGCGGCAACACCGCCTTGCTGTCACGCTCGGTGTAGAGTCCGCCGCGAGCAGCGAACTCACCACGCCGTGAGCCTTCAAGGCTGATCGGCCAGACCTGGATGCGCCTGCGTACGACACTGACATTCGTGACACCGAGACCCGCCGCAGTCGCCTTGATGCGTGCGATATCCGCGAGGTTGCGAGCAGGCTCGGGCATCGCCCCATGCTTCTCGCGCAACTCAGCCACAACGCGCTCGACCGCTTCCGGTGTTGCCGAACCGGCGAGACGCCGGTAGTAGCGCACACGCTCGTCGACATCAGCGACATACTCCTCGGGCAAGAACGCCGGTACGGGGAGATCGACCTTGACCTCAGGGAACGCAACGATCGGTTCGCCGCGGGTCTCCGCAACCGCCTCGCGCAGCATCTCGGCAAAGAGATCGAATCCGACAGCGCTCATGTTGCCGTGCTGCTCGGCGCCAAGGAGCGATCCGGCACCGCGAATCTCAAGGTCCCGCATCGCGACTTTGATACCGCTGCCAAGTTCCGAATTGTCCCGGATCGCCATGAGACGTTCAGTCGCCTGTTCCGTGAGTGCATTGCCCCGTGGGAACAGAAAGTACGCGAACGCACGGACGTGGCTACGCCCGACACGACCCTTCAGCTGATAGAGCTGCGCCAGGCCAAGACGCTGTGAGTCCTCGATAATGAGCGTATTCGAGTGAGGGTTGTCGAGTCCCGACTCAACAATGGTTGTGGCGACCAGCACATCGTGCTTGCCTGCCGAGAAGCTCTCCATGACGCGCTCGAGCTGCTTCTCGCTCATCTGGCCGTGCGCCACGCCGATTCTCGCTTCCGGCGCGGCTTCACTTACCCGCTCGACGGCCTCCTCGATCGTTTTCACTCGGTTCGACACGAAGTAGATCTGCCCGCCGCGCTCAAGTTCTCTGCGAATCGCTCCGGACACCACATCGGGGTCGTATTCACCGACATGTACCTGCACAGGGAATCGGTTCGGGGGAGGCGTATCTATGACACTCATGTCGCGCACTCCCGAAAGCGACATCTGTAGGGTTCGAGGAATGGGAGTGGCTGAAAGTGTGAGGATGTCGACTTGCTCACGAAGATTCTTGAGATGCTCCTTGTGCTCGACGCCGAATCGCTGCTCTTCGTCGATGACCACCAGGCCAAGTCGCTGAGGAGCGACATCACGCGACAGGAGCCGGTGCGTACCGATGAGCACATCGACCGTGCCTGCGGTGAACCCGGCGAGTGATTCCGTCTGCTGCGCTTTGGAGCGGAAACGGGACAGGACATCGACCTGCACGCCAAAGGGGCTGAAACGCTCCGAGAAGGTCGTATGGTGCTGCTGAGCGAGGATCGTGGTCGGGCAGAGCACCATAACCTGCTTGCCGTCCTGCACCGCCTTGAACACGGCACGCAAAGCGACCTCTGTCTTGCCGTAGCCGACATCACCGCAAATGAGGCGATCCATGGGCTTGTCGGATTCCATATCCGCTTTCACATCGGCGATTGCAGCGAGCTGATCGGGGGTCTCCTCGAACGGGAACGAGGCCTCCATCTCCAGCTGCCACTGCGAGTCCGGCGCGAACGGGTGACCTTCGACCGAGGCACGACGCGCATACAGGTCCACGAGGTCGAATGCGAGCTTCCGTGCAGCCGTGCGGGCCTTGCCGGTCGCGCGCGACCAATCAGCCGTATTGAGCCTCGTGACACGTGGGGCTCCGCCGTCGGGTCCAACATACTTGCTGATGCGATCGATCTGCTCCACCGGAACGTACAGGCGATCGCCCTTGGCATACTCGAGCGTCAGATAATCGCGCTCGGCACCGAGAATCTCCTTACGAACCATCTCTCTGAAGAGGCCGATGCCGTGTGTTGTGTGGACGACGTAGTCGCCCGGAGCGAAGCCGAAGGTGATACGAGTGGGGTCGACATCCGCGGTCGAACGCCTCGCTGCACTGGAACGCGGATAGATGTCATCGATACTCACGACAGCAACGCGCGCAGAAGGAATCACGAATCCGGCCGGGACCTCCACCGGTGCGAGATGCACGACGCCGCGAGCCAGGGACTCGCGCGGGGGCTCCTCGGCAGAATCGGCGAAATGCCCGCCCATCTCGGCGATCGCGAGACCGGCATTGACGAGCTCTTCGCCCACACGAAGCCGGGTGCGACGCTCGGGCACGGCCACAACCACCGCGTACCCGCTCTTGGTCAGGCCACGTATGCCTGCGATGAACTTATCTTCGCCCCCTGCGACCTCGGGGCGCCTGGCAACGAATTCGGCATCGACGACACCTCCCGCGCGCAAGAGAGAGAGCAACGTGAGGCGCTGACGTCCGCCGAGATCGAGTCGGGCGGGAGGCAGCACGAGACCTTCGAGCTTGACTCCGGCCTTCTTGGCAGCCAGTTCGAGCTCCTCGTGCCTACGGACACCATCGTCAAAGAGCGAACGAGGCTCGGTGACGACGATGAGCGTCTCGGGCGAGAGGTAGTCGGTGAGAATACCCTGCGTTTCGTAGAGGTAGGGCAGATAGCGTTCGATGCCGTTGAAGTATGTGCCCTGTTGCATGAGTTCGAGATGATGGGCCACCTCAGGCTCGCGCAGCGCCCGATCACGCAATGCGCGGGAGGCGCGCTCCGCAGCGCGAGACGAGAGCGCTACCTCTCGGCAGGCAAAGACCTCGGTCGTCTCAGCGTCACTGATCGCCTGACCGGTGGTGGGCACGTATCGCTTGAGAGACTCGATCTCATCGCCAAAGAACTCTGCACGAACCGGGTGGTGAGAGTCGGACGGGAACACATCGACCACACCGCCGCGAACGGCGAACTGGCCGCGCGCTTCGGCGGCTTCGACCCGCTCGTATCCCATGCGGGCAAGACGGTCCGTGAGATCGGCCAGGTCGAACTCTGCTCCGACGCGCAGCGCGAGCGGATCGAACACATGACTGCCCTGTGGAGGCAGTGCACGCAGCAGGGAGCGGGCCGAGGCGACCACGATCACGCTGCGACCGCTCGAGAGTGCATGCAGTGCGCGAGCGCGGACACCGACGATCTCGACATCGGCCGCCGTTTCGCTCCACGGAGCCTCACGACGCTCCGCGAAGTGGATGACCTCACCGGGATCCATATATGCGCCGAGCTGGCGGGCATACCGCTCCGCCGTGCGCTCTCCGGCTACGACGACCAGTGTCGGGCGTGGATTCTCATGAAAGAGCGCCGCAGTGAGCAACGGTCGCACCAGTCCGGGAACCGCAATGGTGATGTCTTTGCCCGCCCCGAGACCCTCATGCGCAAGAGCGAACGTGGGAGCGTCACGCAGGGCGGCGGTCAGATAGTGAGTCAACGACACAGGTCAGGACTCCTTGAGCAGGTACGGTTGGGTCGCACGACAGCACGACAGCCCGCGACGGACTCTTCCGGCGCGGGGCGTACGTAGGGTATCCCCGCCCCAGGTACGGGTCAAGCGCATGGAGGGGTATCTTCATTGAGAATCCACCTGCCAAGGAGGACCGTATGGCGTCGAAGGACCTGGCTGCCCCCACGAGTTGCTGTGACGAAGCGCAGCGTGCGCGGTGTGCGGAGATCGCCGTCCGCCTGGAGAAACACTACAGCGACCCAAAGCCGGCGCTCAACTACACCAATCCATTTGAGTTGCTCATTGCAGTCATCCTGTCGGCGCAAACGACCGACGACAACGTAAACAGGGCCACGCCAGCGCTGTTCGCCGCCTACCCCGATGCAACAGCCCTTGCGAGCGCGGATCTCGATGATGTCGAGGAGCTCGTGCACTCCCTCGGGTTCTTTCATCAGAAGGCAAAGAGCATCGTGATCACGTCACAGATGATCGTGGCTGAGTTCGGAGGCAAGGTGCCGCGAACAATGGAGGAGCTCACATCGCTTCGCGGCGTTGCTCGCAAGACTGCCAACATCGTACTCGGGAGCGGCTTTGGGATCGTTGAGGGCATCGCAGTGGACACCCACGTGTTCCGTCTGGCCCATCGCTGGGGTATCTCACAGGCAAAGAACCCCGACAAGGTCGAGGGCGACCTGTGCGGCTGCTATCCGCAGGAGCGGTGGCACCGGGTGAACTACGAGATGATCAGCCATGGACGGGCGATCTGTACCGCCAAACGCCCACTGTGTGGTGTGTGCTTCTTGTCTGATATCTGTCCGAGCGCGTTTGAGGTAGCGGGCTGGCGTCAAAGTGCCGGCTAGAAGCAACGTCTAGTCTATGACCGTCTGCCCGCTCGCAATGAACAATGCGATCCACACGCCCATGACAGCGAGCGTGATCGCGCCACCGATGGCCCAGTAGCGTTGGTGGCGCATGTAGCGCTCAACAGCCTCGTGATCCCGGGTCCGATGCCACCAGATCCTGTTTGCCGTGCGTGCATAGCCCGCCTGCAGCACGAGCGTGACGCCCGCCATGGCCCATCCGAGCCACACGGTCTGCATGCCGAGCTCGTAGGAGCCTCGAATCATGTTGTCCACGAACGCCCACGCTGGCAAGAAGAACACCCCGGCCCACTGGCCGTACGCCACTCCCCACACGGGCGGTACAAGAAAAGCTGCCCAGTTGAAACCAGGGAGGTCGCTGGGAAGCTCTGGCGAGACCGTGGCGCGTGCGGAATCTCGGTGGTCGTCTCCAGGCAGGGGGGTCGAAGCAGACATGCTACGCGAACAATCCGGCGAGAATGGCCGCAACGAACACTCCCGGCAGCATATTGCCCACCGGAAGTCTCTTGACGCCTGTCAGGTCGAGTCCGATGCAGAGGATGAGCGCACCTCCCGTGGCTTCGATCGCTGCAATGACTGCGGGAGTCATGAAGGGCTCGACAAACGAGGCTCCCAGGGCGATCCCACCCTGGAGTATGGCGATAGGGATAACAGACAGTCCCACGCCCACACCTAAAGCCGCAGCGAGCGGAATGGATGCGACGCCGTCGAGCAGCGCCTTGAGGCTGAGCAGAGAGGGATCGCCAAGACCGTCCTGAATCGAGCCCAGCACGGTCATCGCGCCGGTGCAATACAGGAGAGAAGCGGTCACGAATCCCTCAACAAGCGTGTGGCCCTTCTCTCCAGGCTCTCGAACCTTGCCCGGAGCGAGTGCCGGCATCCTGCTCGCCAGTTGCTGAAGCCAGTGACCAAAGCGCTCGAGCCAGTACTCGATTCGCATCGCCTCGCCAAGCAGTGACCCGAGCACGAGACCGCCAACGAGCACGAGGCTCCCGTACGCACCGAGTTCCGACTCCCCGAGGTCACTCAGGCCACCCAGGGCGATCGCCGCGCCGATGATAATGACGGCCAACCCGATACTCGTGAACACGATCGAGCGGAACCGCTCGGAAATGAGTCGCCCGAACACCAGTCCCACCACGGTACCCGCGAGTACCGCGCCGATGTTGATGAGCACGCCTGTCCCTGGCACGCTATTCCCCCTCGTTGTTCAACCAGAGCCCTTTGAGCTCCTCGGTTATCTTGTTCGCGCCCTTTGGCAGGCCCGCAGTGCTCGCAGGATACCGCTTCCCTCCTCTGCGCGCACGAGGTCGTGCACCTTCGTAGAGCGTCTCCCGAGGGAGGACATTCCACCCGTGGCTCGCATGCGTCTCAACCCGCGACGCAAGCTCGCGGTCCGAACTCACCAGACAGACCCGCTCTGTGGCATGCGCCGCACGTGAAGCCAGCACGTCATCGGCAGATCCTGCGCGCGCATACCGCACCTCCACCAGCCCGCCTGCCTCCGCCGATGTGCCCGTACCACCGGCACCGTCAAAAACGATCACGACATGTCCGCTACCGAGGTGATCAGCGCCTCGTGTGCGAACCCGGGCGATCAGCGCATCACGCTGCGCTTCAAGTGAGAGATCACGGGTAGCCGGATCACCTTTGGTGATGTTGTATCCGTCGATCAGATAGAGCACGGGAGGATCAGTCCTGACGGTCAGGCGCCGGTAGAATCAGATGCAGTCTCGCCATAGAGATCAGGCAGAAGCGAGTCAAGCGGATTGTCTGCGGCTGCACCTGATTCGAGCCGCGACTTGACGCTGAGCAACCACGACGCGATGCCGGCCCCGCCCTCGAGCAGCGCGAAATACTGAATCGCGCATCCCGTTCGGGGACCCACGACGTCGATATGCTCAACGACGCGCCAATAGACGCATTCCTCGCTATCGCAGGGTACGGACTCACTGGTCGCTTGCTCGCGAAGACGGCAGGTCTCGTTCATCGTAGGTGTCCCCTCGCAGCTCAAACAGACACCCGGATTGTACAACGCCACAGTGACACGTGTGCAGCCTTCGCTTATCTGCTAGGCACCGACCCGCCTGATCTCAGCAAGAAGCTGTTCAGTTGAGAAGGGCTTGGGCAGATAGCCGGCGGCACCGGCCGCAAGTGCAGCCTCTCGATCCGCCTCCCCACCAAGCGCAGTCACAAAGATGACGGGTATGTCGCGTGTCGCGTCGTTAGCCGTGAGGGTGCGACAGAACTGCATGCCATCAACACCAGGCATCATGAGATCGAGCAGGATGACCGAAGGTGTCTCATTCGCAAGTGCCTTCATGCCATCAAACACCGAGTTGGCCTCGAGAACACGGAAACCCTCGGCTTGAAGCATCATGCCGATCATCTCCGTGATGTCGTGCTCGTCGTCGATGGTCAGAATGACCTGTGGTTCGGACAACGCAATCCCTCCCTCACCTCATGCCGCGAATCACGCGGCTCACTCTCAGCAGAAGTACATCCTTGCGAACGGGCCTGCTCACATAGTCTGCCCCCCAAGCGAGAGAACACGGAGTTCGAGACCGTCCGTGGCCGGCATCATTACGTCAGACAATAGCAGGTTGAGCGTCGCTTCACGGAGGGCCTCGAATGCCTCCGCGCTCGCCAACGAGGATCTCACCGCCAGAATCCACCACAGTGCAGACCGGCGTCTCGACCCCACCCTGGACAGGTGGCTGCCACCCCTGACTTGGGAGGGTCGGGACGCCGGTCGGCGCTGTGACTTGCCGCGCAGATGCCCCATTGAGATGCGGGGGGCGCTCATGACCGGCTACTCCTCATCCTCATCAACGAACTCGATCTGCACCCCGTCGAGATACCCGGTCAGCGCTGCCACCGACTCGAGAACCGCAGCGCCGTCGCCGGCAACCGCAGCCACCTCGATCTCACCTCCGAACCGGGTGATCTCCTGGAATCCATAGCCGCCGCCGGATCCCTTCATGCTGTGTCCGAGAGACTGGACGGTGGCGAGGTCACCTAATGCGATCGCTCCCTGAATGGCCTGGATATCTCCTCGGCGGCGCTCAAGGTAGCGTGGAATCAAGTCCTCGAGAGACCTGTCAACGTGGGCAACATATTGGCTAGACATCGGAGACCACTCCTTCCGTGTGGGACTTGATGGCCGTGAGTAGTGTCTTCTTTTTGATGGGCTTGACCAGATGGTCATCACAACCGGCATCGATACTCTTCTGGATCTCCTCATTGAGCGCATACGCCGTAAGCGCAACGATTCGCGAACGCGGACGATTGTGTTCCGCCTCCCACGTGCGCACGCGCCTGGTTGCCTCATACCCATCCATAACGGGCATCTGCATGTCCATGAGTACCAGGTCAAAGGGTTCAGCTGCGGAATCGATGGCTTTAAGCGCCTCGGCTCCATCGACCGCCTCGACGACGGTGTAGTTGGTCTTGGACAGGTAGTTCTGAATCAGGAAGCGGTTATCATCGCTGTCTTCAACAAGCAGAATGCGGGCGCCACTGGCCGGGTCAGGTGGAAGGTCCTGCGTCTGACGCTGCGAAATCCCCATGCCCGGAACTTGCCATGCATGAGATACGCAGGCGAGAAGCGCATCATGCAGCTCGGCACGACGTACCGGCTTCAGTAGATAGTCGATGAGTCCAAGTCTGCGTCCGGTCGCCGCGTCTCTACCTCGTGCGTCAGAGGACAGCATGACAACAGCCGTATTGCTCCCAAGGGCTCCGGCGCGCAGACGCTCCAGGAACTCAAAACCGTCCATGCCGGGCATTTGATGATCGAGTACGACTGCGTCGAAGGGGTTGCCCGAATGCGCAGCCTCCCAGAGCCGCAGCAGACCGCTCTCAGCATCCTCCGCCTCGACGGCCTCCACGCCCCAGCCCTGCACGAGCTCATGCACGATCAGACGATTCGTCTCATTGTCATCGACAACAAGGATCTTTCGACCCTTAAGATCAGTGTAGTTTTGGGCGATCGATCGTTGCACCGTACCCTCTGCCAGTTTGAATGGTGCCGTGAAGAAGAATGTGGTACCGGCTCCTGCTTCGCTCTCTACCCACATCCGACCGCCCATGAGCTCGACGATACGTCGGGAGATCGTGAGTCCGAGGCCCGTGCCACCATACTTGCGGGTCGTCGAGGAATCGGCCTGGGTGAAACTCTCGAATACCGAATCGAACTTGTCTTCGGGAATGCCTATGCCTGTATCCGCGACACTAAAGAGCAAGTCGCCAGCACTGGTGCGATCGGGATCTCGAGACACCGTGAGGAGCACCTGGCCCTTCTCAGTGAACTTCACCGCGTTGCCGAGGAGATTCATGATTACCTGGCGGAGACGCGCTGCATCGCCCACAACGCTCTGGGGCACGTCGGGAGTCATCCGATAGAGCAATTCAAGCCCCTTCTCAGCAGAGCGCAAGCCCATGATCGCACCCACGGTCTCCACTACTTCGCACAGGTCGAACGGCGCATCCTCGAGATCGAGGCGATCCGCTTCGATCTTTGAAAGATCAAGAACCGAGTTGATGAGATCAAGGAGTGATTCTCCAGCTCGCTGGAAGATCTCCACGTAGCGACCCTGCTGCGTGCTGAGCTCGGTGTCATGCAGCAGCTCGGCCATGCCGATGATCGCGTTCATCGGGGTTCTGATTTCGTGACTCATTGTCGCAAGGAACTCACTCTTGGCACGGTTCGCTGCTTCTGCGTGTATTTTGGCGCGATTAAGCTCCTCCTGGGCCGCTTTCTGCTCGGTCACATCCTCCTGAACGCCTACGAAATGGGTGATTGCGCCGCCGGTATCCCGGATCGCCGAAATCGTCGCCTGGCCCCAGTAGGGGCTGTGATCTTTGCGCCAGTTCACGAACTCACCGCGCCATGTCTCGCCCGCTAGCAGCGTTTCCCACAACTCCACGTATGTCTCATTGGAGGTCAACCCTGACTTCAGGATGCTCGGGTTCTGCCCAAGCGCTTCGCTCGCCTCATAGCCCGTGACTTCGGTGAACATGGGATTCACGTACTCTAGAAGTCCGTCTCTGCCGGTGATCATGACCGCAACCGAGCTCTGCTCGACGGCGCGTGAGACCATCCTCAGTTTGTCCTCGGTGCGCGTCCTGGCCTGCGCGTTGGCCACGATGTCGGCAACCATGCGCAGCAGGACCATATCTTCATCAGTCCACTGCTTGATGACCCGAATCGAGTCGAAGCCCAGGAAACCTACCGCGTGTCCGCCTACCATCATAGGTACGCACAGCAGCGACTTGATGCCGCCGCGTTCGAGCAAGCGCCGCTCCGTGACGTCTATGTCGCGCGCGGAATGGACATCGGGGAGATGTACGTTCTTGCCCGCCAGAACCCGGCGCGTGCTGGTGGGATAGTCAGAGATCCTGGTTCTCTGAAGCCCCGGCTTGTGGCGCGGAACTCCCGTCGCAGCCCACTCGAAGGTGTTGGTCATGAATTCGGCGCCTTCGAACGCAAAGACGTATGCCCGATCAACGCCAGCGAAGTTCCCGATCCGGATCAGGGCCTCGTTGATGAGATCACCAATAGACTCGTTAGAGGCGTTCACAAACGAGCGACTTATCTCAGTGACGATCTTGTTGAACTCTGATTGCTTCTGACGAAGACGTTCAGCCTCGTTTCGTATGCTGATATCCCGCACAAATAGCATGACAGCCTCGCGTCCGCGAAATGTGGTCGGAACTGACGTAGCCTCGACCTCGATCGTGCGCGATGTGGCGGTCCGATACACGCACTCTAGAGTCTGCGGTTCGGAATCACGCTCCGCTTCCGGCAGGCACCCACCGCGCGAATCGCCCACGACGAGGTCCTCGATGCGTAACGCACCAATGTCGGCTGGAGAGTACCCCAGGAGAGCCTCCGCGAACGGATTGCTGTCCACGATCGCATGCGATTCAGCATCGATTACGAGGATCGCCTCAGGCGCATACTCGAAGATACGACGGAAGCGACTATCTGAGCGATGCACTGCCGCAGACACACTTCGCGTCATCTGGAGCACAACGTAGAAGCCGATCACAAGGGCGCTGACGGCCAGAGCCAAGGCAAGGCCAATGAGTCGGTACTGTGAGCGAGCCGCAGCTACCACGTCCACGGGCATGTCGAGACCCAGCAACGCAACCCACTCGCCGGTGTCAGAGTCAACGATTGGCACGTAGGCGCTGTACCACGTCCCGCCGCGATGATCCAATGGTCCGCTCGTGAGCGCAGTGTAGCCGTCAAGCGCCTCAAGGAGAATCGGGCAGGCATCCTCAAATGCGGCGCCCGAACTCAGCGGGCGACCCTCAGCGGGAACACCATCTGCGACCACCACAGGGAGCCCGTCAGACTGTGTGAGGACGTACGCATACGTAATGTCACTGTTCGCCGCCACAACCGCGGACAGACTGTCCTGGATGCCGGTGTACTGGGCCGACCCCGTGTTGCCCGGGTGCTCGATAACGCTCTCAATCTCGCTGGCCCGCAGCCCCGACGCCACGGTCTCAGCCCGCAGACGCAACTCCTCGACAACGTGATCAACACCTCGCTGACCGACACCCTGCGTCAAGATGCCGCCCAGCGCCAGCGACCCGATAAGAATGGCGCCCAGCAACCATCTGACCGCACGCAGGGGTCGTGTCTTTGCTTCGTCTGTCGCAACCTGCGACGTGCGCAGCGCGTAGCCTCCAACGTGGAGCATGGCCACGAACACAGCAAGTACCCGGGCAATGAGTAGCCATGCCGCAAGCTCACCACTGCCGGAACGGAACGCAATGACTCCAGCCGGATACAGCACGGCCAGAATCATGATCGATACTGAGGCTCCACGCATGCGTTGCACGAGCTTGCCCGCAGAGTCGGTAACGAACGCAAGTGGGTGAGCGAGCGCAATAAGCCCGGCACCTGCCACGATCGCCGCCGCATCGACGGCATATCCGGCAATGCCGGCGAACCCGATTACAGCGACTCCGGCGGCAATGAACATCGCCCTGTCATGCACGTCTTCAGTTCTGTGCTGCATGAATCCACGCCCTGAGGCGGCGAAAGAGAGCGAGCCTACGAAGGCGCCAACAAGCGCGATTGCCCAGAGGCCGTCGAACCAGGGAATGTACACGCCCGCATACATCAGGACCTCGGGAATCTGAGCCAGCGCCAATGCAACGAAAGCTGCGCTCGCCCAGCCCCATGCGCGGTCGCGCACGCCTGACTGGCGAAGCGAAAGCGCATGAATAGAGAGAACTAAGAGGGCGATGAGGTTCAAAAAGACCGTGAAGTCCGCAAACGCCAGTGGCAGCAGCTGGCTCATGGTGATCGCTCCCCGCATTGATAATCGTTGTCGTCTGGGAATCAACTCCGAGACGGATAGCCCATGCTGGTCGTGCAATTTTCCTTTCGTACTACATATATCGCCGTTTATCACCCAATACTTGCCACTCTTCCCGACGAACGGTCATTCAAGGGAGACAGATATGCACAGAACGAACGTATCGCGGAAAATCTTCTTGGTCTTGGCGATCACGATCGGGATAGTGATTTCCGGATGTACGGCTCGGGATCCAGTCATTGTGGACCAGGTGGCTCCCTCGACTGACTCGGAGGCAACAGCCAACGCCGGGAGCCCTGCACGCCTCGCGGATATCCAAATCGAACTCCAAAAAGTTGCAGAGGGATTCGATCAACCGCTGTACGTGACTGGTGCCGGCGACGGCAGCGGGCGGCTATTCATTGTCGAGAAGACCGGCCGAATATGGATCCTGCGAGATGGGGAGAGATCATCGGAGCCATGGCTCGATATCTCCGATCTTGTGAGCACTGAAAGTGAGCGGGGTCTCCTGGGCATCGCGTTCGCCCCTGAGTATGGGCAGAATGGCACGTTCTACATCAACTACACCGACTCGAGCGGAACGACGCAACTCGCACGTCTCCGCACAACGCCAACGGTGAACCGCGTGGTCAAAGATGGACTGATGGAGCCCCTCCTCTCGATCGAGCAGCCGTATTCGAACCATAATGGCGGGATGCTCGCCTTCGGTCCCGATGGCTATCTGTATGTCGGCACCGGCGACGGCGGTTCAGGCGGCGACCCCCATGGGAACGGTCAGCGTACCGATACTCTCCTGGGAAAGCTGCTACGCATCGACCCTGAGTCTGAGCCCACCTCCAGCCCGGACAAGGCTGACTCTCGCTACCGGATTCCCGATGACAACCCGTTTGCCCAGGGCACTGCGGGATATCCGGAGATCTGGGCCACCGGACTACGCAATCCATGGCGGTTCAGTTTTGACCGCACCACTGGTGACCTCTGGATCGGCGACGTAGGCCAGAACACCTGGGAGGAGATAGACTTCGCGAGCGCTCAAGGGGGTCTCGAACCGGGTCTCAACTTTGGGTGGTCCGAGCTCGAGGCCACCCACCCCTATCCGCCCGATGCCGACCCACCTAACACCCGCTCACTCACAGCTCCCGTTATCGAGTATGACCATTCAGCTGGTAGCTCCGTGACCGGCGGCTACGTATACCGCGGCTCACAGCAACCCGAGCTAAGCGGCATCTACTTCTACGGTGACTTCGGCTCTGGACGTATCTGGGGAGCACACAACGAAGAGGGCACGCTTGAGAATCGTGAACTACTGCAAAGCGGAGTGCAGGTCGTCTCATTCGGAGAGGATGATGAGGGTGAGCTCTACGTTGTCGACTTCAACGGTGCCCTCTACAGACTGGTAGCCAAATAGCGCGTGCTAACCCACGAGCCATAGGCGACCCTAGACACCAACGAGCGTCTGAAGGCGGGCGAGCATCGCGTCAACGTCGCCGGGCTCACTGTCCCACGAGGTAACCCATCGCACTTCGCCCTCAGCTTCATCCCAGGTGTAGAAGCGGAACTCATCTTGCAGCGGCGCGATCACCTCACGTGGCAGCACCGCAAACACCTCATTTGCCTGGACGGCGCGGGTCACCCGCACTCCGGGAATGCGCTGGGCGCCCTCGGCTATCCGTCGTGCCATCGCGTTGGCATGAGCAGCGAGCTGCAGCCACAGACCGTGGTCGAGCATCCCCTCGAACTGAGCCCCCACGTAACGCAGTTTGCTCGCAAGTTGTGTGGCCTGCTTGCGCATATATGGGGCAACCTCGTTGCGCGCGTTGCCAAAGAACAGCACGACCTCTCCCATAAGCATGCCGTTCTTGGTTCCGCCAAAACACAACACATCAACGCCGGCATCCACCGTGAACTCCCTCACCGGCACGCCCAGGAACGCGGCAGCATTCGCTAGTCTCGCGCCGTCCATGTGTACGACCATGCCGTGCTCGTGCGCGATGTCGGCGAGAGCTCGCACCTCGGCTGCGGTGTAGACGGTGCCGTACTCGGTGGCCTGGGAGATCGAGATGACCCGGGGCTGTGCATGATGCTCATTGCCAAAGCCAGTCAGATGCGGTCGAACAAGATCAAGAGTGAGCTTCCCGTCGGACGTGGCGACCGGCACGATCTTGATTCCTGCAACACGCTCCGGAGCCGCACACTCATCACTGTTGATATGTGCAGTCTCAGGGCAGATGACTGAGTCCCAGGGACGACACAGTGAGCCCAGGGCTATCACGTTCGCCCCGGTGCCCGTCAGCGCAAAGTACACATCGGTATGTGCACCGAATAGTGTCCGGAGCGAGTCTGACGCTCGCTCGCACCATGGATCGGCACCGTATGCAGCTGCATGGCCGCTATTTGCCTGCGTGACCGCCTCGAGCATGCGAGGGTGTGCTCCAGACTGATTGTCCGAGCCGAATCCTCTGCCGGTAGCGCGCTTCTCATTCACTCGCTGTCCCCTCCCGCAATCACCGCGTCTGTGGGCATCTCCTCGGGCTCACCATACAGGCGATTGCACTCCGAAATGTACTCGCGCAGCTGTCTTGGCAGCTCCTCGGCATCACCCGGTGCAGGCATGGGAGCCGAATTGTAGGTGTTCCATAGCAGTACTCGACTCTCACGCAGTCGACCTGCGGCCGCATCGGCGAGCAAAGCGGCAAACGTTTTGCCAGTGTAAGTGGTCTCAAGTCTGAGCCCCAGATCGCGGGCCATCGAGACAGCATCGAGCGTTTGGGGTGTGACCACACCGTAGCCCGGCTCGAACCAGTCATCGCGCATCTCGAGCTCGAGATTCTCGAACGCGAGTTCGGGAAAGCCGGGGTCGAACGAACGCAACACTCCCACGGTCTGCGCGCAGATACGCCGAGCAAAGTCCTCATTCGCGACCTCAGACGGGGTTACCCGAATCGACACGACCCGCGTTGGCAACCCTCGTGCGGCAAAGCCGACCGCCAGGCCGACTGCCGTTCCCAGCGTTCCGCCCGTCACATACACGAGGTCCGGCACGTCGTTGCCGACCTCAAACGCGGCGTTGACGTATCCAACTGCACCCACACCGCTCGTGCCGCCCATGGGAATCACATACGGCTCCACACCATTGGCGACCGTCAGTGTTTTGCGCACCCCCACCGCCACCCGCGAGCCATCCCATCCATCGGCCACGTGCAGGACACTCCCGAGGGCAGCGTGCGCGAGAAGCGTTGCACGCGCGTACGGGGTCGGCGCTTGCGGCGAAAGAACCACATGCGGCTCAAGGCCAACGGCGCGTGCGTGCACGGCAGTAGCCAACGCATGATTCGATCCGTATGCGCCAAAGGTAATAACGGCCTGTGTGCCCTCCTCAAGCGCCCTGCCGAGGAGAAACTCAAGCTTTCGAACCTTGTTGCCGCCATAGCGCGGGCTCGTAAGGTCATCGCACTTCACCTCGAGGACGCCCACACCATCCAAAGACAGAGCGCGAACCGGGGTGGGAAGGGCACACAGTTCAACCCGGGGCATCGCCGCAGTTCCGGGATAGTGCTCGAACAACGAAATCGGCATATGCCTGATCTCCTTGGCAGGTCAGCTAAGTCAACGAGAGTCATCGTATCGCACTACATGGTGACCTCGCACGAGGTGCGCGGTCTGAAAGCTAGACACCAAGCCCAAATACATGGAATACGAAGATCAGGTAGTACACAGAGATACCGAACAGGATCACCCCGGCAATCCGATTGATTGAGGAGCTGTGCTTCACAAAGAAGTTGACCATTGCTCGGCTGAAGGCCGGAGAGACGAGAGAGAACGCAAGCAATGGCGCACCGACACCCAGTCCGTAGAAGATGAAGTTGATCTGATTCGTGAGCTGGTCTGCAACGGTGCTTGCCCGAATGAAGGCGGCTGTGATGACGGCCGGATTGCACGGAATGACAATCCCGCCAAAGAAGAACCCATACAGGAAAGCCGAGAGATACGGGTTGGAGAAGCGGTGCGGTTTGACCTTCCGCTTGATCTTGATGTCAAGAATCATGAGGACGGCGATCAGGGCAAGGACGCCAAAAGCGATCGGCGACACAACACCGATCACGCGCGTGAGGGACACCTGAAGCCATCGCGTGAAGATGATTCCAACCAGGGACATGAACGAAATGACACCGGCGACGACGAGCACACCGAACAATGCGAGCAGACGCCGATCGTCGTGGCGTCCTCCTACCATGCGTGAAAGGCGCGCAAGGAAGGCCGGGTAGAGAGGGATCACACACACTGCCGTAAGCGGAGTGATCACCCCGAGCCAGAAGAACTCAAGCGTGTTGCCAAAGAGTCCCAACGCTCCTATGGACCCTTCGCGAGTTCTGCCTCAAGCACATCAACGTCCTTGAAGCCGCGTGGGAGTAGCCGCGCCTGCAACTGATCCGCGGACAGCAGCACCACCGGGGAAGTCGGCGGAGTTATGATGTCCGGTCCGAACTGTGCCACGAGCGCATTAGTCATCTCCTGAGTAGCCACCGCGAAGGTACCCTTGAACCCGTTGTCTTCAACATGAGAGACCACGGCTTCGTTCTCCTCGAATGGCTCGGAATCGAGTCCGACCACGACCACGTCGGCTCCCTGGTCCTGAAGTTCAGTCAGTGCACCCAACTGGCGCTTGCACGTTGGTCACCACACTGCGAACGCCTGAACGTACACCGGGGTTCCGGCGAACTCTCTCAGGGTGAACGTCTCTCCAGTGAGCGCATTGGTCAGCTCCTCATCGGCCCACACAAACCCTCCACTGTCTGCATCGCCAGTGAGGTCACCGGTCGAGTCAGATGACCCTGCTGTGGGCTCGTCCATGGGCGGAGTCTGCACATCAGGCTCTGCCGAGCACCCAAGAATCATGCTCAGGAGCAACAGGCCGCTCAGCAGGTTCCCAACGAGTGTGTGGCGCCTCATGCATACCTCCGGTTGCCGATATCTGTTCTATTCCCCGTCACCCGACCGAACACGCCAAACGGGTATCAATATCTCATGTCACAAACGAAAGGGGTGTCGTGTGGGCGTGTGTGAGCATTTTGATGAGTCAGATCCCGAACGGGTGACACAGTCGGAATACTGCGAAGAGTGCGTCAAAACGGGTGACAGTTGGGTCAGCCTCGACGTGTGCAAGATCTGCGGTCACGTGGGCTGCTGTGATTCCTCGGCAAACCGCCACGCACGCGCACATTTCCACGAAACCGGACACTCGATCATTGGACCGGCTGATCCTCAGGGGGATCACGGAGACTGGCTGTGGTGCTACGAGGACAACACCTACGTGGACAAGACATCGGGTGAGCTACTCTCGCGTCGCCCCTAGGCGAGCCTGCGTTCCCTAAGGTGCCGAAGTAGCCGCCACTCCACCAAACCGACAACGAAGAACGCCGCCGCCGCCACGCCCTTCCAGGGCGCGATCGGTCGCTCGGTCGGCTGTCCTTCAATGAGCACTGATACCTGCTCGGCGTGGACGTCGAACTCTCCACCATGCTGATCACAGCCGATATTGAGCATCCCGAACACTTCGACCCGGGCACCCTCATGGGTGTGATCGCCGTACGTAGTGATCCGAGCGGCTTCGTCGTTGGTCATGTAAACGCCAACGGCCAATGAATCGCCAAGCACGTTGACCCAGCGGTGGCTTGAGTCGGCGTGCAAGTCCTCCCCGATGGCCTCACCGGAGAGCAGCACCATAGTGCCGTCGCGCGCGCGATCGATGAACACGATCTCGTCGGGCGTCATAAGCGCAGGTTCGACAGCGAACACCGGCGTAGCGGTGAGCATCAGTGAGATGCAGGCGATGAGAAGGATACGCTGCTTCATCGCCTTCGCCTCCCGCGCCCCATGTCGAGCCCGAGTACTAAGTAGGCAAACAGGGTCAGCACGGCTACGAACTCGAGGCGCCCGACCCACATCTGGAACATGTAGAAGAGTTTGAGTCCGATGGGCATCGTTGACGAAGTGATACCGGTCGATAGCCCCACGTTCGCGGCTGCCGAGATCGATTCGAACATCGCCTCACCTGCGCCGTATCCATACGCGGCACCCACAAGCCCGCCGGTGATATAGGTGACGACGTAAAGAATGAAGATGATGGCTGCGGTACCGGTCACTTCAGGAGTGAGAAAACGCTCGCCAAGATGATGGTAGCGGGCGACCATGACAGCACTCTTTGGCGCAATCGCCTCCTTGATCTGCTGTACGACAGACTTCGCGATCACACCAACCCGGAGCGCCTTGATGCCGCCAGCTGTCGATGAGACCGCACCGCCGACAGCCATCGCAAGCATGACTGCAGCGAGGGCCGTACCACCAAAGTCTGTGGTCCACTGATTCGGGTAGAGGGTCTGGTGCCCGGTGCCGGAATGAGCCGAGAGGATATGGTACGCACCTTTACGAACGGCCTCGAGCGAGCCGGGGAACGCCTGGGTGGCGGCAAGTCCAACAGCAGCGAGCGCTGAGAGCGCGAGGATATTGAACGCAAGAACCCGCGTTTCGATGTTGCGCCACAACTCACTGTGATCGCCGCGCCACACCTGAGCGTGCAAGTTGAAGTTCATGGTGCCGGCGATCATGAGAAACACGCTCACGATCTCAAAGATGTAGCTCTTGTAGTACATCGCGTTCATCGACTGAGGGCCAAACCCGCCCGTATCGTAAGCCGCGATCGAGATCCAGAACGCGTGCAGAATGCCTCGGCCCGGATTCATTCCAAGATAGGTGTTGACAGCAAAGAGGACGATTGTGCCAATGCCCACATAGATGGCGGTCACAAACCAGATGAAGCGAGTGGTGTACATCACATTGGGAAGGATGCGCTCATCGCGACCCTCGGCCTGATACAGCGAGAGCGCTCCACCCCTCAGGCCAACAGCGAGCGACAACGCAGCTACAACGATTCCCTGACCACCGATCAGATGGGTGAGATGCCGCCACATGTTGTGCGAATAGGCCATGTGATCGAGATCGACCACTACGGTCAGACCGGAGGTCGTCAGGCCGGAGATGGCATCAAAGAGCGCATCGAGGAAGGTTGTGTAGTTACCGGACAGTGACAACGGAATCGCAGCGACGAAAGATGCCGCAAGCCATCCGAGTCCGGTCAGGGCAAGGGCGTGGGCGTGGGAGAGTTTCGCCTCTTGCGTGTAGGCCAGTCGCAGCGCACCACCAATGGCGAGCGCTGCGGCCATGCCGACGGCATAGTCGAGAGCTCCATCCCATTCGCGATATACGAGCGCCGTCACGAACGGCACCACCATCGCTATTCCCACACCGAGCACGAATAGCCCGACATAGTGAGCCACGATCCGCAAATCGTGGAATCGCATTCTGATCCACATGTGTGTGCGTCCCTAAGAGACCCTGACGATAACGGCCACGAGCACCGCTACGAGGGTGATAAAGGCGCCGAATACGGCAATCTCAACGAGTAGCCCGCTGAACCAGTGCTTGAACGGGCTCTGAAAACGATGGACCTGCATGGATCCCAATCTCTACGAATACGCGCTTACGCACGCGTCCTGTACTGGCCACTCCGTCCAGAGTACCGCCGAAGAAACCCAGTCCACAAGCGCACCCTGAATCATTCCCCTGACTTGCGCACCCCTCGGACGATGACAACGACGCCAAGAACGATGAGTGCGAGCGGCCAGCCGAAGCTCAGAATCGTGTCTGTCAGGTCCGGAAACATCGAGGCGGTACCCACCAGAATGAGAATACCGCCGGGTATGAGCGGCCACCAGTACCCCTCGGCCGGACCGGTCCGTGTGATGCGGTCGAGTAAAAAGATCGAAAGAAACCCAAGGCCCAGACCGAGAACAACCGGATTCCCCGAAAGGCTGAACACGTCCTGGGCGATCAGTCCCGCGCCGAGACCCGCGAGAATCCCTCCGGGAACAAGAAACCCGTAGTTACGATAGATCGCGTGCGTTACGAGGAATGCGATACCCAACCCGAGCGGAACGAATGCACCGCCCGCCGCTTCAAAGACCTGCATGCCCAAAAACGCCAACCCGAGCATGATCAGAACTGCACCACCGACAACGCTGCCACGATTCTCAGACACGACTACAGTCTCCTCCCTGCCGACACCAGATCGCTGTTCCTAGGTGCGGCGCACGTCACGATCGACGCGACGCCATTCGAGCTTTCGCCGTCGCTCCTCGAGTTCGTCAAGCTCTGTTCGTAGGTCAACGTAGGACGCAAGACGCCTCGCCGGCAAGTCCCCGTCATCGATGGCACCGAGCACCGCGCAGCCGGGCTCATCGGTATGCGAACAGTCCCGAAAACGACACTGTTGCGCGAGACCAACCACATCAGAGAAGGCCGCAGCGATGCCGCACTCCACATTCCAGAGCGCAAGCGCCCGCATACCCGGTGTATCAACGATAACGCCGCCTCCGGGAACGGTTACCAGCTCCCGTGCCACCGTAGTATGACGCCCCTTGCCGTCGCGCTCGCGCACCGCAGCCGTCGCTTGCAAATCAGTGCCCACGAGTGCATTGACCAGGGTGGACTTCCCCACCCCCGACGACCCGAGCAGCGTGGCAGTGACTCCGGCCCCAAGCCGCGCTCGCACCTCATCCATACCACGTCCCGTGGCGCTGCTTGTTGCAATCACGTCTACACCCGGAGCTGCCGAGGAGAGCTCTGCCACAAGCGCATCAACGTCGCCATCATATAGATCGCACTTCGAAACGAGCACAACGGGGCACGCGCCGCTCTCCCATGCCAGCACAAGCTCACGCTCAAGTCTGCGAAGATTCGGCTCGGCGATCGCCGTTTGCATGACAAAGACGTTGTCGATGTTCGCCGCAACGACCTGCTCACCGGTTCGCTCACCGGGATCCTTGCGAATGAATGTCGAGGAGCGTGGCAGAATCGCTTCGATAATCCACGTCTCATGAGATTCGGGTCGCACGAGTGCCACCCAATCGCCAACCGCCACACGACTTCCAACGTCGTCGGCGGAGCGCATCAGATGAGGTGCAGCTTCTGCCCGAACGATCTCCCCGGACAACTGGATCAGCGGAAGGCCGCGGTCAACCCGCACGGCACGTCCGAGGGTGAATCCCTCCTCGGCAAGTGGGGCAAAGAGCGCACGTACGCGGTCATTGAGACCGAGATCGCATAGCTCGTTGCTCACCAATCGCCCCCTGACTTCCGTGTCGCCGTGCGTATGCCTGCCCTACCATGATACCCTCGCCACGAGCCAACCATGCGATGAGGGGATCTGGTCATGAAGAAGTCTCTCGGACCCACCGACCGTATCTACCCGATGCCATGCCCACTCGTGCTGGGTGGAACCATGGACCAGGCCGATGCCCTGGCCGTGGCCTGGATCGGAATCGCGTCCGGGAAACCCCCCAGCGTGGCGGCCGCACTACGCAAGACGCGCCGCACGCTCGAGCTGATTCGTGAATCAGGCGAGTTCACCGTGAACATTCCGACCGCCGAACAAGCAGCCATCGCCGACTACTTTGGCATCGTGAGTGGGCGCGCCACCGACAAGTTCGCCGACACCGGCTGGACACTCGCGCCCTCGCTCGCTGTTGCGGCTCCGATAATCGTCGAATGCCCCTACAACCTCGAGTGTAAGGTCACCCAGGAAGTCGATATGGGAGAACACGTACTGGTGATCGGCGAGATCGTCCAGTCGCACGCCGAGGAGGCCATCCTGGATGAGACCGGCGAGAAGGTCGACGTCGCCAAGCTCGATCCGCTCGTGTACATCGCGGGGAGCCGTGAGTACCGCAGGCTGGGCGAGAAAGTGGCGGACGCATTCAGCATTGGCCGCACCGTGGTGCCACAGGGCTCGCACGAAGACGTCTAGCGAACGATGCCCTCAGAGGTCCACATCCGTGAAGCCCATTGCGGAGATGCTCCGGCGATTGCAGACCTCGTGCTCCGCGCATTCTCATCCCAGTGCGAGTTGTACAACGACTGGACGCTCCCACCCATGAGCGAGACAGCCGAGACCGTCCGTAGGGCACTACGTGAGGGGATCGTGCTGGTCGCGGAGATCGAAGACATGGTTGTCGGCTCGATCCGAGGCCGCCTCCGCGAAGACGACGTGGTGGAAATCGCCCGACTCGTTGTCGAACCGGCGCTCCAGGGAGGTGGGCTGGGTCGCGCCCTCGCGGTCGATCTCGAATCTCGCTATCCCACCGCGTTGATGTTTGAGATATTCACTGGCCAGCGTAGCGCCGGACCGCTTCACCTCTACGAGTCACTTGGGTTCGAGCGCGTGCGCGAGGTATCTGTTCATGAGGGTCTGTCCCTCGTCTACCTGCACAAACCAGGTCCTGCGCACAGCTAGGATGCCGCCCCGACGCGCCTCCACATAGTCGTGGAGAACCCGTGAAGCGCTCCAGGTAGACCTCGTTTGGCACAAACCTTGCGCTTGTCCCGCTTCAGTGCCGCAAAGCAATCAGTGCGAGCGGCAGCACGGTACCCGAGGCTAGGACACATATGCGTATCAAGATCACCACGATATTCTCACTTGCACTCGCCCTGTTTGTATCTGCCCCCGCAATCGCCCAGGCAGTTCCCCAACCCCTCTACGACCGCCTCGATCTGGCTCATATGCAGCTCGAAGACGCACAGCGCGATGTCACACATCTCGATGTGATGATTGCGGCGCTACAAGAACAACTCACCGTCTCTCATGAGCGTTTCGAGTATGCCGAAGAAGCTCTCACGAATCCTCGTGCGCTCCTGGAGTCATTCGTCTCACCAGAGACCCTCATGCCCGAAAACCCGGTCACGGCGATCGAGACCCTCGCTCGTACGAGCGAGACACGATCGAACGTTCAAGTCTCGATCGAGCGTCTCGACACTTCACTGGATTCTCTGAACGATGACCGCAGCTCTGCGCTCAATCGGGCTGACGTGGCCGGACAACAGATCAGCGAACTCGAAGTCGCCATCGAAGAACAAGAGACGCTCGAAGCTGCCGAGGCTGCCGCTGCCCGCGCTGCTGCCCGGGCCGAAGCCCGCGCCAAGGCGATCGGCACGTATGGGGTATTCCCGGTGAACGGGCGCAACGAGTATGTCAACTCGTGGGGTTTTGCTCGGAGCGGTGGACGTAGCCACAAAGGCGCGGACATCATGGCCGGCTACGGCACACCTGTAGTGGCGGTAAAGGACGGTGTGCTGCGCGCAAGCAGCAACAGGCTTGGCGGTACCTGTCTCTACCTGACTGCAAGCGATGGTACCGAGTACTACTACGCGCATCTCCAGAGCTACGAAGTAAGCTCGGGCGCCGTGAAAGCGGGTGACGTGATCGCCTACGTAGGAAGCACAGGCAATGCCGGCTCACCGCATCTACACTTTGAGATTCACCCCGGCGGCGGAGCTGCAGTCAACCCGTACCCCTACCTCGAGAAGATGGTGGCCCCCAAGTAGTCCGATGAACTACGCGAGACGGTCGTCGCGCTCCTTCCACGGGGACACAAGCCGCTACTTCAGCACGCTCGTCAGCCACTCATGCAGCGGCTCCAGGTGTGCGAAGCGCTCCATGCACCAGCGAGTGAACTGCGGACCATAGAACTCATCCGGCACCGGCTCAGATCGATACGCGTGCACGACACGATACTTGAGCAAGTCACTGCGTGGATGATCTGAGGCGAACCCGCGCGGCACACGCTTGTAGCCCTGCTCGCCGATCTCGTAGCCTGCCGCAGCCAGCTCTGAGAGAAGATCCTCGAGTCGTGACCCGGTCTCCTGGGCGGCTATGCCTTGACGGAGACGCTCAAGTCGCCCGGGCTCCGTCATATAGGTACCGGCACCGGTCGTGACCGAATCGGCCTTGAGGGATACGAAGAAGCCGGGCGAGAGCTTCCTCTCCCGTCCCTCCCAGAACCAGAGATCGCTGTAGGTCTTGTAGGGAGTCTTGTCGCGAGAAAACCTGGTATCGCGATTGATCCGAAAGATCGAACCGTTTACCCGTGGGACGGCTTCAACGTGGGGCCTCATGGCCCTGAGCGGAACGCCCACCTCCGCAATGAAGAGCTTCTCCCGTTCCAAGAGCTGGCTCTCGTAGCGGTCCTTGTTCGCATGGAACCATGGGCGCTCATTATTCGCCGCCAGTTCTCGCAGGAATGCCAGAGTGTCCTGTGTGAAACCTTCAAAGATCACGGCACGTCTCCGCCTTTGCTAGATTCATGCTGAGCATATGGGGTATCTTCCCGTAGGCCGACAACCTAGGACGCGTCCCCGGCATGGATAAGCGCAAGCTCTTCACGATCTTCAGCGTGGTACTCGTTGAGATGCTCTCATTCTCGATCGTACTACCGCTACTTCCATACCTCGCCGTCGACCTTGGAGCGAGCGCCTCGCAGATCGGGCTGCTTGCGGCAACCTATCCGATCGCCCAGCTCATTGGCGCACCACTCCTTGGCAAGCTCTCCGACCGCTATGGACGAAAGCCGATCCTCCTCGCGAGCATCGTTGGTACGGGCGCTGCGTTCGTTGTGTTAGCCACAGCGCACTCACTGCCGATCCTGTTCGTGAGCCGCTTCATTGACGGCATCACCGGCGGAAATATCAACGTCGCACAGGCGTATATCAGCGATGTGACAACCGAGAAGAACCGTGGACGCGCCCTGGGAATGATCGGAGCCGCCTTTGGCCTCGGCTTCATTCTCGGACCCGCCACAGGCGGCGTTCTTGCCAGCATCAACTACTCGCTTCCGGCGTGGCTCGGCGCCGGGCTTGAAGTCATGAATATCGTGCTCGTCTCCGTACTTCTGAAGGAGTCACTCACAACCGCAGACAGGGCGCGCCTCGCACTCAAGCCGCGCAAGTTCATCGACTTCCAAGGCTTGCGAAACTCCCTCACCCATCATCGCGTGGGACCACTTCTCACCATCCGCACATTCTCAAGCCTGTCGTTTGGCATTTTCGAATCCGGATTCGCACTCTGGGGAATCGCCGCACTCGCGCTCACTGTAGGCCAGAACGGCCTCGTGCTTGCCTGGGTGGGCGTACTCAGCGTAATCATGCAGGCGTTCTTCATCGGCAAGCTCACGGACCGCTTCAGTGACGACAACCTCATCCTGGCTGCGCTCGCGATCGCGGCGGTCTCACTCGGGATCTGGGGATTCATCCCTAACCTGTGGCTACTTGTCCTTCTCATGCCGGCGATCTCCGTGGGTCTCGCAGTGACAAATACCGTGACCACAAGCGCGCTGACAAAGTCGGTAGCCCGGGATGAAGTCGGCGGGATCCTTGGCGTGCAGACCTCGATTCTCAGTTTCACGCGCATTCCCGCTCCGATCATCGCGGGCGTGCTTATTGAGCGCTCTGCCGTATGGACGCCAGGAGTGCTCGCGGGTCTTCTCGTCGGCTCGATGGTGCCCTATGCATGGCGCAAATTGTGTGTGACCCCCGGCAAGGCCGCCTGCGAACTCGAAGAGCTTCCTGCCGAGGAATAGCCTTCATCTCTGCCGCTAGGCCGCGTGCTTGCCCTCGGACGCGCTCCCGACCGCCTCTGATTCCGTAGCGTCCGGTGCTGCCGCCAGAGTCGCACAGCGCGGTGCAGGAGGCTTTGTCACGAACGTGAGCCCGGAAGCAACGAGGCAGAGTATCGCGGCGACGCCATAGGCGATCGCATAGGATCCAGTGGTATCCACGATCGTCCCGGCCGTCATCGAACCGAACACCCCGCCAACGCCCCACGCGGTGAAGACAAGGCCGTAGTTGACGCCCAGGTGGGCAGTGCCAAAGTAACCAGCCGTTGCCGAGGGAAAGAGCGAGAGGTTGGCGCCATAGCAGAAGCCGACAATCGCAGCGACCGGAACGAGTGTGAGTGGGGTACTCGAGACCGCGAGCGCCACCATCATCAACGCCTGAAGCGTGAAGACAAAGAGCATCGTCCGCGTACAACCGATACGGTCAGAGACAATACCCGCAACCAGCCGTCCCGCGGCGTTACCCACGGCCAGAACCGCCACCAGGATGAAGCCGAGTTCGATGCCGGTGAGTTGCACCGCCGCGATCTTGGCCATGTGACCAATGATCATGAGTCCGGCGAACGCCGAGAACGCATACATCACCCATAGGAGCGCGAACTGCTTCGTTCGCACCATGTCACGCCAGTCGTAGTCATCGTTCTCAACAGCTGAGTTATCACGCGAGGAACCGGCCACCGCGGCGGCCACAGGAGCAGCTACGTGATCGGCAGGGGGATTCACCAGCAACTGAGCAAGTCCTACCGTCACAACCAGGAACGCGAGACCGAGCGCCCGAAAGGTGGTGGCGGTGCCGTAGTCGGCGAGCAACCACGCTGTCACCGGTGCGATATAGACACTCGCGAGCCCGAAACCACTCACGACCAGACCCGTGATCAAACCCTTACGGGCCGGGGGGAACCACTTCACGGCAGCAGGAGTCGCCGAGGCGTAGCCAAGACCGATACCTGTACCAGCCATAACGCCGAAACCCACGAGGATCGGCCAGGTCATCTCAGGAGTCGCAAAGCTTGCTACGATCATCCCGAACCCGGTGAGAGCGCCGCCAATACTCGCCACGATGCGCGGCCCGAATCTATCCTGGGCGCGTCCTGCGAACACCATCGACAGTGCGAAGACGCCAACTGCGGTTGCGTAGGGCAGACTCGCCTGCCCGGCACTGAGCCCCCACTCTTTGGTAAGGGACTTGGCGATAACACTCCACGCGTAGAGCACGCCCAGAGCGAGATTGATTCCAAGACCAGCGAGCGTGACGATCCAGCCGCGCGCGGCAATAGAGCGAGCCATGACGTCGTCCCTCCGTCTGACCACATGTGTGGCGATCCGTATGCAAGTCACGACCGGCACCCGTCCCGGGGCGCCGGTCGCATTGGTTGCAGAGTATAGAGGAAGCACGCGGATCAGTGGAGGTTTGATCAACCCGTCCCGGGGCTAATTGCGGGAGAACAACCACTTCAAGGCGGCAACAATGACCACGAACCCCGTGACGATGCTCCATATCTGGACGATTCGGCCCCAGTCGAACACAGGAGTCCAATGGACTCCCTCAGCTGTCACCTCAAAGGCACCGATCGGCTTGGCGCTCACACCAAAGCCCATTCCCATGCCCTCGCCTTCGCCCTGGATCTCCTCGGCTTTCTCGCCCTCGAGCGCTTCGGCCGCAGGTCCGCGCCCACCGCCCCATCCGCCGCCACCGCCGTACTTGACCTCGGCGACGGGTATCACCGCTCGGTCGCCCAGAATCGTGGGCTCTCCGTATACCGTCCGGACGCTCATCTTGCGCCCGATATGACTCATGATGCCTTCGAAAGCGTTGCTCGCCGAGGTGGTTTCACCGTTGTGCCCCATGACACTCATCCCCTTGGTTAGACATGCTGACTCAGTGCATATACCCGCCTGGGGACAACCGTCTAACTAGCCGGTGTGCATCACGCCTCGTACAGCGACTTCTCCGTCAACAAGGTCGATCGTGACCGTATCGCCCTCGCTCACTGTTCCCTCGATCAGAGCCTTTGCAACGCGGTCCACCACTTCACGCTGGATGACTCGCTTGAGCGGCCGAGCGCCATAGACGGGGTCGAATCCTTCAAGCGCTATGCGCTCCATGGCTGCTGGTTCGATCAGGAGCGCGATCTTGCGATCGGCAAGACGCTCGCGTACCTTGGCCAGCTGGATCTCAGCGATATCAGCAATCTGCTCCATACTCAGCGAGTGGAAGATCACCAGGTCATCAATGCGATTGAGAAACTCGGGTCTGAACGTTGCTCGCATGGCCTCCTCGACCATGTTGCGCATCGAATCCACGTCACCGCTTTGTGCGAACTCGGTGATGTACTGCGAGCCGACGTTACTCGTCATGATCACGATAGTGTTTCGAAAACTCACCGTTCGACCCTGTCCGTCCGTGAGACGCCCGTCGTCGAGCACCTGGAGCAGCACCCCGAACACATCCGGATGAGCCTTCTCGATCTCGTCGAGCAGCAACACGCTATACGGACGCCTCCGCACCGCCTCGGTCAGCTGACCGCCTTCTTCGTAGCCCACGTAACCAGGAGGCGCCCCAATCAGTCGCTGCACGCTGAACTTCTCCATGTACTCGCTCATGTCGATGCGAACCATCGAGCGCTCATCATCGAACAGGAACTCCGCCAGCGCGCGGGCAAGTTCGGTCTTTCCCACGCCCGTCGGCCCCATGAAGATAAACGATCCGATCGGACGATCCGGATCACTCAACCCCGCGCGGCTCCGCCGAATTGCCGAGGAGACCGCTGATACGGCCTCATCCTGGCCTACCACGCGCTCATGTAGGTGTTCCTCAAGGGTGGCCAGCTTGGTCATCTCGCCCTGCATGAGTCGTGCCACAGGGACGCCGGTCCACATCGAGACGACCTCGGCGATCTCCTCCTCGGTGACTTCCTCACGCAGCATCGCGTCGCCGCTCTGAAGCGCCTTGAGTCGCTCATCGGCCTCGGCGAGCGCACGCTCGAGTTCAGGGGTCAGCCCATAGCGGATCTGAGCAGCGCGCTCAAGATCTCCCTCACGCTCGGCTCGCTCCGCATCCATCTTTGCCCCATCGAGCTCAGCATTGAGCCGCTGGACGTCTGTGATGACGCCCTTCTCGCTCTCCCACTGGGCTTTGAGCCCGGAGAGCTGTTCCGTGATCCCGGCCATCTCCGCGCGCAGGATGTCGAGGCGCACTGCGCTCGCCTCGTCTGTCTCCTTCGACAGCGCCGCCTCCTCGATTTGCAGTTGCCGTAGCTGGCGGTCGAGCTTGTCGATCTCGGTCGGCATCGAATCGATCTCTATGCGCAGCCGTGATGCGGCCTCGTCGATAAGGTCAATCGCCTTGTCGGGCAGAAATCTGTCTGCGATGTAGCGATCGGAAAGAGTCGCGGCTGCCACGATCGCACTATCGGTGATGCGCACGCCGTGATGGACCTCATACTTCTCCTTGAGGCCGCGCAGGATCGCAATGGTGTCCTCGGCAGACGGCTCTCCCACGAACACGGGCTGGAAGCGTCGCTCAAGCGCCGCGTCCTTCTCGATGTGCTTGCGATACTCATCAAGTGTGGTCGCGCCGATCGCATGGAGTTGACCACGGGCGAGTGCAGGCTTGAGCATATTGCTTGCATCCATCGAACCCTCGGCGGCGCCGGCACCGACCAATGTGTGCAGCTCATCGATAAACAGTACGAGGCGCCCCTCGGCCTGCTCGATCTCGCGCAACACCGCCTTGAGCCGATCCTCGAATTCGCCACGATACTTTGCTCCTGCGATCATCGCGCCCAGGTCGAGGGCGACCAGATCCTTGTCGCGGAGACTACTCGGGACATCACCATCAACGATGCGCTGCGCGAGTCCCTCGACGATCGCTGTCTTGCCCGTGCCCGGCTCGCCGATCAACACCGGGTTGTTCTTAGTGCGCCGCGAAAGAACCTGAATCACCCGGCGAATCTCGTCGTTGCGCCCGATCACGGGGTCGAGCTTGCCATCTCGTGCGGCCTGCGTGAGGTTGCGGCTGAAGCGCTCAAGCGCCTGGAACTGCGCCTCGGGATTCTGGTCGGTGACGCGTGCGCCCGCACGCAACTCCTGGAGCGCTTCAAGCACCCGGGCAGCACTTACTCCGGCACCTTGTAGAAGCCTGCCCGCCTCACCGGAGTCTTCGGCGATCGCCACAAGCAAATGCTCCGTGGACACATACGCATCCTTGAGCTTCTCAGCGTGTTTGAACGCCTGCGAGAATACCGTGTTGAGCCGGGGTCCGATTCCAGCGGGCGCCGACACGCCGCCACCGGTAACCGACGGCATCGCTTCAATGGCGTCTGTGACCTCTGCAGAGAGAAGATCGGGATCGGCGCCGACCTTCTGAACGATCGGACGAACAATGCCTTCGGCAGCGTCGAGCAACGTCTTGAGCAGATGCTCGGGCTCGATCACCTGTGAGGAAGCATCATCTGCAACAGCCTGTGCTGCCTGGAGCGCCTCCTGGGCCTTGACCGTCAACTTGTCCAAACGCATGGTGCACCTCCCGGACCGACATCAGAGCCGGTTCCGCGGTCCACCATGAATGGACCGCACTACCTGATTGCGCCGACCGGCGTAATCACTTGAATGTTCAAGCCGGAGCCGTTCTGTTCTTGAATAGGCGTGACCACACCCAGGCGACCGCCTGTCATCCGGGTCCACCGACTATCTCTCCGCTTCGAGTGCTCTCAAGCCAGCGCACGACTCGATTTCGTCTATCACCGCTCACAAACTTGTCTCCAGCTTCCAGAGACCGTCGTCAAACTCAAAGTCAAATGCTTGCGAGCCCTCTTCGAAACGTCCTTCGATGCGCACGTTGTCCGTCGTGCCTACAAACTCGATCGTGTAGGTTTCATTCATGATCGGTGTTGCCCCGGCGGACTCGATCATGCCAAAGAACTCCTGCAGGAGATCGTCAGGAACCGGGTCGCCCACGGTCACTGAGGGATCTACCCGACCGGGCATGGTAGCCGATGCGTCCTCGGACTCGATAGTCGCCGAAACGTCACTACTCACCGGAGCATCCTGCTCTTGGGCGCTCGGCAGAGGCGCAGGGCCTCCGCCATCGCCAGTCGAGTCATCCCACAGTACTGCGACCAACCCGGCAGCACCCACCAGCAGTGCGACAACCAGTACCGCGATAGCCAGACGCCTGTTGCTCATCGTCCCTCTCCCGGTTCCCTGCGCATCAGTCCGCCCGGCTGCACCACCACGATCTCCGCGCGATACTCGCGGCGAACACTCTCCACTTCGCGCGCGAGGCGATGCTGCATTTCCTCTGCGTGATCACGCCAGCGCTCGATCTCTACGCGCATCCGGTCGAGCTCGTTCTGGAGTTCCATGATGCGCTCCACACCTGCGAGGTTGATGCCCTCTTCTTGAGTCAACTGCTGTATCAGTCGCAGTCGCTCGATATCAGCGTCGGAGTACAGACGGGTGTTGCCTGCGGATCGTTTGGGCTGGATGAGCTCTTTGCGTTCATATATCCGCAGTGTCTGCGGATGCATGCCCGCGAGCTCTGCCGCCACACTGATCATATACAGTGGCCGGTCTCTACTGCTTCTTCCTCGGATCATGACGCCTCCCGGCGTTCGACTGAGCTAAACAATGTGGGCGCGCAGGTCTTCTGCGTGCGACGACTCGAAACGCTTCAAGAGTTCCCGCTCCTCGGCAGTGAGCTTGGTGGGCACGACAACGCGAGTACGGACCTTGAGGTCTCCGCGTTCCTTGCCCTTGAGGCGCGGGGCACCCTTGCCCGTAAGCTTCTGCGTGCTGCCATCCTGAGTCCCCGGCTTGATCTTGAGTTTCACCTTGTGGCCGTCAGGCGTTGGAATCGTGACTTCAGTCCCAAGAGCCGCTTCGCTCACAGAGATAGGAAGATCCATGAGCACGTCGGCCCCGTCTCGCGTGAAGAAGGGGTGCGCTCTGATGTGGGTGACCACATAGAGGTCGCCAGCAGGTCCACCCTTCTCACCCGGCTCGCCCTTGCCTTTGAAGCGAAGCTTGCCACCGTCAGTCACGCCTGCCGGAACATTGACCGTCACCGGCTTGATTCGCACGACACGCCCCTTGCCGCGACATACGCTGCACGGTTGCTCCACGACAGTTCCCTCGCCACCACAGCGCGGGCATTCCCGCGAGATGGCGAACATGCCACCGCCCTGATTGACGTGGCCAGCGCCATTGCACGTGGGACACGTGGTGCGAGACGTACCCGGCTTGGCACCTGTGCCTTTGCATGTCGAGCATTTCTCGGCGCGCTGAACATCGACCTTGGTCGACACGCCGTCGAGTGCTTCTTGGAAGTCGAGCGTAAGGTCGTAGCTCAGATCACGGCCTCTGCGTGCCGAGGAGCGGCTTGGGCGGCCGCCGCCCATCCCACCACTGAACATGTCACCGAAGAGGTCACCCAGATCGACGTTGGTGTACCCGCCGCCCGCTGCACCCGGCCAGCCGGCTCCGCTGGGACCCGGTGGAGGATTGCCGCCAAAGTACTGACCGTACTGGTCGTATTGCGCGCGCTTCTCGGAGTCAGAAAGGACCTCATAGGCCTCGTTGAGCTCTTTGAACTTCTCCTCGGACCCACCCGCGTCAGGATGATGCTTGCGCGCGAGCTTGCGGAACGCCTTCTTGACCTCGTCGGCCTTTGCGTCCTTCTTGATACCGAGTATGTCGTAGTAGTCCTTGCCGGTTGCCATCTGCTACTCCTCTGGCGATGGACCCCCGGTGGCAACGACCACCATCGCGGACCTGATCACACGATCATGCATCGCGTAGCCCTTCTGGTAGACCTCCACTACGGTGCCGTCCCGTACCTCGAGGTCCTCCTTCTGGCCAACCGCCTGATGCAGATTCACGTCGAACTGCGCCCCAAGAGGGTCGAGCACTTCGACACCCTCTTTGGCGAGGATATCTCTCATCTGCCCGAGCACCATCTCGACACCGTTGAGGAACTCCTCGCCGGTGCCTTGCTCTACAGCATGACCAAGCGCCCGCTCGAGGTTGTCGACGACCGGCAGGAGGGAGAGCACGATGCGCTCTCCCGCCCGCTTCATAGCGTCGGTCTGTTCACGAATCATTCGCTTGCGAAAGTTCTCAAACTCGGCCTGGACCCGCTGCGCCGTCTCAAGATGAGTTGCGGCTTCTTCCCGCGCCTCATCGAGAGCTGCGCTCTGCTGATCTCCTCGAAGCTCGAACTCAGCCCCAAGATCATCCTCAAGCTCAGGATCGAGTATCTCGTCGTGGCCGGTCATGGTTACTCGTCACCGTCCACGACCTCGTAGTCGGCCTCGACGACTTCTTCTTCGTCGTCGCTTGAGCCCTCGTCACCTTCGGCTGCGCCTTCTTCGGCCTGGGCGTCTGCATACACTATCTCGGCGAGCTTGTAGCTTGCCTCCTGCAACTTCTCGGTCGCTTCCTTGATGGCGTCGGTGTCATCGCCCTCAAGCGCGGTCTTGACCTCGGCAGCAGCTTCCTCGCAGGCGGTCTTCGTATCATCCGGCACCTTGTCGCCAAGGTCCTTGATGGTCTTCTCGGTCGTGTAAACGAGCGAGTCCGCATTGTTGCGAATCTCCGCCTCCTCCTTGACCTTGCGGTCTTCGTCGGCGTGCGCCTCAGCGTCGTCTACCATGCGCTCGACTTCCTCATCGGACAGGGCGGTGGAGCCGGAGATCGTGATCTTCTGCTCCTGGCCGGTGCCCTTGTCCTTGGCCGAGACATTCACGATACCGTTGGCATCGATGTCGAATGTGACCTCGACCTGCGGGACACCGCGCGGCGCCGACGGAATGTTCATCAGATGGAACTTTCCGAGGGTCTTGTTGTAGCTCGCCATCTCACGCTCACCCTGGAGCACATGGATCTCAACGCTCGTCTGCGCATCGGCAGCTGTGGTGTAGACCTCGGTCTTGCGGGTCGGAATCGTTGTGTTGCGATCGATCATCTTGGTCATGACCCCACCAAGCGTTTCAACGCCAAGCGACAACGGAGTGACATCGAGAAGCAGGATGTCCTTCACTTCGCCTGCGAGGACTCCGCCCTGAATGGCGGCACCGATCGCGACTACCTCGTCTGGGTTGACGCCCTGATGCGGATCCTTGCCCGTGATCTTCTTGACCATCTCCACAACTGCCGGCATGCGAATCGAACCGCCAACAAGAATCACGTGGTCGATGTCGCTTGCCTTGATGCCGGCGTCCTTGATTGCGGCCTCGACCGGCTTCTTGCAGCGGTCAAGAAGGTCGCTTGTGATCTTCTGAAACTCTGCGCGGCTGAGAGTGTAATCAAGATGCTTGGGTCCGGCTGCGTCTGCGGTCACGAACGGCAGGTTGATCTGCGTTGTCTGCGTGGTTGAGAGCTCCATCTTTGCCTTCTCGGCAGCTTCCTTGAGACGCTGGAGCGCCATCTTGTCGGTGCGAAGGTCGATACCGTGATCGGCCTTGAACTTCTCGGCCAACCAGTCGATAACATGCTGATCCCAGTCGTCGCCACCGAGGTGGTTGTCACCACTGGTCGACTTGACCTCGAACACGCCGTCACCGATCTCCATGACGGAGACATCGAAGGTGCCGCCGCCAAGGTCGAACACGAGAATCGTCTGGTCCGCATGGTCGCTCTTGTCGAGGCCATAGGCCAGCGCGGCAGCGGTCGGCTCGTTGATGATCCGCTTCACATCAAGACCTGCAATGCGGCCGGCATCCTTAGTAGCCTGGCGCTGCATGTCGTTGAAGTACGCGGGTACGGTGATGACGGCTTCGGTCACGGTCTCTCCGAGATACGCCTCAGCATCGGCCTTGAGCTTCTGGAGTACCATCGCTGAGATCTCTTCGGGCGTGTACGCCTTGCCGTCGATATCGACGTTGGTTCTGCCGTCTTTGCCCTTGGACACGTTGTAGGCGATCGTGCCGCGCTCAGACTTGGTCTCCTCGAACTTGCGACCAATGAATCGCTTGATCGAGCTGATCGTATTCTCCGGGTTGGTGATGGCCTGGTTCTTGGCGGCCTTGCCAACCACACGCTCGCCTTCCTTGCGGAAGCCGACCACGGAAGGCGTGGTGCGATCGCCTTCGGCGTTGACAATGATCGTAGGCTCGCCGCCCTCAAGAACAGCGACAGCCGAGTTGGTGGTACCGAGATCGATACCGAGGACCTTTCCCATGATCGTTCTCTCCTTTCAAACGATTCTGACCGCATTGATTGGCGCCCAGTCACGTTTTGCCTGCTCAGAGGCGATGAGGTTGCGTAGTGCACATAATGCTAAAATCTTAGTCATGCGTTGTCAAGTTATCTATGAACGTGTGCTATATACCCACGTCTCAACACACTAAACGAGGGATGATCGGAACTGTTGCACCGTCGCTTCTTTACATACCCTTCAGCCGTCGGTAAGGTGTCGGCGACGATTGAACGACTGCTAGATCCAAGGAGGACAGATGCCGCGACCCATCATCAACGAGGACGAGTGCTCGGCATGCGGAATTTGCGTGGATGCATGTGAGTCAGGTGTACTCGAGTTGGCCAGCGAGGTAGCCAAGGCCGTACACGAAGAGAACTGCACCGGATGCGCTGCATGCATGGAAGAGTGCCCCATGGGTGCGATCGAGGAAATCGAAGAGGACTAGAACGCGCTCACTCCCCGGAATCTGATAGCGGGACGCCTGACGGGCGTCCCGTTTTTCTCTTTCACCACACGGGCGCTTCGGGAACAAGGGTCTTCAGTTGCGCCCATACACGCTTCTTGTCCTCCGGACTGGACAGCGATGCCTCGAATCCCGCTACCGCCAGCACATTTCTGCCGCCTGCACGAACGGGCCTACCCGGCTTCAGGGCACGTATCGAGCACGCAGCAGCTACGTCCGAGGCTGCTGTCTCATCAAGCGCAACGATATGCACCGGATCGACTGCTTCGATCTGCATCTGCAGGCGCGCGACCACGCGCTGCTCATCGGATCCGGGCTCTGCACGCGACAATGTGCTGAATGTGTCGTTGGGATCGAAGCCGAGTGCTTCGAGTGCCTTCGCGATCGCCGCACCATCGGCACCTGAGAGTGCGGGGCCTCCGCTCTCCTCGGCGGGTCCCGGCAGTCCCTTGACGAGCATCACTCGCGCCTCAGAGCTACCTGCCGAGGAAACCCGGTCGGCTCCCGGCACCAGGCGATCAGCCACAGCCAACTCTGCGTCAGCCTTGGCCTCATAGGCCGATCTCATGCCCGCGTCGTCTGACATCGCACACTAGACGCTGTCAGTGGGGTTAGCGGCGAACCAACGATAGGTTTGTGCCAGGCCGATATCGATGGGCACACGAGCATCCCATGCAAAGACGTCGCGTGCCTTCGTTGCATCCAGAGCGCTCGCTTCGACATCCCCTTCACGGGCTGGGGCATATTCAAACTCGCCAAAGAAGTCGGCGGTGGGACGCAGCATGCGGGCAAGATCATTGACGCTCGTCTGCACCCCTGTCGAGATGTTGTAGGCGGGACCACCGGCACCGGCGTCATTGAGCATCGTCTCGGCCGTAGTTCCCATGATGAGAGCGTTGACGATGTCGCCAACGAAGATGAAGTCCCTGGTTTGCGAACCGGAACCGTAAATCACCGGAGTCTCGCCAGCGGCCAGTCGGCTACAGAAGATGGCCACAACACCGCCCTCGCCCCGGGCATCCTGCCGTGGCCCGAACACGTTGGAGAATCGAAGACTCGCCCAATCAACGCGAGAACCTGCGAGTTCCGAAGCCAGGACCTCCTCGGCAGCCAGTTTCGATGCACCGTAGGGGTTTGTTGGACGCTTCTGCACAGTCTCGGTGAGGGGAAGTTCGTCGGCCTCTCCATAAACAGCAGCCGACGACGCTGAAACCATCCGCGTCGCACCCGCGTCCCGCGCCGCCGCCGCAACGGCTCGGGTGCCCTCGACGTTGACCTCCCAGTCACGCTCGGGATTCAGAATCGACGCTGGCACGCTTGATTGTGCGGCAAGATGCACCACGGCTTCGGGGGCAAACTCCTGCACCGTCTTTGCAAGAGCCGGTCCCGCTATGTCGATCTTGCGAAACCATGCTGCGGGATGCAGATTAGCGACATTCCCGGTCGACAGGTCGTCGATCACTCCCACCTCGTGATTGGCTATCAGCGCACGAACAAGATTCGAACCAATGAAGCCTGCTCCACCTGTGACGAGCACGCGCATGTCTGTGGTCCTTTCGCGGTCACTCCTGGCCGGCATCCTCAAGTCGTCGTGCCTCAATGAGCTTTGCCTGGACGATGAGACGCAGCCTGGCACTATATGGCGGATCGCACGCGGTCAGGGTGAGCAGGGGCTCCTCGGTATGGTCAAGTACATCGACTCTGTCCGGGGTGACCCTGAACTTCGTTGTGACCTCATAGCGATACCGTCGAAACGGCGAGTACAGATCGATGGTATCACCAACCTCAAGTTCATCCAGCCGACCGAACGGAGCCCCATACGTGGTCCGATGGCCGGAAACCCCGCAGTTGCCGGTAGGACCAGGGTAGTCAGTGTAGTCAACCCATCCGGGTCCACTCTTGAGAACATCTCGCTGGTGACCCTTCACAACAACGACATCGAGCTCCATGCGCTCGATCAACAAACGTCCGAATACGCCGCCGCGCTCAAGCGCATGCCAGTAGGCAGCATCCTCGCTCTCCCAGCCCTCGAAATCGAATGGGCTCTCGGCAGGACCGGGAAGGAGTCGGTCGGGAGCGGGTGATGCTATCGCGCCGAGAGAATCCATGCTGTCTCGGAGTGATTTCTGCTGCAGCCACGAGACCGCGTCGGTCGCGAGGTAATAGATGCCGATACCAAGAGCGATGCCCAGTAAGACGTTGCCCAGGGCATGCGCAACAAGCCGCCCAAACGCAGGGCGTTGAATTCCTGAATCTGACGGCTCGAGCGTATCGGTCGCGACTGATTCGTTCACGGATACCTCCATGCACAGGATACCCCGATTCCCCCCTGGAAAATTGTGGAGAGACTGTGACATCCGTCGCACGAATTATGTGACGAATATTACAAATAGCCTATAAGGTCTCGGCCCCGAAGTGCCGATACAAAGACTGTAGGGCATTGAAATCCGCACAGCTCCAGTGATCTCCCCGATAAAGGCACGGCTCGTCGAAAGGCGAGCTTCGCAAAGTCACGGGTCTAACGGAAGCCATAGGGCCTCCCACGACAGCCGGACCGCCGGATACGAGACCGAAGCCATGTAGGCCCGGTTCCGCCCAGCGCCATAGGGAGGACCGGGTCGTTGTGCATCGGGCTCGTACCAAGGGGTGTTTGCACGATGAAAAGAGAGATTCGTTCACTGGCAGCACGGATGCTCGCGATCACGGTAGTTGCCACGCTGCTTGCAGGCGCAGCTCCTGCTTTCGCAAGCGTAATCCAGGACATGGGCCGTACGCCGATCCGCGCCAAGTTCGCCCAAGCCCTTGAGCCCATTCCGGCCCCCGTTGTAAAACTCGGGCGCGTCGTTGTCGAGCGAGCTACCGATGCAGGCGTTGAAGTGGCCCAGGTTGCAGATGAAGCTGCGCCAGTCGCTCCGTCAGTCGATAACCCCGCCGGCGAAGCCGCTCTCGCGGCACAAACCATCCGTGCACAGGCTGCGCTTCCCGCCCCCACTCCCGCAGCATCGAGCTCCAAGCCGCAAGCGACCAGCACGAGCAGCGGACCCGCCGTGCGCACGCCCTCTACATCATCGGGCGACGAACTCTCTCAGGCTAGGTCGATTCTCGCCGGTCTCGTCGCTCGGTATCCGATTCTGGCCGGGACGACCGTTGCCTTTGGAAGCACCCCCGGTGGCTACCAGGCAGTTGCGTACTACCAGAGTGGTCGAATCCTGATCAGCACAAGTCATACCGCAAGCCTTAGCACGATTCTCAACCACGAGGTCTGGCATATCATCGACTGGAGAGACAACGGAACTATCGACTGGGGCGAGAACATACCGCCGAAGTAGTCGACAGTCGCCGAGATTTGAAGCGCCGCACATAGTCTGTATGCAACGAAGCAGGGCCCCGGCTGAAGCCGGGGCCCTGCGACATCTGCACTCCGATAGAAGGACTGCCGATGTGTCGTACTATGCAGCCTTCCTACCATGGAACCTCAGTGCTGCGCCAGCCGCAAGCGACATGAGCAGAGCTGCGAACAGAAGCGAGAGTTCCGCACCAGTGAATGGCAGGAATGGTTCGCCAACACTGACTCGGATGGACGCATCATCACTGTCGTTGGCGGGATTCTCATCGCCGTCTTTGTCAATGACTGCAACATTGTCGACTACCGTGGTTCCTGTGGGCATATTGCTCGCAACAGCCATTCGGTAGCTGATGCTACCCGTATCGCCCTTGGAGACCGGCCCATCGAGTGTCCAGGTGATCTTGCCACCCGACACAACCCCACCACTTGCCGAGACAACACTCATGTAGCGCTCGTCGTAGTCATCAACGATGGTGAATGTCTCACCTTCGAAGACGCCGCCATCAACCATTTCCCACGTGAGCGTATACGTGAGCGTATCCCCGGGGCCAGCCGTCGATCGACTGACGTCCTTGAGCAACGCCATATCCGGCGGGTTGAACCCCGGCGGTAGGAAGTTGCCGAAGTTGACAGGACCAACAGCCGCTTCATTGCTGATATCTGCAGGCTCATCGCCAACTGATACCGGACCAGCACTCTGCATCCAGATCGGGAATCCACTGACCGGATCAGTTGGAATCACCTCAACCACGGAATACGTACCTGGCAAGAGTCCATCAAACTGATAGGCACCCTCGCTGTCTGTCAGCATGGTCTCGTACAGCACCCACTCTTCGCCATTCATGCGGTAGAGTTCGATGGTCCAATCAGGAATACCTGGTTCATCGGCATCCCACTCGCCGTCGCCAGCGAGGATCGGGTCAGCATCGCTGTCATCCCACTTGTTGCCGTAGAGTTCCGCACCGTACTCGAACGGGTTGGTCAGAGGTCCGTCAATCAGTTCCTCGTCGATACCCGTGCCCAACAGAATCCGTTCGCCGCCATACTCGGCCCACCACTTCACGTTGCCGAGCGTAGTCTGCGGCCAGACCATGAAGTCGGAACTGAACATCCCGCCACCTATCGGCGACAGCGTCACCTCGTGCGAAGCCGTCTCAATCGCCACTGCCTGCGCGACTGCAAAGTCATCGCCACCAATTGGCGGAAGCGGCGGAGGTGAATATGCGGTATATGTCGTGTCGAACGATGCGTAGAACGAAGTGTCTTCGGGAGCGTCACCGAGATACGTGAGTTCGAAGGTCTTGGGGACTACCGTTGTGTTGCCGAAGTCGTTACCTTCGTTCACACCCTGCGACACAAACTCCTCGATGTAGACGCCCATTGCCGGATAGGTGAGTTTCCACTCGCCATCAAGCTCCTGGGGCATCATCTCGCGAACAACCCACGTACCCGGCAGGATGCCCTCGATTGCATAGGCACCGTCTGTATCACTGACTCCGAACGGCTCGCCCTCGTCGAGCACGCCGTTCTGGTCGTAGTCCACGTAGAAGGTCCATCCAGCGAGCCCGGGCTCGCCCTCTTCGCGCGCCTGCCGGTCGCCATCAAGGTCATGGAACTTCACACCGGACTTGCTTGCATACGTGTAGTTGCCAAAGTCGTATTCGCCTTCCATGCCGTACTCGCCACGGGATACGAATTCGACCGAGAAGCCCCCACGGGACTGGAACCAATCATCCTCAAGGACCTCAAGGACATCATATGTACCTGGCACGACACCCTCGATGAGGTAGGATCCGATCGAATCCGTGACATCGGTTGGCTCGCCAACGTCATAGGCACCGTCGCCATCGTAGTCGACAAAGATCCGCCAGCCCTCAAGGCCTGACTCGTCAAGATCGAAGAACCCATCTGCATCAAGGTCATGGAACTTCATGCCCCTGATCGATGCTGGTGCCCAGTTGCCAAAGTCGTTGCCCGTGAATGACACCTGCGATGTGAACGTCTCCAGATATCCAAAGTCGGGATCACCTGGTAGTGACTGCGTCCACATGTAGTCGTCCTGCATGACCTCAAGCACCATGTACGTGCCCGGAACAACGTCCTCGATCAGATACATGCCCTGACTGTCGGTCTCGTCATAGGGCTCTCCATCATCGAGTATTCCGTCGCCGTCGTAGTCAACGAAGATCGTCCAGCCCATCAGGCCTGGCTCGCCGTTGTCGTATACGCCGTTAGCGTTGAGATCCTCGAACTTCATGCCCTCCTTGGTGCCTGTCGTCCAGTTGCCGAAGTCATAGCCTCCCTGCAAACCATAGACACCACGGGATTCGAACGTTACCTCATACGTACCCTGCGACTGTGTCCAGCTCGCGGGCAGAACCTCGCGTACCTCGTAGGTTCCGGGAACGATGTCGTAGATGTGATAGGCGCCGTCCGAATTCGTCATAGCGGTCGGCTCGCCAGCATCGTAGGCATCGTCACCGTCCACGTCGACAAAGATCCGCCAGCCCTCAAGGCCGGGCTCGCCAGCATCCCTGACACCGTCGGCGTCGAGATCATGGTATTTCACGCCATGAATCTCAGCCGGCGCCCAGTTGCCAAAGTCGTTGTCGACGAATCGATCACTTGAGTCAAACGTCTCTGCATAGCCAAAGTCAGGCGCTCCAGGCATCGACTGTGTCCAGTCTGCCCCGACCTGCATGACTTCGCGCACCGTGTAGGAACCCGGAGCGACTCCGGTGATCTCATAGGCGCCAAGCGCATCCGTCAGACCAAATGGCTCGTCGTTGTCGAACTCGCCGTCATCGTCGTAGTCCACATATACAACCCAACCCGACAGTCCGGGTTCACCGGCATCCCTCACACCATTCGCATTGAGATCCTCGAATTTGACGCCTTCCTTTGCTGCTGGCGTCCAGTTGCCAAACAACCACCCGACTTCGAAGAACTCACCGGATGTGAACGTGACGTCGTATACACCGCTGCCACCCGGATACGACTGCTCCCAACCGCTCGTGTCTTCTGACAGCACGTATGATCCGGGAGGAACATCCGCGAATTGCCAGTAACCATTGATGCTGGTCGTGGTCGTGCGTGAGAGGGGCGCTCCGGCACCAGTGGTGCCGTCGAGGTGGATTACCCATCCCTCAAGCGGAGGCTCTCCCGCATCCCAATTCCCATCCGCATTAAGATCATGGAACTTGTAGCCATAGGGATCGATCGGACTCCAGTTGCCAAAGTCCAGGCTTCGTTCCGGAGTCTCTCTAGAACCAAGGGTCACGTCCCAATAGCCGAGCGCGGGATATGACTGCGTCCAGCCAGATACCAGTTCCTCCATGACCAAGTACTGGGCCGGGGGAAGATTGCTGAACTCGTAGTAGCCGTTGGCGTTGGTGTAGGTATCAGCGTAGAACAGCCCGTTCGGACCGCCCATGTTGCCGGCGAGAATGATCTTCCAGCCAGGCAGTCCTGGCTCTCCAGCATCCCACACGCCATTGGCGTTTGTGTCTTCGAACTTGTAGCCATCGATTGAGATCGGCTGCCAGTTGCCAAAGTCATATTCACCTTCGGCCCCGTAGCGTTCGCCCGAGACGAACGTGACCGTGAAGTCACCACGTGACTGGTTCCAGCCAGCCTGAAGCACCTCATGGACATCGTAGGTGCCTGGCATCACACCAGACATGGAGTAGTAGCCAGTACCATCAGTGACATCAGTAGGCTCACCGGGGTCAAGGACGCCATCGCCGTCATAGTCTACGAAGACGGTCCACCCTTCGAGGGCGGGCTCGACAACATCCCAAACTCCATTCGCATCCATATCTTCGAATTTGTAGCCCTCGATTGATGCGGGAGTCCAGTTGCCGAATATGATCTCGCCTCGATGACCACCGGAAGCGAGCGTAACGCGATAGTATCCGTCCGGATCCGGATACGACTGTGTCCAGTCAACCTGCAGGACCTCGCGCACAACGTAGTTGCCGGGCGCCAGACCTTCGATGATGAAGTGCCCATTGGTGTCCGTCATGTCGCTCGGTTCACCAACATCAAACACACCATCTTGGTCCAGATCCACAAAGATCTGCCAATCGGGCAGTCCGGGCTCTCCGTCGTCCCACAGTCCGTTGGCATCGAGATCGTGGAACTTGTACCCCTCTATGCTCGTGGGGAGCCAGTTGCCAAAGTCATAGACAGCAGACTCACTCACGTAGGCTCCACGAGATTCGAACGTCTGCACGAATGTGCCGTATGACTGCACCCAAGAACCAACGAGCAACTCGTTCACGGAGTACGTACCTGGAATAATCCCAGGAATCATGTAGTGCCCCTGCGCGTCTGTGAACGCTGAGGGTTCGTCGCCATCAGGAGCGCCATCTCCGTCGTAGTCGACGAAGATCAGCCATCCCTCGAGGCCGGGCTCGCCATCATCTCGTGAACCATCACCGTCGAGATCCTCGAACTTGTATCCCTCGATCGAGGCGGGTGCCCAGTTCATGAAGTCCACATTCGAGAAAACGGGACCCACGTCAAGCGGATCAATCATGATCGTGTGGTACCCGCTCACCGGCATGGACTGGTGCCAGTCGGTTGGGCCATCCGGGAATACCTCGGTAATGCGATACGAGCCCGGAGGCAGACTGTAGAAACGATAGAAACCATCCGCATCGGTCATGCGGAAGGCCATCTCGACCCAGGCATCTCCCACCAGGCGCTCAGCAACGATCTTCCAGCCAGGCAGACCCGGCTCATCGTCGAACGTACCGTCAGCATCGAGATCCTCGTACTTGTGACCATCGATGCGGCTTCCCCAGGTGAATGAGTTTCGCGTGACCTCATCTGTGAGCGTCTCACCGTTGGTGGTTCCGAGGAGAATATCAATCGGATCCATACCTGCGGGCGTCCATCGCGCATACCACTCCACATTCGAAATCTCAGTCCCATACGACAACGTGACTTCTGCAGTGAAGGGACCTGCGCCAGTCAACATGGTCTCAATCGGGACTCCATTTGTATCGTACTTGACCAGCATCTCCATGCCATCAGGCACAGAGCCCTCATATGTGAGCGAGAACTGCTTCTTCACGTCGGGTTGGTAGTTGCCGATATAGACAGTCTCGGTTTCGCCGTCAACAAGCGTGACGGACACAGGCTGTTGTGTGCTGGTCTCCCATCCGTCCTTCAGCGTCTCAGAGACGTTGAACGTCCCGGGTGGGATCGGCGAGAAGGTTGCATGCCCTTCTGCGCCCGTCTCCTTGGTGATATCCCAGGAGTAGAATCCACCCACGTCCGTGAGATTGATATCCCAGCCCGCGAGTGTCGCCTCCCCCTCATCCATCACGCCGTCGCGGTCTGAATCGTAGAACTTCACAACATCGACCACGCCCGCCGGCATCTCCACGGCGGGAAGCGGAACAGTCTTCTCTCCAAGACCATCGATCTGCATGTTGCCCGGAGACCCTGTGTAGGGACCCCAACCATCACGCGACGGATTCTGCAGATTCCAGTAGACAGTCAGAGCCAGATGCGCTCGGAAGTACAGCACCGCATATTCACCGGCAGGAATGGTGACTTGCCCTCCGCCGATGGTCGTCATGAGCCCACCAGCGTCAACTCCGTAGGAGCCGCCAACAGGAACATCATGCGAGCTCAGAGAGAGCCCGCTCCACGAGCCCTGGGGCGTCGTCGGATCGCCACCACCAGGCTCGGACGATGTGATGTAGTAGCTGTAGTCAGCCGTTCGATCGAAGTAGATTCCCTTGCCGTCCTTGTAGTGAAACGCATCAACCGTGAGCTCAGGAATCGTAACCGGCGCATCACTGGGATTCCTGACCCACAGCCTGAACGGCACCCACTCGCCTTCCATATATGACTTCAGGTTGCCCTTGACCCAGCCGGTGCCCTTGCGGACGCCTTCCAGGTTCACGTCTCCGCCGCCAATGTCAGCGGTGGTCACGTCAGGAGCCGGAGGAAGCGGGGCGACCTTCGCAGATGCCTCAGGTTCCGGTTCAACCTCCTCAGCCACGGGCTCCGCCTGTGGCTGCTCAACTGCTTCTGCATCAAGTGGCTGATCGACTGCATCGTCAACCGGATCCACAGGAGGTTCCTCGCCAGAGTCCGCGGGAGGCTCCTCAGTCGCAGGCACCTCCTCTGTCGCGGCCGGTTGTTCGACAGGGTTCTCTATCGGTTGGTCCTGCGTCGTGTCCGCGCCCTTGGGTACGGCGTAGCCAATCCCAGTGAACGATACGAGTACGACGAACAGGACGTAGACGGAGAACACGCGTGTCCATAGCGCTCTGCGATGGATGCTCCGTGTCATGGTCCTTCACCCCTCCACTTCCATTGAAGGTGCGAAAGCCCGGACTTCCCCTGACGACACAAAAACCGACCCATTGCTCACGGGCCGGTCTCACCACTGACTCAGCGCCGGTTCACACAGTGACCGATAGGAACACCAGCGCTTCTTCGTCTCCCGCTCACAGGCTGTTTCTGATACCGCCTGCCCGGGCGACCGCACACCTAGTACGGCTACCCTCGGCTCCATACGTACCCTGTATACGGAGAGCTGTGCGGGTGAACCCTATCCTCCGATAGTAGGAACGAGGGATGACTGAGGTCTCTACCTGGCATTATGTTGGGAGCGAAATGTGAAGAAGCCGCCCATTTCGGCGGCTTCTTCGTGGTCGTCGGACACCCATGGTGTCGCTTGGTAGAACTGCTAGTCTTCCTGTGCCACCCTTCTCAGCGCCAGTCCGCTGAGTGCGGCAAGTGCGGCCGCGGTCAGCAGGAGCATGTACTCACCACCGGTGAAGGGCAGGAACGGCTCTTCGGCGGGAGCAGGCTCTGGATCTGGGTCCGGAGTGAAGGGGAGGAAGGGCTCGTCGACAACGACGGTGTCATCGTCGACGTTGTTGATGAGGTTCACGTCTTCCGGATGGCTGATGACAACCGTGTTGTCGATCTCAGTGACGCCAGAAGGCATATCGTTGATTACGCGAACCGTATAGGTGATGGTCTTGTCGCCGTCTTCAGGGGCAAGTGGTCCCGAGAGGTTCCAGACGATGGTTCCTCCTATGACCGTGCCGCCGGCCGCATCGACGATCGCTACGTAACGCTCATCGAAGTCATCGATGATGGTGTAGTCGCTCGCTGCGGTCTCACCCACGTTGCGATACGTGAGGGTGTAGGTGATCAGGTCGCCCGCTGAAGCCGTCTCAACGTCCGCGGCCTTCTCGATTGCGAGATCGATGAGCGTGAACGGGAGCTGCTCCTCGGCGTTGCCGATATAGACGGTCTGGTCCTGGCCTTCGGCGAGCTCTACGTCGATAGGAAGCTCGACTGTTGCGAACCAACCCTCAGGCAGGACTTCGTTGATGGCGTAGGCTCCGGCGAGAAGGCCGGTGAAGACGACCATGCCGTTGCCGTTGGTGAGAGCGGAGTCGGTGGAC
>JAGXFU010000001.1 GCA_024637115.1 Actinomycetes bacterium
GTTATCGGCAAAGACCCGCACGGTCACCGGCATCTTGAGGCCTGCGGCCAGATAACCGACCAAGCGGGCGGCTTCGGCCTCGGTGCGAACCAGGCTGTTGCCGGGCAGCAGCCCGAGAGAGAGGCTATTCGTGGTGGTCTGGCTGGGCAGAGGTGCGATAACGGGTGTGGCTGCAGTCGACAGCGGGCGTATCGATGCCGATCACATGGCAGACATGCTCGAGAACATGCGTGCACAGCTCGAGGATATCGTTGCCTCGACTGATCTTCCCCCCGCAGGCGGCATGGGTGGACGCGGCATGGGTGGCGGAGCCGGCATGTTCGGCAACGCGCCGGTCTCTGATACCACTGGTGCAGGTTCACTGAGTCTCTGATACCAACTCTGAGCACCTCCCTACGCGCGACGATCCCGGTGTCCTTCGCGGACCCGGGATCGTTGACGTACATGAACTTGGGCGGGCCGGTCGGGGTGGATTCGGGCTCGGTTGAGGCGAGGGGCTCTGTGGCTCAGTATCTAGGGTGATTTCGTACAGGAATCGCGTCTCAAGGCATGCAGAAGCCCCCAACATCGCGAGACATTGGGGGCTGGTAGTGCAGGCGAAATGTGCTATCGGGCTAATGCGGTCGCTTCTTCGAGTTCGCATACCCGCTGGGTGCTTGCGGCAAGAAGGAGCAGGGCACCTGAGATCACCATTGGCAGTGCGAGTACCACCATGGCGCTGACCCATACACCGGTTTCCCAGCCGGCAACGAGGCCCCAGATCGCGAACCCTGCGGCTGCGACAAGAACCACAGCTGCAGCGAGGCGTTCGTAGTAGAGGGCGAGTGCGAATACCGCCACCGTGATCAGAAGCGGGATGATTGCATTCAGTCCGCTGTTGACAATATCGCTGAACGTGTAGGTGAGATCGGCGTACTTCTGGGTCGATGATTGCGCAAAGGCCATGATCGCCCACATCAGACCGCCAAGAATAATCAGCGCGCGCGCCGCTAGTCTTGAGAGGTTGATGCGGTCGGTACTACAGGTCCGTACGAGAAGACTCATAGTGGAACCCTCCTCGGTAATCCTCGGTTTCTATGTGCTGTACATTCCAGTTATGCCCATTCGGTGGCGACGACTGACACAGTGCCGAGCTCCGGTCGCTCGCCAAAGCGACAGAAGTTGTATTGTGGTGATATGGATAGCGAACGCACAGTAATAGTTCGAATGTTCGGTCTGCTGCATTCCGCGAGGAAGGCGGCCGGGTTACCCTCTACCGTGAGTGTGGAGGTGCCCGAAGCCGGCACGAACGCTCGACTGATCGCGCTCGATCTTGAATTGGACACGGATATCATCGAGGGCGTGTTCGTGAACGGGATTGTGTTCGACGTTGATCATGCCGTGATGCCCGGGGATCGCATTGCGTTCGTTCCTCATGGCACTCCGGGACCGCATCGTTTGTATCTGGGCTTGTATCGTGCAGGCCAGGCCAACGCAGAATCAGAAGACTCAGACGAGACTGCCGTAACCGAGACCGAATCGGATACCTCTATTCAGGACTAATTCCCCGAGCGAGGGGAATATTGATAGTAGCTTGCGCCTAACGTGGCACTGGTGGGGTGCGCCCGCAAGCATGTCTGGAGGAGGGAATCGTATGAGATATATTCTGCGCGTCAATATGTCGGATCTTGCGATCACCAAGGAGGATCTGCCTGCCAAGTGGGAGCGGTACGGCGGTCGGGCTCTTACCTCGGCAGTCGTCTTTGAAGAGGTGCCTCCCACCTCAGATCCGTTGGGGGCGGAGAACGTGCTCGTTATCGCCCCAGGACTCCTGAGCGGAACGAACACTCCCAATGGCGGCCGACTTTCCATCGGTGCCAAGAGCCCGCTGACCGGCGGCATCAAGGAATCGAACGCCGGTGGCCAGGCCGCAAACGGACTGGGCCGTCTCGGTATCGCCGCGATCATCTTCTCCGGCAAGCCGGCAGATGAATCTGCTCGCTATATGCTCACGATCGAGGCCGATGGCGCTGCGTCTATGTCGCGCGTCGACGAGTGGGCAGGCGAGGGTAACTACGAGACAGCCGACGCGATCAAGGCTCTGCGCCCTGAGGGCGATCGGTGCTCCACCATCACGAACGGTCCGGCTGGCGAGGCTGGATTCAAGGCCGCCGGCATCGCTGTTTCGGATATGAAGGGCTACCCGAACCGCTTCGCTGGACGCGGTGGTCTTGGCGCGGTCATGGGCAGCAAGGGCCTGAAGGCGATCGTCATCTCCGACAAGGATCTTTCGACACCCGAGCATGCCGACAAGGAAGCGTTCAGCGCGGCGATCAAGACGTTCAGTGCTGCGCTCAAGGAGCATCCGGTTTCCGGTCAAGGGCTGCCCACGTACGGGACCAACGTGCTTACGAATATCCTGTCCGAGGCGGGCGGACTTCCGACCCGCAACTTCTCCAACGGCTCCTTTGAAGGTGCCGAAGCGACCAGCGGCGAGCGTCAGCGCGAGATCACGCTCGAGCGTGGTGGCAATGTGCAGCACGGTTGCCATACCGGTTGCGTTATCCAGTGCTCGCGCTACTGGGTGGACAAAGACGGCAAGTATAAGACCAAGGGTCCGGAATACGAGACCGTATGGTCATTTGGCGCCAACTGCGGCATCAATGATCTCGACGCCATAGCTGAGCTCGACCGCACGTGCGGAGACTTTGGGCTCGATACGATCGAGATGGGCGCAACGATGGGCGTCTATATGGACTCCGGAGAGATTGCATTCGGTGACGGCGCTGCTGCACTTGCTGCGCTCAAGAGCGTGTTTGGTGAGGGCAAGCCGGGCAGGGTCATGGGCGACGGCACCGAGGCCACGGGCAAGGCATTCAATGTCGAGCACATCCCCGTGGTCAAGCATCAGGCACTCCCGGCCTACGACCCGCGTTCTGTCCAGGGCATGGGCGTGACCTACGCCACCACGACGATGGGCGCGGATCACACTGCCGGCTATACCGTGACCGCGAACATCCTCAAGGTCGGGGGCGACATCGACCCTTTGAAGCCCGAGGGACAGGTCGAACTCTCACGTAACCTGCAGATCGCAACGGCGATGCTCGATGCGCTCGGACTGTGCATCTTTGTGGCGTTCCCGGTGCTCGACATCCCAGAGGCCTTCACCGCCATCCACGAGATGGCACAGGCTCACACCGGTGACACATGGGATGTTGATGCGCTCATGCAGCTCGGTAAGGAGACGCTTGTCTACGAGCGTCTGTTCAACGAGCGTGCGGGCATGGGCCCGGAAGACGACCGTCTGCCTGCGTTCTTCAAGAACGTCGAGCTTCCGCCGCACAACGTCACCTTCCAGGTGAGCGATGCGGATCTTGATACGGTGTTCGATTTTGTACCTGAAGTCGCAGCCGGAATGGGTCTCGCCTAGTTCGTTCAACTGCATAGGAAGTCATGTACCCCCGCTGCGTCATGTGGCGGGGGTACAATTCTTGTAGCGCCATATCCGGCGTCCGGTATCGGAACAGCGGTCTCAACGTGAGGTGTCACACGACATGAAGGTCGATATTGCCTTGTTCGCTTCACTCTCCGGGTTTCACACCGAAGCGGGAGATGGCCACACTCGCCACTACGAACTCGCACCCGGCACAACCATTGCCGACGTGATTGCGATGTTCGGCCTCCCTGACCAGCCCCGAATCGTGTTTGTGGGCGGTCGCCATGCCGAGGAGACCTCTGAGCTTCACGAGGGCGAGCGGCTGGCCATATTCCCGCCAGTGGCAGGCGGTTAGCCATGCCCACCGATACGACGGGTGCGCCTGACTCGGGCGAGCGGATGATTCCCCAGGAGGAGTTGCGCAGGATTCTGGCGTCCAAGACCGTGGCGATTCTGGGATGCGGGGGTCTTGGGAGCAACTGCGCGGCGATGCTTGTTCGCTCCGGAGTACTCAAGCTCACGCTGGTCGATTTCGACACGGTGGAAGCGGGCAACCTCAATCGCCAGATGTTCTTTACCGATCAGGTCGGCATGATAAAGGTCGACGCGCTTGCCATCACACTCGGCCGTATCGATCCGAGCGTGAACCTGAGAGTGATTCACGAGTGCATCAATGCCGAGAATATGCTCGGCATGATTACCGGTGCCGACGTAATCGTCGAAGCGGTCGACAGCGCAGAAACGAAGGCACTCATCCTGCACCTCTGCGGTCGTGAGGTGCCTGACGTTCCGCTGATATCAGCCTCGGGCCTGGCCGGTCATGCAAGCGCCAACCGCATTGAGACGATTCGGCTGGCGGACAGCCTCTGGGTGGCCGGCGATCTCACGTCTGACATTCGCGACGGGCATGCACTCGTCGCATCGCGCGTGATGATCGCTGCCGCGCATCAGGCACATGCCGTGATTCGAATCTTGCTTGGACTTGAAGGGGCCTGAAGGTTCCCGGGCTAGGCTGACTTGGTCGCGACGTGCGCCAGGTACTTCTCGCGAGTCCGCCCGGCGATCCACACGAGTGAGAGCATCACGGGAACCTCAACGAGCACCCCGACCACCGTGGCGAGTGCAGCTCCAGAGTAGAGTCCAAATAGCGAGATCGCCACGGCCACTGCAAGCTCAAAGAAGTTCGAGGCACCCACGAATCCCGCAGGCGCACCAACGGGGTGCGGCAACCTCCAGAGCCACGCCCAGCCATATGCGATCGCGAAGATGAAGTAGGTCTGAATCGTGAGCGGTATGGCGATCAGTACGATGTGGAGCGGGTTGGCCACGATCACCTGGCCCTGGAAGATGAAGATGATGATCAGCGTGGCGAGGAGCGCGGCGATGGTCACCGGCGCCAGCGCGGGCAGGAACGTCTTGTCGAACCACTCGAGACCTTTGCGCTTGATGAGCTGCGTACGTGAGATCCATCCGGCAACGAGCGGCACAACAACAAAGAGCGCGACCGACAATATGATGGTGTTGTACGGCACCAGGATGTCAGAGAGCCCAAGCAGGAACATCACGATCGGAGCGAACGCAAAGAGCAAGATGAGATCGTTGAGAGCGACCTGCACAAGCGTGTATGCCGGGTCTCCATCAGCGAGATAGGACCAGACGAACACCATGGCAGTGCATGGAGCTGCGCCAAGAAGCACGGCCCCCGCAAGATACTCGCGCGCGAGATCGGGTGCGATCCACTGGGCGAACACGATCGTGAAGAAGAACCACGCGATCGCATACATGGTGAACGGCTTGATGAGCCAGTTGGTGACCGTCGTGACCACGAGTCCCTGTCGGGCATCGCCAACCTTTCGCAGGGAGGCGAAATCGATCTGTAGCATCATCGGATAGATCATGAGCCAGATGAGGATCGCGACCGGAATCGATATCTGCGCATACGTGAACTTGGAGAGAGTGGTAGCCACCTCGGGCCATGCGTTTCCAATCAGCGTACCCACCGCGATGCACAGCACCACCCACACGGAGAGATAGCGCTCGAAGACGCCCATGCGCTTCTTGGAGGGGTTGGTCTTGTCAGTCATGCTGTGCTCCTGGAGTAGACTCGGCTTCACGGGGCGGTCTTTGCGCCATTCTCCCACAACACCACTCAAGCGATTGTTAACTGTGTGCTACTTCAGGATGCGTGAGACCTGACCGCGCGCTGCGCGTGTCCCGTGTGGGCGGTCTTGGTATGCTGAGTTTGTCCGCCGTCGTGCTCGATGAATGATTCACGAATGAGGGGGCACTTATGAGGAGTGCAGATTCTCGGCTACGTGCGTTGATGGTCGTGTCGCTTATCGCTGTGATGGTGTTCTCCCTGTTCATCGTTGCAGGATGTTCCTCAGATGATGCCGCTGGTAATCGCGCTGCCACAGACGAGACGGCTGGAGATACGAGCGGTACCGAGGAGTCGGCCGGCTCCGATAACGCCGACGACAACAACACGGTCGCCCCTTCCGAGGACACACCCGAGACCTTGACGGTGAGGGTCTACTTCGCGAGTTCGGGAGATCGCGCGTTTGCGGTAGAGCGAGAGATTCCCTACACGCAGGCGGTCGCTGCAGCTGCGATGAAGGAGCTGCTGGCAGGTCCTACCGCCAACGAACTCGCTGTGTGGACGGCACTAAACACCCAGATTCCGGAGGGCACAGAGCTCCTCGGCATCACGATTCAGGATGGTGTCGCACGCGTTGACCTGAGCGATGACTTCGATGACGGTGGCGGATCATTCTCTGTTACCGCTCGCGTGGCGCAGGTCGTGTACACACTGTGTGAGTTCAGCTCGGTCGATGCGGTCGAGTTCTATATGGAGGGCGAGCTGATCGATCTGTTCACCGGGGAGGGGCTGGAGCTCGACGGGCCGCAGACTCCGGAGGACTATTACAGCGCGCTTCCGATCGACGCCTAGGAGACTGCATGAATCCCACGCTGGAACTCATCAACGCTCGCTCGTCCACGCGCGTGTATGCGCCCGCTCCGATCAGCGATGCCGAGAAGCAGGCGATTCTGCACTCTGCGATGCGAGCACCCACCGCTGGCAATATGATGCTGTACTCGATCATCGAGGTGAGCGATCAGGCGCTCAAAGATCGGCTCGCGGTGACATGCGACGACCAACCCTTTGTCTCGAAGGCACCGTGGGTGCTCATATTCGTTGCTGACATGCAGAAGTGGATCGATCTGTTCCGCTACTCCAAGGTCGAGCAGGTCGAAGGCGTCGAGCACCGCATGATTCCCGGTCCCGGAGACCTGATGCTCGCGTGCTCTGATGCATTGATTGCGGCTCAGAATGCCGTTGTTGCGGCGGAGTCGCTCGGAATCGGATCGTGCTACATCGGCGACATCCTTGAACAGGCCGAGATTCACGCCGAACTGCTGGATCTGCCGCCGTACACCCTACCGATCGGCATGTTGTGCTTTGGGTATCCGGGAGTAGAGCGACCCCCGACCGCTCACTATGAGAATCACATGGTGCATGAGAACACGTACCATCGCCTCACCGACGATGAGCTGACAGAGGTCTCACGAGATCTGGGTCAGATGCATGCGCCGCATGGGTTCGGGCCGGGAGTCGCCAACATCGGTCAGCGGGAATACAAGCGCAAATTCACTACCGACTACATGAAGGATATGAACCGATCGGTGCAGTGGTGGATCGATCGCTGGTGCGCTGCCGAGGAGTAGGACACGAGGGATGAGAGGGCCCGCATGCGGGTCTTGAGGAAGGGATCTACATGAGCGAGCAATTCGCGATTCGCACCGAGGGCCTCACCAAGCACTACGGAAAGGTGAGGGCGCTCGAAGACCTGGATCTTGAAATCGCACGAGGCGAAGTGTTCGGTTTCCTGGGGCCGAATGGGGCCGGGAAGACCACAACCATCCGTACGATGATGGACGAGATCCGGGCAACGGCGGGCACCGCTTCGATCCTTGGGATGGACACGCACTCCAAGTCGGTCGAGATTCGCAAGCATATTGGCTATCTGCCGGGCGATCTTGCGATGTACCCGAACCTCACCGGGCATGACACCATTACGTACTTCGCCAATCTGCGCGGCGGCGTTGACCGTGCACATGTCAATGAGCTCGCCGATCGATTCGATGCAGACCTCTCAAAGAAGGTAGGGGATCTATCCTCGGGCAACCGTCAGAAGGTGGGCCTCATCCAGGCGTTCATGAACAAGCCCGAGGTCATCATCATGGACGAGCCCAGCACGGGTCTCGATCCGCTGGTCCAGCGCGAGCTACAGAAACTGATGCGTGAGACTGTCGATGGGGGATGCACGATCTTCCTCTCAAGCCATACGCTTTCCGAGGTGCAGCGCGTTGCCGACCGTGTGGGTATCATCCGTCACGGTCGACTCGTTGCCCTTGAGACGGTCCAGGGGTTGCGGGCCAAGGCGATGCGACAGGTGGAGATCGAACTCGATGCCCCGGCGGACGTTGCGGTATTTGAGGCTGTCGATGGCGTGCGTGACGTGCGAGCCCAGAACAACCATGTGCTCATGACGTTCGGTGGTGATATGGGCGCGCTCCTCAAGGCTGTCGAAGGGCGCTACACAGTAGTCGACATCAGCACACAGTCCGCAGACCTCGAAGAGATCTTCCTCACCTACTACCAGGATGAGGAGGTGTCCTCCTGATGCTGGCAAACGTCTTTCTCAAGACGATGCGTGATCGCTGGCGAGGATGGACGATCGCCCTGGGCAGCCTCATTGCAATGGGCATCAGTGCGATGGCCGCGTACCAGAACATTGATCCGGCGATCTTTGACAGCATGCCCGAGGCGTATCTCTCGCTACTGGGGCTTCAAGGAGAAATGGATGTCGGAGCGCTTTCCATTTCGGTGGTCATGGGTAGCTACGGAGCGATGGTGATCGCTTCGATGGCGTTTACCATGGGTGCCGCGGCAATCGCCGGCGAGGAGCGCGACGGAACGCTCGGGCTCCTGCTCGGTAACCCAAAGAGCCGCACCCATGTGCTGATTTCAAAGGCAGCTTCCCTGGTCCTGTTCACCGCACTGATCGTCATGCTCCTTTCAGCGGCAACGTTGCTCATGGCGAATCTGCTTGATGTTTCAATTGGAGACATGGACGTGTTCGCGCTTGGCGTGCACTTGGTCGCGAACTGTCTCTTCTATGGATTCCTGGCGCTGTTCATTGGAGCGTGGACGGGCAATCGAGGCGCAGCAATCGGTATCTCGATCGGCGTCATGGTCGTGTCCTTCCTTGCCGTGGGACTGTTGCCTCTCATCGAGGGTGGAACGGATTGGGTCAAGATATTCCCCAATTACTACTTTGATGGCAGTGGCCCCTTGTATAACGGCATCAAGTGGGGTGACGTAGGCGTCTTGCTTGGCGCCTCGGCAGTCTTTGGCGCGTGCGCGCTCGTTGGCGTCAATCGCCGCGATCTCAAGAGCCAGTCTGTTGGCATCACGATCATGGACCGCATTCGCGCCAACCCGCTGACTGACAAGATCATTGGTCGCCTTGCCGGTGCGGCACGCGTCTCGTCGATCTGGTTCAAGACAGCCTCGGAGTATCAGACGATGCTGCTTCTGTCAGCGGCATACATGTTTCTCATCCAGGGTTTCATGCTTGGGCCGTTCTATGCGCTGATTCCCGAGGCCACCCGTGCGATTGGCGACCAGCTCCCCCAAGAGATGATTGCGCTCTTTGGCGGCGGAAACATGAGCACACCAGAAGGCTTCTACCAGATCGAGACGTTCGGGATGATGGCTCCTGTCGTCATCATGATCGTGACTATCGCAATCGGGTCCGGGGCGATCGCAGGCGAGGAGTCCAAGCGAACCATGGGGCTCTTGCTGGCTAATCCGATTAGCCGTTCACGCATTATTGGCGAGAAGACCTTCACGATGCTGCTCTACGGATCCATCGTGGGCATCGCGACCTTTGGAGGCGTTGCGGTGGGCTCGATCACCGGGAATCTCGGGATCGACATTGGGAATATTGCGGCAACGAGCGCTCTGGCGACTCTCGTAGGCCTGTTGTTTGGTGCGCTGGCTCTCGCGGTCGGTGCGGGTACCGGGCGCAAGAAGATGGCGATGTGGGTGGCCATCGGTGCCGCCGTCTTCATGCACATCCTCAACTCGTTTGGTGAGATCAACAACAACCTGGTCGCTGTTCAGAAGCTCTCACCCTACTACTACTATCTGGGCAGCGACCCGCTCAACAACGGCATGGACTGGAGCGGCGCGACGGTGCTGGTTGTGGTAACCGCACTGCTCACTGGCGCATCGTTCGTGCTGTTCCAACGTAGGGACATTCGACAGAGGGACTAGGTGCCTGTCGCATGGGGAAGTGCGCTCGGCCCCATCGAGGGGATGGGCACATGGGCACTAGGAAGCTCACCATCCTATCTCGGCGGTGCCCCTTGCCCTTCGCCGTCGCTTCCATGACGATAGTTTCTTGATGTGCGCCATGCTTGACGGCAACCTCACGCACCCCCAGGGGAGGGTCTCGTCCTGAATAGGGTTCTACAGTTCACCGTCCGATCGATACTGATTCTCATCGTGTGGATCGTGGTCTCCGAAGGCGATCTCGCATCTCTGCGCGCAGGCGTGCCGTCGAGCCTCGTTGCGGCTGGGGTGTCATTGGCGTTGAGTCCCGGCCGCGCACCGTCTGTCAGTCTCCCGGGGCTCGTGCGGTTTATCGGTTTCTTTCTCGTGCACTCGGTCCGCGGCGGCATCGACGTAGCGATGCGGGCTATCAAGCCGAGCCTGCCGATCGACCCTGGCACCGTCACCTACCGGCTCCGCATCGAACCGGTATCCGTCCGTGTCCTGTTCGTCAACACGCTGAGTCTGCTGCCCGGAACGCTGAGTACTCATCTGGATGGCGACGAACTCATCGTGCATGTCCTTGATTGCCGGGGTCCGGTGATCAGCGACATAGAGATCGTCGAGCGGCGTCTCGCCGACGTCTTCAACATCACCCTTCGATCGCCGATCGAGGAGCGTGCATGATGGATCCGGTGCTCATGGGGCTGGGGGCCGTCATCGTGATGACGGCGTTCCTCGGCATCCTGCGAATCCAACGTGGCCCTTCCGGCGCTGACCGCATGCTGGCGGCGATGCTGTTTGGAACCGCCGGTGTGGCGCTGGCGCTGATTCTGGCCGAAGCTGCAGGTGCCGGAGGCGCTCGCGACGCTGCATTGGTGTTCGCGCTGCTGGGTGCGATCACAGCGGTCGCCTTCGTCAAGCGTGCCTGGGGGGCGGGAGACTGATGGACTTCGCGCGAATCGCCCTCACCGTTATCGAATACGCCCTGTACGCTGCCGGCGCCTTCTTCTTCCTCGCCGGCTCGATAGGTCTCCTGCGGTTTCCCGACGTCTACACGAGGCTTCACTCGCTGACCAAAGCGGACAATCTGGGTCTCGGACTGGTGTGCATGGGGCTGGCCGTGCGCTCAGGTTCTGCGATCGTCGCGCTGAAGCTCCTCTTCATCTGGATGCTCGTGCTCGCGGCCGGTTCGACGGCATGCTACCTGGTTGCCGAATCGGCACGCTCGGCAGGCATCGAGCCATGGACGCGGGAGGCCCGACGGTGACGGTCGCCTTCGACGTGCTGCTCATAGGGACGCTGCTTTGGATCGCGATCGGTTCGCTGAGCGAGGCCAAGCTGTTCAAGTCGGTTGTGATGTTCGTGGTCTTTGGCCTGTTCTTGGCGATCGCCTGGGTGCGTCTCGGCGCACCCGACGTAGCGCTCGCCGAGGCTGCGCTCGGCGCGGGAGTCACGGGCACATTGATGCTCGATGCTGTGGGTCACATTCGTTCGCGTACCACTCCCTACCCACTGGATCCCGGGGAGCATCCGGCTGAGGGGGAGGATGACGATGTCTAAGCCGCACCGAATGCGCGCCATCGCGCCCCTGCTGGTTGCGCTCGTTATGTTTGCGGTAATCGTAAACGCGTTGTCCGGCCTACCCTCGACCGGGGAGGGGCTGAGTGCTGAGGTCCACGACGCTGCGGCGCAGGTCGGGATATCCAATCCGGTGACCGCCGTGCTCCTGGATTTCCGCGGCTACGACACGCTGCTCGAGATCGCGGTCTTGATGCTGGCAACGGTGACCGTCTTGTCGTTGCGCGAGGAATCCCGCGTGCTCCGCCGCCCCATCTCACGGCCGGCCGACCCGGTACTCGCAACGCTCACGAAGTTGTTGGTGCCGCTGGCACTCATCGTCACCGTTCATCTTGTGTGGATCGGCTCGACGCTGCCGGGAGGTGCGTTCCAGGCCGGCGCTGTCCTGGGAGCATCGGGAATCCTGCTCGCTCTCAGCGGGTATGCCCGCCCACAGTGGGTAGGCCGCGGTGCGATGCGTGCGATCTTGGCGCTGGGCCTGCTTACTTTCCTGGCCATCGCGGTGTTGCCCACGGTGGCGGGAGGTAACCTGCTCGAGTACCCGGAAGGCACGCGCAAGACGCTCATCCTGGTGATCGAGTCGTTGTTGACGCTTTCAATCGGAGCCAGTGTCGCGATCCTGTTCCTCTCCTCGGCCTCCGCCGACCGAGGGGGGAACCGCCGATGAGCCCGGCCACTCTGTATCCGCTCGCTGGTGCCGCGCTGTTCGCCGTGGGCGTGTACGGCCTGCTGGCACGCCGTCACCTGCTGCATAAAGTGATCGCTGCGAACTTCCTGGGATCGGGTGTGTTCCTGATCCTGATCGGGCTCGGGAAGCGGGCGACCGGTCTGACGCCCGATCCCGTGCCGCAGGCGATGGTGCTGACCGGCATCGTCGTGACCGTCGCGCTGACCGCGTTGGCGTTGGCTCTCATCAAGAGGTACTACTCGGCGACAGGCCTGACCACGTTCGAGCCCCTGGACGAGTCGGAGGATGAGCGATGAGTCTCGCAGTGCATCTTCCGGCAATCGTTATCGTTGTTCCGCTTCTGGGCGCGTGCATCGCCTTTATCGCCGGACCGCGGTGGGCGCCGTGGATTACCGCCGGGACCGCGCTCGCAACGCTCGCGCCCGTGGTTGCACTCGCGCTCAGGGTAGTGGATTCAGGCCCGCTGCTTTATGAGGTCGGCGGCTGGGGGGCTCCGCTGGGTATCAACCTGGTCGCAGACGGCACGGCCGCGCTGTTTCTGAGCCTTGTTGCGGTTGTCGGCCTTGCCGTGACTGTGTACGCGACTGGCTACTTCCGGGCCGCGGATATCGACCACCCCGGCATGGGTCGCGGCATGTTCTGGACGCTGTGGCTCTTCATGTGGGCGTCGCTCAATGCCTTGTTCCTGACCGGTGACGTATTCAACGTGTATGTCTGTCTCGAGCTTGTCGGCCTGTCGGCCGTCGCGCTGGTGACTATGGCGGACGGTGCCGAGCCATTGCGGGCGGGTATGCGCTATTTGTTCGCCAGCCTCTTTGGTGCGATGACCTATCTGCTTGGCGTCGCGCTCCTTTACGGCGCTGTGGGCGTGCTGGATATGAGACTGCTGGCCGAGTCCCTTGGACCTTCGATCGCGGCACAGACCGGACTGGCTCTCATGGTTGCGGCACTGCTGCTCAAGACCGCGCTCGTTCCTCTGCATTTCTGGTTGCCCACCGCGCATGCTGCCGCGCCCTCGCCGGTCAGTGCCGTACTCTCGGCGCTTGTCGTCAAAGGTTCGTTCTTTGTCATCCTGAGACTGTTCCTCGATGTGATGCCCGGAGGTTACCTTGGCCATGCGGATTTCCTTCTGGGGGTGCTGGGCGCTACCGCCATTGTGTGGGGATCTCTGCAGGCGCTCTTCCAGGAGCGCCTCAAGTTGATGGTCGCCTACTCGACCGTGGCACAGGTCGGCTACCTGTTCATCGTCTTTCCGCTTGCGTCGGCCGGGGGAGCGGTGCTAACCACGGCGTTCCTCGGCACACTCGTGCACGCGGTGTCGCACGGGCTTGCGAAGGCGGCGATGTTCCTTGCTGCGGGCATCGTCTTGAAGCGGTTCGGGCATGACCGCATTCCCGACCTCGTGGGAGCCGCCCGACGGGTACCGGTGCTGGTTGCGACGTTCGCGCTCGCCGGGGTGACGATGATGGGCCTGCCCCCAAGCGGCGGTTTTGGTGCGAAGTGGCTGCTCATATCCGCCGCACTCGACGCTGGGGCATGGTGGTGGGCTGCGGTCGTGGTGCTCGGGGGGCTGCTCGCCGCCGCGTACATGTTCCGCGTGCTCGCGTACTTCCTCTCAGATTCGGGTGAGCGCCCTGAGCCGGTCGGCCCGACAAAGCCGATCAGGACAGAATGGGTGCCGCTCGCACTCGCCGCGGCGTCGTTCCTGCTCCTTTTCGCCATCCCGGTTCTGACGCGCCTCGCTGAGTCCGGCACCGTACTGCTCCGGGCGGGAGTGATGCCGTGATGATCTGGCTTCCTGTGGTGATCCCGGCAGCCGTCGGCGTGCTCACCTTCATGCTCGGCGAATCGCGCGGCCGCCTTCGCGCGGCGGTGAACCTCGGCGGCGCGGCTGTCACAGCGTTGGTCGTTATCGGGCTTTCTATCGGAGCCTACGCGGGCGACGTATCGGCATCCGGCATCGAAGGGCTTCCCGGTCTGGGGATCGGACTCGAAGGAGACTTGCTGGGCCTGCTCTTTGCGACGGTCGCCACGGTACTGTGGGGCGTGACGCTCGTCTACGCGATCGGATACACGGAACATGCCGAGGACAGAGCGCGGTTTTTTGGCTTTTTCGCGCTGTGCATCGCGACAGCGAACGGCGTGGCCCTTTCGGACGATCTGCTCACGTTCTTTCTGTTCTATGAAATCCTCTCGCTCGCTACCTACCCGCTCGTGGTGCACTCGGGCACCGACGAGGCGCTCGCGGCGGGCCGGAAGTATCTGTTCTATGCGCTTGGCGGCGGTGCTGCGTTGCTGGTCGGCGTGGTGTGGCTCTATGCGATCGCCGGCCCCGTGGCGTTCACGCCCGGTGGTGCGCTCGATGCGGTGTCAGGCCGGGTGGGAGAATTGCGCGCCATCTTTGGCCTCCTCGTACTCGGGATGGGAGTGAAAGCCGCCCTTGTTCCGCTGCACGGATGGCTTCCCGGAGCAATGGTGGCGCCCGCGCCGGTGAGCGCCTTGCTGCACGCGGTCGCCGTGGTGAAGGCGGGCGTTTTCGGCATCGTACGTCTGGTGAACGAGGTGTACGGCCCCGAACTGGCCCAGTCGCTGGGTGTCGCGCAGCCGCTGGCGATACTCGCAGCTGGGACGATCATCTTCGGGTCGCTCGTGGCGCTACGGCAAGACGACATCAAGAAGCGGTTGGCCTACTCGACGATCGCGCAGCTGTCGTACATCACGCTCGGCACAGCGCTCTGCACGCCGATCGCTGCTGTGGGCGCACTGGCTCATCTGGCGCATCACGCCGCGATGAAGATCACGATGTTCTTCACAGCCGGTAGTCTCGCCGAGACACACCATATCAAGCGCGTCAGCCAGCTCGATGGCATCGGGAGCCTCATGCCGCTCACGATGTGGTCCTTCGCGATCGCATCGTTCGGCCTGGCGGGCCTGCCGCCATTTGCCGGTTTCTTTAGCAAGTTCTCTCTGGGCACGGGTGCGGCCTACGCCGGACAGCCCTGGGCGACGCTCCTGTTCGTGACGAGCAGTGCGCTGGCGGTGGGCTACCTCGCACCGATCCTCATCCGCGCCGTGCGGAAGCCCCGTCCTGCCCAAGACGGGGCGCGCGAGACCGACGGCGATGCAGCCGCAGTCGAGCGGCCGGCTTTCGGCACCGAGAGTGACCCGCGCCTCCTGTGGCCGATCGTGACTTGCGCGGTCCTCGTGGTCGCGATGGGGCTGCTCGCAGGCGTGCCCGGTAGTCCTCTGGACTGGGCGACGCGGGCGATCGCGCCCTCGTTCGGGGGGTGGACGCCGTGATCGAGGGCGTTATCCGCATCTTCACGAGCGCCGCGTATGGCATAGATGATCTGGCCGTCACGTTCGGGTTGCTCTTTGCGGTTATCTGGGGGTTGTCGGCAATCTATGCGTGGGTGACCCTGCCTGGACGGGACCGTGCACGGTTCTTTGGCTATTACCTGCCTGCGGCCGCGGGAGGGATACTCGTTGCTTTCGCTGCCGATGCCGTCTCGTTCTATTTCTGCTTCGCGCTTATGGCGTTGCCCGCCTGGGGGTTGGTCGCCTGGCGCTCCGACACCAAAGGGCGGCGGGCCGGGATTCTCTACCTCATCGCCACCGTCATCGGCGAGGCGTTGCTGTTGGCGGCGCTTATGGTGCTGGCTGCCGAGGCGGGCAGCATCTCGCTGGACGCGTTGCGCTCGGCGATGCTCACGTCGCCCAGTGGCACGCTCGCCTTCGCGCTCATTATCGGAGCGTTCGGGCTCAAGTTGGGCGTCATCGGCGCGAGCGGGTTTCTGCCGCTCACATACGGCTACGCGCCGGGGGGCGCGGCCGCCGCGTTGGCCGGAGCCACGGTCAAGGTAGGGGTCCTCGGACTGCTGCGATTGCTGCCACTCGGCGAGGTCACCGCGCCCGAGTGGTCCACGGTAGTTGTCGGCCTCGGACTGGCAACTGCGTTCGGCGCGGCGCTTCTGGGCGTCTTCACCACGACGCCGCGCGCAGTTCTGGGTTACTCGAGTGCGAGTCAGATGGGACTTGTGCTGATCGCTGTCGGAGTGGGTCTGGCCGAGCCGGCTGCCGCCGCGCCTGCCGTGGCCGCTGCCGTGGCCTATTCGCTGCATCACGGACTGGCGAAGGCGACCCTCTTTATGGGTGAGGACGTCGTGCGGGCGGCCCCCGGACGGGTGCGGGGGATTGCGCTGGGCGCGCTCGTGCTGCCGGCTGCATCGCTGGTCGGACTACCGTTCACCAGCGGGTTCGCGGCCAAGTACGCGCTCAAAGACGCCGTGCATGCGTCCACGACCAATGCCGCCCATCTCGCTGAGACGCTGCTTCCCTGGGCAGCCGTTGGCACAGCGCTGCTCATGTTGCGCTTCTTTCAGCTTGCCGTGAGTGGGGCAAGCTCTGCCGAGGAAGTACCCGGAGCTGCCAGGGTCGTCTACGCCACCATGGTGCTGCTCGTGGCGGGTGCCGTGTGGGTCTGGCCGGCGAAATGGGTGGCATCTGCGGCCGAGGCGCTCACCCACGTCTCGTCTCTGTGGGCCTCGACCTGGCCCGGTCTCGTGGCGTTGGCGCTCGCCGCCGCAGCCTGGCGGCTGACCCGGAGCCGAAACGCCGGCGCGCTGAGCCTCGTAGTCCCAGGCGACATCTGGGTTTTGGCGTGGAATGCTGTCCCTGCTCTGCGCGCACGCATGGTCGTCTCCGAGAAACCGCGTCGACGCATCGCGCTGAACTGGTCGGGTATGAAGCGTGTGCTCATGGATGCTGATGCGACGCTCACGGTCTGGTCGATAGCGGCGGGCGTGTTCGTTCTACTCGCCGCGGTTCTTGTCTGGGTCGCGACCTGAGATCTGTTTGGTCGATGGGTGAGCCGCAGGCAGTGCAGAGAATCAGAGAGTACCGCAGTGATGAGCGTCCGCAAGGAGTACAGTGTGGCGGAGCGCGACAGGTGAAGTGAAAGGTGAGTGGAGCATCGCATGACGGATTTCCTGAGATCAACAGCACTGCTTCTCGTGCTGTTGAACCCGTTCCTCGTGATCGTATATCTGATCGACGTGCTCGAGAAGCTCGATCGCAGGGATTTCACGAAGGTGTTGATTAGAGCGGGGCTCATCTCGACCGGTGTGTTCTGGGCTTTTGCGCTCCTCGGTGACGCGATCTTTTCAAGTCTCGTTCAAGCTGAGTTCGCCTCATTCCAGATCTTTGGCGGAGTCGTTTTCCTGCTTATCGGTTTGCAATTCGTCTTTCGCGGACCGACCGCCATCGAGATCCTGCGTGGTGAGTCAGCCCACGTTGCCGGTGCTATCGCGATGCCCGTCTTGATCGGGCCGGGGACGATCAGCGCGAGCGTGATCATTGGCGAGCGGCTCGATCCCCTTCCAGCGATGGCCGCGGTGGCCTTGTCTCTCATCATCTCGATCGTGATCATGATCGGGCTGAAGGCCGGCCACGACTGGGTGCGTCCCCGTCGTGAGCCGCTGGTTCAGCGTTACATCGAGATAGGTGGACGTATCACTGCGCTGTTCGCCGGGACCGTGGCGGTCGAGATGATAATGACCGGCATTCAATCCTGGGCCGAGAAGCTGTAGATAGGTGCGTCGGCGATTGCGATGACATCGCGGAGGAGATCGACCACCACCTTCATGGGCGCGCTGCTCGATCGGCAGGAGATCGAGTTCTACGTCCAGGACCACTCCGGCTGGTGGGTGCGTACGGGGCGCTAGGCGAGAGTCGCGACCTGTCATCCGGCTTCGCATCTCCATTTTCGGTTGTGTTAATTATGCGCTAAGCTTTGTGAACATTACTGACGGAATAGCGTTCCATCGGCTGGAGCGTCGACTGCCGGGTGTATATGGTCAAGCGATTGTCGGTACAGGGGACGTGCAATCTGCTCCGGCGCAGGCTTCTGAGTCTTGCGCTGTTGTGCGCGTGCATCTTCCTGGTCATCACGGCGGCGGCATCCGCGTCCGAGAACCCGCACGGTGGATACAGCGTACTCACGTCTCGCTGCATGCTCTGCCACGATCTGCACGAGAGCGGCGCTGACGTTTTGCTCGCGGGTGATTCAGTGGTCGGCCTGTGCTATCTGTGCCATGACGGCACGGGCAGCGAGTACGATATCCGTTCGAGCTTCGAGAGCTCTGACACGGGCGCCTCCCGTCATCCCGTGCCAGAACAGCTCGTGTGTGTCGACTGCCACACGCCACACGAAGGTCATGCCGAGGGCAACGACATGTCGATCGCCGGCGGCGAGGCCGGTGTGACGGCGGGGGTCGACGTATGCGGCGCGTGTCACGGGCCTGCGTCCAGTTTGTCCGGCGGAGACCTCGTGACTCCGATCGAGAGTTCGCCACACGACATTGCGATCGTCTCCGACAGTGCGGTCGGAATCACATGCAAAGGCTGCCACGAAGTGCACGGGTCGGCGAACGAAACGCTGCTGCGCACGAGCGTGACACGAGTCGACAGCTCGACGGCGAACGTGACGGACGACCGGACGCTATGTCTCGGCTGTCATCGTGACGCCTCGCTGGCATACCCGGGCTCGAACGTCGCCTCGGTCGCGCCGCACTCCCTGGTGACCTCATCCACGAAAGCTGCGACCGTCTATCCGGGGACGGACGCAGATCCCGCCGCCTGTGTGAACTGCCACGAACCCCACGGTACTCCTGGGCAGCCGGACTATCTGCGGGCATCGAAGGACGATCTCTGCTACGAGTGCCACGATGCACCGGGTGTCACACGACCCGCCGGGTATTCGTATGCCGGACAGAGTGCCATAGGTTCCTCGGCCCACTCGACTATCGAGACGGGGCTGGCGGCATCAGCGATCTCGTATGACAGTGGCGAGTTCCAGGCCTGGGAAAGCGCCTCCGAGCCGACTCCTTCCAATCCGGGGACGGCGCTTCTCGAATCGAGGCTCGAAGGAATCCGCGCCATCGACGGCGCGTATCTTTCGACACGGATCGCGACCGCGACCGGCGCCTACGACTACCAGACGTATCGCTTCGTTGCAGCGGGTGGCGGCGAAGACGTGCGCGACATGACGCTTCGCTGGAAGGGCTATGGCGAGGAGGTGGCCGGCAATCCGGTCACGCTGTCCGTGTGGGACTGGACTGCCATGAGCGGGGCAGGCGCGTGGGAGCAGATCGCGTCGCAGCAGATGGCGAGCGACACCACGCTCGAGCTGACCCTCGATGGTTCACGGCACATCAACGCCAACGACGAAGTGTTCGTGATGGCGAGGGCGCGTAACCAAAACGACGCAGACATCACGTCCGGCCCGACGCTCACGCGGCTTTCGGCCTCTTCCATCCGTGTCTACTGGACAACAAGCGGACTCACCGACGGGTGGGTCGAGTACGGGACGACACCGGCATACGGATCGATTGCCGGGTCGGCCACGAGGTCGACCGGGCATAGCGTCACCTTGTCTGGTCTACTCCCCGGCGTGTATCACTACCGGATAACCTCCGAGAGCCAAGACGGGGAGGCGGTGGCCACGCCAGATGCCCGCTTCGGAATGCCTTCGGTGACCACGACGCCGGTGCCCGACTATCCCGGCGCAACCTCGGCGAATATCAGCTTCCAGTGGACGACGCCGGTGGCGAGCCGAGCGCCGTTCGACTACCGGGTCAGGGTACAGCGGTGGAACTGGTCCACCTGGTCTTACGAGCCCTACCACACGAGCGCGTGGCTCACGGATGTGAACTCATACGCGTCCACCCTTCCCGGCGGCCATTGGTACCAGTGGACGGTGGACGCGCGGGACTTCGAAGGCGTGTCGTACGGGTACCCGGCGTACGACGAGTTCGAGGTGGGTAACGGCGGCACCGGCTCCTGTCCCATGCTGTTCACCAACACCGTCGACGGCATGCGGATGGAGTCCGACCTCCTCGGCGCAGGCAAGCTCGGACTCGAGACCAAGAACGGTCTCGTGCCGCCCGAGCCACAAGAGGTCTACATTCTGCAACATGAGCCGGCCAACATCGACGGTGCCTGGGACCTGAGGTTCGTCGAGGAGCGCTACGAGGCGGACTATCTCGACAGGGCGAGCCTGTACGTGGTGGACCTCCCTGAGGATGTCGAGCTCTACGCCGAGAAGCCTCAGGCCGATGGCGCGTGGAGCGGCGCGGTGGAACCCGCTCTCCACACCGTTTCGGCCGACGCCGCCACGCCGCAAGGCATCGTGCACGTGCAGACCGGGCGCGATGTGACCGAGCTCGTCTCGGCAAATGACGAAGATCACCTGGTTCTCAACGACGACCGCAATGTGGACTTCCGGTATCAGACGCTCGAGTTCGACCTGGGAGACGTTCGCGACGCTCCGCAGGTGAAGGTCGTCATGGATGCGATGAGCGTGTTTCCCGACACCTCGGAGGGGGCGGCACGCTCTTCGACGTTCGGGCCACGCACCAAACTCGAGGTCCAGGACGCCGAAGGCAGCTGGGTAGCGGTCCCGGGTTCGACGGTGGTGTTGCCGAAGCCGCCGGAGTTCAGTCGCCCGTACGTGTTCGACATCAGCGACATCTGGGTGAGCGACAGCCGCAAGGTCCGCTTCACGTTCCTGTTCAAGACCTACGTCGACTGGATCGCCGTCGACACCACGCAGGACATACCGATCGACCTGAAGCGTGCACCCCTGCTCTCGGCCGAACTGCGGGAGCGCGGCATGGACCCGCGGACCAACGATGAGGAGATCTTCGGCTACGTGTACGGAGAGCCGACGGGTGTCAGCCGCTACTTCTCCGGGGCCCACACGAAGTTCGGCGACGTCGCGCCGCTACTCGAAGACACCGATGACCGCTTCGTGATCTTCGGTGGCGGCGACGAGCTGGCTATGCGCTTCGAAACGCTTGCCGAGCCCACGGCGGGCACGCGGCGTCACTGGGTCCTCGATGCTGTCGGCTACTACAAGAACGCGAAGATCGAACCACCGTTCACAGTGGAGCCGCTTCCGTTCGCAGCCATGAACACCTACCCGTACCCCGAGGACGAAGCCTACCCGAGCGACGAGACACACACCGCATACCTCGACGAGTGGAACACGCGGGTCTACGGAGAGTCGCACGGGATGCTCGGCGGGAACGACCCGGCAGCTGTCTCCGTAGCGGGGGTCGCTCCGGACGAGCACGAAACGACGGGTTGGCTGGCGAGGGTCTGGGACGCTGTCCGCTCGTTCTTCGGCGTGGATACGCCCGAAGGACAGCGAGATGCGCGCGCGGCAGGGGAGCCCGAGCCGCCGCACCGCTCTCTCAACACCGACTTCGTCGGATTGCAGGTTGCGTTCGTGGGTGAGGCCGCCGGCGGTACATGCATCTCGTGCCACGCTGTCCACGGACAGGTGCTCAACGGGACGATGAGCGAGTCATTGCTGTGGACTGCCGAGGACCGCCTGTGCTCGGGAGCGGGCGTAGGCTGCCACGCCGACGCCGCCAACTCCGTGTCCGGCCGCGACATCGAAGCCGAATTCTCGGCGAGCACGGATCCGCGGGCGCACCACGACGTCGACACGGCACAGCAGATCACAACCGGCGCTCGCATCACATGCTCCAATTGCCACAACCCGCATGTTGCGACGGCGGTAGAACAGATCGTCGATCCCGATGATGTCGGGACTCCAGTGCCTGCGACGTTCGGGCCGTACCTGAACGAATCCCGCTACATCTACCTGGCGGTCGGGGCCGAGCACGACGCCATACCGCCTGTCATATCGAACCGGCAGACCGACATCTACACGGTGGGCTGGACACAGCCGGTGATCCGCTGGACCACCAACGAGGGGGCGACGTCGTGGGTGGACTACGGCACCACTGCCGCGTATGAACTCGGAACCGTCGGCTCCGGCGCCTACACGACCTCCCACGCCGTCACGATGCCGGCGCTCACGCCCGGAGTCACGTACTACTTGAGGATCCGGACCGCCGACGCTCCCGGCAACGAAACGCTGTCGACCTTGATCTACATGCCCGTCGAGCCTCCACCCGCCCCCGCGGTCGTCCCAGAGGACGACATCATCACCACGGCGGGCACCGTAAGCCCGACGCTGCAATGGAATTCGGTGACGGCGCCCGACGGCGACCCGGTGGAGTACTACGCCGAGCTCTGGCTGCAGGGCGGCAGTATGCTGGCGAATTCGGGCTGGATCCCTGGTACCAGCTGGACCACGCCGGCGTTGAACGCATGGGACAACCCGACCTACACGTGGCACGTGCGGGCGCGTGATGCGAGTCATACGGTGGCTATGTCGCCGTGGTCTGCTGCTGACTCGTTCTACATCGACGGACCAGTGTATTCGTGCCCCGATCTGTACACCTGGAATGGCACGGCGTTCGATTACGTGACCGATGTCATGGGGCTGGGTGGCATGGCGATCCCGAAGGGCCAGGACGTCTACGTCAATCCCGAGCCGGTCGAGGACACGATTATCCCGCTCGGGATGCTTGCTGCCCGAGATGGATCGCTCGACATACGCCTGACAGACGAGAAGCCCGAGATCGAGTACATCGACGAGATCGAGCTCGTCGCGGTCGATCACCCGGTCGGCACGCGCCTGCTCATCAACGATCTCAGTTGGAACTCGTTCGATGGAGGACGAGAGCCGACGGAGTTCTTCACGATTAAGGACCCGCAGCCTGTCCAGGTGACGTATGAACGGCTGCCCGTGTTTGGCACGCAGGCCATTCCGCCGACCGACGTCTCTGAACAGCTTGCCGTCGAGGGCGATGCATTGCTCGCGCACAGTGGCCTGCAAGACGACAACATCTGGACCTTTGACCTCGGACGGCTAGACGACCCCGACAAGGTCAAGCTCGTCGTGTCGGGCTGGGTCGAGTACGCGAACAAGCGCGAGAAGGATGAATGGGTCGCCAGCGGAAAGCGCTCGCCGGCAAGCTTCATCGAGGTGCAGGACGCCGAAGGCAACTGGATCGACGTCGGCGAGGCCCCGCACATACCCGGCTATCCGAAGACGGTCGTCTACGACCTTACCGATGCGTTCCCGCCTGACGTCACGGACTACAAGGTGCGCATGCGTATCTACATGCGTATGCACCTCGACTATGCGGCCGTCGACACGACTGTCGATGAGGCAGTCGTGTCGACCGCGCTTACCCCACGTTCCGCCGAACTCGGCTTCAAAGGGGTCTCGGACTACACGCAGGAGCCGTATCCCACATACGACTACTACGATGTGGTCAACCCGACCCCGACCTCGCGCACGGGTTCGTTCACGCGCTACGGTGATGTGAGAGAGCTGCTGCTCGATGCCGACGACCGGTTCGTGATCATGGATACCGGGGACGACCTTGCGGTTTCGTTCAACGAGCCAGCACCGCCTGCGGCAGGTATGACGCGGACCTACATGATCCACACCGACGGCTATCACAACTCACGGACGGGCATGGTCGAGCCGCTGCCGTTCCACGGCATGTCGGGTTATCCGTACGGTCCGGACGAGCGCTATCCGGACGACGAGTTCCATACGGACTATCTCGAGGAGTGGAACACGCGGCACAAGACGCCAGAGGTCTCCGTGGATTCGGCCGAAGAGTCGGCTCAGGGAATGGAGACCGTCGAAGCCGCGGGGAGCAGCCTTCTGACTCGAATCGGCCGATTCCTCGGCGCCTTGTGGACCGACATCGTGGACGGATCGGTCGGCGATGGGGAACAGCAGCGTGTCGCCTACGGGCTGCGGGACGGGAGCACGCTGAGCACGCCGTATCCGATGCGGCGTGCCACTCTCGCGCGCCGCGCCACGCAACCGGCCGAAGCGCCCGAGTTGGCCGAGCACTACTCGCTCAACACCGACATGCTGCGGGTGAGTGGCGACAGCACGGGAGCGGGGCTGCAGACGTACGCTCCGGTTGCCGGATGGACATCGGTCGGCACGTCGAACCCGCCGCCGATATCCGCACCGGGGACCGCTACCGTCGTGGGAAATCTGACTGCAGCTTCTTCGGCGGACGGCACCTATTGGATGACGGATGATGCCGCGACCGACACGGCGTGGAACTGGCAGGTCGTGCGCATCGAGATACCCGAGAGCGAAGTGGGTCGCCTGGAGACACTGCGGTTCGAGTGGCGCGGCTACGGCGAGCCGACGACCGGCTACGGACTCAAGTTCGCCGTGTGGGACTTCTCGACAGAAGCCTGGACGACCATCAAGAGCGCAACCGCGGTCGGATCGCCGGTGACCTACATGGACATGCAGACGGCGGTGCCCAACTGGTACTGTCTGCGCTGCCACGATGGATCACCACCGCCAGGCGTGATCGTTCCTCCCGGCGTGAGCAACATCGGCGCTTACTGGGGCGTGGGCACAACCTCCGACGGGCATGGGCCCAGGGCGGGAAGCGGGACGGGCGGACTCAAGCAGGGACTGGCGCGCGGGATGGACGAGATCCCGTGCGTTTCGTGCCACGAATCGCACGGGAACCAGAACCTCTTCCACATATCGACGGCGACCAACGGGACGAGCGGCATCTCTGTGACGAACGGAAACTCGGTGAAGACGCTGTGTTCGGCGTGTCACGTTGGTACTGCGGCCGACTGGCACTCCGAATGCGATTGGTGTCACAGCCAGCCGAGCCACGGCGTCGAGTTCATTAACTCCCCCGAGGTGGCCAACGGCTATCCGTACCCGAACGATGCCAGCAACTGCCTGCTGTGTCACAACCACGGCAGCAGATCGTCGGTCGGCAGCGACGGCGGACGCGGCGTGCGCGACGTTGATCAGGCGGCTGCGGCCGGCGGGGACTGTCACCCATGTCACAACTACCGCACCACGTTCTAGCGATTCCGCCGACGCGCGCAACGCGCGGACTGCACGTGCTGCGGACGCGGCTCTCGGCGACAACAAAGCGCCCTCTCCAGACCCAATCCATGAATGCATGGTGGCAGAATGGTTGAATGCGGCGGTCTCGAGGATTCCGGTGGAGACCATGACTTCGCGTCATTCGCTGAGAACCACCGGTTCCCGATTCCCGATGATTGCCTGTGGTCGGACGTGCGCGAGGTGACACAGAATGTGGGCCAGGCCCACGTAGGCGCGAGCGTCTTCATGAGGTCCGCTGCCGGAAGAGTAAGTTCATTTTGCTCGGCAGCACCTCGCCAGATATACTCGCTGTACGCTCGAAGCCGCTGTGCACCATCACGTGAGCAATGGAGCCCCCATGAGAGTCCTGATCTCGATCGACACCGAACCCCCGCGAGATATGCCGCGTGGATGACGCGAACCTGGGCCGACGGCGCCTTGATCCTGTAGGAGGATGGGAACGGGTTGACTGGATTGCGCCGCTCGCCATCTTTGCGGCGATCGTCCTCGCCAAATTGCTGTTCGTGACATCTTCGGCGAGCGGCCCCGCCATCATCGATGAGATTGCCTACTTCAACTATGCGACCGAGATGTCGCAGGGCACCATGTACCTGGGATCCCACTACCCTCCGATGTACCCCATCAGCCTCATTCCGGCTTTCCTCTTTGGAGAGCCGTACCGAGTGGCCCTGATCCTGAACGCGATCTACTCCTCACTGATGGCGTTTCCGGTGTACGCGATCGCGCGTCTGGTGATGGGTCGAAAGATGAGCGTTGCCACCGCCGTCCTGGCAGCGCTGCTGCCTTACCACTACGTGCTTCCCCGATTCCTGATGAGCGAGAACATCTACTTCCCGCTGGTGATGACAGCGGTGTTCATGGTCCTGTGGCGTCCGCAACGACGCGTCTGGATATGGGACGCATCGACCGGCGTCGTATTCGCGGTGCTGTACCTGACCAGATATGTATCGCTGCCTTTGATCCCGGTGTTTCTGATCGTGTGGTGGATGCGGGAAGTCCAGATCTCAGGCCGGTTCTTGCTGGACGCACGATCACGGTGGCGCTTCGTTCTCATGCTGTTCTGCTTCGGGGCCGCGTTCGCTCCATGGGTCTTGCTGCAGCTGTTCAGAGATCAGAGTCTCGCGTTGGCGTTGGGATTTGGGATCACCAGTCGGACGGATCCGGCGCAGCACACACTGGTCAGGCTCTGGGTCTTCGTGAGGATGTACCTTGCGTATTTCGTGTTGCTCGCTGCGCCAGTGCTGGGGCTTGTGCTGTTCGCGTTTCGCGAGACATGGCGAGATCGGGCGATCAACGCCTATACGCGTACGGTCGCCGCGCTTGGTCTGGTCGCCCTGTCGCTCCTTGTCGCCTTGAGCCGGCATTCATGGCGTGCGAACTACAACTACCCTGATCCGTACAGGATAATGGGGCGGTACACGATCTATCTTGCCCCGCTCTTCTTGATCGTCGCGTTGGCGACGTTGGTCCGACTCATGAAGACAAGGCAGGACACCTCTCGTCTTTCGTGGGGCCATTGCATATGGGGCCTTGTGGTCCCTCTCGCGATGATCTTCTTCTCCTACTTCGCGGTCCTTGGCAACTACGCCATGCCGTTCTCATCCGCATCGATCACTGATCGCGGGTCGATCGACGCGTATCGGATCATCTTGCTGGGGCACTGGTTCTGGCCGCTTGTGGCAGGTTCTCTTTGCCTGGGCCTCGTTGGGATCTACCTTGGGAGAAGAGGCGCTCGTACTGCAGCCATTCTGGTCGTCACGCTCGGCGTCGCGGTCTATAGCCTCGCGGGCATTCCGAAGTACTTCGATCAGATGGAGCGCCATGCGGCCTCTTCGGATCAGATGAATGCAATCATCGGCTATTTCTATGAGACCGGGGCTGAGCCGACTTATGTACTGATCTCCGAGGAAGCAGTAGATGCCTCCCGGATGATATCCAAGTCCGCGAGCGTGACGTGGAGGATGCTCTGCAACGACCGCGATCTCGTCATCAAGCTAGAGGGAGGTTCGGCCTGGCCCCTCGAATCAGGGGAGACAGCGGACGACCTTCCAGACGAGCTGTTCGATCTGGAGGTTCGTCTGGCCGCTGCGGAACCTGCATCCTCGGTCATCTTGGATGAGTGGGAGATCGACGGGATACGATACGTGCTCGTATCAAGGTAAGGCGCGCTGCGGGAGGGTCAAGATGCTTTGTCCGGCGCCACTTCGCCAGATATGCTCCCGCTGTACGCTCGAAGCCGCTGTGCACCATTACGTGGTCAATGGAGCCCCCATGGACTCCTTATCTCGATCGATGACACCGACGATGCCGACAGTGAGGGCACGGGGGAGATCGCGGAGATCATCGCTGATGGCTTGGTCGGCAAGGAGCTTGCCGCGGTAGGTCGTGTGACCAGACATCAGCTGCTCATCCATCCCGACATCGCGTACAGCTCACACAATAGCTCGATGTGCTTTGGGCCGAGATAGCCGATCGCTTGGCGACGTTATCGCGTGGTGCGCGGAGAAGCTGACCGCCGAGAGTGTGGACGCGGGAGATCCCGGGCTTGCCGTCGTTGTGGTCGAGCGGCTCGTCGACCATATGTCCGAGCACGGCGGGACAGGTATCGGCGTCATTGGCGCATTAGCAGGAGCCGGCTTGAAGCTCAGTGGCAACGACGGCCGCTTGAAGGGCAAGTTCCGCTTGACCGCGGATGCCAATGGGGCAGCAGGGGTGGCCGCTATCAGGTGTCAGGGTGAGCACCCCTGCAGGCATTGTGTTTCTGGGGTCCGTCGATGTTGCAGCCGACCTTCTAGAGACGGCGACGATAGCCTCCGCCTGCGCCGGCTACACGCGTGACGATGACGATGAGTGCGATGTCGACGGCTACGACCCTACTTGTTTCAACTGTCGAGCGCGCCGATGGATCCCTGAAGGCTTCAGCTGCACCAGGGGACTACTGCGCGGTAGGTGTTCGCGTTGCCCGCCCGCTGGCAGGTCGCTATCCTACGCCTTGCGCTTGGAGCCGCCGGGTTGCGGCTCGCGCCATCGCGGAGAGGTGGCAGAGTGGCATCGCCGCCGGAGATCCGACCACCCGAGCCGTCCTTGTCTTCACGGTGGTATGGCCGGGAGTACTGGTCGCGCTACTCGCTCATGCGCAGCGGAATCTCCACGAGGTTGATGCGCGAGCCGTCTTTGGCAGAACGCTCGAAGACGATGAGCGCGCCCACGCCGCCGCGTTCGATCTTGTAGTCGACGGTGAAATCGAACGTGCCCCATGTCCCGGTTCCGGATGTGGCGGTCGCGAATCCCTCGGTGACGATGAGGCCCTCGCCGTCGGTGATCTCGTAGCTCATGGTCGCCTCGAACGTGTTCGACATGCCCGTGACTCGTAGCGGGCTCGTCACCTCCTGCCATGGCGCGGGGGATTCGACGAGTATCGCGGGCGCTGTGTTGTCGGCGAAGGTCATGCGGTCGACGGGCGGGGAGACCAGGACGCCCTCGCCGCCGATCGCCTCGGTCGGCGCGCCGTCGAGCTTGAAGGCCACACGGTCGACCGATTCGAACTGCGTGAGCGTGAACACGATCTGGGCGATGCGCATCTGCATCGAGAGTGAACCGCCTCCCGAGGCGAACTCACTGGAGAGATCCACAGTCGCGACGCCGTCATCGATGTCCACGCCAAGTAGTTCGGTACCCGCAGGGATCTCAGTCGCGAGCCCGGCCTCGCCGTCCTCGGCAGTCGGTCCGCCGAGGAGTTCTTGGAGCGCCTTCTCGGCCACCGCGACCGTCTGGGGCACCTCGCGCAACCCGACCCCGAGGTGCTCGCCGCGAACGAGGTAGACGTTCAGCGAGGTCTGCTCGGCAGAATCAGAGGGCTCGGGATCCGGTTGCGGTGTGGTGGTCGGCTCGGGCGTAGCAGGGCCGTCTTCTGCGGAGTTCGAGCACCCGACCGGACCCAGGCCCAGGAGAAGCACCACCGCGACAGTGAGCAGCGTGGTTGTCGAACGTGCGAACCGGTGTGAGCCCAGCATGCGAGTACCCTCCATCGTGCGACGACGTCCTGAGCCCAGTATACCCGCGGCCGTGATTCGCTCGCGGCGGTTACAGGCACCAGGTGGGTGCTGACCAGATGACGCTGTTGAAGAATGATGCAGCCCCCCGGGGGCGTCAGGCGCTCAGTGGAGGCCGCCAGCCCACTCGCGAATCGCATCCCAATCGCGTCCGTCGCCCTCGACGTCGCCGCCAAACAGCCTGAACATCCAGCGCGTGAACGCGGACGCCTCGTCGGGGTCGAGACCCTTGCCGGCGAAGAAGCCTTCCTCGGCAGAAGTGAGTCGCCCGCGGATGTCGCTGATGTAAGCGAGCCGGCGCTCGCGCTTCCGCTCGCCCGTGCCTGTGTTCATCGCAAGTCGAAGCACCGGTGGGTGCGTGTTGGGGTGCGTTGCCCCGCACGCGCTCCCTCGGTATACTCGCACGTGCGCTCTGAGCCGCTTCTTTGCGGCACGCGCCATCGCGGAGAGGTGGCAGAGTGGTTGAATGCGGCGGTCTCGAAAACCGTTAGGCGGGTTTCCCCCGTCTCGAGGGTTCGAATCCCTCCCTCTCCGCCATACGCAGGCAAAACGTGGTCCCGGTGCTCCTTAGAAGGAGGCCGGGATCGCGTGTGTATTCAAGCAAATTGCAAACATCAGTTCTGCTTATGGCGGTGTTCGGTGGCGACCGTCGGCCGACCGACGCGCGGATACTGCGTTCCCGTGTTCGGCGGTCTTCACTTGCCGACGTCTGCATGAGCGTGTGATAGATTCCTCGGACAATGTTCACAAAGTCCGAGGAATCTATCACACTAGGCACATGAGACGACTGCCTTCAGACAATGCTATCCGTGATGCTACTGCAGTGTTCAAGAGCGCTGGCGGCACTTTGCGTACGCGTGAAGCTGCTGAGCGCGGTGTCCACTACTCGACGCTCTATGGCATGCGCGACGCGGGGCTTCTTGAGCAACTCTCGAGGGGCGTATATCGTCTTGCTGAGCTCCAAGGGCCGAGCAAGTACGATGTGGTGACCGTTGCCGCACGTGTCCCCGACGCGGTTCTGTGCCTTGTCAGCGCGCTGGACTTTCACGAGATTGGCACCCAGATACCTTCGGCTGTGAGTATCGCAATCGGTCGCAAGGACTGGCATCCGCAGTTCGACTACCCACCCGTTCGTGTGTACCGGATGTCCGGAGATGCCCTGATCTCAGGGATCGAAGAGCACTCAGTCGACGGGACGGTAGTCAGAGTCTTCTGCGTCGCAAAGACGGTCGCTGACTGTTTCAAGTTCAGAAACAAGATCGGACTCGACGTCGCGCTCGAAGCACTGAGGGAAGTCGTGCGAAGTCGCAAGGCGACACCCGCCGAGATCATGGAGTACGCAGAGATTGACCGTGTTTCCAGAATCGTGCGTCCCTATGTCGAGGCCATGCAGTGAGCCGGCGAGACATCACCAATATGCCGGCGTCGGTTCGTGCTCGTCTGCTGGGTCGAGCGAGGGAGCAGGGCGAGTCGTACGACCAGATGCTCCAGTACTTCGCGATCGAGAGATTCCTCTATCGGCTGTCTAGGACGGAGTGGGGAGAGCGCCTCGTGGTCAAGGGCGCCATCATGCTACGCGCATGGGGCACACCGCTCGGGCGTCCCACGAGAGACATCGACTTCCTTGGCCAGATCGGCAACTCGAGTACGGTCGTGGAGCGAGCTGTGCGCGATTGTCTTGCGGTGGAGTATCCGGATGACGGTCTGGTGTTTGACCCGGAGATTGAGACGTCCGAGATTAACGTCGCAGACCGGTATCCGGGTGTGCGGGTGGTGGTGCGTGGACACCTCGATGGTGGAACGTTCAAGCTCCAACTCGACATCGGAATCGATGACGCGGTCGTGCCCGACCCGGAGTGGGTGGACTATCCGACGATTCTGGATCTCGATGCTCCGCGGATACTGGCCTATCAGCCCACGACCGCTCTGGCTGAGAAGATCGAGACGATTGTGAGCAAGGGACTCGCGAACAGCCGCCTCAAGGACTACTGCGACATCTGGCTACTCTCGACCCTTCATGCGTATGACGGAGCGGAACTCGCCGCCGCGCTTGGCGCTACTTTCGCGCATCGCGGTACGACATTGTCGGCTGACCTGCCGCCCGGGCTGACCGATGCCTTTCACGGGAGCGTAGAAGCGCAGACGGGATGGAAGTCGTTTCTGTCGGGCAAGGGGATTGATGCACCGGCAGACCTTGCAGATGCGGGCAAGGCCATCGAGGACTTTATCATGCCGCCTGTTGCCGCAGCGGCTGCACAGGAACTATTCAATCAGACGTGGGTGCCGAGCAAGGGCTGGTCATGATGGTGACAATGAGCTGAGGCGGGTGTTGCGGTAGGGCGTCTGCAAACCAAACTGCAAACGCGCCAGACACAACAGGACGTGGCTAGACGGTGCTAGACGTGACGAAGCTTCAGATAACGCCGTGCTAGACGGTGCTGAACGGGTCTAGACGACACCAGACGTGACGAAGGGATATGAACTCGAACATCACTCCGACCGGGGAATCCAATACACCTCGCTCGCCTGCGGGCGAGAACTCGAAGCATCGGGCATTGCTGCATCCATGGGATCGAGAGGGGATGCCTGCGACAACGCTGCGGATGAGAGCTTCATGGCGATCATCGAGTCCGAGCTGACGAACCGAACGCGGTTCGCCGCCAGGCACGCGATCTTCGACTACATCGAGGGCTTCTACAACCGCCACCACCGGCATTCGGCAATCGGGAACCAGAGCCCGCTCGTGTTCGAGCAGAACCACGCTATACTTGCATCAGCAGGGGCCAGCGCGGCCTAACGAAGACTGTCCACGAAACCGGGGCAGCATCATGTGCCAATTAGGGGACTTGATCCATGCATATGCACATCAGAAACTTCCGGACGCCGACGTATCCCCTCAGCAAGGCCTCCTCAAATGGAAAGGAAATACCCATGACTGCGGTCTCAATGGCAGGCGCGAAGACTCGGACGGATTCCGGTAGGGGGCGCTCCCGATCATTCTTTAGTTCGATGGGGTTCGTGAGGCGCGCGTGTCTTGTGCTCCTCATGGTTGCGCTGGTGGCTGTGCCGCTCATGCAGGCGCATGCCGCGCCCGGGACGCAGAGCATCGCGATGGGATCCGGGGGGCACAAGCTGCAGATACGGAGTGACGGCACGCTCTGGGCGTGGGGCTATAACTCCCATGGACAGCTGGGCCTCGGCGACACGACTGACCGTTTGGTGCCTACGCAGGCCGGCACCGACACTGACTGGGCCTCGGTTGCCGCGGGCGGCTATGCCGGCGTGGGACATTCACTCGCGTTGAAGGATGACGGCACGCTCTGGGCGTGGGGCTACAACAACTACGGACAGCTCGGCCTCGGCGATACGACCAACCGCACAGTACCCACGCAGGTGGGTACCGGCTCCGACTGGGTCTCTGTCACTTCAGGGCGGCATCATTCTCTCGCTATCAAAGCCGACGGGACGCTGTGGGTGTGGGGCTACAACTACTTCGGACAGCTCGGCCTCGGCGATACGACCAACCGCACAGTACCCACGCAGGTGGGCACGGACACCGACTGGGCGCAGGCGGCGGGCAACAGCTACTCGAGCTACGCCATCAAGACCGGCGGCGCGTTGTGGGCATGGGGCTACAACGCCTACGGGCAGCTCGGCCTCAGCGACACGACCAACCGCACCGCGCCCACACAGGTCGGTGCGGACACCGACTGGGCCATAATCGGCTGTGGAGAGAGTTTTGCCGTCGGCATTCGAAGCGACGGGACGCTCTGGACGTGGGGCGACAACGCCAATGGGCAGCTCGGCCATGGCGATACGACCGGCCGTAACGTGCCCACACAGGTGGGTACGGACGCCACCTGGGCGCAGGCGGAGGGCGGTTCTCGGCATGTAATCGCCGTGCGTACGGACGGCACACTGTGGGCGTGGGGTCTCAACTACGCGGGCAACCTCGGTCTTGGCGATACGGACGACCGCTGGGTGCCCACGCAGGTCGGCACTGGATCGGGATGGGCGTTCCCAGTCGCGGGGGTCAATGATTCTGGCGCTCTCAAGGCGGACGGGAGCGCCTGGCTGTGGGGTTACAACCTCGAGAATCATCTCGGATTCGGTATGGGTGCCCCAAGCCGTTTCGTTAATCCCGCCTTGCTGGCGGCGCCGCCGGTGCTCGCCGCAATCGGCGACAAGACGGTCGATGAGCTCGCCGAGCTCACGTTCACGGCCACAGCCACCGACGCCGACCTGCCCGCAAACACGCTTGCCTACTCACTCGCCGCCGGTGCGCCCGCGGGAGCCGCGATCGATGGCGCGACCGGA
>JAGXFU010000014.1:2500-75391 GCA_024637115.1 Actinomycetes bacterium
ACCGTGAACCGACTCGTCAGACGAAGCACCGCCTCGAAGTCGAGTGCGCCCAACCACTCCGAGTTGCGACGCATCTCGGTACGCTCGGGGTCGAGGATCTTGTACGCCTGCTCTATATAAGTAGTAGCGTTCACATCGATCTGCTCGCGCGTGAGCGCGGGCCTGGTGGTCGAGCGCCCGCTCGGGTCTCCGATCAGCGCGGTGAAGTCACCGATAATCAGAACAACCTGATGTCCCAGATCCTGAAACTGTCGCAGCTTCCTCAACGGCACCGCGTGACCAAGGTGCAGATCGGGTGCGGTCGGGTCTACACCGAGCTTGATTCGAAGGCTGCGTCCGGATCCGAGCTTCTCGACCAGCGCATCTTTCGGGACGATGTCGGCCACGCCGCTCTCGATCACGTGCATCTGCTCTGCAGGGGTGGGCATTCCTGACTCCTCGGCCTCTCTCGTGGTAAGCGCTGGGGCGGTCCAGTCATGATACGGTTGCCAGACTGATAACTCGCGGCACTTGGATGGCGTGCGGTTTGCAAGTCATACTAGCATGATGCCGGGCCTATTCTGCCCCTGCGGCGCGGCCCTCAATATCAACCGAGGAACCACTTCGACCCACACAGGTGAACATGGACGAGTTCGATAGAAACCCACGCGATCGGTCCAACCGACGCGACAAACCGCAACCACGGAAGCGGACGAAGGCAGAATCCTCTGGCGCTTCGAACTCATCTCGTCGCAAGGCGGCATCGAGTAAGAACCCGCAGAAACGATCGACGCGGAACAAGAGCGGCAGTCAGCCAACGAAGCGCACGAACGCACAGGGTCCAGGGAAGGCAGTCCGTAGCGGGAGTTCTCGTCCTCGACCACAGGGAACGCGAGCACCTGCGAAAGGACGCCGTCAGGGACCGCCGAGGAAGCCGGCACGCGGCAGCAAGCAGAGCAGTCGCGCCCGCAGGATCTGGCGACGGGTCGGCATAGGGGCCGCGTTCACCATTATCGCCGCGTTGATCGTTGGAGGCGTTGCATACGCAGCGATTGAGCGGAGTCTCCCCGACATCACCGGCGAAGCCCGAGGCACAGACCAGACATCGGTGATCTATGACCGCAATGGCGAAATCCTCGCCAAACTGTTTGCCGAGCAGAATCGAACACAGCGCTCAATCGAAGAGATACCTGTCGAACTCCGTCAAGCAGTCATCGCCACAGAGGATCAACGTTTCTATGAGCACAACGGCGTCGATCCACTCGGTATCGCCCGCGCTCTGTGGGTCGATGTCACACAGGGTAAGCGGCACGGAGGCTCGACCATTACGCAACAATACGTGGTAAACGCCTTCGTCGAACGCGAGAGCACGATTAGCCGAAAGGTCAAAGAAGCCGTTCTGGCCTACCGACTCGAGAAGGGCCACAGCAAAGACGAGATTCTCGAGTTGTATCTGAACACTATCTACTTTGGACATGGCGCATACGGCGTTGAGGCGGCGAGCCAGGCCTACTTTGGTAAGCCCGTCACCGATCTCTCGCTATCCGAATGCGCGATGATTGCGGGAGTGATCAAGTCGCCCGGGCGCTATTCGCCCTACCTCGACGCAGATGCGGCGGCAGACCGCCACGCAACCGTTCTATCTCAGATGGCGGATCAGGGCTTCATTTCGGCCGAAGAACAGAGTGCGGCAGCCGCAGAGGAATTCGCGCTCGCTGGACTCGCAGACAACTCCGCACTGGCACCGTATTTCGTGGAATACATCAAGGCGCAGCTGATTGATGAGTACGGTGCCGACATGGTATTTCGCTCGGGTATTTCAGTGAAGACCACGCTAGATCTCAGACTTCAAAACGCTGCAGAGAAAGCTGTCTCCGAATCTCTCGACCAAGACGGGGATCCTTCTGCAGCGCTCGTAGCTCTCGACCCGACAACCGGTGAGATCCTTGCGATGGTTGGCGGAACTGACTTCGCGACACAGCAGTTCAACGTGGCGGTACAGGGTCGCCGTCAGCCGGGTTCGGCCTTCAAACCGTTCGTGCTTGCGACTGCTCTGGCGGAAGGAATATCTCCCGAGCAGGCATACGAGGCAGGTCCGGCAAGCCTCAAGCTACCCAATGGCCAGACCTGGAAGGTCACCGGCTCGCGAAAGGGCCTCATGCGTTTGCGTGAGGCTACTGCGAAGTCAGTGAACTCCGTCTTCGCCCAGCTCATGCTCGAGATAGGCCCGGAGAAGGTTGTGGAGACCGTTGAGAAGATGGGGCTGCACGAGGGAATTACCCCAGTCCCCGCAATTGCGCTCGGCGGAATGGAAGAGGGCGTATCACCCCTGGAAATGGCATCCGCCTACGGCACGCTGGCCGCAGCCGGGACACACGCTGAACCATACGGCCTTACCGAGGTGACCGATGGCGCGGGAGATGTCGTCTTCTCGGCAGAGACGAGCACAACGCAGGCCATCGATCCGGGCGTTGCATATCTCGCGACCGACATCATGCGTGGGGTGATTACAGAAGGTACCGGCAGGGCCGCTGGAATCGGGCGTGCGGCGGCCGGCAAGACAGGCACCACGCAGGAGTACCGCGACGCGTGGTTCGTTGGCTACACCCCGCAGATCTCGTGCGCCGTTTGGGTAGGTCACCCCGATGGGCAGATCGAAATGAAGAACGTCCACGGCCGAAAAGTGACAGGTGGCTCATTTCCCGCCGAGATCTGGCATGACTTCATGGCCGTTGCACACGAAGACCGGGAGAAGATTGCGTTCAGCAAGCCCGCCGGACTCACCAACGCGTCGGTCTGTAGAGACACAGGCATGAAAGCAACGGAATGGTGCGAAAGTACATTCAGTCCGCTGTTCCTTGCCGACCATGTGCCCTCGGACCCTTGCACTGTCCACACCGGACCCGAGGAAATCGATATTCCCAGTCTCATCGGCATGACCAAAGAGGCAGCCATAGCGCTGCTCAAGCAGCTGATGCTGCTATTCGAGGTCGTCGAGTCCGATGTCAAGGGTGTCCCTGCAGGCATTGTGGCCAAGCAGTCGCCCAAAGCAGGCAGCGTTGGAACGACTGAAACCGTCGTCACCATCACCGTCTCGAATGGCGGCGGGCTCGATTTAGCGCCGGTCGCCTCATTCGTATACGACCCGCCGGCTCCGCTTGTTGATCAGCCCGTGGCCTTCGATGCCTCCGCTTCGAGTGACGACAAGAAGATCGTCACCTACTACTGGGAATTCGGCGACGGCTTCGAGGGTGAAGGCAAGAAGACCACGTATAGCTACAGCGATCCGGGGACCTTTGAGGTCACCCTCTGGGTCACCGACGACAGTGGACAAACCGCATCGGTGACCAAAACGATCGTCGTGCAATAGCCAAACGCCGTCGGGCTGAGTCGACTTGGCTCAGTAGACGCCGCGATAGAAATGGCCCGTCGTACCCTGCTCGACAGCCTCTTGCTGGATTTCGCGATCACCGATTGCGGCGGCGAACGCCTCTCGCACGATGCGGGTGATCTTCTGCGCCTCCTGCGAGTGTTCCACAGTGAAATCCAGCCGAACTTCACTCACGCCGGCCTGCACGATCTCAGCCGCCGCGCGAGTGAGATCAAGCGGAACGGAGTTGTATATGTGACTGCGCCCGAGCGGGTCAGACGAAACGGGGAACGCGTATCCTTTGCGATCACGTAGCGCATGCCAGGTGCGGCGTCGAGGACAGGTGCCACATATCTGATTGCAGTCACCGATCGACATGAGAAGGCAGTGCTCGGTGACCATTACCTCCTGACGACCGTACACAGCAACTCCCACTGGCACAGGTGACGCCGCCGCAACCTCAGCGATCTGCCTTCCCGACAACTCGGGAGAGAGCCAGACCATCGATGCACCTGAGTCCGCGAGTGCCTCGCACGTCCACTGATTGACGGCATTCAACGACCAGTGGGCATCCGTTTCGCACCCGCTCTCTGCAACAGGACCGAGCAATCCGAGATTGCCAACGACAACTCGAGCCGCGTCGCCGTGGCTCTCATATTCACGACGAGCGATAACAAGAAGATCGTCAACCTCCCTGTCACGGACGATTCTTGGCAATTCGGGAACGATCCGCTCGGGAATCTCCTCGGCCGGCACATCCATAAGTGCCCAGTGCGGCATGATGACCCGCTGTGCACCCGCACCGATGCATGCGCGAGCGGTGACAAGGTCATCGGTATGAATCACGATCTGCGGCGCGATTGGGGCGATGGAGCGGCGACGCTCTACGCGCTGCTGCCTGGGATGACGCAACTCCCGATGCGCCCATGGCTTGAGCATGACGCGTTCTAGGTCTTCGACCGCCTCGCGTCGAGCACGATGTAGCGCGGAGAAGCCGATTCCAACTTCCGGCTGCAACTCGATGTCCCATGTCGCCGCCTCGAACAAGGTCCCCCCAAAGCGACCAACATGTTCAGTGATCTCATCAACCGTGACCGACTTCGTACGCGCCGACTCTACAATCGGTCCTTGGGCGACACCAACCCGACTCCCCTGCCGGACTTCGACGCGCAGTGGCGAACCCACTACGAGTCGCACCGAGACATCCAGCGGTAGCGGGTGCCCGCCGCGATCCTCGGCGTAGGTGCGCCGCGCTGCGTCAATGAGGGTCGAGTTGGAAACACGGAATACACGATCGCCCGCTGACGCAGGTTTCTCTGTTCGAATCACGACGGTCGAACCCGCCGGTCCCGTGGGGACTGCAGAACCCGACAAGTCCATCCTTCCGACCTTCTGCGCAAAGCGACCTTGAGAGGTCCACACTTCGATGATGTCATCGGTATCGAGAGCACTATCCAAAGAGATGTGGACGGCACGGTCGACCACCTTGCTGATGCGACCCACGTGCACTCCGCGATTGTTGGGCCGCGTGTAGCTCATCATGCGGTTGTCGCGTATGTCCTCGAGGTAACCGGGAGTGAACCCACGGGAGAACGCCTCGGCAAGAATAGATCGTTCTGCCTCGGTCACTGCGAACGATTCGGGTTCTGTGGCAAGACGATCGAGCGCGCGGCGGTATACGCCGGTCACGAGTGCAACGTACTCCGGATCCTTCATGCGACCCTCGATCTTGAGGGCGCTCACGCCCGATGCAACAAGTTCCGGAAGCGTGTCTATCGAACAGAGATCCTTCGGGCTCAGGAGATGCGGTCCGGGGGTCTTGAGGACGCGGCTCTTTTCGTCGAGCAGCTCGTAGGGCAAACGGCACGGCTGTGCGCACGTGCCTCGGTTCGCAGACCTTCTCCCGATCAGTGAGGAGAGAAGACACTGACCCGAGTAGCACATACAGAGGGCGCCATGCACAAACACCTCGACCTCGAGATTGCTGGAGGCGGCAATACTTGTCGCTTCACTGCGCGACACTTCTCGGGCGAGCGTCACACGCGAGACGCCGAGACGCTCCAACTCGGTGACGGTCGCGGTGTTGTGCGTATTGATTTGAGTGGACGCGTGCATGCGCACCTGCGGCAGCTCGGCAGCGATGAGTCTCGCGAAGCCAAGATCCTGAACGATCACCGCATCAACGCCGACCGCCCAGGCCTGATCGATCAGCTGCAGCGCATCATCCATTTCCTCGGACAAGACCACGACATTGGCGGTGAGGTAGACTCGTACCCCCTTGAGATGCGCGAACCGAACTGCATCTGACAACGTCTCAGTTGTGAAGTTCTCGGCTCCTTGCCGCGCATTGAGTCGATCGAGGCCGAGATATACGGCATCTGCGCCGTTGTTCACTGCAGCGCGCAGTGCCAACGGGCTGCCTGCCGGTGCGAGAAGTTCGGGAATTCTGAGTGTTGTACTCACAGAGTTGGTATCCGTTCGGTGACGTGGGCGGAAAAGACCTGGCACGATGTTCGCGCCATCAGGCACAATAGACAAACTGGAGGTGATCAGCCAGCCATGTCAAGTTATCGACGTAGAACGCGGCGAAATCGTAGAACGCCGGGACTGAACGCCGCACGCGTTGCGGCGGTCTTGCTTGCTCTTACCCTAATCATGGTTCTAGCTGGCGCTGTCACCGCAGTTGCCGTGGTGCAATCCTGGCTCACGAATCTGCCCGACTACGAATCGCCGGAGGCTTTCGAAGTCGCACAGACGACCCGTATATGGTCGGCGGACGGAGTGCTCCTCGCCCGCTTGTATCTCGAGAACCGTACTATAGTACCCATGTCAGAGATTTCCACGGATCTCGCCAATGCCGTCGTAGCAACCGAAGACGAACGATTCTACGAGCACAGCGGCGTAGATATCCTGGGTATCGCACGTGCGCTCGTCATCGACATCACGACAGGTAGTCTCGACGAAGGTGCCTCGACCATCACTCAGCAGTATGTGGATAACACACTCCTGCGTGATGAACGTACCTCGCGATCCTTCGAGTACAAAGCGCGCGAGGCGTTCCTCGCACTCGAACTCGAGAAGCGCAAGTCCAAGGAGGACATCCTAGGGCTTTATCTCAATACAATCTACCTCGGTGAGGGCGCGTACGGCGCCCAAGCTGCATCCAAGACGTACTTCGCCAAGAACGCCAGCGAGCTAACGCTCCCCGAGGCCGCGCTCCTGGCAGGACTTGCTCAAGCACCGAGCAGGCTGAGCCCCTACGACAATCCTGAGGGCGCACTCGTTAGGCGCAACCTCGTACTGAGCCGCATGCTGACCAACGAATTCATCACGCAGGAACAGTATGACGCGGCAGTTGAAACGCCAATTGAACCGAAACGCTCCGCTGAACCGGATCAGGGCGTCTACCGGGCTCACTATTTCGTCTCGCACGTGAAGAAGCTTCTGCAACAGGAGTTCAGCCAGGCGCTCGTATTCCAGGGCGGGCTCGATGTGCATACGACCATCGACACGAGAATCCAGAAGATGGCTGAAGATTCGGTCAAGGGACATCTCGGACAACCGGGAGACCCTGATGTAGCCCTCGTATCCATCGATCCTCGCGACGGGTCAATCAAGGCAATGTACGGAGGCAAAGACTTCAGCACGAACAAGTTCAATCTTGCCACGCAGGGTCGCCGTCAACCGGGCTCGTCATTCAAGATGTTCGTCCTTGTCACCGCACTCGAAAATGGCATGCCCCCCTATCGCTATGTCGACGGATCATCTCCCGCGAGGATTCCCACGAACCCTCCGTGGGTTGTTTCCAATAGCGGCGGTAGCGGCGGGAGAATGACTCTGGAATCCGGCACTCGTGGCTCAGTCAACACGGTGTTCGCCCGGTTGATCTGGGACTTGAACGACGATGAGGAGACCGGTGCGGAGAAGGTCGCGAAGACCGCGAGGCGCATGGGTATCACGTCGGAAATCCCCCCGTACCCATCGATCGCGCTTGGCAGCCAGAATGTAACGGTTCTTGAGATGGCCTCCGCGTACGGGACGCTCGCAACCAACGGTGTGCACTTCGCCCCCATGGCCATCACAAAGGTGGTCGACCCCAAGGGCGATGTGGTGTTTGAGGCCAAGCCGGACGGGATTCGGGCACTCGAGCCTGAAATCGCCTACGCAGCAACGAGCGTCCTCAAAGGTGTCATTACCGGCGGCACGGCGAGATCTGCCAACATCGGGCGTCCGGCTGCCGGTAAGACCGGAACCTCTCAGAACTACCGAGATGCATGGTTCTGCGGCTACACACCCCAACTCTCTACCGCGGTTTGGGTCGGATACTACGAAAAAGAGACGCCGATGCGCTCGGTAAGAGGAATGCGCGGCTTTGGCGGCACTTTGGCCGCTCCCATCTGGGCGGCATTCAACAAGAAAGCTCTGGCAAAGGAACCCAAGCTCGACTTTGAGAAGCAGGACAAGCCAAAGTACACATGGAAGCCCGCATGGTCATCCTCTGACGAATCCCCGGATCTGGTTGGCTTGACCAAGGGTCAAGCCACTAAGGCCGCCAAGGCCGCGGGCTTCACCGTGAAGTTCGTGGAGATCTGGAACGCGACCGTGCCCGTTGGGCATGTGGTCTCTCAGACACCAAAAGCCGGCGGTGCGATCAGGTTCGGCGGGCAGATCACCATCATGATATCAAAGGGTGCCGAACCTGCCCCCGAGCCCACACCCAAACCCACACCCAAGCCACCAACCCCTGAACCAGAACCTCCTCCACCCACACCGGATACAACACCTACACCGTAATCAGGAAAGCCCGCCGAATCGGCGGGCTTTCTCGCTCTTGTTATGCGTGGGCTGGCTACTCGACCTCAGGGGCACGCTTGACGCGAACCATTCCAGACGTGCAGTACACCTTGATATCTCCTGCCTTCTCGACCTCATCAAGAATCAGGTTCATCCCCAACGTGTCGCTCGATATATGGCCGGCGATGATCAGATTGAGTTTTAGCTTCTCGGCCTTCTTGCGATGCTCCTCGGAATAGTGCATCCCTACGAGCGTGCCTACCCCAGCCTGTGAGAGACGCTTCAGCGCGCCCTCCGGACCTTCGGTTCCGCCAGTCATGTCCACAACAATGCGCCCCGCTCGTGCCTGGGCGTCGCCCTGAATGATGATGGGGCCGTACCCCTTCTTTGCCGCATCTGCATACTCATCTATCTCACGAAGAGTCTTGACCACATCGTCGAGCGTGCGTGGACAGGCATCATTCAATGTTCGCTGGACGAATGCATTCACGCAGTTGTCCGCTGCGGTGTGGCAGGACATCATTGCCAACCCGAGCAGCTCTGCAGCATGTACGGCGCGATAGTGGTTGGCCGGCATGATCCTACGGCGTATCTCCTGTGCGCGGGGACCGATCAATGCATCGCCCGCGGCAATACTGACACCCTGATCGGCCCACAGATCCGCCTGCATCAGCATGACCTCGTGAAGCTCGGCGTATCCGGACCCCTCGGGATGGTGCGCCAACACGAGATCGATAGGCTCACCCTTCTCTCTCAGCCTGTCGGCGAGGAGCACTTCCGCCGGCTCCATATCGATCCCAACCAAGAGTCCACGTACCTCAAGCTCCGGATCGCCATGGTTGATGCGTGTATCGACATAGGGGTTCGTGAGCTTCTCGGCATCAAAGAATGCCTTCTCGGCATCGTCCATCTTCTGATACGCCTTCTCCACGGCCGCAAGCGCTGCTTCGATTTCCTCGGCGTCGCGCTTGTCCTCGGCCATGCCCTTCTCAACTGCAATCCGGTAGATATCGCCTAGTTTCACCGTCACGTCCCAATTCCTTTCTAGCGTTTACGGGCGCCGCCGACCCTGGTAACGGGACCGACTCGACCTCTCGATACGTTGGTATTCCCCTCGATATAGAAACGCAGAGGTAGCTCGTAGCCGGACGACAAGCCGATGCGTCCGGAAATCGAGACCTGCTCACCGTCTACGAGTCCCCCCTCGAAAACGGCGATGGCACCTTCACCAAGTCTACCCGCGTTATGTGACAAGTCCAGCCCCATGGCGGCCGCCAGCTTCCCCGGGCCATTGGTCAACTCATGATCCGGTCGCCCCTGTCTGCGCTCACGCATGACATCGAGTCCGGCGAGCGATTGCACCCCACGGATCAAGACTCCACCCGCGTGGCCGTTCTCCTCGGTGACCAGGTTAAGCATGTGATGGTTTCCGTACGTGAAATAGACGTACGCTTGCCCCGGTGGCCCGAACATGACCGCGTTTCGCGCCGTGATTCCCTTGGTGGCCGCATGGCTTCCGGGATCATCGGCACCCAGATACGCCTCGGTCTCAACTATGCGTCCGGCAACCATGGCGCCACCCGCACGCGAGACGAGCACGGCACCAAGGAGTTCACGGGCGACAGTGACGGTGTCGCGACCAAAGAACGACGCGTCGAGCGGCCGGCCCCATCGAGAGGGCCAGGACTCGGGCTCTGCCGACTGCGATCGTTGTGCATCATCCATGTGTATAGCCTCTGCCATGCGCCATCGGGTATCGACGGGACAATTCGATGATACCCGTATACCAGAGCCCAAGAAGGTACTACGCTGATCGCAGGCAAGAGGTTGAACCTTGCAACACACGCGAGAGGCTGATCACCGTGCTCGGATTCGCATACGGTTCCCTTCTACTATCGGCGCTCACCTGCTATCTGATCGGACTGGCAGTGATTGCACCGAGCGATGCGTGGTTGCGCAAGCGTAGCGGCATCATGGCGCTCATCGTGGCAAGCTTGTCTTTCGTACCGCTACCGCCTCAACTGACCTTGCTCGGCTCGGTCGTTGAAGGACCGTTGGCCACAGCGGGAATATCTCTTGGTTGGCCCACGTCGGTTTCCAAGCCTGTGTATCTCGTTGTCTGGGGAATCACCTCGCTCGCCGCCGTGCTGGTTGGAATGCGAGTGTGGAATGCGGGCAAACCCGGCTGGCGCGAATCGTCAAGCTCACGAGCGAACGACTCTTCCTCGGTCGGCAGGGCGCGCGCGTTGCTCACCATGGTCGATTCACTTGAGGACGGTCTTGACGCACTCGCACGAACCGGAGTGGACCGAAAAGGGGCTGAGCAGCTTGGTGAGGAACTGCACACTCTCGGACGCAGATATGCAGACTCATTGCCGGAGTCTGCCGGTGATGTGTATCGCCTTGTTGCGACGAGGGTCTCCCCCGGACTGGCGAATGTGGTCACCCGCCATCTGCTCGAAGGTGCCGCGCGAGGTGGCTACGTGACCGCGAAGCGCTGAGCCCTCAAGGCTACTCCAGGTTCGCTTCAACCCATGCAGCGTCGGCAGCAAGCACATCGCGAGCAGCCATGATCTGATCGAGAACGGCCTCGTTGCCAGTCCCGCCAGCGCTGGTTCTCCGGGCGACCACGGCGTAGATATCGACAGCTTCGAGCACGTCGTCGTCAAACGCGGGGTCTACTGCCGCGAACTCAGCCGCCGTCAACTCCTGAAGCGTACGACCACTCCGCTCACATTCCAGCACCAACCGACCAACCACTTCGTGTGCATCACGAAATGGCATGCCTGTGTTCACAAGGTAATCCGCAACATCGGTAGCCGCCATGAACCCGCCTTGTGCGCCTTCGATCATCCGCTCGGCATTGATGTGCATGCTCGCGAGCATGCCATCCATTGCCATGAGCGCATCAAGCGTCGTGTCGATTGCGTCGAATACGCCCTCCTTGTCCTCCTGCATGTCTTTGTTGTAGGCAAGCGGAAGGCCTTTGAGAACGGTGAGAAGCCCGACAAGATCCCCCACTACGCGTCCGGTCTTGCCCCTCGTCAACTCGGCGAAGTCGGGGTTCTTCTTCTGCGGCATGATGCTTGAGCCGGTTGCGTACGTGTCGTCCATCGTCACAAAGCCGAACTCCTCTGTCGACCAGAGTATGAGCTCCTCGCAGAGCCGCGAGAGATGGACCATCGTCACCGTGCAGGCGTAGGTGAGATCCAGCAAGAAATCACGATCCGAGACGCTGTCCATGGAGTTCTGGCTCACCTGAGAGAACCCGAGGCGATCCGAGACAGAATCACGGTCGATATCGAAGGTTGTACCGGCGAGAGCTGCCGAACCCAAGGGCATGACATCCGCCGACTCTTGTGCATGACGGAAGCGTGTCGCATCGCGGGAGAGCATCCAAAAATAGGCCAGCAGGTGATGGCTGAACAGCACCGGTTGCGCCTTCTGCAGATGGGTGTAGCCCGGCATCACCTGTCCATGGAACTCCTCGGCGAGATGAAGGATCGTCGTGCGCATCGACGTGACCGCGTGCGCGAGAGCGACCGCCTGATCCATGGCATACATCCGGGTATCCAGTGCCACCTGGTCGTTTCTGCTGCGAGCCGTGTGCAGGCGACCACCAGCGGTTCCAATACGCTCAATGAGCGTGCGCTCGATCGCCATATGGATGTCTTCGTCGACGATGCGGAACTCGAACTTGCCGTCGCGAATCTCCCGATAGATCTCGGAGAGGCCCGTCTCTATGGAGTCCGCATCAGCCTCGGTGATCACACTCTGCTGCGCAAGCATGCGGGCATGCGCGATCGAGCCCTTGATGTCCTGGGCCCACATGCGTTTGTCCACCATGAGGGACGCACCATACTGTTCGAGGAACGCACTCGGGGACTTCTCGAACCGCCCGCCCCAGGGCTTCTTGGCATCGGCCACGTCGTTGTGCCTCCTCGGCAAGTATCCTGTCAGATCGAATTCGGTCTCGTGTCGTGAAAGAGTCTAGACTTCGCCTTCTTTACCCACCTTGCGACGCTGACGCGCCCAGACCTTGGTGGGCAACCCATGCAGATCGATGAAGCCCTTGGCGGCCTTGTGATCGAAGTTGTCGGCCTCATCGTACGTTGCGAGATTGTAGTCATAGAGGGAGTACGGCGAACGGCGACCAACCGGCACGCACGAGCCTTTGTAGAAGCGAAGGCGCACGTCACCGCTCACAAGCTGCTGTGTGGTCTCGATGAACCCGTCGAGCGCCTCTTTGAGCGGTGAGAACCACATACCGTTGTAGACCAATTCCGACCACTTCTGCTCAATCTGCAATTTGTAGTGAAGCACATCGCGCTCCAGGCACAGGTCTTCGAGCGCTTTGTGCGCCGTGATGAGCGTGAGCGCTCCAGGAACCTCATATATCTCTCTCGACTTCACGCCGATGAGACGATTCTCGATCATGTCGATTCGTCCAAAACCGTGCTTTCCGGCGAGCTCATTCATGCGATTGATGATCTCGTGGAAGCTCATCCGCTCGCCATCAAGCGCCACCGGGACGCCCTGCGCAAAGCTGATTTCCGCGTACTCCGGCTCATCGCAGTTGTTGCCACGCGAGTCGGCCGTAAGCGTGTAGATATCTGCAGGCGGCTCGACCCACGGATCCTCAAGAACGCCGCACTCGATGGCACGACCCCAGAGATTGTCATCGATCGAGTACGGGTTCGCCTTGGTGGTGGGAACGGGGATGTCTCGCTCCATGGCATAGACCATCTCCTGCTCCCGGGTCTTGAGCTCCCACTCGCGCACCGGTGCCACAATCTCGATATCAGGATCGAGACACGAAATACCGACCTCAAAGCGCACCTGGTCATTACCCTTACCTGTGCAGCCGTGGCCGATGAACCTGGCACCGGATCGGTGCGCCTCTTCGACAAGATGCTTCACGATGATGGGGCGGCTCATGGCGCTTACAAGAGGATACTTGTTCTCGTAGAGCGCATTGGCCTTGAGCGCCTTGGTGATGTACTCCTCGACGTACTCTTCACGAACATCTTTCACAATCGACTCGATCGCACCGATACCGAGCGCCTTCTGACGCACGAACTCAAGATCCTGGCGCTCCTGACCAACGTCGATCGCCAGCGCGATGACGTCCATATCATGGTTCTCCTGGATCCACTTGATCGCTACCGAGGTGTCAAGACCACCCGAGTATGCGAGAACACACTTTTCCCGTGCCATGTGCCTGTCCCTTTCTCACCACGGGCGACGTGCTCGCCACCCGTGAATCATCTGGGCTACTCGCCCCTGAACTTGTCGATCTGATCCTGCAAACGCTGCGCGCTGGGCTCATCGGCGGTGATAACGAGAATCGTGTCGTCCCCCGCAATACTGCCGAGGATACCGTCGATGTCTGCGGCATCGAGCGCCGCCGCCACACCGGGCGCTGTACCCGTCGAAGACTTCACAAGCAGAAGATTGTTCGTATGGGCAACACTCAAGACGAGCTCCGAGATCATGCGCTGGAGATGAAGGTCCTCGGCTAGAACGTATACGCCCTCGGGCAGCTTTCGAAGTCCCAACTCAGTGATGTCCCGTGAGACCGTGGCCTGCGTACAGTGGTACCCACACTTCTCGAGCTGCACCACCAAGTCGCGCTGCGTGCGTATTCGCTCCTCTCGCACGATGCGTTTGATCTCGTCCTGTCGTTGGCGTCGCTTTCTCATCTCAACCTTCTATCGCTCGATGGTATCGGTCTAGCCGAGGAGAACGGATAGCAACGCCTTCTGGGCGTGCAACCGGTTCTCCGCCTCGTCATAGATGACGGATTGTGGCCCGTCCATGACCTCATCGGTGACTTCTTCGCCCCGATGTGCGGGCAGGCAGTGCATGAATAGCGCATCAGGTGCGGCCTTCGCCATGAGTGATGCGTCTACGCGGAACGTCTCGAATGCTGCAAGGCGAGAGGCGTGCTCACTCTCCTGCCCCATCGATGCCCACGTGTCCGTTGCAACGATGTCTGCACCCGCTACGGCATGAGCCGGATTGTTGGAAAGAGTGATCGAGGCACCGGTACTCCGCGCAATGCTTCGCGATTGCTCAATGATCTCCGCCTTGGGCTCAAATCCCACCGGAGTGGCAACGCTCACGTTCATTCCGCTCAGAGCGCCGCCGAGCATGTAGGTATGCGCCATGTTGTTACCATCGCCAACGTAGGCGAACCTGAGACCCGAAAGATCTCCCTTGTGTTCGCGTATCGTAAGCAGGTCTGCCAGCCCCTGGCACGGGTGATGGTCATCGGTGAGCGCGTTTACGACAGGAACGCGTGCGTGCTCTGCGATCTCTTCGACCATCGACTGCGAGAACGTACGGATGACGATGGCGTCCACATAGCGCTCCAGCACCTTGGTTGTGTCCAAAACGCTTTCGCCCCGCGAAAACGCGGTGTCGGACCCGGCCAACAGAACAGGTGCAGCCCCGAGTCGTGCACACGCTACCTCAAACGACACGAGCGTGCGCATCGACGGTTTCTGGAAGATGAGCGCAATGGACTTGCCGGCGAGAGGATGAGACCGGCTACCGGCGAGTCCCCATGCGCGTTTCTGACTCCCGGCGACATCGAGAAGGTGTGACAGCTCCGTGGATGAAAGGTCAGCGAGGGAAAGAAGGTCGCGCCCTTTGAGCACGTCGGTCACAATGCCACCTCCTGCGTGTCGAGCAATGATTGCAAGTGAGTGAGAAGTGTATCAATCTCAGCGTTTGTGCACACCAAGGGTGGCAAGAATCGGATGATATTCGTGCCGATGTTGTTCAGCACCAGACCAAGTTCAAGTGCGTTCTCCGCGATCTGGGCCGCGTTCGGCTCGTGCAACTCGATGGCCAGCATCAATCCAACGCCACGAACCTCCCGTATTGCCCCCGTCCGAGCACTTAGTGATTCAAGACCGGCAGCGAAGTATGCGCCGACAGTGGTTGCGTTCTCGCCCAGACCCTCGCTCTTGAGCGCGCTCAGAGTCGCGCGGGCAGCCGCACACACGGCCGGTCCGCCAGCGAACGTGGATCCGTGGTCACCCGGCTGAAACGCAACTCCGAGTTCGCCACGACCAAGCACCGCTCCGATCGGCAGACCGTTGCCGACCGCTTTGGCGACCGTGAGGATGTCCGGTCTCACATCCGCGTGCATGTGTGCGAATGCAGGTCCGGTACGATACATGCCGCACTGCACCTCATCAAAGATCAAGACGATCTCACGCTCATCACAGAGCTGGCGGACCGCACGCAGGTATTCCGGATCACACAGACGGACTCCGCCTTCGCCCTGAACCGGCTCAAGCATCACAGCGCACACCGTCTCGTCGAGTGCGCCGGTTAGCGCATCGATGTCATTGAGCGGAACGTGGATGAATCCTTCCGGCATAGGGGCAAAGGCTTCCTGTTTCCCGGGCTGGCCCGTAGCCGCCAATGCGGCAAGGGTACGACCATGGAAGCTGCCGAGGGCGGTCACGATCGTGCGCGCTTCCGCTCCCTTGTGAAGATGCGCCCACTTGCGGGCAAGCTTGATCGCCCCTTCACTCGCCTCCGTACCGGAATTGCAGAAGAACACCCGCATATCGCCACCGGCAAGCTCGCAGAGTTCCTTGGCAAGTTCGGAGCGATGCTCAACGTAGTAGAGGTTACTCACGTGAACGAGCTTGGTGGCCTGATCGCACATCGCCGCAGTGACCGCCGGATGCGCATGTCCGAGATTGACCGCGCCGATACCCGAGACGAAGTCAAGATATTCGCGACCTTCATCATCATAGAGACGCATACCGTCGCCACGTACGAACATCACCGGTTTGCGCGTGTATGTCGGCATATGGAATGCCGCATCGAGTGCCGCTGATTGATCTAGCCGTGCACCCATACTAGGACACCCCTCTCGAAGAGATTCCGTTGACCACTGCTACGGTTGCGCCGGAAGTGGTCACCTCTTCGAACTCGGCTCCTGTGATCCGATGATCGTCCGGATGGACCAGCATGGTTCCGACCCCCTGGTCGGTGAATACCTCAAGGAGCAACGAATGCGAAACGGTCCCGTTCAGAATGTGAGCCCGCCACACTCCGCCGCGGAGTGCATGCACGCACGCGCCGACTTTCGGGATCATGCCGCTCGCAAGGAGGTCGGCAACGATCATTTCCTCGGCATCACCCAGGGCGAGCGTGGAAATCAGTGACGTCTTGTCATCAAAGTCCGCATACAAGCCATCGACATCGGTCAGGAAGATGACCTTGTCCGCATCGAGTGCGGCTGCAAGCTCACCGGCAACGAGGTCTGCGTTGATGTTGAAACTGCCGCCGTCATCCCCTGCTGCGACGGTGGCGATAACCGGAATGAAGCCGTCTTCGATGAGTTTGTGAACGACAGTGGTATCGATGTCGGTAACCTCACCCACACGGCCGAGGCGTTCGCTCTTCTGGGTCGCCTTGATGAGGTTCGCGTCATCGCCGGCAATGCCGACCGCCAGCCGACCGTGGGTGTTGATCGATGCCACAAGTTCCTTGTTCACTTTGCCGACAAGTACCATCTTGACGATCTCCATTGCCTCGTCAGAGGTCACTCGCAAGCCATCGTAGAACTCGACCGGCATATCAAGACGCTCCATGTATTTCGAAATCTCGGGACCGCCGCCATGGACGATGACAGGGTTGATGCCAACGAGCTTCATCAAGACGATGTCGCTTGCGACGCTCTCGCGCAGGGCCGGATCGGTCATGGCGGCGCCGCCGTACTTGATGACGACCGTTTTGCCCCACATCTGCTTGATCCACGGCAGGGCCTCGGTCAGCGTCTCTGCTTTGTGTAAGAACTGCTCCATGGTACGTCCCCTCCGGTTCGGCAAGCGACATGTGCTTGTCGCGAATGATTCAAGTCCCTTGTGCGCTCCTGTCGTAGCGCTAGGTTCGGTAGTCACCGTTAATGCGAACGTACTCATATGACAGGTCGCACGTCAGGACTGTCGCCTGACCTTCTCCAATATGCAGGTCCACAATCACATCGATCTCGTCGTTGGCAAGCGCGATTGCGGCAGCTTTCTCGTCGAAGAGGAAACCAGTCCCGTGCTTGCAGGTTGTGATTCCTGCGAATATGACCTCGATTGCATCGGGGTCGACTTTCGCGCGCGACTTGCCAACGGCCATCACGACCCGACCCCAGTTCGCATCGGCGCCAAAGATCGCCGTTTTGAACAGTGGTGAATTGGCGATAGACAGCGCCGCTTCATGGGCGTCATCCTCACTAGCCGCACCGCGCACCGTCACGGTAATGAGCTTGGTGGCGCCCTCGCCGTCGCGAACGATCATGCGGGCGAGTTCCCTACATACTTCCTCGATAGCAGCCGCAACCGGCTCATATCGCGGACTATCGGGGGCAATCGCATCTCCTCCGGCTGCACCAGAGGCCATCAATACCACCATGTCGTTGGTCGAAGTATCACTATCAACGCTGATCCGATTGAATGTGCGGGTCGTGGCGGTTGTCAGTGCGGCACGAGTCGCCTCTGAGGTAAGCGGTGCATCGGTCGTGACGTAGGCGAGCATGGTAGCCATATTAGGCATGATCATCCCGCTGCCCTTCGCCATGCCCCCCACAACGTAGCGCGACCCATCAACGTCTACGGACAGCGCGATCTGCTTGGGAAACGTATCTGTCGTCATTATCGCCTCGGCCGCCGAAGTGCCATCAGCACTGTCGAGGAGAGCCGCAGCATCAGCGATACCCGCTGTCACACGTTCAATGGGAAGCGGCATTCCAATGACGCCTGTTGAGGCAACGAGCACCATCGAAGCATCAACGCCCAGGGAGTCTGCGCATGCACGAGCCATCGCCTCGGCATCGCGCATGCCCTGAGCACCTGTACACGCGTTCGCGTTGCCGGAGTTCGTAACCACCGCCCGAGCCATCCCTGACGCGATGTGGGCGCGAGAGAGATGCACCGGGGGTGCAGCCATCGAGTTCAATGTGAATACTGCAGCTGCGGGACAGGCCTCTTGGGCAGCCAGGATCGCGACATCACGCTTGCCGGATTTCTTGAGTCCGGCACTCACCCCGGAGCACACGAATCCGACAGGAGCGACCACTCCGCCTTCTAGTGATGTGAACCTACTGCTCATCTCGCCCCCTAAACGACTGGAGCAGGGATAAGAAGCCCTGCGGTCTCTTCATAGCCATACACGATATTCGCGCACTGGAGGGCCTGACCCGCTGTGCCCTTGACGAGGTTATCAATAACGCATGCCGCAACCAGCACTCCCGTCCTGTCTACAGTGACTCCGATGTGCGCCCGATTCGTTCCGCGCACCTCGGCGGTCGAGGGCATGCGTCCAGCGGGGTGCACCGTGAGGAACGGCTCGTTGGCGTAGCGCTCACGATAGAGCTCAACTGCTTCGTCCGAACTCATCGGCTCGATCAGATCGAGATAGACCGTAGCGAGAAGACCGCGGCTCATAGGTACGAGATGTGGCACGAACACAACTGACACCGGGTGGCCGGCCGCGATCGAAAGACCCTGCTCGATCTCGGGAGTGTGACGATGGGTTCCCACCTTGTACGGTTGGATGGCTTCATTCACCGTTGGATAGTGGGTGCTCGCCGAGGGAGTCTTACCTGCGCCTGAGACGCCTGACTTGGCATCGACGAACGCACGACTCCCTGCAACGAGTTCCGCCTCAAAAGCGGGCGCCGCCGCCAGCAGAGTCGCGGTCGGATAACAGCCGGGGCACGCTACAAGCTGGGCACCCGGGAGCGTTGAGCGATCAAGCTCGGGCAAACCGTACACGGCTCTTTCGAGCAACTCATCGCTCGAATGAGCGACTTGATACCACCGTTCGTATACTTCCGGATCCTTAAGCCGATAGTCAGCCGAAGCATCAATGACGGTAAGACCGGCCAACAAGAGTTGAGGCGCGATCTCCAGGGCAGCCGTATGTGGAACGGCCAGAAAGGCGACATCGGCCATCTGAGCAATGTGCTCTAGATTCGGCTCGGTATAGACGAGACTCGTGAGTCCTCCCAAAGAGGGGTACATATCTGTGACGGCGCGCCCCGCCTGGGCATTCGACGTGGCAAGCGTTATCTCAAACGAAGGATGCCCGAGAAGAAGGCGTGTGAGTTCCACTCCTGCGTAGCCGGGAGCACCGATTATCGCCGCGCGCGTCACTGATTGCCTCCTCCGTATAGGAATGAGGCAATTCTATGGTCAAATCGCATACACGTCAACGCATATGCGAAAATACTTCATACATATGCGCCTGAAGTCAGGAGCGTAGCTCCGCACCCAATGATGCGGAGACCTTACGGATCGCGCGATCATGCGCCGGCCGTACTTCCTCATCGGTGAGCGTACGATCCTCTGCCCGATAGGAGAGCGCGAACGCAAGACTCTTCTTGCCTTCAGGAATACCGGCACCGCGGTACACGTCAAAGAGCCTCACGCTCTCCAGCAACTTGCCGCCGGCCTTGGACAGTGACTGCTCCACACTCTCGGCAGTCACCGCTTCGTCGACGACAAGCGCCACATCAAACGAAATTGCCGGAAATCTGGGTACATCAGTGGACGGTCTTATCGCGACGGCGGCCTTGATGAGCGCGGCGAGCTGCAGCTCGAACATGACGACCGGTGCCTGAGCCTCAAACTGCTCGAGAACGCGCGGATGCACCTCACCGAGCCACCCGACTGACTGACCTCTCACGACAATCTCTGCGGCGCGCCCCGGCTGAAGCCACGGCACATCCGCAGAGCGTGTTGACCATCGGGAAATGCCGAGGTCTTCGAGCAGTATTTCGACGATTCCCTTTCCATCAAAGAAGTTGAGTTGTGGTCCGCGCAGCGCCGCATCCACCCCTTTGTCCTTGGAACGCGGATCATGCCACGTCGGCGCGTGCCAGCGACCCGCGAGCAGGCCCGCCACAACATCTCTCTCACGCGGCAGCTTTCGTCCCTCTGATGTCGAGAACACCCGCCCAAGTTCGTAGAGGTGCACATTCTCCACCCCGCGTCGCTGATTGTAGGAAACCGCTCGCAACAGACCCGGGGCAAGTGTGCGGCGCAGCACAGCCTGCTCTTCGGACATGGGATTGAGGAGTTCGACCAGGAGTTCCCCATCGTCGAGCTCCCACGAGAGCCGACCAAGATCACCGGGGTCGACGAAGGCGTAGGTGATCGTCTCATTGAGACCGGCAGCTCGCATCGTGGCAGCGATTCGCTCGCGCCACCGCTGGCCCGAGTCGAGACCGCCGATGCGCTCTCTTCCACCGGGGAGCGTCGAGGGAACGCGATCCATCCCCCACACGCGCAGAACCTCCTCGATCAGGTCTATCTCACGGGTGAGATCGGGACGGAACGAAGGGATGTCGACCGAGAAGCTGTCATCACCATCGTGCACCTCCACACCAAGACCAAGCGCCCGCAGAACGGTCTCGATATCTTGCGCCGGGAGCTGTGTTCCAAGCATGCGGTTCACACGAGACCGTCTGAGTTCAAGCGACCTGTCCTGGATCGGTTCGGGACACACGTCAACCAGTCCCGGCGCCACAAGACCACCGCAGTACTCGGCCATGAGCTGCGCTGCCCTGTTCTGGGCGGCAATACAGCCCATCGGATCGACTCCACGCTCGAATCGCATGGATGCCTCAGAGATGAGGGCTAACGACCTGCTGGTGTGGCTCGTAACGACTTGATCAAACGAAGCAGCTTCGAGAATGATGTCCACGGTCTCCTCGGAAACCTCGGTGTTCTCGCCGCCCATGACGCCCGCCAGGCCGACTGGCCCGTTCGGGTCGGCAATGATCAGCATACCGGGGTCGAGAGGGCGATCCTGGCCGTCAAGGGTCGTCAGACGCTCTCCGGCTCCAGCCCGACGCACGATGATATGAGACACCCCCTCTGAATCCCTACCGAGAGTGGCCGCGTCGAATGCGTGCAGCGGTTGTCCGAGCTCGAACATCACATAGTTCGTGATATCCACAACGTTGTTCACCGGTCGCTGCCCGAGCGCGACTATTCGCTCGACCAGCCAATCAGGCGACGGGCCGATCTTCACATTTCGGATCAACCGCGCGGTATATCGGGAACAGAGCTCCGGATCGAGAATGTCTACGCGGAGCGAATCAGCAATCGGCTCTCCGGTCTCATCCGGGAATCCGCTCGGGATCTCGAAGGTCGTACCGAGAACGGCTGCCATCTCGCGCGCCATTCCGACAACCGAGAGACAATCAGGTCGATTCGGCGTGATCTCCAGTTCCAGGACCGTGTCGGTAAGGTCCTTGTACTCCGCGAACGGCACACCCACCGGTGCATCCGGCGGGAGAATCAACAAGCCGGATTGGTCTGACCCCATGCCCAGTTCTGCCGCCGAGCAGTTCATGCCCATGCTCACAACGCCGCGCAACTTGGCCTTTTTGATCTCCATGCCGTTGGGCAACGTAGAGCCAACGGTTGCAACCGGCACCTTATCTCCGGTCTCGAAGTTCTGCGCTCCACACACGATTGTCAGTAGTGCGTCTGAACCGACATCAACGGTGGTCACCCACAGCTTGTCAGCGTCCGGATGTGACTCCTTGGCGACAATCTGACCAACGACAACGCCGTCAAGCGCTTCGCCGATAGTGATCACTGTTTCAACAGCCGTACCCGTAAGATCAAGTCGGTCTTTCAGCTCGTCTATCGACATATCGATATCGAGCAGGGTCTTCATCCATTTCAGCGAGATTCGCATCTCGGTCCTCGTTCCCTTCTGCAACTACCAGACAGATTCACGCGGGCGCACCAGACGCACCCGGCAATGCACATCAGAATTGGCGGAGGAAGCGCATATCACCCTCGACCAGCATTCTCAGATCAGGGATGTTGTACTTGAGGGCGGCGATCCGCTCAACACCCATCCCGAAAGCAAAACCGCTGAAACGCTCCGTGTCGATATCCACGTAGCCGAACACGTTCGGGTCAACCATGCCGCACCCGAGAATCTCGAGCCACCCTGTGTACTTGCAGAATCGGCAGCCGTCTCCTCCACAGATCCCACAGGATACGTCTACCTCAGCCGAAGGCTCGGTGAACGGGAAGAAGTGCGGCCTGAAGCGCGTCTTGCGATCGTGGCCGAACATCTCCTTGCAGAAATAGTCGAGTGTTCCCTTGAGATCACCAAAGGTGATGCCCTCATCGACCACCAGGCCCTCCACTTGTGTGAACTGCGGCAGGTGACTGGGATCGGCAATGTCTCGCCTGAAGACCTTGCCCGGAGCAAGCACGTAGATCGGTGGCTCCTCGTTCTCCATCACGCGTACTTGCACAGGACTTGTGTGCGTACGCAGGAGCACATCCGACTCACCGGTAGTGCGCGCATCACCGGCCTCAAGGTCGCGCACATAGAACGTGTCAGTCGCGGCACGAGCCGGATGTGCAGGTGGGTGATTGAGGGCCGTGAAGTTGTAGTAGTCGAGCTCGACTTGAGGACCCTCCACAATGCGATATCCCAGACCAATGAACACCTCGACCACCTGTCGAGTGATCATCTCAATAAGGTGTTCTCTGCCGGGGACGCGCCCGCGTCCCGGAAGGGTCACGTCAACTGCATCTGCACTGACCTTCGCTTCGAGCTCCACGTGCTCAAGATCGCGCCTTCGCCCGTCCAGCGCAGCCTCCAATTCCTGCCGGACCTCATTAGAGGTCTTGCCAACAATCGGTCGCTCTTGGGCCGAGAGCGATCCAAGCCCTCGTAGGATTGCGGTTAACTCACCCTTTTTGCCAAGGTAAGCAACCCGTACTGTCTCGAGCGATGCGCCGTCTCCGGCAGCAGCTATCTCAGTCAACGCCTTCGTCCGCATGTCGTTGAGTTCGTCTATGGTACTCATACTCTCGCGTCGTCTCCTGTCCACCCGCGACTGTCCCTGCCTTATCCAGAAATCAAGAAGGGAGCCGGCCTTCGTCCTGTCACATGAGGACGAGAGTCGACTCCCGCGGTACCACCTCGGTTGATCCGCTTACGCGAACCCGCTCGATGCACGCCTCGTGTGGCGCACGTGTACAGACTCACTTCTGCACCGACCTGATATCGGAGGTTCCGGCTCCCCTATTGAGACACGCTCGTCCGTTCAGTTCGCGGCTGCTGGAGTGAACCGCTCAGTCCTCGCCGAAGACCCTTTCAATCATGGGGCCTCTCCCTGTCCAGCGACTGAAGTACCTGAACGCCTCTCCGTCATTGCCATGCTATGCGATTGGTTCTGAAGTTTAGCACCATGAGCTGAGGGCATCCACCCGCGCGATACGCTACCAAGCGGGATCGTGAAGATGACACGGCCGCGAACCTGATCAAGGGGCACCGGTGAGCGATCCCTGGTGGAATTCGCATCCCCTTTAGTCCAAAGGTCTCCCGACTCAGAGAGTCGGTGAACGCGATGCAGCACCAACGACGCCCCGTCTGCGTAGAGCACGATGTCACCCGGCTCCACCGCAAGGCCGGATACAACGACACAGATATCTCCACGCGCAAGCGCGGGTTCCATCGACCCACCCGCCACGATTGCGAGACGCATCCAGAGACCGCCCAAGACGACCATGAAACCGGCACATGCCCACGCGGTCGGTACCATGAGCCTCCGCACTAGTGCGCCTGCTCGGCGTCGATGTAGAGCGTCATTCGAACGTAGTCGCCCGCCAGGTCATTGTCAGCCGATGCGGGTAGCGTGACCGCAGTGTAGTACGTTGTGGCCGCCCCGGCGGCGAGCCGTATCGGAGCTGTCTGTAGCCCCGAGATGGGACCCTGATAGACGACCGCTCCCTCGCAGGTAACCACACAAGTGAGCGCGTTATAGAAGTCCGTGATCCCCATCTTCTTTGCACCGCTCACCACGATGTCCGATGCCAGGGCACCGGTGTTGCGCACCGTGACTGGTCGCATCTGGGTCTCACCCGGTGCGAGCGCGTCGATTGACAGGGCCGATGCTGTGGGCTCCGCAGACACCTCAACATCACCAGCCCGAATGACGTTGTCCGGCACTTGAGCCTGGCCGGTGAAGTAGGCACTGGCCACCGTGAGACTGATTGCCAGCAGTGCGCCAATCGTGACCGACAGAATCCTGTTCATGGCTCCTCCTCGAATCACGCATGGTCGAGGGGAACCACGCTCGATGTCCGTGGCCGGAATGGCCACACGTTGGATAATGCCGAACGACACGAACCCAACTCAAACCGAGTCCAAACTACCGCCGGAATAGAGCGAGGGCCCCGCATCAGCGGAGCCCTCGCATACACGTCTATGACAGTGCTGGCGGCTAGGCCGAAACCTGCTGCTTGGCAATCTCAACGAGCTTCTCGAATGAAGCCGCATCATTGATGGCCATATCAGAGAGAACCTTGCGGTCCAGACCGATCTCAGCCTTCTTGAGACCGTTCATGAACTGTGAGTACGACATACCGTACAAACGTGCGCCCGCGTTGATGCGAGTGATCCAGAGACGGCGAATCTCACGCTTCTTGTTGCGACGGTCGCGATACACGTACTGCAGCGAGTGCTGCACCTGCTCTTTGGCAGCACGATAGCTACGGCTCTTGGCACCATAGTAGCCTTTGGCTCTTGTAAGTGTAGTCCGACGCTTCTTCTTCGCCGCTACTGCTCTTTTTACTCGAGGCATGCTCGATCACACTCCCTTTGCGTTCAAAGCGCCGGCTCTAGCCGATGCCGAGATTCTTACGAATGACCCTAGCGTCGGACTTGTGAACAAAAGAATCGGCACGGAACGCACGCTTCCGCTTGGGGCTCTTCTTCTCAAGAATGTGGCTCTTGAAAGCATTGCCACGCTTGAGCTTGCCGGTGCCGGTGGTCTTGAAGCGCTTGGCGGTTCCCTTGTGGGTCTTCATCTTAGGCATCGTGCTACTCCTTCTCCTCGACGATCTCCGCAACCGTATCGGTCTCGACGTCGTCGTCGGCTTTCTTCTCTTCCTTCTTCACGGGCTGTATCAACATGAACATGTTGCGCCCTTCGAGCTTGGGCTGACTCTCGATCACAGCCATACCTTCAAGCTCGTCTGCAAGACGCTCAAGAATCGCAAGACCGCGCTCCGCGTGAACCATTTCACGCCCACGGAACATGATGGTCACCTTGACCTTGGCGCCAGCATCGAGGAAGCGGATGACATGCTTCTTCTTCGTCTCGTAGTCGTGCGTGTCGATCTTTGGTCGAAACTTGATCTCTTTGATCTCGACCTTTGTCTGATGCTTGCGGGCCTTCTTGGCCTTCATGTCCTGCTCGTACTTGAACTTGCCGTAGTCCATGATCCGGCAGACCGGCGGGTCGCTGTTCGGCGCAACCTCAACGAGGTCGAGCGCCTGATCGTCGGCGATACGCATGGCATCGGCAGTATCGAAGAGCCCCAACTGGGACCCGTCCACGCCAATGAGCCTTACGCGCGGTACCCGGATGCGGTCATTGATCCGCGGTTCGGTCGTGCTAATGGACCTTCACCTCCATGTGTGGACGGACCCGCTCCTGCGAGTTCCGCCTCGGAAAAACAGAACGTCCCGCGGCTTGGCCGACGGGACGAATACCAGCCAAGGAACAACATCGCATCGCTGCGACGCAACGTTCCTCAAGCTTGATGGTGCTCGACCAGACAGCTGCCTGTAAGTGGCGCCGCAAGGTGGGGACCTAATCACAACCCCGGAAGGGATCGGGGTCCCACTTAATATGCGATATGCAGTTGGACTTGCGAGTATACCGACTCTGGTCGGTGGTGTCTACGGAAGCTGCCCGTTGACCCGTTCAATAAACGTCTCGATGCTCTCGGCACCCAGGTCGCCCTCGGTTCGATCGCGCACTGAGACCTGATCGGCCTCTGTCTCTTTGTCGCCCAGAACCAGCATATAGGGTACCTTCTGTTGCTGCGCCTTGGCGATCTTGACCCTCATCGGCTCCTGCTCTGCATGCATCTCAACACGCACACCCGCCGCCTCAAGACGCTTCTTGACCGACGCGGCATGCTCCTGGTGTCGATCCGCGATCGGGATGATGACGGCCTGCACCGGCGCGAACCAGATCGGGAACGCGCCCGCATAGTGCTCGATCAAGATGCCGAGGAAGCGTTCCATGCTGCCAAGGATGGTGCGATGGAGCATGAACGGGCGAGCCTCAGTGTTCTCGGCAGTCCGATAGTTGATATCGAAGCGCTCGGGCAAGTTGAAGTCGACCTGAATCGTGGCTGTCTGCCACGTACGTCCGATGGCGTCGCGCAGCTTGATGTCGATTTTGGGACCGTAGAAGGCGCCGTCGCCCTCGTTGATGTCGTAGTCCATGCCGCGCTCGTCGAGCGCGCTCTTGAGCGACGAGGTTGCCACATCCCACATCTCTTCGGACCCGATGGACTTCTCAGGCCGGGTCGAGACCTCCGCGGTGTACTCGAAACCGAACACGCTGTTCACGTAGTCCACGAGTTCGAGCATCTTGATGACCTCGGAGTGCACCTGGTCAGGCATGCAGAAGATGTGCGCATCGTCCTGGGTGAAGCCACGCGCCCGCATGAGGCCATGCATGACACCGGAGAGTTCATGCCGATAGACCGTGCCGAACTCGAAGAGTCGCATCGGCAAATCGCGATAGGAGCGGATGTCGTTCTTGAACACCATGATGTGCCCGGGGCAGTTCATGGGCTTGATGCCGTAGTCGTTGACGCGGCCGTCGCCCTCGTCGATCTGGAAGAAGTACATGTTCTCGCGGTAATTGTCCCAGTGACCCGACGTCTTCCAGACATCCGCCTTGTACATGTGGGGCGTGATGACCTCTTCGTAGCCGCGACGGTACAGCTCTCGGCGCAACCACTCCTGAATGATCCGGAGCATGCGCGCACCTTTGGGGTGGTAGAGGGGTAGCCCAGCGCCCGCGTCCTCGTGCAGCGAGAACAGGTCGAGTTCCTTGCCCAGCTTGCGATGATCACGCTTCTCGGCCTGCTCGATTCGCTCGAGATATGCGTCGAGGTCCTTCTGCGAGAACCAGGCCGTGCCGTAGATGCGCTGGAGCATGGGACGGTTTGAGTCACCCCGCCAGTACGCGCCCGCGACCTTCATCAGCTTGAACGCGCCGATCCGACCGGTGTCAGCTATATGCGGTCCACGGCACAGGTCGGTGAACTGACCCTGGTTGTATACCGAGATGATCTCACCCTCAGGAAGCTCCTCGATCAGTTCCTGCTTGAGTGGCTCACCATCGAACTGATCCCATGCCTCGAGTTTGGTGATCTCAGCGCGCCGGAACGGAATCTCCTCGGAGATTATCTGACGCATTCGTTCCTCGATAGCATCGAGATCTTCGGGTGTGAACGGGCGCTTCACCTGGAAGTCATAGTAGAACCCATCCTCAATGGACGGTCCGATACCAAAGGTCGTCTCCGGGAACAGCATCTTGACGGCCTCTGCCATCACGTGTGCTGTGGAGTGACGCAGGATATCGAGTGCCTCGTCTGAACGATCAGTGATGATAGCGACCTCGTCGCCGGCGCTCACCACGGTATCGATATCGACGAGCGCACCGTTGACCTTTCCGGCAAGCGCGGCCTGCGCGAGGCGCGGGCCGATAGCTGCCGCAACATCCAGGACTGTGGCGCCTTCGGCAACCGCCTTCTCGCTACCATCAGGAAGTATGACTGTGATCTCAGGCATCTAGCGTATGCACCTCCATATAAAACGCCCCACCGAAGCGGGGCGATTCGGCTCTGTTCGGTTCCTACCCTACTGCTTTGTCTTGCAGTACGGGCATACATTCCACCCGAGCTTGAGCGGCCTCTCGCACTCAGTACATGGTTTGCGCAACTTCTTCATGCATGACGGGCAGATGAGGAAGTCATTCTCGACGGGTTTGTAGCAGGCAGGACATGTCTCGAGATCGCGCTCCAAGGACACTTCCTTCGCACGAATCTCCAGATCACGCTCACGCGCATCTGCCGCGTACTCGGGCGGTCGAACCACAAGGTAGATGGCCCACCCGGCAATGTTGAAGAGAAACACCGTCAGGGCCCAGAACCACGCCATGGCTCCGCGACGATCTGCATCGCGATATGCCCAAAACGTCAGGGCAAAGTGGAAGACAAAAAAGAAGAGCGTGCACAGCTGTGTGACCAACTTGAACTCGCCGCTACTTGTGATCGGCTGGAGGATGTCTCCCATGTGCTCCCTTTCGCTCACGCTCCCAAACGGCGCGACTAGACGGATTCTAGCAGAACAGACGCCGAGGAGCTTCAGTCATTGCGCAGTACGCGTCGCGCCTCGGCAGCGGTTACGAAACTCCCTGTCGCCACGACATCACTGCCGGTCTTACGCGCGGCAACCAGGGCCTCCCTCACCGTCTCGAACACGCTCGGCTCAACACCCACGATCTGGCGAACCATGTCGGCGAGCTCCTTTGTATCGCGAGAGCGATTCGACTCAGGCCTGCCAAGGAACCAGGCACCTGAAACATCCCTCAACGCTTCAATGATTCCTTGCGCATCTTTGTCGCCGAGAACCCCAAGCACGAGCGCCGGGCGTAAGTTCGAATCCGGCCATGCATCAGAGATCGCCCGAGCAAGAACTCGCGCGGCTTGCGGATTGTGAGATCCGTCGGCGATGACGATCGGGTCGCGAGCAACGACCTCAAAGCGTGCCGCCATGCGGAATGTGGCGAGCGCAGCAGTCACTGCGGAGTAGTCGAGTGCACGTCCGAGGGCGGCCTCGGCCGCCGCGATAGCTGTCGCGACGTTAGGGGCCTGGTATGCCGGCGCAGCAACGTCGAGCACACCATAGTCGGCGTGAACGCCCACAACACTGATTCGAGAGAAACCCTCTGGGCTTTCCGGCCTGGCGTCAATGGCATAGCGAACTGTGAGCTCCTCGCCGACCGGCGTAGGACGCGACGTTGGCCGAACAGCACGGGGATGAAGCTCGAAACGAGCGGCGCGTGTCAGAAATACATCTTCGACCCCCTCGGTACCCGGCCCCAGAATGGGAGTAGAAGCGGCCTTGATGATATGCGCCTTGTCCGACGCAATCTCCTCGCGCGTGTTGCCCAGATGGCTGGTGTGATCGAGACCGACGCCCGTGATAACGGCCACAGAGGGACTCACGACACTCGTCGCATCCCACCTTCCACCCATCCCGACCTCGAGAACCGCCACATCTACGCCCTGCTCGCGAAAGAGCCAGAGCGCGGCGGCAGTGAGTAACTCGAACTCTGTGGGCTCATCGACATGCGCGGCACGAGCAGCTTCAAGAGCTGCCGCGACGCCCCGGACAAAGTCAGGTTCTGAGACGGCCGCGCCGCCAAGCTCTATGCGCTCAGCGTAGGAATCAAGATGAGGGCTCGTGTAACAGCCGGTCTTAAGGCCGTGGGCGTGAAGGATTGCCTCTGTCAGGCGCGCAGTCGATGATTTGCCGTTCGTCCCCGTGACCTGAACGCTTGAGAAGCCAGCATCAGGACGACCCGTCACATCGAGCATCGCCGTGATCGAATCCAGCGATGGATGGATCCCGAACGTGAGCGCGGAAGATAGCACAGCGCTCGCCTGAGCAAAGGTACGCGGCACCGACGCTCCCATTGCCAGAGCCCCTGTCAGCCTTCGAGTTCGGCGAGTTGGGTCACAAGCGTAGCGACCGTCTCAACGAGCTCTGCAGCCCGGAGGCGATCCTTCTCGATGATCTCGGGTGCGGCTTTGGAGAGGAACCCCTCATTGCCCAACTTGCGCTCGATCTTGTCCAGCTCATCGCGGGTCTTACCCAGAACCTTCGCAACTCTCGCCTTCTCGGCATCGAAGTCAACGAGTCCTTCAAGCGGAACGAATATCTCGACACCGGCCGCAACGGCGGCTGCGGCATGGGCGGGCTTCTCGGCAACTGGGTCAATGGTGAGCATACCAACACCCGAGAGCGCCGCGATCTCCTCGGCTAGGCTCTCAAAGAGCACCGCATCAGAGCCCGAGGCTTTCACGAAGACATCGATTCGAGTCTTGGGAGGCACCGTGTACCTGGCGCGGATCGCCCTGATAGCGGTGACGACCTCGCGCAAGACCGCAACCGAGCGCTCAGCATCGGCATCTGAATAGCCAGCAAGATCTGCCGGTGAAGGCCATGCCGCGATCATCAGCGATTCGGCGCCGTCAGCGTTGGAGAGCGGGAGACGACGCCATATCTCCTCGGTGACGAAGGGCATCATCGGGTGAAGAAGACGTAGGGCCCGGTCCAAGACGAACACGAGATTGCGCTTGACCGACAACGCCGATTCTCCACCGGCGTAGATTCGACCCTTGGCCAACTCGATGTACCAGTCACAGTACTCGGACCAGAAGAAGTCGTAGAGAGCGCGCGAGACTTCGCCAAACTGATAAGTTTGCAAACCAGCGTCAACCGCGCTCGACAGCTCGGCGAGCCTGGAAAGAATCCAGGCATCCGCAACCGTTGTGATCTCCGGCGGGCCAGGTACGTAATCATCATCGATATTCATGAGAACGAAGCGGCTGGCATTCCAAATCTTGTTCGCAAAGTTCCGGCTGCTCGCCAGCTTCTCTTCTGAGAAGCGGATGTCCTGGCTGCCTGTGGTCTGTAGCATGAGTCCAAAGCGCATACCGTCTGCGCCGTAGTGTGCCATCAGATCCAGTGGGTCCACGCCTGTACCGAGCGACTTGCTCATTCTCCTGCCCTCGGCGTTGAAGACCGTTGGGTGGATGATGACATCGCGGAACGGAATCTCGCCGTCCTGGCAGTACATGCCGCTCATGATCATTCGGGCGACCCAGAGAAACAGAATGTCACGCGCGGTCGAAAGTACGCCCGTGGGGTAGAAGTAGTCGAGTTCCTCGCTGGCGTCGGGCCAACCGAATGTTGCGAACGGCCAGAGCTGGCTCGAGAACCAGGTGTCGAGAACGTCTTCGTCCTGACGAATATCGTCACTGCCGCATGTGGGACAGGTATCGAGATCGTCCATGGACGCGCGCATGTCTCCGCATGCGTCGCAGTAGAACACCGGAATGCGATGTCCCCACCACAGCTGTCGCGAGATACACCAGTCTCGAATGTTCTCCATCCAGTGGTAGTACACGTTCTCCCATCGCTCAGGATGGAACGTGACGCGACCGTCCCGCACCGCATCAATAGCGGGCGCGGCAAGCGGCTTCATATCCACGAACCACTGATCGGACAGCCACGGCTCGATCACTGTGTTGCAGCGATAGCAGTGGCCCACGGAGTGCACGTGATCGTCGATCTTGACCAATAGGCCCGCAGCATCGAGGTCGGCTATGACCTTCTTGCGCGCCTCGTAGCGATCCAGGCCAGCGTAGGGACCGCCGTTCTCGTTGATCGTTGCGTCGGCGGCCATAACGTTGATCTTGGGGCAATCGTGCCGCTCCCCGATCTCGAAGTCGTTGGGATCGTGGGCAGGCGTGACCTTGACCGCTCCGCTCCCGAAACTCGGATCGACATAGTCATCGGCGACGATCGGAATCTCCCTGCCGATCAGAGGAAGTACGACCGTGGCTCCCACAAGCGCCCGGTAGCGCTCGTCATCAGGGTGAACGGCGATACAGGTGTCACCGAGCATCGTCTCAGGACGAGTTGTCGCGACCACCACATGATCAACACCTGCGACCGGGTCCTTGAGGGGGTAGCGCAGATGCCAGAGATGGCTGTCCAGGTCTTCGTGCTCGACCTCGATGTCAGAGATCGCAGTGGAGCATCGCGGACACCAGTTGATGATGCGCTTGCCGCGATAGATGAGCCCCTGATCGAACCACTCCACGAACACTTTTCTCACTGCGCGCTGATAGCTCGGATCCATGGTGAACCACTCATTGGAGTAGTCACAGCTGCAGCCCATCCGTTTGAGCTGCTCGATGATGACCGAGCCGTGCTCGCGACGCCATACCCAGCACAGCTCGATGAACTCCTCGCGACTCAAGTCATGTCTGGACAGGCCTTGTTTCGCGAGCTTCTGCTCAACCTTGTTCTGGGTGGCAATCCCGGCATGATCGGTACCGACGACCCAGCGCGCTGGCTGACCGGTCATGCGTGCGCGCCGAATGACAACGTCCTGAATGGTGTTGTTGAGTGCGTGACCCATGTGTAGTGAGCCCGTCACGTTAGGCGGCGGAATGACAATGGAAAACGGCTCTACGCCGTCGACGACTGCCTGCTCGAAGTAACGCCCCTGCATCCATGAACTGAAGATAGGGCCTTCAACTGAATCGGGGTCGTATGCCTTAGGCATCTCACTCATGTGGACGCAACTACCTCCAACGTGACGGGTCTGACTCTATGGATTCTAGGACAAGCGGGCGCCGATAGACAGGCAGGAACACCGATTCAGCAACAAGCCAACCAGACGCTCAAGGCCGTTCATCCTTATTAATAAGCCGTGCATCGGAAACCCCGAGCCGCCCGCTACGAACGAGTCGTAGAATCGGTTCGTTAGTTGACTCACTATTGATTCACTGAACACGAAGCGCGGCTCGGTACCGGGCTGCACGCAAGGAGGGGACATCGATATGGCCTGCTCATTGACTGAGGGATGCATCTTCTTTAACGACAAGATGGCGAACATGCCCAGCATGGCCAAGATGTACAAGCAGCGCTACTGCGAGGATTCATTTGAAACCTGCGCACGCTACGAGGTCTTCAAGGCGATTGGTCGCGAGAATGTGCCCGCCGACCTCTACCCGAACGAAGCCGAAAAGGCCTCGGGGCTCATCTCGGGATTTCAGGTCAGCCAGTAGCGCTACCGCCCGAGCAGGCCAGTCAGGCAGGCGTGGCCTCGGATTGCCCGCGGCGTACGACTGTCGGCTGACCGCCGTGGACGACGCATTCCTCGGTCACCACGACCTTCTCGATGTCATCGACGCTCGGCAGCTCATACATCGTGTCGAGCAGGAGCGACTCCATGATCGAGCGAAGGCCTCGGGCCCCCGTTGCGCGCTCGATCGCCAGAACTGCTATCGCAGACAAGGCCGCGTCTGTGAAGCTGAGTTCAACGTCCTCAAGCTCGAACAGTCTCTGATACTGCTTCACGAGCGCGTTCTTGGGCTCTGTGAGGATATGTACGAGGTCGTCCTCGCTCAACTCCACGACATTTGTGATCACGGGCAGTCGTCCCACGAACTCGGGAATCATGCCGAACTTGTGCAGGTCTTCGGGAAGCACTCTCCCAAAGAGCTCCCCGGCTTTATGCTGGCTTGCATCGGTGAGGTCCGCACCAAAGCCAACACCCTTGCGCCCCATGCGATCACCGATCATCTTCTCAAGGCCCACAAACGCGCCGCCGAGGATGAACAGTACATTCGTCGTGTCAATCTTGATGAGCTCCTGCTGCGGATGCTTGCGACCACCTTGTGGCGGAACAGACGCTTCAGTGCCCTCGAGAATCTTGAGGAGCGCCTGCTGAACGCCCTCCCCACTCACGTCGCGAGTAATCGACAGGTTCTCGGCCTTGCGCGCAACTTTGTCTATCTCATCGATGTAGATGATGCCTACTTCGGCCTTCTTCACGTCAAAGTCAGCTGCCGTAATGAGTTTGAGCAGGATGTTCTCGACATCCTCACCAACATAGCCCGCTTCTGTCAGAGCCGTTGCGTCTGCAATCGCGAACGGGACCTTGAGAACCCGAGCCAGAGTTTGCGCGAGGAGCGTCTTGCCGCAGCCTGTGGGGCCGAGCATGAGAATGTTGCTCTTGGCCAGCTCAACGTCATCTGCGCCGGCCTCAGGTAAAACGCGGACGCGTTTGTAGTGGTTGTAGACCGCGACCGAAAGCACCTTCTTGGCCCGTTCCTGCCCGATCACGTATTGGTTAAGCGCCTCATAGATCTCCACCGGGGTCGGCAGCGCGTCGCCGAGCGGCGCGCCGGGATGCTCTTCGGCGAGCTCGTCTTCGACGATGTCGTTGCACAAATCGATACACTCATCGCAGATATATACACCCGGTCCGGCAATGAGCTTGCGAACCTGTCGCTGGCTCTTACCGCAAAACGAGCACTTGAGATGATCGGGGTTCTCGGTGCGAGGCATGTGAGTTACTCAGCTTCCTCGCCGCGTGTCACGAACACATGATCGACAAGGCCATACGCCCGGGCCTCTGCTGCCGTCATGATGTTGTCGCGCTCGGTATCGAAATGAATCTTGTCCGCTGGCTGCCCGGTGTGGTGTGCAAGGATGTCATCGAGTGCTCCGCGCATACGCAGCATCTCTTTGGCCTGAATCTCGATATCTGTCACCTGGCCCTGCGTGCCACCCCACGGCTGATGTATGAGGATACGACCGTTGGGGAGTGCCGCGCGCTTGCCAGCTGCGCCAGCCGCAAGCAGGACCGCCGCCATCGACGCGCACTGACCGATGCATATCGTGGCAATATCGCACTTGATGTACTGCATCGTGTCGTAGATTGCGAGACCCGCAGTCACGGACCCACCCGGTGAGTTGATATAGAGCTGGATGTCCTTGTCAGAATCATCTGACTCGAGATGGAGCATCTGGGCGATGATGAGGTTGGCAATCTCGTCGCCGATCTCATGTCCGAGGAAGATCACCCGTTCATTGAGCAATCGCGAGAAGATATCGAAACTGCGCTCGCCACGCGAGGTCTGCTCGATGACGATGGGGACAAGACCTTGAGCTTCATAACGTGCGTCGCTTGCCATTCTGTGGCTCCTTCGAATCAACGAATCCGTGACGTGGCTCCACGGGAACGTGGTTGTATGTAGTCTTACTTTCCCTCGTCGGCACTCTCTGCCTCGGAAGACTCGTCCTTTTCTATGATTTCAACGTTCTGCATGAGCCAGAGGACGGCCTTCTTGTGCATGAGCTGCTCGATGATGACCGACATCACGCCGGTCTCTTCCCACTTGGCGCGCAGCTCCGCCACAGAAGAATCCGAGTCTGACGAGAAGTTTCTGACATCCTCGTCAATGTCCTCGTCAGTCACCGCGAACTCAAGAGCACGGAACAGTGCCTCAAGCGCAAGCTCTTCACGTACTGCAAGCTCAGCCTGCGCGGCAATGTCGCTCTCAAAGGCCTCTTGAGTCGTACCCGTCTGCACCAGATAATCTGAGAGTGAGAGCTTGTTCGACTCGAGGTTGTTCGCGAAGTCGCGAACCATCTGACCTTTGACGTTCTCAATCATCGTGGCAGGCACATCGCCCTCAAGTCGCTCAGCGATGGCGGCGCGTGCACCAGTCTCCAGCAACTGACTCTGTCCCGCCTCTTTCGATGCGTCGAGTTGCGAGCGCACTGAATCACGAAGCTCCTCAAGCGAGTCAAAGCCACCTACGTTGCTGGCGAACTCATCGTCGATCTCAGGAAGGACCTTCTCCTTGATCTCATGAACCGTCACATCGAAGGTAGCGGTCTTGCCCACGAAATCAGGGTTGCTCGAAGTGTCCGGTATGTCGAACGCCACCTGTGTCTCGCCACCGGCTTCCACGCCGATGAGGCCCTCGTCGAACTCAACGGGCATCAGGCCGCGATTCATCTCATACAGATACTTGTCGACGGTGTTGCCTTCGTACTCCTCGCCGTCGACTTTGCCAACGAATGACACGAGCACAAAGTCATCAATGTCGACTCCACGATCCTCGACTACCTCAAGCGACGCGTAGCGCTCTGCGGTGGCCTTGATCTGTGCGTCGATCTCGCGGTCGCTCGCCTTGGACGGCGGAACGGTCACGCTGAGATTCTCCGTCGAAGAGAGCGTGAGCTCGGGGCGAACCTCGACCTCCGCAACGTAGTTGAACTCGCTACCGGCGACCATGAGATCCAAGTCCTCGACCTCGGGCTGTGCGATCGGACGCAGGTTCTCCGCATCGAGCGCCTTACTGTAGGTCTCGGTGAGCAATTCATCCTGCGCATCGGCGACCACAGCCTCACGACCCACATGCGTGTCGATGATCGGCTTAGGAGCCTTGCCTGCACGGAACCCGGGAATCTTGATCTTCTTTGCGATGCGCTTGTACGCCGCATCGATTGCCGCATCGACTTCCTCGACGGGCACGCTGACTGTAAGTTTGACGACGTTTCCGTCCAGCTGCTCAACGCTAGTCTTCAAAGGTCCTCCTACGTTTCGACAGGTCTCCCGGTCGGGATATTACTGTGGTGCGGGCGAGAGGACTCGAACCTCCATGAGTTGCCCCACCGGGTCCTAAACCCGGCGCGTCTACCAATTCCGCCACGCCCGCATCCTGAACGGCTACCAAGTATAGCGAAACGGCCGAGGAGGCGCTCCCCGGCCGCTCGTATCAAGCAAGATGGTGGGCCATGTAGGGGTCGAACCTACGACCTTGGGATTAAGAGTCCCCTGCTCTGCCAGCTGAGCTAATGGCCCGCGTCAGCGATTGTACCCACTTGCCAAGTAATTGCAAGCCCGCACATGTGGTAACGCCTCAAGAGCTGGTCCCACCCGACGGAGACCTGAATTGCCAGGAAACGGAAAAGCCCCCGGGACATACGCCCGGGGGCTTCTCAAATGCATTGGGGTGGGTAACGGGGCTCGAACCCGCGACCTTCGGAGCCACAGTCCGACGCTCTAACCAACTGAGCTACACCCACCGTGAAAACCTGGCACGCCCGGAGGGATTCGAACCCCCGACCTAGAGATTAGAAGTCTCCCGCTCTATCCAGCTGAGCTACGGGCGCGTACTAAGCGACCGCAGGAGTGCCGAGGAAAGACGGTACTCTGGGACGCTTTAGGTTGTCAATGGAGCGGCGGACGGGACTCGAACCCGCAACAATCAGCTTGGAAGGCTGATGCTCTACCAATTGAACTACCGCCGCACTCTGGTCGGGCCGGCCGGATTCGAACCGGCGGCCCCCTGCTCCCAAAGCAGGTGCGCTACCAAGCTGCGCCACGGCCCGACCCATGCTCACAAGCCGACTCCCTCGCGGGCCATCTGCTTGAAGGCAAGGGACAGTATAGATTCCCGCAAGGAGTCGGGCAAATCCAATCACGAACCCCGCACGAAATCTCTGACTCAGTCGCGTTCGAGCATCTCGCGAAGCGCGCGCAACGCCGCTCCACGATGACTGATCATGTTCTTCTCCCGGGTGGTGAGTTCGGCCATCGTTCGGCCGGGTACCGCATCCGGCAAGAACAAGGGGTCATAGCCGAATCCGCCGTTCCCGCGCGCCTCGAATCCAATAGACCCTTCGCACGCGCCCTGCGATACGGTCTCGTTGCCATCGTCATCGATAAAGACCATCGCGCAGCGAAAGCGGGCGGTGCGCTGAAGTACCGGAGCATCCTGAAGTGCCAGCAGCAGTCTGGAGTTGTTCTCTGCGTCGCTCGCGCAGGGACCGGCATATCGGCTGGAGTACACACCGGGTTCGCCATCAAGGGCATCGACCTCAAGACCACTATCGTCTGCAAGCGATGCGAGGCCGGTGTGCTCACGCACCGCCAGCGCCTTGATCCGAGCATTCGCAACGAAGGTCTCGCCTGTTTCCTCGACATCCGGCCACTCGCCGAGTTCCGCTTCAGAGACGAACTCCCAGCCGGGGAAGGCAAGGGTTGCCCGTATCTCCTCGAGTTTGCCGGGATTCTTGGTTGCGACGACGACCCTACGTGGCACACCTTGATCGCTAGATCTCAAAGACATCCGTATCCTCCGCAGCCATCCTCTGCTGTAGCGCGACAAGACGATCGACCCCACCGGAGGCAAGATCGAGCATCGCGTCGAGACGCCCCTTGTCAAACGGCGTGCGCTCGCCTGTGCCCTGCACCTCGATGAAGCGCCCTTTGCCGTCCATCACGATATTCATGTCGACCTCTGCAATGCTGTCTTCGGAGTAGTCAAGGTCGAGCAGCAACTCTCCATCGACCATGCCGACCGATGTCGCAGCGACATGATCGAGCAGCGGGATATCAGTGATCTTGCCTGCATCGCGCCACGTTGAGAGCGCATCAAGAATCGCGATGTATGCACCGGTGATCGCCGCCGTCCTGGTGCCGCCGTCGGCCTGAATCACATCGCAGTCAATATTGACGGTGTACTCGCCGCCAAGCCCACCCATATCGACGACTGACCGCAAAGAGCGACCGATCAGGCGCTGAATCTCATGCGTGCGACCCCGTGGGCCGCCACTCGTGGACTCGCGACGTGTACGGGTGTGCGTCGAAGCCGGCATCAATGCGTATTCCGCGGTGACCCATCCCAGACCCTTGCCGCGTCGCCATCCGGAAACCCCGTCGGTGATGCTCGCTGCGCACAGCACTCGCGTGTCTCCGAGCTCGAACACGCAACTACCGTGAGCGTGCTTGAGATAGCGCCTCGTCACGCGTACCGGTCTCAGTTCGTTCGCCGCTCTGCCTTCGCTTCGTGCCATTGATTACTCCCCTCGCCCGACAGCCAGTGCCGGAATGTCGTAACAGTCCAATTCCCGCGCGATATCAACGGGGCCCGAAAAGGCGGAACTCGCCTCGGATTCCATCTCAGCACGATCATTCGTGGGCCACACATGTGTGAGCACCAATCTTCCTGCGGTCGCTTGATTCGCAAGTTCTCCGGCTTCTCGTGCCGTGAGATGCGGAGCCCGCCCTGCATACTGCTGCGGCAGGGTTGCCTCGGCAAGCAGCAGCGTGGCTCCTTGAGCCGCCGCGTTCACGCGATCACCCGGTGCGCTGTCAGATGTGTAGCACATCGTTGCCCCCTGATGCTCGACTCTCAGTGCAAACGTCGGCTCTGAGTGATCGACCGCGCACGGCGTGACCGTGGTCGTCCGAAGGCTGAGCGCCACTCCATCCCGGAGGGTGTGTACACAGAATGCCTCGGCGAACTCCTGACGACCGCGCTCACTGAGCAGCAGACCCATTCGCTCGAACAGCCCTTCGGGCACGTATATATCCAGGGGCGCAGCGGGTCCGTCGGGTGCATAACGCACGAGGGCTTGCAGCGCGTAGATGTCTGCAAAATGATCAACATGGTCATGCGTGATGAATACGGCGTCAAGTGAGAGCGGATCGATGATCCCTCCGAGATTGGCGAGCGTACCGTTGCCGCAATCAAGCAGAATAGCGCTGCCACCCGCCTGGATGAGGTAGCCCGCACATGCCTGGCCCGCTCCCGGATACGACGCCGATGCGCCGAGTATCGTCAGGCGCATGAGTCGTCCTCTGTACCTGGCCCGCGTGCGAACGCCAGCAATGAGTCGACATCCGGCAGGTCGGCAATGTCCACATGCTCTACACGTACGATCGGGCGACGCAACACGCGCGAACCGAACCGTATGAACTCACGGGAATCACCGGTTGTGGCAAACGAGTGCTGGGGTTGTCCGGACCTCGCTCGCTGATCGCGCCTGTCGAGGGTCTCAGCCACCTCGCGCGCGGTCTCCTCGGCAGAAGAGATAAGCGTGACTCGAGGACCCATCACCTGCCCGATCGCCGCTGAGAGGAGCGGGAAATGGGTGCAACCAAGGATAAGCGTGTCGATATCGTTGCGCTTGAGCGGATCGAGGTAGTCGCGCGCCAGCTCATAGAATGACGAGCGAATCACCACATCCGAGCATTCTGCGAGCCAGTCTTCGAGGGTACCCGGGCCCATCCGCAGACCCGCTTCAACGACATCAACGAACTTGGGTGTGGGAATCGAGTAGACCGTCACTCCGGCATCGAGTGCTCGGACCGCTGTGCTGTACGAACCCGACTCGACCGTTCCGACGGTGCCGATCACTCCAACACTGTGATTCGTAGTGGCCTGCACCGCCGCGCGTGCCCCCGGTTCGATGACTCCCAGCACCGGAACGTCGAACGCTCGCTGGGCGAGCGCGAGTCCTGCGGCGGTGGCCGTGTTGCACGCGACAACGAGCAGCTTCACATCATGTGCGGCCAGCCACGAGCCGATCTCAAGCACGAACCGACGGACCTCGCCCTGATCCCGCGGTCCGTAGGGGCAGCGCGCAGTATCCCCGAAGTACACGATCGATTCATGTGGTAGCGCATCCATGATCGCTCGCGCAACGGTGAGGCCACCGAGGCCACTATCGAAGACGCCGATTGGTCGTTTGTCCATGCCGAGAAGTATACCCGTGCCGGGGCAGCGGACAGCATGTGTGACGGAGCCGTATACTCTCGAGCATGGACGCTTTGGTGATATGCATCGGGAACAAGGCGCGCGGGGACGACGGCGTAGCCAGACTGGTTGGGGAACTCCTCGAGTCGAGGCTCCCCGCCGGTGTCACGCTCATCAACGAACCACAGCTCGATATCGTAATGGCCGAGGAGATCGCGCAGGCGCGTTTCGTGGCCTTCGTTGATGCCGAGCGTCGCAACGATCCGCCCGTGGCGGTAGACGACGTTGTAGCGGGCACAGCAGGCACACACGCACACGCCATCGACCCGCCGGGCCTTCTCTCGCTCGCAACCACCCTCTATGGGGCCGCTCCCCCGACGGTACTGGTCAGTGTCGCAGGCCCGCACATGGGGCATGGCGAAGGACTCTCACACACAGCACGGGCCGCCTCCGAAGAAGCGGCCCGCGTTACGCTCGAACTACTTGACCAAACGCGCTAGCGTCCCATCGAGTTCCACTGTCGAAGCGCTTCTTCTGCACCCGAAGCGCCCCACATATCGACCACTCGCTGATCGCTCGTGATCGCTTTGCACAACTTCTCGTATCCAGTTGCATCCATGCCCATGGTATTGGCGCCGGACGCGTTTGATGCTGAGGCGACGATCAACATCGCCACCGCCTTGCCGAAACTCGACTCGAGTCTCGTGCGTACATGGTTCTCGAAGGCGGCCTGATACTCCATTTACACCGCCCCCCTTTCTGCGACGACCGTCCCGTCAGGATCGATCATCTCAACAACGAGCGGCATGCGACCAATCTCATGCGTCGCACAGCTGAGACACGGGTCATGCGCTCTGATGCCCAGCTCCATACGACGAACGGTTGCATCGGACATCGCCTCGTCCTTACCGGCAGAACGCACCGCTTCAAGAACGACTCCGTCAAGCGAGGCCACATTATGCGTGGTCGCAACGATGAGATTCGCGGCAGTGACGCGCCCGACGTCATCGGCCTCGTAGTGATGAATAAGCGTGCCCCGGGGTGCTTCGATCGAAGCGATTCCCGTTCCCGGACCGCGCTCCACCTTGACGCGCACGTTATCGGAGCAGATCTCGGGATCGGAAAGGATCGTTTCCATCTTTTCGTAGCAAGCGACCAGTTCGATCATGCGAGCCCAGTGATAGGCGAGCACCGCATGAACCGGACGTCCAAGCTCTGAGCGGAAGGCCGCGAGCATCTCGCTCGAGACGGGCCCGGGCATAGACTCAGCGAGGTTCAGTCGCGCCAGAGGACCAACGCGATACGATCCGCGCTCCGGTCCACGCGACGTGAGGAACGGTGACTTCGCATAGCTATAGGGCAGTACGCGCTCGGTGATGCGATTCATGTAGTCCGAGGCATCGAAGCGATCTTCGATTCGTCCATCCTCGGCCATCACAGCGATTGAGCCGTCATAGAGCTCAAACTCTCCGTTGGCTCCGAGTGTGGACATCAATGGCATTGGCGTACGGCCGTATCCGTCGTTCGCATCGAGTAGCCGGAGCGTAGACTCGCGTGCGAGATCGGCAGCCGCCACCGCATCAGACATGCCGTCGTGAACCATCTCAAGCATCTCGTCGCGCTGTTCGGCGGTGATGCCCTTGCTCATGCCGCCCGGTATCGCCGTGACCGGATGACTTGAACGTCCACCGACCATCTTGACGATGGTCTGCCCTGTCTTGCGCAGATGGATTGCTCGTGCAGCCAGGTCGGGACGCGCCTGGATGACCCCAAGGATGTCCCGACTACCCGCGCCGTCACCGGTGAGGAAATCGGGTCCTGCGAGGAAGAAGAAGTGCAGCGCATGATCTTGCGACGTGGCACCGAGATGCATGAGTTCGCGAAGCAGTCGCGCAGCCCTCGGAATCTCGACGCCATACAGGGCGTCTACCGCCTTGACCGCTGCGAGATGGTGAGTCACCGGACACACGCCGCAGATGCGACTCGTGATGAGCGGCATCTCCCAAATCATCCGACCCTTGAGCATCTTCTCGAAACCACGGAACTCTGTGATATCGAAGTGGGCGTTCTCTACCTGGCCACTGTCATCGAGGAACAACGAGACTCGGCCATGGCCTTCGATACGTTTGACGGACGGGAGTCTGACGACCTCAGGCATCCTCATCACCCCCATGGTCGTAGGCTTCTGGGAACACGGACACCGGCATCGAGAATCGATATCCGGTGCCGACTAGATCGTCAAGGAACATGATGGCTCCTGCCGGTAGCACCGCTGCAAGCGCATCGATCATCTTGGCACCCTGTTCAAAATCGTGACGGCTCGGGCCATGGCACCCGCGGCACGGAACGCCTGCACCCGTGCAGAGCGCGCCGCAACCTTCTCGGGTCATCGGCCCCATGCAGATGACGCCCTGTTCCAGGAAACACAGTGCCGGATCGATCTCATCAAGTTCCATGATCCCGTACACGGCATCCGTGAGGAACTCCGCTGTCGGCTCGAGCAGTGCTCGCTTCTCGCGAGCGCACTCGTCGCACAAGTTGCGTCGAGGCAGATCCAAATCCCGCCCTTCGACCACGTTGGTCAGAGCCGAGATGATCGCCTCAGTCTCCGGCGCACAGCCAGGGATCGAGATATCGACCTCAACGACGTCAGAGAGCGCCTTGACGCGACGGGTCAGCTTGGGCAGCCCTTCGCTGGGCTTGTCCTCACCGTAGACGTCTTCGAGCACTTCTCGCGTGGGATACAAGTTGCGCAGCCCACCGATGCCTCCGAGAACCGCACAAGATCCCAACGCGATAAGTGTCTTGGATGCAGCGCGCGCGGCGAGCAGCTTTCGCTCGTCCATTTCAGTCGTGACAGCACCTTCCACGATAACGACATCACATTCAGTCAAGTCGTCCTCTGCGAGAATCGGAGAAGCGACCAACTCAACCTTGCCGAGGAGGTCTAGAAGGCCCTCGCCAGCGTCGAGCAGGGAAACGTAGCATCCCTCGCAGCCACCAAGAACGACGTGAGCCAATCTCGGTTTACTCATTGCGGGCCTCCTTTCCCATTGTCGAAACTACCGATACTGGTGAATACCTCATTGACCTGTTCAACGAATCTCTCGCCCTCGAATGGGGAGATATCGATGATTCGCAAACGCCCGTCGTCGATGTTGCGAGAACGAAGGACCGTGCGCAGCAGGTTGATTCGGCGATCCATGTCAAGATTGCCGATGAGATTGTGGCAGTGGCCCTCGCGGCACCTGAAAACGGTAACGCCGTCAAAGCCCTGCTTGAACGCCTCAAGCACATAAAGCGTATCGAGTCGTCCTCCACAGGGAATGCGGATCGGCAGGAATGAAGCCGGATACGATCCGTTGCCTGCCTGAACAGACACGCTCGCATGATCGCCTGCAGGATAACCACATCCGCCGCATAGGAATCCGACAACTTTGTCCCCGCCCTGCGTATCTACCTCCGCAAGCGTGCGAATGGCTCCAATGAGGTAGTCATGCGGTGAGTTCACGATATCCCGCGCACCCACAGGGCAGGAGACTACGCATTTCCCACAACCCCGGCAGCGACGAATATCCACATGGGACAGACCGTCCTCACCAATGCTGCAAGCTCCGAATGCGCATGTCTTTACGCACGATGCGCACCCACCGCAGAGCGTCTCATCGACCTGCGAGACATCAACGAAGTGGACGGTCTTGGGTTGCGAGAGCTTCAACACAAGAGCGAGCGCCGCAGAATCGGCGGCTGACACCTTTGTTGCAATCTCTTCTGAGGCCCCGCGAATCGGCACGACCATGATGCCCGAGTCGACTGTTTCGGCAGGATGCGTACTTGGATCAATGGATCGCGCACGACCCTGATCATCGATGTCAACCTTGAAGTGCTGACGCAACTCCTCGATCCACCCCGGTTCATCGGGGCGCGCAAGCAGCAAGCCGCCCACTCTGAACATCGCACTGCCCGTTGGAGCAGCCAGAGTGACGGAGTAGTCTCCGAGCCATCCGCTGCCATCAGAGAGACGGGCATCATCCACAAACTCAGCATTCGGGTGACCCGATACGAACGATACGGTCGCCTTGAGATTCGCGCTGTCCTGGACACTTCGAAGGCCGGCTCCCCTGTCGGCAACGACGACCTTATAGCCGAGTTGCAGGAGTCGCTGAGCGGCAACCATGCCCTCAGTCGTGGCGCCAAGGATCAGAACCGAATGCTTTGGGTCGGTCTCGATGCCCTCAACGACCGGTGCCAGCGTTGCCCGCAGACTGGCAACCTGAATCAGGGCTCGTGCCTTCGAGGTGGCGCCCACCGGATCGTCTGCGTGCACCAAGGCGACCTGCTCAAGGACATTAGCCGCAATCACACGATTCGGATTGAGCCCCGCGTCGATCAGTCTCTGCTTGAGGTGTTGCCCCGAAAGACTCCGGGTGTAGTGCTCGATGGAATGCCCCGCGAGTACCACAGCATCGAGATCGGCGTCGGAGATATCGCGAATCATCCGTTCTTGAGCGGCAGGATCGAAGAAGTCTTCAAAGACCCTTACGACCGCCGCTGTCTCATCCATGCCCTCGATCGCGGCGTCAACATCGACGATACCGTCGAGCTGACCCGAGCACCGGGACACATACAGGCCTAGTGGCACGTTGCCTCACCCCTGTTCGGTTGATTACAGATGGGCGCTATGGCGGGCCCACGTCATTTCCGATGTCCGGTCGGAAACAGGAACGTATGCCAAACCCTTGCATTAACCCTGTAGCAAGTGTCGGCCCCTGGGAAGGGTGAGTTGAGACACGGATAGCCGAACGGTATGGTTTCAAGGAGTGAGCGGCATCACATTAAGGTGTCTGAGCCGAATCACGACAAAACGTGTGACCCCCGTCACACATTCCTCACCCCGGCTAGCCTTCAACGAGGCGGAGTATCTCCTCGGCAATGCCGTGGACAGGCAGAACGGTATCTACGCCGCCGAGATCCGCAGCTGCTTTAGGCATGCCCCAGACCGTAGAGGTCTTCTCATCCTGAGCGATCGTCGCGCCGCCGATGTCGTGCAGGTACTTCAGACCGCGCGCGCCGTCGGCGCCCATTCCCGTGAGGATGACCCCCACCGCACTGCGTCCGACAGAGCGGGCGACGCTCTCAAAGAGAGTGTCTGCCGACGGGATATAGAGCTGTCCCTCAAGCGGCTCGGTATGACGTATCGTGAGTCCATCCATGGAGAGATTGCGCCCCGTTGGCGCGAGATATGCCGCTCCGGGCTCCACATCCTGCCCGGGCTTGGCCTCACGCACAGAGATCTTGCATCCTGAGTCAAGCCAACTCACGAGGCCGGGCACAAAGCCATCAGCAATGTGCTGTGCGATCACGATCGGTACCGGAAACTCCGGGGTCAACCTACCGAGGATCGCCAGCAGGGCCGAAGGCCCGCCTGTCGATGAGCCGATCGCGACCATCGAACGACCACCAAGGCGCGTTGGCCCTGTGGGAGTACCCAGAGTATGTGGAGATGGTTTGGGGCGCCTACCCGTGATGTGTGTGATTACACGAATCCGCGAGAGCACTTTGACCTTGCGGATGACTTCTTTTCCGATCGTTTCGAGATCCGCCCAATCGCGAGGCTCAGGTTTCTTGATGACTTCAAGCGCACCTCGCGCCAAAGCGTCGAACGCCCGTCCCATGCCTTCGCCATACACTGAGGACGAAACCACAAGAATCGGCGTGGGCGTGTACGCCATGATCTTCTCGGTGGCCTCGAGCCCGTCGACTTTGGGCATGTGGATATCCATAGTGACGAGATCGGGCCTCAACTGGGCAACGGCGTCGATTGCTTCCTGCCCATCTCGAACCATACCGACGACATCGATCTCAGGGTCGGTCGAGAGTATCTGGGCGAGCATCTCCCTGGCGACGAGGGAATCGTCGACTATGAGCACGCGAATCGTACGAGCAGACATATGGCTTCCCACCACTAGCGGATGAGCCGCTCAACAGTATCAAGCAGCGTATCCTGATTGAAGACCGACTTGGTGATATACGCTTCGGCACCGGCCTCGATACCTTCGGCCTTTTCCTCATCTCGCTCAAGTGATGTGACAATGATGACCGGGATGTTCAGCAGCTGTGGGTCGTTCTTGATCGCGCGCGTAAGCTGGAACCCGGTCATATTGGGCATCTGTACGTCGGTGATCACCGCATCCGGCTCCAGGCCTTCACGGAGCTTCTGTAGACCCTGTGCCCCGTCCATGGCGACCTCGACTTCATAGCCCGCGGCCTCGAAAATGGACCTCTCGAGTTCTCTCGTGGTGAATGAGTCCTCGCAAATGAGGACTCTTCTGGGCCCGCTGCTCTCCTTCTCGGCAGTCATCTGACCGTACGTGCGCTGGCCGGAACGATGACGGGCGTTGTCCATCAGGTCGGGCACATTGAGAATCGGCACCACCTCGCCGGCGCCGAGAATCGTGACTCCCGCCACGTTCACGACCTTGTGAAGATGCGACCCCAACGTCTTGATAACAATCTGTTGCTCACCCACGAGCGCATCGACAATGAAGCCCATTCGATGACCCGAGAAGCCAATAGTCGCTATGGGAATCTTGGCGCCCTCAAACCCGTGACCGGGCACGCCGAGGATATCGGTGAGTCGCACGAGAGGAACCGTTCTGCGCTGCCTGCGAATCACCTCGCGACCTTCGATCTTGATGATCTCTGAAGGATCCACCCTGAGGGTTTCCTCGACCGAAGCCGTTGGAAGTGCGTACATGCGATCGCCCACCCGGAGCATGAGCGCCCGAATGATTGCCAGCGTCAGAGGGATGGTGAGCCTGAACGTGGTTCCTTTGCCCATCTCACTCTGAACATCAAGAGAACCTTTGAGCTTCTCCACGATGAATTCGCGAACGACATCCATGCCCACGCCGCGACCCGATATCTCGGTGATGATCGCCGCAGTCGAGAAGCCCTTCTCAAAGATCAGGTATGTGGCTTCCCTATCAGTCAGCGCGCTGGCCTCGGATTCAGAAATATAGCCCTTGCGCACCGCAGCTGCTCGAACCTTGTCCGGATCGATGCCCCGTCCGTCGTCGGAAATCTCAATGACGATGTGATCGCCCTCTTGACGCGCGGACATGCGAATCGTGCCCTTCGCCGGTTTGCCAAGCTCAACTCGGTCGGCGGCAGGCTCAAGTCCGTGATCTACCGCATTGCGCATGATGTGAACAAGGGGATCGTTGATCTCTTCGAGAACCTTCTTATCGAGCTCCGTGTCTCCACCCTCAAGAACCAGCTCAACATCCTTCTTGAACGAGCGCGCAAGATCGCGCATCGCCCGGGGGAATGCCTGAAAGACCGTGGAGACAGGAAGCATGCGTAGCCGCATACCCTGCTCCTGAAGATCCGTCACAACGATCGAGGTTCTGGAGACGTCATCGTTGTAACCCTTAAGGAATCCGGTTTGAGCGCGCCTGCGGTCCACGAGGTATCCGTCGAGAGTGCTCACTTCATCCATGATCGAGAGCATCATGCCATCGTCATCAACGGGCACTGAATTCAGCAGCGACTTCAATCTAAGCCACGCTTGCCAGATATCGGTCAGATCATTGGCCGCCTGCCGCAGCTCGACCGTACGCTGCTCGTCCTTGATCTGAGCGATGACTACTTCGCTCACCAAGTTCAGAAGCGTGTCGATCTGCGCAGTCTTGACCCGGATCGTCGGCTGAACCTTCGCCTTGAGCGAATCCTCGCGTTGTGCCTGGCGAGATACGCCGTCACCGGAGGTCTCATCGTCGTGCACGTCCTCCAGGTCATCGACCGCTTCATCACCATCGTCGTATTCCTCGGAGGAATCAGACTCAGCCGGAGGTGCAGGTGCAGGCACAGCAGTCTCGGTCGCGACTGTCGTTTCAGGCGTACCGGCAGCGGCTTCTGCTCCACCCGCTGCCAGAGCAGACAAACGAGTCTGGAGCGCGTCGAGGTCGATCTCGAGCTTGATGTCTTTTCCGGCGTTCTCCGCCAGGTACACGATCGCGTCGAGCGCTTCAAAGAAGTAGTCGCTCATATCCGGCGTGTACTTCATCTCGCCTTCGCGCACGCGAATCATGAAGTCCTCAAGCCGATGTGCGATGTCAGATATCTCAATCAGACCGACCATACGGGAGGAGCCCTTGACCGTATGTGCGTCGCGCATCATCTGATCGATGAGCTCTCGATTTCCCGGGTCCATCTCCAGTTGGATAACGCCTTCGTTCAGGCGCTGCAGAAGATCCTGCGCTTCCTCCTGAAACTTCCCAATAAACGCACTACGGTCGAACTCGACCATTGATGTACTCCTCCCGGCCGGGCACGCCGTCTAGTCGATGATTTGAAATGCGGAACCGACCTGTGCCGATTCCTTTGCAATTGCAGACAGCTGCTCGGCTGAGCCTGCGACCTGTCGTCCGCCTGCAGCGGTCTGCTGGGCAACCGCAGCGACCTCTCGCATTGCTTTGACGACTTGATCCGTGGCGCTCTTTTGCTGCTGAGTCGCCGCAGAGATCTCTTTGGCAGCAACGGTAGTCTGTTCGATCATCTCAAGAATCTGGTCGAGAGACTCACCAGTCATGTGCGCGAGATCAACGCCGCCCTGTACCTGCTTGAGTTCTTGCTCGGTCGCGATGACAAGATCGTTCGCGGCACCCTGAATCTCGATCATGATCGTCGAGATCTCGCTCGTAGAGTCAACCACTGACTCCGCAAGCTTTCTGATCTCGATAGCGACAACGGAGAAGCCCTTCCCGGCTTCTCCCGCGCGCGCGGCTTCGATAGCGGCATTGAGAGCGAGGATCTTTGTCTGATCGGCGATCGAGTTGATGATCTCCAGGACCTGACCGATCTGCTGACTACGCTCGCCGAGCGATAGGATCTTGTTCGCAGACGTCTGACTACGAGTCTTGATGTCTTCCATAGCGGTAAGGGTATTGAGTACCGCCTGCTGTCCCGATTCCGCACTACCGAGGGATGCCTCTGCCATGTTGACGACCTGGTTGGCATTGTCGGCAATCTGACGGTAGGTTGCTGCGAGCTCTTCCATCGTTGCCGTTGTCTGGCTGATCGATGCGGCCTGCTCGGCCGAGCCTGATGCTTGCTCCTCGGTGGCTGAGAGAATCTCGTTCGATGCCTGAGCGAGTCGCCTTGAAGACTCCTGGGTCTGCCTGATCAGATAGACGATGAGATCCAGCATCTGGTTGTACGACGTGGCAAGGACACCGAACTCGTCCTCGGACTTCACATTGACCTTCAGACCGATCTCTCCCTGGCAGGCCGCCTTCACGCTCTCAACGACGTGCTCGAGCGGTGCCATGAAACGCTTGCCGACCTTGATGAAGGCCATCATCCAGGCGAAGCCGAGCACAATGATCGCAAGGACCAGAGCACCTACCTCGACAACTGAGACGTCCGCGAACGCAGAGCCGATATCCCCACCGGTAAGAATAATCATGGCAATGGTCCACTGAAGGGCGTTGAACACAAGGAACAGCCCGGCGATTGCCAGTGAGTACTTCCACAGGAACTTGCTGCGGAACTTGCCGACTATCGATGAAAACATTGTGCCCTCCTAGTGGCGGGGTGCTACGAATTTGCAACGATCGGTTCAAGAATCCGATCGATATTGACAAGACCAATCAGCCGACTCTCCCAGTACACAGAGCCAGCAATGAACTCAGCTGAGACTTTGTCCATCACCGAAAGTGGCGGCTCAACCCCCTCGCGTGGAATATCGAGGATGTCACCGATTTCATCGACAACGATCGCAGTGGTGCACTCCTCATTCTGAATGACGATCGCAGGAGCTAGAGCGATGTCCGACGTGAGCTGGCCCAGACGCATGAGTTTCGCGACGTCCATCACGGAGATGATCTCTCCTCTGATGTTCACAACACCGAGAATGAACTCAGGCACGCACGGAATCGGAGTGATCGCGTACTCCTGATAGATCTCTCGAACATCAGAGACGTAGACCGCGTACCACTCGTCACCCAGACGAAAGAGCAGGATGCCCACACTATCTCCGACGTCCTCGCCAGTAGCTTCATGGGCAAGGGAATCGGCCCTGCGGGCAAGCACCTCATCCGCAGTCGCCGCGATAGACGAACCGGGAACCAATCCACGTTCTACGATCTCCGCCATGAGCTAGTACCCTCCCCCGACGAGATTGATCGACGCAAGCAGCCGATCGACGTCGAGCAGATACACAAGCTGATTGTCCATTCGACACACACCGATCATACGATCCGCGAGTCCGTGCATCTTGGGCGGTGCCGCAAGACATCCCTCGGGTAGCCCGACCACATCCTCGACCTCGTCAACCAGAAGCGCGACGAGTTGGCCGTGCGACCTGCAGATAATCATAGGTGTATCGAGATGATACTCCTGTGATGTCATACCGAGCAGTGTTCTGATGTCGAGCGCGGGGATGACCTGTCCGCGAAGATTGATCATGCCAACGAGACCGTGTCCTGAAGATGGCACCTGAGAGAATGCCACAATCTGCTGGATCTCTTGAACGCTGTCAATGCCGATCGAGTAGCGCTGATCCGCAAGATGAAAGACGATCATCTTGTCGATCATCGCTTCCATTGAATCCTCAACAGGTGACGGCGTGACGTTCTCCGCCCCCGCGACTTCAACAGGGATAGCATCCTTCTGGGGTGCATCCACGGACACGGGCGCCTCCACGGTCTCTTGCGGGACTTCTTTGACAGGCTGAGCTTCCGCTGTCGCTTCTGATGCTGACTTGGTCGCCTTCACTGGTTTCGGCTTCTTGCCGACCTTCTCTTTAGCCTTCGCCTTCTTGCCGGGCTTGGGCTTGGGCTCATCATCTGTCTTCTTGCGTGTCGCCATTGACTCACTCCGCGAATCTCAGTACGCGGTTGAGCTCTTCTGCACTCACGAGCCCCGACCTGACCTTTGCGAGACCTGAAGTCACCATCGGTCGCATGCCTGCCGCCTGTGCCGAGGCCGCGATCTCCTCGGCAGAATCGGCCCGTGAAATGCGTGTGCGAACCGATTCGGTGAACGGTAGGACTTCGAAGATGCCCGTGGCACCCTGGAATCCAGACTGCGCGCACGTGGCGCATCCACGACCGACCTTGGAGACGAGGCCTTCCTCGGCACCGGGAATAGTTGCGGCCATGACGCCATCGTCATCCGAGGTGCAGTGCGGACAGTTCATGCGTACAAGCCGCTGCCCCACGCCAAGCGTAAGTGCCGAGGAGAGAGAAACCGGCTCGGCACCGAGATCGAGCATGCGACGCACGCCTGAGACGATGTCCCCACCGCTGAACGTCGCAATCACGAGCTTCCCAAGGCCAGCCGCTTCGACGGCCAGGTGAACATCCTCAACGGACTGCATCGCGTCGATCGCCATGACATCGGTATCCTGACGGATTCCGGCCGCGAAATACGACTCGGCGCCGACCGACTCACCCGGATTCACCAACACCTGGGCTACAGCCGGAATCTCATAGTCGATCGAGCGCTCGACGGAGTAGACGGTCTTTCCAACTTTCGCGGCATGGTTGAGGAGCGCATAGTACGTGGAGCTGCGTCCACCTGCAACCGGGCCGCATACCAGAAGGAGCCCACGCCCACGCTCGACCATCGCATGCAGTGCACGTACCTCGGCTTCGTTCATACCGAGCTCAGCAAGCCCGCGTGGGACAGGCTTGTCGGAGGTGAGCGTCAAGACCACACGCTGACCCGCAACGGTTGGAACCGCTGAGACGGTGACCACCAGATCGCGATCGGCGATCTTAGCTTTCACCCGACCAAGGGCAGGCCGAGAAGACTGCACCGAGGATAGACGCGCGTAGCTCTTGAATCCGTCAACGAGCGCCGACTGCATCGAGAGTGGAGCGCTGGCTATCTTCTCAAGTTTGCCGCCGACACGATAGACGAGGAAGAAGTCTTCCTTGTACGGCAGGAGGTGAATACGGCCGACGCCGCGTCGGACAGCATGGTCGAGAATCTCAGAAACGAGTCCGGCGACCTTGCGGGCATCGGCAACGGCAAGCACGTCGAGATCGATCTCTGGAGGTCCATCCGGCGCAGCGGTCTCAACGACTTCCTCGATACCCTGCGTGGGCTCGGGGAGATCAGGCGGTTCCTGGGCAGGTATCTGAGCCACTACGGGCGTTGACTCGGTCAGCGGGGCTTCAAAGAAGTCACCCGCGTCGATCTCGGTGTCGACTCCGAGGAAATCCTCCACACTCGGGGCCGGAGACAGAACATGTTCAGTCGATTCGGCGGTTTCGGGCATCGCTCCGACTTCGGGCTCAAATGCAGGAGCGGCCGGTACCGACTCTCCTGGAGCGTCTTCGTAGTACTGGTCGATCGCACGGGTGACGTCACCAGCATCAGAAAGGACTGCCTCGACCTCCAGACCGAGCTCAACGGCGAGGGAATCAAGCTTGAACACGTCCATCGCATCCCCGATGACTACCGTGAGCATGCCCTCGATCTCAAAGAGCGGCAGCACACTTCTGCTCCTGGCAAGCGATACCGGAAGCAGGAGAAGCGCCTCGCTATCGGGCGCATAGCTGGATAGGTCGACTCGAGGTATGCCCAGATCCTCTTCCATGGCACTCTCGAGATCCGCCGATGTGACGATGCCGCGCTGTAACAGGACATCGCCCACAGTGATTCCAGCGCTCGCCGCCGCTTCGATGATCGAGGAGATTTGCTCGACCGTAAGCAAGCCGGCATTCACCAGCGCATCAAGAACCCTGGATGTGATTGTTTCCGACATGACGTCAGCCCGATCTAGCCGGTGACCTTATCGAGCTCCTCGGCAACCGCCGATAGAAGCCTTTCAGGCTCGATCGGCTTAGTGAGGTACTGGTTGGCGCCGGTTCGGATACCCGTTGCCATTGCCTGCTCCTCGGTCTTAGCCGTGAGCATGATGATTGGAATTCCTTTGTACTTCTGGTCAAACTTGAGAAGACGGCACACTCGGTACCCGTCAAGTTTGGGGAGCATGACATCGAGCAGGATCAAGTCAGGCATCTCTGCCCGAGCCTTCTCCAACGCCTCGGCGCCGTCGGCAGCAGTGATGACCTCGTAGCCGCCCGATATCAAGATCGCCTTGATCATCTCAAGGATGGTCGGGCTGTCATCGACCGCAAGGATGCGCGCGTTCGCCATACCGTAACTCCCCTCTGCATCATGTGCACCTACCGGTATCTATCGCCTTTCCGGCGGGGCATCTTTAGGTCGTAAACTGCCCTTTCGACACTCTATCAGACTACGCTCGCAGGTCTTAGCCAAAAGGTCGGGTCTGAACCCGCCCAGAAACACCGTCCACTCGCCCTCGGGATTCTCGTACAAGTAGCGCATCGTATTCTCATATTCACGGCATGCGCTGTCCTCGGCACCCTGGTGTTTATAGAGGTTCGCCAGAGAGAAATGTGCAAGGACGAACGCGGGGTCGATGTAGATCGTCTTCTTGAGCTCCGAGATGGCTCGAACCGAGTCACCTTGCTGCTGGTAGATGATACCGAGCACATAGCGAGCCGCAGGCAGAAGCGGCTCGATTGCGAGCGCCCGTTGACACTCGGCGATCGCGGCATCCATCTGCCCGCTGTCCGCATGGGCGAACGCCGTAAGCAGGTACGCCTGTGGGTTGTTCGAATCGAGTTCCAAGACGGCCGAAGCGGCCTCGAGAACCGCTGCCGTGCGACCATCCACAGACGCCTCCCGCGCGGCACGCAGGAGTGATTCGATTTCGCCCGCCACGTCACCGGCCGATTCGGACGGAATGAGTACGGGTTGTGGTTTATCGACACCCGGAGGCAACACAGGGCGTCGAGGTTCTGTACGCTTTCTGGCACGCCTGCGCGCAGCCGCCGCCGGCGTGGTCTCCCGCATCGAGACCGCCTCGGCAAAGTTGTAGTGCTTCTTTGGGAATGGTTTTCGATAGAGGAATACGCCCCCGACCTCAACGGCCTCGAATCTGTCCGAGATGCTGGTGAGCGTCTCGGAGTGACCGATGAACAGATAGCCACCCGGATTGAGACTGTCGAAGAAGTTGTTGACCACGCGTCGCGTTGATTCCAGGCGAAAGTAGATCGTGACGTTGCGGCAGAAGATCACATCCCAATTCCCCATGAGCGCGAGCGGATATGGCTCCTTGATGAGATTCTGGTACTGAAAGGTCGTGAGCTTGCGTACCTTGTCGACAACTCGGTGTCCGTGAGCGGTGGGCTCAAAGAACCGCGTTGACGAGGAGGTGGGAACGCTCAGGAGCCCCCGAGCCGGATAGACACCGGCTTTGGCCTTGAGCAGCGCATTCGTTGACACATCTGTGCCCAGCACCTCGAGCTTGTACCCAAACGGCTCCAGGCCGGAGTCCAACAGCGTCATCGCGATCGAATAGGGCTCCTCGCCAGTCGAACAACCCGCCGACCAGACACGGAAGTGACGATCGTATTCGCCTTTGCTTTCCATGATCTGAGGAATGATCTGCGTGCGAAGCGCCTCAAACTGTGCGGGGAATCGAAAGAAGCTCGTCTCGTTGATCGTGACGAGGTTCATAAGCTCTTTGAATTCCTCTTCATCTGACGTGAGCATCGCGAAGTAGTCAGCAAGAGAGTCGAATCCAAACCGCGTTGCGCGCGTGATGAGCGAAATCCTGAGCGAATCGGATTTCTGCTCCTCCAGGAAGATGCCAGAATGCTTATGTATGTAGTCCCTGAATCGACCGAACTCCTCGGGAGTAAGGTCTTTAGAGAGGCTTTCGCCGTTTCCGGGCATGTCGCCCCCCGCTATTCCGCGATCGAGACTTCGTCGGATGCACCGAGCTTCTCAATCAAACCAGCCGCAAACATCCCGTAGAGGATTCTGGCTGTCTCAAAATCGTTGTAGCCGGTCAACTCAACGAGCTCACGGACAGTCCTGCCACCGTGCAGGAAACACAAGAGCATCCACTCTTTGGGCTTCAGATGAATCTCCATGGACTTGTCGCCGGGGGCAGAGGCCATGATAAAACGTGTATCCATGGAGGGAATCTTCTGACGGATTCGATTCCACAGTTCAAGGCGACGAGCCGCCTCCATGATGATGTTCTCAACAGATACCGAGATGCCGATGTCCTCGTCTTCACACGCCTCATCGGCCTCGAAACGCAGCTCCCCCTCTTCCCAGCGAAAGAGATCGAACAGCGTGTCATTGATCTGCTCCTGAATGAAGTTCTCAAGTACTTTTGAATCGAGATAGCCCTCGTCGACAAGAATCTGACCCAGCCGGCGATTGGCCTTTTCCTTCTTCTGAATCTTTTGCAGACCCAGTGCCTGACGCAACTGCTTCTCGGAGATGACGCCCGCCTTGACCAGGCGACGCCCAAGCGACTCCCGGTTCCAGTTGCTCGACGCAAAGAACACTCGGCCCTTCTTGATGCAGACCTTGCCTTCGGCATCCGGGCGCTCCATGTACAGCGTGCCGGTCTTGCGACCGGAAGAAAGCAGCCGAAACATGTCTTCGAGCGAAAAGTCCCTGAGATTGCCCTCGAGTGCCACGCGCCGTCCTTTCGAGCATCATGAGAGGCCAAAACATGAGGCGTCAGCGTCGCGAGTCGATAGCACCCGCGCGGCCAATACGCCCTCTTTGAATCCTAGCACGGCGCCTGCGCAGGTAAAAGCACTGTAAACGGCAGCAACACGCGGCGCGCGACGGTCCCCACCACTACGGCGTGTTCACAGCGGCACACGAGCGCTACACTGCACTCAAGGAGGCATCAATGAGACGGCTCGTGGCTGCAGCGCTCGTGGCGACTGCCTTGGTCGGCATCGTCTGGCTGTCGCGCGCATCGCGCTCCCCGATACCGACCGGCGTGGCCGAGGCAACGCCTCCGGCACGCGAACCCTCTCGGCCGGAGCCTCGCATCGCCGAAAGCGACCAACAGCCTCTACCAGAGATACTGATCGACCCGGCCATTGTTATCGAGAAGTCCACTCGCAGCCTTGTCGTGTACTCTGCCGGCGAGCCGGTAAAGAGATACCGTATCGGTCTCGGAGGGGCTCTCGTTGGCAACAAGAGCGCCGAAGGCGACGGGCGCACACCCGAGGGTGAATTCTACGTGTGCACCAAGAACGAGGAATCGCGGTTTCACCGTGCCCTGGGCATCTCGTATCCGAACGAGGAAGCCGCCGAACGCGGCCTTGCCGAAGGGATCATCAACAAACGGGAGTACCGGCAGATTATCGAGGCAATCGTACATTTCAGGCGCCCGCCCTGGAGGACTGCCTTGGGTGGAGAGATCATGATTCACGGCAACGGTTCAGATAATGACTGGACACAGGGCTGCGTAGCTTTGACCGACGCCGAGATCGAAGAGCTGTTCATTGAGATCCCGCTCGGCACAATGGTCGAGATCAGGCCCTGACCCAGAGTGCTACTTGCCCTCTTTGGCGTCGATGGATTCAATATCGAATGCGAGCGCAGTGAAGCTCTCCAGCCGACCTTCGAGCGCCCACGCTCGCGAAGCCCAGTAGCCGCTCGGATCATCTTCCAGGGATGCAACGAGGATCTCGATCGCATGACGTTTCTCGTCGACGGTCCGCAATACGCGCATGGATCCTCGCATCACTACGGATTCGAAGGGATGCTCACACTCTCCTTGCGAGTAGCCGCCATCGACCACAACCGTCCCGCACGCACGCGGATTCCTGGTGATCACGTCTAGTTTGTAGCCCTCGTGCGCCACATGAAAGAACAATGTGTTCGCAGCGGCATCGTATCCGTAACTCAGAGAAACCACGTACGGCTCCCCTTGATCTGACAGCGCAAATGTGGCGAAGCGACCCCGTCTCAGAATCGACTCTATATGTGTCTCGTCGGTGATGCGCCTGTCCTGTCTGCGCATGTGACAGCGGTGGCGTGGCCGCGTCACCGTGTCGCCACCACGCGAACGTCCGAGATTCGTGCCGCCAGACCCGTCTCAGGATCACCGGCGGCAAAGCCAAGCAAGAGCGGCCAAAACCCCAGGGATGAAGTTGCCGCCCACACGAACGCATGCGCGACACCAAGGCGCTTCTCTGAAAGGCCCAGTTCAAGAAGAAACATCGTAGGCGTGCGACCCCACGCCATGGCGAACACGGAGAGATAAAGCACATGCGTGACCACAACAGTTCCGACAATGGATGCAACGAACACAGGAATCGGCAGTAGCTGACGCACCACCGGAAACGGAAATGCGAGCACCGCCAGCAAGAATGCGACGGCGAAATCGGAGATTGCTGAATTCCTGACACGACGACGATCGGCGGGACCCACAGGAGTGAATTCGGACGGGCCTGCCATCACTCACCACCTTCTTCTGAGACTCCCGGACGCGCCGCTCCAAGGGCAGAGAGCAGTTCAGACACTTCTCGTGCGGTCGAGAGGCCGCCATCATCGCACAGCAGGAATCCTCCGCGTTGTGCGCGTATCGCAGCCAGAGAACCTGCCTGTAGCGCGGCTGGTCCGCCCTCGCGAACAGCGTCGCCGGAAATCCCACCGAGCACTGAGAGTCCCAGATTGTTGGCATGCGCGCAGAATCGATCGAATCCACTGTCAGGTAGTCCGCCGGAATGAACGGCTACGAAACCTGCCCGTCGGGCCCCAGTGAGAAGCGCGCGAGTATCCCCATCCGTATGCCAGATGGAGAGAAGTCCTTCCTCGGCAGCCGTGTCCACGATCGTCTGCAGCAGAGGGAACACGACGTCCGTCGCATGATCGGGCGCGATGAGCATGCCTTCTGCTCCCGCAAGATCTTCGGCCACCACGATTGCGGTGACCTGAAGGCGGGCTCCGCGACGGACGTACTCGGCAAGGTGCGGCAATTCCGCTCGCATGTCCTGCTTCAAAGCCTCTGGATCGCGCGCCGTTCGCCGCAGTGTCTCGGACCATCCATCTCGGGCTGCCACCACACCTAAAGGACCCGGGACTACCCATAGAACCGCTCCACCGGCCGCCGCGACTCGATCGGAGGCTTCGTCTGCCCATATCTCCCACGCAGGCACGAACACGAAGTCGAGGTCTGCCTGGTCAACGAGTGCCGCGAGCAGTCGGGGCATATCGTGCGCCACGCTCCATCTCAGGCCCGCCAGAGCATCGTGATCGAGGAATGTCGCCCCAAAAGGCACACTCGGTCCTCCGACCAGAGCATCGTGCACACGACTCTCCGCTTCTGTTCGTGCCAGATCAGCGCGTGCCATGTCCTCAAAAGGCGAGTCGAATACATCGCACGCGCCGAGTTCCGAATCGAAGATGTCGCGATCAGCGAACATCGATCTAGAACAGACCTATGCCGGCGAGCACGCCCTCGGAGAGAGCCCACATGATTCCAAACGCCAGCAGCACGCCAAGGACGACTCCCGCGAGAGCGCGGTGCCACTCCATGTCGAGCATCCAGGCAGCGAGCGAACCCGAGTACGCTCCCGTTCCTGGCAATGGAATGCCAACGAAGAGGGCGAGCCCAAGGACACCCCACCTCTCGACCTTGGGACCGGCCTTGTGGCGAATCGATTCCAGCTTTCGATGCAGCCAGGAGCCTTCGGGGATCAAGTGGTAGACCCAGCCACTAATGAAGTAGACAGGAAAGAAGATGATCATGTTCGTGAGAACAATGATCGGAAAGTAGAGTTGGTCTCCCTGCTGAACAGCCAACGGTACGGCACCGCGCAGCTCAACCCACGGTACGAACGTGAGCACGATGTACTTGAGGTACGGCGGTAGGCCCGCAACCAGGTCTTCCATGGAACTCCTTCGTATACGAACTGTGACTGCGCAACACATTGCGCGACAGTAGGATTCTAACGGAAGCCACCGGGGAACGACTCACAATCCAGTGGTGGCGCCTCCGAGATCTCGGATCAATGCCGCGAGATCAGATGAGGGAACCTGCAAATGGTACCCCTGGCCAAGTTCAAAACCGGCGTTACGTACCCGCTCAAGAAGCCCGGCGTCTTCGACCCATGAGGCTACTGCGACGTGACCCTGAGACTCGATAAGGCCGCGCACGGCTTCAACGAACGTGGCGCTCTCACCGTCAACCGAAAGAGCTGTGATAATGGAGCCGTCAAGCTTTACCTGATCGAACGGCAGCTCCCGAAGCAGTCCGAACAGACCCAGGCCTGCACCGAATTCATCAAGCACGAAACTACACCCCAGCCTTCCGAGGCGATCGATCCAGTTTCGGGCGGAGGCCAAATTGCCCACCACGGCTGACTCCGACATCTCGAAGACGAGTCGGGATGGATCGACCCCCTGCCTTCGTAGTTCTTCATCTACGTAGCGCGGGAGCGAATCATCTGCGAGGTCACCATGCGACAGGTTGATGGAGAGCGCCGCGCCCTCGTTGTCAGACAGCGAGCGAATTGCCATTCCAATGACGAGACGGGTGAGTCGCGGCATGAGCCCGAGTCGCTCGGCAGTGGGCAGGAACTCGGCCGGCATAATCACATCGCCGCTTGGCGAAAGCATCCGGACGAGCACCTCATAGTACGCAACGCGGTGATCCGACAGACGAATGACGGGCTGATAGTGAAGAACGAACTGCTTGTCGGCGAGCGCCTCACGCAAGCGCCCTATGATGCGGTCGGCATCGCCGTCATCTTTGGCATCTTGCGAGTCAAGAATGCAGACTTGGTTGCGGCCTCGCTCTTTTGCCTGATACATGGCCACATCGGCCAAGTCAAAGACCGCGCGCGCCTCAAGCGCTCCATCAACAAGTACCAATCCTGCGGATATCCCAAGGCCGATCTCTCGCGACCGCGTCACGAATTCCTCCTCGGTCGCTGCCCGACGCATTCGCTCGGCGACGCTCTCAGCCTCAGGAAGATCAGTCTGCTCAAAGAGCACGGCGAACTCATCTCCGCCAATGCGAGCAAGCAGGTCTCCGGAGCGCACATGCTGGCGGAGAAGCAGCGAGAAGTTGACTAACGCCTGATCGCCAGCCAGATGACCGAGCGAGTCGTTGTACGACTTGAAGTTATCGACATCGAGCATGAGGAGTACCGCCGGGGTTCCGCGTCGCGCACGCGACACCGCCCGAGAAAGCGACGATTCGAACATCCGACGGTTTGGCAGACCGGTGAGCGAATCATGTGTGGCCATATACGCGAGTTGCTCTTCGCGCTGCCTGCGCTCGGTCAGATCGAGACACATCCCGACAAGACCGTCGAAATCTCCGGCTTCGGTGTGAAACGGACTCGTAAAACAGACGAACCAGCGATATTGTCCGTCGGCACGTCGCAACTGGAATTCGGTTTGGAAGGGCTGGTGCCGCACCACGGCATCCTTGATGATTCGCTGAAGCTGTGTCCGATCCTCAGGAAGCACCCGGCCAAGAAGGTCAGCGTCCTCGTCGTCCACATGCGGAGCACCTGTGAACTCACGCCATGCGCCGTTGACGAACACGAGCTCCCCGCGCCAATCGGTCATCCATGCAAGCAACGGAAGACCGTCAAGGAACCGATGTAGGGAGTCTATGAACTCTCCGACGCCGGAGAGTTCCGGCGCGTTTTGTACCTCATCGTCCGATCCGAACATCCACGCGTCCCCTCCTCACGGGCTCGCAGATTCCGCGCATAGATGATTCCCGCCATGGACGGGTCTCACACGAACGCACAAAAGCCCACCCCGAATCAGGGCAGGCTTTTGGGATATGTGGTGGAGGTGGCGAGAATCGAACTCGCGTCCGCCAAGACACCCTGGGAAGCATCTCCAGGCTCAGTCACCGGAGGAGTCTCGGCATCTACACAACCCGGTGACCCGCGGTGTAGATGCCATAGCGGTTCGATCTTAAGCAGCGACATACCGCCCACGTTCGTTGCAGCAGTCCCCTGTAATGGCGCCTACTCCGGTGACGGGGACTCTCACCGGGTCGGCGTCGCTACACTATTTAGGCAGCGAGTGCGTAATTGTTGTCGACGCTTGTCGACTTGTGCCCCTGTTTAACGAGGTAAGGCGACCTCGGCCTGCTTCTTCCCTCAGAATCATGACGTCGAAGCCAGTCACCCCCACATGGGCGACACCGACGGTGTCAAAGAGCGCCCGACCACCACGGTCGGAACACGAAGTATATACCCTGGAGCGACAACGCGCCTGTCGGGTAGCCGACAGCGGCCTGCGCAGATCTAGCCGTCCTTCTGGCGATCGCGCAGCGCCCGCTGCATATCGCGGTTCTGGTCTCGTTCGGCAATCGTTGCACGCTTGTCATACTGTTTTTTGCCGCGCGCGAGTCCGATCTCGATCTTGACCCGATTGTCCCTGTTGAAATACAGCCGCATCGGAACCAGCGTATTGCCGCGCTCCCGCGTCTTGCCGATCAGATAGCGAATCTCTTGCTTGTGGAGCAGCAACTTGCGGTCCCGATCAGGGTCAACGTTGAAGCGGTTGCCGTGGCTGTACGGCGAGATATGCATCCCATGGATGAAGACCTCTCCCCGCTTCACGTATGCGTAGCTCTCACGCAGGTTGCATCCACGTTCGCGAAGCGACTTGACCTCGGTTCCGGTCAGCGCAAGACCGGCCTCGAATACCTCATCGATGAAGTAATCGTGCCGCGCCTTCTTATTAACCGCTATCTGTCGCTCTTCGCGCGCCATATTCCAACCTGCCGAGGTGACCTGTCGCTGTCGTGGGCGGTAAATCATAGCACGCACGCGAGATCCTCTCGCGTGCGTGCTCGTCGCTATCTGAGGTCGGCGCTACGGTGTGAAATCCGTGCCCGGCTCGAGTCGCAGTACGAATGATGCGAGTAGCTTGGCAGTATTCTCAAGGTCCTCAAGGGACAGGACCTCCGAGGGTGTGTGCATATAGCGCAAAGGCAGGCTCACCAGCGCGGCGGCCTTACCACCGCGAGAAAGCTGGATCGCGTTCGCATCGGTTCCGGTGCCTCGCGGCTCGCCGTCGAGCTGATACGGAATATTTTCCGCCTCGGCTGCCTCCACCAACAACTCGAACACGCGCGGATTGATATTGGCACCGCGCGTGATGATGGGACCCGATCCGCAGGTAGCCTCGCCATGCTTGCGCTTGTCGACGTCCGGATAGTCTGTTGCGTGGCCGACCTCCACCGCAATGCCGATGTCAGGATTCACCCCGTACGCCGAAGTGATGCCCCCGCGAAGCCCGATCTCTTCTTGAACGGTGGCCGCAGCAACGACGTCACCCTTGCAGCCGCCCGCTTCTTTGACGAGACGAAGCACCTCGGCACATGCCCACGCGCCCATCTTGTCATCGAACCCGCGCGCGACAGCCATGTTGGCGCCGAATTCCTCGAGTCCCACATCGAACGTGATGGGGTCTCCGATACGCACGACTCGCTTGACATCCTCTGCCGGAAGACCGAGATCGATGAACATCTTGTGCATCTTGGTGACCTTCTTGCGCTCTTCTTCCTCGAGCAGGTGGATGGGCATCCGACCCAGCACACCGAGCAGTGCACCCTCGGACGTGTGAACCCGAACACGCTTGCCGGGCAAAACGTGCGGATCGACTCCGCCAACCGGCTTGAACGCAATGTACCCATCATCGGTAATGTACGTGGCCATCAGGCCGATCTCGTCGATATGACCCGCAAGCATTACGACAGGACCGTTGTCGCTGCCCCGCAGTAGCGCATGGACCGAACCCATCACATTGGTCTCGACCGCATCTGCGATTGGCGTCACGTACTCACGGTATACTGCCGCTGCCGGCTGCTCATAACCGGACGGCGATGGGGCTTCAACGAGGCTCTTTAGGAATTCGAGTGACTCAGAACGCATCAAAACGCCTCCTCTGTGGATATGCAAACGATGCTCAGTGTACGACTAGGGGACGGCATGTGTCACCGACAGAAGATCCTAGTCAGAGCGTGTCCGCCTTCGTGCGACGAGATCGGCTGCTCGGCGACGTCTGCGCCAGTCAGCGCACACATCGTCGAGTGCGAGCACGTCTGTTGACGAGACAATACCCAGAAGCGAGCACGGGTCATCACTCTCGACAACAGGCATACGATCAATATCTGTCTCCGCCATGATCGAGACAAGGTCGCCAACCAGCATATCTCGGGTAACGGACTCCAGATTGCGCATCATGACATCCGCGATGATGAGCTCAGACCAGTCTTCTCGAGGGATTTCGCCGATATCCGTAAGGGCCATCATGCCAACAAGGCACTCCTCGCCATCCAGAACCGGCAGCGACTTGTGCCGCATGTGCACGATGTGGTCTGTCACGAAGTCCTCGACGCTGTCAGAAGCGTGGACGACGTCCACGTCGTGCGTCATGATGTCGACGACCCGCAGACCCATGAGTCGATCGACCCGATTCTCACGACGCCATCGTTGATGCTCCGAGACCGATACGCGGCCGGCCATCGAGAATGCCACCGCTGCGGCAACCAGACCCGGAATAATGTAGCCCGCGCCACCGGTTGTCTCTGCGATGAACACGGTGGCGGCAATCGGGGTGTTGTAGCCAGCGGCGAGAAACGCGGCCATACCCACAACGGGGAACATCGGCCCCGCCGCCCCGGGAAGGAACCCACGGACGATTACCCCGAGGTCGGCTCCAAGCATGATCATTGGAATGAAAATGCCGCCGGCAGCTCCGGTTGCCAGGGTTGCCACCGTGGCTCCTGTCTTGAGAAAGAGCAGTTGCACAGCCTCGGCCTGTGTATAGCTACCAGCCATAAGTCCGCTGATTCCCTCATAACCCGTGCCCAGAACCAGCGGCTCGCCAAAGATCTTGAAGCTCGCCAGACCAAGAAGACCGCATACCAGACCGCCAAGACCCGTTCGCACCCAGAGCGGAAGCCCGCTCCCCTGGGCGATGCGACCAACAAGGCGATACGAGTAGACAAAGACTCGCGCCACGAGACCCACAACGAAACCGAGGATGATCGCGTAGAACAAGTCGCGTGTTGTCATCGTGTATCTCTCGGATACCTGGAACAACGGCTCAATACCCAGAAACTGAACGAGTACCAAGTAGCTCACGACCGAGGAGACCAACGACGGAATCAGCGCCTCCCGGGTAATGTCATCTCGATAGGGCACCTCGAGCGCAAAGATGATTCCTGTTAGTGGCGCTTTGAAGATGGCGCTCACGCCAGCGGCGGCACCAGCCACCATGAGAGTCCGCACATCCTCATCAGTGAAGCCCCAGCGACGGATCTTGCGTAGAACAAACGACCCCACGGCACCACCGGCATAGATGCTCGGACCTTCAAGACCCGCGCTGCCACCGAATCCAAGCGTTGCGATTGCGGCCAGGATCTTTCCGGGGAAAGAGCGGAAGCGAAACACTCCGCTACGCTCGTGGAACACCTGAATGACCTCTTCGGTCCCGTGAATCTCCGGGTTGACCGTGAGGTACTGAAGAATAAGCCCTGAGAGCAAGAGGCCGAACGTGGGAAACAGCACAACGGTGAATGAGTTCATATTCGAAGAGGCCACACCCCATACCGCGAGTACCGCCTGGTCGAGCATTGTCACGAGCAGCCCAACAAGAAGGCCGACGATAGCAGCGACTATGAACCACTTCTTCATCCGCACCCAGAACGCCTCTGAGCCCTTGCGGGTCATCTCGGCGTATTCGGCCAGGCGCGGACCCGTGCTCAAGTCCACGGGAAAATCAGCCTCCCCTACGCTGGTTCGAAGTCGATACGTCCCTCTGCAATGAGCACGCTTGTGATTCGCACACGCATGCGCTGCCCGAGACGATAAGTAGTACCCCTATTCTCACCGTAGAGCAGGAAGCGCTCCGCGTCGAGACGATAATAGTCATCCTTCATAGATTCTACGTGGATAAGTCCCTCGGCGGTGTTATCCAGTTGAATGAACAGCCCGAACGAGTGCACCCCCGTGATGATGCCCTCAAACTCCTCGCCGATGTGCTCCGCCATGAGTTGAGCCAGCTTCAGACGAACTGACTCGTTCTCGGCGGATTCCGCCTCACGCTCCATCACAGAAGAATGCTCGGCAAGCCACTCGAGTTCGTGAATCATGGAAGCGGTGGGCTGCCGATCGAGCTCATGTGCCAGTTCGGCGCGAAGAAGCCGATGCACGATCAGGTCGGGATAGCGCCGAATCGGACTCGTGAAGTGACAATACGCCGGGCTCGCCAGCCCGAAGTGCGGACCGAGGTAATCAACATAGCGCGCTCGCTGCATGGCTCGCAGCATCAATGAATTGATGAGCCTCTTCTCTGGTCGGTCATGCGCAAACTCGATGATCTTCTGGAACGTTGCGGGGGATGCTCCGTGTACGTCCTTGACCGGGTAGTCGAACTCCTTTAGGACAACAGCCACCTGAGCAAGAGCATCCGGATCGGGATCCTCGTGAATCCGGTAGACCATCGGGGCCTTCTTGGCCGTCATGTGACGCGCCACGACCTCATTGGCCAGAATCATTGCCTCTTCGATCATGTTGGTCGCCTGGGTACGCTCCCTGAGAACCACCTCAACCGGAGTCACGTTGTCAGGAGCAAGCCGTATCTTCGCCTCCACGGTCTCAAAGTCGAGACCGCCGCGCGCGATTCGTCGCTCAGCGATGTCTCCGGCAACGCGGGCAAACTCTGTGAGCAGGCGCTCGCTCTCCGAATCAGGATACGGATCCTCACCGTCAAGCATGCGCTGGACGCCGCCGTAGTCGAATCGTTGGTCCGATGCGATGACGGAAGGAGTGAGACGGTAGTCTTGAACGCTGCCGTCCTTGGCCAGGTCCATCAGAACACTGAACGCCAGGCGCTCCTCGCCGGGATTGAGTGAGCAGATGTCGTTCGAGAGATGCTCGGGAAGCATGGGCAGCACACGATCCACCAGATAGACGCTCGTTGCACGCCTGCGAGCCTCCACGTCGATGATCGAGTCCCAGGGCACGTAGTGGCTCACATCAGCGATGTGTACGCCAAGCCTCAACCGTCCGTCGATACGCTCGATGCTGATCGCATCATCGAAGTCGCGTGCATCAACCGGATCGATGGTGATGGTGAACACATCGCGAAGGTCAGCGCGCGTTGAGTCATTGAGAGCTTCGCGTGTGTCCAGCACGATCTTCTCTGCCGACTGTTCGACCTCGGGAGGAAACTCGGTGGACAGACCGTGTGTCCGGATGATGATCTCAATGTCTATGCCGGGGTCTCCGGGTCTGCCGAGAACCTCCTCTATGCGACCCTGGGCCGCATTGTTCTTGGAAGGATAGGCCAGAATCCTGGCCATCACGACATCACCCGAGTTCGCCTCCCCCGAGTCGCGGCCATCAATAAAGATGTCATGGCGCAGTCGCGGGTCATGTGGCACCACGATGCCCATGCGTCCGTGCTCTTCATAGACGCCCACAACAGTCTCGTTCGCCCGCTCCAAGACCTTCACGACTGAACCTGAGCGTCCCCGCGACCCTCCGGAGCGAACGCGCACCCCAACCGTATCTCCATGCATCGCCCCGTGGACTTCGCGCACGGGCACGTAGATGTCGCCCTCTGGAGCCGCAACGAACCCGTATCCCTTGCGGTGCATCGAGATTCGACCGATAAGCATGCCTTTTGAGCGTGCCTGACTCATCTTCTTCTGACGCGCCACGCGTCCTCCTTGGTTGGTGCGCACCTCAATTCAACGAGCGTACAGCAAACTGATTAGATTCGGCGACGGCAAGGGTGGTAGTATCACAGCAAGAAACACCACGCACGCCAGGAGTCCAATGGATACCAGATCACTTGCCCCCGTGTTTGTGGGCTCGGGAACACTCACTAATCCCCGCGACATGGTTCGAGCGCTCGAAACGCTGGAATCGGTCGACTTCAAATGGGAAATCGACGGCGAGGTCCTCACCGAAGGTGAGGCCACGCTTGTCAAGCTCATGGCTGATTCGTCGTCGGCCACCATCGCCGTCAATGGCTGCGTATTCCTGAATGTAGCGAGCTTCAGGTTCCTCGACTTTGAAACCGACGAGCAAGGTCGTGCCACCGTATGCCTTCACGGAGATGGCACTCGACTGACTCTCGTGGCCGCCCCGGAACGCGACACCGAGGAACTACCTCGGGGTCAGATGCGGCTACTCGAAGAATCGCTGTTCGACCTGTCGCCCTACATCGTGGGCGACGATGACGAGGACGACGACTAGAGCTGCTTGCGGATCTCTTCGAACGCTCGCTGGCGCTGCACGTCGGTCTCGGATTCACGCTGAAGCTCAGGATCCATCTCGACCTTGATGTCCGGACTGAGGCCCACACCGTCAATGACCCGAGCCTCCGGGGTGAGATAATGCGCGATCGTGAACTTGATTCCGCCTCCGAAACTCAGACGCTCCACGGTCTGCACGCTACCCTTTCCGAAACTCTGCTCGCCGATCAACTTGGCCCGACCATAGTCTTGCAGTGCGCCTGCGAGCACCTCACTGGCTGATGCCGAGTTGCCGTTCATGAGAATCACAACAGGCTTGTCCGTGATGAAGTCACCTGTGGCCCTGTGCTCGATCTGGGGCTGGTCGCGCTCCTCAACCCTGACGATCACGCCGTCCTCAACGAACAGCGATGCCACTTCGACAGACGCACTCAGGAGCCCCCCGGGATTGTCGCGCACATCGAGCACGAAGCCCTTTGCGCCCTGCTCTTCGAGGTCGCGTATCTCAACGGCGACTTCCTCCGCGGCGATTGCATTGAAGCCAAGAAGTCGAATGTAGCCGACATCACCATCGATCTCGCTCATGACATTGGGGATGTCGATCTTGGCGCGCGTGATGGTGAATTCGATGAGTTCACCATCTGCCGCAGGGTCCTCGGCATCCGGTCGACGGACCGTGATGTCAACCGTGGTACCCTCCGGGCCACGCACACGCTTGACGACCTCTTCGGTAGTCCACTCATCGCGCGTCACGTCATCGATGGTGACGAACTCGTCGTTTGCCTCGAGTCCGGCTTCTTCGGCTGGAGTTCCCTCGATGGGGTTGACCACGAACACGACACCCTCACGCTCGGTGATGGTGACGCCAATACCAAAGAACTGACCCTCGTTCTGCTCGTTGAAATACTTGAAATGATCGGGATCGAAATAGATCGCATACGGGTCATCAAGTGACTCAAGCAGGCCGGACACGGCACCCGCTGTAGCAGACTCCTCGGATGTGGGTTCCAGCGCCTGACGATCGAGCAGGCGTTGGACCTCTTCGACACGTTCGCCAAGGTCAGAATCCGTGTTTGTGCCTGTGACCAGCGCGCCGATTCCCGTCATCTCGCCGAATGCTATCCCGCCAACGAATGCGGCCGCGAACAAGACAACGAGCAGAGCAATGACGCCAACGTATACGGAAACGCGCTTCATGAGATCACCTGTCTGTGCTGTGCGTTGAGCTGCGCTAGACCTTGAGATACCGGCGAAGAGCAAATCCTGAGCCCGCAAGGCCGATGAAGATGCCAGCCGCCATAAGCGTCAGCGAAAGTTGCATGAGTGTGCCGCCCGACAGTTCGACCACAAGGAACGAGAGTGTCTCCTTGAGCCTTGGGATAACCGCCGCCTGCAGGGCAATGATGGACCCGATGGCCAGAAGTGCACCGATCAGTGCCTGAATCACGCCTTCCATGAGAAACGGTGTTCTGATGAACCAGTTCGAAGCGCCCACCAACCGCATGATGCCGATCTCTTTGCGGCGTGCGTAGATCGCCAGTCGGATCGTGTTGTTGATGAAGATCAGACTGACCATCGCCAACATCGCGATGAACACGATTTCGATGATGCGTATCACGCGAGTGAAAGCAAAGAGCTTGTCCACGATCTGCTGACCGTATTTGAGCGACTCTTCTGGAGCGTCGGGCCTGTCGGCCACGACGAGAAACAGCTCATTAGCCTTGATCTTCTCGACCATCGAGGAAACCTCGCGCGGATCGACCAATTCGACATCGAGTGACGCAGGCAGCGGGTTCTCCTCGAGTTGATCGATGATCTCCTGGCTGTCAGCCATCTGCTCCTTGAATTTGGTGAGTGCATCATCTTTGGAGGTGTAGTTGACCTTCGCCACCAGGGAGTCTGCAGAAAGAGATGCCTGGAGCGCCTGGACGTCCTCGGTTGACGCACCATCCTTGATGAAGATCTGAATCGTGACCTTCTCTTCTACCGACTGGACGACATCATTAACCACGATTCCGGTGGCGATAGAGATGCCAACGAGCAGTAGCGACAGGTAGATCGTGATGACCGCGCCGAGACTCATCACCCAATTGCGACGGAAGTTGGTGATTGACTCCCGGGCGAAATAGCCGAAGTTAATCGCCATAGCCGTAGACCCCCCGATTCTGGTCGCGAATGACGCGGCCGCCCTCGAGGGCGATAACGCGCTTGCGCATTGAGTCAACCATTTCACGGTCATGTGTAGCGACGAGCACGGTGGTGCCGGTCTTGTTGATGCGGTTGAGCAGACTCATGATTCCGAGCGATGTCGCCGGATCAAGGTTGCCAGTGGGCTCGTCGGCCAGGAGCAGCGGGGGTCTATTCACGAAAGCGCGCGCGATACTCACACGCTGCTGCTCGCCACCGGACAGTTCATCGGGATAGCTTCCTATCTTCTCTTCCAGGCCAACGAGGCGAAGCACTTCGGGCACCTGCGTGCGAATGACGTGACGTGAGCGCCCAATCACCTCAAGAGCGAACGCCACGTTCTCATACGTCGTCTTATTCGGTAGCAGCTTGAAGTCCTGGAAGACGCACCCGATATTGCGCCTCAGATACGGCACCTTCCAGCTCTTAAGCTTGCTGAGGTCTTGTCCTGCAACAATGATCTGGCCTTTGGTCGGCGCAATCTCGCGAAGCAGAAGCTTGATGAAGGTCGACTTTCCCGACCCCGAATGACCGACCAGGAAGACGAATTCTCCCTGCTCGATCTCTGTATTCACATCTATCAGCGCGGGCTTTCCTGGGGCGTAGAGCTTCTCTACGCCGCGCAAACTTATCATCTGATTCATCACATCCTGAGTGAGTGACGGGAGGGACGACTCAGCGGCCCCGCCCAATGGTAGCAAAACGCGCGCTCAAGAACCCGCACTGACCCGAACTTCACCGAACCGACACAATCGAGCCGATGAGTCATCCATGGGTCAAACGCAAGCGGCAACAACTATCGCCGTTCGACAACACCCCTGGCCGCACGCGCAATGTCCTCACTTGTGAGGCCAAAGTGCGCCATCAGTGCCGCCGGGTCGCCGGATGTACCGAAGACATCCTTCACGCCAACGCGCGCGAGCGGTGCCGGAACGTACTCACCAAGGAGCTCTGCCACGGCAGAGCCAAGCCCGCCGATCACTGAGTGTTCCTCGCACGTCACGATTGCGCCTGTCTTGGCAACAGAACCCGTAATGGTCTCGATATCGATGGGTTTGATGCTCATGACGTCGATCACTTCTGCCCGGATACCGTCCTTGGCCAGGAGTTCCGCAGCCTGGAGTGCCTCGGTCACCATGACGCCGCACGCCGCGAGCGTGACATCTGAGCCTTCGCGTAGCACATACGCCTTGCCCAACTCGAACTCCGTGGAGGCATCGTATATCTCCGGTACGGCTGCACGCCCAAGACGCACGTAGAACGGGCCGGGCGTCTCGGCAGCGAGTATCAATGCGGCACGCGCAGCATTGAAGTCCGCCGGAACGAGCACCCGCATGCCCGGCAGCACTCGCATGAGCGCAAGGTCTTCGACCATCTGGTGGCTTCCGCCATCAGGCCCCACCGTGATGCCGGAGTGCGTCGGCGCCAACTTCACATCAAGGTCGGAATAGCACACGGTATTGCGAACCTGATCGTACGCGCGACCAGTCGCAAACACTGCAAAGGAGCCCGTGAACGCAACCTTGCCGGCAACGGCAAGACCTGCTGCCGTACCAATCATGTTCTGCTCGGCGATCCCGACATTGAAAAAGCGGGACGGATGGACCGCCTGGAACTTGGCAGTAGTGGTTGACTTGGATAGGTCCGCCTCAACAGCGACCACGTCGACCCCGTCGGCAACCAACTCAATGAGCGTTGCGCCGAATGCCTCTCTCGTTGCGCGCTTAGACATTGGCGGTCTCCTCATTTCCAGTTGCGCAACCAAGATCATCGAGTGCGCAGGTGTGTTCCTCTTCGTTCGGTGCCCTACCGTGCCAGTCAGCGTTCCCCTCCATAAACGAAACGCCCTTTCCCTTGATGGTCTTGCAGATGATCGCAACGGGCATTCCGTCCACCTCGCTCACCTTCTCGAAGGCGTCGAGCAAAGCGACCGGGTCATGCCCATCGACGGAGAATACCGCCCAACCGAACGCGTCCATCTTTTCGGCAATCTCACCAAGGTGCATGACGTCGGCACACGCTCCATCGATCTGGAGGCCATTGTTATCCACGATTGCGATCACATTGTCGAGGTGGTTGTGAGCCGCAAACATCGCAGCCTCCCACACCTGACCTTCCTGAAGCTCGCCGTCACCCAAGAGGACGTACACAGAAGCAGGGTTCTGCTCGGCACGGAGTCCCAGGGCGATACCGTTCGCAATCGACAGACCCTGGCCCAGCGAGCCGGTTGAGACCTCCACGCCAGGTGTCTTCTTACGGTCGGGATGACCCTGCAGGATCGAACCGAGTTGCCTGAGTGTGGTGAGGTGTTCACGATCGAAGTACCCTGCCTCTGCGAGGGCAGCGTACAAGACAGGTGCGGCGTGACCCTTGGACAGAACGAATCGGTCACGCTCGGGCCAGTCGGGTCGTTCGGGATCATGCTTGAGGACTCCACCGAAGTAGAGGGTGGCAACAATATCGGCCGCGGACAGCGACCCTCCCGGATGGCCCGATCCGGCAGCGGTGATCATCTCGACAATATCGAGTCGCATCTGTCGCGCTTTCTCATCGATGCGTGTGACCATGGAGGTCTGATCCATCAGTTACGCTCCCATCTTCTTGAAGCCCTCGCCGATTGCTTCGTGAACATCGGAGATTATCAGAAGTGCCGTCGGGTCGACTGCACTGACTATCTCCTTCAAACGCGAAATCTCGTTTCGCGACACGACCGTGAATATCATCTCACGCTGCGCCCCGGAATAGACGCCCCTCGCCGAAAGGGCCGTAGCTCCTCGTCCAAGCTCATGGATTATCGCATCTGCTATGCGGCCAGAATGCTCGGACACGATCCACGCCGCCTTGTTGAGAGGCACTCCCTCCAATACAAGATCAATGACTCCCCCGGCCACGAATATGGCCACTGCACCATACAAGGCAAGCTCAGGTCCGAATACAACTGCCGCAACAAGGGTGACTGCCGCATCGATAATCAGGGTGAGTTGGCCGAGGCCGAGTGCCACCTTGCTTGAGATCAACTGCGCGATCAGATCGCTGCCGCCTGTGTTGCTGCCGGCTTTGAAGACGAGGCCGAGGCCGAGGCCCACAACGGCACCGCCGTACAAGGACGCCAGCAACAGGTCGTCGGACGCGAGCGCACTTACGTAGGGAGCCAGGAAGTCGATCGCCACGGAGAGGGCCACGATACCGTAAATCGTCCTTGCGGCGTAGCGCCATCCGCGAGCTCGCAGAGCGACAGCCAGCAGACCGATATTCATCACGAGCATTTGAATACCAACCGGCAGGTTGAGATCGTACTGTAGGGCGAGGTGATAGAACACCGTTGCAAGACCGGACACCCCACCTGCGGCGATCTTGTTGGGTATCAGAAACGCATCGAGGCCCCATGCCACCAGCAGGATGCCCACGGTCATCAGCGTGTAGTCTCTGAC
>JAGXFU010000003.1 GCA_024637115.1 Actinomycetes bacterium
CGCGCCCCACGAGTGTACCGCGCGAAGCGCGCCCGCGCCGCAAGGCGTCGGGTTGACGCGCTTGTTCGCACAGCAGGCCACAAACCCGCGACCAGGCCGGATCCGGTCTGCTCGCGCCCTCACGCGCTTCACTGCCGAAGCTCTCCTTGCCGGTCTCGATCGCCTGTCTGCGACGGGGGGCGGGCGGGGGCGCGGGGCAGCCGGCGAGCGGGGATCTTCTTGCCGCCTGTGAGAGCCGGTGCGCGCATCACAGAGTCGCGGGCGCGCGGTCACAATTCAGACGCGGCGGGTGCGTGCGGATGGGAGCGGTCCGGATCAGGCATATCCATGCGAAACACGAAGCACGCGTGGCGGCCGACGAGGTGCACCGCGATGAGTGTCGATGCGCGCTCCTGCGGTTGGCGCACCATGGCGAACTTGGGTCTTATCTGTCCGCGCCGATGTCCCGAGCCTGCGGCCTGTCGGGCGAACAATGCTTATCCAGTCCGCATAACACTACGGATAGCAGGATTATACAGACTTGGGGACCTCGCGTGTGCGCGCACTATGCCTGCCCCTCAGCGCGCCCTCAGGCGGCGCGGATGCGCCCCTGTGGGCGCTGAGGTCAGGCGCGCGCCACGCAGGTACGGTGTGGCAGCTGTCCATCGGGTCCTCGGCTAAGGACCTCCTCAAGAGAGGTCCGATAGAGGGCCTGTGGTCAGGTGTGCTCTTGGAGTACCCCCGCCTATAACATGGGGTACTCTAATTACAAATCGTGCTCGGACTGCCGCCTATAACATGCAGTCCGTATATTGCATCCGGGCAGGGCCGACACTTCTAACAGAGGCCCCTCAAATCCCCCATCCGCTCAGTGTCCCCCCTTGTAACACGGGACATTCTATCTGCATCGGTGTCTGTCACGACTCGGTGAAACACCACGTCAAAGGCGAGTTTCCTCATGGACGCGCTTCTAGTCCGTATGATGTGGACCAGAGCAGTCGTCACACTGTCTGGGGAGGAACGCATGCGCTGCGTCATCTACGCCCGTGTGAGCACCAAAGAACAACAGGCCGAGGGTTACTCCATCCCAGCGCAGACCAAGGCCATACGCGCCTTCTGCATCGACCAGGGACTCACTCCTGTGGCGGAGTTCATTGAAGCGGAGTCAGCAGGCAAGGCAGGACGTACCCAGTTCACCGCCATGTGCGACTACCTCAAGGCCAATGCCGGAGTCACGGTGGTGGTGGCTCACAAGCAAGACCGCCTCTATCGCAACTTCCGCGATCAGATCACGCTTCAAGAAGACCTCGGCATCCGCCCCCGCTACGTCATCGGGGACCTTCCCGACACTCCTCAAGGCGAGTTCGTCTCAGACGTGACCCTTGCCCAGTCCAAGTTCTACCTCACGAACCTGCGCGAAGAGGTCAAGAAGGGCATGGACGAGAAGGTCGCTCAAGGTGGCTGGCCTCACCGCGCCCCTGCCGGATATCTCAACGACAAGAACACCCGCTCGCTTGTCATCGACACACGAAACGCCCCACACGTCCGCTACGCTTTTGAGCGCTACGCGACAGGCTCGGTATCTATCAAGCAACTCGCACAGGAACTCTTCGAGCGCGGCTTCACCGCTAAAGGGGGCCGCAGGCGCTCCCCCTCCCTTGTCCACAACATGCTGCGCAACCCCATCTATGCCGGACTCATCCGTCACAAGGGAGTCATCTACCCGGGCACTCACCCCGCACTCGTATCGGTCGCGCTCTTCGACACGGTACAGGCCACCTTCGAGCCGAAACGGAATGGCATGAAGTCGAGCACTCGCAACGTCTTCGCCCTTCGCGACTGGCTGGTGTGTGCAGAGTGCGGCTGCAAGGTGACCGCAGAGCGCCACAAGGGGCATGTCTACTACCGATGCACCCACGGCAAGGGAGAGTGCTCTCAGAGCCGCTACGCACGCGAGGAGGCGCTCTTCGCTGAAGTCGAAGAGGTGCTCTCCCGCATCGAGGTCGGACCCGAGACAGCCGCCGCCCTCATTGCCGATTCCCTCCGCCTCGACTCCCGAGCCGCCGAGGAGTTCCAAGGCAAACGCAAGACGCTCGCAGCCCGCATCGAGGCCCTCAAAGCGAGGTCTTCCCAACTCCTTGATACCTACCTCGACGGGATGGTCCCAGCCGAAACCTACACCCAAAAGGCCGATGAGCTGCAATCAGAGGTCCGCACTTTAGAACTTTCACTTTCGAACCTTCAGAAGTCTGACTTTGTGAAGACTCCGCTGGTAGAGGCACGTATCAAGCAAGTCGTGGGGGCTAGAGAGCGGTTCGCAGCCGCTGATACGCAGGGAAAGCGTGACCTGCTCGACACGCTACTTTTGAACCTTGAGGTAGATGACCGCCACATAGCCTCCTACCAGTACAAACGCCCCTTCCATGTCCTCGAAAAGGACGCGAAAGGAGCGTTTTTGCATTTATGGTGGGCGATACTGGATTTGAACCAGTGACTTCCACCGTGTCGAGGTGGCACTCTACCGCTGAGTTAATCGCCCATATGTGTGCTTCAAAGAGCAGCGAGCGATATTGTATCAGTATTGGGCGATTGCGCCACCCCATTGTGCTGATTCTTGTCTGAAATGAAGATCGATTGCCGGTGTCGGCACCTACAACAAGATGTTGACACCGCAGGTAGTTGCATCCGTCGTTACATCACGGTAGACTACCCCTCGCGCGGACGTAGTTCAGTGGTAGAACATCACCTTGCCAAGGTGGGGGTCGAGGGTTCGAATCCCTTCGTCCGCTCCAATGTTAGTTCGGAGGTCGGCCCAAAGGGCAGCTCGATGGGCCCGGGTGGTCGGCCTTCTTTTATTGATACGCGCTACATGGCGCACCAGATGGCGACGTGGCCAAGTGGTAAGGCAGGGGCCTGCAAAGCCCTCATCCCCGGTTCGAATCCGGGCGTCGCCTCCAAAGAATCGAAAGGGCCGCTCTCGACAAGAGAGCGGCCCTTTGCGTACTCCTCGGCAGTTCGTCTCGGCGTCATGCTGTACGGGGCCGGCACCCCTTCCCGAGTATACCGAGGACCGGGCTGGGTTCCCCCGCCCGGGCAGTTTCAGTACCTTTGGATCCTAGCTCGCGTACTTGACCTGGATCTGTTTGGCCTGTTCAAGACGGAACAGACCCTTCTGCTGGTCAGTGGGATCCGAGATGTTCTCGAGCGCCCAACGAATAATCTCATCGGGTACGAGAGGATAGCGCTTGCGCGCTTGCGAAAGGGTCATGCTGGTACCTCCTACTACGACTGTGACTACGACTGCTGGTGTGATGTGTGGTGCTATTCAGTTGACCCTGCTATGTATTATCCTGCCGCCTGCGCGAATACGTCAAGCGAACGGACAACGTGATCGAGCTAGTGCTTGCCTTGGCCTCGTTTAAGGAAGTATGAGAGCGCAGCGATCACCAGCGCTGTACCGCCACCCATATAGGCGAGTTCCAATGGCTCCGCACCTTTCACTGCCTGACCTAGGAAGGTCACGGCCAGCACCACGATCACCACTCCGATGAGCTTCTCTTTCAGATCATCGAGCGTGTGGATCTCAAGCCACTCAGGAAGCGGCAAAGAGTCATCGATAAAGAGCTCGAACAACCCGAGAGACATGATGTACAGCACCGTGGCAAGCAGGTAGACATCGGCGAGTTCGATGAAATCGAGTACGGCCTGCTTCTCCCCTGCCTCACCACCGACTACATGAAGTACCACTTGAACGCTCTCTACCGACGCCATGACAAAGAGCGTCACAGCGCCCACGAGCAGTCCAAGCACAGGCAGGATCACAACGTAGCGGGTCCATGCAGCCATGCGTCGTGCGGGATTGCTACCCGCGCGCTTCACGTCCCTGCGGACAGATGATTCATTCTGGTCCGCTTCGTTCACGAACCCCACCGCTCAAACAACTCGTGATCGATGCTCAGTACGTCAAGTATTTTGCCGACCACAAAGTTCACCGCATCATCCAGTGTCTCGGGCCGCTGATAGAACGCAGGCATCGCCGGGACGATAATCGCGCCGGATTCGGCAAGAGCGGTCAAGTTGCGAAGGTGAACGAGCGACAAAGGGGTTTCGCGGGGCACCATCACGAGCGGCTTGCGCTCTTTGAGCATCACGTCTGCCGCACGCTCCGGCAGATTCGAAGCGAGGCCGTTTGCAACGCTCGCGCAAAAGCCCATGCTCGCCGGGCAGACGATCGTTGCGTCCACAGGATGCGAGCCGCTGGCAATCGGATCGAATAGATCGGCACAACAGGCGTAGCGCAACTTGACCTCCTGCGTGAGCTCCAGGAAGCGCGTAACGGCACGGGCGGGCTCCTCGGCAGGTAGATCAAAGCCGAGCTCGTAACCGGCGACCTCGCGGCCTGCCTCGGTCATGGTGAGCGTCACATCGTGACCGCCCACGAGCAACTGTTCCACCAGTCTCAGGCCATATGCACTACCGGAAGCCCCGGTGATAACGACGGTGTAACGTCCCATACGTGTCCCTCCTTCAGGCAAGCAGTCGGTCGACAAGCGCGCCGACGAATACGATCACTGCAATCACGCCATTTACGGTGAAGAAGGCCGCATTGACCTTTGTGAGGTCAGTGGCCTTCACGATGTTGTTCTCATACCACAGAAGCGCTCCAGCCACTCCAACGCCAAGGAACCATGCCCAACCCGCACCCGCCACGTAGCCACCGTACGCGAGCAGAATGACCGTGAGAACGTGCGAGATGCGTGTCTGGACGAGCGCGCGGGGAATGCCGAGATCTGCCGGCATGGAGTGCACATCGTCGCGTTGGTCACACTCCACGTCCTGGGTGGCGTAGATGATGTCGAATCCAGCCGTCCACAGCAAGACGGCACCACCGAGTACCCAAGGCGACAGGTGACCGATCGGCGCGCCCACGGCGACCCAGCCCCCCACCGGGGCAAGGCCCAGACACAGACCCAACCAGTAGTGACACAGCGGCGTGAAGCGCTTCGTATAGGGATAGATCATGAATGCGGCAAGCGGTATCGGCCAGAGAAGGCGCGTAACGGGCGCCAGCTGCCATACACCGAACAGGTAGGCTCCGAGCATGACTGCCGAGAAGAGCCAGAGCTCCCAGGCCTTGATCAATCCCGCTGGAATCGCCCGTCCGGCGGTTCGCGGATTGCGCGCGTCGATCTCCTTGTCCACCGCGCGGTTCACCACGAAGGCGAAGGCACGTGCACCAACCATCACCACGGTGATCCACAGAAGGTCGGACAGCTTGGGCCACTCGTTTGCGAGCACTGCAGCTCCGTAGAGTGCGCCGATATAGGCGTACGGGAGTGCAAAGATGGAGTGCTCGAATTTGACGAGTTCGAGGAAGATACGAAACTTCTCGGCGGCCTTGCTCACAAGCCGAGCTCGTTCCACATCGCATCGACCCGGGCTTTGACCTCGTTAGTCATGACCATGGGCTCAGGCCATTCACGCGTGTGCCCCTCATTGGGCAGAGGTTTGGTCGCGTCGATGCCCATCTTATAGCCAAAGCTTTCATAGTTGCTCGTGTGGTCGAGGCGATCGAGGGGCCCCTTGGTGATGAGAAGATCGCGACTTGGGTCAACGTTGTTGAAGCAACGCCATGCCACCTCAGAGTAGTCGTGACAGTCCACATCCTGATCGACGACGATGACGTACTTGGTGAACATCATCTGCCCCATCGACCAGGCGAAGTTCATGACACGCTGCGCCTGACCGGCGAACTCCTTCTTGATCTGGAAGATCGCACAGTTATGAAACACACCTTCGAGCGGAAGATCGTAATCGATGACCTCGGGCATCATCGCCCGAATAACGGGCAGGAACAGTCGTTCTGTCGCCTTGCCCAGGTAGCAGTCCTCCATGGGAGGCTGCCCAACGATCGTGGCCGGATAGATCGGATCGCGGCGCATGGTGATCGCCTCGACGTGGAACACCGGGAAGTTATCAGCGAGCGAGTAGTAGCCCGTGTGATCCCCGAACGGACCCTCCCACTGCAGCTCGTCGGGATCGCACCAACCCTCAAGTACGATCTCTGCGTGGGCGGGCACGAGAAGGTCGTTCGTGACGCACTTGACGACCTCGACGCTCTGCCCCGAGACGATCCCACTGAACAGGTACTCATCGATCATGGGCGGAACCGGCGCAGTGGCGGAGAAGATCGTGGTCGGATCTGCCCCAAGCGCAACAGAGACGGGCACGCGATCGTGTCCAGCGGCTTTCCATTCGCGAAGGTTCTTAGCCCCGTCGTGGTGCTCGTGAATATGGAGGCCCGTGGTGTTCTTGCTAAAGACCTGCAGGCGGTACATACCGACATTCATGCGCCCTTTGAGATTGCTCGTGACGGCAAGCGGCAAGGTCACAAACGGACCTCCATCTTCGGGCCAGGTCGTAAGCACCGGCAGCTTGGAGAGATCCACATCGTCGCCGCGCAGCACAACCTCCTGGCACGGTGCCTTCTTCACTTCCTTGGCACCTGCGCCGGCGAGGTCCTTGAGACCCATAAGGACGTCGAGCTTACCCTTCATCGACGCGGGCATGTCGAGGGGGAGCATGTCCATAAGACGGCGGCCCACCGCATCGAGGTCTTTCCAGGTGCCTGTCTCCGCGTCAACGCCGAGAGCCCAGGCCATCCGGTCGTAGCTTCCCATCAGATTGATCGCCACGGGCATGGCGTACTTCTCGCCAGTGGCACGATTGATCGGATTCTCAAAGAGGAGCGCCGGGCCAACCTGTTTGCTCACTCGATCGGTGATCTCCCCGATCTCGAGATACGGATCGACCTCCGCAGTGATACGGGTGAGCTGTCCCTTGCTTTCGAGCAGCGACATGAAGTCGCGAATATCCTTGAACGCCACGGGTAGACTCCTCAATCGCTCTACTGCTGGGTGCGTCGCACCATCGGATGATACCGCCCCACGAGATACGTGACCAACGGCGCGAGAACCGCCGCAGCCCCGAGAGCGGTGATCTGAATCAGGTCCAGGTCGTACTTGAAGGCCCACGTGAAGTCAGGCAGTCGCCACGTGACATCGGCGCCATACGCCCAGATGAACCAGGCCACCTGCATCACGAGCGTTGCTTGAATCGCCAAGATCGTTGCCGGTCCAAGAGACAACCAGCCGCCGAGATACGTCTTTCGGGGCCCCTTGGGAGCGCGTCGCAGTAGCGGATAGACAAGCCCGGCAACCATGACCGCGACCAGACCGGCCGCAGCCGCTTCGGCCATTCGTAGATTGAAAAAGCCTTCAACGAACTTCTCCGTATTGAAAGCAGCGAGCGACCACTTGTGCCCGTGCACTATGAAGTACAGCCCGTTGTAGACGGCATAGTATGCGATCGTACCCATCATCGCGGCGGTAAACGCGCGCCATGATGCGGCCGCCACCAATGCCAGCGCGGCAAGCGCCACTCCAACGGCCAGAAGCGCCACCGGCAGGCGACTCGCCTGATCCTCTTCGATGCGGCTGCTACGCACCTCCGCCAGCGCTTGGTCGATCGCGTCATAGGTGGCCGCTCCACCAATGGTCGCGGCGCTCCCATCAAGCGAGATCGCATAGCGCTCTGCAAAGTCTCGGTACGACCGCTGGGCTGATTCCAACGCCTCGGGGGTCACGTTCACGATGTCCTCGCGCACTCGGCCAAGCGACTGCGCGGGAACGTCGGCTCCCAAGAACGCGGCGATTGTGGGCGCAATATCCGACTGAGAGATGTCTTCCTGCTCGAATCTCGTTCCCGGCCCAAAGAACACCGCAGGAACGCGGGTCGTCTCAGGCTCGAATCCGCCATGTCCGCCACCACGAACATGTCCGTGATCTGCGGTGACCACGAACATCGTCCGGCCGTCTTGCATGCCGTCGATCAAGCGGGACAGATCCCGATCGATCTGGGAAACGACTTCCTGATACTCAGGTGACTCAGGTCCGTATGTGTGGGCGATCTCATCTGCATCGGGGAGATAGACGAACGTCAGCGCCGGCGATTCCGTCTCGGCCATTGCAAGCGCCTCATCAACAAGAATGCCGCTCAGGTATCGCGTGTCATCCCAGGGCTCAAGATATGAGTCGGCGACGACCGCTTGCACATCGTAGAGATCCTGGAAGTCCCGGGTGGCCGAAACCACACACCGCCGGGAGGCCATGACGTCAAAGATAGTCTGAACAGCGACCGGTCCCTCAAACCAATTCGTGGTCACGCCGCTGATTTCCGGCGGTGCACCACTCACGACATTCGTCCACGTGGGATACGACAGGGACGGCTGAGGTGTCACCGCAACAAGATCGGCGCCATACTGCCGCACCGTATTGAGCGCGGTCATATAGTCACGCGAGGCATCGAGCGTAAGACCGTCGATCAACACCATCACCACACGCGGGGTCTCCGATGTCTCATTGGCCGCCGGAACAACCGACTTCAGGTACTCGTCTCGATTGAAATCGGCATACGGCGACTCATATGAGACGACCTGCTCCCAGGAGAATCCCGCAAGTACATACGCTCCGTACGCTGAGCCGAGACACACGGCCAGTGCCGCCACTCCCGCAACCCATGCGAGTCGCCGCATCATCACCATGGACTACTCACTCTCCCAGCCCAACGTGCGTTCGAGATCGTCGAGCGTTGTGATCGCGCCGTCGGCTATCCCACCATTATGCCTGTCGATCAACACCGCAGTCATGCCCACCGCAGTTGCGCCAACAATATCAGCATAGTGATGATCTCCAACATGAACCGCATCGCCCGGCGATACCTCAAGGCGTGCGCACGCAAGCTCAAAAATACGGGGATCCGGCTTTCTCAGAGCCACATCTGCCGAGGAGATCACCGTGTCAAGGTGTGCGGATAGTCCTAGGCCCTCGAGCACTTTCACGAGCCGAGTGTCCCAATTGGAGATGATTCCCGTCTTGATGCCGGCTGCCTTCAGACGGGTCAGCGCGGGAAGCACATCGTCATAGGCCCGCCACCTACCCGGGTCTCCAAACTCATCGTAGACGCGTCGAGCGAGCACTTCTGCCCCCTCGTCAATCCCGAGTCTGCGACAGAGCAGCGAATACATTCCGACCCATACACCGGACGTCTCGCCCTCGTCGGTCCAGAAGGTATCGTCTTCGCGGTAACGATCCTCGTAATACGCGTCCACGATCGGCATGAGCGCATCAATGGCCGCAAGATCGGTTTTGTGACCCGCAGCGGCAAGAACCTCGCGGCACACTTCGGGGACGCTCGGAAAGGGAAACACGAGCGTGTTGCCCACATCAAAGAAGACGGCTGAATGCATCAACTAATCGCGGTAGACCGCGACATCCGCACTGTGAGGCGGAGCAATCGGGGGATCTTCAGCCGGATAGCCAGCTACAACGAGCGCGACAATGACACGGTCGTCGGGGATTCCAAAGACCTGTGAGAGTTCATCGCGTACCCAGAAAGAGAAGGTCACATTGCACGTGCCGACGCCATCGTCGGCAGCAGCAAGCAGAAGGTTCTGAATGGCCGCACCGATCGCCAGATGCATATTGAGTTCGGAGAACTCATCCTCGGCATGAGGCATCGTACACGCAATGATCACGGGTGCTCCACCGAACTCGCTGTACCAGCGAAGGTGGTCCTCTGTTGCGGCCTTGCCAAGGACGTTAAGGTACTCCTCGAGGTAATTGGTGCTTTGCGCCATGGTCTCGAGAACGGTACGGCGCGTCTCACCGGTGGCCACATAGAACTGCCATGGCTGCTCATTCATCGCCGACGGCGCAAGCGCTGCAGCGCGAAACATACGCTCAAGCGCCTCTCGAGGCACATCCTCGGTTGAGAACGATCGAATAGAATGACGCGAACGAAGCGTATCTAGAAACTCCACAACTACCTCCACACGATTATCACCGGAGCGCTGCCAGCACGCGTTCGCAAATAGCCTGCGCAGCAGCGGGTCGTCCGATCTGTCCGGCATTTTCTTTCATCTGGGCAAGCCTGTCTGGATGACCAGCCAGGAAGCGCACCTTCTCGACTACATCTTCTTCATCCCGCGCGAGCAGTCCTGCGCCGTAGTTCACTATGAAGTCCACATTATAGATCTCCTGGCCCGGAACCGGGTTGTAGATAATCAGCGGCAGACGCATCGCGAGCGACTCCGACACGGTGAGTCCGCCCGCTTTTCCCACAAGGACATCGGCCGCCCTCATCATTCTATGCATATCCTCGACAAAACCGAATACCGTCAACAGATCGGATTCTTTCTCCAGACTGCCGAGTCGCTTACGCAGCCTCTCACTTCGACCGGCCACCGCCGCCACCTGCACGCCCAGAGCAAGCAACTCCCGGGTCAGATCTTTCACATCGCCGGGTGTGCCCGCAATAGAGGTGAGCAATACGGTGAAGCGATCGGCAAGCCCGAACTCAGACCGACATAACGCCCGATCCACCTCGTCGCTAAATCTCTCATGGATGGGTATTCCTGAGACCACGACCCTGTCCCAGGGGATTCCGCGAACAACAAGATCCTCACGGACCTCCTTGCACGCCACGAAGTAGATGTCGGTGGCGGGATGAACCCAGCTGCGATGAGCCCCGAAATCGGTGATGACCGTGGCCGATACGAGCGGACGATCCTTCTTGATCTCCGCGACAACGCCTCCGGCAACCGGAAAGGTGGAGATGACTGCGTCAGGATGGAACTCATCGATTGCCGCCTGTGCGCGGGCCATGCCCATGAGCTTCAGCTCATGGACCACAGGGTTGGTGGGCAACTTGTTTGAAAGCTCAAAGAACGTTCCGTATGCCGCAGGAAAGAACTGCACGGACTGTTGATAAGCGAACTTCGCCAACACATTGAGACTGGGAACGTACTCTTCAAAGAAGTCGACGATCTGAACGACAGTCTCATCGGGATAGTGGGATTCGTAGTAGCGTTTGAGCGACTCTGCAGCAGATCGGTGTCCTCCTCCGAACGATGCAGAGAAGATGAGTACTCTCTTTGTATCCTCCACGCGCGCGTGCCCTTCCGTCGAACCAGGCGCGGTTGAGGGCGCCTATCCGATCGCGTCAGTATGTCGATGCTTAACCAGCGTCACCACGGTACCGCCGTCGACTCCCGGAGAAAAGTCCACGTGATCCATCAGGGCGCGCATGAACAGTATGCCCCGTCCGCTGGATGCGTACAGGTCACCACTGCTGGTATGGACACCACCGAAACCGCACCCGAAGTCCCTTATGGCAATGACAACCCTGTCGTCGTACGCCTCCAGCGTGATCTCGACATCACTCTCCACGCCAAGTGAGCCATGCCGCACGGCATTGGCAAGCGCTTCGCCCAGAGCGACTTTGATGTCAAAGAGACTCGCCTCGCTGAATCCGAGTGGAGCAATCAGCTCGACCATCTCACTTCTGACCTGCGCGAGCATCTCGACGTCAGCGCGCATTTCCCGTTCCTGCCTCCACAGCAGCACGGCGTCATGTCGGAATCCCTCAAGACCATCGAGTGCTTCTTCGACCGTTTCGGCAGACCGTACGGTTCGAGCTACTGCGACCAGGCCGGATATCTCGAGAATCCGAGCGACATCCTTGTTTGCCGCGGACAATACGATCCTTCCATCCCGTTCACGCAGACAGCCATCAAGCCACACGAGTAGACCCAGGGCTGACGAATCCGCATACGTTACATCCGTGAGATCAATGACAAGGTTGACGAGCCCACTATCCACGAGGGATTCAAGAGCGGAGCGCAGATCAGGTACGACCGCGATATCGATATCCCCGTCGACATGAAAGACCGCAGCACGAACCGCGTCATGACGCTCGATGTTGTACGTCATCTGCACCTCAAAGCACCTCTAGAAGACAACTGAACACTATTCTACCGACTACTCATCGGCCGTTCTCACCCGAACAGCCAGAATGGCCGCGTCATCGCGCAGCGTTCCTGGAACGTATCGGTCAAGAGCACCCAACAAACGATCAACAACTTCATTGGCGGTTCCACCTGCGCCAACGGCACGACGCACGCGTCCCTCACCGAAGAACTTATTCCCCCGCCGTGCCTCTGTTACCCCATCCGTATAGAGAACAACGATGTCGTCGGGAGCAAAGGATAGTTCTATCTCACCATACTCTGCCTCAAGGAAAGCCCCGAGGAGAGCACCGGTCGTCTCCAAACGCTCGACCGCCCCATCACCACGACGCACGATCGCTGGCGGATGACCACCATCGGCGTAGCAGAGTGTCTGTTCCTTGAGGTCGATGACACCGAGCCAGAGCGTGACGATATCACTGGTCGATCCGGACTCCGCAACCGCGCGATTGACCTGTGTCATTGCCGCTGCAGGACCAAGACCGGCGGCCACAAGTCCGCGAACCATGTACTTGATCATCGATGTCTTGGTGGCCGCCTCGACGCCTTTTCCGCACACGTCTCCAATGGCCATGAATATCCGTCCGGCGTTGTCTTTGAACAGGTCGAAGTAGTCGCCGCCAATCTCGGCCTCGTCACCAGCGGCCAAATACACGCTGCTTGACTCTATCTCGGGATAATCAGGGAGATTCTTGGGAAGAATGCTGTGCTGCAAGACGCTCGCAACATGGTGCTCGCGTCCGTACATGTCTGCGGTGTCGATAGCGAGCGCCGCCTGTGACGCGAAGGTATGGAGGAGCCCCATATCCTCATTCGAATAGGCCAGTAGCGATGACGCGAATACTGTCAGAACGCCGATCGAGCGCCCTCGTGCCATCAGTGGCACGGAGAGCATCGAGCGCAGACCCTGACCTCCGGCTGCGACAGCAAGGGGTGTATCAGCACCAGTGATGTCGTCAATCTTCTGCGGATCACCACTACTGAAGACCGTACCGGGGACATCCTCTCCCGGAACACATGAGAAGTGCAGCATTTCCGGCGAGATAACGCCGCGCGCCATGACGGTCTCGATTCTACGGTTGCCCTCGTCATATTGCATAAGAGAGACAGTGTCTGCGGCGAATATCTTTTGAACCACATCGAGTACTCGGTTGAGCACGACCTTGATCTGAAGTGAGGAGCTTACTGCCTGACTGATGCGAAAGACGGTTTCGAGATTAGCCGCGCGAGTTCGAGCTTCTGCATAGTGGAAAGAGTTGTCCACAGCAAGTGCCAATTGTTTGCCCAGAGCATAGGCTAGTCGACGCTCCTGATCACTGAACGATCGATCCGGTTGGTCGGTCGCGAGCGAGACGACAGCCTCGGGATTGCCTCCTCGTACAACGGTTACGAACAACGCTTGCTCAGCCGGAATGCCATCCAAGTATCGATCAATCGACGGGTGGTCGCCGGGACTCACTCGCATCACGAGATCGCCGTCCCCAAGTGACCAAGCCGCATCCCAGGCCCGCAGGAGGGAACGTTCGGCCTGCACATCGGCGGCCGGTCCAATACCAAGCGTGGAGCGATCCCTGAACGCAATCGTTGCCTGCCGCACGTCAAAGAGACGCTGAGCGAGGCGCATGACAGCATCAAAGGCACGTTCTGTCTCAAGAGGATTAGCAAGAACCTCAGCCACAGTGCGCATCGCCTCGGCCTCGCGCCTCGATGCCGATTCGATCTCAAACAGACGAGCATTATGCACTGCGAGAGCGGCCTGAGCAGAAAAGGTTCTGATCATCTCCATCTCCGCAACAGTGAATTCTCGAACTCCCTCGTTCACCACGATGATCAGGCCAAGGGGCTGCGTGCCAACCCGTAAGGGAGTGACGAGGCCGGATACGCTCGCATCGCTGGCAACTCCCGGTATGCCCACTCCGAGCTCCGACCTCTTTCCGGTGAACGCAGTCGGAGCGTCTGCCTCCAATGCCTGGGCAAGCCAGGTCTTCTGCCTGAGCGGAATCACGCGCTCTTCTGTTGCCAGCAGTCCGCGAGAGCGCGCGACAATCAAGTTGGCGCGGAACTCATCAACGAGAAGCACTTCGATGTTCGATGACCCGACGATATGCCCCATCGTGGAGAGAATCCCGTCAAGAACCTGATCGGCGCTCGACGAGCTTGCAAGCAACTGAGAGAGATCCTGCAACGCATTGAGGCGAAGCGCGATAGCGTTGAATGCATCGGCAAGCCGACCGACCTCGTCACCTCGATCAGAGTGAATCGGATCGACGTACGCCCCTGACACCGCCTCAAGCGCATGCGCTTCAAGGGTGCGTAGAGGCTTGACCAGCCTTCTCGAGAATACGGTTACCAGGAGAATCGACAGGAGCCCACTGAACAGCAGAGCGAGAACAGCCGGTGTAAGCGCCATCCTGGTGGAATTGAGCACCGCTGAACGCGGTTCGATCACGCTCACATGCCAATCAAGGCCAGGGTGTCCCCCAAGGTCGGAGTACTGACCCCATACGACCTCACCGGAAACGCTCTCTCCTTCAAGCGAGCCTGAAGCTTCTCTATCTGATGACGGTGTATAGCTAAGCTCAAGAGGTATCAGCCCGCCCTCATTCGGGGGCGCGAATAGTATCGAATCAGACTCATTCAATATCGCAACCACACGGGAATCAGGTATGGAGAACTCCTCTACAAGCAATGTGAGGAACGAGGTCCGAAGGCGCGCCAAAACGCAGAGCCGGCCCTCGAATCCTTCGAGCGAACGAGCGACCCACAACTCCGCCTGCGCTCCTGAGCCCGAGTACCAGAAGGTTGGAGTATCCGAGACACCAATGCCGGACCGCATCAGATCGGACACATTCTCCGGCACGTCGAACGGAGGAAACGTACCGACCGCTCCCCCATTCAGCTCTGCCACAACGAGCATATCGATGTACTCGATGCCCGATTCGAAGTGCGCGGCGAGCGCCTCCCTATCCACCGCGCCCGTACTCGAGTCCACCGTGCTCTCAGAGGCTCGATTCACGACACGAACAGACGCATCCAGTCGATTGTCTATTTCGGCGGAGATAACCTGACGCACTGCGTGCTGACTGGCCGTCACTTGATCCTGTGCGAGATTGAAGACTCCCGTGAGCGCCGCCACACTCACAACCGTAACCGAGATGATCACAACTACGATGGTCAACATGGTGATGCTCGACGCGAGAGAGTCTACACGTGAGACGCGTGCCACACTCCAGCCCCCCGCCCAGTATCGATATCCCAGCAGTCTTCATCTATGGTACGGCAGGCCACCGAGCACGACAAAGAGGATATGGGACCCGAGAATGGCAATCAGCTCAGATTAGAGCTCCACGGACGGGAGTACCCGGGTGAGCCACGCGGCCAAATATGTGAGTCGACCGGTCATTATCAGCGCACCAACAAGCATGAGGAACAGTCCTGCAACGCGATTGATAATGAGCGAGTGACGATTGAGCCATGTCAGCGTGTGCCTCAGCTTCCCATACAGAAGCGCCGTCAAAACGAAGGGCACTCCAAGGCCCAGTGAGTACATGAGGAGTAGAAACGCCCCGGATGCAGCACTACCCGTTGAACCCGCTAGCGCAAGAATGGAGCCCAGAATGGGTCCCACACAGGGGGTCCATCCGAAGGCGAATGCCGCACCCATCACGAATGCAGCCGCCCGTCCAAACGTGCGCGCCTTCCCCATCTCGAAGCGCGCCTCGCCATAGAGCCAGGGAAGCTTGATGATTCCCAGCATGAAAAAGCCGAGGACAAACACGAACACGCCGCCAACAAGGATCAGCGTCTGACGATACTCGGAGAGGACTGCTCCAAGGAGAGATGCAGATGCTCCGAGTCCGACAAAGACGACGGAGAATCCCAATACGAACAGCAGGCTCGGCCAGAGAACCGCACGCATGTCAGGTTTTGCCTCGTTGAGCTCAGCAGGCGTATAGCCGGTTATGAACGAGAGATACGCTGGAACGAGCGGCAAGACACACGGAGACAGAAAGGAGACGATTCCTGCTACGAATGCTCCGATGGCACCAATCGATGTATCCATCCGTGGAATCCTCCCTTAAATGAATTCATACCCGTGTCAGCCGCGCAATAAGAAGCGGGGCAGTGCAGAGCGAATCAGCAGCTCAGGGCACGCCGCGAGCGGCAGGTCCTCAACGTAGAGTGGCCTAGTCCACAATCAGCGAGCCATACACCATTTCCATGCCACAGGAGAATTCGTATTCGCCGGGCTGGAGCGCTGGAATCTCAACAAGCGCACCGCCCTGAGTAAGATTCTCGAACACTCCGAAATCCTTGAACATGACCTCTGCCATACAGCCGGATCCTTCACCAAAGGTGATGACCGCAGGAATTCCAGCGGCAAGTCGAATAGCCCCTGGATTGAAGAAGCCCTCTGAGACATCTACAGCAATTCGCTGAACTTCGCCTTCAACGACCGCGCTGCCCTCCACCACTTCAGCAGTGGCGGAACCGCAACAGTCGCCTCCACATTCCGAGGACTGCGCTGCGATCGATGACACGTCGTATTCGGTGCCTGCTGCGCCCAGAAGACCACTATCACCAACGGTGACGCTCGACGGCTGGGTGCGCGCGCTTGCAAACCCGTATGCAGCAAAGAACGCCAGCACGACGGCTGCGGCAACAAGGATCAGTTTTGTGCGACTCGAAGTTGTGTATGTGGCCTCGGTCATGTGTCGGTAATCCTCTCAGGATGCGGGGTTCTCAGCGTCATATCCAGCCCCACGAATTGCGGCGATGATGTCGTCGATCGACACCACCTCCGGGTCAAACGCCACCTTTGTATCTCCGGTGGAGTGATCGGTTGAAACCGATGCGACGCCACCGAGCTCGCCAACCGTCATGTCGACCATCGCTGAACAGGAACGGCAATGCATGCCTGTCGTCTTGAGCGTGACCTCTGTTGCTGACATGCGAACTCCTTCCAAGACAGAAATCGATGAGCGGTCTTCGTGAGTTTCACCGTACTACGTTCACGGCTGAACGATATCATGTCTGAACACGCACGCCCAGTCATACTGCGTCCGTTTCAGGATCGAAGCATGCTCCCCCGAGGTAGTGCCACGTCACACTCGAGCAGCTCACCGCAGTGAGGACACATACGCCACTCGTCGATAATGGGACTTCCACACGATGAACAGGTGCTGGAATTCAAATCCGCCGGGGTATCACCATCTTCTTGTGGCGATCCCAATAGCAACACGACCACGCCCGCTATCAGCAACCCTGTAATGAGCGGAACCGTCCATCCGAGACTGGAAGTCGCCGTACAGGACATGAGACCGGTCTCTTTGTTGAGATATGCAAGCACACCAAAGAGAGTGACTCCTGCAGCAAGACTGCCAAGGAGAGTTCGTGTCGTGCCCGTAAGACGCTTGCCCTTCACCGGTACTCCAGATCAGATGGGTTTCACACATCGCATTTTGCAAGGCGCGTGCCAACGACCACCCGCTGAGCAAAGCAGGCCATCCTGAGATTACCGAGGGCCCACGATCTATAGTCCCAGCCGCGTCATACGAGCTTCGAGGGTCTTGGTTGTGAGGCCCAGGAGCTTGGCCGCCTTGGGAACCCCGCCACCGGCTCGATCGAGCGCCTGTCGAACGAGATCGAGTTCGACTTCCTCAAGACTGCAGCCGTCATCAGGAAGTATCATGCCGGTACCCGTCGTTTGGCAGAGTGCGCCCCCGAGTCGAACCTCGGATGGCAGGTCGATCAACCCGATCAGGTCTTCATGAGCGAGGATGATGATCCGCTCGATCGTATTCTCCAACTCCCGCACGTTGCCAGGCCACTGGTAGGTCACAAGCGCCTCCATGGCCTCATCGGTGAGCGTCCGCTTGCCCGCTTTGTACTTCTCAAGAAAGTGAGCGACCAATCGAGGAATATCGTCAGCGCGCTGACGCAGAGGCGGGATGTAGAGAGGCACGACATTCAATCGGTAGAACAGATCCTCACGAAACGAACCTTCAGCAATGAGTTGCTGCAAGTCGCGATTGGTGGCCGCAACAACACGCACATCAACTTCAACCGTACGTGTGCCGCCCAAACGCTCGAATCGACGCTCCTGCAAGACCCGCAGCAGTTTCACCTGCGTTGCCGGCGATACGTCGCCTATCTCATCGAGGAAGAGTGTGCCCCCGTTGGCCATCTCAAAACGTCCGGGTTTCGCATTCACAGCGCCGGTGAATGCACCCTTTTCGTAGCCAAACAACTCGCTCTCAAGGAGGGTTTCCGGGAGAGCGCCCGCACTGACCGAGATGAAGGGCTGATCCGATCTCTCTGAGAGCGCGTGTATCGCTCTGGCAAAGAGCTCCTTACCAGTGCCTGACTCTCCGTACAGCATGACCGTGGCTACGGTTGGTGCCACCTTGCGAACGTTGTCCAGGACGTCAAGCATGCCCGACTCGGCCGCAATGATCCCCTCAACGTCGTACTCCCGGTCGAGCTCCTCTCTAAGTCGCTCCACCTCTGCAGCAAGGTTTCGCATCTTGAGAGCCTTATCGATAGCGATCTTGAGCTCTTCGAGATCGAACGGCTTGGTCAAGTACTCGGTTGCCCCGGCCTTCATTGCCTCGACCGCTGTCTGCACGTTGCCGTGAGCGGTAAGCATAATGATAGGGAAGGTGGCGCCGTCAGCCCGCACCCGACGCAGCACCTCCATACCGTCTGGCGCGGGCATCCTGTGGTCGAGGACCATGATGTCCGGAGTCTGCTCCGCAATAGAGGCGAGGGCTTCCTTGCCGTCAACCGCCTCCATCACCTCGAATTCAGCAGACTCAAGCGCCTGCTTGAGTACCCAACGCATGTTCTTCTCGTCATCGACAATGAGTACTGTCTCGCTCATCAGGTTCCTTCCGATTCATCGAGCGCAACTGGCAGCGAAACACGAAAGACTGTGCCGTCGGACCCGCTTCCTACTTCGATATGCCCATCATGCTCGTCGATGATTCGATGAACGATCGTCAGGCCCAAACCGGTACCCGCATCCCTGGTTGAGAAGAACGGATCAAAGACCTTCCCAAGACTGGATGCGGGGATTCCGGGTCCCGTATCCTCGATTGACACATGAACGAAGTCACCGTCGCTCTCGGTCCCAATCGTAATCGTGCCACCCGTCTCTTCCATCGACTGAACGGCGTTTGTCACGAGGTTCAAGAACACTTGTTTGAGTTGATCCGGATCGGCGATGACCGGCGGAATATCCTTGGCTACTTTCTGCTCGATGGCTACGTCGGATTGATGCGCAAAACGCAACGTGAAGAGCAGCACATCTTCAATCACACTGCCCACGTCGGTTCGCACGAACGTGGGCTTGCTCGGCCGACCGAAATCAAGCAGTGCCTTTATCACCTTGTCGAGTCGATCGATCTCTTGCTTGATTACCTCCGCCGCTTCATGAGTGCGTATCGGATCACAGTTGGCATCCTCAAGCAGTTGAACCGATGCCCGAATGATACCGAGGGGATTCCTGACCTCGTGCGCCACGCCGGCGGTCAATTCCCCCATCGCAGCAAGCCTGTCGGCACGAATCAGTTGCTCGGTCAGCGCCTTGATCTCGGAGACGTCCTCAATCGTGACGACTGCACCCAAAATCCGTCCACCAACCGCCCGCATGCGCGATGTTGATGCCTGGACATGGACGGTCTTGCCACCCCGGGTGACCAACTTGAGTTCGTGCAATGTGAGCGGCAGCCTACCGGAAAGCACCTTCTCGACATCTCCGCTCAGACCGCCGTCATCACGAAAGATCGAACCGATCGGCTTTGGCACGATGTCGTACTCCGAGATTCCCAGCATTCGTTCCGCCGCCGGATTGACGGTGGTCACCGAGCCATCGGGGCCAACCGTAAGGACTCCGGAGGTGATGGATCTCAGAATGGACTGTGTGTAGTCCTGGATATTGATGAGCTGGATCGCGCGCTCCTCCAACTTGCGATACGCGTCCTCAAGTCTCACCGACACCTGACGTAGATCTCTCGTCTTGCGTTCCTCCATGTCCCTGAGGGCACCAAAGAGCACGCCAACAACGAAGTACATGACTATCTCAAGCCCGTTGTCGAGATGCTCTCCGAACAAGCCACCGAGTGACATATGAGCATGCATGGCAAATGGAACCGAGGCCGCCAGAGCAGCGAGCGCTCCGCCTCGTCTTCCAAAAACAAACGCAGCGTAGAGAATGGGTACGTAGTAGAGCCGTCTGTACAGAAGATGCCACACGGCGCTTCCACCCAGAGTATTCGTGTAGAGATGTAGCGCCGTCACGGCAACGAGCATGCCGGCAATGATCGCAACAGCACGATAGATGGCCGCCCGACCGTGTTCTTCCTGGGCCAGGTTGGGAGTTGACGTGCCCTCTCTCATCGCCGTCTCCGCGCCCACGAAGGGTCGATTCCCAACTCCTCGCGATACTTTGCCACGGTGCGCCTCGCGACAGTCACGCCCTCGGCCGAGAGCATTTCCGCGAGTTTCTGATCAGAGTATGGCTTGTCCTGATTCTCGTCGCGCACGATCTCTTTGAGAAGTTGCTTGATACTCGTGGATGCCACGTCCATCCCACCACGGGTTCGATACCCGCCTGAGAAGAAGTGCTTGAGTTCGAACAGTCCATACGGCGTGGCCATGTACTTGCCTGTTACACCTCGGCTCACGGTGGACAGATGCACGCCTATCTCCACTGCGACGTCTTCCAATCGAAGCGGACGCAATACACCCTTGCCGTCTTCAAAGAACTCATCTTGTACCGACAAGATGATCTCGGTAATGCGGGTGACGGTATCCTTACGACGGTCAACGTTGCGAATGAAACTCTCGGCAGAACGTATCTTGTCCTTGAGATAGCGCCGGGTCTCATCATCTGCGTCAGAACCTGAGCGCAACATCGCTCGATAGCGCGGTGAGACACGAAGGGTTGGAACGGATTCATTGTTGGGGATGATGAGCCACTCGTCGTCAAAGCGTCTGAGCGTAACGTCTGGCACGATGTAGCCCGGTGACGGCCCGGGAGAGAACGCACCTGCCGGACGCGGGTTCAACGTACGGAGAATCTCTACGACGCGACGAATCTCGTCTTCTTCGGTGTGTAGCGCCCGAGACATCTTCCGATAGTGGCTTGCTGCTACATCGTCGAGATGCTCTCGCACGATCACATCAAGCAGCGGCTCATCCAGACCAAGGTGCTCCATCTGGATACACAGTGCCTCAGCAAGGTTGCGAGCCCCAACACCTGGCGGGTCTAGCTGCTGGACAGCTTTGAGGCCCTCGAGGACCACATCTTCCGAGACATCGGCGACAGCGGCAATCTCGACCATCGAACCTCTAAAGAACCCGTCCCGGTCCAACGAGCCGATGATCGCCCGTGCGGCTTTCGCAACCCCTGCGGACAAGTCGAGCATTCCGACCTGCTGATACAGGTAGTCATCAAACGTCTGGATGCCTCCAACGAACTCCTCGGTATTGGTCACTTCTTCGTTGGGATCTCGTGGCGCTGAGGTGTCCGATGACTCCATCTCATCATAGTTGTCGAGCCAATCATCCCAGGCGCGGTCTTCTTCCTCTGACTCGCTGCGTTCCTCGTACTCCTCATCGATCGGATCATCGATCTCGGGCTCTTCGACTTCAAGGACCGGGTTCTCAAGGAGCTCAGCTTCAAGCAGCTGCCCCAACTCGGCAATCGGCATCGCAAGGATACTCAACCCCTGGTAGACCTGGGGAGAGAGCGTTATCTTCTGCTTGAGGTCAGGCCGTTGCGTGAGTTCCACCAGACCACCTCCCAAGCCGACTATCCGGACTGCCGGCGCACCCACGCGGGCGCGCCCCTAGCAAGATATATACCACTTATGAGGGGTATTTGAGCGGTGGGCCATATCTCACGTTCCGGGCGGTAGCATCATGACCTTGCGTCCCGGCCGTTGGACTACAAAGATCGCCACGATGACCATACCCGCACCGACCAGCTGCCATGCGCCAAAACTCTCAGCCAGCAGAACCCATGCTGCGGCGCCAGCGATCGCGGGCTCAAGCGTAGAGGTAACGACCGCCTTGGTGGCATCGATGTAGTGAAGCGCCTTAAGCGATGCCCCGAACGGGACGATCGTGGAGAACACGGCAATGTAGACAACCGCAGACGCACCGGCGAACGTAGACATGAGATCGATGATCTCGGCGAACCCTCGGAGGTAGATGATCCAGAACACCGTGGCCGCAGCAAAGCCATATGCGAGCAGGGTCCATGGTGAAAAGCGAGGCGCAGCCCACTTGCCGAGGAGCTGATACAGAGCAAAGAATCCTGCTGCCGTAAGGCCCCACCACACCCCTTGAACCGAAACCGCGAGTCCATCCCCACCGACCGCGCCGACCACGAGCGCACAACCTCCGACCGAGAACATCACGCCAACCGGCAGTTCCCATGTCAGCTTCTCGGATAGGAACAGCACTGAAAACACGAGCACGATCACCGGGGCAAGATACTCGAGAAGAATCGCTGTTGCGACATTCGTGTAGGAGATTGCCTTGAAGTAGCTCACATGAACGCCCGCAAGCGCGCCCGCGCCGAACAGGGCGAGAAACGGGAAATCCCGGGGACGTACCCGGAGCTTCTCCGGTCGGGAGATCAGGAGATAGACAACCATGATCACAGCCGCAGTGAGCGCCCGGGCTCCCGACAGAACCACCGGATCCACATCAATCCCAGCCGGGGGGAACGGCCAGGCAGCGCTGGCCTCATTCAGCGGGGTAAAGAGCCACTTCGCCACGAGACCCCCCGTGGCCCAGAAGGCAGCAGCGGTGGCTGCAAGCGCGTATCCCTTCCACGTCTCTGCTTCTGGCTCAGGCAAGTCCTGCATCGACTTCCTCGGCAGTCTTGGACGCCTGGTACTGGTCGAATGGCTCCAAATGAACCACGACATCGACCGCGCTCTCGAAGACAGAGCAGAGGTGGTTCTCCACAGCAATGCAGATGTCGTGGCCTGCTTTGACAGTCATAACCGGATCGACCTGGATGTGAAGATCAACGTAGACCTCCGCCTCGGTGCCTCGTGTCCTCACGTGATGACAGCCAAGGACGCCGTCGATCGTTCGGGCGGCGATGCAGACGTCTGCGGGAGCAATGCGCGCGGTATCGGACAGTGTTGCTGTTGCCTCACGGAACACCCGCCATGCGGTAAAGGCAATCGCGAACGCCACGATGAGCGCAATGATCGGATCAGCTTTCGGGTAACCCATTCTGACAGCGATCAGTCCTGCGATGACGCCGATACTCACCCACACGTCGCTCGCGGTATGGGAAGCGTCGGCAACGAGGATTTCGCTGCTCAGTTTCCGCCCGACGATGCGCTCATACGTTGTGATCGCAAAATTGATTCCGAGAGTCACGAGCATGATGGTGAATGACATAGCGCCGACCTCGGGAGGTTCGGCTCCCGCCATGAGATTCTGAATCGCGTTGCTTCCCACGTTATACGCCGCAAGCGCCAACATGGCGCCGATCGCGAGCGAGGCGTAGGTCTCATACTTTGCATGTCCGTAAGGATGATCACGATCCGCCGGCCTTGATGCCATGCCAACACCAAAGAGGCCCACTACGTTCGATGCTCCGTCAAACAGCGAATGGAAACCGTCGGCCTGCATCGCGACTGAACCCGACACGACTCCCCAGCCGAGCTTTGCGAGAGCGACGCCGACATTGAGTGCCAGGATCGTCCACAGGACTCTACGGATGCGTTGAGTCCTCAACGCACTCGCCGCGAATGTGTTCACTGCGTGCACGTTCGACATGCCCCCCTTACTTTGCTTGCCAATCATACCCCCTGGGGGTATATTGTCCTGAACCAACGCTCAATGATAGCGCATGTATTCGGAGGCTCGCATGTCCGATTCTTCCCACACTATTGCCATAGAGTCAGAACAGCGCCGCATCGTAAACCGGCTCAAGCGACTCGAAGGACAAGTCCGCGGTCTTCAGACAATGATACAGAGCGGCAAAGAGTGCGAGCCGGTCCTCACTCAGATTCTCGCGGCAAAGTCTGCTCTAACTCAAGTGGGCATGCACATCATCGGCTACTCGATGAAAACATGCCTTGCGGACGGGACCCATCAGAGCCACGAGGATCTCATCCGAGAAGCGTTCGAAGTATTCATCCGATACCGCAATCTCTCCACCTCTTCACCGGATCCGTCCAAAATCGCTCCGGGAGACTCGGCTGAGATGCTCACGCACCTCCATGGACTTGAGGGCGAACTGCGAGCGATCCAGATTCTCATCGAAGACGGAACCCGCTGTGATGACATTCTGCGAGAATTGTCTCGCGCAACCGCAACGCTCGGAGATGTCGGTCTGGCGGTGCTCGGACACTCGATGCAGGGCTGCTTGATCGAGGACACGTCGCAATCGCGCGACGACCTCATCGACGAAGCTATCGCGGTGTTCCTCAAGTACGCCAACTGCGTCAGGTAGCCGGTTGTCCGCCTAGCCGACGGCTGCGTCCACCAACTCGATGACCTCGGCCTCGACCCTCTGGGCCACGGCATCCAATTCGTGTTCGGGAAACACCGCCTTGAATAGCGTTGGTCTCAGCGCTGCGACCACCACGCTATCCCCTTCTTGGTACACGTTGATCCTGCACGGAAGCAGCAGGCTCAGCATCTCGTCATCCGCGCCCTCGACCGGAGCGATCTCGAAGATCACGAGCGGTCGAATCGGGAAGCCTTTTGCGGTAAGACGAGCACGGATGTCATGAAACTGCTGCACGACAAAGCCGTGGAGTCGTACCGCTTCCTCCACGGCTTCGATAGTCTGTGTGAAGTCTTTGGTACCGACGCGCCTATACGCGTAGTCCACCGGCGCTCCTCCCGTGTCCGACCGGACACAAGCTAGCCTCAGGTGAATCCCCCAGTACCGCACGACGGTGCCGCAGCTGATACCTGCGAAGACGTACCGCTGCCGAGGAACCCTCCTCCAATGCCGCTCTTCACGTGGCGGCTTCCGCACGATGGACATACTTTGTCCTCGTCGCGAAGCATCCTCATGAGGAAGCGATCAAACCGCTCTCCGCAATCGTGACATGTCAACTCATATGTAGGCAAGGACACCAGTCCTATATGCCGAGCTCAGATGCGAGTGCATCGGCCTTGCGGGCACCAACCACCTGTGAGACAAGCGTTCCGCGTTCGAACTTGGCGATCGTTGGAATGCTCATTACGCCGTACTTGACGGCAAGGTCGCGGTTCTCGTCGATATTGAGCTTAACAAAGCGCGTCGTGCCAGCCGCCTTTTCTGCCAACTTCTCGACCTCGGGCGCAACAACCCGACACGGACCACACCACGGAGCCCAGAAATCGACGACTACGGGCACCGGAGCGTCGAGAACCTCGGTGTCCCAATCTGCAGTGGATACTTCCTTCACGTATGCACTCATGCGATTCTCCTAATCCGGTCATCAACCTAATGATTATCAGAATGGTAGTGATTATACCCCCAGGGGTATTGTAGGTCAATTGTGCGCTTGTGCGCGCCTACAGGTATCCTTGTTCCATTGAACGACTGAGAGGAAACACCGTGCTCCCTACTCCGCACTGGATTGCCGTCTTTGGGGGCGGGCTTGCTGTCGGCGTCGCGGTGGTTGGTCTGCTCACCGTCAACAAGAGCAAGGAGCCACTGGCTTTCCTCCTTGGAGCGGGCGGGGTCTTCGCAGGTACGTGGGGCCTTCTTGGCGTGATTGGGACCTACGAACGCGCAGACCTTGTCGTGGCTGCCGTGGGTCTGTCGCTCGCGTCTTTTGGAGGAGGATACGCGCTCGCTTCAACCCTGGTTCCACTACTCTCGTCCTCCCGAGGCCGCTGTGCCCTCCCGGAAATGGTGGATCCGATCGACCCCCGCCCGGCTGTGGTAGTCATCGCCATCGTGGAGCCGGAGCATTACCGCCTCTCAGCGATCACCTCGGAGCTTGAACGGCTCGCCGCAGCCGGAATGCCTGAGGCAACCATGGGAATCATGCCCTTCTTGTACGCCGCCCAGAAGGCGCGCTATCGGGCAATCGGCGGAGCGAGTCCTTCCATGAAGCAGGCGCTCGCCGTCACGGAACGCCTTGAAGACCTGCTCGACGACACAGTGAGCTCGGTGAGATTCACCTCATGTATGGGCCGAGATACGCTCGACCGCGCTATTTGCGACATCACAGCCGGCAGCAGCGACACCATCATCGTCGCCGCAGTCACTGTGGGCGAATCGTACGCCATTGACCGTGCGAAAGCGGCGATCGACCAGCTGCGCCCGGAGACTCACGGCGTGACCGTTGCATACACGCCACCGCTCTGGAGCGCCGATCGTCTGGTTGAGCACGTGGTAGAGCGAGTATGGTCCGCCAGTGACGCCCCTGACCTCACGGGCGTTGCACTCGTTGCCCACGGCCAACCCGAGCCCTGGGAGCGCACGCACGCCGCATTCGATGTGCAGGAGAACTCATTCCTCAACCGCATTCGAACTCTCCTGATGGAGCGAGGCATTCCCACTCAGAACATCAGGCTGTGCTTCCAAGACTGGCGTGCGCCCGACGTCACGGAAACTGTGCGCCATCTTGCAGCATTGGGGTGCCGGCGCATATTGATCGTGCCCGCATGTGACCCGTTTGAGAGCGCTTCTACCCTCATCGACCTGCAAGTCGCAGTGCGGCAGGCGCGCGTACAAGACCAGGTCACAACGATCACGCTGGGTGCGTGGGGAGACGATCCGACGATTGCGGGCGTGTTAGCCGAGGCAGTTCGTACCGCTCGCGAGGACCTCTAGAGATCAGCTCGCTCTGAGTGGCTAGCGATGAGACTTGCAGCGTTCCCAATTCCAGGCCTGCTGCCTGCGAATCTGAGGCAGACGGAACGCATAGCGAAGCATGATTCCAAGTCCACCGTGCGACGTCTCAGCGCGTGTCTCGAGACACGCGAGACTGAGTCGGAGATCCTCGGCACTTTGCCCGCGGAACACCGTGTAGCCC
>JAGXFU010000004.1 GCA_024637115.1 Actinomycetes bacterium
CCGGCTCTGGCTCGGGTTCTGGTGCTGGCTCGGGCTCGGGCTCGGGCTCCGGCTCCGGTTCGGGCTCGGGCTCCGGCTCCGGTTCGGGCTCGAGTTCGGGCTCGAGTTCGGGTGCTGGCTCAGTCTCGGCCGGCGCTTCTAGAACGGCACCCATCATCTGCTCAAAGACGGCCATATCCTGATCAGTCGCAGAATCGGCTCCACCAGAAAGGAACTCCGGCATCTCCGAAGGCTCGTGATGCTCGATCGGAATAGCGGGTTCCTCGGGAGGCACCGACTCGGGTCTCGCTTCGGCTTTGGGCTCGGACGCACTCTCAGTGTCGGCCTCTTTGGTAACACGCGCTTCAGCACTGGCGGCCAAAGCCGCCTCACGCTCGAGAGCTTCCTGAGCGACCTCAGCTTCCTTGGCCGCCTGCGCCGCCTTGATTTCCGTGACGATCTTCTGCTGTTCAACGCGCTCGCTGCGCAAACGCTCAATCTCGTCGTCTTGAGCAACCTCAAGCAGGCCCGCCGAGAACAGTCCGTACATGATGCGAGCGACCTCGAAATCAGTGCGGTTTGTGGTGCTCGCAAGACCCGCAACGCTGCGCGTGCCGTCGACAAGCAACAGCAGGTTCCACTCGATCGGCTTGAGTGAGATTTCGAATGTGCCCTCTCCCGGAGCCGTAGCCATCTTGAACACAATATCCATCGACGGGATCTTCTTCTTGATCCGCGCCCACTCCTCAAGTCTACGGGAGCCCTCCATGATCACATTCTCGATCGACACGGAGAGACCGATGTCTTCATCGACAACGTCGGGCAGGACTTCGAAGTCGAACTCGCCTTCATCCCAGCGCATCAAATCAAAGATGGTGTCCTGAATCTGCTCCTGGACGAAGGTCTCCAGCACCTTATCTGTGATGTATCCGTCGTCAACCAGAATCTGTCCGAGACGTCGACCGGCCTCGCCCTCCGACGCGCGTGTGGAAAGAGCTTTGGCAAGAGCGCTTGGTGTGATTCTGTTCGCATGGACCAGACGTTCGCCCAGCGGTTCGCCATGCCAGTTAGATTGTGCGAAGAATACCTCGCCATCGCGAAACCAGACACTGCCCGAAGCGTCGTCGGCTCGTCGAATGCGCAACACACCCGTCTTCTTGCTGAAAGTAACCAGCTGGAAGACATCGGGAAGGCTGAAATCCTTAAGGTTGCCACGCAAGGCCATGGGCTAGCTTCGATCCCTTCACGCACATCAGTGCGACCCGTCTAGCCGAGAATATCGGCGATTGCTGCTGCGGTTGCCTTCATGTCATACAGGACCAGCCCGAGTTTGGAATCTGGATGGGCCAGTGTCGTGAGCACAGCGCGCGCACCTGCTGCAATAAGGACGACATATCCATCGTCACCCTCGATGAACACCTGGGTAAGCTGGCCTCGCCCGAGTTCCGTCGCGGCACGCTCACCGAGCCCAAGAATCGCCGCCGACATCGCCCCTACACGGTCCTCCTGCATGCCCTTTGGCATCGCTGAGGCCATGGTAAATCCATCCATACTCACAAGTGCTGCCGCCTGAACGTCCGGCGACTCGTCCATGAGCGCATCGAGCGCAGCGGCGAGTCGTTCTTCGCGAGTTGGTGGGCGCACGGTAGTCTGCGGCCGTGCGGCCACAGGAGTCTCATGCGCCACGGCTGCCGCTGCCGGTACGGGTGCCGCCGCAGGCGTGGGGGGTGCTTGCGGCGCTGGAGGCACAGGTGCCGATGCCGGGACTGACCCAGCAACAGGCGCAGGTACCACTACAGGTGCCGCTATGAGCTCATCTTCTTCATCAAGCAACTCATCATCCATATCACTGATGAAGTAGTCGCCAATGCCGTTGTCAGCCATACTCCCTTGACACCTCCCAGGCCGGGCAGGCGAACGTTACAGACGTACGCACTAGACCCACCCGTCGGGCAGGCCTTTTTAGTCTCTCACGAAGGAAGGGTGCTTACAACCAATGAAACGCCCCTACCTGCGGATATATCGCAGGCAAACTCACTCATACGACTACACTACGACGCGGAGAATCTCCTCGATCGACGTCTGACCCAGAAGCACCTTCGCAAACCCGTCATCCCTCAGCGTTCTCATACCCTCGGCGATCGCCTGCCGCTTGACCTCATCGGTGGAGGCATTCTCGACCGCCATGCGCTCGAGCGTCTCTGACATAGTCATGACCTCGTGAACTCCCATGCGCCCCTTGTAACCGATTCCGTTGCATTTCTTGCAGCCCACTGCCCGGTATAGCTTGGGAATCCGTCCCGGCTCAAATGGGAATCCCACCCTGCGTAGTGCGTCCTCTTCGGGCAGATACTCCTCTTTACATGACTTGCACAGGCGTCGGGCAAGTCGCTGCGCGAGTACACACGTGATCGCCGATGCCGTGAGAAACGGCTCAATGCCCATTTCGGTCAGCCTGGTGATTGCCGAGGGAGCGTCGTTCGTGTGTAGCGTGGAGAGTACGAGGTGGCCAGTCAGAGCTGCCTCGATAGCGATCGTGCCTGTCTCTTTGTCTCGAATCTCTCCGATCATGACCGTGTCGGGGTCCTGGCGGAGAATCGAGCGGAGGGCCGCCGCGAATGTGAGTCCCGCTCGTTCATGCACCTGAACCTGCGACAACCCGGCAAGACGGTACTCAACAGGATCCTCAACAGTAATGAGATTGGTGCCGATGTCGTTCGTCTTGTTGATCGCTGCGTACAGCGTGGTCGATTTTCCTGATCCGGTTGGTCCGGTCACCAGGATTGCGCCGTACGGAAGCGAGAGCGAATCCATGAGCCGCTCGAGTGGCTGCTCCAGGAACCCAAGATCCTCGAGCGACATCATGATTGAATCCTTGCGCAGGAGTCGCAGAACAGCCATCTCGCCGTTCACGATCGGCAAGACTGCCACTCGGAAGTCGATAGACTTTCCATCAAGCACCACGCCAAACCGACCGTCTTGCGGCTGTCTGCGCTCGGCAATATCCATTCCCGACGAAATCTTGAGACGGCTGATCAGCTGTCGGTGTTTGCTCTTTGGGCTCTTGAACACCTCCTGGCACACGCCGTCAATGCGATATCTGACCCGCATTTCCTTCTCATACGGCTCGATGTAGATGTCGCCAGCACCCTGGCGAATCGCCTCGGTGATAATGAGATTCATGAGCTTTGAGATGTCAGATTCGCCGTCTTCGAGCTCCTCGTCAATCTCTTCTTCGGCTCCAATTGAATCCTCGAGATTGTCCACCATATCGCCAACGTTTTGTTGGGATGCCGAGAACTTCTCTATGGCTGCGAGCAGATCGTTTTCGGCAGCGACCACTGGTCGAATCTCGTATCCGGTGACAATGCGGAGGTCATCGATTGCGAAGATATTCGCCGGATCCGACATTGCCACAACGAGTTCGCCGTCTTGAATCTTGACCGGCAGCACAGTGTAACGACGCGCTAGTTCAGAGGAGAGGTTCGTAGCAGCATTCGGATCGATGTCATATGTACCAAGGTCAACAAAGACCAGACCCATCTGATCGGCGACCGCCTGTGCGATCTTCATCTCATCGGCGTATCCGAATTCCGCGAGGGCGGCGGGCAGCGAACGCTCCCCTGCCTCGGCAAGCGCCTGATCAAGTTGATCCTGTGTGATAACGCCTGACTGGACGAGAATCTTGCCCAGCCGCTTACCGCTCGCGGCGCTCACGGCTAGCCGTCAACCTCCCCGGTATGCATCCGACGCATCGCCTGTTCGGCGGCGGATCTCATGGTCTCTCTCGGCGTTCGTATCTGAGCCGAATCACTCCAGATATCGATAGCGATGGCGCCTTGTGCGACAAGCATTCCCAAACCATCCACGGGCGTGGCGCCGACCTCTTGTGCGCCCACCAACAACTCAGTCGGTTGGGGCTTGTAGATCATGTCGCACACAACCTGATCCTCATGTATCCACTCGAGAGGAACGGGACTGCCGTCGCCCGGCTGCATGCCGATAGGCGTCGCATTCACCACGAGGTGTGACGCACGGATGTGCTCCTCGGCGGCAAACAACTCGATTGCAGTGAACTCTGTGCCCCTGGAGTGCGCCTGCAGTCTGGCAACGAGCTCCTGCGCCTTCTCGATATTGCGGTTGGCGATGGTGAGATGCGACACTTTGCCAAGCATAAAGGACACGGCTGCGGCCCCTGCCGCGCCACCCGCGCCCACGATCGTTACATGCTTTGACTCTGGGTTGAACCCAACATCCGTCTCGAGGGACTCCACCAGCCCGCGTCCGTCAGTGTTGTAGCCGATGAACCGACCATCCACCACGTGAACCGTATTAACAGCACCTGCCATCTGGGCCATCATCGCCACTTCATCGCACATCGACAGCATCGCCTGCTTGTAGGGCATGGTGATGTTGAATCCAACGAATGGCAGAACTCGTGCGGCTCCAAGGAACCGCATGAGATCAGTCTCGTCGTCAACCGGAAGTGGAATGTACGCCCAATCGAGCTCAAGTTCCTCGTAGACCGCATTGTGCATTGCCGGTGAGAGACTGTGACCGATGGGTTTTCCAACGATACCGGCGAGCTTTGTGCGACCGCTGATTCGCAAGGTCACGTCGACTCCGCCCTGTGTGAGTTTACCTGCATCAAGTCTACGGTAGTGGAGTTCTACCTGCCAGCACCAACGCCTCAAGCTTTCGCAGCATGAGTGTGTGCGGCAGGTCAGTTGCCGACAGGGGTTCGACAAGTATGGTCTTCATGCCCAAGAGATTGCCGCCAAGCACGTCGGTGAAGAGCTGATCACCGATCATCACGGCGTTGCGTCGCTTCGAGCCGAGACGACGCAACGCTATCAAGAATGCGAATGGGAACGGCTTGACCGCCTTGGCGACGAGGTTGAAGCCCAACTCCTCGGCAACAGCATTGACCCGCTCGTGCCAGTTGTTGGAGACGAGGGAGACCTTGAAACCGGAATCCACAAGCCCACAAGCCCACTCCCTCAGTGAATCAGGCACCTCGTTGGTGTCCCGGGGCAGCAAGGTGTTGTCGAGATCGACCAGTATCGTATCGACACCTGAGGCACGAAGCGCTTCAAGGTCGATTGCATGTACATCTGTGTGAAACAGATCAGGGCTGAACAGACTCATAGCCGCCTAATGATCGGGTTGGCCATCACCATCGTGGTCGTGCTCGCTTGACGGCAATCGATCGCCGATCTCAGCATCGAGACGCTCTATCTCTGCCAGCACGAACGCGACTCGCTCATCATACCCTGCATTCTTGTAGAGCGAGGAGAGAACTGCATAGGAATCATGCTGCTCGCTTGCGTCTCTCCACAGCACGTTTGGTTGCAATGCAAGATCGGCCTGCTCGACAGCAGCAGGAAGGTCATCGGCGAAAGCCCAAAGTGTCTGCGCGTAGGTCTTTCGTGCTCCCTCGATCAGGATAGCGTCAACTGTGGTGTCCATGGCTACTGCCCGAACACCTCTTTCGACTTGCGCTTGGCGGTGAGGAACTCCTCCCACGTCTCCGTGAAGGTGTGAGATCCGTCCGGGTCAGTCAGCACGTAGTAGATATAGTCGGTCTCCGCGGGATTTACCGCCGCCTGAATGGCTCCTATCCCGGGCGAAGCGATCGGTCCCGGCGGGAGCCCCGCGTACATGTAGCTATTGTATGGACTATCGATCCTCAGATCGCTGTTTTGAAGCCGGAATCGGTTTCCGGGGAGTATGTATTCGATCGTAGCGTCGATCTCGAGACGCATACCCTTCTCGATACGGTTGTGAATGACCGAGGACACGAGCACTTGTTCCGCAGCAACCTGAGCCTCGCGTTCGATCATTGACGCGAGCGTGATGACCTCGTGAAGACTCATCTCCCGCGATGAAGCGGGAGCCATGTTCACGGCCGCGATCTCGCGGTCGAATTGATCGAGCATCATCTCTATGACCTCGCGCGCTCCCGCGCCCTCCTTGATACGATATGTCTTGGGAAAGAGATATCCTTCAAGGGAGCCCAGATAGCCTGCGGCCAGATACGGATGCTCAGGGAATTCCTCGGCACCACCGGTCTTGGCCAGTGCAAGGAACTCCTCGGCAGGGATGTTGGCTTGTTCCTCAAGCCGCTCCGCTATCTGCTCTATCACGAACCCCTCTGGAATCGTCACGGTCGAGTAGATGATCTCGGGACCGGCAGTGAGTTCGGCGATGGCGTCGTCATAAGACATGCCGGTGGTCAACTCATAGACACCTGCCTTAAGATCCGCATCCGCGCCCGCCAAGCGTGCCTGGATGCGGAACATATTCGCATTCGAGACGACCCCGGAATCAACAAGGATGTCTGCGATTGCCGCCGTGGACGCGCCTGTCGGGACTTCGAGTTGCACCGGTTGCCCGGCTTCGACATCGGCTTGTGACTGATACAACACAAACCACGCACCGACAAGAAGGGCGATAGCAAGCAATGTGAGTACCCCGGCGCATCCAAGCAGAACCTGCACCCGGCCGCGACGCTTCGATGACGCGGGACGACGACGCCGCCCCGATGGGTTCCGTTGCTCAGTCATCCCGCATAATCCCGTCTCGCTCGGGGCCGGTGCCGTCCAGGTACGCCTGCAGGAGTATCGAAGCCGCGACCATGTCGACCGACCCCCGTTTCTGCTTCTCGTTCAATCCCGCCTCGGTCATGACCCGTTTCGCCTCTGCCGAGGAGAGACGTTCATCTTGGAACACAACCCGCAGCGCGAGAGCCGTTCCGATAGCCGCGGCTGCCTCACGAATCCGCACAGCCTGTGGGCCCTCTTCACCTGCCATGGTCAATGGCAAACCCACGACAAGCAACTCGGCCTCATAGTCTTCGACGATCCGGCGCAGTGCACTGAGATCAGCCGAAGGCATGACGTCGAGCACTTTGAGCGGAGTAGCGACGCGGGCGGTCGGGTCCGAGACCGCGACACCCACACGCTTCTCACCAATGTCGAGACCGATCATTCGCACAGCGGCGCCTCCTGCTAGGTCAGCCCAAGCAGAGAGCGTGCCGCCTTGAGTGCTTCATCGATACCCTCAGGATTACTGCCACCGGCCTGGGCCATCGTGGGCCTGCCACCGCCTCCGCCGCCGATGTGCGGTGCCATCGTCTTTATCAACGTTCCTGCGTTGAATCCGGCTGCAACTGCTTCATCGCCACCCGCAGCCAGGAGGATCGGCTTGCCGCTCTCACGGTCAACGGCGGCCAAGACAACGGCTCCGCCCTTCATGCGAGCGCGGAAGTTGTCCGATATCGTGCGCAACCCCGTGGCCTTCATGTCCGGCACGCGTGCGACCAGGATCGGATACCCAACATCTTCGACGTGCTCGAGAATCTCGATAACGCTCGTTTCAGACAGACTGTCTGCGGTCGCCTGGGCAGCCGACTCAAGCTCTTTGACGCGTGCAACGAGTGAACTTACGCGCTCGGATATGTCCAATCGCGCGACCTTGAGCACCGCGGCGGTCTCATCGATCTCGCGCTCCTCCCGCTCCACCCACTCAAGGGCGTCAAAGGAGGTGACTGCCTCCATGCGTCGCGTATTGGCCCCGACACTACCCTCGCTGGTGATCTTCAAGAAACCGATCTCTGTACTACGGGATACATGCGTGCCGCCGCACAACTCCTTGCTGAAGTTACCGATTTCCAACACTCGAACGAATTCGCCGTACTTCTCACCAAAGAGCGCAGTCACGCCGCCCTCACGCGCCGAAGACAACGAGGTCTCGTAGGCACGAACCGGATGTCGCTCCATGATCTTGGCGTTCACCATGCGCTCTACCTTGGCGAGCTGCTCTGAGGTGGGTGCCTCGAAATGAGTGAAGTCAAAGCGAAGTCGGTCCGGAGCCACATGAGAACCCGACTGCTTCACGTGTTCCCCGAGCACGAGACGAAGCGCCCAATGCAACAGGTGTGTCGCCGTATGATTGCGTCGAATACGTTCGCGGCGCAACACATCGATTGATGCGGTGATGGACTCCCCTACCGAAAGCGACCCCGCCTCAAGGACGCCCTTGTGGGCAACCAGCCCGGCGAGCGGAATAACGGCGTCATCAACACGAAACACCGCTCCTCCCGAACTCGCGATCGTACCCGTGTCGCCTACCTGCCCGCCCTGCTCGCCGTAGAACGGAGTACGGCTCAACACGATTTGCGCCGTCTCACCTTCGGCGAGAGAAACCTTCTGCTCACCGTCACGGATAATGGCGACAACTGTGGCGTCACTCACGTCCGACTCATACCCGACGAACTCGGTCTCACCGTCCGACGAGAGCGTGTCACTGAAGGCACCGCCGTACGTGTTCCACGACTCATCCTTGACGGCCGCACGTGCGCGATCTCGTTGGGCTTCCATCTCGCGCGTGAACGCTGCGGAGTCAACGGTGAGATTCTTCTCTGCGAGAATCTCGGTAGTCAACTCGAACGGGAATCCGTATGTATCGTGCATGGTGAAGGCCTTTACTCCGTCGAACTCAGTCTTGCCCTCACGGAGTAAGGTAGCGACCTCTTCTTCAAGGAAGACCAACCCTTGACGGAGCGTGGTTCCGAACCGTTGCTCCTCGGCATCTACGATGCGTGAAATGAGGTCATGGTGTTCGACGGTTTCGGGATACGCATCGCCCATCTGCTCAATCACCAGGTCAATCATTGCGGGAAGGAACGGCTCGGTGCGACCGAGCAACCGGCCGTGACGGACGGCGCGTCGTAGGAGACGACGCAGTACGTAGCCGCGGCCCTCGTTGGAGGGAAGAATGCCATCGGCGATCATGAAGGTAACCGCACGTGCATGATCGGCCACGATGCGCAGGCTGATGTCGGACTTCTCACCGCTGCCATACGAGACACCCGTGAGTTCCTCGGCTTTGCCCATCAGCGTGCGCAAAACATCGGTCTCAAAGTTTGACTCAACGCCCTGAAGAATCGCCGCAATGCGCTCAAGGCCCATTCCAGTGTCGATATTCTGCTTTGGAAGAGGCGTGAGGACCCCATCCTCATCGCGGTTGTACTGCATGAACACGAGGTTCCAGTACTCGAGATAGCGGTCGCAGTCACATCCGGGCGCACAATCGGGCGAATCACAGCCCAATTCGGGACCCTGGTCATAGTAGAGTTCGGAACACGGACCGCATGGTCCGGTCGGTCCGGCAGACCAGAAGTTGTCTTTGGCCCCCATCCGAACGATGCGATCAGCTGGAACGCCCACCTCATCGCGCCAGATGACCTCGGACTCATCGTCGTCCTCGTAGATCGAATACCAGATGCGGTCAGGATCCAGACCGAGAACATCGACGGAGTACTCTTGCGCCCAGGCACATGCCTCTGACTTGAAGTAGTCGCCAAAGCTGAAGTTACCAAGCATCTCGAAGAAGCTGTGATGGCGGCCCGTGGTCCCAATGATATCGATGTCAGTCGTGCGCACACACTTCTGCACGGTTGTCGCACGCGTGAAACCGAGGTCCTTCACACCCAAGAACACCGGTTTGAACTGAACCATGCCCGCCGTCGTCAGCAGCAAAGACGGGTCATCGGGTATCAGGGATGAGCTGGGCAGACGTTTGCCGCCTTTGCTCTCAAAATACGAGAGGAAACTCTCGCGGATCTCAGCGGAGTTCACTTAGTCACGCTCCTTGGCAGGTAGGTCGCACGATTCGTTGCCGGACCCTTTGGCAGACTCGGCTTCTTGCTCCGCCGGCGTCGGCTTCTTGCGGAACAACACCCCTTGCTCGGTGCCAAGAGGACGCTGCGTGTTCTTCTCGTAGTAGTACACGAACACGCCCTTGATGATCGCCGCCACAGGAATCGCAACTACCAGCCCGACAAAACCGAATAGGACCCCGCCAACGAGCAGTGAGAATATCACGAGCAACGGGTGAAGGTCGACTTGCTCAGACATCACTCGAGGAGTAACAAAGAGGTCCGTGATTTGCTGCGCAGCGAACGTCACCACGATCGCCAGAACAGGCGTCCACGGACCAACTGTCACGGCAGCCACAGCTGCAATCAGGCCGCCGAGGAGCGCGCCAACGTATGGGATGACGTTGAGAACGCCAGCGATCAGTCCGAGCACGAGTGCGTAGGGCACCCCGATGATCGCGAGGAAGACGGCGACCAACGTGCCCGTCATGAGGGACACGATGAACTGACCGCGAATGTAGCCGCCGAGCACATGGAGTACTGTGCTCCCGATCATCTCGGCTTCTTCGCGACGCCGGTCCCCGATAAGAGTGAGGATTTCAGTGTGCATCCGCGGCATGTCTCGCAGAATCCAGAATGCGATCACAAGCGAGAAGACGATATTGAACAGAAAGCCGGCTGCCGCCCCGCCAGCTGAGACTAGGCCACTGGCGAGCGCCGCGCTCCACTGACCGAACCGGGCAGTGATCGTAGAACTGATATCGTCGAGCGCTTGTTGCGCCCACTGTGGTATCACGATACCTGCCAGACGGTCCTGCATTTGAAGCGAGAATGCCTGGGCACGCTCGTAGTAGCCGGGGAAGTCTCCAAGGAACTGCCCTATTTGATCTCCCAACACAGGGACAACGAAAGCGCTGAACGCCGAGAGCACGACGAGTCCACCCAGGTACCAAATCACCACTGCAAGCGAGCGAGGCATGCCGCGAGCCGCCAGCTTTCGCACAGGTTGACGCAGCAGAAGAACCAAGAGTCCCGCCATGATGAACGGGGTCAGAGCCGCCGAGATGAGATTCAGGAACCACAGAATCCCGGCAACAACAATCACGACGCCGATCGTCGTCCATGCCCCGATTCCAACGCGAAGCACGCGCTCCCGTGCACCTGGTGTTGATTGCTGATCCATTGCTAGTAGGGCTCTCTCACGATGTTATCGCGTAGCACCTTGAGGGTCTTGCGCAGCAGTCGAGACACCTGCATCTGCGAGATATCGAGTTTGCGAGCGATCTCAGTCTGCGTCAATCCTTCAAAGAACCGAAGGTAGAGTACCCTCTGCTCTTGCGGAGTCAGGAACTTCAGTGCGGCCGACAGAGTCGTTCGGTCCTCGACTGTTGCCATGAGTTGATCGTCTTTTCCGATGTATTCAAGAATGCTGAATGAGTCCGAACCGTCACCGCGATCACTCTCAAGTGAAACGAAGTTGTACGCCTCTGACGTCTCCATCGCCTCAAGAACCTCCTCGGTGCTGACACCGAGTTCTGTCGCGATCTCCGCAATCGTTGGCGAGCGCTGCAGTCGCTGCGTCAATGCGTCTATGGCCCTATTGACCTTGAAGGATAGCTCCTGCAAACGCCGCGGGACTTTGATCGCCCAGCCTTTGTCTCGGAAATGGCGCTTGAGTTCCCCGACGATGGTAGGCGTTGCGTACGTGGTGAACTCGACCTCACGCCCCGTGTCGAATCTGTCGATCGCCTTGATCAGACCGATCGTGCCGACCTGGATCAGGTCGTCGATGGGCTCACCGCGATTCCGGAACCTGCTCGCAAGGTACTTCACCAGGTTCAAGTACATGGTGATGAGTTCGTCGCGAGCCTCCTCATCATTGTTATCGCGATAGCGCGCGAACAGTTCCCGGGTCAACTTCTTGTCCCAGGAGAGTTTACGTGACTGTTTCTTTTGAGAGTTCCTAGCTCTCGGCATTAGGCAGCTCCACAGAAATGCGCTTCACCAAGCGCAGGTAGGGACCCTGCTCGTCAGAAGACAGCTCGTAGTGATCACAGACTGACTGCAGGATGAACGTCGCGTATGCCGCGCGTCGCTCGGCTTCTTCGTCGGTGACACGCACTTCACCAGACAGGGCAACCCGGACTTCGAAAGAGTCTTCGGCAACGGTGAACGCAAGATCGATCACCGAATCGTTATGAGCGTGATCTACCGCATAGACAAATGCTTCCTCGGCGGCAATGCGCACGTCGTCGACATCTTCATACGTCATATCAAGCCGGCTCACGAGTGCTGCAGCCGTCATTCTGACGGTCTTGGCATACTCCGCTCGTGACGGCACGGAGAGCACAATACGATCTGCGGACATCATTCCTCCGAACATCCAGGTACTTTGTCAGGCGCGGCTAGCGGGCGCGGGCGCCACGCATGAACCGCCTCAACGTCGTTCCAATCGCACTCGCGGCAATCGAGGGGGCATTCGCGGCTTCTCGCACCACGTTGGTTGCCGAGGACACCGTGTCTGACACCTCTTCGAAGCGCGTCACGATTCCATCCACTCTAAGGAGCTCGGCGTTGACGGCATTGACCGTCACTTCCGCATTCTCCAACAATGGCATCAATCGCTCATCGACATCATCCATCAACTGTCGGGCCGATCGGGATGTCTTGAGCACATCGAGCAACACGACGACCAAAGCGATACAGGCCGCGGTCGCAGCGATGATAAGCACAACAAGCAATACAGACTGAACTTCCAAAACCACCTCGCATGCAGTGCGAACAGGTCATTTGAGTGTAGCAGAGGGTCGCGGGCATCGACAGATACTCAGGAGTCACTCTCTTTGGCGCGAAGCGCCTTCAGAAGCGCCATTCGCTCGGCTTCCCAACCCCGCTCTCCCGGACCGAAGAACACATCATGCTCGAGTCCCTCGGGTAGATAGCGCTGCTCCACCCAGTGACCAGGATGATCGTGCGGGTAGAGATACGGTCCGTACTCCTCGGCACCAGGCCTGTGTCGATCTCGAAGGTGAGCCGGAACGTGTCGAGCCGGACCGCTTCGCACATCGGCAAGTGCGGCGTCGATCGCAAGGTAGCCCGCATTCGATTTGGGAGCGAGTGCCATGTAGACCGCTGCCTGCGCAAGATTGATGCGACACTCAGGCCAGCCAATGAACTCGGCCGATTTCACGGCCGCATGCGCGATCAGTAGCGCACGAGGATCAGCGTTTCCAACATCTTCGGAGGCAAATATCAGGATCCTGCGAGCGATGAATTTAGGGTCCTCGCCCCCGTGAATCATGCGTGCCAGCCAGTAGATGGCCGCGTCCGGGTCAGACCCTCGCATTGATTTGATGAACGCGGAGATCACATCGTAGTGAACGTCCCCGTCCTTGTCATACGGAAGGGAGCGGGTCTGCGTGACATCGCGCACGGTGGGCTCGTCGATGAGAATCGGTCGCTCTTCTCCGACAGATCCGCCTGCGGCGAGCTCCAGAGTGGTGAGCGCCACGCGCGCATCGCCTCCTGCGGTTAGGACGATGAAATCCTCGGCGGCCTGATCCAAGGCGTACCGACCCGCGAGACCGCGCTCATCCTCGACAGCCCTGCCAACGATTCGCCGAATCTCCTCGTCACTCAGAGCCGCAAGCTCGATGACGCGAGAACGACTAATGAGCGGTGCGTTCACTTCGAAGAAGGGATTCTCCGTGGTGGCCCCCACGAGCGTGACCAGGTTGTCTTCGACCGCATGGAGCAGCGCGTCCTGCTGAGACTTTGAGAACCGATGAATCTCGTCGACAAAGAGAATGGTCCGACGAGCGTTGAGCTTGAGGCGCGACGATGCCGCCTCTATCTCTGCACGCAGTTCCTTTACGCCGGACGTGACGGCCGAAACCTCAGCAAAATGCGCCTTGGTGATGCCGGCAATGATTCGCGCGAGCGATGTCTTGCCGGTCCCCGCCGGGCCGTAGAGGATGAGTGACTGCAGACGGTCCTGCTCGATTGACGCTCGCAGAGCGGTACCTTCGCCAAGGACCGCACCCTGCCCAACGAACTCTTCGAGCGTGCGCGGTCGCATACGAGCAGCAAGTGGTGCAGCCGCTCTCAGGGCCTCACTGGCAGATTCATCGAACAGACTGTCCACGCGACGCGCGACGCGTCTACTCGGTCGCGCGCAGCACCTGGCGCTCAATGAGTTCACTATCAACGAACCCACGGTAGCGGTAGGTGATGTACCCGTCGGAGTCGACGAAGATCAGGTACGGCGTGAAGGAAATCCCCAGAAAATCCTCGGACATGAGGCGCGCAACACGGTTTGCGGTGTCATCCTCAAGCAGATCAGGTGAAACTGTGATCTTGCCCGTGTCGGAGATGACCACGTACGTGCCGGCGTCATACGCAACGAGTTCAATGAGTCCTCGGTAATCCTTGAGAACCGTGTCAATCTCCTCACGCTGATCATCGGACGTCTTCTGATTGCTGTCGTAGAAGAAGACGATCATTGGCTGACCGGTATCGAGACGATCGGCGAGTTCTGATGTAATGACCTCGGAATCCGTGGGGAACGGTTCGTATGTCTGTTCCTCAAGAGCGGTCATGTCCGGCGTGGCTTCTTCATCGGTCGCCGCTGCGCCGCTTGCAGGCGGTGCCTGCGTCTGGGCAGTGACCTCACCGGACGATTCCGTATCTCCCCCGCCGCCACATCCAGCGAGTGAGATAACCATCAGTGCTACTACAAGTGCTGCGACTAGTCTGCGCATTCTGTTTCCTCCGCCCGCCCGCCATAACGAACCCCGCCTTGCCGTGGTACGACGCGGTGAATCCCCGCCTAAGCAGGTGGGTGCCCGCACCGCCGTTTCCAGCTTCCTCCGAAGAGGATACCTGTCTGCGACGAGATGTGAGGCTCCCGTACAAGTAGTGTTGGTCCAACCGATTATGCCGAAACCACGAGCAAGGCGAAGCCCTGTTTGTAGTGTACCGCCTGGAAGTGACACCGACAACGACACGCGCGACGAGCGGTCCTAGTTGAAATACTCAGAGTGCAGTGACGTGGTGAGCAAGGAGGTGAAGAACAGTGAGCCTACAGCGAGGGCGAAACCGATTGTGAGCAGCAGAGCTGCCGATCGACCCTTCAGGCCAAAGAATCGCCTTAGGTGAAGGTATATCCCGTATACGAACCAGGTAATGAGCGACCACGTCTCGACCGGATCCCAGCCCCAGTAGCGCCCCCAGGAGTAGTAAGCCCAGATGGCGCCCGTCAACATGCCGATTCCCCAGAATGCGAACGTGAGCCCGGCGAATCGATAGGACTCTCGATCGAGTACGTCTCTCGAAGGCGGCGTGAATCGCTGCACGAATTCCGAGCTGTGAAACACGTAGAAGACCGATGCGCCGAGGGACATCAAAGCTGCTGCGAACGCAACGAAGTAAAAGCACACGTGCAAGACCAGCCACACGCCGGTGAATGTAGGAGGCAGCATCTGGACTTCAGGGCCGGTGTAGATACCGAGCCCGAGCACAAGGAGTGTGGCGGGATAGATGATCACCGAGAGTGATCTGAGCCGAGGAGTACGCCAGACGAGGAACAGAAACAGCGCCATCGCCATCCACGAGTTCGACGAGAGTACCTCATAGCGCGTCAGATACGGTCCGTGCGAAGCACCATACCAGCGGAGAAGCAGCGCGCAGCTCTGGATAACAAAGCCGATTGCGGCGAGCAGATGCCCCGCCTTCTCGAGCCGTGGTTTGGACATGATCGTGCCAAAGACGGCAAGACCCACCGCAATCGCGTACGTCACCATCGCGAACAGGTGCGCGACAACTTCAGCCGATAGTGCCCACTCTCTCATTCACGCTCTCCGTTCGTGCCGAGTATCTGATCTCGCTCCTCATGGTACGCATGCGGCATCCGCGCCGCGCGCCAACCATAACGCACACCCACGCCTTCCTCGGCCATGACGATCTCTCTCGGAATGAAGACGTAGATCATCAGCGAACCGAGCGCGATAACACCGAAACCAAAGAATATGACGTTCACGGCAACGGGACGCACAATGATAAGTCGCGCCCATTGGCCCTCGAATTCAAAGCTCGCAGAGTATGGTCCGAACTCAGCGCTCTCGCCCTCTTCCAGCACTACCTGGTGAATGGTTTCTCCGGCGACCACACGTAGCGCAAGCGGCTTGTCGCCGCGAGTCATCTCGGGATCCCACCGTGCTTCGACGACGGGCCATCCGTCCGGCATGACCTCGGAGTAGCTGGGCTCCCCTGCGGCAACCATGGGGAACTCGATGCGCACAGGGCTATCCGGAAGGCCTTCCGCACTCAACTCGACGAATGCCGCATCGCCAAACTCTCCGGGACTCACGTAGACAACGTATCCGTCAACACTCACGGGATAGTTCGCCGAGGCCGAGAATGGTTCCCATGTATCGCTCCCCCGCAACACCGATATCTGCGCCTCAAGCGATTTGACCTCACCGGTCGGCCACATCACGGGATCGATGCGGTCGAGCCGCACCGGAGTGCCAAACTCCGGAACGCTGCCCAGAGGACCTGTTTCCTTGTAGAGGTAGCCGGCGTCGCCGGGTTCTCGCACCTCGCCAACTGAGAAGTCGACAATCGCGGAACCTGCGAATGCCGAGGAAACAAGCGCTGCAATCACCGCAACGACCATACCCAAGTGCATGAGAGCGGATCCCCACCAGCCGAAACGATGGCGGGCGAAGCGGCGCATGCCACCTGCGCCCGGCACTTCATGGTAGCCGGCAGCCTCGGCTCGAAGAGCAATTTCCTCGGCACTCACACCCTCAAGCAGCGTGTGCGGATCCAGGCCACCGCCGCGATAGCGGCTCGATGCGCGGCTGATCATGCTCCATGTTGCTGCGCTCAGAGACAGTGTGAAGAGCGCCAACCCGACGAGGAACCACCAGCTCGAAAAGACGTGGTCCATTTGGAGCGCACCGACTGCGGCAGCAACACCCGGATTGGCGCTCTGCCAGTCAGTGAAACTTTTGAGCGAGGTGCTTGAGCGCTGAGGCACAACCACACCGATCACGGCCGCGCCCAGGACGAACGTCATGAGCGCGACCGAGATACGGCGCGATATCAGTCTATCCAGCAGCTTCTTGTTCACAACGTCATTGTGACGCGCGGATCATGTGCTGCCTACCAGTTTTCCGTGAGGCTGTTACCGGTCGAGTGATTGGTCTTGCACGCTGTTGACGTGCGCGCGTAACTCGTGAGCTGACAGTTGCTCTTAGAGTATGCAGACGGATCCGCACTCTTGGTAAAGCTTGAAATGTACATGGTTCGCTTGTCGTTGTTGTACGCGTATCGTGCCGGCATGCTGCCGTCTCCATCGCCAAGTAGCTTGGACATTCCTCCTCCGTGGGGAATCGAAATGTGGCAGTTCACGCATGCGGCACTCCCGTGCGCGCCTTGTCCACCGCCGTGCACCTTGTTCTCCCGGACGCCGGGGTGGCAGTTCGAGCAGAACAGGTTGTCATAATCGGTGAGCAACATGTTCATGGTGATGAGCTGACCGGCTCCTGCGCCCTCGGTGGCAATCGGCCAGTCGGTACGCGGTCCACGCAGCGAGTACTCCACCGAGGAACCGTGCGGCCCCTGAGCATAGTTCTCCATGTCGGGGTCGAGCGTCGGATCCCCATTGCCATCGAGGATCACATCGCCGTTGACGTCGAGAAGCCAGGGACTTGGAGCGTTCGGGTCGCCATGACAGTCAGAGCAATACATCGTGTCGCCGACGCTCCATCCCGCAGCCAGCTGACCAGGGGTGATATTGGTAGTGCCGTAGGTCGTTGTGTCGGCGAACGCACCGTTCGGCGCAGTCACGGGATGTCGGGACTGGTTGCCCACGTTGAAGTCCGCCGCAAGATTGGTCCAGCGGTTGACGGTGACGGCAGGACTTGGCCCGGTGTAGCTTGACCAGCCATACGGCTTGGCATTACCAACGTTCGAGAGGCTGGTGATTGTTCCGCCCCAGCCCGCGAGACCGGCGTTCGCGCTGGTATGGCATTTAAAGCAGATCTCGTACTCATAGTCCGAGTAGACCTTGCGCGACAACCTGGAGTTCACCTGGACGTCGGTCGGACGGTTCGTTGTCGCCAATGCTGCGGAGTTGAACGCCTGACCTGAGACACCCCGCAGGGCCTCGGAAACCGTGTTCGTGGAACCGAATTCGTGCCGTGCGTCGCCGACCACATGATGATTATGGCAATCCGCACACTCGACATGCTTGTTGGCAGGGTTGCTCAGGTATGCTTGGCTTTCATCGCCACTCGAGAGCCTGTGCTTGTTGGTGTAGAGGTACGGCTTGTGACCATATACGCTGGCATGCATCTGCGAGTTGATCACTTCGTTGGAGACGCTCATGGGCTGCGTTCCGTACCAGTCCCAGCGACCCGATGTCTGCACTGAATCAGGCGACCTGGAATCCCCCGTGAGCAGAGTGCCGCCGTTTTCCACGAAGTCCGTCCACTGACTGTGGCAGCGGAAGCACATCTCCTCTTCGTTGATCTCAAGAGTAGCCGGTGCCGGTCCGCCGAGCGCGTTGATCAAACGCTGTTCCGCTGATGTGTGGACCGAGAACTTCCCGCTCGAGAGGGTGCCCTCAAGGTTGCCATGGCACTTGGCGCAGTTGGCTCGGAAGATCGATCCGTCGTTGAATGCGCCAGGGGCGTCGTAGTTGTGTGGCGATGCCTCGAACCAGTCGGCGTCAAGACTCCATATCTCACTCTCATAGAGAACATTCGCCTTCTGACCTGTCTGATTGCGGACAAGTGAGGATGTATGGCAGCTCAAACACAGCGGTGCATCAGTATCCGACGCTGTCGGATTAGCATCAGTGGCACTGTTGCGCAGGCTGAACGCCTTGCCCGATCCACCCGGCAACGCCTGATACTCACTGTGATCAAGGTGGCAGGTAACACACGAGATGCTCGTGGTGTCCGTGGGATACGTCCCATCTCCAGGTGCGATCCAGGGATCAGCCGCATCGAGTACATGATGATATGAATCTGTAGCGTTCACCATATCGGTGTATGCCGAGGCCGTGTGGCAACCCGAGTTGTTGCACGACTGGCCGCCACTGGATCCGCCGTGGTTCGTGTGGGTGTGACTCGTGTGACATGCGAGTCCAGTCGCGCCGCTACCACAGCCCATGGTGGTAGCCGCCATTTCAGTATCGAGTTGGTGACATGCGGGGTTAGTTCCGAGCGTGTCACTGCCCGAAGCAGAGCACCCTGCGCTCGCCTTGTCATGGATTGCGCGCACGTCGGTCGTGTTGTCGTGACAAGCGCCGATCGTGCAACCGCTGCCTGGTGTTGCCTGGTGCTCAGAAGCGGTTGGCCATTTGTCGTGCTTCGTCGTGTGACACGCCTCGCAGGTACCGTTGTTCCATGTTGTGTTCTTGATGATGTTGACCGAGTTCGGCGACGTGCTGTTGTGACAGTTCAGGCAGTACGGCAACGTCCAGCCCGCACGCGTGGTGTGTGCGGTCTTGAGCGTGAGCGTGTGGCAGTTCACGCATGCTGTGCTCTGCGTGTAGCCGCCGATCGATGCCGCTGCATTGCCCGCAGCGCGGTGCTTGGTCGTGTCGTCGCCGGTGAGGCCGTTGTGGTTCGTGGAGGTGAACGTCGCGCTCGTGTGGCAGCCACTCGCCTGTCCGCACGTCTTCGTAGCCGAGGTCATATCCTTATCCTTGGCATCATGACAGCCCGAGAGCGTGCAGCTGCGGTCCTTGTGCAAGGTGTGCAGGTTGTAGGTGTTGTGACACCCGTTGCCCACAGCCCCGCACCCGGCAGTGGAGCTACCGGTGACCACGGGAGCGGTCGTGGCACTGTGCATCGCCTGATTCGCGCCCATGTCAGTGGTGTTGTGACAGTCCGCGCAGTTGCTGTTCTGCCAGCTGAGCGTCTTGACCTCAGTTGTCACGTTGGCGTTGTAGCTATGACACTCGGAGCATGTGACTTTCGCACCCCGAGTCTTGGAGCTGAACCCTGACGTCGCATCGTGGGCGTCTTTGAGGTTGAGGTCGTGACAGACGGAACACGCCGCGCTTCCGGAGCCTCCGCCACTGAGCGTTCCGAGACCGGCGGTCGCGGTGTGCAGTGCGGTGCTGTAGTGACCGCCCGGTGTCGGATCGGTGAGCGGCTTGGTATCGACTGCGCCGGAGAAGGCACCTGAGTGGCACACAGCGCACTCGGCGCCGTTGTTGCCGGCCTTCCATGCCGCATTCATTGTCGAGCTCGTGTGGCATGCGCTCGAAAGGCAGCTCACCGCGCCCGCCGGGTGGAAGGTGGTCACAGCATCTCCCGATGTGGCGCTTGAGTGACAGCCCGCGCCTGATGCGGCGCATCCGGTCTCGATGCCTTCGCCCGAGCCGTCGGAATACGCGCTCACGATGGTGTAGTCGTGGTCCGGCCCGTGGTTCGAGTCGGTCTTGTCGGTATGGCAGCCGCCAGAGCCTGAACCGCAACTCATGAGCGCAGAGCTCATGTCTTTGTCGAGCGCATGGCAGTCCGCGTTGGCACAGCCGGTTGCGGCGGTGTCGTGGATCGTGCGCACGTCGGTGGTGTTATGGCAGCCGCCGTTGGCGCAGCTCACGGCCACGCCTACCGTACCGAGGGTCGCAGTGTGCGTCCCGGTCGTGTAGGTCGTGTGGCTCGCAGTGTGGCAGTCCGCGCACACAGGGGTGGGCCAGCTCGCCTTGACCTGTATCGGGGACGCGGGAAGCGCTGTGGAGTTGTGGCAACCCAGGCTGCCCGTACCACCGCTCGAACACGACACCGCACCGATGCTGCTCGTCGCATGAGCAGCAAGCAGCGTTGAGGTGTGGCAGTCGTCACATGCGTTCTCGAAGCTGTATGCGCCGAGCGTGCTCGTCATGTTCGAGGCGGTGTGCTTCGAGTCATCGCCGTTGACCTCGCTGCCCTGTCCGATGCTGTGGACCTTGGTGGCAGTGCTGTAGTACGCGCTCGTATGGCATCCGGACGCCTGACCGCAGCTCTTGGCGCTCGGAGCGTAGGCCAGGTTGCCGGAAACGCCGTAGCTCCAGCTCGCCGCACCCGCCGGGTCGTGGCAGGTCATGCAGTCGTTGTGGATGTTCACGCTCTTGTCCGCTCCCGCACGCGAGAGGTTTGCTGTGTTGTGGCAGCCCACACCGGTCGATCCGCAGCCGGTGTTGGTGGCGCTGTGAGCGCTCACGTTGCCATGAGCCGCGGTGATGCCTGAGCCGTCGTGGCACGCGTTGCACAGATCAGTGCTCCAGTTGCCCGTGATCGCGGTGGTCGAACCCGTGTTGTTGTGGCACTTCAGGCAACCCGAACCCGAACCCGACATCGCAGAGGTGGACTTTGTGTGCTCGGCATTGAGGACCATGCCGTGGCAGGCGGAGCATGTGTTGCTCTGGCCATTGAGGCTGTAGGCCGCCGCACCCTGCGTCGTGCTCGTGTGCAGGCCGGCGTTGTAGTGGTTTGCCTGGGTGTAGGTGTCGTGGCATGCATCAGTGTTGCCACAGCTCTTGGCCGTCGGTCTGGCGTCGATAGTGGCGGCCTGATGGCAACCCGATAGCGCGCAGCTCGCGGCGTCTTTGTGGAGCGTGTGCACATCATAGGTGTTGTGGCAGTTCGTGCCGGTCGCACCGCAGCCCTCAGTCGATGTCGCCAGAGCGACAGGTGCCGTGATGGTGTGGTTGATCGTATGGCACTCGGCACAGTCGTTGTTGGTCCAGCTGTCCGTCTTGACCTCGGAGCTTGTGGAGCTGTGGCACTCGCCGCAGGTCACCTTCGCGCCCATAGTAGCGGCACTGAAGCCTGCACCCTGGTGGGCGTCTTTGAGACTCAGTTCGTGGCACGTGGCACACGATGCACTCGCGGTACCACCCGCAGTCACGTTGCCAAGGCCCGTGGTGGCGGTATGAAGATCGAGATCATAGTGACCGGCGCTGGTCTCGTCACCGAGCGCAATGGTGTCCGGAGCGCCGGTGAAGCTCCCGTCGTGGCAACGCGCACAGTCGGCATCGTCACCGCTGGTACGGAACGCCCCGGTGAAGCTCGCCGAGGAGTGACATGCCCCGCTCACGCACCCGCTCGCAGGATGATATGCGGTTGCAGCGTCTGTGCGCAGCGCGTCCGTGCCGTGACAGCCAGCGCCGGAATTGGAGCAGCCCGTCTCTACACCCTCGCCCGCACCATCAGAGTAGTCGCTCGCGGCGTCGTATGAGTGGGCGGCGTCGTGCATGCCGGTGTGGCAGTCGACGCAACCAGTGATCGCGGACAGGTCCGTGTCCGCATTGGTGTGGCACACATTGCAACTCGTAATCGAGCTGTCGAGGGAGTAGACCGCATCCGCGTGCAGGACCGAGACGTCACTCGTTTCGTGGCACCCGCCCTCACAGCCCGGGTTTGCCAGGTCGTGTGCAGAGCCAAGCGAGTTGTGTAGGCTGCCGTGGCAGTCCGCGCAGGCGTCGTTTGTCCAGCCGGCGGCAATCACGCTCCTGGCGTTGATCGGTGCGTTCATAGTGTGACAATCGAAGCACTCGACCGCGCCTGCGCTGAGTGTGAAGGTGTGCTCTGCCTTGAGCGAGGTGGCGTGGCAGCTCGAGCACGTCTTGTTGGCGATCGCTGTGCCCATGCCGGTCGCTGTATGGTCGGCGAGGTACGGGTCGTAGTGGTTCGGGTCGTAGGGCTGGTAGTCGTAGGTGCCGAGCACCGTGGAGTTGTGACAGTCCGTGCAGCGAGCCTCGTAGTTGTCCTGGAGGTAGTCATCGAGAGCTGCATCCGAGCGATCGTGGCAGCCATCACATCCGCCGACCATCCCACGGGTCACATGCTGCACGAGACTCGTGAACGTCGAGTGACAGGTCAGACAGTCCGCATTGTCGGTGGTGAGCGTGGGGGTCTCCTGCGTATCGTGCAGCATCGCATGATCCGTGTGACAGTCATAGCAGCTGTTCACGGTCGGCACAGCATTGGGTGTCGTATGACAGCTCTGACAGCTTGAGCCGCGAGGGCCGGTGACTGTCGCGTTGAGAGGATCAGTGTGGATGAAGTCGATCATGTCGGTGTCGTGGCAGCTGCCGCAACTCCCACCCATGGTCGCTGACCAGTCGTGCTTGGAGGCGTACTCGGCGCTCTCGTGAGGCTCACCCGCAGTGGCCGCGCCCGGATCGCCGGAGTCCACCACGTGGCACGCCTGGCAGGTGTTGTTCGGAACGGTGAGCCAGCCTGCCGGGAAGTACCCGGCGGCGTGGCAGTCAGCACAGCCGATCGCTGCAGCGCCCGGATCGGTAAGCGAACTCGACTTGCCGTGCTCGGACGTGAGCTCGAGGATGTGGCAGGTGGAGCAGAGCTCTCCGCCGGTCCTGGGAACGCTCACGTTGGCGTTCGAGCCGTTGTGTGGGGGTGCCGGGTGGCTGACCATGTCAACGACACCGGAGCCAGTGTGGCATCCGGAGTCGGTGCAGTCCTTGGTCGAGGGGAACACGTCCGGGCCGTGACAGGTCAGACAGTCCGTGGCCCAGCTGTTGGAAACGAGCGACGCATGCTGCGAACGAGCTGCATTCGTGTCGTCGTGGATGATCGAAAGGTCATTGCCGTGGCAGGCGCGACAGTCGGCCGTAGCAGCAACGCCGCCCCCGTCGTGATCTGAGTCGATGAAGTTGTGAGGCTGCTCCGAGTTCGCGAGCTGGTGACAACCGGTCACCGAGCCGTCGCCGGCCCACGTGCACGAACCGTAGCCGGTGCTCGCGGGGTTTGAGAACTCATCGAGCGCGTAATCGGCGTAGACCGTATGGCATGCTGCACAGCCCGCCGCCTCGGTCTTGGAGCTTGTGCGGCCATGTTCTGTCCACATGCCAAGCGAGTGGCAGTCCGTGCAGTCGAATCGACCGGCCGGGTAGAGCCCGGCGGTCCGGGTCGCCTCGTGATCGAAACTGCCGCCGTGATCGGAGGCCTTGTCTGCGTGACAACTCTCGGCGCAGTCCGGCGCTATCGAATCAGGCAGCACAGAATAGGTCTTGAAACAGTCGACTGTCACATAGTTGTACCGGGCCGAGGGATTCTTGGAGCCAGTCGCGCGCACTTCAATCGTATGAGTCCCCGCAGCGAGAATTCCTGACTCAAAGACAACTGCCTGGTTGATCGTTGTGGGTGCGTACATGTCTACCGTGGCCGCAAGCCCACCGTCGATCCAAACCTGAGCGATTCCTCGGTATGGATCCCTATCCGACACGAGGACGACCTTCTCACCCTCGAACGTGATCGACAAACCTGCATTCGTGACATTCGAATAGGACATCCGACCGAGCGTGTACACGGGCTTGTAGCTCATCCGCCACGACGAAGCGCTCGGTGTGAGCGCGACAACGTTCTCCGGCAGACCGTACTCGACGCTCGCGGGATGACTGAAGTTCTCTCGGGTCACAGCACCATTGTCCTGTGTGCTGGCAAGGTCGTGGCATCCGGCCGTGGCGCAGTAGTTCGTCTCGGTAGTCGCTGAATAGATGGTCTGATCGCCGTCAACCACGCCGTGGGCGACTCTGCCACTCCATGGTGACTGGACCGACGAACTGTGCGCAGCATGGGTAGCGCTCGTAGCGGACTGATGGCACGCATCGCAGCTGGCCATTGCATGGCAACTCGCACAGCGGCTGTCTGCCGTGTCGATGTCTGCAATCCAGCGACTGGACGAATGAATGATGTGGAGCAACGCCGGATCGGTGTTGATGGACGTAGGCGAAGCGAATGACGCACCGGAAACGGGATCCGTATAGGTAGGGAGAGCAGCTAGCAGAGACTGCCCCCACCCGGGATGGCAATACGCACCGCAGTTGGCACCTGCCTGGTGATACGGATGAGTTCCAACCATGCTCGCGTTATGACACGCGATACAGGCGGTATCTCTGTCCACAGGGCCGACCTCAAACTCCACGGAAGCGCTGTGGCACGCCAGACACGTAGAATTATCCGCAGATGCAACAGAAACACCGCCCAACACCGCTGCAAAAGACAACAGAACGATGATGGCGGCTCGAGCGACTCTGAGTCGCCTGCACATATTGAACTCCCAGTCCCATTTGCGACCCGAGTGACCCACCCCTGATCACTCCGACCTGATAGCGATCTCGTCAGATCGCCCAGAACATATCGAGCCTCCCGAAATCGAGTGCCGCAGCAATAAGCTGCGGACGGTACCGACTCGTATTGTTTCAGGTTCAATAATGGGTAAGGACTGATGAAGGTTGAATAGGGATAAACAGCGGTCCTTGCGGGACGAACCGCTCTCACTGGCCCCTCATGACGTCAGGTCGATCGACATAGTGGCACGCCTTGGAACAATTCCATCTGGCGGAAGCCCCTGTGCCCTCTGTTGCTGCGAGAACTCCGCACCTGACGCTAGTCGGTCTTAAGATGCACCTCTCGGAGCTGACGCGCTGAGACGGTGTCCGGAGCGCCCGTGAGCGGGTCTCCCCCACTGCTCGTCTTGGGGAATGCGATCACGTCGCGTATCGACTGAGCTCCGGCAAGTAGCATCACGAGACGATCCAAGCCAAGCGCAATTCCGCCGTGCGGTGGTGCGCCGAGCGAGAGAGCCTCGAGCAAGAAGCCAAACTTCTCGTTCGCGTCCTCGGCGGAATGACCGAGAAGTGCGAGTACGCGGCGCTGAAGGTCGGCGTTGTGGATACGAAGCGTCCCGCCGCCGATCTCAAGCCCGTTCATGATCAGGTCGTAGGAGTACGAAAGCGCTGCGGCAGGATCGTCTTCGAGAGAGTCGACCTGCTCGGCAAAGGGCATCGTGAACGGGTGGTGATTGGCCGTCCAACGTTCCTCGTCAGCGTCGTACTTGAACATCGGGAAATCGACCACCCAGAGCGCGTCAAAGCCCGTGCGCTCGATCTTGAGTTCATCGGCCATGCGCAGGCGCAGGGTTCCAAGCACCTCGTTGGCGACATCGTGTGCGTCGGCGACCATCAGCACCAGGTCGCCTGACTCAACATCCATCTTGTCGCGGAGGTCAGCCATCTCGGCCTCGGTGAAGAACTTGGCGATCGGAGAGCGGACATCACCCTCAGTCGGAAAGGCGACCCAGGCAAGACCCTTGGCACCGCTATCGAGCGCAAGCTGGTTGAGCGCATCGATCTTGCTACGCGACCAGTCCCCTGCCCCCTTGGCGTTGATTCCTTTGATACGGCCACCGGAGGAGAGCACGCTTGCAAACACCTTGAACTCACTTGTGGCAAACGTCTCAGTCAGGCAGGTCAACTCCATACCGAACCGAGTGTCCGGACGGTCGCAGCCGAACCTGTCCATCGCCTCCGAATAGGGCATACGACGCAGTGGGACCTGAAGGTCGACGTCGGCCTCCTTCATGACCTCGTGCATGACCTCCTCCATCATCTGGAGAACGTCGTCCTGCTCCATGAAGGACATCTCGATATCGACTTGCGTGAACTCCGGCTGACGATCCGCGCGCAGATCCTCGTCGCGGAAACACCGTGCGATCTGGTAGTAGCGCTCAAGACCCGAGACCATCAGAAGCTGCTTGAACAACTGCGGCGACTGCGGGAGAGCATAGAACTTGCCCGGATTCATCCGACTCGGAACAATGAAGTCGCGTGCACCCTCGGGGGTGGACTTGGTGAGAATCGGCGTCTCGACCTCCATGAACCCGCGGTGCTCAAGCGACTTGCGGAATCGCTGGGTCACGCGGTCGCGCAACTGCAGAGCCGCAAGGACCTCGGGGCGGCGGATATCCACGTAGCGATAGCGCATGCGCGTGGTCTCGTCGGTATCGATGCCCGCCTCAACCTCGAACGGCGGCGTCTCGCTCGTGTTCAACACCTCTGCCGAGGTGATCAGCACTTCGACTGCACCCGTATCCATTCCCGGGTTCACCGTGCCCTCCGGACGAGGACGGACCGTTCCGGTGAGCTTCATGACCCACTCCGGACGCATGCGCTCGGCGATTACGAACGCTTCGCCGCTCGCATCAGGGTCAAAGACGCACTGCACGATGCCGCTGCGGTCACGCAAGTCGCAGAAGATCAAGCCACCGTGGTCACGGCGCTTGGCCACCCATCCGGCTAGTACGACCTGATCGTCATTATTCTCGGCGCGAAGTGATCCGCACGTATTGGTCCTGAACGAATAGCGTGCATCGAGCATGAATGCAGTCCTCTTCCCGTATCGTTGCGCGACCCCAGGGTCGCGCGCTGTCTGCTGAAACCACAGGGTTCCTCTGCAGGTGTGCTATGCGAGCAGTGCGGCGATGCGGCCGGCCATACCTTCGATCGGAACGCGCACCTCTTCTTTCGTTCCCATGTCGCGGACTGTGACCTCACCCGCATCGAGTTCGTCGGGGCCGACAATCACAGTCAAACGCGCGCCAAGGCGATCCGCCTGCTTGAATTGCGCCTTGAGCGAGCGAGCCTGGTGGTCCATCTCGGCTGCGATACCCGTCTCGCGCAAGGCCGAGGTGAAACCGAACGCCATGCCGGAGACCGATTCATCGACGCGCGCAACGTAGACCTCGGCGAGCGGCGGCGCAGGGATCTCCACACCTGCGGCCTCCAGGGCGAGCAGGGTACGCTCAAACCCGAGCGCAAAGCCGAGGCCGGGCGTGGGCTTGCCACCGTACTGCTCCATGAGCCGGTCATAGCGGCCTCCCCCACCGATCGCATTCTGAGAGCCGAGGCCGGCGTCGACCTGGACCTCAAATACGGTGCGCGTGTAGTAGTCGAGCCCGCGCACGAGCTTGGGGTCCTCTTCGTAGGTGATTCCAAGGCCGTCGAGATACTCCTTGACCGCCTCGTAGTGATCGGCGCACTCATCGCAAAGCTCGTCACGGAACAACGGGGCTTCTGCCATCACCTCGACGCATCCGGGGTTCTTGCAGTCGAACGCGCGCAGCGGATTCGTCTCAGCACGACGATTGCACTCCTCGCAGAGTGCTTCACCGTGGTCGCGAATGAATGTAGCGACGGTCTCTCGATACGCGGGTCTGCAGGTCTCATCGCCCATCGAGTTGATGAGCAGACGCATATTCTCAAGCGGGATGCCGACCGCCTCAAAGAAGCGAATCAGTACCGCGATGACCTCTGCGTCCACGCTTGGCTCAGCGGCACCAAGACACTCGATGCCGATCTGCCAGAACTGACGCATGCGGCCCTTTTGCGGACGCTCGTAGCGAAACATGGGACCGGCATAGTAGAGCTTCACATAGCTGCCCTGCGGTACGAGGCTGTGCTCAAGCGCCGAGCGGACAACGCTCGCTGTCCCCTCCGGACGCAGCGTGAGCGAGCGATCGGAGCGATCCGTGAATGTATACATCTCTTTGGAGACGATATCGGTCGCCTCACCGATGCCACGCGTGAATACCTCGGTATGCTCAAAGAGTGGCGTGTAGATGGGCTCATAGCCATAGCGAGCAAAGAGCTCCTGGGCTGTCCGGGTGAGATACTCCCACGCCCGGGCAACCTCGGGAAGCATGTCAGCTGTACCTTTGGGTGCTCGTACATTCATGCGTGCGTCAGACGCCTTCCAAACTCAGGATACCTGCGGGTTCCGAGTGTATCGGAAGCGTCTCCCCCGCGCTACGAGTCCGCGTTGTCCTCGATCATGCCTTTGACACGCCTCCAGAGCACCACTCCCGCAGCAACCGCTGCGAACTCAACGATGTGCTTGACCGCAATCGCCGGCATGAGATCGTCACGAAGCGCGCCAAGGTCATAGGTATTGAAGTAGATCAGCCGAGGAATACCACCAATGATGATCCACGCAAGCGATCCCCACGCGAACTTGGTGAGCGTCGGATAGAACTTCGCAAGCGCAGCACGCTCCGGTGCCGATCCGCGCTCTGCCTGCTTGCCAAGGACCCACATCACGACCGCTGCCGAGAACAGAACAGCCGTAGCTACGTCGTGAAAGTAGTTGTTCATGATGATCAGGATGCTCACGCTAGGGCTCCTCGGAATGCGCGGTCTACTCGCCCGAAGATGGAAGCAGGTCTGACTCATCCAGCGACTCGATGTTCGCTACGACCCAGCGACCGTTGACGGGAATCAGAGTGTACTGCAGGTGATACTCGACCGCGATTTCCTCGGCAATGAGTTCACCTGTGTCGATGCTGAGTCGCCGATAGCCCCACGTCTCACGCGTCTCGACGGTGGCGGTGGACTCACCGGAATTCGACGTGCCGAACTCAATGTCGACGAGCGTGGCTTCGAGTCGCATCCGCCCCTCGCCCAGGGCGGTCATGTAGGCAAACTCGCGTTCGGCTTGGTCCTGCGTCGCGATTGGCTCCAGCACTCCCATGTCAAGCTGAGCGAATCCCTCGATCAGGAGCCGATTGTACTCGCGAATCGAAGACTCGAGATCGATCGAAGAAGGAATGTCCCGCGTGTCCACGCAGCCAGAGACGAGCAATCCGACCATCAACACGATGAGGGGCAGGACACGTTTCAGGGCTCGCAGGCCGATGTGTCCGCGCCAGCTCTCGGCGCCCATCGCTACCAATCCTCGTTGGCATTCGTGCCGCCATGCGCCGAGCCGCATGCGGAGGTGGAGTCAACCAGACAGTCGTTTCGGGTGTCGTATGTCGTGTTCTTGCGGAAGCGCCGGATACTCGCCCCTGCGCCGACGTAGGTTGCGGGTGTCGTGTCGGCATCAACGATCAGACGCGAGACCTTGCCACCATGCGGACGTGAGATATGACAGGAGGTACATGGGTAGCCCTGGTGCTGGCTTCTAATCTCATGTGCGGCACTGATGAAACTCCCGGCACTGTACATCGGATGACAGTTCAAGCACAGCAGGTCGGTGGCAGTTCCAGCCGCAACCATGCTGAGCGTGTACGACGTCGTGTCATTCGCCATGAGCGGATAGTAGCCCTTGAGAACCCTGCGCGCCGTCGAGCCATGCGGACCCATGGCTGCAGGGTCTCCCGCCTTGGCGCCGTGGCAATCCGAGCAATACATCGTCATCCCCGGAGTCCAACCACCACCCAGCTGAGCCGCCGTGAGCTGGCTGGAACCGTTGTTGATACCCGCATCTGTGACCGGGAGTGCCCCGAACACCGGATGATAGGAATCGTTCTTGGTGTTGAACTCAAGATCGACCTGAGTCCAGTTGCTGTTCCACGCGGTGAGTTGCGCGTTGCGCGAGGAGTGGCACCCCAGACACATGCCGTATTCCTTGGTGACTCCGGTAGCCGTCCATGTGTACGTCATCCCAGTAGTCGACCACTCGGTTGCGGTCCCCTGAGCCCAGTTGAAGCCTCGCACACCCGCAAGCACCGAGGAGATATTGTTTGTCCCAATTGAATGGGTTGACGAGGATCCGTTGGTAAGCTGTCCGGTCGCGTGGGGGTTGTGACAATCTGCGCACTCAACATGCTTGTTGGCCAGTGTATTGAAGTAGGCTGAGCCCTCATCAGTGGCAGAAGGCTTGTGCAGCCCTGCATAGGTGGCAACACCGTGCTTGTAGAGAGTCGCTCCATTGGCGGGCGAGTTCACGAACTGCTGGTAGATGTTCTGGGATGCCGCGCTCATCACGGAACCCGCCGCTCCGTACCAATCGCGGTTCGCGGTGCCTTTGAGTCCGTCGGTGGAGACCGAATGGCAGCGGTAGCAGAATGCCTCATCGGCAAAGGGACTATCCGAAACCGGAGTCGCCCGTCCGAGCGCGGCGAGAATCCTGCGAGAGCTATCCCAGTGGGTCCCAAACTTGATGCTCGACGTCTGGAACTGCTTGTACGACCCCTGGTTCTCGTCGTTGTGGCACTTGCTGCAGTTGCCCTGGAATGAGGTCGCATCGGCATAGCCCGAGCTCACCGCATACTGATGCGCAGACGTTGCGAACGCTGAACCGGAGATCGCCGGAGTGTTCGCCGTGTTGTCAGCCCCGACCGTGTTTGCCGAGGACTTCTGATTCGCAACATCCTTGGCGCGCCCGGCGGCATGACACCCGAGGCAGATTCCATAGGGCGAAGCGACGTCATAGTCGCTATTGGTCGGAGCGGCAATACCCGCAACACTGTTCTTTCGCAGGTTGCTCGCTTTGTTGGCGTTGAACTTGTCGTGATCGACATGGCAACTCAGGCAGTACACATCGGTTCCTGAACCTGGATACGACGTAGCGCCAAAGGCAGTGTCGCCGGGCGTTCCCGCCTTGCCGAGCACATGATGATAGTAGAGGGTCCGACTCGAACCGTTGTACTCCATGGGAGCCTCATACACACTGTGGCAGCCGTAGCACGCCTCTCCACCCTCGGAGACGCCGCCGCTGGGGTTGTGAACGTTGCTGCCGCCCGCGGCGTAGCTGCGACCATGACACGTGTAGCAATTCTGTAGGTCGCCCTGATAATGGCCGCTCGTGACCGGGATCCTCAGGCGGTTCACTCCGGTGGCATTGGACTGGCCCGCCAGCAGGGTGCCGTCGCGGCGCAGGCCCTCTACCCGGGACGTGGTCCCAACCGGAATGTAGGCCCCCGACACAGAATCCCATCCGGCTGTCGTGTCGCACGTTGAATGACACGTGAAGCAGAACCGCCTCACGGCCGCGTTATCGGCCGCGGATGTGCCGGTCGACGTTGGGGACAGATTCTGCCCCAGTTCATCGGATATGAGCATCGTGTTGCCGCGCGAGGAACCATGCGGGTTATGACAGTCGTAGCACGGGAGCGGAGCCCCGAGAGGTAGGGTGCCTCCGCTTGTTTCGATGCGGTGACCCGACCGTTCTTTGCCAGCCGCCACAAACTGCTTGACGTTGACAGGAAGCGTCGTGAACTCGGATCGCAAGACCCCGCCGTGGCAATCAAAACAACTGGCTGCGTAGGTACCGTTCGTCTGATCATCAACCACCGACGTCGGCGATGACGGCGTGAACAACTCAACCAGAGCGTCATAGGCATTCGCAGCACCGTGCGATGCATGGCAATACAGGCAATCGCCCGATTGCCGGACCGTGCCCGATGCAGGAATCGACGCGTGCGCGTTCTTGGTCGAGTCTTCGTAGACCGTACGACCGGGGAAAGTCCCAGCATCAGGATATCCATTGGAAAGCCGAACTGGCAGTGAGAGCAACGGATAGGTGCCAACGTACCAATCGCTTGAGTCGTTATGACACGCGAGACACCACGTGTTGTCAGCACCATCCACATCGGCGCCATTGATACTCTTGCTCGGAAGATATCTGCTGCTCGCACTGTACGAGAGGTGGGGGTTGTGGCAACCCGAGCACTGGTCGGTCAGGTCACCGCCGCTGCCGGACGCTTCCACAGTATGACCACTTGCCAGCGCAAAGGAGTTCTCCGGCCCGGAGATGATGTTCTTGGATGCACCTTGGCCGTCGTGGCATGCACTGCAGACCGCCAACTCACCAGAAGTGCTGCCGGTCTGACGCATGAGCTTGCCTTCTTCGGCAGCAGCATGCGGCGTATGGCACAGCTTGCAATACGAGCCGGTGCCTGTATACGTCGCGTGCGGCAGCTGAGACCACGTCGCGCGAACGGGACCAACGAGCGATGATCGTGACGAGGTGTTTCGCGCGGCATCGAACGCAGCCACGCTGTAGTAGTAGTCCTGACCCGGAACACCCGTCTGATCGAGGAAGGCCAGAGCGGCAACCTCGCCCGCCAGAACGGGAGATGCCGTGGTAGTCACGGCACGATAGACGTAATAACCCTCAACTGCAACGTCGTCAGTCGAGGCATTCCAGGTCACAGTGGCAACGAGGGGCGCGGCGCCACCGGCCATGGCCGCAACACCTGTAGGCGTCGACGGCGGCGCCGTGTCTGCGGCCAGCGCGGCAAGCGGGAATGCCAAGACAAGCGCAGCGCACACAGCGCAGCACATTAGACCGAGACTCATGGGACGTCGAGAACGTCGCAATTGACCTCGCATTTTCATATCAGTTGGCAGTCTCATGTTGGTTGAAATCGTGCCCGTCTCAGGGCATCGGTCGGATACCGTCAGGCACACTCATGCCAGTGTGTTCGCATGGCGCGGCACAGCGTTAGCGGCAATCGCTCGACAAGGACAAGGTGCGCGCACGAGCGGATGAACCGCTGAAAGTAAGTCTCCTCCGAACCACGTCTACGCGCGAGGAAAGAAAGGGTTGCCTCTGCGCTCTCTCGCAATGGTCGTGTCAGGCCCATGCCCCGGGTGGACGGCCGTCCCATTGGGCAAAGGCGCCAGGCGTTCAACGATCGATTTCTTGAGCGCCCGTCCATCCCCTCGAGGGAAATCTGTGCGACCAACGCTACCTGCAAACAGTGTGTCGCCAGAGAACAGGTGACCTTCGCCGAGAAGGCATATTCCACCAGGTGTGTGACCAGGGGTGTGCAGCACCTCCAGCGAGACTCCGCCCGCCGTGACCACGTCTCCATCCCTCAGCTCCCGGTCTGCCGGGGGGGCAGTATCCGAGTAGCCAAAGAGTGCCGCGCCTGTACCCGTCGAATCAACGATCCACGGGGCATCGGCGATGTGAACCGCCAAACGACCACCGCAGGCGGCAAGAATCTCTCCCGCAGCTCCTAAGTGGTCAAAATGTCCATGAGTGAGCACCACCCAGGCAACATCGCGACGAGCGATGGCCTCAAGCAGAACGGGTGCATCGCCCGCCGGGTCAATGACCACGAGTGGACCCCCTGCTCCATCATCAACCAGCCAGCAGTTAGTCTGCAGCGGCCCGAGAGACAAACCACGCACTCTCACGATGCCCCACCGGTGGATCGCACTCCACCGTCACCCGGCAGCATCCGCGAAGCGTCGAAGACGCCCTCCAGCGATTGCACATCCCTGAGCAACGACTGAAGCTGGTCCATATTCCCGAGCTCGAATAGGAAGCGCATCGTGGAGATGCCCTCCCGCGAGGTCGCCACATTGGCGGAAAGGATGTTTACTCCAGCCTCGGCCAGCGTGGCTGAAACCTCCTGCAAGAGCCTCATCCGATCCACGGCCTCGATCACGATTTCTACCTGATAGGTGGACTCGCTACCAAGATCCCACTCGACCTCGAGTATTCGCTCGGGTTGTCCGAGCAGATCCCGGGCATTGGGACAATCCTTGCGGTGTACCGAGACTCCTCTGCCTCGCGTAACGAAGCCCACGATCTCGTCTCCCGGCACGGGATTACAGCACCGCGCCAGACGCACGAGAACATCATCGATGCCTTTGACACGAACGCCTGCACCGGTCTTGCGACGTTTGGCCCGTGGCGCTTTCATGGGCTCACCGATAGGGAACAATGTGCCCACGTCTGCTTGTGGCTTGGGTTCCTCGACCGACATATGCTTCAGAAGTTTTCCGGCAATCTGCTTCGCGGAGATCTTTCCTGCGCCGATTTGAGCGAGCAGATCATCAGCGCTCTGGAAGTTCATCTCGGCGGCCACACTGTCGAGCGCCTTCGTCGATCCTGACGAGGTCAGCCCAAGACCGTGTTTGCGCATTACCTTGGCGAGCTCATCCTTGCCATGAGCAAGATCGTCTTCGCGGCTCTGTTTCGAGAAGTGACTCCTGATCTTCGAGCGTGCCGAGGAGGTCTTGACGATATTGAGCCAGTCGCGTGAGGGATGAGAGCTCTTGTTGGTGAGTACCTCGACCTGGTCGCCCATCTGGAGCTCATAGGTGAGCGGAACAATCGAGCCGTTGACCTTGGCTCCAACGCAATGGTGGCCCACCTCTGTGTGAATCGCATACGCGAAGTCCAGCGGAGTGGACCCACGCCGGAGAGACCGAACATCACCTTTTGGGGTGAATACGAACACCTCGTCCTCGAACAGGTCGATCTTGAGGGCCTCCATGAACTCGCGTGGATCCTTGAGCTCCGTCTGCCACTCGAGCATCTGACGAAGCCACGCGAGGCGCTCGTCAAACGTGTCTCCCCCCTTGCCGCCTTCCTTGTAGCGCCAGTGCGCCGCGATTCCGTATTCAGCGGTTCGGTGCATCTCCTCGGTACGAATCTGAATCTCGAGGGGTCGACCAGCGGGTCCAATGACGGTCGTGTGCAGAGACTGATACATGTTGAACTTGGGCATCGCCACGTAGTCCTTGAAACGTCCCGGCACCGGCTTCCATATCGAATGGACAGTACCCACTGCTCCATAGCAGTCCTTGACCGAATCGACTTTGACCCTCAGCGCAATCAGGTCATATATCTCGCTGAAATCCTTACCCTTGTACGACATCTTCTGATAGATCGAATAGAGGTGCTTGGGTCGACCGGAGATTTCGGCATCGACATGCACCTCGTGGAGTTCGCCCTGCAGAGTGTCAATCACTTGATGCAGGTAGTCCTCTCGGGCTTTGCGACTCTCCGCGACCATCTTCTGCACCTGATGGAACTTCTTTGGCTCGAGATAGTAGAACGCAAGATCCTCAAGTTCCCATTTGATGCTGGATATCCCGAGCCTATGCGCCAAAGGCGCGTATATCTCCATCGTCTCCCGTGCCTTGTCGATGCGCCGGGCGGGAGGAAGTGCGGAGAGTGTTCTCATGTTGTGCAAGCGATCAGCGAGCTTGATGAGAATGACCCGGATATCCTTTGCCATGGCTATCAGCATCTTGCGGAGATTCTGTGACTGAGTCTCCTCAAGTGACTGGAACTTGATCTTTCCGAGTTTGGTCACGCCATCGACGAGTGCAGCAACCTCGTCACCAAAGAGCTTCTTGATCTGCGACAGCGGAACGGCACTGTCCTCAACCACGTCATGGAGTAGAGCCGCTTGCAAAGTGGACGTATCCAGGTGCAACTCGGCCAGGATCAGACAGACCTCGAGCGGGTGGCCAATGAACGGTTCGCCGGACTTTCGCGCCTGACCCTCGTGTGCCGCCAGTGCGAACTCATATGCCTCAACGAGCCCACGCGTGTCGACTCCGGGATTGTACTCCTGGACCTTCGCCTCGATTTGTGTGATATCAGCAGTCATCGTGTGATATGTATTCCCTGCTCAGACGGGTAGAATCGCAATCCATCACGCAACGGGCCCCGACACTCAGGACGTAGATGGAAGAATAGGTCGATTAAAGCGCGCCAGCAACTCCGTTTCACCGGCCCGGAGCACCCAGTCACGAAATGCCGTGAACTCCGCAATTTCCTCAAGCCCCTCCGCATATCGAACCGACGCGGTCAACTCGACCTTGTGATCCGGCGCCGGCAGCAGCCTGAGCCGCCTGAAGGCACCAGCACCCTCCGACTCAACGAACCCGAGCTCTCGAAAGACTCCGATAGCCGAGGATACAGCTCGATCATTCATTCCGCTCTTGCCTCGACGCTTGGAGACGCGCTCGGCCAACTCCGCATTGGTGATTTCAAAGCTGTCAGCCGATTCGGTCGCAGCCAACTCCTTGAGTTCCATGTAGAGGGCTGCCATATCATCTCGATCAGGCGCAACCGAGGACAACACCATATCGTTGATCTTCCCGTCGCCCGCGCCAAAGAGCGGGTGCACCCTGGCAATCGCGCCATCTCGTCCGGAACGACCGCACATCTGGTTGAATTCAATCACATTGAACGGAAGATGATACAACACCACATGGCGCACATCAGGGATGTTGACTCCCTCGCCGAATGCACTGGTCGAGATCACCACCTTGATATCCCCTTTGCGAAACGCATGCTCGACCGCATGTCTCACCGAGCGATTAAGCCCGCCATTGTAGAACGCCACCTGCAGCGCGAGTTCGGGAATTCGCTTGCGTAGCATCCGGGCGAGTCTCACCGACTGGTCTCGCGAGTTCACGTAGACGATCATCTTGTCGCCCCGACCGGCAAGAGCAACGAGATATCCGTCCTTGTCCTTGGTGCCGCGTCGATCCTCGAGCACAAGATTGTCCCGCACAGTCGGGTCCGCGATGACAACATCAATGCTCAGTACCGAGGAAATGGTCGCGGCAACGTCATCACCGGCAGTGGCGGTGACCGCGAGGACACCAGCGGGATTCACTACCGCGAGTGACTCGTTGAGTCGCGCGTAGGCGGGCCTGTGACCGGCCCGGGACATCGCGACGTGATGCGCCTCATCGACGACGACGAACCCGATGCGCCCTGCAGCCGCAAAACGCGCTGAATGGTAGTCAAAGAACTCGGGTGTGGTAAGCACCACATCAAGTTGGCCGTCCCCGAGTTCAGCAAACGCGATGTCCCGCGCGTTCGGCGGCGATTCTCCGGTCAGAATACCCACGCGCAGGCCGATCTCAGCGAACGCTTCCTCAAGATGAAACGCTTGATCGGCAACGAGCGCGCGCAGGGGGAAGATGAACACTGACGCCAGGTTCTCTGAGAGCGCCTGACGTGCGGCATGCAGATGGAAGATGAGAGACTTCCCACGCCCGGTGGCCATCACCGTCAAAGTACGCTGACCGGCGGCAAGAGCATCCAGAGAGCGCTGTTGCGCATCGTGCAAAGAGCGCTCGCCGATGAAATGCCTGGTCAATTCCGCCGTCAGCGCATCGCTCTCCAACGCTACCAGCTGTGCTCGCCGCTCGACACGGACCTCTTCGGCGGTCTCATCGGCATCGGTCGGCCTGCGGGCGACCAGCACGTTCACTCCCCGACTCTGACCATCGGTCCCGCCCGTGACATCCGCCACTTCAACGTCATAGTCCACCCCGGCGTCCAGCACCGGCGCGAGCACCGCAGCTAGTCGTCGATTGAGAAAACCCACCTGCGCGCCATGGGGCTCAAAGAGCGCCACCGCGTTGGGGTCGTATTCGTTCTGTGGCTGCCTCTCAACACGAAGCGGTGTGCCGACTTCGAGATGGGAGGCTACATCCTGCCTACCCTCGAACGTCACGCCGGCAAGCTTGGTGTGGAAGGAGTCCGCATCTTCAATACCCGAATACTCCTCGCGAGCGAGAATCTGATCCGCGCGGTCAAACAGGTCCTCCACGAGTTCAGCAGCAGGTCCGTAAATGGCATCGGATGGCCGTGCGAATACATCGCGAACGTGCAACTGGACGCGACGTCGGCCCCGCCATTCATCGGCGACCAACTCGAAGGCAAGGTCCACAGCCCCCTCATGGTCCGACAGGCGCTCGATGTCCGGGCACCGAAACGCGATCGCCGGAATAGACGTCGTACCATCGAACGCCGTGAAACGCAGATGATCCGCGGTCCGACCGACCCGCTGACGGGCATTCATGAACACCCCGCTCGCGGAGAACATCGGACGACGGTTGGCATGACCGAAGGGTTCAAGCAGGGCAAGCTCAGCAGCCAGCTCGATACTCGCATCCTCCAACTCGAGCTCAGCATCAGCACACTTCTCCACCAGGAATTGCCGGGCAGGAAGCCGAGAGAGAACCTCGCCGAGGCGGCGTCTGAACTCGGCAAGATCGGAGGTTCGGATCGTCACGCCCACGGCCGCCTCGTGTCCCCCGAAGCGCACAAGGAGATCTGATATCTCAGTGAGCGCGGAGAACAGATCGACTGAGCCGACCGAACGACCAGACCCCTGTGCTTCATCGCCATCAACGGCAAAGAGGATCGTGGGCACACCGAACGTACCGGTCAATCGCGAAGCCACGATGCCCTTCACGCCCTCATGCCATCCCTCGCCTGCAACCACCAGCGCGCGATCGTCTGAATTGAACTCGCGCTGCGCGAGCGCCGTGGCAGCAATGCTGAGATCCTGCTCAACGCTTTGACGCATGCGATTCTGCTCATCGAGCGAGCGAGCGGCCTCCTCGGCAATGTGCGGATCATCTGTCAGCAGAAGGTCGAGGGCCGCCTTCGGGTCGCTCATCCGCCCCGGTGCGTTGAGTCGTGGAGCCAGGCCGAATGCCACTGAATCGGACGTGAGCGTTTCCGGAGTAACGCCGGCAACGGCACACAGCGCTGAGATCGGTACCCGGGGAGAGCGGTTGATGCGAGAGATACCATCAGCGACCAACGCCCGGTTCTCGCCAAGAAGCGGGACGACATCTGCGATCGTTCCGAGTGTCGCGAGGTCGGTCAGCCCGAGCCACACATCCGGATGACCCAGTATCTCCCCGGTCAGTTGCACGAGCTTGAGCGCAACGCCCGCACCTGCTAGCTCACACGATGGACAGTCGGAATCCAGTTTGGGATTGGCGACGGGAACCCCACCGGGCACGAACTCGCCGGGCTCATGATGATCGGTGATGATCACATCCACGCCGGCCTGTCTAAGTCGGTCAACCTCACGACCCGCCGAGATGCCGCAATCGACCGTGACTACCACTTCGGCACCCATGGCGAGCAGCCGCTCCATCGCCGGCCCTGACAGGCCGTATCCCTCACGAAATCGATTGGGTACGATGGCGCGCACATCGGCGCCGAACGCGGCGAGGCCACGCGCCGCCACAGCTGCCGAGGAGATACCATCCAGGTCGAAATCGCCGAATACGACGATGCGCTTGCCCTCACGAACAGCGCGCGCTGTGGCCTCGGCGGCGTCTCTCATGCCCGGAATCAGGTCAGGAGCAAGCCAATCACGCCCGAGGTCCGGCTCAAGGAATCGCCGTGCCGTCTCAGGCGTATCGATGCCTCGCGCCAGCATGACACGTGCCACCACGCGCGACAGTCCCGTTGCCGCTGCAAGATCGGCAATGAGCATCTCATCGGCAGGTCGGACGGTCCATTCGGCGCTCTGGCATCTCTCCTGGTTCTCGACCGTATTCACTCTTGCATAGTAGCAGGAAGGACCGACACGAATGTGCCGGTCCTTCCATAAATGCGTGCTCAAACTGCGCAATTGCAGCCCGGAATCCTATGAAGCGTTCGGGTACTTCTTCTTGAGTGCCTGGAACTTGGGCTCGCGCTCTTTCCAGATCGCGTAGATCGGGCTCGCAACACCGATCGACGAGTACGCACCCGCCACCAGTCCGATAACCAGAGCAAACGCGAAGTCCTTGAGCGTCTCGCCGCCAAAGAACAGCAGTACGAGCACCGGGAACAGCGAGGTGATCGAGGTGTTGATCGACCGGACGATAACCTGGTTGATCGACTCATTCGCCATAGACATGAACGAACGTTTCACCAGGCGCTGGCCATTCTCGCGCATCCGGTGGAACACGACGATCGTGTCGTAGATCGAATACCCCATGATCGTCAGAAGCGCTGCGATCGTGTTTGGAGTGACCTCACGCCCCACAAGAGCGTAGATGCCCAGCGTGATGATGATGTCGTGGACCAAGGCGATAACCGCAGTCACGGACATCTTGTACTCGAACCTGAGCGACGTATACAGCAGGATGGCTGCAATCGAGAGCCCGAGTGCAAGGATGGCCGCGTCGGTGATGTTCTTGCCCCATCCGGGACCGATCGTGGTCACCATGCCGGAATCCTCCGGCAACCCAAGTGCATCGACGACCTCAAGATACGCCGTGTTCGCAACATCGGGATCACTTTCGGACGTGCGGACGATAAACCCGCCGCCCTCGGTGGACTGGACGCCCGTATTGTCCATCCCGGCATCTGCAAACGCCGAGCTCATGTCGTCGGCAGTCACACCTGAAGCGCTCGGGAAGTCAATCACGGTACCACCGAGGAACTCGATGCCAAACTGAAGTCCGTTGACCGCAAGAGAGCCGAGGCTGATCGTAACCAACAGCGCAGAGAAGCCGAGGAACCAATACCGCTTGCCAAGGAAGTCTATGTTGAGTTTACGCATCGGTACCACCGCCCTTCACGCCAAAGAGGCCCGGCATCTTGGGTATCACCGATTCTGCAAGCCAGACAACCACCGTCCGGGTGAACAGGATTGCCACCGTAAGGTCAATGACCAGGCCGATCATGAGCGTAAGCGCAAAGCCACGAACCGGGCCGATAGCCACGAGGAACATCACGAGCGCGGACACGAACGTAACGAGGTTCGCATCGAGTGAGGTCATGATCGCGTGGCGGGTTCCCGACTTGGCGGCTGAGCGATATGTCTTTCCCATGCTGACTTCTTCTTTGAAGCGTTCAAAGATCAGAATCGATGAGTCGGCCGCGAGACCAATGGTAAGCACGATACCCGCGATACCCGGGAGCGACAGGGCAAACGCACCGAAGCTCGAGAGCATTGCGAGAACGCCCAGGAAGATCGATGCAAAGAACGACAAGCTCACCCAGGTGATCACACCGAGACCTCGATAGAAGAGCGCCATGTAGATAGCCACGAGCCCCAGGCCAATGAGCGCGGCGAGAACACCCTGACGCAATGACTCCTGGCCAAGTGTCGGGCCGACAACGCGGGACTCGGAGAAGTCGAGGGTAACGGGCAATGCACCAGTCTCGAGGACTGTCTGCAACTGCTTTGCCTCCTCGGCAGTGAAACTACCGGAGATCGACGTATTACCGCCGAGAATCGGCTCGTTGATGCTGGGTGCCGACTGGACCTGTCCGTCGAGCACGATGGCGATACGGTTGCCAACGTTCTGGCTCGTGTACTGACCCCATATCTGAGAACCCTCGGCACTCATGGCAACTTGTACCTCGAGATTGCCGAGATTGTCGGAACCGATGCTTGAATCAGTAACCACCTCGCCGGTCATGAACGGCGTATAGCTACCGGGCGGGAGCGTCGGGCGTTGCTGTCCGGGCTGACCGGTATACGCCAGTACTGAAGCCTGCACTGCAGGATCAGAGATACTGTTCACATCAACGAATTCAAGCTGACCGGTCGAACCGAGCACGTCGAGCGCTTCGTTCGCGTTCTTGATACCCGGAAGCTGAACGAGGATCGAGTCCGCACCCTGACGCTGGATTACCGCCTCACTTGCACCGAGCTTGTCCACTCGGTTGCGAACAATGAGCTCAGCACGATCCATCACGTCATCGGTGATTGCCGTCTGAGATGTCTCGCGCGCCGTGAGAATCACGGAGAGGCCACCCTGGATATCAAGGCCCTGAGTGATGCTCGTGCGACCCTCGCGGAGCGTGTAGCCCTGGAAGCCGACCGTGAAGCCGTCGTCGTAAGCGAGCTGCGTGTCTGCTGTGACCGTCGCGGTCTCAATGAACACCTCTGCTCCGCCCGGTACGAGCCACCACTGCGAAAGCCCGTCCTCAGCCGTGCCCTCGCGCGCCTCAATCGTCACACTTGAGGTGGATTCCACGCCGTCCTCAACCGGACCGGCAGTTCCAAGCGAGACGCTCGTCCCATCAAGTGAAACCGACTGACTGTCGAACCCGCCGTCCACGTTTGCAACCTGATACTCAACGTAGTCCGTGCCGCGCGCGGGCAGCAACGCCCACCACGAGAGCACCACGAGCGCGATGACGATCGCGATCCCGAGCGCGTTTCTCTGTTTCGGATCCATGTACTCCTTGCCTTCCGGTCAGTGTGCTTACCTGAACAGCCGCCCGTGATCAGGCGGGACCTTGCTTCACGCACACCCGCACGCGCCCGTAGACGCCCGGGTGAGATGTGCTACTCGTCGTCGCCCGGCGACACCTTGCTGGCGATAGCCGCTCGCTCAAAGACGACCTCGACTCCGTCAGCGAGACGAAGTGTGGCCGTCTTGTCCTCGAGCCAGCTCACACGACCGTGCAGACCACCAATAGAAATCACTTCGTCACCAACAGCAAGCGACGCCATCAATTCCCGCGCTTCCTTCTGACGCTTCTGCTGCGGTCGGATGATGAACATGTACATGAAAGCGAAGAATCCGCCAAATATGAGCAGTCCGGTGTAATCCATAAGAAAATCCTCCGATAGCATGCAATACGGATGCTCCGACCACTGTTCCGGGCGGAGCCACAGTCACTCATCATACACTGAACAACTGGCTTTTCGACTAGTAGTCATCTGCGCCGGGGCCGTCACGCCATTCGCGCAAGAAATCCCCGTATCTTCCGTCCAACACAGCCAGTCGCGCCTGCTGCATCAAGTTGATCAGGAAGTGAAGATTATGAATCGATATGAGTGTCGAACCGAGCATCTCTTTCATGTTCACCAAATGCCGCAGATACGCTCTCGAATAGTTGGCGCATGTCGAGCATGAGCAATTCGGGTCGAGCGGCCCAAAATCCCGCGCGAACTTGGCGTTCTTGAGGTTCAGGCGCCCTGCCGATGAGAACGCGGTGCCGGTGCGAGCCGTGCGGGTCGGCAAGACACAGTCGAACATGTCCACACCAAGAGCCACCGCCTCGAGCAGCGTCGTCGGGTTGCCGACCCCCATCAGATAACGCGGACGATCAGCCGGTATCGCATCGCAGACCGGGCCCAGCGACTCGAGCATAAGCTCATGGGGCTCCCCGACCGAGTACCCTCCGATTCCATATCCCGGGAATCCGACCTCGACGGTACGCTCCACGCTCTCCGCTCGCAGGTTGGGAAAGACGCCACCCTGAACGATACCGAACAGCGCCTGATCCTCACGCGAGTGGGCGGCCTTACATCGCGCGGCCCACTTTGCGCTCCGATCAACCGCCGCCGCAACATCAGCCTCATCTGCGGGATAGGGCGGGCACACATCGAGAACCATGGCGATGTCGGCCCCTAAGTCCTGCTGGACCTGCATGTTGTCTTCAGGCGTCCAGTGGTGGTACTTCCCGTCGATTATCGACTGAAAGCGCACACCCTCATCGGAGAGTTTCAACGTGTCTCGCAGTGAGAAGATTTGAAATCCACCCGAATCCGTGAGAATCGCCCGGTCCCAGTTCATGAACGTATGCAGTCCACCCGCTTCGCGGACAAGGTCGTGCCCCGGTCGCAGGAACAGGTGATACGTATTGGCGAGCACGACCTGCGCGCCCACCTCGTGCAACTGTGGCGCGGTGACCCCTTTGACCGTTGCCCGAGTACCAACCGGCATGAAGACGGGTGTCTCTATCGGACCGTGAGCAGTCATGAACGTACCTGCTCGAGCCGAAGTAGTGGGATCAGTTCGTGAGAGTTCGAAGTCAAAGAGTCGCATGCATGGGATTCTACCAGTGATGAAGACATACACCCATGGGCGGCTTGCTGCGATATCCTTGTGTCTGGATAACACCTCGGAAGAATGAGAACCGGGGCGGCCTTCGACACGTCAAACGAATCAGGATGGTCATGGTTCCAGGTGAGCAACCCGACGAAGCCTCGCTTGTCGAGGCAGCCAAAGGCGGCGATGAGGCCGCATTCGAGGCCCTGATGCGCGCTCACGCGAGCGCGGTGTATGCGCATGGCCTGCGCTTCTTTGGCGAATCATCCACTGCGGACGATGTCGTCCAGGAGGTCTTCATCAAGGTGTATCGCTCATTGCCCACATATGATGGCCGAGCCCGATTCTCAACGTGGCTTTTCCGTGTGACTCGAAATGTATGTCTGGATATGCTCCGCAAGGGCACTCGTAGACCGGTTCCGGTAGATCCGATCGATTTGGTGGCGAGTCGCGACCAGGGCGATCACGCACAGTTCGTTGTGGACACGATTGCCATCGAAGAAGCGATGCGCGCCCTCCAGCCTGAGGATCGAGAGGCACTTGGCGCAGTGACGATATTCGGCCTCTCCTACCAGGAGGCGGCCGAGTCACTGAGTATCCCGGTCGGCACCGTCAAATCGCGCGTGTTCCGAGCTCGAAGAACTCTCGTTTCCCTTCTCGACACTGAAGGTGGTGATCGCTGATGGACGCGCGCTGTCTGCAGGTCCAAGAAGCCATCTCTCGCGCTGCCGATGGCGACAAGGTCACAGCCGATGAAGCTACACTTGCCAAGCGCCACTGCGCGGAGTGCGCGGAGTGCGCCGCGTTCGCCCGAGTGCTTGTGGCCATGCGACGACATCCCGTACCTGACGTCGCAGAACAGACGGTAGAGCGCGCCCTGTCCGCGGTACGCGATATCCGACAGACCGAAAAGCTTGAGACCGCCCGTGCGGCGGCTGCTGCTCGTGCGACCGCCCTCACACCCGCTGCCGGTGAGGAAAGCGCCAACGACGCGGGGTCGGACGCCGCCGTCACGAACAAGAAAGGTCTCATCTCGCTGAATGAACGCGATTCACGCGGCGTTGAAGTCGTGCGAATCGGCAATCGCATCATCTCTCAGCAACGCTTCGTCGGGCTGGTCGCCTCTGCGGCGGTTCTGCTCCTGGTAATCGTTGTTGCCGCAGACCAGGGCGTGAGAGTCATGAGGGATGCGGCCATGGTCAGCGAAGAGACAGCCTCCGATATCCGTGAGGCCCAAGACGGAGATGTCGTCCTGGATCAACTTCCCGCACAGGACAACGGCGCGGCCGCGTCCGCCCCGAGTGTCGCAGGCGCGGTCGCACAGTACGTTACGTTCGAGGATCGCGTCTATCGGTACATGGGAGTCGCTTCAGGGAGTGCCGCAGATCTCTCGACGGCTGGAACGGTGCGCTCGGCACTCGACACCGGGGATGCTGCGGCGAACCGGAACGCGTACACCTCGGAGACTGCGGGTCAGATCATCATTGAGAATGAGGGCTCACTGCTCAACTTCTCCCTCGTGACTCGAACGTTCGGCGACAACACCTACGCTCTGAAGTCCGAATCCATTACGGCATTCGGCGAATGGCCGAGCCTACCCAACGGCATTCCTGAACCTTCATCGGCCGACGGCGGCAGTACGTTCGATGAAGCCGGAACGGACGATCTCGGAGTGGCGATCTTCACTCGGCCGGGTCGTGATCCCGAGAGCGGATTTGCGGTCGCCCCGGGAACAGCATCCGGCGATCCAGCCTCGGGCAACCCCGACTGGACGTGGTGGGAGCCGGTCGACTAGCTCCGCGCGCTAGAGGATGAGCATCGCATCGCCAAAGCTCAGAAAGCGATAGCGTTCCTCCATGGCCGTCTCGTACGCGCCCATCACCAGTTCGCGCCCGGCGAACGCGCTCACCATCATCAGCAAGGTAGAACGAGGTGTGTGGAAGTTCGTCACAAGCGCGTCCACCACCCGGAACCGATACCCGGGCAGAATGAACAGTTCCGTCGCACGTTCCTGGGCAATCACCTGTCCGACTTCATCATCGAATGCACTCTCAAGAGCGCGCACAGACGTCGTTCCTACAGCAATCACCCGATGTCCGCGCTCCCGCGCCTCATTCACGATCTCAGCGGTCCGCTCGGAGACGCGGAAATGCTCGCTGTGCATCTTGTGCTCTTGTGGGTCGTCTTCAGAGACGGCGCGAAACGTATCGATACCCACGTCGAGTTCCACCCGTTCGATGCGCGCACCGGCCTCTTTAACGCGCTCCATGAGTTCCGGAGTGAAGTGCAGGCCCGCGGTGGGTGCGGCGGCCGAGCGCTCATCGCGAGCAAAGATCGTTTGATAGCGCGATGGATCGTCAAGCTTCTCGGTGATGTACGGCGGCAAAGGCATCTCTCCGATGCGATGAACAACGTCGAGAAACGAACCCGCTCCTTCGACCTTGAACCGGATGAGACGAACCCCTGACTCCTCCAGCGTATCGACCACCAATCCGCTGAGCTCACCATCGCCAAAGAGGATTCGAGCGCCGGGCTTGAGGCGGCGACCGGGCCGAACAAGGCACTCCCAGGTCTTGTCGTATCGCTCCCTGAGCAGCAGAACTTCAACAGCTCCGCCGGTCTCGTCCTTGGCACCCTTGAGCCTCGCTGGCAAGACACGTGTCTCGTTTACAACGAGCACGTCTCCCTGTCGCAGATACTCAGGAAGATCAACAAAGGTGCGATGATCCACCTGACCGCTCATTCGGTCGAGCACGATCAGGCGGCTGGAATCTCGTGGCTCGACCGGACGCTGAGCAATGAGTCCGCTCGGAAGGTCATAATCGAAGTCGTCAGTGCGCACGTCACTACCCCTCTGGCGCGGTGGTTTCCTCGGCACGAAGCATACCGCATGGAGATGCCTGATGGCATAGCGGCCGGCAGAAGAGTCAGGTACGATGCTTCCATGCGCCGTCGCCACCTCTCCACTGCCGATCTACACATTCACACGACCGCCTCAGATGGCACCGCCACTCCACGCGAAGTCGTCGAGTGGGCCGTTTCGCATACAGACCTTAAGGTCATTGCGATCTGCGACCACAATTCGGTTACCGGAGCACATGAGGCAGTTGAGATCGCGAGAGATCTTCCCATCGAGGTAGTCATTGGGCAGGAAGTCGAAAGTTCCGACGGTCACATCCTTGGTCTCTGGACACGAGACGCGATTGCTCCAGACCGATCGGCGGCAGAAACCATCGCAGACATCCACCGCCAGGGAGGCCTCGCTGTGATCGCCCATCCCTTCGCTCCGCGCTGGTGGCATAAGCACGGTCTCTGTCGTGGGGAGCGCGATGTCTATGACACCTGCGACTACGATGGTGTGGAATGCGCAAACTCGACGCCTCTGCTGTTCCTCGCGAACTTCTACGCACGCGGCTATTGGCGCGCGAATCGCACCCGCCTCGCGGCAACCGGTGGCAGTGACGCGCACATGCTCGAAGTGATCGGCACGAGCCGTACGCTCTTCGAAGGAGAGACCGCCCAGGATCTACGTCGCGCGCTCGAGACTCGTGCCACCCGCATCTGGGGACCCGTGTGGTCGCCGCTGCGAACATGGCGCTACTCGCGCAAGATTCCGGAGATCCAGGAACGGAGTGCCGCAATGGCGCAGCGTGACGTCAAGCACAAGCACGACTAGCGGCCGCGCGCGGCTTTCCGCGCTGCGCGACGGGCCTCACGGTCGTGCTGAGCCTCAGCATCTGAGAGCGAACAGCCACAGTAGTTCTGGCGATACATGCCAAGTTCCCGAGACCGACGGGTCGCTTCTGGATACCGCTCTCGGAAGTCTCGATGGATATACGTCAGCCCGTGCGCAGAGGCTGCAGCCATTCCGGCCGCTCGTACCGCGTCTGAATCCTGATAAGGACTCACCGTGAGCGTCGTAGCGATAGCCTCGAAGCCGTGGTCGGTCGCATACTGCGCGACCATCGACAGACGCAACTCGAAGCAGGCGCGACAACGAGATGGTCGATCGTCTTCGCTACCGGCAATCGCCTGCGCCCACCTGTCCGGCTCATAAGGCAGTTCGTAGACAGGAATGCCGCGTGCCTGCGCGTAGTCGGCCAGTGTGTCGCGACGCCGAACGTACTCCTCGGCAGGATGGATATTGGGATTCGCATAGGCGACCTCAACATCGTGCTCGGCCACCAGTGCGTCAAAGGGCTCAAGCAGGCAGGGTCCACAACAGGCATGAAGTAGCAGTCTCATGATCGAGATTCTACCCGCCCAGGAGAACCGAGGCGATTGACAGCACGCCAAAAGCGATGAACACGGCCCCGGATACGCGTGCGATCACATGCGGCGATAGCCGGGCTCCAAGTGCGGCGCCCAACACGACAGCGAGGCCGTTGACCAACATCATACCGAGCGTTGAACCGAGCCACACAGCGATATACGCGCCCGGACCGGCCTCAACAGCGGGCACGATGCCGCCGAGGAACCCCAGAGAGCGAGCAGCGACCCCTGGATCCGCCGCGATGGACATGGTCATGAGTTGCGTCTTGTCGCCGAGCTCTGCGAGAAAGAATGCGCCTGCGACTCCCAGCACCGGCCCGAAACGACCTCGTGCGCGGGCGTCTGGGTCATGATCGTCTTCACTGGTGCTGCGAAGCGTCCACACGCCGAACCCAATGAACAGGAGGCCGGCAACAATGCCGACCGTGCTGGCAGGAAGCAGGTTGCCGACCAGGCCTCCCGCCGCCACCGCGAGCGCCTGGAGAGCGAGCACTGCCAGGAACACGCCAAGGAGCACCTGCCGTGGTTTGTAGCGGGCGGCAAGAACCAGCGTGAGCATCTGCGTCTTATCGCCGAGCTCGGCAAGTGAAACGAGGCCCGCTGATATGAGGAACACCCAGAACACTCGGACCTCCTTGAGAAACAGAAAGGCGACCCCGCGTTACGGAGCCGCCCGATTCTGACTCTGTGCTATACGGCTAGGCCTTGTTGACGTTGCTGGCCTGGAGCTTGCCGTTCTGACCGGTCGTGACCTCAAAGGTGACCGCTTGGCCCTCGTCGAGAGTCTTGAAACCGTCCGTCTGGATCTCGCTGAAGTGAACGAAGAGGTCGTCTCCATCCTCACGCGAAATGAATCCATAGCCTTTGTCCGGGTTGAACCACTTGACGGTACCTTCGGGCATACTGACCAATCCTTTCCCCCACTCATGGGGTAACTCTCGCGCGACCACCTGCACGCCCGACATCAGGACGGTAGGATCTAGCCGCAGTCCATAGCGGATCTCCTCGATCCAAAGAAGATTCTGGCACAGCACAAAAGGGCAGGCAACACTTGCGCTGTTCCCGGACTACTCGTCGATGTCGACAGGAGCCCTGCTGCGCTGCGTCGCGACTACCACCAGGAGGACAAGCACGGCGATTGCGAGGAGAATCAACACGATCGTGAGTGGATCGATTCCGCCACCTGACGTCACAGCTCCCGCACGCGCATATGAAGCGCTGAACGTGAGTACGTCGCCAACGGTGGGGGCGACAGTCGCGAGGGTATAGAGACGCTCCCCTACCTCATTGGTCTGAGGCGAACCCGGCGCATCTGGAGAGAGCTGTAGATCCTCAGTACCTGCAGGCACACGCCACGCGACCGAAAGACTGGCGAAAGGCAGAGATTGGGTCCAATCGAACGCTGTGGTGATTCGATCACCCTGCGTGACGGGCGGTGCGACATAGGCCTCGTACTGGAACACGCGATACTGAGAGACCGTGAACTCGACGGCCTTGCCGCCGGGGACATCAACGATCGTGGCCGCAACCTGAACGTCTGACTCAGGTCCCGCACCCCCGATCTCTCCAGCCCAGATCAGTTGTGCGCCATCGGGAATCGGCAGCCGCACGGTGGCCGGCAGCGGAGTGTCAGTCGGTAGTCCGGAACCTACGATCATGACCGTGGCACCTGGCTCGGCTTCAAGCCATACCTGAACCTGCACCGGCATCGTATCCAACGATGCAAGCGGCGCTGCTGCTACCGGAGGGACAACGGGCGTCGTTTCTTGAGCCAGCGCGACCGACGGCATGGCAACCATAAGTGCGAGAACGGCCGTGATGACGCCCGTACTCAGAGATCTTGTGTTGAACAATGAAATCAACCACCTTTGCCAAGTAGGCTGCTCCGCACGCACGAAGCCGACTGAATGTCACACATTGTAGCGGAGCAATCAGATATCAGGTGCCACAATCGTCGCCGCGGCTGCGTGAACCGCTGATGGAACCACCTCTGCGCATCCACCACACCCGGCCCCGGGGAGCCACCAGCCCATCGAGTACGCCGTCCCTATGAGCGCGAAGAAGAGCGCAATGGTCGCGATGCCAAGCGCAATCGGACGCAGAGACTCTCCATCGGCTCCTGTGGAAACCTTCAGGGTCCCAGGCCTTGGACACGAGTCCATGCATTCCATGCACATGGTGCAGTGTTCATCTGCGACCGCAGTGAGCCGATGAACTTGAATCCTCGACGGACAGGCGCGTGAACACAACGAGCAATCCGTGCAGCCCTCGCCGTCGCGACGAACCTTGGTGAATCCGAAGACTCCGACCGCGCCGGTCAGAGCCCCGAGCGGACAGAGGTACAAGCACCAGAAGCGTTCAACGAGCAGACCGCCCAGCACAGTCCCCGCCACCAGCGCGATTGGAATCCATGACTCGAACTTGAAATGGAACAGCGCCCGGAACGGATCATAATCCGCGAACCACAACGAGAGGTATCTACCGCTCATGTAGACGATCACGCCCAACACAAGCCAACGACCATATTTGAGCACATTGTGGACGCGCTTCGGAATCACATACGCGCGTCCGATCGTCTTGAAGCGAATCCACGCGAGGAGATCTTGTATGGCCCCGAACGGACACAGCCAACCACAAAACGACGCGCCCAGAGCGAGCGTCACGATTCCGAGGGAACCAAGTAGCACAAGATTGGACGTTCCAACCTTCGAGATGAAGCCCATTCCACCCAGCAGCGACGGGAGTGACTCAATCGCACCGAACGGGCAGAACGAATCGAGTGGAGCAGCTCCGCCTGATCCTCCCACGACTTGATGGCGCACTCCGATGTAGGCGATCAACGCCACCATCCCGAGCTGAACGATGCGTCGAAGGTATCGAGGACGGGTCGAACGTCGACCAGGGCGCATTCCGGTAGTCCTTCATTGGCGTGACAGAGCTTGATTCGTTAGCATTCTAACGAGCCAGCCAAAATTACGCCAGGGGGTATTCTCCTGTGTCGGAATGCTTCTACGTGGATCGACTGGCGGCGGCCACGGTATTTGCAAGCAACATGGCTCGCGTCATGGGCCCTACTCCGCCCGGCACCGGGGTGATTGCGGATGCCAGCGGCTCGACCGCTGCGAAGTCGACATCCCCGACCATCCCTTCGGCAGTTCGGTTGATGCCCACATCAATGACCACCGCTCCCGGCTTCACGTAGTCAGCATCGATCATCTTGGGACGGCCAACGGCCGCAATGAGGATGTCGGCCTCGCGGCAGATTCCGGGCAAGTCCACGGTTCGGGAGTGGCAGACCGTTACGGTGGCATTGCTCTCAAGCAGCATGAGTGCCTGAGGCTTGCCAACGATCGATGACCGACCGATCACGACGGCGCGTTTGCCCTCAAGCTCAACGCTATAGCGCTCCAGCATCTTCATGACACCCCACGGAGTGCATGCACGTGGGGCCTCGATGCCCCGCACGAGAGAGCCGAGGTTCATTGGATGAAGACCGTCGACGTCCTTCTCGGCACTTATGCGAGCCAGTGCCGCTTCCTCATCAAGATGCGAGGGCAACGGTAGCTGAACAAGAATACCGTGGACTGCATGATCCTCGTTGCACGAATCGATCAGCGCATTCAGCTCGTCTTGGGTGATTCCCGCAGACCTGCGATGATCGAAGCTCGCAATCCCGACTTCTTCGCAATCCTGCTCCTTCATTCTCACGTAAGAGTGAGATGCCGGGTCATCGCCCACAAGTATCACAGCGAGACCCGGGACTATTCCACGTGACTTGAGTGCTCTCACCTGCTCGGCGATCTGGACCCGAGTATCAGCTGCGAGTTGCTTGCCATCGATGATCATCGCCATGTGCCAGAACAGTCCTTTCCGCGTCTGTCAGTCCTTCACGATGTGCAGAAGAGCCCGAAACTCATCGGTACCCGCAACGCCCACGGCCTCATACATGACCGACTCGTGGTGGGTGATGATGATGCCTTCAGCGCGCATACGAGCAAGCGCGATCTCGTGTGCCTCACGATCACGACTGCAGCATGCATCCGCAACGACCTGTATGCGCATGCGATCTTCCAGGAGCGCAAGCGCCGTCTGCGTCACGCAGATATGGGTCTCCATACCTGTGAGCACTACCTGGTCACGTCCGGTCGCAGCGAGAGCGTCACGGAACGTCGGCTCAGAAGCACAGCAGAATGCCATCTTGTCCACCCCAAGCACCCGAGCCCCGCCGTGTGCCAACTCAAGCAGAAGCGACTCCAACTCTGGCACCACAGGTCCAAGCCCTTTGGGATACTGCCGTGTCAGGATGATCGGTGCGCCAACAAGCGCCGCAGCCCGTGCAAGTTTCATGGCTCGAGAAACAACCTTGTCGCGGTTCTCCATCGCCACTGCCAGTCGCTCCTGCAGGTCGACAAGAACCAGCACCATACTCGAAGGGTCAACTACTGATGTGTGGGATGCTGTCATCGTCATTCCTCCTTGGTGGTAATCACCGATTCTACCTGAGCGAAACCAGACGCGGTACGAGCGGGTATATATAGCGCTGTATCGCAACCAAACACGAAGGAGACCCCATGAGTGACGCTCCCATTCTCAGCGCCTTGAATCACGTCACTGACCTCGCTGGCGCCGACGACTTCGCCAAGAAGCACACCCCGTTCATTCAGACGGGCGATGAGGACGGCAAGACAAGGATCGATGTCGCGCTTGGTCACTACGTGGCACATCCCAACCAGCCGGATCACTTCATCCAGTGGATCGAGGTCCTCGCAGGAGACAATCCCATCGCGCGCTTCGACCTGTCGCCCGTTGCCACCGACCCGAAGGTTTCCGTTGTGGTCGATCTCGACGCCGGAACCACAGTACGAGCCATGGCATATTGCAACTTGCACGGGCTATGGGCTGCAGAGACAGTCCTCTAGGCGATATCTCAGCGTCCAAAGAACCCCGATACGGAGCCCTTCGCCAGAACATGGCCCTCGATAGCCTCGAGGAACGCTCCGTGATCGGGGTTTCTCTCTACGTCGAGCGTGGCGACATCGAGTGCATACACAGTTGCCCGGTATTCATGACCCCCGCTGCCCTCGGGTGGTTGCGGACCCTCATAGCCCGCCTCGCCAAACGTGTTCTCCAGCTCACGCGCACCCGCCGGTATCTCGATTCGACTCGCGCCCTCCGGGAGGGCAACGGTGTTGGGTGCCATATCGACGACCAGCCAGTGCACCCATTCGTGTGCGATTGGATGCAAATCGACCACGATAAGCGCGAGAGAACGTGTCCCCGAAGGCATGCCGCTCCATTCATATGGAATCGACACATTCGCGCCCCCCTCAACGCCCACCCTCGCATAGAGCGCGGGAATCTCGGCACCAGGCTCGAACGCCGTTGTTGACAGCGTCATCGCACCGACCTCAGGCTCAGATGCGGTGATCTCTTCGGGTGCCACTATCTCGTCATCACCACGTGGAGCGACAGTATCAGTTGATTGCCACGGCGTACTCGACCCGCTGCATCCGGCGAGGGCGAACCCGGACCAGATGACAGCCGATACGAACAGCATGACGCGCATGAAATGCGCAGGGGATTCCTTGATCATTCGACCTGCTTCCGTTCTTCTCGCTCTCCTGAAGGGATAATACCCTCAGCAGAACCCAGCCTACTCTTCGAGACGGGCTTGCGCGCCATCCACACCCAGCACCTCTCGCAGACGATCGAAACGACGTACCTCGACTCGCTCCACCGCGGGGGTTCCGCTGGTCTGAGCATAGAAGATCGCATCATACGATGCGTCGCTGTCTCCAATGAGGTTCGATGCCTTGACCGACTTGCGAAGCGCAGACAACATGGGCATTGGATCCTTCAACAGGAGCATTCCTTCGGCGTCCGATTTCTCATGCGACGTGCGATGCAACACACGTCCCCAGACAGTAACGATCCATGCGGCAGTCAGCACGGCCGCATACGTGAGCGCGAGCACGACTGCTGCGAAGATGACGAACGCAATGCCTGTGAGGCACCCATCGGCGGAATCCGCATCCCCCAGCCCATCGATACAGCCGTCGCCCGAAGAACAACACGAATCCACCACCGAGAATCCAAAGTCAGAGACGGCACCATCGGGTTTGTCCGTCCCCCCTCGAAGGTCGCGCAAAGCCTTGACGGGGCCCATGAGCGCAGCGAGCGCGGTAGCGAAGAACACATCCCCCGATGCAACACGCGAGAGTAGTGCTGCGACGACCGCGCGCAACTCAGATTCCTCAAGTGAACTAAGCATGCCGGTGGTGAATGCGATGGCGGGATCAGTGCGTGACACGCCAATCACGCACGCATTGAGAGAGTCCGAGTCGATAGCCAGTATGCGAGGCGGACCGCTGAGGCCTGCAGCAAGTGCCATCCCGGCGACTGCGCGCTCGATACCCGGCCCACCGTCCGACTCCATGTATGGCCGCGCGCGAAATCGACTGGTCACCCAGTCCTCGGCATTGGCGATCTGTACAGCAGCAGCCACTCCTCCGACAAGAAGCAGTCCGCCAAAGACCATAACGAATGTTGTGCGAAAGCCCTCCCAATATCCCGCTGGTTCTGACTCTCCCACCTCGACAGCCAGGCCGATCAACGATCCCGGAACGCCAACAAAGGCAATCGTCAACAACGTGGCGGAGCCCAGCACGAAGAGCCCAATGAACACTGCGAGTTTGACCCGGTTCTGGTCAACACGGATCCACAGGGCCTGTGGCTTGATCGGGCGAGTCGTCCGCTCCACGCCTAATCCTACTCAGTGACCTCGACTTCTACGATCTCGTTGACGTCCACGATGTCTCCCGTAGCGGCGTCGATCTCAAATGCATGCCACTGATCACTGCCCTTTTCCCACGCGATGGAGCGACTTCTGACCTCAGTGCTGCCGTCAGCCTTGTACACGGTCAGCGTGGCTGTGGCCGAATCAACAACATTCTCCTCTTCGGCAAAGTAGACCGACACCACATACGTGCCTGTGGCGTAGTCGCCGGTGAGGTCGAGGTACTCACGACCGGTATCGCCGTCGGTCACGTCCCCGCCGTTCTCCAGCCCGGCGGAGGTAAGCGCGTTCTCGCCCAGGCTGTCCCATAGCTCGAGATCCATGTCGATCGGCTCGTCCCAACCGAGCGTGACGCGCACTGCTCCGTCGGACAGCGCGGGTACGGTGTCGGGACCCTGTGCTCCCGCCGTGGAGGAACTCCCCGGACCGGATGTCTCATTCGGAGGAGAGACGACGCCATCCGATGAGTCAGATGAGCCACACGCGACCAGCATCATGCTGAGCACGAGCACTAGCAGAATCAAGGTAGCCCGACGCATCATGTTCCCCTCCCAGCGAGTGTATTCCAGCAAAAGGGTAGCACGAGAACCTTGGTCGTGAGAGACCTACGCGCTCAGCGCAGAAGGTCTAATCGCGATACTGACATCCCGAGGATCCACCCTCGTAGCAGGCGACCTGTCACGCGCACACGGCTTGGCTGCACGTGCGAGGCGGTGTCACTCGTCGTGTGGTACACCGGATCGTCTCGCCACTCAAGCCATGCTGAAGGAATTCCCGCGAGTTCGAATGAATCGTGATCGCTCCAGCCCGGATCCCTGAGATAGACAAGCCGCTGACCCACGTACGACGCCCGAGACTCGAGCGAACGGACCGCGGATTGAGGGCCCACCCCGAGACTTCTCACATTGAACGTGGAACCGTATCCCACCATGTCGATCGAGACCATGCCTTGAATGCGCGAGCGTGCGCTCGACGAAAGCGCGGACACATACTGCTTGGATCCGAAGTGGTGGTCATTCGCGGTCGCCCCGCTGATCTCCTCGGCACCAAAGGCGATGAAGCGCACGGTCGGAGTGACGGGTGCCTGCGCAAGCAGCCGCGCAAGCTCAAGCATGACAGCCACTCCAGAGGCGTTGTCATTCGCACCCGGGGACGGAGATTTCGAGTCGACATGGGCGCCCAAGACAAGCACGCCCGACTCGCTGCCGCGCTTCTCGGCAATCACGTCGCGAGAGGTCTTGCCGCCGGGAAGATAGATCGTCTGCGTGGAGACCACATATCCGTAGTCGCGCAGCTCGTCTGCGATGTAGTCGAATGCGGCGCCTTCTGCGCTTCCACCTGCCGGGCGCGCCCCCAGCGCGGCAATCGCTCGCACGTGACCCATGGCGCGGTTCACCTCAAACGGAGGGGTTGCTCGAGCAAGCACGGCCTCCTGGCGTACGTGTGAGGGAACAGCGCTGCTGCCACCGAACACTGTGAACGCTGCAACACGGTGGTATATCCAGCGAGATACGCTGTCCGGAACCTCATGCGGAGCCACGAGGATCAACGGCTCACGTCGCAAGGCCAGGTACGGCCCGCACGACGCCGCGTCAGCCCAGTCGTATCCGGTTGCCACACCGACTCGTTCGTAGCCAAAACCCAGCTCCCGATCTGCGAACTCGGCAATTCGGGTCGCGGTGGAGAAGCGTGTGGCCCCACCGATGCGATCGACATGTGGCGATCCGCCCAGTTCTTGCATCAGCAGACCCGCAAAGGAGTCGGAAACCGCCTCGGCGCCGCCGAGCAGGGTCACGTCGGTGATTCCCGCGGCTTTGATCGAATCGATGGTCGCCTCATAGCGGCCCGGGTCCGTCAGATAGACCGGGTCCGCGGTTGCTGCGGCAACGGGACCGATGCTGAGGGCGTCGGCGAAGTTACGACCGGTGGTCACGAACGCGTGACCGCTCGGTGTCCCCTGAAGATCAAGCGTAGCCGAGGCAACCCTCGACGCGGTGGCGTACCTGTCTCGTCCTGCTATCCGCACGATATCGTCGGCATCGATGCCGAGCTTCTCGATCACCGCAAGAGACCTGTCTGAGATTGCGCGTTCGCCACCGAGAACATAGACGGTATCCGGCGAGAGCGCCTGAATGGTCGCCCGGGTCGTCGCCGGAACCGTCCATCGTGTGGTGAGCAGGATGGGAGCAGCAACGGCTCCGGCCAATGCGCTACCACCAACAGCATCAGGCCACGCCTGACCGGTGGTGAGCACGACAGATGAGCAGCCGTCCGGATACGCTGCGCGCGCAATAGCCGATGCGGTCTCATAGCGGTCGGCGCCTGCAAGCTGATCGAGCCTGGCGAGCGCTTCGGTCCGCGCAGCGAGGCTGGATTGAGGGACCAGCAAGGCCACAACACAAACCACACAGAGAATCGCGCTCATGGTGCGTGAATACACGTCCCGGCTCCTCGCGTAGGTGTGAGCTTGAGGTCAACCCTACGCGCGGTACGGTCTCCCGTCCAGACAATGAGACCTGTGTGGCGAAGCGGGCTAGAACAACCCACCCTGCGGCTTGTCCGCGGCTGGCACAGAAAGGCCCAAGTGCTCATAGGCGCGTGGCGTGGCTTGTCGCCCCTTTGGGGTACGCGAGAGAAAACCGAGTTGGAGCAGGTAGGGCTCATAGACGTCCTCAAGCGTGTCTGTCTCCTCGCCCACAGCCGCCGCCAGCGTATTGAGGCCGACAGGTCGCCCGCTGAACGTGCTAACAAGCGTATTGAGAATCGCCAGATCCATCTTGTCGAGACCCATATGGTCGACCTCGAAGAAGGCGAGCGCCTCTGCCGAGATATCTTCGGTGATCTTCCCGTCGTGGCGCACCTGAGCATAGTCGCGCACCCGCTTGAGCAGCCGATTCGCCAGACGCGGTGTCCCTCTCGAACGACGGGCGATCTCCGCGGCCCCGTCGTCGTGAATCTCCACATCCAGGATACGAGCAGACCGCTTGACGATACTCGCAAGCTCATCCGGCGTGTAGTAGTCCAGTCGAAACGCCATCCCGAACCGATCGCGAAGGGGGCCGGTGAGCAGGCCCGTCCGTGTCGTGGCGCCGACAAGCGTGAAATGTGGCAGATCAAGACGCAGGCTCCGCGCCGCAGGACCCTTGCCGATGATGATATCTATCGTGAAGTCCTCCATCGCCGGATAGAGCACCTCTTCGACCACGCGATTCAAACGATGTATCTCATCGATGAACAGGACGTCGCGCTCCTCGAGGTTCGAGAGGATCGCCGCGAGATCACCTGCGCGTTCGATTGCCGGACCGCTCGTGGTCTTCACTTTGACGCCAAGTTCGTTGCCGATCACATTCGCAAGGGTGGTCTTCCCGAGTCCCGGAGGGCCTGAGAGAAGAATATGATCGAGAGGTTCATCGCGTGCACGGGTCGCCTCGATCAGGACGCCCAGGTTCTCTTTGACCCGCTCCTGTCCAAGATACTCATCCAGGCAGCGCGGACGTAGCGTTCGATCGATCTCCAGATCGTCGTCGGTATAGTCGGCGCTCACGAGGCGCTCCGGCTCCTCGCTCAAGGGCGCGTCGCCGTTGTTCTCCCACACCGTACTCATCTACGCCCCTCCCCCGAGTCGCTTGAGGGCGTAGCGAAGCATACTTCCCGCGTCGTTCGGCGAACCATCGTATCCCCTGAGGGCCGTCGCTGCCTCTGCCGAGGAGAAGCCCATGGCTGCGAGGGCCTCGCGTGCCTCTCCCGCCGCCTGCGGAGCCGTGCCGTCCCCGGTCGGAAGCGATGAGGACGCTCCGAGCTTGTCCTTTAACTCGAGAATCAGACGTTGTGCTGTCTTCTTGCCAACACCCGGAATCGAACTCACGAGCGCAACGTCTTCGGCCATGATTGCCGCGACGAGAGCATCGGGGTCGAAACTCGATAGCGCGGCGAGCGCCACCCTCGGCCCAATGCCGCTCACCGTGATGAGTCGGGCGAACAACGCTTTCTCGCCAGGGCTCTCGAACCCGAACAGCGAGATATCATCCTCACGCACATGCATGTGTGTGTGCACCATGACTTCATCGCCCTCGGCGGGCAACGCCGAGAGTGAGTTCGTCGACATCGCCATGCGATAACCAACACCATGCACATCGAGCACCGCATGGTCTGCGCCCTTTTCTACAAGACGTCCCGTCAAGAACGCAATCATCGAGCCACCCCGGTCGACCGGGCAGCAGCTGCGCCGATTCCGCCATTCATGTGCGCGTGGCAGATCGCCGTCGCGAGCGCATCGGCGGCATGATCGGGCTTTGGATCGTGATCGAGTCCAAGCAGAACGCGCACCATGTACGTGACCTGAGCCTTATCGGCAGTACCTGAGCCAACGACCGTGCTCTTGATCTGGACCGGGCTATACTCCCCGAGTTCTAGTCCCGCATCCGCCATCGCGAGCAAAGCAGCACCGCGCGCCTGACCGGTCGCGAAGGCCGACTTCACGTTCGTGGAGAAGTAGATGTTCTCAACCGCACACGCAGCAGGCCGGTACTTCTCGATCACCTCGACGATCTCGCGGTGAATGAGCGCCAATCGGTTCGGCGTGGGTTCCTTGGCAGACGTCGTGATACATCCGTAAGCGACGCAGCGATGGCGCGACTTCGAGCTGTCGATCAATCCCCAGCCAGTATTAGCCAGACCAGGGTCGATGCCGAGAATAATCACACCGTCTCCCCGCTTTCCTGCTGTCACAAGGATAAGATACGTACCCAATCGAACATATGTTCAGGGTAGCGCAGGGGTGGGTGGGCGGCAAGGCACTCTCGCGCAGAGCATCAGCGCCGGGACCGCTCCGGTGGGGCCTGATCGATAAGCTGACACAGTCCGCCATCTTCTGAGACCGTGCACATCCAATGCCGCGTATCGGGCGACGCCAGCGGCTGAGCGATCGCAACGACGGGAACGGGAGGAGCCACAAGTTCTCCCACCAGAACACGCAGCAGACGCTCTGCGACTGCATCGGGCATATCTTCCACAATGGCCCAGAACTGCGTCTCACTTCTGATTTCACGGACAACGGGAAGCCAACTTGGCGGCACGCCGATAGAGAGCAGATAGTCATCCGTAACGCGAGAGAATGCCCCGTCTGTTGCGCCCGGGTCCTCGACCGAGGCAAGCGGGGCAAGGTGCCCCATTCCCACGTCTGGAGACTCGACGATTTGAAGCGCCCCCGTAACCACATTGCACTCCACACACTTTGTGCGAGCCCAACCGTACGCAATGTCGTGATGATTGACATACAGAAGCAGCAGAACACCGGCGTCCTGGTGCAGAATGACCCGCAGCTCGCGAGAGACGCGCGCGGAGCGAATCTTGGGGTCACGCGCATCGTTGACGCGCTCGAAATTGAAACTTGATCGAGTCGGATCTTCCATGAGCCGATCGATGAAGATCGCCGTGCGACGCGCATCAGCACCATCGAGCCTGGCGAGCGCGTCAACAAACGATTTGGACATCTGGATGTCGGACACGTTGCCCTCCGGGGTACTCACGCGCGATCAGTCCGCTTCGAGAGCAGCTGCGATCTCTTCGGTAAGCTCCATCGTGTGGTACACGCTCTGAATGTCATCGAGTTCTTCGAGTTGGTCGACCAGTCGCAATACCTTCTTGGCATCACTCACGCCGACCGATGTCTCGGTGGTGGGCTCCATCACGAGTTCTGCGCCCATGACGCTCACCCCCGCCGCTTCGAGAGCAGCCTTCACGCCCATGACTTCGCCCGGAGCAGTGTAGACGAGAGTCTCATCGTCTCCGGCGTCAATATCCTCACCACCCGCATCGGCTACAAGGAGAAAGAGTTCGTCTTCGTCCAGATCGGTTGGCTCGACTCTGATCTGGCCCCTACGCTCGAACTGAAACGCAACAGAGCCCGTGGCACCGAGATTGCCGCCTGAACGGGCGAATGCGCTTCTCACATCTGCCGCTGTGCGATTGCGATTGTCGGTGAGCGCCTCCACGTAGAGCGCAACACCTGCGGGTCCGTATCCCTCGTAGTCGACCTCTTCGAAGTTCGCCCCTTCGCCGGTGCCAAAGGCCTTGGCGATTGCGACTTCGATCTTGTCCTTGGGAAGTGAGTAGCTCTTGGCCTTGGCAATCGCCGCGGCGAGCGTTGCGTTATTGTCGGGATTCGGGTCTCCACCCTCTTTCGCAGCAACGGTGATCACCCGAGAAAGCTTGCCGAACAGGGCGGAACGCTTCTTGTCCTGCGCCGCCTTGCGATGCTTGGTGGTTGCCCACTTTGAGTGTCCGGACATGCAGCGAATCCCTTCTTGCCCACGGAACGGTCTAGGAGCTGACTACGTGCTCGATGAAGTAGCGATGAACTCGCGGATCTCCCGTGAGTTCAGGATGGAAGACGGTGGCGAGCAGCTGTCCCTGACGGGCCGCGATTGCCACACCCTCGTGTTCTCCGAGTACCTCAACACCGTCACCCACAGATTCGATCCAGGGCGCGCGGATGAATACACCTCGGTAGTCTTCGCCAAGGTGCGCGAGACTGAGATCGGCTTCGAACGAATCCACCTGACGCCCAAAGGCGTTGCGGCGGACCACGATATCCATCAACTCAAGAGAACGCTGTCCGGGCACCGCATCGAGAACCTCGCGTGCGACCAGGATTGCGCCGGCACACGTTCCCCAAACGGCCATGCCTGCACCATGCTGCTGCTTGATCGGCTCATAGAACTCATACGTCTCCATGAGCTTGCCGATCGCCGTCGACTCGCCTCCCGGAATGATGAGGCCATTCAAGTCACCAAGCTGCTCGGGAAGACGCACGGCCACGGCTGTGACATCAAGCGCTTCGAGCATCATGATGTGTTCGCGGAACGCCCCCTGGAGGGCAAGAACCCCAATTCGCACCCTACCAGCCCCGCTCCTGCATGCGCTCCGCATCGGGAATATCCGAAATATTGATGCCGACCATCGCTTCACCGAGATTTCGCGAGACCTTAGCAATGATCTCCGCGTCTTCGTAGTGAGTAGTTGCTTCAACGATCGCCTTGGCGCGCTTGGCCGGATCCCCGCTCTTGAAGATGCCGCTGCCAACAAAGACGCCGTCGCAGCCCAATTGCATCATCAGTGCGGCATCCGCCGGGGTTGCAATACCGCCAGCGGAGAAGTTCACAACAGGAAGTCTGCCATTGTCGGCGACCCACTTCACGAGATCATAGGGTGCTTGCAGGTCCTTTGCCGCCGCAAACAACTGCTCTGAGCGAAGGCCTTTGAGCCACGCAATCTCGTCGGTCACCGAACGAATGTGGCGGACAGCCTCGACAACGTTACCTGTGCCCGGCTCACCTTTGGTTCGTACCATCGATGCCCCTTCGGCGATGCGCCTGAGCGCTTCACCGAGATTGCGACATCCACACACGAAGGGGACATTGAAATCCCACTTGTTAACATGGTGCTCTTCGTCAGCCGGAGATAGAACCTCAGACTCATCGATATAGTCAACACCGAGCGACTGGAGTATCTGCGCCTCGACGAAGTGACCGATTCGACACTTGGCCATCACCGGGATAGAAACCGAACCAACGATCTCCTCGACCCTCGTGGGATCGGCCATCCGCGCCACACCGCCGGCCGCACGAATATCGGCGGGAACACGCTCAAGGGACATAACGGCGACGGCGCCCGCGTCCTCGGCGATCTTGGCCTGCTCGGCGTTGACGACATCCATGATGACGCCGCCTTTGAGCATCTCGGCCAAACCAGTCTTCACACGCAAGGTGCCGGTATCTCTAGAACTCTCAGTCACAGGAAAACTCCTCGTTCGTGGTATCCGGATGCGACAATCGACCGCGAGTCGCAAAATAATCGTGCGGGTAACTCCGAGATTGTACGCTACTGCATCGCGATATTCACGTTGGTAGGCACAACCTGGAACCATGTATTGCCGGGAGAGAGCCTCACCTGAGTGCCATCTGCCGCCTTGAAGGTGGGGGCCGACCCTTTGGCTCCGGTCCATGTCATGTCGATCTTCTGCCCATTTCGAAACAGTGTGCCGCGTCCAGTACCAAGCAACTCGATGTCATAAGTGGTTGAACCCGTGACGTCCCGCTTTGACTGGGCGATCGTTTTGGCCCATAGGACAACAACGTTGACCGAACTAATCTGTTCACCTGTAGAGCGATCCGTATGCACCTTGCCGTTATTGACTCGGAGATAGGCGTCTTTGTCCGCGTCATACGTCCACACTGCTGTGTTGGCGGGCGAGAACGGCACGGTGATCTTCGAAACCTGCGGGGTATCCTGGCTCGCCCCTCTCACGAACGCCAGGGGCAGGATAGTCTGTGTCTCATCGTAGCCGCGCCGTGTACCTTCCTCACGCATTTTTGAAAGGCTCATGAACAGGTTGTGCGGAGCCGGCTTGAAGGTCACGCGCGTATAGCCGTTCGTCACGCCGGCGTCCTCAGATAGATTCTCAAGTCCCGCGTCGCGAATCCTCTTGTTGACCTGAGAGTTGGCTCCGGAGAACACGAAAAGCGCTTTGTACTGCGGCACGATGCTCACATCGGACAGGCGGGCGCTGCGTACCGGCCCGACCAACTCACCCGGATCTGTAGAATGGAACAGGCAGTTGAAACGCGTGATACCGCCCTCTGTGATGCTCTCGTAGACAACGTCAGCAGATTGGATACCCGACTGTGGTCGTGCAGATGGTGAGTTCTCGATCTTCACGGAGACCACACGCGTGTCAACAGGCGTCTGTCCGTCCGGGGCAGGCAACCCGGTTAGCGGCCAGATTGGTGGCAGCTCCGGCTTTGCAACAGCGCGCTCCGAATCGGTCTGCGGCCATGCAGAAGCGACCTCCACCGGCTCCGCACCGGCAAAGAATAGGAAGTACACCGCTGCCACACCCAGAACAATCAGAATGGCAATCGACGCACCAATGGTGATGCGGGTTCGTTTTGAGTCCATCAGTCCTCCTCGGTACCACGCAGAGTCTAAGGTTGCGCATCGGGCGGGTCAAACTATTCGATGACGACTGAGGACTTCGTCGCCGTATGATCATCTTCAGCACGACCGTTCCCACCAAGCAACATACGCACCGTATTGTGAGCACTGCCGTTGCAGGCGGGTGAGCCGAGCGGATAGAGTGACCAAGGATGCTACGAAGGGACTACAGCCGCATGCCCTGCTATTTGTTGCATATGGTCGAACAGCCAGACGCTGAGGCCTACGCCAACGAGAATCTAAAGGATCTCGTCGGCTCGTTTCCGCGTTGCTTCTGTGCTCACTGCAACCCTCCTCGCGCCCTCACGCCGGGCGAAGTCGTGAAGTGTCTTGAGCGCACAGAGCCTTGCTGGAAACCGGCCGAACGAATCTGCGAGCCGTAGCGACGTTCCGTTGCACGAAGCTTGCCTAATCGGCCGCCTCACTCCAGCCTTCCCGCTGCATTCTCCACGCACGCCACACGAACCAGGCTCCCGCCGCTATCAGAGGCAGTGACAAGAGCTGCCCCATCGTCACCCATGACCACAAGAAGCCGATCTGCGCATCGGGCTCGCGGGCAAACTCGATTGAGAACCGGAAGACTCCGTACATGAGCATGAACATGCCAAAGAGGAGGCCTGGCGGGCGCCTCGTGCGGGCAAGCCACAGCAGGACGGCAAACATCACGAGTCCCTCGAGGAGCGCCTCGTAGAGTTGCGACGGGTGCCGAGGCATCGGCCCCGCCGCGCCGCCAAAGATCACTCCCCACGGAAGATCGGTCTCTCTTCCCCAAAGCTCCATGTTGACGAAATTGGCGAGGCGCCCAAAGAAGAATCCTATCGGTGCTCCAACAGCAGCCATATCCGCCAGCGTGATGAACTGAATCCGTCTCACCCGCGCGTACAGGAGACCCGCCACAACAATGCCGAGGAACCCACCGTGCCACGCCATACCGCCATCCCAGATGGCCAGAATCTCGAACGGGTCATCGAAATATCGTCCCGCACCATAGAACAGCACGTAGAACAGGCGACCTCCTACGACAACGCCGACCATGCACGCCAGCAACAGATTGAGAACGTCATCAACGGTCATCCCCACCCCCCACCGCTTGTTTACGCGGTAGACGATGTAGGCCGCACCCACGAAACCAAGCACGTACGCCATTCCGTACCATCGGACGGCAAACGGTCCAACTTGGAACATCACGGGGTCCAGGTTCGGAAATACAAGAGCCGCCATGCCTACATCGCCTCCAGCCGTTGAATGCGTTCAGCGATCGGGGGGTGTGTATCAAAGAGCGCATTGATGCCCTTGCCGCCACGAATGTCTTTGAGTGGGTTGTAGATATACATGGACTCGGTTGCCTTGTTCGCCGAGCGCAGTTGATTCTTGTCTGTCGATATCTTCTTGAGAGCATCGGCGAGGCCCTGAGGGTACCGAGTGAGGAGAGCGCCATTTGCATCGGCGAGGTACTCGCGCTTGCGCGAGATCGCCATCTGAATGATTGCGGCAAAGAACGGTGAGAGTATCAGGAGCGCGACCGCAACGAGAGCGAGAACACTCCCAATCCCACTGGAGCTGCTGTCGTTTCCCCGTTTGCGGCCCCCACCCCAGAACCAGGCATGGAACATCCAGTCAGACAATAGGACGACTGTCCCGGCCATCACGGCGGCAAGCGTCTGCACGAGGGTGTCGTAGTTCTTGATATGCGCCATTTCGTGACCAATCACGCCTTCAAGTTCCAGACGGTCAAGTTGCTCCATCAGACCGGTCGTTACGGCAAGCGCAGCATGTTCGGGATTTCTCCCGGTTGCGAAGGCGTTAGGAGCCGGGTCGTCGATCACGTAGCACGCAGGCGTGGGAATCCCTGCCGCAATCGCAAGACCTTCGACCGAGTGAAAGAGATGTGGCTCCTGTTCACGGCTCACGGGTCGTGCCCGTGACATCCCAAGCACGATCTTGTCCGAATACCAGTACGAGGTCCACGTCATCACAAACGCGAAGACGAGGGCCAGGGCCAACCCGGCGGGACCCCAATCAGACGCATAGCCGAACGCCCAGCCCACCGCCAGAACCAAGACAATGAAGAAGGCGATAAGCAGGACGCTCTTGAACTTATTCGATCCAATCTGGTCGTACATACGCGGAATCTAGAACTTGACCTGAGGAGCCTCGCGGACCTCGGCCAGTTCGACCTCGAAGTAATCGCGCGCTGTGAAACCGAAGATTCCGGCGATCAAGTTGGCAGGAAAACTCTGAATCGCCGTATTGAAGCTCATGACGGAGTCGTTGTAGAACTGGCGTGCATACGAGATCTTGGACTCAGTGCCCGAGAGCTCCTCTTGTAGCATCATGAAGTTCTCATTGGCCTTGAGCTCCGGATACGCCTCAGTCACCGCAAACAGCGACTTGAGGGCTCCCGTAAGCATGTTTTCCGCGGCAGACTGATCGGCTACGGTTCCTGCATTGACCGCCATGTTCCGAGCCTGGGTAACCTTCTGGAACGTCTCCGACTCGTGCTTGGCGTAGCCCTTGACCGTCTCCATGAGATTCGGAATGAGATCATAACGACGCTTCAGTTGTACATCGATCTGGGACCATGCGTTATCCACGCGATTGCGGAGCACCACGAGCCGGTTGTACAGAGCAATCAGCAATCCGCCGATCACCAGCAGCACCACAAAGCCACCGCCAAGACAAATCATCAGAAAACCGACACCAGCCACTTTGACCCTCCTTCTTAGGCGCAGGCGTAACGCACGTGCGTTACGCTACACTTGCCGTCCTACACCGATGGTATCAGACCTCGAACAGAGACTTCGTACAATGATTCCCCTCTACGACGACAATCCGACCCGCCATTTCCCCTGGGTAACGACAGCCTTCATTGCACTGAACGTGGCAGTTTTTCTCTACGAGCTGTCCTTGGCCGAGCCAGGACTCACCGCCTTGTTCGCGACCTACGCCTTCACCGCCGCGCACTTCTTTGCCAATCCCGCTTCCCCCGAGCAACTCATCACGCTCGTCTCCGCGACATTCCTTCATGGCGGCTGGCTACATCTGCTTGGCAACATGCTGTACTTGTGGATATTCGGCAACAACATCGAAGACAGACTCGGCAGCGTGCGCTTTGTGCTGTTCTACTTCATTGCCGGTGCCATCGCCGTACTGGCGCAAGCTGCATTCGAACCGGGGTCGACGGTACCCCTCGTGGGAGCGAGCGGAGCGATCGCAGGTGTGCTCGGCGGCTACGTGGTGCTCTTCCCTCGGGCCCGGGTGATCACGCTTATCCCAATCATCTTCTATCTTGAACTCGCGGCCATTCCGGCAGGGTTCGTGATTGGCTTCTGGTTTCTCATGCAGATAGCGCAAGGCGTGGGGAGCATCGCAGACGCCGCCGGCACGAGCAACGTGGCATGGTGGGCACACGTTGGGGGCTTCGCATTCGGTGCTCTGACGCTCGCGCCATTGGCGATTCGAGATGGTGCGGCAAGAAGACGACGCAGTCGGCGTTAGGAGTCTTCACACCCGATGTAGCGCATGATGTCGTCGACGGTCTCTACTTCGCTCAGTTGACGGCGGAAGTACTCACAGTACGCATCGAATACTTCATCACCGGGTCCATGAAGCTCAGTCACACTCTCAGAAACGTCCTCATGTCCATCAATCTCAACGGCCATTGCCATCATGCTTGCAAGTGGAGCAACGTGCCCCCCGGAGTCTTCCGCCATGGCCTCGATCGCAGCCATCAAGAAACTCGGGATGCGCACCATCACAGATACCTCACTACCACATTCGGGACACGTGAAGATGATCTCCGCCTCTTCGGGCTCGCGGAGAACAACGGTGTCAACATCCTCAAGCGAGACCTCGACTTGGCCATCGACGGGACACGTGATCATGAACTCCATCGTCCTCGCCTCCCTGGGCGGTGTCAGCCCCTCATTTCAGATTGTACCGCGATTCGGCGCATTCATCTCAAGAGGCACTTCAATTTCTGACTACCTGCAAGCGCCGCGCCACAATGCAGTGCTACACTCCCCGACATGCCTGACATGACCGACAATCACACCGATCGCACGCACCCCTTGCGTGCTTCGCATCGCCGATCCCACTTCCTGCGTGGCGGTAAACTCGGGGTGCCGATCTTTCTCGGCTACATGCCTGTGGGGATGGCATTCGGGGTAATCGCCGCAAGCGTCGGCTTCACCGTAGTCCAAGCAGTGACCTGCTCCGCGACCGCACTCGCGGGTGCAGGTCAGTTCATCGCACTCTCGGTCATGAAGGCGGGCGGCAGCCTCGCAGCCGTACTGGCGGCCACCACTATCGTGAACCTTCGATACGTTCTCTTTGGGGCTACGATGTCACCCTATCTCAAGGGTCTGACACTTCCGCGTCAGGCCATTCTCGCTTTCACGCTGACCGATGAGACATTCGCTGTGAACATCGCTGACCATCGGCAGGGTCTCTCAACTGGCACAGCCATGGCAGGCGTGGGCTTCGTAGCCTGGTGCGGATGGGTGCTTGGCACCCTGATTGGAGCTTCGCTCGGCTCGCTCATTGGCGATCCCGCCCGCTTCGGTGTCGACTTCGCGATGCCCGCGATGTTCGTTGCGCTCTTCGTTGCGCTCGCCGAGGACTCCCGCCACGTACGTATCGGCATCTTCGCTGCAGTCGTGGCCCTCGCGCTGCCCGGTCTGGCATCGCTCGGCATTCCGATAGGGAGTTCATCGTTCATCGTGATCGCCTCGATCACGGGCGCAACCGTCGGCGCAATCGTCTATCGGGACGAAGAGGATTCACACCCCGCGACCACTACCCCGCATCATGACTGAGTCGCTGCCCCCGACATTCATCTGGAGCGTGATCGTGGGCATGGCGGTTCTCAATTTCGCCGTGCGTTTCCCGCCGATCGCCATAGTGTCCCGAATCGATCTACCTCGTCCGGTGATGCGTTGGTTATCGTTCATCCCAATCTCAGTAATGGGCTCGCTGGTCGCCCTTGAAGTGCTGCGTCCCGGCGGAGTCATGGCGAACCCCCTCACCAGTCCGTACCTCTGGGCCGCCATCCCGACAGCGTTCATCTACTGGCGCACGCGCAGTTTTCTCGGAGCGACGCTCACGGGCATGGTGCTCTTCGTCGTCGTGCGTGCCGTCTTCTCAGCGATTCTAGGCGCATAGCGCTGCCGAGGAACTCCGAGAGCTTCCGAATCCTTCCTGGCAGCAGAGTGTCACGTGCGCTAGACTGACCCCCGAGCCTGTGCATGATAGGGCAACGAACGCCACAGGCTAACCCCGCATTTCGAGTCTCGACGGAAGGACCGCAGTGGCCCGTATCCGACCATTCCGCGCATGGACGTACGCCCGCGAAGACGCGGACGTAACTGCCCTTACGGCACCGCCGTATGACGTTATCTCCCCCGAGCAACGAGCGGAGTTGCTCACACAGAGCGAGCACAACGTTGTTGCCCTTGAACTCCCTGACGGACCCCTCGACCCGTCCTCAGAAAGCAACCGATATTCAACGGGTGCAGAGACATGGAATGAATGGCGCGCTGACGGAGTCGTTGTTCAAGACTCGCTGCCGACCATCTATGCGCTTGAACAGCGCTACAAGATCGGCGACAAGCCCGTCTCCCGCAAGGCATTCATCACCGAAGTCGAACTGCATGCGTTTGATGAAGGAATCATTCTCCCTCACGAGCGCACATTGCCCAAGGCACTCGGAGACCGCTTCGAGCTCACCAAGGCGACTGACGCAAACTTCAGCCAGGTATTCGGTCTCTACGAGGATGCAGAGCAGGCGACTGCCTCGCTCTTTGCCGAAGCCATGGCCGGCGAGCCCACGCTGACCTCGATGGATGCGGACAACGTGGAGAGCATCGTGTACGCAATCACCGACTCGACGCTCATCGAGCGCATTCAGGCGGCACTGCTCAACTCGCGGATATTCATTGCCGATGGTCATCATCGCTACACTGTTGCGCTGGCATACCGAGATCTGCGCAGGGAGCTCGCTGAACGAGAAGGGGACGATCCCGTCGATCCGGACTTCAACTACGTGATGATGGCTCTCGTGAACATGGATGACCCCGATCTCGTGGTACTCCCCACACACCGGGTGGCGGACCACTCCGACACATTCGATGCCGACCAGTTCTGGACGGGGATATCAGCGAACTTCATCGTGAGCGATCCTGCTGACCTCCACCACGCACTGGATCATCTTGCAAAGCCCGCATTCCTGATCAAGACCAGGGCCGACTCATCTCCCCGTCTTGCTGTCCTACGCGACGGAATCGACCTCGACGAGGCGATTCAGACGCAGCATTCCTCGGCATGGAAGCATCTCGATGTCGCCGTGCTACTTGAGCTCGTCCTCGACCCGCTGTTGAACATTCATCCAGACCGTGCCGAAACGCTCGATCGATTGAGCTTCGTCAAGAACGCTCACGACGCAATGTCTGCAACTGCCGATCATGATGTGGCCTTCATGTTGCGTGCCACCGGCATGGACCAGCTCCGACGGGTATCTCTCGCCGGCGATGTGATGCCGCAGAAGTCGACCTACTTCTACCCAAAGCTACTCTCGGGTCTCGTGATGCGCGGGATGGACTAACGGGCTACCTCGTCGCGCCCACACCCTCCACGTTCAACCGCACGAGGCGCGGGCATACATCCCCCAGTCGACACACGTCGCAGAGGGGTGTTTTGGGTCGGCACGTCTCCCGGCCAACAAGCCAGGTCGCCAGGTCGAGTGTGCCCGGAGACGAGGGGCAGTACCGGCGGGCCGCAGATTCCACAGCCTCGACAGAATCATGCTCTACAAGTCCGGTGCGTAGAAAGACCCGGCGCACCTGAACATCGTAGGCCACCTGTCCGCACTCCCGCCCCTGAAGCTCGGCATCGAAATGGCGGATGAGGATCTCTACGGCCATCACCGACTTCTTGCGGCCGATTCCACTGAAGGCGGCCAGACGCTCGGTCACCTCCAGGACATGTGAACCCGGCGCCCAGATGCGGGAAGCGTCACCTCCGTACTCATCGAGCACCCGGGTTGCCGCAGCCGAGATCCAGCGAGGCAGCGTGTTCTTGAACCGATGCAGCATCGGCGCGGCCTGGACAGCCTGGATAACCGCATCGGGCTCACATGCGAGTCTATGGAGGTCGAGATGACCAAGTCGCTCTTTGAGCGCGTACGGTGCGCTCCAAGCGCGCTCGGCAGGAATCCCCTGTGTGAATAGCACCGCAATCAGAAATGCATTGGGATCGCTTTTCAGCAGCGCATCGGCGGCTTCGCTACGCGAGAACGACTCGCCTACCTGAGCAGCACCGGCCGCCTCGAGCTCACGACCGTACGCGACCAACGCGGCGCCGACAGCGTCTCTGCTCATCGGGCACAAGACCTATGCGAACTGCCGACTAGTTGAGCGCGCTGCGGATCCACGTCGAGCAGATCAGTCGCCTAGTAGCGCATCGAGGTGTGCTTGATCTTGTGAATCAACACCTCACGCTCCTCGGGAGCATACGCATCACCGTACTCTTGGAGCGCGCCAACCTGCGCACCGAGCATCAAGCCGTTGGCGATGCGATGCATCGCCCACAGGAAGCAGGTGATCGCTGAGGCCATGAAGATGTCCCGAATGAGCATGTAGACGTCGTCCCATTCGTCGTAGTACGGGGTGGGAAACTGCATCGTGTCCTCCTCATTGCGCGGGCGCACCCGCGCGCAAACCATGGTCTGAGTGATTCGTTCCCGCTCACGCGACGAGTCACACAGCGGTAGATGCTCCGCATCTACTCCTTGGTAACGAATCGCGGGCCGTTGCGCAGAAAGAATGCGCAGAACGTACACTCATCGCGCCTCGCAGCAGAGCGATCGACCGTTGGGTCGAAGATGAGCTCCGGATCGGTAGTCATCTCGTGTGTCGGACGGTCACACTTGGCGAAAGCACACTTGGTCGGACAGTTATCCATGAACTCTGCGCTATGCGGGCACTCAGCCTGCATCTCATCATCACAACCACGTAGTTCCCAGCACTTTGCCATGGGATCGAATCCTCCTGTAATACGCCGGCAACCAGGATGATACACTGTCTCCGCCCTCGCGACCCTGGTATGAAGAAGACTGACGAATTCTCGCTCTCGGCGAGAGTGCTTCGCACACCATCTGGCAGTCGGCGATGGCACTTGCATAACAGATGCAGCAGGAATCGTGCCTCACGCGCGGTATCCAGCTTTGGGGAGGTACAAAACTTGTCACATTCATCATCTGCCGACTACGACACCATCGTTGTGGGTGCTGGACCCGCGGGAGTGATGGCGGCTCTCAAGGCCGCCGAACGTGGGTCGGTACTTCTTGTCGAGTCTGCCGGACTGCCTCGGGACAAGAGCTGCGGGGGCATGCTCAATGAGTATGCTCAAGCGTTCTTGGGTCAATTTGCCGCGGTACCCGATCATGTCATGCTTGAGCCCAAACACGTGAACTTCCGCTATTGGGACTGGGATCGTGGAGTGAAGAAAGCCACAGGGCTGCGATTCCTCAATGTGGATCGAAAGCTGTTCGATGACTGGCTCCTTTCCTTGCTCCCCAGCAACGTCACGGTCACCGGGAGTACCGCCCTCACCGGATTCACACAAGACGAGCACAAGGTCACATGTACGCTCAAGAATGGAACCATCCAAGAAGTCCGCTGCAACAACCTCGTTGGAGCGGACGGCGCGCGGTCACAGGTCAGACGATCACTTGGTGTGGAGAACGTAGCAACCTACGTGACCCTGCAGGATTTCGTGAAACTCGACGGCGCACTGGAGCCGTTCTTTGACTGCATCTATATGAGGAACATCGGCGACTGCTACGCCTACAGCTACATCGTCCCGAAAGACGATGTAGCAATCGTTGGAAGCGTCTACTACCCCAAGACGAAGCGACCGCACGAAAAGCAGGACCAGACCATGGCGATCTTGCGCGAGGCGCTCCCTCAGATCGGCGAGACCGTTAAGCGTGAGGCAAGTGTGGCGCTCTATGTGCGAAACCGTCGCGATGTAGTTCCTGCCCGTGGCCGCGTCTTGCTCGCGGGTGAAGCGGGCGGCTTCATGTCCCCGACGAGTGGCGAGGGAATCAGCTATGCGATGAACTCCGGCTTGCTCGCGGGTGAGGCGATTGCGAATGGTAGCGGCACGAGCGCCGGGGCACTCTACGAGCGCTCGACGTCCCCTATTACATCGAACATCCGTCGCAAACTCATCTGGCTACCTTTCATGGAGTCAAACTGGGGTAAGTACCTGGCCGGATACGTTCCGACATCGATCGTGTCGCGCGTGACCGAAGGTCTCTAGCCCTCGCGCGGCTCAGAACTCGGTGAGCTTGCTAGCGATCGAAATTCTTGAACATCTTGCTCGGCGCTACATCACTCTGACCCTGATACTTGCTGCCCAGACCAGGGGTTCCGTACGGCCGTTCAACGGGTGTGCTCATCTGTGAAAAGGATATCTGCCCGATCGCCATCCCCGGAGACAGCACGATCGGGAGATTCGCTACGTTGCTGAGCTCCAGTGTTAGCTTCCCATCCCAGCCGGGGTCGACATAGCCAGCAGTGGAGTGGATCAGAAGACCCAGGCGGCCGAGCGAACTCTTGCCCTCCAAACGCGCCACGAGTTCGTCGGAGAGCACGATTCTCTCAATCGTGGTACCCAGTACGAACTCGCCAGGATGCAGCACGAAAGGCTCCTCGGCAGAGGCCTGCACGAGTTCCATCAATCCCGCCTGTTCCCGAGTCGGGTCGATGTAGGGGTAGCGGGAGTTCCGAAACACCTGAAAGTGCGAGCCAAGGTGTAAGTCGACACTCGACGGCTGAATGTCATCCGGGTCAAACGGCTCAATACGGATTCGTCCGGACAGAAGTGCGTCCTTGATGCTCTTGTCAGAGAGAACCATCTCCGTGACCCCTTCCCAAGAACCGTGGCCGCACCCTCACCCGAGGACACGGCCACGTTGTTATTACCTATGTCAGCGCTCTAGGCGCACTTGCTATAGCCACATGCACGACAGACCGCACAACCACTTTCATGCTCAAGAGAGCTTCCGCACTCCGGGCACGCCCCTGAGAGGTAGTCCAAGGAATCGCCGGACTTGCTCACGCCCTTGCCCACCTCACCTGTCTCGATATAGGTAAGCGCGTGCTCCATCACGATGCCCACGGCATCTGCACACGAAAGCACCTTGCCTCCCTCGGTCCAGCTCGGGCTCGGACACCGAATACCGCGAAGGTGCTTCATGATCGCATCCGGATCCACACCCGCCCTCAAGGACACAGAGATCAAACGAGAGAGGGCTTCAGACTGACTTGAAGCACACCCACCGGACTTGCCCATCTGTGTGAATACTTCACACATCCCCTGCTCATCCCAGTTGACGGTGACATAGAGGTTCCCGCAACCGGTGAGAATCTTCTCAGTTCGACCCTGAGTGACCATAGGCCTGGGCCGAGGCTCGATCTCTCCGGCCCGGGTCGCCTCGGCGACCTCGGCGGTCTGACCGGTCTTGCCAGTCGACAGCACTTGATTGTCCTTGGAGCCATCACGGTAGATCGTCACGCCTTTGACGCCCGACTCGTAGGCAAGGTCATATACATGTCGAACATCGTCGGCAGAAGCGTCACTTGAGAAATTGACGGTTTTAGAAACTGCGTTGTCAGTGTGGGTCTGGAACGCAGCCTGCATCTTGATATGCCACTCGGGAAGGATGTCATGAGCGGTCACAAAGACTCGCTGGACATCCTCGGGAACGTCGTCGATGTCATGCACCGTTCCGTGATCGGCAATGAGGGACATCAGCTCCTGTCCATAGAACCCTCGCTTGACCGCCACCTCTTCAAATATCGGATTGACTTCGACGAGCCGGTCGTTGTCCATGACCGTGCGAACGTAGCTGACTGCAAAGAGCGGCTCAACACCACTTGAGCAGTTCGCAATGATCGACAAAGTCCCCGTCGGCGCAATCGTGGTAACCGTTGCATTGCGCATCGGTCCGCCATCAGGGCGATCGAATACGGAACCATCCCAGTTCGGGAAGTTGCCTCGCTCACCTGCGAGCTTCCGAGAAGCTGCCTTGGCCTCGGCATTGATGAAGCCCATGATCTTCTCTCCAAGGGCGACAGCTGCATCGGAATCGTATGCGATTCCCATCTTGATGAGCATGTCCGCCCAGCCCATCACGCCAAGTCCGACTTTGCGGTTTCCGCGAGCCAGCTCATCGATCTTTGGCAGTGGATACTGATTCACTTCAATCACATTGTCGAGAAAACGAATTGCCCGGTGAATCACATCGCCGAGACGATCCCAGTCGACATCCGCCTGGCCGTCTTTCGATGTGATGAACTTGTTAAGATTCACAGAACCCAGATTGCATGCCTCGTAGGGCAGAAGCGGCTGCTCACCGCACGGATTCGTAGACTCTATCTCGCCAAGTGCCGGAGTCGGATTGTCACGATTCATCCGATCGATGAAGATGATCCCCGGATCCCCGGTTGCCCACGCCATCTGCACGATGAGGTCATAGACCTCGCGTGCATCGAGCTGTCCGGCAATCTCCTTGGATCTCGGGTTATACAGGTCGTACGAGGTACCTGCTTTGACGGCTTCCATGAACTTCTCAGTTAGAGCCACCGAGATATTGAAGTTGGAAAAGTCCCCGGTCTCTTTGCACTTGATGAAGGTAAGAATGTCCGGATGATCGATTCGAAGGACGCCCATGTTTGCTCCGCGCCGCGTACCGCCCTGCTTGACCGCCTCAGTGGCCTGGTTGAACACAGCCATGAAGGAAACCGGGCCGCTGGATACGCCCTGAGTCGAGCGAACCTGATCGCCACCGGGGCGCAGGCGCGAGAAGGAGAATCCTGTACCGCCGCCAGACTTGTGAATCATAGCTGTATCCCGAACCGCGCCAAAGATCGAGTCCATAGAGTCTTCGACCGGCAAGACAAAGCAAGCCGACAACTGCTGCAGTTCACGTCCGGCGTTCATGAGAGTTGGCGAGTTCGGCAAGAACTCCAACGATGTCATCAGGTCATAGAAGTCTGCAGCCACCTCAGCGACCCGAGCCTCATCACCGCCAAACGCAGTCTCCGCGCTTGCGATATTCTCGGCGACCCGAACGAACATGTCGCTCGGGCGCTCGACCGCCTTCGACTCATCATCTTTCTTGAGGTAACGCCTTTGAAGCACTGTCACGGAGTTCGGCGCCAAAAGGTCGTCGATTGCTCTCGAGTAGTCTGTAGTACGTGCGGCGTCAGCCATAACGCTGCCCCTCTCCCAGGTCTTTCCCTCTACGACCAGACCGAACGGGCCCTTCCGGGCCCGTTAGACTCGTCCACCATATATTGCGTTCTGCCAGTGTAGACACCCCATATATGGTGCGTCAACGCTACCCAGACGAACGGCATGGTGGTCGCGCCGAATGGTATCGTAGCGCCGCCATATGACACGAACACGGAGAAGAGCGGAGGTATGGCTCCTCGGGAAACAACAAAACGACCGCCCGGAACGGACGGTCGTTTTGAAAAGTACGTCAATAGAGCCATGCACTAGAGCATAGTCGCCCGCTCCAGACTAGACCGGCTCGACGCGAACGATCTCAGGGATCTCCTCTTTCAACACGCGCTCCACGCCATTGGCGAGAGTGAGCTGAGACATCGGACAACCGCGGCATGCGCCCACGAGCTGGACCTTAACCACTCCGTCATCACAAACCTCGACCAACTCCACATCGCCGCCGTCCGCCTGAAGAGCGGGGCGAATCTTGTTCAAAGCCTCTTGTACGCGCTCCTTGTCCATGCGCGGACTCCCTTCTGACTAGTGCTACGGACAGTACTGCACGCAGCAACTTATCATATTCCGTGGGACTATAGCATAATCCCTACCAAACTGCTCAAGTATGTATATTCATTCCCAAAACACTATGCCCCGATCGCGAGAACGCAATCGGGGCTGGAGAAACTTCTGTCAACGCAAAGAGCCGTCGGATGTGTTCAGCAGCGTCCTACTCTCCCACTCTCTACAGAGCAGTACCATCGGCGCTGGAGGGCTTAACTTCCGAGTTCGGAATGGGATCGGGTGTACCCCCTCCGCCAAAACCGCTGAACACATCCGCCGGCTCTCGGCGGACGGCATATATGCCGTTTTCAATGTCGCTCAAACAAAGGTGCAATCGCACCCTGAGAGCTGCATAGCGCTTGTATGTCACACAAATGAGATTAAGACCTCGGCCTATTAGTACTGCTCGGCTGAACACATTGCTGTGCTTACACCTGCAGCCTATCAACCTTGTAGTCTACAAGGGGCCTTACCTGGTTAACCCAGTGAGAGACCTCATCTTGAGATTGGCTTCCCGCTTAGATGCTTTCAGCGGTTATCCAGTCCGAACGTAGCTAACCAGCGGTGCCACTGGCGTGACAACTGGTACACCAGAGGTTCGTCCATCCCGGTCCTCTCGTACTAGGGACAGATTCTCTCAAGTCTCTTACGCCCACGGTGGATAGGGACCGAACTGTCTCACGACGTTCTAAACCCAGCTCGCGTACCGCTTTAAATGGCGAACAGCCATACCCTTGGGACCTACTTCAGCCCCAGGATGCGATGAGCCGACATCGAGGTGCCAAACCCTTCCGTCGATGTGGACTCTTGGGAAGGATCAGCCTGTTATCCCCGGAGTACCTTTTATCCGTTGAGCGACGGCCATTCCACTCTGAGCCGCCGGATCACTAGAGCCTACTTTCGTATCTGCTCGACTTGTAGGTCTCGCAGTCAAGCTGGCTTATGC
>JAGXFU010000015.1 GCA_024637115.1 Actinomycetes bacterium
GCGCCAGAGCCTGAATTGGTGGGGGCACATCCCAGCACAAGAAGGCAGAGGCTGCCCACCAGCGCGATGAGAGTAAAGGGCAAGAACGATTGGCGGACTCTCTGTGCGGCTCCCATACGCCCCCGTGGTTCGATGTCTAACAATGATTATACAGTCTGTGTATGCAGGATATACCGCTGGGGTGCTTCTGTGTAAGAAGATGTCAGCTGCTTGGGAGAGCATGCATTGCAGTCTGGATAAGCTCATCCGCGCGACTAGAGGCCATCGAAGGGACTGCGGACTCCGAGACCACCTTTGTTGAGCACATGGGTGTAGATCATCGTGGTACTCACATTCTTGTGACCGAGCAGTTCCTGAATCGTGCGGATGTCGTAGCCGGCTTCGAGCAAGTGGGTTGCGAACGAGTGACGCAGGGTGTGACATCCTACCTGCTTGGTGATTCCCGCGTGTCGCACCGCCTCTTTCATGGAGCGCTGCAGCATCGTCTCGTGTGTGTGATGACGTCCCTGCGTCTTGGTCTCTGCGTTCGTCCACCTATTCTGTTGCGGAAACACCCACTGCCAGGGCCATTGTGCGGGTGCATTTGGGTACTTTCGGGCCAGCGCCTCGGGAAGTTCGACTCGCCCCCAGCCATCAGCAAGATCGCGCTCGTGAATCGCTTTGGCCCTACGGAGCTGATCTTTCAGTGGGGGCTTGAGTGACTCAGGCAGCATCGTCACGCGGTCCTTGTTGCCCTTGCCGCTTCGCACAGTGATCTCGCTGCGGGTCAGATCGACATCTTGCACGCGGAGCCGCAAGCACTCCATGAGTCTCAGCCCGGATCCGTACAGGAGCGAGGCCATGAGCCACGAATCACCCTCAAGCTCATTCAGGACAGCCTTCACTTCCTCGCGCGTCATCACCACAGGCACGCGTTGGGGCTTGCGCGCCCGAATCACATGCCCGAGATCGCCCACATCTCGTCCGATCACGTGGCGATACAGAAAGAGGAGGGCGGCGAGCGCCTGATTCTGAGTGGACGCCGCCACTTTCTGCTCAACAGCGAGATACGTCAGAAACGCATTGATCTCCGTCTCACCCATCTCGGCGGGATGCCGTAGGTCGTGGAATTGGATGAATCGCTTCACCCATTGGCAATAGGCTTTCTCAGTTCGTTTGCTGTAGTGGCGTGATCGCAGTGCGTTACTCAACTGATCCAGCAACTTGGGCGCGCGAAAAGACTCCATGCCGACTCCTTTTGTGTATGAACCTACCAATGAGGTCTTGCCGGATTCTAAATCTGGGCAACGCGCGAACACCATCGGGGTCGGCTTCGCCATCCGTGCAGTCTTCGAGAGGGCGATGGCTGCCTTCTGATGGGTGCGCCGCACAACGCCAACCTACGGTGCCCGGAGGGTCAAAAGGGGCATATTCTTTCTAGGAGGTGCGCCCATGAGCCGCCTAATCGTTGCAATACCATCGCAAGACCCAACCGGGCTGGCCGCAGCGCGCAGTGAGCACTTTGGCCGTGCCCCGTACTTTGTCGTGGCGGAGACCGCTGCTGGCGGACTCATTTCCGTACGCACGATTGAGAACCCGACAGGCAAGGACTCTCCGCACGCGCTCGTGACAAAGGCATTGGCCGGCGCCGGCGTTACCGATGTGCTTGTGACAGGTATCGGCTCAGGCATGCGCGGCAAACTCGGGGCTGCAGGGGTCCGAATCTGGCACGATGGCTCCTCGGCAACCGTGCGCGAGTCACTCGAGGCGTTCGTTTCCGGGTCGCTCGATCCGCTCGGCGACGATGAGACGCACCATCATCATGGCGGGCATGCATTCAACTGAGTGCGCGTGGTCCTCACTACAGGTATCGTGGTAGCGATTACCGGGAGTGAAGGAGCGCACATGGCGCAGTGTTCGTATCATCCGGACGTCGAGACCGAGATGTCATGCAACGAGTGCGGCAAGCCGATATGCCCGCGCGAAATGGTCGCGACTCCCGTTGGCTACAAGTGCCCCGATTGCGCACGACCGGCCCGCTCGCAGTACATGTATGTCAAGCCTCGCCAGCTCGTCCTGGCGATCCTTTTTGGCCTCGGAGCGGCGATAGCCGGAGCGTTCATCCTCTCGCTGATCTGGGGCTTCTTCATCATCTCGATCGTCTACGGCATGCTCGTGGGCGAAGCCGTCCGCCGGGGTGCGGGCGGGCATCGCGGCCCGATCATGACCGGTGTTGGCATCGGGTGCGTGATCATCGGCGGATTCATTGGCGGTCTTGGCCTTATCGAGATCGGCCTGGCGGCGCTTGGGGTTGCCGGCACGCTCGGTTGGGGATGGGGTCGCTAATCTCCTTTCGTCAATGGGGATACACCCACAAGGACTACCGTATAGAAAGGCACTGACATGACCGACGAGACCACAACCACCCCTCCTGCCGAGGAACCCTCGGAGCCGACCGCTGAGCCGACATCCCAGGATGCAGACGCCCATGGCACCGCGTGGAATGATGTCCTCTCGCAGATCGATGCGCTCGGCGATGCAATCAGCCGCTGGACTCGAGCGGCTGTCAACGACCCGGAAAACCGCGCCCGCGCATACGAGGTCAAGGACCACGTGGAGCAGATGGCGAACTCGGTGAGCGAGGCGGTCGACGGTGCGGTCGAGACCGACATCGGCCAACAGATCAAAGATGCAGCAGCCAAGACGGGGGAGGCGCTCAAAGCCGCCGGGAACCGGGTCGGCGACGAGGTTGCGCCGCGCATGGCGTCGGCATTTCGCGGTGCGGCGGAGAAGCTGCACCAGGCCGCCGAACGTATGGAGCGTCCCGAGGATGGCCAGGAGTCGGCGCCGACCGATTCCACGGAGCCTACTGCAAGCGAGCGCTAGGCGACCCAACATTCTCTAGGCAATCTGTCCTCGAACGCCCGCCAACAGCGCGCCTTCGGTTACACTTTGCACACTAATGGAGGGGGCGAGCGTCGGTCTGCCGGGGGCACGGCTGGTTTCGTGGACCGCACGTCATTCGCATGAAGGGAGACGGTCCATGCACAGCACTGTGCACGCCGGGCGTACGATGTCCCGGTTCTTCTCAATGGTGATAGCGATATCACTGCTCGTCATGATGGTTCCGGGGGCGACTGCCGGAGCCTTAGTTATTGATTCAACCCCCGACACCTGGTACGTCGATTCGGTGAGCGGAGACGACGCCAACGGCGGCATGTCGTCTGGCGCCGCATTCGAATCGCTGACCCAGGCGATGAGCGTGTCGGGCCCGAATGACACGATCATCCTCGCGTCGGGCACGTATGCGAACGAGGACTACCCTTTCTACATAGACGAGATGAGATCTCCCCTGGCGATCGTTGGTGCGGACGCCGAGGACACCGTGCTCGATGGCCAGGAGATGGCCAGTCTCTTTATGGTCGAATCGGCTTCGGTCACCTTCGATGATCTGGCCTTCGCCAACGGGCGGGAAGGGATGGTTACCCTCGGGGCACAGGTGGATCTAGGCGGCTACGGTGGCGCCGTGTCGCTGTATGACTCCGAGGCAACATTCACCGGCTGCGTGTTCGAGAACAACAATGCCTCGCGAGGTGGAGCGATCTACGCGTCCAACTCGGATGTGGCAGTCGAGGAGTGCGATTTCTCCTTCAATGGCGTGCTGGTCGAAGGCGCTGCGGTTCCCGTAAGCGTTGAGGCCGATGAGATCCCGGCTCCTGAGCCCGCGGACATAGTCTGTCTCGAGGGTGGTGCGATTGATTCGTTTGACGGTTCCCTCGAGATCATTGGCAGCTCGTTCGTTGGCAACGAAGCATATTTCGCTGGCTCTGCCGTCCTGAACTACTCTGGCATCATAGATATCGAGGACTCTTCGTTCGACTCCAACATGATCTCACGATGGAAGGTAGGGCCCGCAGAGTCTGGCGCGCTGTTCGAGGGCCCCTCGGTTCTCCAGGTCTTTCCCATGGAAATCGACGGCACGGTTACCGCCGTCGCTAGCGAAGCAACGGTTTCAGGATCCCAGTTCGACGACAACCTCGCCTTTGCTGGAGCGGGGCTTCTTCTTCTCGATTCGTTGGCTGACATCTCCGAGTGTGACTTCTCCGAGAATGTCAGCTACTTTGGCCCTGTCGTGGCGATCGATGACGGATTCATGGCATCGATACCTTCTGCGGACGATGCGATAGCGTCGGGCGTGGAGCCTCTCGGTATGCCAACGGGCATCGTACTTGAGCGCTCTCGGATTACGAGCAACCAGGCACTCGCTGGCGTATTCATCGCAGGTCCCGAGGCCGCCGTCAGCAACTGCTTGATTGCAGACAACTATGGCTTTGAGGTAGCCCTGGCCGCGGTGTCTTCTGAGTTCAGTTACGTCACCAATACTACGATTGCCAACAATGGCGCCTCGTTCGCCGTCGCTGGCGATTCCTCTGCGCCCACGCAGGTTTACAACTCGATCCTCTGGGACGGGCATGAAGAAGTGGCTCCTGGCTGTGATGTCTACTACTCTGATCTCTTCATGGGTATCGGCGATCCTCCCGTGGCACCGGACGCTTCGGCACAGGTCGAGACGCTGCCGTTCGACACCAACATCTACGCCGACCCGATGTTTGCAAGTCCCGTGGGCGGCAACTACCGTCTCGTCGCGGGCTCACCCTGTATAGACAGCGGCACGGACTTCCCAGGTGCTCCTGTTGACGACCTCGATGGTCTCTCCCGCCCGGTCGATGGCGACAACGACACGGTCGAAGAGTGGGACATGGGCTGCTACGAGTACTTCTCTCGCACCCGGGGTCGCGTGTCAGGTGCCGATCGCTTTGAGACCGCAGTCGAGATCTCTCGCGATCACTTTGCGGTTTCGGATGTCGTTGTACTCGCCACCGGCCGTACGTTTGCCGACGGTCTGGCCGCTTCCGGACTTGCGGGCGTCCACAATGCCCCGCTGCTCCTCACGGATGCAACCGATCTGCCCGATGTCGTCGCGACAGAGATCGAGCGTCTCGGCGCCTCAACCGTCATCGTTGTCGGCGGCCCCGCGGCTGTCTCCAGGACGGTGGCCTCTGACCTCGAAGATATGGGCATCATGGTCGAGCGGATCGGTGGCGCAGACCGTTACGAGACCGCAGCGATGATTGCCGAGGAGATCATCGCGCTCGATCCGGACGCTGGCGACCTGATGTTCATCGCGCGCGGCGATCTCTTTGCCGACGCTTTGACGGCCTCCCCGGTCGCATACGCGAATCACGCACCGGTGCTGCTCGTGCAGCCGAGTGCGCTGCCCCCTGCCACTGTGGATATCATCGAGGTTGCGACAACGGCCGAGACCAAGATCGTGGTCGTTGGCGGCACGTCGGCGGTTGGTGTCGGGGTGGCCGCACAGGTCGACGCGACCGATCGTATTGATGGTAGCGATCGCTACGACACGGCAGCGAACTTCTCTGAGTGGGCGACCGACAACAGCTACGCGATGTGGAACGTCACCGGTGTAGCCACCGGTATGGACTTCCCGGATGCACTGTCCGGCGGAGCGGGCATCGGTTCGCAAAACGGCGTCCTGCTGCTGACTCCCGCCGACTCGGTACACCCGTCAGTCGATGGCGTGCTCACTGCGTACGGCTCGAGCATTCTTAAGCTTCAGCTGTTCGGTGGAGTCAATGCAGTCAACGACGCAACCAAGACGCATCTCATGAACTACCTGCCGTAAGCCCGTCACGCTTTCTGTGATTCACAGAGCCGCATCCTACACAGGGGTGCGGCTCTTGTGTTGCGGCTGATCCATGCGCGGGCAGGTGACGTACGCTTGCGCGGCGGTTCCCTGGCAGGGCAGAATGCGAATATGCGACGCATAGCGATCTTCTCGGATATTCATGGCAACCTGACTGCGCTCGATGAGGTGCTTGCCGACATCGCGGGCGCCGGCATCTCCGAGAGCTACTGCCTGGGCGATCTCATCGGCTACGGACCCGATCCCTCGGGCGTGATCGAGCGATTGCGCGGCGCAGGAATCCCCACGATTCCGGGCAACTACGACGATGGGGTCGCATCAAGACGCGGCTCGTGCGGCTGCTACTACGCCACCGACGCGGCCCGTGAGAACGGCGAGCGTTCCTACGATTTCACTGACGGCGTGATCACTGAGACGGATGCGCGGTGGCTTCTCTCGCTGCCCCGTGAGATTCGCTTTGAGGTAGACGGTGCGCGCATCTTGCTCGTGCATGGCAGTCCTCGCAAGATCAACGAGTATCTGCTGCTCGATCGCACGTCACGACAGCTCGCCCGACTCGCTTTGGCAGCCGAAGCGGACATCGTCTGCCACGGGCACATCCACATCCCGTACCATCGCTCGTTCGAGAGTGAGGGTCGCACGCTCCACTACGTGTCGAGTGGCTCTGTGGGCAAGCCCAAGGATGGAGATCCCCGCGCGTGCTGGGTTGAACTGGTTGCGGGATCTGAGGCCGATGTGCGCGCCGCTGCACCCGGAGACGCCGCCGTGGCGCGGGTCGGAGAGGGCGAGTTGTGGCTCGGGATGGTCGTCCACCGTGTCACCTACGATATCGACGCCGTCGCCACCGCAATGCGCGCCGCTGGACTACCCAACGCACTCGCCGAGGCGCTCTACAACGCATAACCTCAGGCCACCATTGATATTCAAATATCCATTTGACTATCAAACGGTCATTTGAATATACTGCTCGGTATGAACCTAGACACCCTCAAAGCCCTTGCCGATGAGAATCGGCTCGCCATCGTGAAACTGCTCGCCGAGCGCGGCGAGCTCTGTGTGTGCGAGGTCGCCGCTTCACTCGAGCTGTCCGATGCGCTCGTCTCACACCATGTGGGGAAGTTGCGCGAAGCCGGACTGGTCGATACCCGACGAGTCGGCCGATGGTTGCATCTCTCGCTCGACACCGGGGCATTCGCGAGTCTCTCAGGGGAGTGTGCCGACCTTGCTGCCCGGGCGGGTGCTGGCATGGCGGCCGGGTTCAGTTGCGGATGCGCGACGCCCACGAACGACGATCCCGAGAAAGACGGGATCTGGCCGTGAGCGCCGTTATCAGGCCGGCCCCCGTCGGATTCACCCGTGCTGATCGAATGGGCGCGTGGCGCGTGCGGTGGAACATCGGGCGCAACCGTTATCGCGTTGAGCCCGGACTCTATCGAGTCGGCCAGCCCGGCCCCGATGCGCCCGTTGTTGTGACTGCGAACTACAAGCTCACCTTCGACGTCGTGCGGACAGCGCTTGCCGATCGCTCTGCATGGCTCCTCGTGCTCGACACCGACGGCATCAACGTCTGGTGCGCTGCGGGCAAGGGCACCTTTGGCACGATGGAGCTTGCCCGGCGCGTGCTCGAGGCGGACCTTTCCGATCTCGTCTCTCACAGAACGCTCGTGGTGCCTCAGCTCGGTGCAACCGGCGTCTCCGCACATGACATTCTCGAATTCACCGGGTTCCGCGTGGTGTGGGGACCGGTGCGCGCAGATGACCTTCCTGACTTCCTCGATGCCGATATGACGGCAACGACCGATATGCGCCGCGTCACCTTTACGCTGCTCGAGCGCATCGTTCTCACACCGGTCGAGCTCTCCTACGCTTGGCGCCCGCGCGTGCTACTCGCGATTGCAGCCCTTGTCGTCGCATCCGGTTTCGATGTCTGGGGCTTCTCGGCGGGCGCGGTCGTGGAGCGTGGTGGATGGTTGCTCGGCGCGGGCCTTGCTGGCCTGCTCGCTGGCGCGGTGCTCGCACCGGCCGCTCTGCCGTGGCTGCCGTTCCGGATGTTCTCGGCCAAGGGAGCACTGCTTGGTGCGATTGCCGGTGCCGCGGTCGGATTTGGCGCCCTCATCTCACTTGGGCCTCTTGCAGCACTCGCGTTGTTGTTCGGCACAACTGCCGTTGCGAGCTACATGACAATGAATTTCACCGGCACCACGACCTTCACGTCGCCGTCGGGCGTTGAGCTCGAGATGCGACGCTCGCTCCCATGGCAGGTCGGTGCGGGAGCGCTCGCGCTTGTGTTGTGGGTCGCCTCGGCAGTTGTGGGGGTTGTGTCATGAGCGGACTGCGCTACATCGATGGGGTAACCACGCTCAAGCTGGACGCTGACGCATGCACGGGCTGTCGCGTGTGCACGCAGGTGTGTCCGCATGGCGTGTTCGAGATGCGCGACAAGCGGGCGGTGATCGTCGATGCGAATGCATGCATCGAGTGCGGGGCATGCGCGCTGAACTGCGCGTACGGAGCACTCTCGGTCGAGGCCGGCGTTGGATGCGCCGCCGCGATCATCAATGGTTGGATCAAGGGTACCGAGCCGAATTGCGACTGCGATTCGTGCTGAATCGAAAAGGAGAACGATAGTGGAGATCAAGATTCTGGGTAGCGGTTGTGCGAACTGCGAGAAGCTCGAGGCGGCAACGCGCGAGGCCGCTGCAAACCTTGGCGTTGAGGCTCAGTTCGAAAAGGTCAGCGACTTCGCAGAGATCATGGCATTCGGCGTGATGACCACGCCGGCGCTCGTGGTCGATGGCGAAGTGAAGGTGGCTGGTCGCGTTCCGGCGGTGGCCGACATCGAGAAGTTCCTCGCGGGTGGAGCTGCCACAAGCGGTGGTTGTAGCTGCGGCGGCTGCTGCTAGTAAGCGGCAGGCGCGACCGTGGACATCTTCTATCCGTTCGAATGGTTCTCAGAGCTTGTGACGTTCGGCTGGCTCGGTCTCACCGAGGGCACGCCCCTCGGTGATTCGGTCGCCTTCTTTGTCTACGACGTGCCTAAGATCCTCGTGATGCTCGCGGTCATCGTCTTTCTGGTCGCGATCGTGCGCTCGTTCTTTCCGGCATCGCGCGCCCGCCAACTCCTGGCGGGGCGCAAGCTCTACGTGGGCAACGTGGCTGCCGCCGGGCTCGGGGTCATCACGCCGTTCTGCTCGTGCTCGGCCGTCCCGATGTTCATCGGCTTCGTCGAGGCGGGCGTTCCTCTTGGCGTGACGTTCTCGTTCCTGCTCGCCTCGCCCATGGTCAACGAGCTCGCCATCGGTCTGCTCATCCCGGTCTTTGGCTGGCGCGTGACACTGGCCTATGTGCTCTCCGGCCTTGGCGTGTCGATCATAGGCGGGATCATCATTGGCAGACTCGGCCTTGAGCGCTACGTCGAGGAGTATGTCTACGCAGTCAAGGTCGGCGACATTGCCGAGGAGACCCTCACCTGGCCTGATCGCCTCAAAGGCGCTCGCGCGTATGTGGGAGAAATCGTTGGCAAGGTCTGGCCGTGGGTCATCGTTGCCATCGCCATCGGTGCCGGCATGCACGGCTATCTGCCCCAGGACTTCCTTGCGCGCTGGGCTGGCGAGGGCAATCCCTTCGCGGTACTCGTTGCCGTGGCGGTCGGCGTGCCGTTGTATGGCAATGCCGCAAGTGCCGTTCCTATCGCCGGCGTACTTGCCGACAAGGGTGTCCAGGTCGGGACCGTCCTCGCATTCATGATGGCGGTGACTGCACTCTCGGTTCCCGAGATGATCATCTTGCGAAAAGTCATCAAGCCCAGGTTGATCGCGATCTTCGTTGGAATCAGCGCAACGACTATCGTTGCTGTAGGATTCGCATTCAACGCATTCTTGTAGGATTGGCGCGTACGGGTGATGCGAACAGGGCATACCTGTCGTAGTGAGTCAGTTGATTCGGCTCGAGCGACAACTTGACGGGGAGTTCGATTTTGTTGCAGCAAAGCGAAGTCGTCTCACTTCTGCTGGCGCTCTCACTTGCGCCGGTTATCTACGCGAGTGTCAGTGACCGCAGTTTTGCGGGCAAACGAGCATTCATGTTCGCCACGTTCGCAATGGTCTCATCGTATGTCGCCACGGTGCTCGAGGGCGTCACCTACGGCGATCTGTTCAACGCGGTCGAGCACGGTGCGCTCGCCGCCTCCGGTGTCGCATTCGCGATCGCGGTCCTCCAGTACGTGCGAAGCGAGTATCAAGCGAGCAGTACATGATGCCCGCCGTTGTAGTGTTCGATGTGATTGCCACACTCGGTTTTGGTGTGGCCTTTGTCTCGATCATGTTCCTCATCGGACGCTCGACCTTCCTTGAGCCTCGCGCGCACATGGTTCTGGCACTCGCCCTCTTGATCTATTTGTTTGTCGCTTTCTTCAATGTGCTTGAGCACGCCGATATCACGAGTAGCCTGGACGCTCTCGAGGACCACCTGGAGGTGGCATTCTTTCCGCTCCTGGCGTATGTGGCCTACTCGATCGACGCATCCGCTCGAATCAGAGAGGCTGTTGCGAGTGAGGCGGCATTGCGCCGTGAGCGTGATCTGACACGCTCGGTGATCGACACGAGCCCGGCTGCCGTGGTCATGCTCGATGCGACAGGAGAGCTGCTCTTTGCAAGCGATGTGCTCCGCTCCCGGTTCGGCGTGGAGTATGAAAGAGCGCTCGAAGCCGGAGACCTGAAGCTCAGGCCACACGGCCGCCTCGGGGCCGCCGGACCCGAACTCACGATCTCGGACGTTGCGGCACATGCCCCGTTTACCGATCAACTCTTTGTGGTCGACGGCCATGGCGTACGCGTGATGTCGGCCAGCGCCGAGCGCACGAGTGATGCCGAGGATGCGGACACCGTTCTTGCTCTCGTAGACGTCACCGAGCGCATGGAGTCGCAGACCGAACTCGCAGCGTATCGAGATGACCTGGAAAGCCAGGTCGATGTGCGGACCCGGGAACTGATGCAGTTGAACGCCGAGCTCGCGCGCGCCAACAGCGCCAAACAGGACTTCCTCTCCAAGATGAGTCATGAGTTGCGTACCCCGCTCAACTCGATTATCGGCTTCACAAGTGTGATGTTGCGGGGAATGGCCGGCGAAGTGAGCGAGGAGCAGAGAACGCAACTCCAGATGGTGGAACATGCAGGTCAACGTCTGCTCTCGCTGGTCAATGACGTTCTCGATGTGTCAAAGATCGACGCGGGCGAGGCCACAGTCAGCTTGAAGCTCACCGAACTCCACATGTCGCTCGCAAGTCTCGTTGGAGAGATGCGACCGTTTGCCCAAGAACGGGGTATCACGCTTGAGTTCGAGAACGAGTCCACACGACCGGAGATACGTACGGATGCGAGCAAAGTCGAGCAGATCGTACGGAACCTCGTGTCCAATGGTCTCAAGTTCACGCCTGAGGGCGGAACCGTGAGCGTGAGAATCGTGGATACGCCTGCCGCGTTAGAGATCATCGTGTGTGACACAGGTATCGGTATGTCCACACGAGAGAAGACCCGCGTGTTTGACCCGTTCTATCAAGGGCCAGCGACCCCCGAGGCGGCTCTGCGTCCGCCGGGGACCGGTCTTGGGCTCTCCATAGCGCGCGAGTTGACCGAACTCATCGGCGCCACGCTGGATGTCAGCAGTACCCTGGGGCAGGGCAGCGAGTTCACGGTGCGTATCCCGGTCTAGTCCGTGGCGCGTTGCGTTCTGGCACGAAACCCGCTAGGTTGTCGCAATACTCGTTCAAAGTGAACGAAGAATTTCGACACAGAGCTCAGCGAAGGAGGTGTGGACGAGCAATCATGGTTGGCGCTTCTGCGTTCTCGATGATGATGGACATGATGATGACCCAGCCCGGGTCTCTTCGCGCATGCGATGGATCTGGGCACATCCGGCGCCCGGCCGGACGTCAGGTCGGGTAATCACTACTCATCCAAGAACCCAGAAAGCGAGCTGATATCCATGAGCGACTCCACCACACCCCGTTTCGACACGATTGCCATTCACGGCGGTCAGTCTCCCGATCCCACCACCGGTTCACGCGCCGTTCCGATCTATCAGACGGTCGCATACAACTTCAAGGACACGGATCACGCTGCCAACCTGTTCGGGCTCAAAGAGTTCGGCAATATCTACTCGCGGATCATGAACCCCACAAACGATGTGCTCGAGCAGCGCATCGCCGCGCTTGAGGGCGGCACGGCTGCGCTCGGGACCGCCTCCGGTCACGCCGCCGAAGTGTTGGCATTGCTCAATGTCGCTGGCTCGGGTGACTCAATCGTGAGTTCGACCTCCCTCTACGGTGGGACGTGGAATCTCTTTCTTCATACGTTTCGCAGGCTCGGAATCGACGTGCGGTTTGTTGAGACCTCCGATACCAAAGGGTTTGCCACGGCGAGTGACGATACGACCAAAGCCTGGTTCGTTGAGACGATTGGGAACCCACGGCTCGACGTTCCTGACCTTGGCGCTCTTGCCGATCTTGGGCGCACTCTCAACATCCCGCTGTTTGTGGACAATACGTTCGCAACTCCGTATCTGTGTCGTCCGATCGAGCACGGCGCCGCAGTGGTCGTGCAATCCCTCACCAAGTGGATAGGCGGGCACGGCACGAGTATCGGAGGAGTGATCGTGGACGGCGGGAACTTCAACTGGGGCGAGACAGACCGCCACCCGGTTCTCACCACCCCCGATCCGAGCTATCACGGACTCAACTACTGGGAGGTCTTTGGTGACTTTCCCGGTCTGGGCAATGTCGCATTCGGCATCAAGGCCCGTGTGCAACTCCAGAGGGACCTGGGCGCGTCGCTCTCGCCCTTCAATTCCCAGCAGTTCATTCTTGGCGTCGAGACTCTGTCGCTCCGCGTACAGCGTCACAGCGACAATGCCCTTGCGGTTGCCAAGCATCTCAAAGACCACCCCAAAGTCGCCTGGGTGACCTACCCGGGGCTCGATGACCATCCCAGCAGGGCCAATGCCGACAAGTATCTGACCAACGGCTATGGCGGGGTGCTCGTGTTCGGGGTCAAAGGCGGACTCGAAGCCGGCAAGACGCTCATCAACAGCGTGGAGTTGCACAGCCATCTGGCCAATGTCGGTGATGCCAAGTCGCTCATTATCCACCCCGCCTCTACCACCCACTCACAGCTGTCCGCAGCAGAACTTGAGCGGGCCGGTATCGGAGATGATTTCGTGCGGCTGTCGGTGGGCATCGAAGACATCGATGACATCCTGGCCGATCTCGATCAGGCGTTGGACAGGGTGTAGACAATGAGCATCGGAGCCGGGGCGCTTTCAAGCGGGCCGCGCTCCCACGAAATCGGTGAGGTCTCACTCGTGGGAGGGCGCACGCTCGGTCACGTCACTGTTGCCTATGAGACATTCGGTGCGCTTTCGGAGCAGAGCGACAACGCGGTGCTCATCTGCCACGCGCTGTCCGGCGATGCTCACGTGGCGGCAGGAGTTGACGACTATGGGACACCTCGTCCGGGTTGGTGGGATGCGCTTGTCGGTCCGGGTAAGGCCATAGACACGGAGAAGTACTTCGTAATCTGCACAAACGTCCTGGGTGGATGCTCGGGTACGACAGGTCCCGAATCGCTCGATCCGGGGACGGGACGGCCGTTTGGCCTTGGGTTCCCGCTCGTGACGATCGAAGACATGGTCGATGTGCAGGCGTTGCTCATTGACGCGCTCGGCATTGACCGCCTGCGCGCGGTGGTTGGTGGCTCTATGGGAGGAATGCAGGCGCTTGTATGGGCGCTACGCTATCCCGATCGGGTCGCCGGTGTGGTGCCGATTGCGACCACGTGGCGCCTCGGGGCACAGGCGATTGCGTTCAATGAAGTGGGTCGAACTGCGATCTTGGGCGACTCGGCATTCAACAACGGTGACTACTATGGGGGCGGGCAGCCCCACCATGGTCTCGGTATCGCTCGGATGGTCGGCCACATCACCTACCTCTCCGACGAGTCAATGAGAGCCAAGTTCGGGCGGCGACTTCGCGCGCGCGATGACCACGCATTTGAATTCGTGACTGAGTTCGAGGTCGAGAGCTACCTGGCGCATCAGGGCCAGAAGTTTGTTGAGCGCTTTGATGCGAACACGTACCTCTACATGACCAAAGCGATGGACTACTTCGATCTCTGCGCGGGGTTCTCTGATCTGGCGGAGGTCTTTCGTGGTTCGCCGGTTCGCTATCTACTCGTATCGTTCTCGAGCGACTGGCTGTTTCCGTCATATCAGGTTCGGGAGATCGTCGATGCGCTGCAATGCGTGGGTGCAGATGTCACATTCGCAGAGATCGAAAGCCCGTATGGGCACGATGCGTTCCTTCTTGAGCCCGAGGCGCAAGGCGACTTGATTACGCCATTCCTTGGAAGCCTCATCGAGAGGTCGGGTGGTCGGCAATGACTACGACCGAACTGCTGCGGGGGGACCTGCGACTTATTGCGGCGTTGGTTCCTGAAGGGAGCAGGGTACTGGACCTGGGATGTGGTGACGGTTCACTGCTCGGATACCTGCGCGACGTGCGGGGATGCTCGGTGCGTGGTATTGAGCTGTCTCGAGATGGAGTCGTGGCATGCGTTCGTGCGGGCATTCCGTGTGTACAGTCCGATCTTGACCAGGGGCTCGCCTCGCTCGCGGACGGCGCCTTCGACATCGTGATTCTCTCGCAGACGCTCCAGGTGGTGCGCTATCCCGATAGGGTGCTGCGCGAGATGCTGCGGGTCGGAGAGCGCGGCATTGTGTCGTTTCCGAACTTCGCTCATTGGCGGGTGCGCTCCTACCTGGCAGTGCGTGGGCAGATGCCGGTGAGTAAGGCCATCCCCTACTCCTGGTATGACACGCCCAATATCCATCACACGACCATCAAGGACTTTCGGGACCTCTGTGACGCAGCCGGCGCGCGAGTACTTCAAGAGATACCCCTCGTGACCTCGACGAAGGCCGACCCAAAGCGAATCACCGCGTTTCCAAACCTACGCGCGGACACGGCCGTCGCAGTCGTGGGGTCTTTGTGAGAGAAGTGGGCATACCTCTTGCTATAGCACGTACGCAAGCGAGTACCCTGAGGAGACCATGTACAACGAGATTCGACAGATTCCCCGTGCGCTCGTTATCGCACTCGTTGCCGCCGCGATTCTCGCGGTGCTTATTCCTACGTGCGCCATGGCCGTCACCGGCGGTTCCATGAGCATGGGTTCTCTTGCTGACATCCTCGCGTGCGACAGCATGTGGCTTCCCTCAGACGTAGCCCCCGGAGTCATGGTCAACCTGCTCCTCTTCGCCTTTGTAGCGCTCTTTACAGCGTTCTTTGTGCTTCCTGTTGAGATTCGCGAGAGAGTCGGCTTTGTCGTGTACGAGACCCCGATTCCTCATCCACCCGACGACCCACTCATGGGGCGTCTCATCATTTAGAAACTCCTTGCACGTCGAAGGCCGTCACATCACATGATGTCGCGGATTCTAGCCCTACCCTTCGTACCCCACTGCAAGGAGTCACCGTGGAACTGTTTCTTCCCATGCTCACGCTCGGACTCGTAACGAGTCTGCACTGCGTGTCCATGTGCGGCCCGATGGTCGCAAGCTATGCCGTCAAAGATGCCGAGGAGGGATCTGTCGCTGCGCGACTGATGCCGAACTTCGCATACCAGGGCGCAAAGATTCTGAGCTATGTGCTGGTCGGTCTGATACTCGGCGCGATCGGCTCGGCGTTCAACCTGGACGCGATTCGCCCCTACGTCATGCTTGGTGCGGGCGTCTTCATGATCGTGCTCGGCCTTGGGATGACGGGCAAGTTCCCGTGGGCTGCCCGTCTGAGTCCGGCACCCCCGAAGTTCCTGGTCCAGGCGTTGTTGAGGACACGCCGCAAGGCTGCGGCAGATGCAGCCGAGAATCATTCGTCTCTCGGTACGCCTATCACATTCGGTCTGCTCACCGGGCTCATGCCGTGTGCCCCGCTTATGGCGGCGCAGCTCAATGCGGCAGCGGCCGGTAGCGCGGTCTCGGGTGCGATCGGAATGTTCGCATTCGGACTTGGTACTGCACCCCTCATGCTCGGTTTTGGTGCCGTATCTACCATGCTGCCGCGACGCACAAGAGAGCGCGCGATGGCACTACTCGCCGTTGTCGTGATCGTGTTCGGTCTTGTGTACCTCAACCGTGGCGCGATGCTCGTTGGATCCCCGGTCAACTTCCAGACGGTCAAGACCTCGATCCTTGGCGGACCGGTTCAAGAGGCAAGCACGGACTTTGTTCGCGGAGCAGACGGAGTGGTCGAAATCCCGCTCACAATCGCCAACACACAGTTCGTGCCAAACGCGCTCAGCCTCCCTGTCAATGAGCCGGTGAGGCTTGTGGTGGATCGTCAGGAAGCGAACGCGTGCTCCGATCAACTCGCGATTCCTCAACTCGGTGTCCTGGTCGATCTGGCTCCGAACTCCGTGACCACGATTGATGTCCCGGCGGCATCCGCAGGGACCTACACCCTCACCTGTGGCATGGGCATGATGTCCGGCCAGATCAGCGTTGGCGCAGGAAGCGGCACGGGCGGATCATCGCCGATTCTGCCCCTCGTGCTTGTCGGCGGAGTTGTGGGCGCGGGCATGTGGTACAAGCGTCGGTTCGCACAAGCGCCGCAAGCGGACCCCAAGAAGCGTGACCGTGCCGCAGCGGCGAGCTCAGACAGAGCTGGTTCCGGCGTGTTCGACTTCACGCCTCAGCAGATCCTCCTCACCCTGTGCGCTATCGGTGTCGCGGTCGTATTCGGCCTCGCCGCCGGCGGCATGCTCGGCTAACGAAAGGAACGAGAACATGAACACAGTCACATTCCAAACGAGCGGCGTTCACTGTCGGTCGTGCACGATGATGATCGAAATGACCCTCGATGAGCTCGATGGCGTCGCTTCGGTGAGCACCGACCATGCGGCGCAGACCGCCATTGTCGAGTACGACGCGGCAAAGACTGATCCCGAGGCCATCGCCGCTGTTATCCGCGCAGCCGGATACGGCGCCGAAGTCGTCAGCTAGTCCCACACAACGAGAGGAATTCGAAACATGTCTATTCAGAACACAACCGCAAACAACACGGTCGCACGGTATGTCGTGATCGCCGCTCTGGTTGCAGTCGCATTCTTTGCATCGTACCGGTTCGCCAACGCTGCAAGCGGTGGCGCGCAGCCTGCATTCAATGACTATGCTGCCACGCAGGCGGCCTACGATCCCACCGCTGGCGATGCCGGTAGTGGCTGCGGAGGCGGCGGCGGATGCTGCGGCGGCGGAAGCGGTGAGACAGTCGAAGGTGCGGCCACGCTCGATGCCGATGGCATCCAGCGCATCAGTGTTGACGCCACCACTGGGTATAACCCGAATGTGATCAAACTCGCCGCAGGCGTGCCTGCGGAAATCACCTTCAGCGAGGCGTATGGGTGCCTCGGCCAGGTGATGTCACAGGAACTGAACTTCTTCGAGGACCTTCAGACGGGCGCCAAGACGGTTTCACTCCCTGCGCTTGAAGCGGGTACGTACTCGTTCTCATGCGGCATGGAGATGGTCTTTGGCTCCATCGTGGTCGAGTAGTTGGAGGCACAAGCAATGACCGATACAACTAACAGCGGCGCAGGTGTGACTACAGAGGTCGCCCCAACGGCTGCCCCCGCAGCAGATGAGGCTACGTTCGCCATCGATGGCATGACGTGCGCCTCATGCGCGGCAATCATTGAGAAAGTGGTCGGCAAGCAGTCAGGAGTAGATGAAGCCGTCGTCAACCTTGCAGCAGAGCGCCTCACCGTGCACTTCGATGCATCAGAGATAGACATTGATGCGATCGCTCAGGCGGTCAAGGGTGCCGGCTATGGGGCTACGTCGCTTGAAGAGGCTCCCGTTGCAGCCGCGGCCGGCAAGCTTGAGTTCGCGGTCTCCGGCATGACGTGCGCGTCGTGCTCGGCGATCGTTGAGAAAGTCCTGGGTAAGCTCGAAGGAGTCTCGGCGGTCAATGTGAATCTGGCCACCGAAAGCGCCACGGTCGAGTTCGACCCCACGGTGCTCGGGCCAGACGAGATCATCCGCTCGATCGAGGGCGCTGGCTACAGCGCTACACTCAAGGCCGAGGACCGCTCGCTCGGATCCGACGCTTCGGATGTACAGCGCGAGGCACAGCAGAAGGCGATCAGGCTCGACAAGCGCATGTTCGCGTTTTCGCTCCTGCTCAGTCTCCCCCTCGTGATCTTCATGCTCGTACCGTCGCTCATGGAGTCCATGGGCATGGCGGAATTCAAGTATTTCGCGTTCGCCCTTGCCACGCCGGTCCAGTTCATTGCCGGAGCCCGCTTCTACAAGGGTGCGTGGGGAGCGCTTAAGAATCGCGCGGGCAACATGGATACGCTCATTGCGATCGGCACCTCGGCAGCCTACTTCTACTCGGTGGCAGCCACGTTCGTGCCGGCGCTTGCGATGGAGCCCGTCTTCTACGAGACGAGCGCTCTGCTCATCACCTTTGTGCTTCTCGGCAAGTTGCTCGAGTCAAGGGCAAAGGGCCGCACGGGTGATGCGATCAAGAAGCTTGTGGGACTCGCGCCCAAGACCGCTCGTGTCGTGCGCGGCGGGGAGGAAGTCGATCTTCCTGTCGAGCAGGTCGTGGTCGGCGATCGCGTTGTCGTGCGCCCGGGTGAGAAGGTCCCGGTCGATGGCGTGGTAGTCGAGGGTTCCTCGGCGGTCGATGAATCGATGCTCACAGGCGAGCCGATTCCGGTCGAGAAGAACGCTGGCGACACCGTTATCGGTGCAACACTCAACAAGCTCGGCTCCTTCACGTTCCGTGCGACCAAGGTCGGGCGTGATACGGCGCTTGCCCAAATCGTCCGGCTTGTAGAGGACGCGCAGGGCTCCAAGGCGCCCGTGCAGCGGTTCGCAGATCGCATCAGCGCGGTCTTTGTGCCTGCGGTGCTCGTTGTTGCCATTGCGACGTTCTTTGTCTGGCTGTTTGTTGTCCCGAACTACGTGAGCGCTGAGTTCTACATGGACGTCACGCCGTTCATCAAGGCGCTGCTCGCCGGTACCTCGGTTGTCGTGATCGCCTGCCCCTGTGCGCTCGGGCTTGCAACGCCTACGGCCATCATGGTCGGTACAGGCAAGGGTGCGGAAAACGGCATCCTGATCAAGAGCGGCGAAGCACTTGAGACCGCCTACAAGCTCGACGCGATCGTGTTCGACAAGACCGGCACCATCACGTACGGCACGCCGGTTGTGACCGATGTGATTGCTCCCGGTTCGCTTTCCAAGGAGCGCGTTATCGCGCTGGCAGCCGCGCTTGAGCGTGGCAGCGAGCATCCTCTCGCCGAGGCGATCGTTGCCTACGGCAAGGAGTGCGAAGCCGATTCATGTGAGGTACAGGGTTTCTCGGCAGTTCCCGGTCATGGGGTCGAAGGTGTTGTCGACAGCGCCCGCGTGGTGCTTGGCAACCGACGCCTCATGATGCGCGAGGGAATCGACATCGATAAGCACGAAGATGAGATTCACGCGCTCGAGAGTCAGGGCAAGACGGTCATGTCGATTGGCGTTGATGGTCAGCTTGCGGGCTTTGTCGCCGTGGCCGACACCATCAAGGACAACTCCGCCGAGGCCGTTTCGCGCCTGGGTGAGATGGGCGTCGAGGTCTACATGATCACCGGCGACAATCGCCGTACCGCCGAGGCGATCGCAACGCAGGCCGGCATTCCCGCCGACCACGTGCTCGCCGAGGTACTGCCCGAGCACAAGGCCGAGGAGGTCGCCAAGCTGCAAGAGAGCGGCAAGGTGGTCGCCATGGTCGGCGACGGCATCAACGACACGCCAGCACTCGCGCAGGCCGATATCGGCATTGCGATGGGCGCAGGCACCGATGTGGCCGTTGAGACCGCGGGCATCGTGCTCATCAAGAACGACCTCCGTGACGTGGTCGGAGCCATTGAGCTCTCCCGCGCCACGATGAACAAGATCCGCATGAACTTTGTGTGGGCACTTGGCTACAACACGCTCGGCATTCCGATTGCCGCGCTTGGTCTCCTGCGACCGGAACTCGCCGGTGCAGCGATGGCGCTCTCAAGCGTGAGCGTCGTTTCGAACTCGCTGCTCCTTAAGCGTTTTCAGCCATCGCTAGCGCGCCGCACGGCGGCCTAGCGCCGCGAGTGGCGGACAGTTCACGTGAGAGAGGGGTCGTATCCGAGAGGATGCGGCCCCTCCTGTATGGGAGTCGAACCGGGCGAAACGGGGTTCCTCGGCAGGTCGGAGCATGGAGATTCGGTGGAGCCTGCACGTCGGTGGGGGTGATGGGGCTACACTTGCTGTAGGGGAGGCGGCCGGCGTATCGATGCGCTAGCACTAAGGAGGAACACGATGGCGATACCCACACGACGGATCCTCGTCGTTGAAGATGAGAAAGCGATCCGCGAGGCGGTTGGCGCGTATCTTGAGAAAGAGGGCTACTGGGTCACACCCGCCGAGGATGGTGCCATAGCACTCGATGAGTTCGACAAGCACAAGTTCGATCTTGTGGTGCTCGATCTCATGCTTCCAAAGATTCCCGGCGAGGAGGTCTGCCGCGCGATGCGCAACACCTCTGATGTACCGATCATCATGCTCACGGCCAAGGGCGAACTCGAGGATCGGGTGACCGGCCTTGAGCTCGGTGCCGACGATTATCTGGTAAAGCCGTTCTCGCCTCGCGAGCTTGTGGCGCGCGTTCGGGCGTTGCTTCGTCGTGCGAATGTGGGCGATGAGCCCCAGCGTGAGCATCTCGATTTCGGAGACCTGGCAATCGATGTCGCATCGCACAAAGCGTTCCTTGCAGGCCAAGAGCTCGATCTGACGGCCAGTGAATTCAAACTGCTACTTACGCTCGCCCGGTACCCGGGTCGCGTGTATTCACGCATGGAGCTCGTTGAGAAGGTCCTTGGCTATGACTTCGAGGGCTATGAGCGCACGATCGACAGCCACGTGAAGAACCTGCGTGCCAAGCTTGAGGATGATCCCAAGGAGCCAACGTTCATCTACACCGTGCACGGAGTGGGCTATCGCTTTGAGCCACCGATCGACGCGGAGTAGTCTGTGGCCGTTCCCGCCCTCAAAGGACCACTGAGCAGGCGTCTTGCGCTCTCATTTGCGGCTACCGCCGCACTTACCATGGCGCTCGCGGCCGGCATACTGTTCGTGGTGTGGAATGGCCAGTTCGATGCATACGTCAAAGAGAATCTGCAGGAGACCGCGGATGGTGCAGCGGTGTTCCTCGAGCGCACCTACACACCCGGTCAGGGTTGGTCGCTGCAGGCCTTTTCCCAGCTTCCGCGGTTTGGCGTATTCTCCGGACTTGCGCTTCAGGTGCTCGACGCGCACGGCAGCATCGTCTATGACGACAGTGAGATCGGACTCAAGTACCAGATGATGGGTGATTCGGTCCCCGGCGCCAGGGAACCCCAGGATCCGATCATGGCTTCAACGATCGAGGTTCAGGGAGTCGTGGTGGGTCTCGTGCGCGTGTGGCCTTTGTCGTCTGAAGGTCTGCTCTCTGAGAAAGATGTTCGTTTTCAGCGATCGAGTACTGCGGGGCTCCTGATGGCGGCGGTGATCGCCGTGGTCCTCGCTTCGCTCTCCGGTCTCTGGTTCGCGGTGACACTCGTGAAACCCATCGATCGCATCACCGCTGCCGCGGAGGCACTGCGTGGCGGCGATCGCGACGCGCGCAGCGGCATCAGTGGTGAGGACTCGATCGGTGTCCTTGGCAGGACCTTCGACGAGATGGCCGATTCGATCGAGGCGGATCGCGAGATGGAACGCAGGCTCACGGCGGATGTCGCCCATGAGTTGCGCACGCCGCTGCAGGCGATTCAGGCCACCGTAGAGGCCATGCAAGACGGGGTACTTCCGGCCGACGAAGAGCACCTTGGGGTGGTCCGCAACGAGACCGTGCGCCTGGCCCGGCTCACCAACGGCATTCTTGAACTCACCCGCCTTGAGCGGGGGAGCGTGCCCATGGAGATGCGTCTGATCGACGCTGCCGATCCTGTCCGTATGGCGATCGATTCGCACCGTGCGCTCATGGAGGCGGTGGGTCTGACCCTCCACGTCGATCTGGCCAATGGCTTGAGGGTGCAGGCCGACCCCGATCTGCTCACCCAGGCGGTTGGAAACCTACTCTCCAATGCGGCACGCTACACGCCCGAGGGCCGCGTGACGGTCTCGTTGCGCCATGACGAAGGCTGTGCGCTCGTTGAGGTCGCCGATACGGGAATCGGCATTGCCGAGGAAGATGCGGACAAGGTATTCCAGCGTTTTTGGAGAGCTGATAGCGCGCGGCATACAGCGACCGGAGGATTAGGTATCGGCCTTGCGCTCGTGAAAGAGATCGTTGAGCGCCACGGAGGTAGCGTTGGCGTTGCCGGGCGCGACGAAGGCGGCAGTGTCTTCTCAATCCGGATTCCGCTCGCCTAGTCGTCCTCGTCCTCCCAGCCCCCGGTCACGCTGTGGCACTCGCCACAGTTGTCGTTTTCGGGATGCTCGTCATTGGGCCGTGTGTGGCAGTCGCCGCAGGTAGAGTTGGCACCCGGATGGTTGAACGCCCAGGAATCCGAGGTCTTATGGCACAAGGTGCAGTCTGCTACTGACTGGTGGGCCTCATTGGTGGGCGCATCATGACATTCTGTGCACACTGCCGAATCGGGATGGCTGAACGCCCAGTCAGCGAACCCGGTGTGACACGCTTCGCAGTCGGTTCGCTCTGTATGATCCTCAGGAATCTGCAGTGAGTGACAGGAGAGGCAGCCCGTGGCCGCCAGGTCGTGACATTCGCTGCAGCCCACACTCGGATGTCCGGCGATGTTAGCCTCTCCTGCTCCCGGTGCCGCTACCTGGTCGCTGCCGATGGCTGCCGTGCGGGCGGCATCCGCGACAGGATCGTAGATACCGGCTTCCTTCAGGGCGGCCACGGTCACCTCATGACCGATCGAGGCGTGACACTGTTTGCAGGCGGCTCGTTCAGCGTGCTCCGCGTGGGAGAACGCCTCACCGTTGTCGGGCTCGATCACGTCGTCGTGACACTCGGTACATCGCGCATTGGGAAGCTCCGGTGACTCGGGCCTCGGAAACGTGATGTCACCCCTGAAGTGGGATACGACTTCGAGAAGGGCTACAGGCTTGTGCGCGAGATGGTTGATCAGGCCTGGATCCACATGGCATGTGACACAGTCTGCTTCCTCGCCATGCGGTCCCGCCTGCCAGGCGGTGTAGTAGGGGCCCATCTCATGGCACGTTGGGCAGAACGAGGATGCTTCGGTCGCGACTCCCGCGACAACCAGGAGTACAAGCGCTCCCACGCCGAATGCGGTCCACATGACCCAACGCTTCATGGTCAGCCCTTACTATCGCGTGATCTTGACGGCTCCGGCCGTGGCCTGCACGGGGTATGACTCCGCCACCGGTCCTTCGAACCAGACCTCGACGGTCAGTCCTGGCGCCAACGAGTCCGGGCTCGCGGATCTGCCCTCGGCATCGTAGAAACGCGTTGTGGCGGTGATGGCGACACTCGCGCGGTCATACGCTGTGTCGCTCTCGTTCTGGCCCTCTACGAGCATGGAACCCGTGCCGCCGGCGGTCATATCGATCTGGGAGATCGTGCCACGGATGGACGGTGCATCGGCAGGCGGTCCGCTCTCCGCGCACCCGGCGGTCACCAGGATAATGAACACGATGCACCCCACGCTCAACAGGCGAGTGATTCGCCATGTTCGCTCCACCACGGGGACCCCTTTCCTCGTGTAGACTATTCCACCGTTGCACCACTTTGATTCTTGCATGCGCGTATTCGATTCTCGCAGTCGAAAGGAACCCTTCGCAATGATGTATCTTCTTGCAGCCGGTGGTTTTGTGCTGCTGTTCGCAGGCGGTGAACTCCTTGTCCGCGGTGCAGTCGCCGTGGCCCGCCGGTTCGGTCTCTCGCAGCTTCTCGTTGGCATGACGGTCGTGGCCTTCGCCACGTCTGCGCCCGAGCTCGTAGTCTCGCTTCAGGCGACCCTCGGCGGTCAGCCGGACCTTGCGCTTGGCAATGTCGTTGGTAGCAACATCGCCAATGTGCTTCTCATTCTGGGTATGGCGGCCGTCGTGCATCCGATGCGGTTTGATACCCGCGAGGTGCGCCGCGACACGCTTGTCATGCTGGCTGCTACGGTTGCGCTCGTAGTGGTGACACGCGGCAGCGAAGTGGGTCCCTCGGTAGGAATCTCGTTCGTGCTGGCAATCGCTGCCTATGTCGGCTACTCATACTGGGTCGAGGTCTACCGTGATTCGCCCGGGCGTCTACTCCACGAACATGAGGCGGAGGAGTTCTCGCATGTAACACGCAAGCTCTGGCTCGGAATCGCGAACATCTCTTTCGGGCTTGTCGGCCTGATTGCCGGGTCACGCATGCTTGTGAGCGGAGCGACGGACATTGCCCGCTCGTTTGATATGCCGGAGGCCGTCATAGGTCTGACGCTCGTGGCGATCGGAACCTCCCTGCCTGAGCTTGCAGCGTCACTGGTTGCGGCGATCCGGGGCCATTCCGATGTGGCGATAGGGAATGTGATCGGCAGTAATCTGTTCAATATCCTCGCGATTCTGGGAATCACCTCGATCGTGGCGCCGGTCGAGATCAGCGCGTCGATTGCCGGGTTCGATGTCTTCGTTGCGCTGTTCGTGGCGCTCGCCGTGGCTCCCTTTCTACTCTATCGTGGACGTATCGGTCGGGTTGTCGGTGCGATACTGCTTGCAGGGTACGTGACGTACACAGTGGTGCTCTATACGGGAATCTTCCCGGGGGCATAAGGGGAGCTGGCATGATCCTGGGATACACGCTTCAGTGGATCAACATCACGTTCGGTGGACTTGTTGTCTTTGCACTTCTGGCCTTCCAGATGCTCGTGGGTATGCGCAAGATCAAGTTCAAAGGGCGAACCCACATGAAGGTGCATAGGTATGGTGCCTGGGTTCTTGTCGTGCTTGCGGCGGGACACGGGTTCCTTGCGCTTACACTTCTGAACGGATGGAAGATCCTCAGCTAGACAGCGCGACGCTTCCTTCGGGGCATATCGGTTGCACTCCGACCTACACTCGAAACACTCCATACCGTACAATGGCGGCGTACCGCCGCATCCCTGCAGCCCAATCGTCGTTCCCCGGGTGCGTCGGCTCCACTGCCGCACGAAGACCCCGAAAGGACGACTGCATATGACGCAGCCGATGGGCCTTCGCCCTGATTCCCAGGGCAAAGTACGCGACCTCTACGATCTGGGTGACCGGCTGCTGCTGGTCGCGAGCGACCGCATCAGCGCGTTCGATTTCGTGCTACCGGACACGATCCCGTTCAAGGGCGAGATCCTTACAAAGCTCTCGCTCTTCTGGTTCGATCTGCTCGGCGATGTCGTGCCGAATCACTTGCTCTCCACCGATGTTTTGGAGCTACCTCCCGAGTTTGCGGCGCACGCTGATTATCTACGCGGACGCTTCATGCTCGTGAAGAAGGCCACGGTGTTTCCGGTCGAATGCATCGTGCGCGGATATCTCGCGGGGAGCGGACTGAAGGAATACAACCGTGAAGGTACGGTATGCGGTATTGAGCTGCCTGCTGGTCTGGTGGACTCCAGTCGGCTCGAGACTCCGATATTCACGCCAAGCACGAAAGCTGAGATCGGCGACCATGATGAGAACATCAGCTACGAACGCATGGTCGAGATCATTGGCGCTGAACCAGCGGCCGAGCTCCGCCGTGCGTCCATCGAGGTGTACTCGCGAGCACGTGCACATGCCGCCGTTCGCGGGGTGATCATCGCCGATACCAAGTTCGAGTTCGGTGTGATCGATGGCAAGATCACGCTGATCGACGAAGTGCTTACGCCGGATTCAAGTCGTTTCTGGCCTGCCAATGAGTACGAGGCGGGTCGTAGCCAGGGGAGCTTTGACAAGCAGTACGTGCGCGACTGGCTCGAGGGCAGTGGGTGGGACAAGACCCCGCCGCCGCCCAGACTGCCCGATGAAATCGTGCAGGGAACGAGCGAGCGCTACATCCAGGCCTATGAATTGATCACGGGCTGTACGTTCCAACCAGAGGGAAGTGCATAGCGCCATGGCACGTCGCAATCCACAGAATGAACGCTACCGCAAGGACGCGCAGATCGGTACGACTCGTAAAAGTGCGTCAAGCGCCAAGCCCAAGCGATCGGCAGGCACGGTTGATAGCCGCAGCACCTCAAAGGGCTCCTCGGCAGGCTCAAAGAAGAAGACCGCCCAGTTCGAGCCTGATACACCGCGCTTTCGCCGTTGGCGCAAGTACTGGCTCGGTCTCCTGGTTGCGGCGATCGTGTTCTCTCTCGGAGCATGGTGGCAGCAGGGTACGGTGAGCGGAACGGCGTCGCTGATCGCGGCCTACACGTGTCTGTTCACCGGCGTGTACATCGACATCACCAAGATTCGTCGGATGCGCAAGGAATGGCGCGCCGAGCAGGAGGAGTCGGGCAAAGGCAAGAAGTCAAAAAAGGCCGATGCCGACAAGACCGCTGACGCCGACGTTGAGGTCGATGTCAGCGTGAAGACTAAGGTGAAGAAGGGGGACTCGTAGTCCATGGCACGCTACGAAATCTACGTCACGTACAAGCAGGGAATCTTTGACCCTCCCGGAGCAACTGCGGAGCGCGCGCTCAAGAACCTCGGGTATGAGGGTGTCGAAGAGGTCAAGATCGGCAAGTTCATTCGCATGTCGGCAGACGCTACCGAGGCGAGTGTCGCCGAGATGTGCGACAAGCTGCTTGCCAATCCGGTTATCGAGGACTATCGCATCGAGATCGTTGAGGGGGACTAGCGCATGCGCTTTGGCGTTGTCATCTTCCCCGGTTCCAACTGCGAGCAAGATGTCGTGCACGCGGCGCACCATCTCGGCTTCGAGGCCGAGTACGTGTTTCACCGCGAGACGGATCTCGCAGGTTTTGATGCGCTCGTGCTCCCCGGTGGTTTCAGCTACGGCGACTACATCCGCTGTGGCGCTGTCGCCCGCTTCAGCCCCGTAATGAGCGAGGTTATTCGATTTGCCGAGGCCGGCGGTCCGGTCATGGGTATCTGCAACGGGTTTCAGATCCTTGCCGAGGCGCATATGCTCCCGGGCGCGTTGCTTCGCAATGACACACTCAAGTTCATCTGCCGTGATACCACGTTGCGGGTCGAGAAGAGCACGTGCCAGTGGCTCGATACCGCGCCCGGCACGGTATTGCATATCCCGATCAATCACAACGAGGGCAACTTCATCTGTGACCACGTGACGCTGTCGCGCATGGAGGACAACGACCAGATCGTGCTTCGCTACTGCGAGCCTGACGGATCACGCGCCGAAGGCGGGAGTGCCCCCAACGGCGCGCTCGAGGACATCGCAGGTGTATGCAACGAACGCGGGAACGTGTTCGGTCTCATGCCGCACCCGGAGCGCGTGGTCGATCCGGCAACGGGCGGTACTGATGGACAGGCCTTCTTCACCTCCATTGTTGGCACGCTCGCCAAGGTAGCTGGCTAGTGCATAACGCGAGCGAACTCGCGGGGCCGGTCTACGTCTTTGTCGTAGCGCTCATGTACGGCACAGGCCTGCTGTCGCTGTATGTTCTGATAGACTCGCTGCGCCCCGGCCGCGCCGGCGCGTTCGCGAGGGCTCCTCGGATGCGTTGGCTCTGGACCGTGCCGCAGGCGCTCTACTTCGTGTTGTTCGTCATCGAGAACCTGCCTTGGGTAGGCGGCAATGCGACTCTTGCAACGCTACTGGTGATCCTCACCATCCCCGCCCTCATCCACCAATTCGCATACTTGCTGCGCGTGGTCTATCCGCACCCCTCGCGACTCATGCCCGCAGACTCAGACACGATTCCTGCCGAGGACCGGAGCGCAGCATCGAGTGACTGATTTCCGCTACAATCCGAGACGTTCCAACCCGCCGCTATCCGGGAGTCGCTTCTATGCCTGAGTCGCTTTCTGCCGAACTCGCCCCCAAGCTGGCCGTCGAACTCGGTCTCAACCCCTCTGAGTACGAACACGTTGTTGAGATCCTCGGCCGTATTCCGTCCATCACCGAGCTCTACGTCTATTCGCTCATGTGGTCGGAGCACTGCAGCTACAAGCACTCCCGCAAAGCGCTCCGCATGTTCCCGACCACCGGTGAGCACGTGTTGCAGGGCCCGGGTGAGAACGCCGGCGTGATCAGCGTGGGCGACGGCTGGGCTGTCGCATTCAAGATGGAATCCCACAACCACCCGAGCGCGATCGAGCCCTACCAGGGCGCTGCGACCGGTGTCGGTGGCATCATCCGTGACATCTTCACGATGGGTGCGCGCCCGATCGCCTCACTCAACTCGCTGCGCTTTGGCACGCTCGACAAGCCGCGTCAGCGCTATCTGTTCGAAGGCGCAGTCGCCGGCATTGGCGGCTACGGCAACTGCCTTGGCGTCCCCACCGTGGGCGGCGAGGTCTACTTCGAAGAAGCCTATGAGGGCAACTGCCTGATCAACGCCATGTCGATCGGACTGATGCGCGAAGAGCGACTCATGCGTGCGGTCGCTGCAGGTGTCGGCAACAAGATCCTGCTGATCGGCTCGACAACCGGCCGTGACGGCATCGGCGGGGCGAGCGTTCTGGCAAGCCAGGAGTTCGATGAGAAGGCCGAGGACAAGCGCCCCAGCGTGCAGGTGGGCGACCCGTTCGAAGAGAAGCTGCTCATCGAGGCATGCCTCGAACTGCTCGACCAGGAGCTGCTCGTGGCCCTTGGCGATCTCGGCGCCGCCGGGCTTACCTCGAGTGCCAGCGAAATGGCCTCCCGCGGCGGAGTCGGCCTCGACATCGAGGTCACGAAGGTGCCGCAGCGCGAAGAGAACATGAAGGCGTTCGAGATCATGGTCTCTGAGTCCCAGGAGCGCATGCTCGCGGTCGTCACGCCCGAGAAGCTCGAGGCGGCCCAGGCGATCTGCGAGAAGTGGGGCTTGCTCTCCACCGTGATCGGCGAGGTGACCGATACCGGCAACTTCGTGGTTCGCGAGAACGGCGTGATCGTCGCCGACATGCCGGCTGACTCTCTCGCCGACGATGCCCCGATCTACGACCCCGCCATGACGCGCCCTGCCTACCTCGACGAGGTGCAGGCGTTCGACCCGGCAACGCTGATCCACCCCGAGTCCGTCGCGGAGCTTACCGAGACCCTCCTCAGGCTCCTGAGTAGTCCCAACATCTGCTCGCGCCGCTGGATCTGGGAGCAGTACGACCACCAGGTCATGGTCAACACCGTGGTGCTTCCCGGCGGCGACGCAGCCGTTCTCCGCATTGGAGACACCGGCCGAGGAGAGATGACGACTCGCGGTATCGCGGTTTCAAGCGACTGCAACGGTCGATACTGCTATCTCGACCCGTATCGAGGCGCGCAGATCGCCCTTGCCGAGGCGGCGCGCAATGTCGCGTGCGTCGGCGGCGAACCCGCTGCAATCACTGACTGCCTGAACTTTGGGAATCCCGAGAAGCCTGAGGTGTTCTGGACGTTCCACGAGGCGATCCGTGGTCTCTCGGATGCCTGCACGGAGTGGGGAATCCCCGTCATCTCCGGCAACGTGTCGTTCTACAACGAATCGTTCGGCAATCCGATCTATCCAACGCCCACCGTGGGACTCGTTGGACTCATCGATGACGTCTCGGTCACCGCAACCGTCGCGTTCAAGGACGCTGGCGATGTGATCGTGCTCGTGGGTGAGACTTTCGATGAACTTGGCGGGTCGGAGTATCTCAAGTCAGTCCACGGTCTTGTGACAGGCGCGCCTCCCGCGCTCGATCTGGAGCTCGAAGCGGCAGTGCAGTCTGCTGTTCGCGCGGCGGTTCGTGCAGGTATCGCGAAGTCAGCCCACGACTGCTCCGAAGGTGGCATGGCAGTCACGCTCGCGGAATCAGCAATCGCCGGCGGCATTGGCTGCTCGGTCTACCTCGACGATGATCTCGCCGGCGTGAGTTCGCTGTTCTCCGAATCGCAGAGCCGCGTGGTGCTCACGGTCGCGGAAGGCGACATGGACGGGCTGCTCGAGATCTTTGATGCCAATGAGGTGCCGTTCGCGGTGCTCGGTCAGGTGGGCGGAGAGCGCCTGCATATCGGTGAGAAGATCGATGTCGATCTCAACACGATGAAGCTCATTTTTGAGCACACGCTCGAGAAGCTCGTTGGCGGAGAGATGCAGACCGAGGAGCTCTTCGAGGGCTAAGTGCGCGGCGCCCCTCGCTGCTTGAGGCGCTGGTGCAGTTCATTGCGCTTCCCGCGCGGGAGCACGTTGGGCGCGCATGACCGTTTATCGAAATATATGACCGTTTGGCGGCGGCTCCTGAGCGCGCGGTTTCATCTGTGCAGATGAGGGAATCCAAATTCATCTGGCATCATGAATCAAGGGAGCGCGTCGCAAAAGTGATCAACCCAAAGCAGCTACGTACCTCATATGGTGAGTCCGATCACCTGAGTCGCGTAGCAGGTGCCGTCATGTTGCTCATCCTCATTCTCGCAGTCCTTGCATGTATGCCGGTGTTTCATTCGCTCACGGGTCTTTGTGCCTATCCTGACGCGTTCGATCAGGGAGTGAGCGTCTCTCAACTCGGCGCGGGACGCCATACGTCCGGGACAGCGATCACCATCGTCTCCACACTCATTCTTGGTGTGAGTGTCTTGTCGCTGCTTCGTGGAGGAATCTCCCCGAGCACGCGACCTCAATCCAAACCCGGCGGCGACAGAGGAGTTGCTCTCACGCTTTCCAGGCTGCGTCTGAGCTCCGCCGATGCGGACGGAGACGGCGACTCTTCGGCTCGCGCCATATATCACTCCCCCCAGGCCCTTTGGCCCGCGCCCAGCGCGGTATCCCAGAGGGTCCTTTTTGTCTTGCACATACCCCCTGTTTTGAATCAGGCATAGAAAAGGAGGTTCTTTCGGTCGGAATGAAGGGACCTGTCGGGCGGGAGGCGGCCGACAGGCACAACTATTCGGGAGGCACAGAAGTGACTAGACGAGTTTGGCCCAGAATCTTGGCGCTTGTGGCGTCGATGGCATTAGTAGTAGGTCCGATCCAGCCAGTACTGGCTGTAGAGCCTGCTACAGGAATGACCGCGAGTGAGCAAACCGCACTTCAGGAGCGCGCTGAGCGGGTTCAGGCGAGGCGCGACCTCAAAGTTACGCAAGAGGAGCGTGAAGCGGCGGTTGCCGCGCGCAACGATATGCTGAAGGAACTCGGCATGGACCCCGAGGCCGAGACGGGCAGTGTGTCATCGCTCGCAGCGTTGCCCGTGCCCGGGGACGCCCCTGACTACTTTGGGATGACGCCCAACTGGGCCAACAGCCCGCAACTTCGCAAGTTCGTTGACGGACTGCCGGGTGTGGGTCCTGACAACGCGAATAACCTCGGGCAGTATCTCGCCGTAGCGCACCCGGATACCGTCACATATCCCGGTACGGACTACTACGAGATCGAACTGCGCGAGTATTCCGAACAGCTGCATTCCGATCTGCCCCCAACACTCCTGCGCGGATACGTGCAGACGAACAAGGGCACCGATGAGTCTGGCAACAACACGATCGAGCCTGACCCGATTCACTACCTCGGGCCAACGGTCTTCGCCCAGAAGGATCGTCCGGTTCGCGTGAAGTTCACCAACGCGCTGCCCACTGGTGAGGGCGGCGATCTGTTCATTCCGGTCGACAAATCGTATATGGGCGCGGGTGAGGGGCCTGAAGGCGGTATGTACACCGAGAATCGCGCTGTCGTTCATCTTCACGGCGGTAAGACGGTCTGGATCAGCGACGGTACGCCGCACCAGTGGATTACTCCCGCTGGCGAGGAGACTACCTATCCCGTGGGTGTGAGCGTGCGCAACGTGCCGGACATGCCCGACCCCGGCGACGGCTCCACCACACTGTTCTACAGCAATCAGCAGAGCGCCCGCATGCTCTGGTACCACGACCACGCCTATGGCATCACGCGATTGAACGTGTATGCGGGCATGGCATCCGGCTACTTCCTTACCGATGAGACCGAAAAGGAACTCGTGGACGACGGTCTTCTGCCGGAGGATCAGATTCCGCTGATCATCCAGGACAAGACGTTCACCGATGCCGATACGATCATGACCACCGATCCCCTGTGGGAGTGGGGCTCGCAGCCAGGCACGGCAACGACCGGTGACCTGTGGTTCCCGCACGTCTACATGCCGGCACAGAACCCGGCGATGCCTGATGGTGTCGCTGCTATGGGACGCTGGCACTACGGCCCGTGGTTCTGGCCGCCCACACCGGTGCCCAACGGTCCGATCCCGAACCCGTACTACGACCCTGTCAATGCGCCGTGGGAGAACGAGACCATGCCCGGAACACCGTTCGATTCGAGCGGCATGGAAGCGTTCCAGGATACGCCGGTGATCAACGGTACGGCCTATCCAACGCTTGAGGTCGATCCCAAGTCATACCGGCTCAGGATCCTCAACGCCGCAAGCGACCGCTTCTGGAACCTGCAGTTCTACGAGGCCGACCCGAGCGTCATCTCGTGCGATGGACGCCGTAACACCGAAGTGAAGATGGTGCCCGCCGCAGCCAACCCGACGTTCCCCGACAACTGGCCGATCGACGGTCGCGAGGGCGGTGTTCCCGACCCGTCCACGGTCGGACCGGATTGGATTCAGGTCGCCACAGAGGGCGGCTTCCTGCCGCAGCCCGTGGTCGTCGAGAACCAGCCGATCACCTGGGTTACCGACGTGACGCTCTTCAACGCGGGAAATGTCGATAGCGGCGGCATGATGGTCGCTCCGGCAGAGCGCGTCGACGCGGTCGTCGACTTCTCGCAGTACGCCGGCAAGACGCTCATCCTTTATAACGACGCCCCGGCCGCATGGCCCGCAGGCGATCCGCGCTACGACTACTTCACGGGCGCTCCGGATATGCGGGATACCGGCGGAGTCGACTCACCTATGGCTGGCTACGGCCCCAACACGCGTACCCTGATGCAGATCAAGGTGGCGCCTATGACTCCCGCGGAGCCGTTCGATCTCGACAAGCTGATGGCGGAGTTCGAATCGACGGACTCTCACACAGGCGTGTTCGAGCGCTCGCAGAACAAGATCCTCATCCCCGATGCCCGCTACAACTCGACGTACAACGAGACCTTCACCGCGGATCCGTACGTGCGCATCTTTCAGACCGAGCACACCTTCGACAACCTGGATGGCGATGAGCAGACGTTCCCGCTCGAGCCCAAGGCGATCCAGGACGAGCAGGGTGAGACGTTCGACGAGTACGGTCGAATGAGCGGCAAGATGGGACTTGAACGCCCCAGCATGGTTCCGGGCGCCCCGAACTTCAACCTCTACGGCTATATGGATCCACCTACCGAGAACCTCGAAGCGGTTGATACATCCATGGTGCCGCTCAGCGCGGTCATGGGTGACGGCACGCAGGTCAGGAAGATCACGCACAACGGCGTGGACACCCACCCGATGCACTTCCATCTCTACGATGTGCAGCTCATCAACCGCGTAGGATGGGACGGCTTCATGCGGTATCCCCTCGACAATGAGTTGGGGTGGAAGGACACCGTTCGAGTGAGCCCGCTCGAGGACACGATCGTCGCCTTGCGGCCGGTTATCCCGGAATCTCCGTTTGGCGTACCGGACAGCAAGCGCCTGCTTGACCCAACGATGCCGGTTGGTTCGGCGATGGGCTTCTCCCGCGTCGATCCGACGACCGGCTTGCCCTACGTGACTCCGATTACCAACCAGATCCACAACTTCTTCTGGGAGTACGTCTGGCACTGCCACATTCTGAGCCATGAGGAAATGGACATGATGAGGCCTGTCAGCGTTCACGTGGAGACCACGATGACGGCAACGCCGAGCATCGAGGCCACACTCGCTGCTCCAGGCGGTACGCTCGTTACATGGACTGATGCGACTGACCCGAATGACGCCGCCACGTGGGGTGATCTCTCTAACGAGATCGGCTTCAAGGTGGAGCGCGCTTCGGTCAGTGCCACGGGATTGGTCGGATCGTTCTTTGAGGTAGGGGCAGCGCTTGCCAACCAAGAGAGCTATCGCGATGACACGATCAAGCTCGGTGAGTCCTACGAGTACCGTGTCGTTGCCTACAATGAGGCTGGCGATGCGGTGTCGTCCTCTGTCCCGGTCGGGCCGATCGTAGACACTACGAGCCCGCTCACCACTTCCAATATCGACGCGAATTGGCACATGAGTCCGTTCAGCGTAACCCTTGAAGCCACAGATACGCTCAGTGGTGTGGCATCAATGCTGTACAACGTCGATGGTGGCTCGGACACGACCTATACCATGCCGTTCGACATCAGTGGCGAGGGCACGCACCCGGTCGAGTACTGGTCGATTGATGCATCGGGCAACGTCGAGGCTGTGAACTCACAAGACGTTCTGATCGATGACACCAAGCCAATGACCACCGATGACCACACTTCCGCATACACCGGCTCCGCAACGGTGAATCTCTCGCCCAGCGATGCGCTGGCGGGGATTGCCTACACGATGTACTCGCTTGACGGTGCGTCAGCCGTTCGGGGCACGAAGGTCAAGACATCCGTGCTCGGCAACCATACGCTGTCGTACTGGTCTGTCGATGCAGCCGGTAACGTGGAGACCGCGCATAACATTGCATTCAAGGTCAATCCTTCTACCACGAGCTTCGACGAGTTCTCCGGTGCCAACCGCATCGCTACCGCTCTTCAGTTGTCTCGTGATTCGTTCCCGATGAACTCGGTCGATACGGTGGTCATCGCCAGTAGCGATTCATGGCCTGACGCGCTTGTGGGCTCATCGCTCGCCGGTGCATATCGTTCACCGATCCTGCTCACCGCGCCCGGCTCGATGCCGTCCGAGGTGGTCACGGAGATTCGTCGCCTCGGAGCGACCAAGGCGGTCCTTCTTGGCGGAACCGTTGCAATCAGCAACACAGTCAAGACGAGCCTCGGATCGAAACTTGGCGCATCGAATGTCACACGCATCGGCGGTTCTGATCGATACGGCACCGCACGCTTGATTGCCGAGGAGACCGCCAGGATTCTTGATTGCAACTATGATGGCACCGCAATCCTTACCACTGGATTGAATTACGCCGACGCCTTGGCTGTCGGTCCTCTCGCGGCTGCGAAGGGGTGGCCGATCTACCTGGTCGGTCCGATAGGCCTTGGCCCCTCGAACATCGCATCGATGAACTCGCTCGGCGTTGAGGATGCGCTCGTTCTTGGTGGCACAACCATCATGCCAAAGGCCATTGCTGATTCGGTGGTTGCCAATGTGGGCGCCACCACGAAGCGGCTTGGCGGGGCAGATCGCTACGCGACCGGAATCATCGTGGCAACCTACGGTGTGACCGATGCGAACCTGCATTGGAATCAGGTGGCCATCGCAACGGGTCAGAACTTCCCGGATGGTCTTGCTGCAGGAGCCGCCCAGGGCTACCTGGGTTCGGTTCTTCTGCTCACACCTTCAAAGACGCTCGATTCGAGAGTCGGCACCACGCTCAGCATGCACAAGGATGAGATCGTGGAGGTTCGCTACATTGGCGGAACCACTGCTCTCACCCCCGCAGTCCGTTCAGCGACTGCGAGCAGGTTGAACTAAGCGTCAAGCGCGTGTCCGTGCAGGTGCCTCCGCACGGGCACGCGTGCATCATGAGTATCGGCGGCCCCTCGCATCTCGGATGCGGGGGGCCGCCTGCGATGGGGTGCGCTCTCGGCAACCGACTCACGCGCGCGTGAGCCGCCGCCCATGTCTATAATCACCGTATGGAGATTCTCACCGGACTTGGTCTGGCGATCCCTGCCGGACTCAACGCATACATCCCGCTTCTGACCGTTGCCGTTGTGCAGGGGTTGGGTTGGATTCATCTCGATCAGCCCTACGCTCTTCTTGGCGAGTGGTGGTCCATTGGACTTATCGCAGTGTTGCTTGTCGTTGAGATCGTTGCCGACAAGATACCCGCGCTGGATCACATCAACGATGTCGTGCAGACCGTCGTGAGACCCGCCGCCGGAGGTCTGCTGTTTGCAGCTGCAACTGCAGGCGACGGGTATGTGCATCCAGTCGTGTGGGTAGTCGCCGGCGTACTGGTAGCGGGAGGCATGCACGCCGCAAAGGCGACCGCCCGACCGGTGGTGAACGCGACCACGTGTGGCGTGGGTACTCCTGTCGTGAGTACGCTTGAAGACGTTGTGGCGTTCATCATGACCATCGTGGCCATCGTGGCCCCATTGCTTGTGGCGGGTGTTGTCTTTTTGCTTGGAGTGTTCGGGATCCGCTGGTATCGACGGCGCGCCAGCCTGTCACGCTCATAGCAGACTGCAGCGAGCCGACTGATCACCTAATCGGTGGGCGTTCCTACCGACTCGCTCCGAGCAGCTCCAGCAGTCGGGGGCGTAGCTCCCGACCCAGGGCAAGAATCGAGTTGCACTGCTCAACGATCTCCGAGTTTCTGGAGTGGCGCCTTCCTACACGCGCGAGCTCCTCGGCAGTGTCGAGAAGCTCAAGCACACGCTCCTCGCTGCCACACAGCACATGCTCGTATGTCTTGTCCGGATCTCGTTCAAGCAGCCGCGCAGTGTGACCGAGCATTCCCTGTACGTTTGCGTAGATCTTGCTCACGGAGGCATCTGATACATCGCCAAAGAATCCGCCGTTGTGAATCTCGAACTTCACGAGCTCCACGATCTCGGCGAGCAGGATGTGGATCTGGTAGAACAGCGTTGTCTCGCCGGTATCAGAGCAAAACGTTGTCGTGAGTTCCGGATCCATGTCGCCATCAAGCAACATGGTGCTCGTGATTCGGTAGAGCTTCCGATACTCCTCAAGTTGCTTGATGTATCCCGAGAGCTTGCGATCGATGAGGTCGGCATAGTACAGCCGTCGTAGGATGTAATCCTGCTTTACCGAGGCGACTTTGGCCACGATCAATCCAAAGAATGCGAGTCCGAGCGCGACTTCAGCCCCGGCGAATAGCCGCGCTGCACCGACCGGTCGGATATCACCGTAGCCAAGCGATGAGATTGTCACGAGCGAGAAGTAGAGGGCATCGAGGAAGCCCACGGCTCCGTCCCCCGCATATGTCACCTCAAGTGAGCCCCATCCGAGTGAGCCGAGCGCTACATACGCTACTGCGAACAACGCAACGGTTCCGGAGAGGGCGAGCACGATGGCGGCAAGCGACACCTCGTTGATAACGCGTAGTAGCCTTCGCACGGATACCCCCTTCTCTTGCGCCCATCATACGGCAAGAGCCCGCGAATCCGTGCTACACTACCCGCGTCCCATTGCCGCACGATCGCTACGGGAGCGCCGCAGACCGCATGAGCACGAACCAGCCGAGCGTGCCTGACGCTCGTTTCATCTCCGCCACGGAGGACGACGTCCTCTCACAGCGCGCTGACCGCCCAGAAGAAGCCTGCGGCGTGATTGCCGTGTACGCTCCCGATGAAGACGTCGCTCGCCTCACGTACTTTGGTCTCCACGCGCTGCAACACCGCGGTCAGGAAAGCGCGGGCATTGCGGTGGGCGACGGCGAGACGGTCATGGTCACCAAGGATCTCGGTCTCGTCTCCCAGGTCTTTAAGGAATCCGATCTCGATTCGCTCCCGGGTAAGCTCGCAATAGGTCACACACGCTACTCGACAACCGGCTCCTCCACGAGCTGGGAGAATGCGCAGCCGCACCTCTCGGCGATCGGTCATCAGGTCATCGCGCTCGCCCACAACGGCAACCTGGTCAACACGACCGAGCTGCGAGATCAACTCAAGTCCGGCAACGGAGCTCGCTTCCGTTCAACCACAGACTCCGAGGTCATCGCAACGCTCGTGGGTCACTACACTCAGGAGCACAGCTCGATTCGCGCAGGAATCCGCGAGACCATGAAACTCATTCGCGGCGCATACGCTGTCGTCGTCATTACCGAAGAGGCGATCTACGCCTTCCGGGATCCCTACGGGATTCGTCCTCTCGTGTTGGGTAAGCTCGATGGCGTGGGCTATGCGGTCTCAAGTGAGACGTGCGGCCTCGACATCATGGGAGCGGAGTTCCTCCGTGATGTAGCACCGGGCGAGATGATCAGGATCAGCGACAAAGGACTCGAAGCCGAACAGGCGGTGCCTGCCGAGCAGTTGAGCCTGTGCATGTTCGAGATGATCTACTTTGCGCGCCCCGACAGCGTGCTCAACGACTGTACGATCTACGAAGCCCGTCGCCGCATGGGTGAGCGCCTGGCGGCCGAGGCCCCCGTCGAGGCCGACATGGTCATGGGAGTACCCGATTCCGGAATCCCTGCGGCAGTCGGCTATGCGCAGGGGAGCGGTATACCTTTTGGCGAGGGGCTCGTTAAGAACCGCTACGTGGGCCGCACCTTCATCTCGCCGAACGACTACCTGCGTCAGCAGGGTATTCGCCTCAAACTCAACCCCTTGCGCCACGCTATCGAAGGCAAGCGCCTGATTGTCACCGATGACTCGATCGTGCGAGGGAATACGAGTCGCAAACTCGTACAGCTCCTGCGTGACGCGGGAGCGACTGAGGTCCATATGCGCATCACGAGCCCGCCGGTTGGCTGGCCCTGCTTCTTTGGAATCGACACCGACAGCCAAGAGCAACTCATTGCGAGCAATCACAGCATTGAAGAGATTCGCGAGTTCATTGGTGCCGACTCCCTGGCCTACCTCTCAGAGCAAGGCATGGTCGAGTCGACCGGTGCACCTGCCGAGCAGTACTGCATGGGCTGCTTTAACGGCACCTACCCCATTGAGATTCCCGAGGCAGTGCGCCGAGGCAAGCTCGCGCTGGAGTCCTCGTGCGGCACTCCCAAGTCCGAATAGCGGTGGCTGTGACGTGAGTGAAGCACTCGCGTATGGTGCCCGCCTCGCACTTGCATACAATCCCGTGCTTGCTGTTCTCGGTGCAGCGCTGGCAGCCGCTCTCCTCGCCCCACGCAAGGTTTCTCTCGATCGCCGGGTGTGGGGCATTTCCGCGTTGGCTATCGCGTGGCTCATTGGCGACGGAATGCGCATCATCGCGCGCGCCCGGGATGTCTTTGACAGCTATGCGCCTCTGATCTCCCCGAATGAGACGACCGCTGCTGCCTATACGGCGCTGGCCATCTGGGCGGTCCTCGGCATTCTGATCGGCTATGTGTTTCCCACCTGGGCGGGGGCGTTCGTTGGGCGGCGAGTCACCCATGGCACCGGCTGGCTTGCTGCGGCGAGCGTCGCAGTCGGCGTGTCGCTTGCGGTGTCTACCGTGGTGTCGTTCGTCACTGTGTGATCGTGAGGGCGCTTGGGTTCGCTGTGCGGGGGTATCGTGTAGGGAACGTGTGAATTCGGGTAACGCGAGCACCTGCGTTGCCCGTTGGCTACTGGAGACTCGATGAGGCTTGCACGAAGCGCTCGATCGTTTGCCCGGCCGTTGCTCGCAGTGACGCTTGCGAGTGCGCTCGTGGCACCTCCCGCGCTCGTGCGTGCTGCACCCGCGGGCGCAGCACGGGCCCGCCTGGCCGCTGCCGATTCAACGCCTGTCGATCCCAGCACGAACATCCTCGTGAAGCTCAAGCCTGGTACTACTCGCGATCGCACGCGTGCGGCTGGCCGGGAGATCGGCTTTCGTGTTCTGCGCGAGATTCCTCGCATTGGCTGGACTGTGCTTCGTGCGACGTCGGGTACGCCCGAGCAGATTGTCCGGGATATTCGAAACTCGGGTCTGGCCGACAAGGTAGAACTCGATGCCCAGGCTGAGCTCGCGGCTGTTCCGGACGATCCGTACTATGCAACGCAGTGGGGCTTCCAGAACAATGGGCAGCTCGGTGGAGTATCGGGCGCCGACATCAATGCCCAGGCGGCGTGGGATGTCTCCACGGGCTCCTCGGCAGTTGTTGTGGCTGTGGTCGACACGGGGGCGCACCTCGATCATCCCGACCTCGCGGACAACGCCTGGGTCAACTCCGGCGAGATTCCCAACAATGGCGTCGACGACGATCTCAACGGCTACATCGATGACTACAACGGTTGGGATTTCAGTAACCGCGACGCTACACCGTGGGATGCCATGGATAGCGACAAGCACGGCACGCATGTGGCCGGCACTATCGGGGCCGTAGGCAACAATACGATCGGTGTGACCGGCGTGAACTGGGATGTCTCGATCATGTCCCTCAAGTTCATCGACCCGACCTCGGGCTCCGTTTCCGCCGGCGCCGAGGCTATTGTCTATGCGGTGGACAACGGGGCGAGTGTTATCAACCACTCATGGACCACAACAAGCTACTCGAGCGTGCTTGATGATGCTCTGCTCTACGCGCGCAAGCATGGCGTGATCAACGTATGCGCTGCGGGCAACTCCACCCGCGACCTCGATGGCATCAGTACCGAGTATCCGGCTGCTCTCGAAGCCACAAACGTCGTTACCGTGGCAGCGACCGATCGCGATGACAAGCTCGCGAGCTTCTCGAACTACAGCGCGAACTACGTTGATGTCGCGGCACCGGGTGTTGAGATCACCTCCACCGTGCCGCGCTATGACTCGGCATTCCACATCACTGACAGCCCATTCGAGATCGTCTACTTCGGGTTCCCAATGGAGACATCGGCGCAGGGTGCCGGGCGCCAATCAATCATTGACTGGTCCATGGGCGAGCTCGCTTCGACACTCACCAGTCCCGTGCTCGTGGTCGACGATAGCCACCCGGTTGAAACGGGTGATTCGTACAATCGCCTGTCTGCGTACCTTGATGGGCTTTCTGCCGCGGGCTACACGAATGTGAGCACCTGGAATACCGAGGTGTCGGGCACGCCCGGGGCTGCCACCCTTGCAGGCAAGGTGGTCGTGTGGTTTACCGGCATGACGCACGAGATGCCCGGACCGATCGGGTCGCTGAATTCAGCCGAGCGAACCGCGCTAGGGACCTATCTCGATGGCGGCGGACGACTTCTCATGTCGAGCGGCGCTGTGGCAGGCGACCTCGAGTATTTCGGCTCGGCCCGCACATGGTTCAGAAACTACTTCCATGTAGGCTGTGTTGATTTTGAGTCGTGGACGATGGAAGGTCAGGGCAGCGCTGACGGCCCCTTTGACGGCATCACCTACACGATTCCTGCCGATGATTGGGATCTGGGATGGCCGGCGAGCTCGGATGACCTGACGGCCCTGGATTCGGCCGCCGTCCCGCTCATGGCCTGGAACGGCTACGCACAGATCTCGGGTACGTCGATGGCATCGCCGCATGTGGCGGGCGCGCTCGCGTTGATGGCTGCGGCGCACCCGGATGAGACCATGTATGACGCGCGCATGCGACTTGAGAGTACGGTGGAAGTTCTGCCCACGCTTGCCGGTAAGGTCCGGACCGGAGGCAGAATCGATCTCGGCGCGGCAATTGGGGACTATGCGGCACCTCCGGTCGTGCTCGATCCGCTCGAGGGTGCAACGCTCATACGAGGAACGACGGCGCGAATCGGCTATGCGCCGCGTTCAGGTACCCCGGCGAACGCCACGTTTGAGGCACAGGTCTCAACGCCGACCGAGTACGTGGGCAACGGCAGTTTCGAGACCGGGAGCCTCTCAGGGTGGACCTCTACGACCGGCTGGACGGCCTCTAATGCCCTTGAGGATGTGTTTTCGGGCAACTGGGGTGCGCGTTCTCAACCGAATCAGCCAAATAGCACGTCATCGAGCATCTCGCGCAACGTGACGGTTCCAACCGGCGGGGCCTGGCTTTCCTTCAAATATTGGCTCGACTCCGAGGACTATTGGGACTATGCGTATCTGCAAGTTCGCTATAACACGGGGACATTGGCATTCCGTTGGATTGGAGAGCGCGATTCCGACTGGGAGACCGTGCGCGTATGGCTCCCTGAAGGTACCCACACGCTCTACTTCACGTATTCGAAAGATGGCTCCGTCTCCGAGGGTAGAGATGCCTTCGGGGTTGATGAAGTCAGTATCGTGAAGGATTCGTGGGGCACTTCAGGACTTGGCGCAGTTGGCTCAAGCGAGATCACTCTCACTGTTCCGAATGTCCTTACGCGCTCTGGCGCTGTGCGGGTGCGCAGTCTCGTTGGAACCGTTCCGGGCGCCTGGGAGACCGTCCGCTTTGTTGTCTATGGCGACGATGCGGTACCGCCTGGCGTTCCCGCAGACCTTGCGGCCACGCCTGACACCAACGGCGGGGTCTCGCTGACCTGGACCGACCCGGTGGATCCCGATTTCACCTACACCCGCCTCGTCCGGTCGATCTCGACTACTCCCACCACGCCCGATACGGGAACCGTGGTCTACGAGGGCAGCGCCGAAACGGCGTCTGATACCGGCCTTGTCCACGGCGACACCGCCTACTATGCGGCGTTCGCGCGTGACGAAGCGCTGAACTGGTCGGCGGCGGCAACGACGTCGACGCTTGTGGTCGACACTACGCCTCCGCCGTCAGCAACGGCGCTGCTGGCCTCGCGCAGCGGAGCCAACGTCGCCCTCTCGTGGACCAACCCGGTCTCAGACGACTTCGACCGCACGCGAGTCTTGCGCAGGTCGGGAAGCATGCCCGCCGGATCCAGCGATCCGCTCGCAACCCTCGTCTACGAGGGCGGGCTCGGCAGCGCCACCGACTCCGGTGTGTTCGCCGAGGCGACCGAGACGGTGCTGTACTACGCCGCCTACGCGCTCGACCGCTCCGACAACGCGGCGGGCGCGGCCGCAGATTCGATCGTGGTCGATACCATCGCCACGGTGAGCGAACGCGTTGCGAGTGCCGATCGATACGCCACGTCACTCGCGGTGAGCCGCACCACCTTCGAGAGCGCGTCGGTCGCCATTGTTGCCACCGGTGAAGGATATGCAGACGCCCTGGGTGCCTCGGCACTTGCAGGCGTGCACCATGCGCCCGTTCTGCTTACGAGTCGCGACAAACTGCCAGCAGGCTTTCTGGTCGAACTCGATCGGCTTGGCGTCACGGACGTGATCGTGGTGGGCGGGCCCGCGGCGGTCTCGACGTCGGTCTACAACGTGCTCGACGCAGCCGGGTACACGATGCGCAGGATTGGGGGTTCGGATCGCTATGCGACCGCCGCAAAGATCGCGGCCGAGACTCTCTCGGCACGGAGCGCGCCCGCATTCGCTGATACCGTGTTCATCGCGCGTGGCGATGAGTTTGCCGATGCGCTCGCGGTCTCACCTGTGGCGTACGGGGGCCAGATGCCGGTGCTCCTTGTGACTCCCGGCGGAGTGCCCGGTGCAACGGCATCGGCACTCAAGGCAGGCGGCTACGCGCACGCTGTCGTGCTGGGTGGGGTCAAGGCGATTCCGAATTCTGTGGCTGGTGCGCTCGGCGTACCCTACACACGGGTTTCCGGACCCGATCGATACGCGACCGCTTCTGCAGTCGCCACCTGGGGATCGGCGAGGGCGATCAACTCGTTCAGGACGGTATCAGTGGCAACCGGACTCGGTTTCGCCGATGCACTGTCGGGAGGTGCCGCAACGGGTGAGCAGGGCGGAGTGTTGCTACTCACCGCGCCGACCGCTCTCTCGAGGGCCACGCGCAGTGCGGTACAAGCACACAGTTCCGAGATCAGGCTACTTCGTGTGCTCGGAGGGACGAGTGCTGTGAGCGCTGGGGTGAAGTCACAACTCGAGGCGCTGCTGCCGTAGCGGGCTCTGGTGCGTCGGCCGTCACGATAACGACCGAGGTACGGACGGGGACCGAGGAACCATTCGCCACGTAGTGCGCAGCACTGCGTTCTGTCAGGGCGAGCATCGCGATGTAGGCTGCAGCTGCAGCTCCCCAGATGATGTATCCTGCAACTGTCTCAAACATCGCCGCTCATCCCTTCTTCGCTACCGTTCAATACTCCAATCGGCGCGTTCGTCGCACATATTGACCCCTAATCGACGAACGCACGCCGTTAGTCGCTAATGTGCGACCGCTCACACCTCGGACGAAGGCGATATTCGGTTGTGGTGGACGGTCGTCCTTTTGCGGGTACAGGTGGTATCGTGGTGCCGCACTGGTGCGGCAGCGTCCGGAGGGGACCACATGACCGACGATTCGACCAAGCGCCCGATCACATACCGCGATGCAGGAGTGGATACCGGCGAAGGAGCGCGTGCGGTTGACCGGATTCGAGATGCCGTACGATCGACGCGCCGACCCGAGGTCATTGGTGACATCGGCGGGTTCGGTGGCCTATTCAGCGCCGCTGCATTCAAGGACATGGCGGATCCGGTGATGGTCAGCGGGACCGATGGCGTTGGCACCAAGCTCAAACTCGCCCAGTTGCTCGAGCGCCACAACACCGTAGGCATCGATCTTGTGGCCATGTGCGTGAACGACATCCTCGTGACCGGTGCCGAGCCGCTCTTCTTTCTCGACTACGTTGCCATCGGCAAACTCGACACCGAGCGGGTTGGCTCGATCGTCGAGGGTATCGCCGAGGGATGCCGTCAGGCCGGCTGTTCCCTTATCGGCGGGGAAATGGCCGAACACCCCGGGGTGATGGCCGATGATGACTACGATCTCTCCGGCTTCTGCGTTGGTGTGGCCGATCGCCCTAAGATGATCGATGGTTCGCAGGTGGCCCCCGGCGATGTCGTGCTGGGGCTCGCTTCCAGTGGAATTCACTCAAACGGTTACTCGCTCGTGCGCCGTGTGCTCGTTGACGGTCATGAAGACGAAATCACGCTGCCACGGGTCGAACTGGGCGGCAAGACACTTGCCGATGTGCTCCTCGAGCCAACGCGCATCTATGTACGCTCGATCCTGGACAGTCTGCGCGCAGATGCGCCGATCAAGGCGATGGCCCACATCACGGGCGGCGGGATCACCGAGAATCTCGATCGTGTGCTGCCGGCAGAGTGCAATGCGCTCGTCGCGGCTGGTTCCTGGCCAGTGCCCCGTATCTTCGAGATCCTCATGCAGGAGGCGGCGCTGCCGCTCGATGAGGCTCTCCGCACGTTCAACATGGGTATCGGGTTTGCGATTATCGTTGGGGCAAAGGACGCGCCCGAGGTTGCGGTGCGCCTGAGGGCGAGTGGCGAGGCGGTGTTCGAGATAGGCGAGATCGTCTCCGGGGAGGGAAAGGTCGTCTATGCCTGAGAAGCGCATGCGCGTGGGAGTTCTGATTTCCGGGGGTGGCACGAACCTGCAGGCGATCATCGACGCGTCGAGGGCGGGAAGACTCGACGCCGATGTCGCAGTCGTCATTGCAAATCATGAGGGAGCGTACGGGCTTGAGCGCGCCAGAAAAGCTCATATTCCGGCCGTATGGCTCGACCGCGCCGCCTACGACACCTTCTCTGCATACAATCACGCGATTCGTCTGGCGTTCGAGGAGCATGAAGTCGATCTGGTGGTGATGGCGGGCTACATGCGTCTTCTTGGGACAGAGGTTCTGAACGCATTTCCCAATCGAGTACTCAATATCCATCCGGCGCTGCTACCGAGTTTCCCCGGTAGTTCGGGTATCCGGGACGCCTGGGACTACGGTGTCAAGATCGCAGGCGTCACCGTGCATTTTGCCAATGAGAAGTTCGATGAAGGCCCAATCATTGCCCAGGAAGCTGTGTCCATCGAACCCGACGACACGATCGAGACGTTCGAGGCAAAGATCCACGAGGCCGAGTACCGGTTGTACCCGCAGGTCATTCAGTGGATGGCCCGGGGGCGCGTGGTCATCGAAGGCCGGGGTACCACCATCCTTCCGCAATCTGCGGGACGCTGATTCTGTCCCAGACCGGTCTCGTTTTGACTCTGGTAAGACTCTGGGAAGGTCCTCTTGTCATGCTCCGTTTGTATTCGTATCTCGCGGATACAACCGAGGAGCGCTGACAACAGAGGGGACGCGATGGATTGGACACCGTGGGTCGAACGGGGAGTTGTTCGGGAGCTCGATGAGGGTGGTCGAGAGCCCGCGCTCCAAATCTGCAGAGTCGCGTGGGACAAGGTCGTGGCGTCGAGGGCGGCATATCTGCGCAATGACTGGGGCACTGCCGACATCGAACTACGCGACGCCTTCACCCTTGGCACCAAGGCGATCCTGCTTCGCCACGATATGGAGCCGATCGGTGACTATGACTTTGAGTTGTCGCAGCGCCTCAATCGAGATATCTTCCACGAGGGAATGATCGACGGCATCTACGAACGTGCCCGCATACTTCGTAGCATGCTTCCGCTTGATCAGGAGATTCCAGAAGAGAAGGCCCGCCTCGTGCGAAGAGCTGTTGCGGCATCATCTGAGTTCGTGGCACTTGTGGAGGGCTTTGTGTATCAGTGACCCGGTACACGAGTCGGGATGATTGGCGGCCATTTTCGGATCGACACATCGCCTAGCAGGGATGCTTTGCATCACGGCATAAGCCGCTACAATCGAATAGGGCAATCACCTGAGCTGCCTCAGAGCGGCTCAGGTCTGTTTTTCGGGCCACGTTGAGGGAGAGGGATTCATGAGCAACGTCACGGTCAAGCGAGCACTGGTATCGGTTACCGACAAGAGTGGACTCGCCGAGTTTTGCAAGGTGCTCGCCACTGAGTTCGGCGTGGAGATCGTCTCTACAGGCGGTACAGCCAAGGTGCTCGCGGAGGCTGGAATCGACGTCCGTCCGATCGACGACCTGACGGGCTTTCCCGAGATGATGGATGGCCGCGTCAAGACGTTGCATCCTCGGGTGCATGGTGGCCTGCTCGCCCGCAGGGACGTCCCGGCCCACATGGCCGCAGCCGAGGAGCACGGTATCGGCATGATCGATATGGTCGTGGTCAACCTCTACGCCTTCGAAAAGACCGTGGCCAAAGAAGGGGTCGCACTCGAAGAGGCGATCGAGAATATCGATATCGGCGGGCCGAGCATGCTGCGCTCCGCAGCCAAGAACTTCGATTCGGTCACCGTGGTCACCGACCCGGCGAACTACGACGGCATCCTCGCAGAGATGCGTGCCAACGCCGGGGCGACAACGCTCGAGACCCGCAAGTCTCTCGCCGTTGAGGTATTTCGTACTACGAGTGCATATGACAGTGCGATCTGGATGTACCTGTCCGGCTATCGCAAGACGACCTTTCCCGGTGAAGTTCGTTTCCGCCTCGAGAAGGTGCAGGACCTCCGCTATGGGGAGAACCCGCATCAGAGCGCGGCATTCTATCGTTTCATGGACGCCAAGGAGAACACGCTCGCCCGCGCCGAGCAGTTGCAGGGCAAGGATCTCAGCTACAACAACATCCTTGATACCGACGCAGCATGGAGTGCGGTGCGTGAGTTTGCCGGTGAGATCGCGTGCGTGATCGTGAAGCACACCAATCCCGCGGGAACCGCGGTAGCCCAAGATGTGGTGACCGCGTACCAGCGTGCGCACGCGTCCGACCCCATCTCCGCATTCGGCGGCGTGATGGCATTCAACACGACCGTCACGGCGGGTGTCATACAGGCCAGCTATGACAACGGTCAGTTCGTTGAGGTTATGATCGCGCCAGATTATGAGCAGGCAGCGCTCGATCTGCTTGCCGAGAAGCCCAACCTCCGCGTCCTCAAGACCGACGGAGCGCGCCCTGTTGGCGGTCACTACGAGTCCCGCGCTGTTGAGGGCGGCATGCTTGTCCAGGAATCAGACACCGTGGCTGAGAAGCCGGAGACCTTCACGGTCGCAACCGAGCGTCAGCCGTCCACGTCCGAGATGGAGCAACTCGTTTTTGCGTGGCGTGCATGCAAGGCGGTCAAGTCGAACTGCATCCTGCTCGTTAAGGACTTCGCCAGCGTAGGTGTGGGCGCCGGCCAGATGAGCCGCGTCGACGCGGCCATGATCGCAGTCGAGAAGGCTGGGGATCGGGCAACCGGAGCTGTCGCCGCATCCGATGCGTTCATGCCCTTCTCCGATTCGCTCGAGGTCTGTGCGGCCGCAGGGGTCACAGCTGTGATCCAGCCGGGAGGCTCGGTGCGTGACCAGGAGGTCATCGACAAGGCGAATGAGCTCGGTGTCGCGATGGTGTTTACCGGTCATCGTCACTTCCGCCACTAGGCTGGGGCTACCAGGAGCAACACCATGCTGACTCAAGCGCTTCGCGAGACGATTCGCGTTCAAGACGGTCGGATTCCGCTCCTCGAGCGTCATCTTGCGCGTCTCGAAGCGGGGGGTTGCGATGCAGATGTGCTGGCCGCTGCGCGTGCAGAAGCGCTCGCAGCGGCGGCGGTATGGCCCGAGCCATACGGGCGCATGACTCTCCTGGTGGCACCTAACGGTACCCCCACAGCCGAGGTTACCGATCGACCCTCTACGATCGATGTAGAAGGCGGACCCACCGCAACGTTGGTTGCCTCGGACATCCCCGAGCTCCCACCGGGCGCTGCCAAGCCCGCAGACCGCTCGTTTTGGGATCGGGCCCTCCACGAGGCGCAGACCGCCGGTGCCGACGTGGCAGTCCTCGTTGACCACGCGGGGTACGTCATCGATGGGTCGCAGGCGAGCGCATGGCTCGTAGTGGATGGCGTTCTCGTTACCCCACCCTCGCCACCAGCACTCGCGGGCGTTTCACGCGCCTTCGTTCTCGACCTCGCTCCTGAACTTGGTATCCCGGTGCAGGAGCGACCCGTGTCCGCTGCCGAGTACCAGGATGCCGCCGAGGCGTTCTTCACCACTGCCGTGGCAGGTGCGATTGCAGTGCGTGGCCGAGGCGGTCCGGTGAGCGCCCGCATCGCGCAGGTGTTCTCTCGTGCGTTCGCGCTAGAATAGGGTCGCTTACGACTACACGCCGTATGTCAGCCCCGCGAGGGCATCCCGCGGCAGATACGCCCGCAACCGTATGGAGGTACGGTGGAACGCCCTCGCCCGATCGATCCCGTGCTGGCCGCCTGCTCAATGCCTCTGAGCCGTCGCCCTCTTGTCCTGGCACCCTCATCGCAATCAGGGTGGTTCAGGGGTTCGTGGCTGGTCGCAGCTGACCCGATCGAGGTACATGAGGGTATCTCTCATTCCGCTGCTCGTGCCCTGGTGGAGCAGACGTTCGAGAGCGATCAACCGCGCATGACGGTGGCGGTCCTGCCCTACGACGGTGCGGCACAGGTTCACACGTACAGCGGTGCTTGGAGACGTGAGGGAGCGACCTGGAGCCGATGGGGACGCACGTTCGATGCGCGTGAGGTCGAATCGAGTGGCTTATCGCTGAGCCCGCTTTCCCAGCCGCTCCTGCGAGATGCGTGCGCCGAGATGAATGACGCGCAGTTCGCGCACGCAGTGGAGCGTGCGCAGGAGTCGATCCGTTCGGGCGACATCTACGTCCTCAATCTGACCTACCGCGTGCGGGGCGTGCCCGCCGGTTCGCCGGGGCAGTTGTTCTTACAGCTGCTCAAAGATGCGCCTGCGCCAATGGCCGCGCTCGTTGGCAGCCCCCGGGGTTCACTGGCCTCTGTGTCACCTGAGCGATTTGTCATGGCAACGCGCGAACGGGACGATTCGGTCACGGTGACCACGGAGCCGATCAAGGGTACGTCGCCTCGCCGCAGTACCGAGGCCGCCGATCTCGCATCTGCGCAATCGCTGGTGGAGTCGGAGAAGGAACGCGCCGAGCATGTGATGATCGTGGATTTGGAGAGAAACGATCTCGGACGCGTCTGTGAAACGGGTAGCGTGGTCGTCGATCCGCTCTTTGCGGTGTTCCCAACACCCTACTGCCATCAGATGGTCTCTACGGTGCGCGGTTCTCTGAGTGCGAGCGCCGGCATTGCCGATCTGGTCGAAGCAACCTTCCCGTCGGGCTCGATCACAGGCGCTCCCAAACGATCTGCAATGCAGCACATCTCTCGATTCGAGATCTCTCCGCGCGGTGCCTATACGGGCTCACTGATCGTGGCAATGCCGGGAAGGATGGACTCCTCGGTGGTGATACGTACCCTTGAGTTTGGCGAGGGCGAGGCAGTGTGGGGCACCGGGTGCGGCATCACGATAGACTCGGATCCCGCCGCCGAATGGCGCGAATCCGAACTCAAGTGCTGGCCGGTGCTTGGGCGCTAGCCGGGTGTCGGCGCAGTGTGCACCACACGCTGGGGGAAGGGAATCTCAATGCCCTCCTGCGTATAGCGGGTATGGAGCCGCTTTATGAATTCACTGCGAATGAGCCAACGATCGCCGTATGTGGATGTCTTCAGTGAGATGGTGAACTCGATCGAGGAATCACCAAACGATGAGAAGCGTAGCGCGGGCTCGTATTCTTTGACACCGCTTGCGATTGCTGCCAGCGTCTCGCGCGCCTCGTCGAGGGTGACACGCTCCACGAGCTCAAGGTCGCTGCCATAGGCCACGCCAACGGCAATCCAGATTACGTGCTGCGAATCGGCGCTTGTGAAGTTCGTGATGCGCGAGCGGCCAATCACGGAGTTCGGAACGATGATGAGGTCGTTTGAGAAGAGTTGAATCGTGGTGTTGCGCCAGTTGATGTCTATGACCCAGCCCTCTTCGCCCGTTTCGAGGCGGATGAGATCACCGAGTTTGATCTGTCGACTCAGAAGGACCTGGATGCCGGCAAAGAGATTCTCGAGCGTTGGCTGGAGAGCAAGACCGAGAGCGATACCACCGACTCCGAGTGCAGCGATCAACGGGCCAATCGAGATACCCAGGGCCGCTAGAACTGACACAGAACCGACTGCGACCACGGTTCCTCTTGCGAGATTGACAAAGATCGTACTCGAGGAAATCGTTGTGTCTTCGCTCTGCGTGTAGATGCGTGTGAGCCGGCCCGCGAGGCGGGTGGCGCTCCAGGTGAAGCCAGCAACGGCGGTTGCCAGCAGCGCCGACTTGACGGTGGTGGCTTGGGAATCGGCCAGCTGGAGCTTGAGCGAGATCATACGCGCGGCAATGAGTATCGCGAGAAGTGTGGGTAGTCCGTGCAGCGAGCGCGCGACCGCATCGCCCACGCGCCAACCGCGTTTGCGCGCCTGGGTACGGATCACCCGATAGATGACCGTATCGATGGCGAATCCGATTGCGAGCGCAATGCCTGCAATCAGCGCGAACTCACCGAGACGTTCTATGAACTGCTCCACCCGCTACCTCCTGGTCGACTGCCGCTATCGTACAGCAGTGGTAAGCGCTACTTGCACGCTGTTAGGTCGGCCAGCAGTTCGAGGTAGTGGCCAAGCAGGCGAGTGATGAGGAAGTGCTCACGAACATGCTCAACGCCGGCCGCTGCCATATTGCGAGCGAGATTTCGGTCGGTGAGCAGTCGTGCAACGCGGTCGGCTGTTTGGTCGAGGTCGTGCGGGTCAACCAGGAAGCCGGTCTCGCCGTCAATGATCTGCAGCGGGATGCCGCCAACGGCTCCCGCGACAACGGGAGTGCCCTTCCACATTGCCTCAGATACCGTGAGGCCAAAGCCCTCACGTGTGGATTTCTGCAGCACTACACTGGACATGCGCTGGAGTGCGTTGATCTCAACGTCGCCGGCACCCAGGAGCAAGATGATATCCCCGCTGTCAACAAGGTTGCCCGCGCGCTTGAGTACCTTGGCATAGATCTCTGCGCCCTCGGGGTCATCGGTGGCCATGTTTCCCGCCAGCACGAGCCGACAGTCCACAGACTGGCGTACCTTCTTGAACACCTCCACAACACCCACGGGGTCCTTCCACTTATCAAAGCGGGAGACCTGGGTGATGAGGGGCTTGTCGAGCGGGATCTTGTGTCGCTGCATGTACTTGAGGATCGTCTTTTCAGGGAGATCGATGTTCTTTTGGCTCAAGGGGTCGATAGCCGGGTTGATCACGCGTTGTTCGACGTTGAGTTCCGGTCGCAGGTACTGCTCGTGACTCACGATCATGAGGTCGTAGCGCATGATGTAGCCCTTGAGGAACTCCCAGAGCACGGGGTCAGGTTCAGTCAGGTCTATGTGACAACGCCATACCCACGGCTGACGCTTCTTGTACGAGCGGATTATCGGCAGCGGCTGTGAGTCATGCACGATGACCACGTCGTGCTTGGCGATGTGTGTGTACTGGGCGAAACTCTCGTTCGCCTGTACGTAGAGCTTTTTCTTCTGCGGGCTCAGGTTGATCTTCTCGCCCTGCAGGCCGTTGTGAAACTTCTTGGTCACACCAAAGAAGTCGTCACTTCCCACGAGCACACGCCAGCCGGCGTCGAGCCCCACGTCGTTCATGAGCGGTATGAGGGTGTAGAGCATCTCTGCCACACCACCACCCTGCGCTGTGGAATTAAGGTGCACCACGTGCTTGTCGTAGAGCTTTCCCGCTCGTCGGTGCAGGTCGCCCAGGATTTCATCGGACACGATGCCCCGATAGTCTTCTAGTCGCTTCATCCGTCATCGACCTCCGGTCGGTTGGTCTCGGCAATTGAGTGCAAGAGCGCGCGTACGTCTCGTACACCGCGAACCGAGTAGCTGGCATGCGTAGCGCCCCGACCCACCTTGATCGTCCAGGCGCTCTCAGGGGCAGCGTCGAATACGTCCTCATCGGTACGGTCATCACCGATCGAGAGGATGAACTCGAGGTCCTCGTGACACATCCAGCGATGCGCAGCACGGCCCTTGTCCACATTGGCGGCTTTCACTTCTACCACTTTGTTTCCGTCCATCACGGCAAGCCCCAGGTCGTTCACGACACTGGCAAGCGCGTCTTTCGCTTCAAGCACCCTGGTGGCGGCGAGCTCAGGATGGATCTTTCGGTAGTGCCAGACATAGGAGTAATCCTTCTCCTCTATGAATGAGCCCGGCGTTCGATCCACGAGCATCTCGAGAATCGGTAGGACACGCGGCTTCCACTCGTCGCTCATGGGCTCGATGACCACCCACTCACGGCTGCGGCCCTTGAGCCATACGCCGTGCTCGGCAACGATATCCACCGGCAGATCGCCCACCCACTCATCGAGCGTCTCGCGGTCGCGCCCCGAGATGACAACGACCTCGTTGGCGGGATCGGATCCAAGTGTGCGCAAGAGCTCGCGCACTTCCTGGGTAGGTGCAACGTCTTCGGGCCGAGGAGCGAATGACATGAGCGTGCCATCGTAGTCGAGCATGAGCAGTCGCTTCCTGGCGCGCCTGTACTCCGCAACGAAGCGTTCACGGTGCCAGTCATCAAGGAGGTGCGCACCGAATCCGACCTGCGTGAGCTTGATCTCCTCGAGTCGCTGAAGGAAGTCCTCGGCCCAGCGGGTGACGGTGTAGCGCTTGAGGCGTCGGATCATCAGCGCGTTTCGCTCGCGCTGTTCTTCTTCCGGCATGATCAACGCCTCGTGCAACGCGTCCACGATCTGGTCCCGGTCAAAGGGGTTCACGATCAGTGCTTCGGCGAGTTCCTTGGCAGCTCCGGCCATTTCCGAGAGCACAAGCACGCCCTCGTTGCCGTCGTGCGCGGCCAGGTACTCCTTGGCAATGAGATTCATGCCATCGCGCAATGGAGTCACCAGCGCAACATCGCTTGCTCCATACATGCCACTCAGCGTGTCGAACGGCAGCGAGCGATAGAGATAGCGGATGGGTGTCCAGTCGATCGTGGCGTACTTACCGTTGATCGAGCCAACGAGTTCGTCTACCTCTGCTTTGAGGTGCCGATACCGCTCAACACTCTCGCGGGATGGCACCGCCACGCACATGAGGGTCACCCTGTTGCGCCACTCGGGATACTTTTCAAGGAACGCATCGAACGCCCGAAGTCGATCAGGGATGCCCTTTGAGTAGTCGAGGCGGTCAATCGAGAGAACGACCTTGCGCTCCATCGTGCGCAGGCCGATGCGTTCGGCCTCGGCAATCGCCTTGTCGGTTTGCGCGCCATCACGATACCGGTCGTAGTCGATGCCCATGGGGAAGGAATCAACGAGTACGAGGCGGTCGTCGACCATGACGCGGCTGAACTGGTCCTCTGTTCCGAGCAGACGTCTGCAGCTGCTCAGAAAGTAGCGCGCGTAGTCGTAGGTGTGAAAGCCGATCAGATCGGCGCCCAGGAGTCCCTCGAGCACTTGGCGCCTCCAGGGCAACATGCGAAAGATCTCGTAGCTTGGGAACGGGATGTGCAGGAACCATCCGATCGTTGCATCGGGCATCCGCTCGCGGATCATGGCCGGAAGCAGCATGAGCTGGTAGTCTTGGATCCAGATCGTGTCGCCCGGACGTGCAACTTCAAGCACTGCATCTGCATATGCGCGATTCACGCGCTCATAGGCGTCCCACATGTCAGTGTCGAACTCCGCATACTGCGTGAAGTGGTGAAAGAGCGGCCAGATCGTGCGGTTCGAGAAGCCGTAGTAGAACCCCTCGACGTCTTCTTCTGAGAGAAAGAGCGGGACGCAGCCGTGGTCTTCGACAAGGGCCTCGCGAACGTCAGAGAGTTCCTTGGAGGTCAACTCTTCGAGGTTAACATCGGCCCAGCCCACCCACCTGCTCTCATGGGTGTCGTGAAATGAACTCAGCCCCGTGGCCACGCCGCCAACGCTCGGGGTGAATGAAAAGGAGCCGTCCTCGCCGCGATCGATACTCACGGGCAGACGATTGGATACCAGGATGAGGCGCTTCATGTTCTTTCCGGGGACGCGACAGATGGCACGTTGTCCGGGGTCATGAGGCCCCCTGCCGGGCAACGTTATTCTCTTACCCTAACATTCCCGTTTGACCGCCTCTTCGACGCACGATAGACTACCTCTGCTCTGGAGCATGCAGAGTGCGGGCCGTTAGCTCAGTTGGTAGAGCAGGGGACTTTTAATCCCAAGGTCATAGGTTCGATCCCTATACGGCCCACCAGTATGAATACGCCCCCATCGTCTAGAGGCCAAGGACTCCGCCCTTTCAAGGCGGCAACAGGGATTCGAATTCCCTTGGGGGCACCATAAAACAGCAGGTCAGGATGCACGTGTCCTGGCCTGTTCGCGTGAATGTCGCCGGGATACCAGCCGTTTGCCGACGACAGCATACCGTTTACCGACATCTTCAATGGAAGCAATTGACTCCTTTTCCACACCATCGAGTATGCTCGCCGAGTTTCATATTCGAGAGAGGGCAGGGGAGCTCATGAGGGGTCTTTCGGTCGGGGTATTCACGCGCGCGGTTAGATGCGCACTTTCGATTTGTCTGGTCACAGGGCCGGTGTTCGCAAATGCGACGCCGGCCTTTGCTTCGTCTGGGAGCGAAACGCCGGAGGTGACTCAGCCTGCAGCGCCGCAAGCTGCCGAGGAGGCCTCCGCCACGATCGTCTCTGAAGATGAATCGAAGCGAACCGAGAACTCCAAGCACTTCCTCATGTCTGATGGCACCTACCAGGCAGAGGTCTACGAGAAGCCCATCTTCTTCATGGGCGAGGACGAGGAGTGGGAGGAGATCGATCCCACGCTCGTGCCGGCGCCTGAGCCTGGCCAGTACCAGACGAGCGCTGTCGCAGCGCCCGTTACCTTCGCGACACAAGGCGACGCGCCTGAGCCGGTCACCATCGAGGGCGATGGATGGAGCATAGGTCTCGACATGCTCGGTACCTCCGAGACTGCTCGACTCACGTTCGGCCGTCGCGCGCGCTACCTCGGTGTGGCGACCGACACCGACCTCGAGTACGAGACCACTGACTCAGGAATCAAAGAGACGCTGATCCTCGACTCGGCCGACGCCCCCTCGACGTACTCGTTCTACACCTCGCTCGACGGTCTTGAGCTGAGGCAGACCACCGATGGCTCCCAGTTGCTCTACGACACCGAGGGAGAACTCGTAGGAGAGCTCGGACGACTGGTGGTGTTCGACTCGAGCATGAACGAGGCCGGTGAGCCGGAGTACTGCTCCGACGCGACCATGACGATCGCCCCGGTCGATGGTGGCGCGTACTTCACCTATGACGTCTCGCGCGATTGGCTCGAGGATAGTGCGCGCGTGTGGCCGGTGAAGGTCGATCCCACCATCACCATCTACGACATCAGCCAGAAGCCCTGCGACGACACGTACGTGAGCTCGGCGTACCCGACAACCCAGTACTCCACCTCCCAGGAGCTCCGTGCCGGCTACTACGACTCGACGACGGGTCAGAATCGCTCGCTCGTGAAGTTCAACCTCTCCTCGATCCCGACATATGCCCGGATCGATTCGGCCGAGTTCAAGGTCTTTCAGTTCCACACCTACTACACGAACACGGCGACCACGACGTATTTCGCCAGGCCTACGAGCTACTGGAGTCACACCTACACCTGGAACAACAAGCCTTCGTATACCTACCTCGGGCAGCAGTCGGTCACAGGCAGGAACGTGTGGGTCTCGCAAGGCTGCGGCCAGACGGTCCAGAACTGGATCGACGGGACCTGGTACAACTACGGCTTCATGATCTACCAGTCTGAGAACGGATCGCAGAACACCACGCACTGGCGCAAGTTCCGCTCCGGCGAGTACGGCACGACCGCGTATCGTCCCCGCCTTGTGGTCAACTACACCACGATCCCCGACACGGTGACCGGTGTGAGCGGCACGACGAGCGCGCTCGACTGGTTCGTTGAGGGCGGCACCGCTCGTCCCAACAACTTCCCGAACGTCGGGCGCGGCGAGGCTGCGCTCTCGTGGTCGCCTTCGGCTCGTGCCGAGGGTTACAAGATCATGATGTATGACGGAATCAACTATCAGCAGGTGGGCAAGGTCTTTGGCAAGTCCACGACCTCGTGGTCCAGCCGGGACGCTGGGATATGGCCCACTGACAGTCAGATCGCGGCGTTCGGTGCGCCGAATACCTACACCGGCAACGCGCTCACCCGCGCAGCCACCCCCCGGGCTGCAACCCAGAACGACTCGTTCAACGTGTCCGGGCAAAGCGGCGCAGGCGTCATCGTCACAGACGGCACCTACCTCTACACCCGCCGTTGGGGCGGGAGCAGCTATGGCGGGTCCACGACATGGCGCCGCATCGGCTCGGGCTACAACGGCACCACCAAGGGCGTCGACTATGGCGGCGTGGGGCCGAGCTTCGCCTCCAAGGACATCTACTCCGCGTTCCATCTCGATGGCTTCATCTACAACGGCTACATCGACTGGGTGGGCGGCAAGGCCGGAGTGGCTGGCGTCTGGCGCGATGCCGAGGAGGGCAGCACCGAGACCAAGCGGCTCGAGTTCAGCGCTCCGCCGCTTGATCGTGCCACGTGCGCTCCCGTCACCGGCTCGACCTCGAACGTGATGCTCACCGCCGACGAGGACCACATCTACTCGATGGCGTATGACTCGAGCGGTGGCTATCGCTACTGGAAGATCCGCGTCTACAACCATGACGGCACCTTCGTGGCCGACAAGACGGTCAACACGCCGTCCTACTACACCGACGGTGTCTTCTCCGACGGCCAGGCGCTCTACATGGTCGAATGGGCGCCGTCCACGGACTCCGCACGTATGACGAAGGTCGGTCTCTCAGACTTCAAGGTCGTCAATCAGTGGCCCATCAATCAAGCGACCACGCGGGCGATCAACGGCTGCTACGACGAGGTGAACAAGGTCTTCTGGATGGGCAAGCTCGACGGCACCGGAACGATCTACCGCTACCTCGGATCAGGCCTTGATCTGAGGGACAACCCGAACGACATGTACCTTCAGATGAAGGATTCGGCCTACGACACGGCGACGAAGTACTGGTTCCGCGTCATCGCGTTCAACGAGGACGCCGAGGACGCAGCGCAGTCGGGTGCTTGGATGCCGACGCTCGACAACCGCTCGGTGAATGTGAACGATGACCCACGCCATACGACTCATGACCTGGGTGAGATGGCGGGACACTCGGCGGCGGCCCAGCTCGATTCCGGCGCGCTCGTCATGGATACGACCGATCTGTCGATCGCGACGTACGGCCCCGAGGCCGCGCTCTCGCGTCACTACGACTCAGCGGTAGTCTCAACTGGCGCGTGGGCACCTGGTTGGCGCTTCAACTTCGAGCAGTCCCTGTCGGTCGCAGGCAGCGTGGCGACATACGTTGACGAGGCTGGCGACAGCCACGTGTTCAAGAGCGAGTATGGACAGTGGCACGCTCCCAACGGCATGGTCGCGACCTTGTCGGCCATCACAGGGGGGTATCGTCTGCAGTTCAAGGATGAGAGCTACCTTGTGTTCTCTTCGAGCGGCGAGCTCACGGCGGAGGGCGATCACAACGGCAACGAGACTACCTACTCTCGCACGACTGACGCGCTGAGCATCCAGGCGGAGAGCGGGCAGTCGATCGAGGTCGCGCTTGACGGCGACCGCATCCTCTCAGCGGTCTACGGGACCGCCGATGGCACCCGCACGGTCGACTACGACTCCGGGTCGGGATACATGGGCGGCTCGTCTGCGAGTGTGGAGTACTTCGCTGGCACGGACGACGCATACACCGTCGACTACGCCTACGACGCATCTAATAGGCTCATCGGCCTTGCCGTCAGTCCGTTCACGCAACCTGACGGCTCTGATCCGGAATGGGAGTTCAACTACGACGAAGACCCGGGCCAGGATCCCGATGGCTTCATCCACGAGGTGCACTACCCGGGCTACGAGTCCGACGCCTATAAGCGCGCCGACATCTCGTATGGCGGGCGCCAAGCCACCATCACCCGCTATGGGGATGTAGACGTGTTCGCAGATCGCGCGATCTCCCAGACCTACCAGTGGAATCCCACAGGTACGCTCTGGACATCGACGGACCCGATGGCACCAGGTGATCCGACCGCTACCTGGACCTACGCCTACTCGCCAACGAACCAAGCGGTCACCGAGCTCTCCCCGACCGGCAAGAGCATCGGCCGCACCCTGGATGTGCGCGACAACACCTTGTATGAGGTGGACGAGGAAGGGAACCGCACCGCCTACATCTACGACGATCGTGACCGCGTGATTCGCCAGACCGATCCGCGCGGCGGTGCTACCTACTTCACCTATGACTCCGACAGCAACTTGCTCTCCGAGGAGAAGGTGCTCAACGCAGAGGGAGAGCGGTCGAGGACGAGCTACTCATACAACACCAGTGGCCTTCAGACAGAAGAGCGCGTGCTCATTCAGGCCGCCGAGCCCACTCCGATCGAGGCCGTGACGGAGTATGGTCCGTTTGCGCTGAATGGCGAGCCGACCGTCACGAAGCAGTTCGGAGTGGTTCTCAAGTACCTGGGTACGCCCGCGACGCTCCAGACAGAACGGGAGTACGATGCGTTCGGCAACCTGCTCTCAGAGACCGATGCCCTTGGTGTCGTCGCTGCGACCAACGAGTACTCTGCCGAGACAGCGATGCGGCTCCTGGAGAGCGTGGATGCCTCAGGTGCTGTGAGCCATACGCGCTACGATGCGCTCGGGAATCAGGTCGAGACCTGGCGCACTGCGCCCGGGTCGAGTGACAAGGCCGATTGGGCGCTCACCAAGGTCGATATCGAGGGAAAGACAACCGAGACCTCGTCGAAGCTCGCTTCAGGCGTCGAGATCGGCCGCGCAACATACGCGTTCGATGCGGCCGGCCGAGGAATTGGCAGTGACGACGTGTGGGTGGTCGGCTCATCGGTGACGCACCTTGACGCCCGAGGCAACGCGATCAAGGAGTGGGCTGAGGCTGAGGAGAGCACACTCGCCGACCCTATCGCCGCGAGTCGTTCCACCTACGATGAGTACGGCCAGCTTGTTGCGTCGTACGCCAGCGGAGAGACCAGCGCGACCGTCCATGAGTACAACGCAGATGGGACCGTTTCGAAGCAGATCAACCCCGACGGTTCGTTCACTACCTACGGATACGACAAGGCGAACAATAGGGTCTCCGAGACCGATCAAGATGGGGCGATGACCACCTACACATGCGACCTTGGTGGCCGAGTCGTCCTGAGCGTGTCGCCGGAAGAGGTATCCACGACGCACGAATACGACCTCGCCGGTCGCGAGGTCTCGACGGGCGGCGGCAACGAGGAGCAGGCATCGACCACGACCGCATTCAACTCGCTCGGATGGATGCTGCGCGTGGTCGACGCTGACGGAATCGCCACGACCAAGGAGTACGACAAGGCTGGGCGTGTCGCTCTCGAGGATGTCGGGGGCAAGGCGACCCGGAGCGACTACGACGGGCGCGGCATGCTGACGCTACAAATCGACCCCGACGGCAAGAACCTGCAGACCACCTACGATGCGCTTGGCCGCGCCGAGCGGGAATTGCAGACAACCGAGCAAGGCGTCGTCAAGGACACCGCGGCGACCTACGACAGCGCCGGCCGCGCACTCGATACGCTCGACGCGCGATCCGGAGTTGAGCGTACGTACCTGTACGCCACATCACCAGCATCAGGTAGCCTGCTGCGGACCGACTACGCAGGGCAATCAACGACGCTGTCGATAGATCCCAAGGCCGAGGAGACATCGCGCGTGAGTCTCATCAAGGGGATCGCAGCGCCGGTCGTCCGCTCCGTCACCCTCCGCGACTCGTCTCGGCGCGAGACCGTCTGGAGCGTTGGCGGGTTGGCGTTTTCACGCGAGTACCGAGAGACCGACGGGAGAATCACCCGTATCACAGTTGATGGTTCTGAGTTCGGGTACGACTATGATGCAGCGGGCCGCAAACAGCGAGATACGGGTTCACTACCGTTTGCAGGTAGTCTTGAAGCTCGCTACACCTACAGCGAGACAGGTCGCCTCTCGTCTTCAAAGCGAGCTCAGGAAGCCACGCGGACATACACCTTTGATGCAGCGGGGAATCTCACGAACGAGACAGTTGGTGTCGACACACGGCTGTACGCCTACGACAAGGCGAACAGCCGTCTGAGCAACGTGACCGCAGGTGGTGTCGTCGAGTCTGTCTACGGATGGAACGAGCTGGGGCAGAGGGTGTCTCAAGGACCCGCGAACAACCCTCTAGCCGAGCAGTTCTGGTACACCGGCACTGGCAGGGTCGCGAAGTACGTCTCGGCAAGCGTGGTCGCGTCCTACACCTATGATGCGACTGGCCAACGCCTCACCTCATCTGTCGAGTCAGACGAGACCACGCTGACCGACATACGCTACACCTACGAAGGGTTGTCGCTGCTCTCCCTCTCGGCAACCACGACCGTGGATGGCTCGCTTGAGAGCACGTACTCCATGGACTATCTCTACGATGCGGGAGAGGCTGCGTACGCGTGCGCCTATCGCAGTAGCGAGAACACCTCGCCGGTTGTCTTCTACATGGTCACCACGGACCGGGGAGACGTGGTGGAGCTTCGCGAGGTCGGCGGTGACCCATTCGCTGCCTACTCCTACGACCCGTGGGGAGTGCCGCTCGCAGACCCGCTGGTCGCGTCTGCGGGTTCGGTTGCCGCGACCCTTGCCGCGACGATCGCGAATCAACAGCCGTTGCGCTACGCGGGGTATGCTTGGGATCAAGAGAGCGAGATGTACTATCTCTCGGCGAGAACGTACGATCCTGCAACGCGTCAGTTCATCACCAAGGATCCTGCGAAGGATGATGGGGAGGAGAGCGCGTATCAGTACTGTGGCGGAGATCCGGTGGGGAGAGTGGATCCTAGGGGACTCTACGCGCGCAGCTTCATACCTGATGTCGGCGAGCAGACGACCTACTTCATTCGGGTACTCAAGGTCAACGCCGGCAGAGCTTGGTCGAAGGCCCACGACGTCCGAGGGTTCTTCCAATGGTTCTACAATGCCGTTCGCTCTCGAGGCCCGTGGGACCTCAAGATGACTGTCAACTGGAAGTATAGGCAGAGCCAATCATTCATCATGCTAGGCAGAAGGATTACGGCCGAGCAGTTTGGAAACATCCATTTCGGATACGTCGGCAGGGCAGGCGGGTTCTCCTATGGAGCGCTTGCCGTGGGTTCCTATCTGTGGGCAGCGTTCAAGACGAAAACTCAGATGGATGAGGCGAACGATCGGAAGTGGATAAAGTGGGGCTACGATCTGTACGGCCAGTATGGCAAGTCGCCCCGATGCAACAGCGTGGTCAATCGGTACATCTACCCCGGCTATAGCACCGCACGCGGCTTCCCTGCAAGGGCGCGCTAGCTGCGTGCGGGGCGCGCGCTCGAGAATGGAGACAGGTATTGAACGACCACGATAGAGCAAAGGACTTGATTCGCTCTGCTGGAGAGTTCATTTGGCTGCAGGGTATCGGTCTCAGCTGGGCCGCAAGCCCGTTTAGCCTTGTTCTCCTTAGACACGATCCGTCTCTTCGCGCAGGGGAGGCTGTCTTGCCGGTCCTCGCTGCGCTTGACAGCTCCCTGCTGGTTGCAACGCCGGTCGCAGCGGTTGGCGGCTTGGGACTCGTGCCCTACCTCCTTGGCTGGAAGCCGCCATCGAGTAGGCTGAATGCCGTAGTCGCGGTGGCTCTCGTCACATCAGGGGTGTGGATCCTGCTTCTCTGGCATTTCCTCACATTGTCCTTCGATCTGCGACAAGTCGTTGGCTCGGGCCTTTCAATCCTATGCTTGCTGGGCGGGGCGACGACCGTGGTCGCGATTGGTGGGCGGAGCCGTCTTGGAGCCGCCCTCTGGGCGTTCCTCTTCATCGCGACTCCTGTGTATCTGCGACTGAATGCCGTCCGTGTGGTGGGGCTTGATCCCGATTGGGCCTTCTCGCTTCGGGTCGATGCGGCTGCGTTGGCAGCGCTGCTGGTCACGTGGGTTGTGGCGGTCGCTCTCCTTGTGGGCGCTCGACAGTATCGGCGTTCGGATTCGCTCAGCGGTTCCCGCGCAGAATGATCGTGGCTGTCTCAAGGTCCCGCATCCGATCCTCTCGCCGAGCAGTTCTGGTACACGGGCACCGGCAGGGTCGAGAAGTACGCATCTGCGAGCACGGTGGCGATCTACACCTATGATGCGACCGGCCAGAGACTCACCTCGTCGGTCGAGTCAGCGGAGACGACTCTGACCGGCATCCGCTACGCCTATGAAGGGTTGTCGCTGCTCTCCGTCTCGGCGACAACGACCGTGGACGGCTCGCTTGAGAGCACGTACTCGATAGACTATCTCTACGATGCGGGAGGTACCTCCTATGCGGGCGTCTATCGCGGCAGCGGAAGCGCTTCACCCGTCACCTTCTACCTGGTCACCACGGACCGGGGAGACGTGGTGGAGCTTCGCGAGGCCGGCGGCGACGCATTCGCCGCCTACTCGTACGATCCCTGGGGCGTGCCCCTCGCAGATCCGTTGTCGGTGGCCGCAGGGTCTGTGGGCACGACGCTTGCTGCGACGATCGCGATTCGCCAGCCGTTGCGCTATGCGGGATATGTCTGGGATGAAGAGAGCGAGACCTATTACCTCTCAGCGCGAACGTACGATCCTGAGACGAGGCAGTTCCTCACCAAAGACCCCGCGAAAGACGATGGAGAAGAGAGCGCGTACCAGTATTGCGGCGGGGATTCTGTGGGCAACGTGGATCCCACGGGGCTATTCCAATGGCCGATTCACTGGAAGTCGAAGAACCTTCACAGGTGGTACAGCGTGTATCAGTTGTATCGGAACACCTGTCATAGTGGAAGTGGGCGTTGGTACGCCTGGCGCAAGGTTGATGAGGTAACGGTCTATTTCAAGAAGTGGATTCTCGATGTAGTCATTGCGTGGGTGAGCAAGGGCAAGACGAAGTCGTACGGCTCGGGTCCGCGCTCTCAGCGACTTGCCGCGCAGCGGCGAGTGTACGACAAGGCTGTAAGTGTGGCCAGGGGAGTCGGGACGGCCGGAGCTGTGAACAAGACAATAGCCACCACGGGCTGGTTGAAAAGCAGCGGTAGCTACTACTACTTCAAGTTCAAGAACACGTACTACGTGAAGGTGAAGAAGGCATAGACTTGGGAGCCGAAATGAGGGTAAGTCTGACTCTGAGAGCCGTCCTGACGATTCTTGTAGGTGCCTGGCTTGGGTATCCCCTGAAGCCGAACCACCCCTTTGAGGCTGGAATAGGAGTCATGCTAGGCGCGGTCTTCGCTGCGCTGATGTTCGGATTTGTAAGCTTCCCAGACAATGAATCCGAGAGCTGGTGGGCCCGGGCGCTTGGTGTCGGTTCCGTACCAGTGGCCATGCTATGTGTCTGGCTGACAGTGTACTACCTGGGTAACGTTTGGCTGGGTTTGATGTTGGGTTGGGTCATACGTGGCTGGTCCTGCCCCCCCCCTCGAACTCCGCGGTGGGTCTTCGGACACCCAAGAGAGCGTGGTCTAGCCCATACCCCAAGCGACATGGGCTGGGCGCTGACACGCGAAGCGTCGTTGGGTAGGTTCGTTGTTTCGCTGAGCACACGTTGACAGCGCGAGGAGGCGCTCGAACGACCTCCGTTTGGAGATTCCAGCTGTGACTGGGCACATCTGGCTTGGCCCAGGAGGTGCTACTCGAAGGAGGGTCTGCTTCCGGCGAGGGTCGTGAGTGTGGCCCGTGAGTGATGGTAGAGTACCTCGCCGAAATGTCGCCTGGCGCCATAGGATCGGTTCAGAACTGAGTGGATTCTAGTGGGACTCGATGGTATCGGGCGTGCCATCTGACCTGCGACAATGCCGCACGGGGTAGTACTACTTCGCACGCCTCGAAACCCCCGTGTCAGGATTCGAATTCCCTTGGGGGCACCAAGTTTCCGCAGGTCAAAGGCCTGAGTGGCCCGATTTCGAGTGCGAAATCGGGCCACAAATGTCTATGGGCCAGCAGCAGGCGCGGGGTAGAACCGCAGCTCAGCGGGGGTGTAGATGCCTTCATGCGGCCCAATAGCAGTCCCTGTTGCTGAGAAGCGCCCGCAGTCCCTTAAACGAATCAGATAACCCACAGATGATATCGTTAATGACTCACTGAGTCGTTCTCTCCCACGTCGCATCGCGCCCGCCCTTTGTGCACCTGATCTCACCATTGTCTCGAAGCTCGCCGAGCACGCGCACGATTGTGGGACGGCTCACTCCCGGACAGGCTCGCTCGACGTCGGCGTACCGGAAGGTCGCCGAGAGGTGCCGGATGCAGTCGATCACCATCTCGCGTTTCGCCCCGCGCCCTGTCCCCATCTGCCCGACTCGCTGCTCGAACTCCAAGTAGGCCGCGATGAGAACGCCGTGCGAGTACTGAAGCCAGGGAACAAGGTCATGTCGGCCCTCGTGCCATCCGTCCGACGAGGCTTCAAGTACCTCGTAGTACGTCTCCTTCGAGTCCTCGATGACTTTCTCGAGACTGATGTAGCGGCCGACGTCGTAGCCGACCTGGTAGAGGAGCACGAGGTTCAGGATGCGCGACAGCCGTCCATTGCCGTCAGAGAACGGGTGGATGCACAGGAAGTCGAGCACGAAGGCGGGGACCGCGATCAGTGGGTCCACATGCCCTCCCGACATCACCGAGTGGTAGCCGGTGACCAAGTCGTTCATCGCGGCGTCGACGAGGTGTGGTGCAAGGGGGCTGAACCTCAAGCGGTGCGTCCCGTCGGACAGGACGTCGACGATGTCGTTGGCAGTGCTCTTCCACGCCCCGCCCGGAGTGGGTGAGAACTGGTAGAGGTCCCGGTGTAGCTGAAGCACGAGCCCGGTCGAGACGTCCATGCCCAGTGCGTTGGCGTGGACGGTCGACAGTACGTCGCGATAGCCGGCGATCTCCTGTTCTGAGCGGTCCCTCGGCGTCGTCTTCTGGGCAGCGAGCTCGGCCACACGCCCCGAGGCAGCGGTCACACCCTCGATCCTGTTTGACGACTCGATGCTCTGGACGCGCGCTATCTCGCGAAGCGCGCTCAAAGCCTGAGGCGACTGCTTCTCAAAGAGCTGTTGTTTGCCCTTGTACTCGCCGAGGAGACCGATAGAGCGGACCGTAGACATGGGCACAGACATCTGCTCAAGGTGACGTGGTTTGAATGAGCCGCGCATGCCATCTCCTCACAGGAATGAATCGCAGGACACCCAGATGATATCGTTAATGCGTCATGATGTCATTCGCGGATCACGCAATCGTGGAGGCCGCCGCGCCTCTCGATTTGGTGCCCGATTTGGTGCCCAAATACCTGGTGACTGTTGGTACTCTTTGGTACCTATTGGGACTCGCCGCAGCTCCGCTTTACCAACGAGTCCCAATAGTCACAAGCACAATCAGGATTCGAATTCCCTTGGGGGCACCATAAAAGCGCAGGTCAGGGGCTTGCGAATCCCTGAAGCGTGCTTGAAATCGGGCTACAATTTGGGTCCGGATTTCGTCGTTTTGGAGCCTCATTGGGGGCAAATCAGCAGGTCAGAGGCCATTTCGTCCCCAATTTGTCGCCCAAAAATCCCTGTTGCTGATAGTCGGAGCGCGAGATCGAGGTGTCGCCCGATTTGTCGCCCAAATACACGGCGAAATGTCGGGCTGCGATACTGATGTCGCCTGCTCACTTAAAACCCGATCATGAGAGCAAAGCCGCAGCTCAGAAACATGAAAGGCGGTCGGCTTCTTGGCCCAGCGACCGTCACTTGCGATTGCTGTTGTCTGGAAGTAGTATGTTGTGCATGATGCGCAACAGTGAGACGTCAGACAACACAACACTCTCCCGAGCACTCGACGAGCTCCGCTCGCGGCTGCCCGAGACATGGCGCGTCGAGGTGGTCGAAGAGCGAGCCTATGCCCCCGGGCCGGATGCTGTCGTGCGTGTCGTCGGACCGGATGAGCAGGCGTCGATCCTTACGATGGAAGTGAAGAGCCGGCTCGACCCCAAGGACGCCGAGCCACTCGTGTCTCGTTTTGAGATGAGACGCTGGCGAGACGGCGATGCAACCCCGGTAGTCGTCGCTCGCTTTCTCGGCGAACGGACGCGAGAGCGACTACGAACGCTGGGTGCCGGCTACATCGATCTGACGGGCAACATGTACCTGCGGCTCGATGCTCCGGCTGTGGCGATCGAGCGGGCGGGGGCAGACAAAGACCCGGAACCGGCGAAGCGTCCGGCACGTTCTCTCAAGGGCGCCAAGGCCGGTCGGCTCGTGAGGACGCTCGTGGACTTCACCCCGCCGCTCGGCACACGCGAGATCGCGAAGATCGCTCAGATCGACCCGGGCTACGTCTCGCGTCTGCTCGCACTGCTCGAACGAGACGACTACGTTGGGCGCGAACCTCGCGGCCCGGTCACCCGCGTCGACTGGCCCAACCTCCTGCGCGCGTGGACAAGGGACTACTCTCTGGATTCCTCCAACCTCGCCACAGCCTATCTGCAGCCTCGAGGTCTTCCGACCTTGCTCGACGCCCTGCGCCGGCAGGACGGCGAGGAAGCTCTGAACTACGCGATCTCAGGTTCGCTCGCCGCCGCTCGGCGGGCTCCGATCGCTCCGTCGCGTCTCGGGGTCGTCTACGTGAAGCGTCTCGACGAGGCCGCGCAAGTGCTCGGCCTGCTCCCCGCCGAGACAGGGGCGAATGTCCTTCTCGTCGAGCCGTTCGACAGCGTCGTCTTCGAGCGCACGGTTGTCGATGAGGGCTTGAGGTACGTGGCCCCTTCGCAGATTGCCGCTGACCTGCTCACGTCTTCGGGACGTGGGCCGGAAGAAGCGGAAGCGCTCATCGAGTGGATGCTCTCCCACGAGGAGGTGTGGCGTGTATAGCGAGGAGTACATCGTCGCGCGCAGAGCTCTTCTCGACGCGCTTGAGGCACTTCAAGGCCATCGCGATGCGCTCGTGCTCGTCGGCGCGCAGGCGATCTACCTTCACACTGGTGCCGCGCAGTTCGCCGTCGCCGAGTTCACGACCGATGGCGACGTCGCAATCGACCCGCGTCTCCTGTCAGGTAATCCCGAGATCGCCTCGGCGATGCGTAAGGCCAAGTTCTTCCTCGATGAGCGCGACGGCAAGGAACTCGTTGGCGTTTGGGCTTCGATGCGAGAGATCGCGGGTATTCCCGCGAAGGTGACCGTCGATCTTCTCGTGCCCGATGCGCTGGGCGACGTGCCGCCCGGGTGCCGCAGCACGAGAAGGGCTCGATGCCCAAGGTCCACGGGCTGGAGGCGGCGCTCGTGGACAACAGCGTGATGAGCGTCGGGGCGCTCGAAGCGACGGATGCCCGGAGCTTCACCATGAAGGTGGCCGGTCCCACAGCGCTGCTGATCTCCAAGACGATCAAGTTGTCCGAGCGGGTGGCGGCGGGTGCGCTCGAACGAGGCCGACCGGACAGAGTGAAGCCCAAGGACGCGCTCGACGTGCTTCGGCTGTTGCAGGCGATCCCGAGCGCTCGGCTGGCTGAGGGCTTTGCGGGTCTGTTGGCAGATGAGACTGCCGGGCCCGTCACTTCAGAGGCACTCGGCAAACTGCCAGGTCTCTTCGGCGACGCCGGCTCTCCGGGTAGCCAGCTTGCAGCCGAGGCCGCAGCGCCAGAGCCGCCCGACGTGATCGTGGCGTCGTGCGCGGCGCTCTGCCGAGAGCTGCTGGACGCGCTTCGCGCGCAAGGAATCGGCGTCTGAGTCGAGGCTTGCGCGTGCGCCTGGAGGCCTCACGGCTGGCTACACTGAGCGCTCCAAGAGCGCCTCCGGATTTGTCGCCCGATTTGTCGCCCAAATACCTGGTGACTATTGGTACTCGTTGGTGACTATTGGGACTCACCGCAGCTCCGCCGTACCAACGAGTCCCAACAGTCACCAATAGTCACCAGCACAATCAGGATTCGAATTCCCTTGGGGGCACCATATTTTCGCAGGTCAGAGGCTTGCGAATCCCTGAAGTGTGCTTGAAATCGGGCACCAAATCGTGCGGTCGTGAGAGCCCTTCCGAGGGCAAAACCGCAGCTCAGAGCCATTTCGGCTCCATTGTGGTGCCGAGAAATCCCTGTTGCTGAGAATCGGCCTTCGACACCGGCTTGGTGCCCGATTTGGTGCCCAAATACCTGGTGACTGTTGGTACAGAGCCCGTCCTCCCGCTGCATTGGCCCTGCGGATGCACTCGGCTGCGGTCTTGGTCTTGCCGGTTCCGGTTGCCATCTCCAGGATGCCGCGGCATCCAGCCTGTTCCCATGAATCGGCAGTCTGGACTTGATAGTCACGCAGCTTGACTACGACCTGGCTTCGCTTGCGTTGCCGTCGATGTGCGTACTCTTCCAGGTCGAGGTCCTCAAGATCGCTCGGCGCGAGAGCAGCCATCTTCTTTCGCACGGCGTGCGGAAGCTCGACTATCCCAAGGTCATAGGTTCGATCCCTATATGGCTCACCACCGCATTTCTCGAAGCCCTCTAACACATCGTCCGGGGGCTTCGTACGTGCGATCGTGGTGTGACCCGACGTCGTGACGGAAACACACCTGCGCAGGACGGCCGTCACGCAGAGTGCTACCGTACAACTGCGTACGTCCACACCAGTGCGAAAGCGGCTGCGATGAGACTTCTTGAGCCCGTACAAGACCTGAGGCGGATCGTTGAGCGCTACGGCAACACGAGCGCCGTGGCCGCCGTGTGCCTCTCGACTCTCGCTTTCCTTCCCGTTCGGGACTTCCTCGGACGGGAACAATGGGGCTGGCCCTACCTGCTGGTCGTGGGGACCATCGCCGGCACCGCGGGAATCGGGCCGGCGATCCTGGCTGCAGTACTTGCGTTCCTGGCGTGGAACTTCTTCTTCTTCCCGCCGTTCCACACGCTTCAGGTCGCGAACAGCGGCGACATCGTGCATCTGATCGCGTTTCTGATTGTCGCGGTGGCCGTCGGATGGCAGACCGGGTTGTTGAGGCAGCGCGAGGCGCTCGCATCGCGCGAGGGCGCACGGCTCCTCATGTTGAATAGGCTCGCGCGAGGTCTCGTCTCCGACGACGCGGCGAGTTCGCTGTCTCAGGTGATCGCCGACTCCGTAGGCTCGGCCCTGCCGGGCGCGAAGATGGATCTTGTGGTCGCGGATGAGTACGGTCGTGCCGAAGGCGTCGATCCGCCGCGCGAACGCTCGGATGCCGTCACGACCGCACTCGAGCTGCGCTCCGGGGATCGCCTGGAGGGCCGGATCATCGTTACCACCGACACATCGCTGACGTCCGATGAGCGGGAGCTCCTCGACGGCGTCGCGGGTCTTCTGACCACTCACCTGCGCGCACTGCGGTTGAGTCGCGCCGAGATGCTCGCCGCCGCCACCCGGGAGGCGGAGGCGTTGAGATCGGCACTGGTTTCCTCGGTCTCCCATGAGCTCAAGACGCCGCTTGCGTCACTCACCGCGGCCGTCAGCGATCTGATCGATCCAGGCGTTCATCGGTCGGCCGAGGAGATTCGCGCCAGCCTCGCGAGCGTGGCGGGGGATGTCGCCCGGCTCGATTCCGCCATCGCGGACCTGCTCGATCTTTCGAGGCTCGAGGGCAGGGCCTGGCTTCCACGTATCGAACCGTTCGAGATTGGCGAGGTGATCGGGGGTGTGATGGCGCGGTTGCCCGATGTTCTGGCCGATCGCATCGTCCTTGATGTGGATGAGGACCTTCCGTCGGTCCAGCTGGATTTCGCCCAGATCGCGCGGGCGCTTTCACACGTCCTGGGCAATGCTCTCGAGTACTCGGAAGGCCCCGTGACGTTCGGCGCCTCAGAGTCCGAGGGGCGCATCGCGGTCTTCATAGAGGACGCCGGTCCGGGAATCGCCGATGATGAGCTGCCCTTCATCTTCGACAAGTTCTACCGCGGTAGGGCGGGCAAGGCCTCACGCTCTTCGACGGGGTTGGGCCTTTCACTAACGAAGGAGATCGTGTCGTCGAACGCGGGGGACATCCGGGTATTTCGTGTCGCCCCGCACGGGACGCGGTTCACTATCGGGCTGCCGATCGATGCGGAGGATCGCGGATGAGCCAGAAGACCATGCCACATGTGCTGGTGGTGGATGATGAGGCGCAGATCCGACGAGCGCTGAACACCATCTTGCAGGCGCGCGCCTTCAAGGTGAGCGAGGCGGGGTCGGCTGCGGAGGCGCTTGAAGCGCTGACCGACTCCACCCCCGACCTGATCGTTCTCGACCTTACGCTGCCCGATCAGGACGGTATCGACTTGTGCGCGGAGTTGCGCACGTGGCTCGATATCCCGATTCTTGTGCTCTCGGTGCGTGCCGACGAGTCCGACAAGATACGGGCACTCGAGACAGGGGCCGACGACTATCTGACCAAGCCCTTCTCGGCGGGAGAACTCGCCGCGCGGGTCAACGCGCTCATCAGGCGGGCGGGAACGCGCCCCCCCAGCACGGGTAGTGGGGTATTCGGCGACATCTCGGTCAACTTCGCAGCCCATTCGGTGACGCGCGCCGGCGAGATCGTGGCACTCACCCCCATCGAGTTCGGGATTCTCGCCCTGCTGGCCCACAACGCCGATCGGATCGTCACGTGGGAGCAGATCCGTGCGGGAGTCTGGGGCGCCGAGGCCATCGTGGACGCGACGACGATGCGCGTGCACGTGCGGAACCTGCGCCAGAAGATCGAGGCGCACCCGTCGGTTCCGCGGCTCGTGCTGACCGAACCGGGGGTGGGGTTGCGACTGGACACGCGCACGATCGGCGCCTCGACCGATCTGCGCACCTAAACGAGTCCTTAACGCTCCACCCCTCAAACTTAATGCGTCCTGAATGGAGACACCCGTAAGGTCATGGCATCTTTGCGTCGTAACCTAGGGGGTCGGCATGTATGCAGTGGTGGTAGGCGATGGCGGGACAGCCGAAGCGGTCGTCGAGCGACTCATCGGCGAAGGCTCAGATGTCGGGATCGTGGCATCCAAGCGCGCCGAGGAGATGGCCGCGCGCTTCACCCGCGCGCTTGTGATTCGCGGCTCAGGTTCGGATCTGGAGTCCCTGGCGGCGGCGGGAGCCCGTGAGGCCGACACGCTGTTCGCTCTCGCCGACGAGGAAGCTGTCAACCTCGCTGCGTGCGTCGAGGCGCGTCAGGTCTTCGGTGTGGACCGGGTCGTCGCGGTCTGCGTCGGCGAGGACAACTGCCCCGCCTTCCGCGCGCTCGGCGTCGACGTGGTCGTCACGTCGGTCCTCGTCGCCGATGCGTTGTTGGATCGCACGGCCGTGGGGGGCCAGAGCCCGCGATGAACCGGTCACTGTATGCGCTGCGAACCGCTGAGTTCACCGCGCTCCTCAAGATGTTGGCGATGGGCGTGCTTGCGCAGTTCACCTTCATGCTGGGCGTATCTGTTGCCGCGTTCGTCTTCGTCTTGCTGGGCTCGCTGGCGGGCTGAGTATGTGGTTAAAACCGACCCGGGCCGACCACATGGTGATCGCCCGCTACACGGGCAAGATCACGGTGGGATTCGGCATTCTCGAGGTGCCCGCCTTGCTCACAGCGCTCGCCTGTCGCGAGTGGAACACGGCCCTCGACTTCACCATCGGCATCCTCTTGTGTCTGGCTGTGGGGCTGGGTCTCCAGCAGATGCCAGCCTCCTGGCAGGTCATGCATCGGAGGCAAGGACTCGCGGTGGTCGGAACCTCATGGCTTCTCGTGACAGTGCTCGGCGCCGTGCCGCTCTATCTCTCCGGTCACTACGGCTCACCGGTGCAGGCGACCTTCGATGTCATGAGTGGTCTGACTACTACGGGTCTCTACTTGCTGCAGGACCTCGACCATGTCGCCAACGGGCTCAACATGTGGAGGTTCATTCTGACGTTTGCGGGCGGACAGGGAATCATCGTCATCGCACTTACCTTCATGTTCGGGGGCTCGGGCGGGTCGGGTGCCCTACACCAGCTGTACATAGGCGAGGGCAAGGACGAGCGGCTGGTCCCACATGTCATGCACACTGCCCGCGCGATCTGGACGGTGAGTCTGGGTTGGTTGGTTGTGGGCACTCTGGCGTTGGGGTTGCTTCTGCGGTCTCTCGGAGAACCGCCGGCACGGGCAGGGTTGCACGGACTTTGGATGTTCATGGGATCATGGTCGACAGGCGGCTTCGCGCCGCAGTCGTACAACACCATCTGGTTCCACTCCGGGCTGTTCGAGGCACTCACGATCGTGATCTTCACCGCTGGTTCGCTGAACTTCGCGTTGCACTGGGCCGTATGGCGGGGCAGTCCGCGCGAGCTGTGGCGCAACATCGAGACCCGGTCATTCGTAACCACCCTGTCGCTGCTGGCGTTCGCCGGTGCGTGGACTCTGTCCAGAACCGGCATCTACGGAAGCTCGGTGATCTTGTTCAGGAAGCTCTTCTACCAGTTGGTGTCCGCACATACGACGACCGGGTTCGGCACGATTCCCGGGCGCTCGTTCGTGACTCAGTGGGGCGACCTGGGTATGACCGTGATCATCGCAGCCATGATCTTCGGGGGCTCTGCATGCTCAACGGCCGGGGGCATCAAGGCGCTGCGCATCGGACTCATCACCAAGTCGTTCCTTCACGACATCAAGCGCATGGTCTCCCCGGAGTCCATGCGCAGTGTCGTGCGCTACCACCACATCCGCAACCAGATACTCGCCGACGACACCATGCGCACGGTGTTGACGGTCACCGTGCTGTTCTTCACGATGCACGCGTTCGTGACAGTTGCGGGCATGGTGGCCGGCCATCCCTTGAGTCAAGCACTCTTCGAGGGCGTGTCGGCCGCATCGAACTCGGGTCTGTCGTGCGGCGTGCTGTCTCCTGCATTCCCCGATTGGCTCACGCTCATCTACACGGTCGCCATGTGGATGGGCCGCATGGAGTTCTTCGCGGTGTTCGCGCTCGGAGGCTGGGTGTGGGCCATGGTGAGAGGGCGATGAGCCGCATGTTCTTCGCGAATGGTCTCCGAAGATCACATCTGGCTGCGGCTCTCTTCGTAGCGGTGCTCGTGAGTGCCCTACTCGTGCCTGCCCCCGTGCTGGCGTTCGGGGAGTTTCCGTTGGTCAGCAGCACCGATCTCTACGAGCATCCCGAGCGCTGGGATGGGAAGACGGTCTGCATCGAGGGCGAGGCGATCGGAAGCGTCATGGTGCGCGGCGACCAGGCGTGGATCCACGTCAACGACGACTCGTACGCCAACGACGGCCTCGAGTCCGGCGAACTCACCGGCTACAACGCCGGCATCCCGATCGTCATCGCCACGGCCCAGACGGTGCCGGTCGAATCGGTCGGGGCGAACGGGCGTCGCGGGGACTTCGTTTCCGTGGTCGGCCGATTCGAAGCCGCGTCCGTCGACTACGGGGGCGAGATGCTGATGATAGGCGAGTCCCTCTCGGTCATCGCGCCGGGCGGTCCGATCGAAAGCGACGTGCCCCATTGGAAGTTCGCGGCGGCTTGTGCGCTTGCGGTCGTCACCCTCGCTCTTCTCGGCCTGCAACGGCGCGAGCGTGCGTGAAGCTCTGCGTGTTCGTGTGCGATGGAACGTTCCTCGGCGTTCTCGGGTCTATTTCGCTATCCTTGACAGCCGTTGTCGCATACGCCGGCGTGGCGGAATTGGTGGACGCGCCGGGTTCAGGTCCCGGTGAGGCGACTCGTGGAGGTTCGAGTCCTCTCGCCCGCACCACAACCATCCGCGGCCCCTTGAGGGGCGAGCAGTGTAGGAGGATCGGATCTTTGGATACGAGCGTCGACCGACATGCTCATGTACGCCAAAGGTCAGAAGAGCGTTCTTGAGCGGATTGGGGAGTTCGCACGGGACCAGCGCATCCCGCACGCTATAGCGAGACGAACACTCTGGCTGTGGAGCCCGCCAGCCAGTTCTCGCAAGCATGGGCGCATACCTCAGAGGAGCTCCTGGATCCCGAAACCACACACACTGGGGGGATCGTCATCTGCAGAAGGGACGAGGGTGTGGCAGCGGAGGTTGCTGCTAGTCCTCATCTCGGCTCACACGGGGGGGGTATCCTGCCGAGTGCTGCGACGGTGGCCCGGTCACGTCGACAGTGGATTCGTCCGTGAGAGGAGCACCCGCCGTGTGTTCTCAGAGCGTCTTTGCGGTTACGTTGACTGAAGAGGATTAGGTTTGGCTCTCGCGCATCTTGATTGACGACGATCGGGACGAGGCACTGGAGTTCGTGAAGACCGTCGTGCACCGGCAGATCGCGGGACACAAGAATGGTCTACTTCAGTCGCACCTGGATGCACTTTCTGGTCCCGTTACGGCATTCGAGAACAAGCAAGGAGAGACCTAGTTCGGATGTCGCGGTGTCCGATCAGGACACCCCCGGGGCTTTCCCACATACGGCAGCGGAGCGCACATGTCGGCCAGGCCGTCGCGACAGAGGAGAGCCCGGCGCCGCATCCTCCGCGTCCCGCGAGGTACCCGAGGCCCCAGTACTGATCCCCTGTGGGCCCCGGCTTCGCGCGAGAGTCTCCAGCGGCACCGAATTTGGTGCCCGATTTGGTGCCCAAATACATGGTGACTGTTGGTACTCGTTGGGACCTATTGGGACTCACCGCAGCTCCGCAGTACCAAGGAGTACCAACAGTCACCAACAGTCACAAGCACAATCAGGATTCGAATTCCCTTGGGGGCACCAAGATTTCCGCAGGTCAGAGGCCTGAGTAGCCCGATTTCGAATTTGAGATCGGGCTACACGTGTCTTCGGGGCGAGAGCGGGCGTGGGGCAAAGACGCAGCTCAGAGGGTGTGTGGACGCCTTGAGGTGACCCAGTAGCAATCCCTGTTGCTCAGAGGCACCCGCAGTCCCCTGAACGAATCAGATAACCAACAGATGATGTCGTTAATGACTCAATGAGTCGTTCTCTCCCATGTCGCGCCGCGCCTGCCCTTAGTGCACCTGATCTCACCATGTCTCGAAGCTCGCCGAGCACGCCCACGGTTGCGGGACGGCTCACTCATGGACAGGCTCGCTCGACGTCGCTCTTGCGGGTTGTTGAACATTTGTTTAGTATGTTGAACATGTGTTCAGCCCATTCCACCGATGACCGTACGACTGTCGCACGCATCCGCGACGCTGCCATCGCGCGCTTCGGCGAGGCGGGCTTCGACAAGGCCACCGTGCGCGACATCGCCGCCGACGCGGGCGTGTCGCCGGCGCTTGTTCTCCATCACTTCGGCTCTAAGGCGGCGTTGCGCGAAGCGTGCGATGACTTCGTTGTCGCTGAGTTCACGCGCTCGCGGATCGAGGCGGTCGAGTCGGGCGAGACTGATCCCTTCGCCGCGATGGCGGGCGTGCAACGCGAACAGCACCTGATGCGGTACTTCCTGCAGGGTCTTCGCGACAATTCATCGGGGGCGGGTCGGCTCTTCGGCGCGCTGTTTGAGGAGACGTTTCGGCTGATGGAGGTCAGCGTCGAGCAAGGGATCATCAGGCCGAGCGAGAACCTGCACGACGTGACCGCCGTTCTGCTCGCCTGGCAGTTCGGCGGCCTGCTGTTGCAGGAGCACGTCGCGCGCATCCTGGGAACGGGCGCCGAGGCGCTCGACATGATGCCCCGATTCGCCTGCGCTTCCCTCGAGGTGCTCACGCACGGGGTGTTCGCCGACACCCGCTACGAGGACGCGTGGCGTGAATACGCCGCGAGCGGTGAGCCGCCCCCTTCGGAAGATGACCCCGCCTGAGCGGGGCTGGTGTCATCCGAGGACAGCCCGCCGGGCTGTCCCGATACGAAGGAGCAGCGAGCATGAGCAACGTCATCGAGACCACGGGTCTCGTGAAGGACTTCGGCAAGGTACGCGCGCTCGACGGGCTCGATCTCAGCGTCGTCAAGGGCGAGGTGCACGGCTTCCTCGGCCCCAACGGTGCCGGCAAGACCACTACCATCCGCGTCCTGCTCGGCTTGCTGAGAGCTGACGGCGGGAGTGCCACGATGCTCGGCGGCGATCCGTGGAGCGACGCGGTGTCGCTGCACCGGCGCCTGGCGTACGTGCCCGGAGACGTAGAGCTCTGGCCCAACCTCACCGGCGGCGAGGCGATCGACCTACTCGGACGGCTGCGCGGCGGCCTGGACAGGACACGGCGCGACATGCTGGTGGAGCGCTTCGATCTCGACCCCACCAAGAAGGGCCGCGCGTACTCCAAGGGCAACCGGCAGAAAGTCGCGCTCATCTCCGCGCTCGCCTCGGACGCCGAGTTGCTGCTGCTTGACGAGCCCACGGCCGGCCTCGACCCGCTCATGGAGGCGGTGTTCCAGGAGGTCATCGGCGACATGAAGGCCGAGGGGCGCACGGTGCTGCTCTCGAGTCACATCCTCGCGCAGGTCGAGGTGCTGGCCGACCGCGTCTCGATCATCCGCCTCGGCAAGGTCGTGGAGTCGGGCACGCTGCGAGATCTGCGGCATCTCACGCGTACGACGTTCACTGTTGAGACCGCACAGCCCGCTGGCGGGATCGCACAGATGCCCGGCGTTTTCAACTTCGAGCCGGTCGACGGGCAGGCGCGCTTCGACGTGGATGCCGAGCATGTGGGCGCCGTGGTGAGCGCGCTTTCCGGCCTCGGCGTTCGGGCGATCACCTCGCGTCCGCCCACGCTCGAGCAGCTGTTGCTCCGCCACTACGGTGACGAGATGGCTGCGCACAACGGCGATAAGGCGGAGGTGGCCCGATGACGGCGACCGGCTCCGGACGCGGCGGCCGCACGCTCGCCGGCACGGGCTCCCTCGTGCGGCTGATGCTGCGCCGCGACCGCGTGAAGCTGCCGAGTTGGATCCTCGGCATATCGGCGTTCTGGCTCTACTACACCCAGCTCATCCCGCAGGCGTACCCGACCGAGTCCGATCTCAACGCCATCGTCTCGATGATGGGTGGGGCAGCAGGGCGGATGTGGACCGGTCCCACGTACTTCCTCGAGAACATGACGTACGAGACCTTCATCCCGGGCGCCTACGGCGGCTATCTGCTCCTGATCATCGCGCTCATGAGCATCCTGCTGATTATCCGGCACACGCGCGTGGAGGAGCAGACCGGCCGCGCCGAGCTCGTGCGCGCGAGCGTCGTGGGACGGCATGCGCCGCTCACCGCAGCGCTCGTGGTGGCGCTCATCGCCAACGGCGCCGTGGCGGTGCTGGTTGCGCTCATCATGATCGCCGACCCCACCTTCGCGACCGCCGGGTCGATCCTCTTCGGCGCGGGGTGCTTCGTCACCGGTATGGCGTTCGCGGGTTTCACCGCGGTGATCGTGCAGGTAACCGAGTACTCCCGGACCGCCACGAGCCTGTCGGCGGGTGTGGGGCTCGGCCTGGCGTTCATGATCAAGGCGCTCGGCGATATGGGCGACGAGCACGGCACGCTGCTTTCGTGGTTCTCGCCGATGGCGTGGCCGCAGCAGACCGCTCCGTTCGTGCTCGATCGCTGGTGGCCGCTCGCGCTCTCACTCGCGTTCGCCGTGGTGACTGCAGCGCTCGGCTATGCGCTGTCCGCGCGGCGCGACGTTGGCGCCGGGCTCGTCCCCGGACGTGCTGGCAAGGCGCGCGCCTCGGGATTGCTCAGCACGCCGTTCGGTCTGGCCTGGCGGCTCGAGCGCCGGGCAATCATGTGGTGGGCGATCGGGCTCGGACTGCTCGGCATGAGCATGGGCGCATTCGCGGAGCGTGCCGTTCCGGGTGAGATGCCGGAGGCATTGCTGCTGGTGCTTGGCGGGGCCGAGAACATCACCGCGGGCTATCTCGCCTACATGGGCATCTTCATGGCCACGATCGTCGCCGTCTACGCGGTCCTCGCGATGCAGGGCCTGCGTGCCGAAGAGGTCGGTGGACGCGGCGAGCCGGTGCTGGCGACCGCAGTGAGTCGTTGGTCGTGGCTCGGCGCGAACGTGCTCGTTGGCGCGGTCGGCGTGGTGATCATCATGGCGGTGGCGGGTGCGGCGACCGGACTCGGCGCAGCCTCTGCGTTGGGCGACAACGCGCTCATCTGGGACGTCACCGCGGCGCACCTCAATCACGTACCGCCGGTCCTCGTGGTCCTCGGCGTGGCCGCACTGCTCTTCGGGCTGTTGCCGAGGGCGACCCCCGCCGCATGGGCGGTCGTTGTGTACGGATTCATGATGGGGACGTTCGGTGCGCTCATGGACCTGCCCGACGTGGCGTTCGATCTCTCGCCGTTCGAGCATGCGGCACGGATGCCGCTTGAGGAGTTCGAGCTTGCGCCGGTGGCGGTGCTGACCGCGATCGCGGTCGCGCTGGCAGCAGCCGGACTCGCGGCGTTCCGGCGGCGCGATCTTGATGTGACGTAGCCGAGAGGCGCCCCACTCCCGGCGAAGTGAAGGCCCGCCCATCCTGGGCGGGCCTTCCGCGTGGGTCGCGGTCACTTATCAAGCGAGGCCCTCCGAACTCCGCGAGCAGCTCAAGCAACCATTTCGACTTTCTCAACGGTCTGCGCGCCGAACCGCCCGGCTGTCGTTTCAATGCGCGCCGGGGATGCCCGGATTTGGTGCCCGATTTGGTGCCCAAATACATGGTGACTGTTGGGACTCGTTGGTACCTATTGGGGCTCGCCTCAGCTCCGCTGTACCAACGAGTCCCAACGAGTCCCAACGAGTCCCAATAGTCACAAGCACAATCAGGATTCGAATCCCCTTGGGGGCACCAAGATTTCGCGTAAGCCCGTCTGTGTAAAACAGGCGGGCTTACCTGTTCTCCGGCCTTGCGCAACGGGAATAGAAATACGTACGGTTCTTTGCAGCGAGAGGGGAATACGATGGCGTTTATCGACAACACAATTGAAGTCGCCGCCGATATCCGTGAGGTCTATGGCGCATGGACGGCGTTTCAGGACTTCCCAAAGTTCATGGAGGTCGTTGAGCGGGTCGACCTCGTCTCGGAGGACGGCCTGCACTGGGTCGTCATCGTAGAAGACGACCTCATCGAATGGGACGTGGATATCATTGAGCGTGTCTCCGATCAGAGCGTCTCCTGGAAGGCCATCGACGGCAGGGAGACCGGCAAGGTCACCTTCGACAAGATCGGTGCGGACAGGACAAAGCTGCACTATGAGCTCGAGTACGATCCCAAGGCGTGGGAAGGCAAGCCGGATACGGTACGCCACTGGATGCGTCGGCGTGTTAACGCGGACCTGAGCGCCTTCAAGACGTATATCGAGAAGGACGCGCCCCCGCCGATGCTGAACAGCTGAACGCTGGCTCAGGAGAAGCTGCTGTCGACATTGACGCCCGCCTGAACCCTGCAAGTCAGGATTCGTCCTTCGGCCACGGCGCTTGGCATAGACCGCCCATTTCGCTTCGTCCCTCGATAGAAACTACAATCGTACGAGAGCCCGTGGCGAAATCAGTGCCCGGGGCGTACCAACTAAGAGGGGCACAATGCGAGAGCCGAGAGTCGCAATCATCGGAGGCGGGGCCGCGGGGCTCTCGGCCGCGATAGCCGCTGCGCGCGGCGGTGCTGCAGTCACGATTCTCGAGGCGGGCGCACGCGTGGGCCGCAAGGTTCTCGCCAGCGGCAACGGGCGCTGCAACCTTTCGCATGCTTCGGTGTCGCCGGAAGCATACAACCATCCCGACTTCGTCACGCCAACGCTCTCGCGCTACCCGTACGAGGGAGTACGCGACTTCTTTGAGGGTCTGGGTCTCTTCACACAACCCGATAACGAGGGCCGTATCTATCCGATCTCAAACCACGCCAGCTCGGTACTCGATGTGATGCGGCTGGAACTCGCTCATCTGGGGGTTGAGGAACGCTGCGACGTTGAAGTCACATCCATCACCAGTGCAGCCGATGGATTCGAGGTGACCTCGCGAGATGGCGAGCGCCTTCAGTCAGACGCCATTGTGGTCACAACCGGTGGTGGGAGCACGCTGCTTGGCGCGTTCGGCCACGAGAGCGTCCCATGTGTGCCGGTGCTCGGCCCCCTCAAGACCGAACTCGATCCCATCCGCGGCCTATCCGGGATCCGCGTCAAATGCGCGGCGACCCTCCTCGATGCGCGCGGCGAGCCGGTGGCCACCGAGCGCGGCGAGCTCCTTTTTCGCGACTACGGCGTGAGCGGCATCATGATTTTTGACCTCTCGCGGCTCTACGAGCCTGGAGCCACGCTCTCGATCGATTTCTTCCCGGACATCGATGCAGCGGAGTTTCGCACGTTGATCGCTGAGCGCTGCTCCACACTTTCGTGGCGAACCGCAGAGACGTTCTTTGACGGCATGCTGCAGAGTCGCGTCGCGGCTGCCGTGATGCGCGCGGCGCAGATCGATCCCGCGACGCCGGTCGCCGAGCTGCCCTGCGATCGCCTCGGCGCGCTCCTCAAGGACTTCCGCATCGCCGTCACCGGCCGCGGGGACGCCAAGCAGGCGCAGGTGACCCGCGGCGGAGCTGCAGTCACCGACTTCGACCCCGAGACGATGGAGTCACAACGCAACCATGGCCTCTTTGCCGCGGGCGAGGTGCTCGACATTGACGGCCGCTGCGGAGGCTACAACCTGCACTGGGCGTGGGCCTCGGGCATCGTGGCCGGGCAGAGCGCTGCTCGTGTTGCCAGGGAACGCACGGGCGGCTCAGCGTGATCGAGATTCGCAACCTCGCACTTCCGCTGTCGGCGGGTACTCCCGAAGGCGAGTCCGGCCTCACGCATGCGGCTGCAACGCGGTTGGGCGTCAGCGCGGCGCACATCGCCTCCGTCCAGCTCCTCAAGCGTTCGGTCGATGCCCGTCGCAAGAGCAACGTGCACTTCGTGGTCACACTCGGAGTGACGCTCGCCCCCGGGTATCCCGACGCCGAATCGGCACTCATCGCCCGCATCAACGACAGCGACATCTGCATCGCCACCCCCACAGAGGCCGCGACCATCGCACATCTGCCGACCGCGCCCGCTCTGCGCCCGGTGGTGGTCGGCACCGGCCCCGCCGGCCTCTTTGCGGCGCTCACCCTCGCCCGAGCTGGCGCGCGTCCGCTCGTACTCGAGCGCGGCGCCCCGGTAGACGATCGTATTCGCGCAGTGAGCACCTTCATTCGCGACGGCGTGCTCGATCCGGACTCGAACATCCAGTTTGGCGAAGGCGGAGCAGGTGCCTTCTCCGACGGCAAGCTCACCACCAACACCCGGAATCCCCGAATCCGCAGCGTGCTTGAATCCCTCGTTGACGCAGGCGCGCCGGAGGAGATCCTGTGGCAGGCTCGGCCTCATATCGGCACCGATCAACTCACCGGCGCCGTGAAGCGGTTGCGCCAAGAGATCGAGTCCCTGGGCGGTGAGGTGCGCTTCAACACGCGCCTGAGCGACCTGACGCTCAACGCAGATGACGAGCTCACAGCCATCGCTACCGAAAGCGAGCGTGGTCGCGAGGAGTTCGCAGCGGATGCGCTGATCCTCGCGACCGGTCACAGCGCACGCGACACCTTTGAGATGCTCCACGCGAGCGGCGCGAGCCTGTCCCGGAAGGCGTTCTCGATCGGCGTGCGCATCGAGCACTCCCAGCAGATGGTCAACCGCTCGCAGTACGGCAACGCGGCCGACCACCCCGCCCTCGGCGCGGCTGACTACAAACTCTCATGCCACCTGCCCTCGGGTCGTTCTGCCTACACCTTCTGCATGTGTCCTGGCGGCGAGGTAGTGGCCGCGGCAAGCGAGGCCGGCGGTGTTGTCGTCAACGGAATGAGTCGCTTCGCGCGCGATGGTGACAATGCCAACGCGGCGTTCCTCGTCAACGTGGTCCCTAACGATTTCGGAGATGATCACCCGCTCGCGGGCGTGGAGTTCCAGCGCCGCTGGGAACGAGCCGCGTTCGAACTCGGCGGACGAGACTACCGCGCACCCGCACTGCTCCTTGGTGACTTCCTGCGAGGGCAGGTCTCCATAGCAGGAGGTGGCGTTCAGCCTACCTACCCCCGCGGTGTGCGCTACGCCGATCTCTCGCAGTGCCTCCCCGAGTTCGCTGTGGCGGCGCTTCGCGAGGCGGTACCGGTATTCGACCGCAGGTTGCGCGGCTTTGCGACTGCCGACGCGCTGCTCACCGGAGTCGAGACGCGCTCGTCCTCACCAGTGCGCGTGCTGCGCAACGACACCTGGCAGTCGAACCTGCGCGGCGTCTACCCGTGTGGCGAGGGCGCAGGCTACGCGGGCGGCATCATGTCAGCCGCCGTGGACGGCATGCGCTGCGCCGAGGCAGTACTCACCCGCTATGAGTGACCCGTTCGCCCCACAACGCGCTACCATGGTCCCCATGACCACACAATCCACACCCACACCTGCCGAGGAACCCCGCCATGGTGGTTGTCTTAAGATCGTCCTCGGCATATTCCTGATACTCATCGGCATCCCGATGCTCGTGTTGCCGGGACCGGGACTGATCTCGATCGGCGCAGGCGTCATGCTGATACTGCGCGGTCTCGGTATTCGATCCCACAAGCAGGGCGAGTGAGAAGGCGGCGAGTCGAGCATCTACAAGTTCGCGCAGGGACTGATAGACGATCGGGATGTTGCTCGCGAGGTCGCTGAACGGCTCAATCGCGAGGTATTCGGCACGCCATCTGCTTGAATCACACCGTGCTTCAAGGCATAGTGTGCTACGCCCCCATCGTCTAGTGGCCAAGGACGCCGCCCGCTCAAGGCGGAAACGGAGATTCGAATTCTTCTGGGGGCACCATAGAAGTCTAGCCAGGCGCGCGCAGCACACGCGCTCCTGACACACGTTCGACCCGACGACCCTCCGCTCGCGCGCGAGGGTCGTTGTCATGCGGAGCCCGCGTGATGCACAAAGGCCCCGACCCTGTGTAAGCGGTCGGGGCCCGTGATCGCATGTCGCAGCCGGTAGGCGCTGCAGGCGAGAGGTGTAGAATTAGTCGTCGTCGCGATCCGTCGAACGCGCGGTGCGCTCGTGGGAGTCACGGCTCCGGGTGCTATAGGCGCGCTCTTCGCGGTCGCCGTCGTGATCGTGGCTGCCGGTGTAGTCCTCGCGGTCACGAGACTGGCGGACTTCGCGGTCGCCATCGCGATCCTCGCGGTCGCCATCGTGCTCATCTGCGTCGTCGACATCGACCTCGTCGACATCGTCGACCTCGTCAGCGTGATCGGCATCTTCGTCGGCGTCAGGCTCAGGGGCCGGATTGGGCGCAGGCGTCGGGTCGGGAACGGGGACCGGGGTCGGATCGGGAACCGGCACAGGTGTGGGATCGGGAACAGGTGTGGGATCAGGCACGGGCGTCGGATCGGGAACAGGTGTCGGGTCGGGCACAGGTGTGGGATCAGGAACAGGCGTCGGGTCGGGAACCGGAGCCGGCGGCGGCGTCAGGATCGTGTGGCAGCCGCTGCAGGTACCGTAGTTCGCGTGGGGACGGACGGCGTCGGGCGGAATCGCTGGGGCCGCAAAAGCCACCGCTGTCGCTCCGAGCATGATCGCGACCGCTGTCGCTCCGAGGATGGTGGCGATCCGGCGGTTTGTGCTACCGGTGCGCCCGTGATTCGTTCGACTCAAAGTCATCACTCCTTGTGTGGGTCGGGCCGAGTCGTTACTCCTCTATCCTCGGCAGGAACTCTAAGGAGTGCGTGAGACGGCGATGAGACAGCACTTATGCGCGCCGATCCCTTTCCTTACTCGGAACAATATTGACTCCTCGGCTATATGTACCTAACATATATGTATCTTGCATATAGACAGGAGAACGCAGATGCACGTGCTCAACCAATCCCGTGGTCCGAGAGATCGCTTCTATGCCGCCCAGGCGGGCGCGAGTCCCGGCGGGCACGGCGAGGGTCGAACGTGTTGCGGGCAGCGCCATCGCCGAGGTGGTGCCGGTCGTGGAGCGCTTGCTGAGCCGGCTGTACTTGCAGCGCTACTCTCAGATCCCGGACACGGTTATGACCTGCGAAAAACGATTGGCGAGATGACGGACGCTGCCATAGATGTCGACCAGGGCGGCCTGTACAGAGTGCTGCAACGTCTGGAGGCCGAGGGATACGTTGTCTCGACCTGGGTGGAGGGCGACTCCGGGCCTCGGCGCAGAGAGTACGAGCTCACACCTCATGCGAACGATCTCGCACGGGACTGGATCACGCACTTGCGCGAGCGAGAGCGTCTTGCGGGACTGCTTGCGGAGCTGTTGGAGACGTCGGTGGGTCACGCACGTCCTGATGACGACCGTCATGGGGACCTCAAGCACGCATAGCGCGAAAGAAAGGGGCACGGTATGACCAAGGAGAACGCAACGCAGGACACGCGCACGATGGTTGTCGCGATTCCCACAATGGGCGAGGGCGGATTCGAGTGCGAGCGCTCGGGTCATTTCGGTCACTGCGACTGCTTCACGGTCGTTGACATCAATGACGGGGTGCTTTCCAACACTCGGGTGGTCTCGAATCCGCCGCACAGCTCCGGCGGCTGTCTCGAGCCTGTTGGCCTGCTTGCTGGTGAAGGTGTCACGGCGATTATCGTTGCAGGTATGGGCGCGCGACCGCTCTCGGGCTTTGCGCAGGCAGGAATCGATGTGTTCTACGAGCCGAGCAATCCCCGCGTGGGCGATGCCGTTGAGCTCCTTCTGGCTGGCAAGTTGCCTCAGATGGAAGCGCGCAACGCCTGTGGCGGCGGCGGAGGTCACTGCTCGTAGAATTGCCGACTATCCGTTGCCCACAAGCAGGGATGTCAGCCATGAGCCCAGCACGGCGCACCCGTCTGTCGTGAGGTGGTGTGATGCGGTCTCATCAAAGAGCAGTTCGGCCCTGGCTTCGAACTCATCATCGGCGTTCCACCAGAGCAGGGTGATGGGTACTTTAGGCAGGGCAGGAATGGTCCACGCCTGGTCGCCAAGCCCTGAGATGCTTGCGCCACCCAGTCGCTCGACAGCGCCGGGCAAGGCGGCTGCGTCCAACGCGAAGTGTCGGGCGATTCTCGCTCCCGTGTAGCCGTGGAACGCAGTCACATAGAACGACGCTTCGGGCAATCCTGCAAAGGAGATCAACGTGTCGGAAGGTTGCGTGCCGTCCGAAAGAGCCAGGTAGTACACGAGCAGGGCGGCGATGTGCGGAGGCGAGGGGCGATCGGCGATGCTGACCTCGTACGCCGGATAGGTGATCGAGACCGGGGAGCCAAGGAACGAGAGTGCGAATTCGCCGGTATCCTCATCCCACTTCGCACCTGTGTGTGTAGCGATAGTATGCGGGTCAAGCCCGGTGGCCATCTCCCGGGCAGCTCTCAAGGCGTTGTCACCCATGGAGTGATCCAGTGGGCAGGCTAGGTACCTCACGGGCGAGTTCTTCTGAGCGGATCAGAGGCGGGAAACGCTTGCCCTTGGCGAGTCTAAGAGTCATCATGCGTACCTGTGTTCTAAGAGCGGCGATTGCTGAGATGTCGTGTTGGGTCGCTTTGCCGGACCCTGCTAGAATGGCACGTGTTTCACGAATGGGCGATTAACTCAGTGGTAGAGTGCTTCCTTTACACGGAAGAGGTCGGGGGTTCAAGTCCCTCATCGCCCACCAATAACTACAGGTCTCGAGCCTTCAGGTTCGGGGCCTTTTTCTTTGGTCGGCGTACGGGCCGCTGATGCGAAGTCGCGGGGCCAAGTTGATGATGTGCGTGTGGAATGCGCTAGAATCTGGAAGACTGCGTGCGCCATTGCGTAGGCGTCCAAGCCGCATGTGGGGGGTCTCTTACAGGGACCGATGGGTCTCTCGGGTGAGAGTGCGGAGGACTCAGCGAACGGTATGGGAGGGGAATATGTACTACGGATTCCGGGTGTTCAGGTGCGCGATGCGTGCGCTGCTCGTGTGCACCGTGTTTGCAGCGGCGTGCTTCACGGGAACGGATCGGTCCGAGGCGGTGGAATTCGCGAGCGTGTCCGGTGTCGTCACGGATGCAGTGACGGGTGCGCCGGTCTCCTCGGCAGAGATGTGGCTGCAAGGAGACCTTGGTGACGGCGGAGATCCCTGGGACGATCTGGGTGGGCCGATCTACGCGGATGCTGCTGGGCGCTACCAGTTCGGCATCCTTCTGGATCGAGAATACCGAGTGTGTGCGTTGAAGCCCGGCTATCGGAATCTGTACTCGGATCCCATCTCATCCTCCGGTGCGGATCTGACCTATGACATCGAGATCATCCCGTTGAACCGTACGAAGCGTCTGGCGGGGGCCAATCGCTTCACCACGGCGGTGGAAATCGCCCGTGAGGGCTACGAGACCAGATTCGACCAGGGGAACTGGCCGGGAGTCGATGACATCGTCCTTGCCTGTGGAGACGACGCCGGAGCTGCCGACGCTCTGTCGGCCGCGGGGCTGTGCGGGCTCTATGACGCGCCGCTATTCCTTGTGAGCACCGACTACACCCCGCGCGAGGTGATCACCGCGGTTAAGGAGATCGCCTCGGTGAACGGTGATGTGACCGTGCACATCGTCGGGGGGCCGGCGAGAGTACCCGAGGCTCGACTCTGGAATCTGGATGCGGGGAGCGGCCGACTGATCATGGACCGCATTCAGTCCACCGGCGACAGGTACGATACTGCTGCGGCGATCGCCCGGCGGATCATCGAGGAGACCGGCGAGAAGCCCGAGCTGGTCCTAGTGGCGAACGGGGCGGATCCCTCGAAGTTTGCAGACGCGCTGGCGCTCTCTCCACTGTCGCGGGCCATGAAGGCGCCGATCTTGCTCGTGGGTCAGGATCACATGCCGGATGCCACGGACGAGGCGATACGCGACTGCTACTCGTTTCTCCCCCAGACGGCATATGTGGTTGCTGGCGGCCCCGCGACCATCGGTGAGGATCTGTATTGGGAGCACTTCGGGAGTCGTGTCGCGATGGATGATGAGCGTTGGGCGGGCGCTGACAGGTACGGAACCGCGATTGCGATCGCGGACAAGGCCATCGAGCACGGCTGGCTCTCATCCGAGAGAGTGGGGTTGGCGGCCAATTTGCCGGATGCACTTGCAGGGGGCGGCATGCTGGGGCGCGCCAGAGCCCCGCTGCTTCTGACCCGAGGCGAGACGCTCACGCGCAGCACAGGCTCGTGGCTCAGCGACAATCGTTCGAGCATCCTGCAGTGCTACTTGTTCGGCGGCACCAGAAGCATCAGCGACTCTGTCAAGGCTCAGGTGTCGGGCAAGCTCCAATAGCCGGCGATACGGCTGCTGTCGGTGCGACTGACACCTGAAGTCCGGATATGTGCCGAGACGAGGCGCACCCAGTATCGCCCACTACTACACATCAAACGCTCCACCGGGTCCTCCCTCAGGACCCGGTGGGAGCGTTTTCTCTTTGTGCGAGTTCGCCATTGCGCGCATCGGCCGGTGCTGCCCTTCACACAGTTGTCATTGGGGTACGATATCTCTGACAGTAGCTCTCGCGTGAACGCTGAAGCTCGCACGCAACTCTCATGGAGGCACTCCGATGCCAGAGCACTCTCTGAACGAGGGCCAAGCCAAGGATGCGGAGCGCTTGCGTGCCGACGCCGCCTTGAGGGAGAGCGAAGAGCGGCTGAGGTTGGCGCTATCTGCGGCCAATCAAGGCATGTACGATCTCGACACGCGAACCGGTGTCGCCACGGTGACACCCGAGTATCTGTCGATGATTGGCGAGGACCCCTCTGCGGGCACCTTCGATCTTGCGACGTTCGGAGATCGAATTCACCCCGATGATGCCCCTGAAGTACTCGGTCTCGTGGAGGCTTACACACGCGGTGATATCGATGAGTATCGTACCGAGTATCGGATTCGCCACACCTCAGGCGAGTGGATTTGGGTGTTATCGATCGGACGTGTGATCGAGCGAGACAATGAGGGCCAAGCAGTCCGTGTTCTTGGTACCCACACCGATATCACAGATCGCAGGAAAGCCGAACTCGCGGTGCTTGAGAGTGAGAGACGGCACAGGATCATCCTTCAAGCCGCCATGGATGGATTCTGCCTGGTTGATGTTGAGGGTCACCTACTTGAGGTCAATGACGCCTATAGCCAGATGAGCGGCTACGCCTGTGATGAACTCCTGGGGATGAAGATATTCGATTTCGAGGTGGACGAAGCCGCGGCTGACACCCTTGGGCATCTGCACTACGTAATGGAACAAGGCGAAGACCGTTTCGAGTCAGTGCATCGGCGCAAAGACGGCACCACATTCGACGTTGAGGTCAGCGTTCAGTATCAACCCGCTATTGGCGAGCGATTCTGGGTGTTCGTGAGAGACATCACGGAGCGAAAGGCATCGGAGCGGGCTCTGAATGATCGTGTTGTGTCGCTAACGCAACCTCTGACAGATGATACGGATGTGGACTTTGAGAATCTGTTCGTTATTGACGATATTCAGCAGCTCCAGGACGCGTTCTCCAACGCGACTCAGGTTGCGTCGATCATCACGCACGTTGATGGCACCCCGATCACCAAGCCAAGCAACTTTTGCCGGCTCTGCAATGAGTTGATCCGTGGGACGGAGATCGGCCGAGCCAACTGCTATGCGTCCGATGCAGAGCTAGGCAAGGTCTCCACTGCTGGGCCGAGCATACGACCGTGCATGAGTGCAGGGCTGTGGGACGCTGGAGCAAGCATCACTGTGGGAGGTCACCACATTGCCAACTGGCTCATCGGACAGGTGCGAGATGACACGCAGTCCGAGGAGCTCATTGTTGCGTATGCCCGTGAGATAGGAGCAGACGAACAGGCGATGATTGAGGCGTTTCATGATGTGCCCGCCATGTCACGGGAGCATTTTGAGAGTATCGCCGATGCACTCTACCTGCTGGCGTCCCAACTATCAGCGACCGCTTACCAGAACGTGCAGCAGGCGCGCGCGATCACCGAACGCCTGGAGACAGAGCAGGCCCTGCGTGCGAGCGAACGCTGGCTGAGCGAATCACAGCGTGTCGCACGGCTTGGTCACTATATCTTTGATATCCCCGCGGACCATTGGTACGGGTCTCCATCGCTCTATGACGTGCTCGGGGTGACGGAGCCGGGAGGCGACTTCACGGCGTGGCTCAACGTGGTGCATTCCGATGATCGCGATTGGGTCACCCGCTACTTCGCCGAGGATGTACTCGGGGAGGGGCATACGTTCGATGCTGAGTACCGGATTGTCCGCCCACGCGACGGGGAGATACGCTGGGTACATGGCCTTGGCGTCCTGGAGCATGGCGAAGATGGTCAGCCCCTCTCGATGTTCGGCATCATCCAGGACATCACAGAGCGTAAGACATCCGAGGAAGAGATTCGTACGTTGAATGCAAGCCTCGAGGAGCGAGTCCAAGCACGAACCGAGGAACTGAGTCGCGCCAACAACGAACTCGCGGTATTGAACGAAGAGCTCACCGAAGCGAATTATCGGCTCGAGGAGGCGACTCGCGCAAAGAATGATTTCCTCGCCGCGATGAGTCATGAATTACGGACTCCACTCAACTCGGTTATCGGATTCTCCACGATTCTCGGAAAGGAGATGGCTGGCGAACTCAACGATGAGCAGCGAAAGCAGATCGGGATGATCGACAACTCCGGCCGGCACCTGCTCGAGCTCGTCAACAAGATCCTTGACCTCGCAAAGATCGAGGCCGGTCAACACATACCCACGATCCGTGAGGTCGACATCGCCGAAGTGGCTCAGCGGATGTTTGAGACGGTGCGGCCGATGGCGGAGGCCAAAGACATTGAAATGCAATGGAACTGCCCGGAAAGCGAGATGCTGTCTCAGACCGATGAGCTCTTTGTCAGTCAGATACTCCTGAATCTGATGGGTAATGCGGTGAAGTTCTCTGACTCGGGGCGGGTGAGCGTAACGCTCTCCCGAGAGGATTCCGACGTGCTGGTGACAGTGAAGGATACCGGTCGCGGAATCGCACAGGAGGACCTGGAGCGTGTGTTCGATGACTTCTATCAGGTCGATCCGTATCAGGGAGCCAAGAGTGATGGTACGGGCCTCGGGCTCTCCGTTTCCCGTCATCTCGCCGACATCCTCGGCGCGCGTATAGAAGTGGAGAGCGAACTCGGTCGCGGGTCACGTTTCACCCTTCGTCTCCCCGGGTGAGTCGATCGACCGCCCGTCTGCATCTTTTCCCAGGGAATCGTCCCCCTGCTGTCGAAGCAACGTAGTGGTGTCCTGTTTGGACATCGAAGGGACAGTGTCACTAGGGGGGACTTTATGAACGTCATTGAGTTCAACGTCTGGCTCGACAACATCTTTGTTGCAATCTACATCGGCGTGCTGCTCTTCTTGGGCTGGCACTTCACGATGTTCATCCTCAAGGGGAGGTTCCGCAAATCGTTCATTGAAGGCCATTGGCCGGAGCATGATTCGCGCCCGCCCAAGCTTCCCAAGTTCATGCACGCGACGCATATGTTCTCGATGATCATCCTCGGGGCCACAGGCATGTATCTGCGCTTCCCGTACTTCAGCGGCGGGAGAGAGTTCATGCGAGGAACACACTTCGTGTTCATGACGATCGTCATTGTCGTGCTCATATGGCGTGTGTGGTACGCGTTCCGCTCCAAGACCAATGCCGACTGGCGTGAGTTTGCTGTTGGCAAGGTAGATATCGCGACTATCGGCGGCGTGCTCAAGTACTACGGCTACCTCAGCAACGACAAGCCACACGTTGCCAAGTACAACGTCATGCAGAAGATGTGCTACATCCTGTTCCTGGTCATGATGGTCGCGATGGCGTTTACGGGACTCGCGCTGCTCAAGTTCGAGATCCCGCTGCTTGGAGTGACTCCAAGCTATCTACTCGTTGGCTGGTGGCTGGGCCGACTCGTTGGCGATGCGGCAACCGCACTGTGGTACACACGCATGTTCCACTATGTGCTCAACTGGGCCTTCATCATCATGAGCACCGTGCATCTGTACCTTGCGTTCAGCGTTGATGTTCCGTGCGCGCTGGACTTCTTTGGTCTGAAGGAACTGCCCGTGAACCCGGATGCACACGGTCATGGCTCGTATGACGACACACCGGAGGCTCCGGTCGATCGGCCGTCATCAGGACCTTCTGACACAGTGCCGGCCCCAGAACCGGTGATGTAGGGCCTGGACCTGTCACATACCCGGGCAGCAGCGCCATTTCTTGCCAGGGAGTCCTATTCGTCTCGCGGCGGCGCGCCACGCGCTCGCTTCTTGGCGCTCGTTCGGCGTTTCGCATCCAGTCTGCGCTGCTTGGCAGCCCGGGATGGCTTGGTGGCCGTACGTTTCACGCGGGGACGAGCCATCTCATCGAGTCGCGCTCTGAGACGGCTCACGCATTCTCGCTTGTTCCGTAGCTGGCTTCGCTCTCGTTGGCACTGTACTCGCAGCCCCGTGGGCTTGTGAACCAGACGTACCGCCGAGTCGGTCGTGTTGACCGATTGACCTCCGGGCCCGCTTGAGCGAAACACCTGCACCGCGCACTCGGCGAGCAACGCTTCATCTGTTGCCGGGATGCGGTAGCCGGCAGGCAATCTGCGTGTTTCCTTGGCAGGCATAGGGTGTCTCAGAACTCCGAGTAGTCGACTTCTTTCCAGCGAGAGGGAGATGCTGCGATGTCGTTGACCCAGGTGGATGTGAAGCTTTCGCCGTCGTCGTACCAGTCATCGATTTCTGACTCGTCGATGCCGGCGAACCCAAGATCCATGTTGGTGAGTGCGGTGATGTCGCTCACGAGTTTGCCAGGGTGTGCGGAGACGAAATCGGCGGAGATTTGGTCGAGCATCGATTCCACCATGAGAGGGCTGGGCCCAAATACGCTGTCAAGGGCGTGGGTGCGCGTCTCGGGGTGGAGCCACCACACGTTGGCCTCGCTGTCGAAGTACGCCTGGCCCTCGACATCGCTGCCGGCCGGGTTCGCTTCGGTCGTGCGCGTTGCGAAGAAGGTGAGGTAGAAGTCGGGGTTGTTCTTGTAGTAGGCGATCACATGAAAGACGGAGGCGCCGCTGGCATCCGGCTCGCCGACCGTGTAGTGAGTCTCGAGGTCGAACCACGGGTAGAAGTGCTGCACCATACGCTGGGTATCAGCAGCCGCAAGATCAGCAAGCTGGCCATCTACGCTGTCATCGATTACAACTTCGTCTTCGAGTGCGGCAATCTCCTCATCGATGGCGGTCTCGAGATCAGTCACGCTAGTCTCGGCAACATTCATGAACATCCCGATGGCGACACAGGAGCCGATGCCGCACAAGAGGAGTAGCCCCACAACGATTGCGATGATTATGGGCAGCTTCGACTTGGGCTTGGCTCCGACCGGCGAGGCGTCGGCATAGGCCGCAGCCGCGGGCGAGGGCTTAGGAGTGTAGGCAGGCGGCTGGTCGACCGGCGCAGGGCTCGGCGCGATGCTGGGCTCCTCGGTGACTTCGTAGAAGTTTGAGAGCGACTCGGGACCGTGGCCCTGGGGGCATCGTCCGTCGTCGGTAACGTATACGTTTGCGTTGCATTGTGAACAGAATGCCGCCCGTGCCATCGTTCGCCCCTCCCGTTGGAACCCTGCGTACGAGCATACCAGCAGGAGACGCTCGCGTGCTCACTCAGTGATGGAGATTGCACTCACCGGGCAAAAGTCCTCGGCGTTGCGCACCGCCCCAAACAGCCGTGGATCGATGTCACTGTTGATAACGCGGGACAGACCGTCCTCGCCTACGGAGAAGACTTCGGGGCACTCGTCTTCACATGCCCCGCAGCCGATACAGAGCTCGTGATCGACAGTTACCTGCATGGTAGTGCTCCTTGCGTTCGATGTCGGTATGGTGTTGCGCGGCCGCATAGCTCTAGATACCCAAGTCACGACGCGTGTGGTAGGTTTTCGCCAATGCACTTCGGGGGAGGGGCAACACTATGGATGAGCCGCAGTATCGTAAGATCAAGGTACTGGTTGAGACGGCTGAGCGTAGTTTCAAGGGATTCATCTTCAAGCCGGAGGATGATGAGGATACGCAGCTCCGGTTATCCGATTACCTCAATCATTACGATGACAAGTTTCTTCGTCTGGCCGAGGTGGAGATCACCGAGCGGGGTCAGCACTACCGGATCGGCGAGAAGCAGGAGTTCGTTGCTGTTGCGGTCAATGCCATCACCTACATCGCCCCGATGGACGGGGAGTAGGGGGATGCCCATGAGGCTCCCGCCGGGCGTGCGCTATGGGTGACGTAGTCATCGGTACGTGTTCGTGGACCGACAAGACCATGATCGAGGCGTACTATCCGCCCGGGGTCTCCTCGGCAGAAGCGCGGTTGCGCTACTATGCGGCTCGTTTCGACACGGTGGAGGTCGACTCGACCTTCTATGGTCTGCCGAGGCGGGACTACGCGCACGCATGGGCCGAGCGCACTCCGCCCGGATTCACCTTTCACATCAAGGCGTACGGACTCATGACCGGGCACGAGGTGGATGAGCGTTCACTGCATCCGGAGCTTCGGGAGTATGACTATGAGGTCACGGAGCGCGGGCGGATCCGCAATCCTCCGCAGGAGATGGTGCGGCACGCCTTTGAGATCTTTGTCAGCGAACTGGCGCCGCTCAGGGAAGCCGGCAAAATGGGCGGCGTGCTTATGCAGTTCCCGCCGTATTTCACCGCCAACCGGGCGCACCGCGATGAGAACCTTCGCTACATCGAATACGCCCACGAGCAACTCGACGGGCTGTCGACGTTCGTAGAGTTCCGACATCCCTCGTGGGTCGAGGGCGACCAGCTGCCACGCACGTTGGCGTTTCTTGCCACCAAGGACCTCACGTACGTGAGCGTTGATGCTCCCTATGGACCCGGACTTTCGGCAATGCCGCCCGTGACCGCAGCGACCGCACCACAGGCGTACGTTCGGCTGCACGGACGCAATCGCGAGATGTGGAGCGTTCCCACGGAGACAGCCGCGGATCGGTTCGACTACCTCTATACACCTGATGAACTCTCCGAATGGAAGTTCTCTATCGCATCACTTGCGCAGGACACTGAGCGTGTGTGGGTGATGTTCAACAACTGCAAGCACGACTACGCCCCGCGCAATGCCCGCGAGATGGCGGGGATCCTTGGCGACCTGGTGGCTCCTCGCGAAGATGGCGTGGCGACCGGGGATCCTGCGGGCGATCCGCCGCCAGGGCAGATGGGTCTCGGGTTGTAGTCGCGAATGGCGCCAGGTACACCCTCGGGAGTACACGAAGTGTCCTCCCTGGGCTGATGTGCGTGTACGCGTTCGGGCTGAGAATGGATGAGTACGAGGAAGCGAACCGTAGAGTTCGCACTACATCCAGAAGGACTCAGGTCCGGACAAGGAGATGGCTCTATGAAGGCATCTAGGATTGCAGGACTCGCAACGGCGATGTTGGTAGTGGGGTTGGTGGTCGGAAGCGTTGGTTTCGCGTCTGCGGCTCCGGCCAGCGACGCACCGGCCGCTGCGCAGAGCGGATTTGGATACGCGCTTGGTGGATCGATCAGGGACGCCGGAGCGCGGATGATCGATATTGTCGCTGATCTGACGGGACTCGATCTCGAAGAGATCATGGATCGTCGTGCTGCCGGAGAGACCATCGGTGACATCGCCGAATCTGAGGGCATCTCGTCTGAGACCGTAGTAAGTGGCGCGCTTGACGCACGAGCTGAGCTGCTCGACGAGAAGGTCTCTGATGGCACGATGACAGAGGAGCAGGCAGCGGCTGCGCTTGCGAACATGACTGAGCGCGTGACGGAGCGTGTCGATTCTGTCGAGACCGGTGGATTCGGTGGTGGCTGTGGCGGCATGGGTGCCGGCGGCGGCCGCGGTGCCGGCGGTGCTGGTGGCAGAGGCATGGGTGGCAACGGTGGCACCTGCGTGCTCCCTGCCGAGTAGCGCCTCACGGATCTGACTACCTCGTGTATGACCCGAAGGCCCCGCCGGTTACTCGGTCGGGGCCTTCTTCATGTCAGACGGGCTGCACCGTCTTCTTGACCAGATAGTACGAAACGCCGAGGGCGATGATCATTCCACTAAGTGCAAACACCATGAACGGCTCGTAGTAGGTCAGGTCGAGCAGAATCGCTTTTCGGGCCACTGCGATGATTGCCACGAGGAGAACGGTTTCCGCGTGCAGGGTGTGCTCGCGGAAGTAGACCTCTACGGTTTCGATCAGCTCGACCGCGATCAGTACGTTGAGGAACAACCCAAAGATTGCGAACAGGCTCGCTTCTGAAAGCAGAAACGAGTTCGCGTCGAGACCGCTGGCGCTCGCGACAATCTCGCGAACCATAACGATCACGAGCTCGGCTGTTCCAATCAGCACTACAAGGAACATGAGCGCGAGCAGTACTCCTGCGACGACGCGTTTGCCCTTGGCGGCGACGGCGAGTATTCCCCGGTCTGTCTGTTGCGAATCCGACATGCTTCTCCTTTGTCACGTGCGCGGCTATTGCCATTCTACCCGCCCCGGGCTGCGATTGTTCATGTTGCACGTGGGCAATGCCGATACGGCTAGCGAGAAGAAGGGACACCCGATGGCTCCAATCACCGACCGGCTGAGCGTCGAGCAGCGTGAAGCACTCTGGAAATGGCGCTGGCTTGGGTGGCGCAACAGCACACCGGCGTTCAAGGCGAGCATCGCACTCCTCGGCATGACCCTGCTCTATGTCGCGAGCGTGGCGTTCGGGGTGTTCAGCTAGGGACTATCGGAGTATTGGACATGGAGACGTCCGAGATCACTCGGGCGTTTCGAGTTCCATCTTGACGATGGCCGCGTATGGCAATGGGTCTACCTGTCCATCAAGAGATTCAGTCCAGACCTTGCTGAGTTTCGCGCCCAGGAGCACAAGTTGCGACGAGTAATTCAGCCAGATGAGAAGCACAAAAACCCAGCTTACGGTCCCATATGAAAAGCCCCCGCTGCTCCAGCTCAGATAGCGGCCAAACAGCCAGGTTCCAAGCGTCCAGCCGGTAGCTGCGGCGAGCGAAGTGAATATGGCTACCTTCCGTGGCACACGCGCATCCGGGAGAAAGGCGTACAGCGCCGCAAATGAGAGCCATGCAAACACGAAGACAACGATTGAGGATCTGCCTATTGAGAGCAGGGTGCTGAATACCCCGCTGAGAAGTCCGCTCCCGAGCAAGCGTTCAAGCCAATTTGCGATTGTTGTTGTGAGTGTTGCGATTGCCAGCACGGCAACAGGCAGCAGCATCACCGTGAAGCGCCGCACTCGAGTCTTGAGAATCGTGGTCCACTGCGCGCCCGGTCGCACCCTGACGCGCCACATCCGATTGAAGACGGACTGGATGTTGTTGTAGAAGACGGCGACGGCATATACGAGAGCCAGGCCTCCAAGGAGGCTGACGGTCACGCTCGCCCGTGCGTCGGCCGTCGTGACTGCAAAGCCAAACAAGTAGCCGGCGAGTTGGTCGCCGAGCACGTCTTGAAGAGCCTGATAGAGAACGCCACCTTCCTTCGCGGAACCCAGGAAGCGGGTGGTGAGGCTGGTGAGCAGCAGGAGCGCCGGAGCCATGACGAACAGGATGTAGTATGCCATCGCAGCTGACAGCCGAACACCGCCATCCTGGCCGAACTCGTGCCAGGTCGTTCTCAGGTGGCGCACCACTGGATGCTGCTTGATGGCTTCCGGTAGCTTGAACACGGCCCGCTACCCCTCCTTGAAGGATTGACTGCGGTTCTTGCTTGCGTCTCAGTCCTGGTGCGATTCTCTCACAGTGGTCCTGGCCACGCATTGTGAGCGCGCTACAGCAGGTTTGACGTGAGACGGGCGGCCGAGTCGCGAAAGACCTGTAGCGGTGTGAGGGCGTCGAGTTGTTCCAGGGTGATCTCAGCGCAGTGCTCCAGGTCTGCTTCAAAGATGCTGTCCTGCTGTGCGGCCAGTGAAGGATCATAGAACCAAACCATGAGTTCCTTGTGCAGTTCAAGGCTTCTGATGTCGAGATTCATCGTGCCGATGGCGCACAACTCCGAATCGATCGTCATTGTCTTTGCGTGGAAGAAGCCTGCGTTGTACTGGAAGATGCGACCGCCCGTTTCAAGCACGGGGCGGAAGTACGATTCTGCGGCATACCAGGCGATCTTCTTGTCTGGCCAACCGGTCATCATCAGACGAACGTCCAGACCGGACAACGCCGCATTGAGAATCGCCTCATAGATTGGCTCATTCGGCACGAAGTAGGGCGACTGAATCCAAATCCGACGCTTAGCAAGCCCCATTGCCACCTCGTGAGCACGGCGCGCGGGCTCCAAAGGAGTCTCAACACCTGTTGCCACGACCTGAGTGGGGGAGCGCTTATCTCCCACGGGGTACTCGAGAGGAAAGAAGTGTTCGTTGAACAAGTTCTCACCGGTCGCCTGATGCCATCGAGTCGCGAACAGCTTCTGTAGGTCGGCAACGGCCGGGCCGCTGAAGCGAACGTGCGTGTCGCGCCATGACGGGAACCTGTCGCCACCATCGATGTACTCCTGGCCAACATTGATCCCGCCCGTGTAGCCGAGCACACCATCGATGACCACGATCTTGCGATGATTTCGGTAGTTGATCTTTCCGAGATCTCTCACATCGAATTTCACCGTTGCGCCTGCGGCGCGCATTCGCTTGATCTCGTCCTTTCTGTACCAAATGCTACCAATGAAGTCATTGAGCATTCGCACCTCAACGCCGGCGGCGAGCCGCTCGAGGAGTGCAGACAAGAGCCTCGCCGTGAGCTCGTCTCGTTCCCAGATGAAGTACTGGATGTTGATCGTGTCTGTTGCCCGTGAGATATCGATCAGGAGCTTACGGAACTTCTCCTCGCCGCTTGGGATGATGTCAACGTCGTAGGCTGGCAGAGGCGTTGCTCCGTCAGAGGATTCAATAAGCTTGGTGAGGTGGGAGTAGCCGTGCTCGGTGGACCATTGGCGCGCCTCGGCGGACTCGGCTGCGTAGCGGTTGCGAACTCGCTCCATCACTGGCGGCCCGATGGTGTGAAGCTCACGAATCCAGGCGCTATGTGCCGTCTTCTTCTTCCAGTTCCGTCCAAAGAAGAAATAGAACACGAGTCCAAAGCCGGGAAATACGGCGAGCAGAAAGAGCCATGCGAGAGTCTTGGTTGGATTGCGACCGTCGTTGACAAGCACGACAAGTATTGCGACCCAATATAGGAAGAGCGCAACGCCGAAAACCGATGTCGATTCAAGAAACGACAGACTCATCACGCCCCTCGGTCGGACTCGTTATGGAGTTCCTATCGCCATCACTCTACTGCTTCGTCATGTCGTGAGCGTGCAACTCGCTACACATATACCCGTTGAGTGAAAGCCGCTGTACTACTCTGACAACCCGTTCGAGGATGGGCGTGGCGGAGCTTCATGGGCGCATTCGTTGCCAGTGTGGAAGTCCTCGCAGACATTGTTCGGCCCAGTATGTAGACATGGGCACGGTGGGTTGGTATCATCCCGTCTGCTGTCTACGATATGTAGACGCACCCCACGCGGGGGTGTAGCTCAGTCTGGTTAGAGCGCTGGCCTGTCAAGCCAGAGGTCGCGGGTTCGAGCCCCGTCACTCCCGCCATAGACACTACGAGGTCGGAGGCCATTAGGCCCCCGGCCTCTTGCTGTCTCGGCCTTCTCACCCGCCGATTTCGGTCGAGTCACCGCCAGGTGAGGGTCTTTGCGGCCCATCTACACCTGTGGATGGGGTAATAACTCTTACAGTAGCTGGCTATGTGAGAGGTCGGGGGAATGGCTGAACTCATTGGAGGAAAGTACACACCGAGTCACTCAATCGGTGTAGCTGGACGAACAGAGGCATACGTTGCCGTAGATGCCACAGGGACGAAAGTGGCGGTAGCAACGGCAAAGGCGCGCTCTCAAGCGGATGCTGATCGCTTTGCGGGGCGCGCTCAGATAGCATCGACGCTCCAACACCCCGACGTCGCAAAGATCGTTGACTGGGGCACGGACGGCGATACCTTCTATGCCGCCCAGGAGTGGGTGGAGGGCAAAGATCTTGCGTCCGCCCTACAGGAGCGCGGACGTCCGTTCAGCTCCGCGGTGGTCGCCGAGATGGGCGCGCAGGTCGCGGCAGCGCTTTCGGCCGCTCACGGACGCAATCTCACGCACGGGGATCTGCGCCCAAGTGAGATCGTGCAGATTGGCGGCCAGGACGTGAAGGTGGCCGGCCTTGGTCTGCCTGCGAGTGCCGACGCGATCGTGCTGCCGCAGTCCGCACCACCCGAAGCCGCGTACTACATGAGTCCTGAGCAAGCGCGCGGCGAAGGTGCTTCGCCTGCGTCGGACATCTATGGGCTGGGTGCGGTGCTCTACCACCTCGCCACAGGACGCGTGCCATTCGACGCGGCGACCGCCATGGAGGTCGCTTCCATGCAGGTATCGAGCCCACTTGAGCCCGCGCGCCGGGTCAATCCCGAAGTCTCCGCGTCGCTGGAGAGCGTGATCGCCAAGGCAATGGCAAAGAACCCAGCCCAGCGTTATGGCTCTGCCGAGGAACTCCGTGCCGAGCTCGGCCGCATCGCCACTGGCGCAACGATACAGATGGCTGCTGTGGCTGACACGCAGATTCCGGTGGCGCCCGCACCCGAGAAGGGCAAAGGCGGACTTTGGGCGGGGATTCTTATCATTGTCGCCGCGCTTCTACTCGGGGCGTGGTACTTCCTTGGCCAGGGCGATATCGAGGTTCCTGATCTTTCCGGAATGACCATCGATGAGGCGCAACTCGCGCTCGAAGACGCGGGACTCATGCTCGGCGATGTGTCCTATCGCGAGAACTTCTCGTCAGATGTCGACGAGGGCACCGTCTTGTCGCAAGATCCTTCGGCGGGCGACAAGGCGCGGGACGGGGCTGACGTCACTATCGTTCTCGCCGGCGGCGAGCTCGCCGCTGTTCCCGATGTCGTGGGTGTCGGGGAGAGTGAAGCTGTCGTTGCGATTCGTGATGCCGGCTTTGAACTTGGAACTACTGAGCGCCAGTTCAATACGGATGTTGAGGCGGGTCTCGTGATCGAACAAGTGCCAGGTGCCGGCACCGAAGCACCGCTCGGTTCGCCGATTACAATCACCGTCTCAAAAGGTAAGGAAATCGTCTCGGTCCCGGCAGTTGTCGGGATGAGTGAGACCGACGCCACGACTGCGATTGAAGATGCGGGGCTAAGCGTTCGTGTCGATCAGGCCGAAAGCAGTACCGTTGCCGAGGGCAACGTTATCTCACAGTCTCCGGAAGCGGGCGTGTCTGTCGATGCCAGCGCGCAGATTACCATCGTTGTGTCGACTGGTGCCGGTGCGCCCGCTCAGGTTCGTGTCCCCGGTGTAGTGGGTCAGACCGAGGATGACGCTATTACTGAGATCGAAGCGGTCGGCCTGGTCCCGGACATCAACAGAGTGAGCGACCTTGTGAATGCGGGCAAGGTGATCGCTCAGGGTCCGGTGGCGGGCACGATGGTCGATGCCGGATCGACGGTCAGTATCGATGTCGGGGAGTAGTCCTTGGTGATCTCACACTCAACGGCATTCCTGACTGTCCGGACACTCGAAAGGACCCCCGCATGAAGCTGCTCATCAGATGGCTTATCACGGCGATAGCGCTCTTTGTGGCAGCGCTCGCGATTCCCGGAATCGAGATCGCCGACAACCGGGCATTCATCGCGGTTGCGGCGACCGCGGCGATCCTTGGCCTGCTCAATGCATTCCTCCGCCCGATATTGGCCTTTCTCGCCTGCGGTTTCATTATTCTGACGCTTGGTTTTGGTCTCCTGTTCGTGAATGCGTTGGTCCTGTGGCTGTCGTCGTGGGTATCACAGAATTGGTTCGGCATCGGGTTCGTGGTCGACGGTTTCTGGCCCGCGTTCTGGGGGAGCATCGTTGTCAGCATCGTGTCATTCTTCTTGTCGCTCTTTGTCTACGACGAGCCCCAGAGCGACACGATCGTGCAATCTAGGTGATCCAGCCATTCGTTTCATGCTTCTTCGCGTCGAGACGGTATGATATATGCAGCAGTTGAACCGCTCGTGCGCATGTATCTGGAGGCTTGGACATGAGGGCTGAGACAGAACGGGTCAGCTTGACTGAATACGGCTTGAATCGCGGGTGGTTCATGCGTGTCGCTGTGGCGGGCCTGTTGTGTGTGCTCTTGTCTGCCTCAACGGCATTCGCAGCCACTGCCAAGGATGCGCTCGAAGTCGACGATACGCCAGCACAGGCGCGCGATATCACAGCGTATTTCGCGCCGGATCGCAACTGGTTCGGCTCGTCTCCGCGCTCCGAGAGCCGTTCGTTTACGAGCGTGCCCGCAGGCACACAACCTGCCGATGAAGACTGGGTTCGTTTCACCGTGACAGACAAAGACATTGACCTCGCGCAGTCCTATCTGTTCGAAGCGGTGAGTGGGTCGAATCGTGTGGATCCGGTCATCGAGATATACGGCCCCGTGCACTCGGCTGCCGAGCCGGACTATACCGCGCCTGCAGCCCTCGTTGAGTCTACGGTTACGCCGGAAACCACGCAGACCGACCCTCTGGCCGTCGAGTGGAATGACGATGGAATCTGGTTCGAGCGACGCAGTTCGAGTGTCGTATTCATTCCGGAGGATAAGCCGGAGGGAGTCGGCACGTACTACGTTCGCGTGCGGCCCTACTATCACTTCGATGGAGGATGGACTTCACCCAAGAGCAGTCTCGCGGGTTCCTACACCCTTCGCTACAAGATCGGCGGATTCTCGCGCCTGTACGGCGCAGACCGCCTCGCGACAGCAATCGACGTTTCTCAGGAGCGCTTTCCCACCACGGGGCCCGACAAGAAGATAGCCCTCATTGCAAACGCATACTCGTTTCCTGACGCGCTTTCCGGAAGCACGCTTGCCGGCGCCGTCGGTGGACCTGTTCTGCTTACTCGCGGTGACAGACTGCCCTCCTCGGTAAGGAATGAGCTTATTCGGCTTGGGGTCACAAAGGTCTACATCCTTGGCGGGCCCGTTGCAATCAGTAACCCTGTCGCGAAGGCGGTTGATGCGATTCCGGGCGTTTCGATCGAGCGGGTCGGTGGCAGCAACCGAGTGGCTACTGCACGTCTGGTCGCGCGGGAAGCGGCTTCTTATGGGCCGACCGCGCCACTTGCGTTCGTGGTGAACTCCAGCAAGTTCCCCGATGCCCTAGCTGCTTCCCCGATGGCCACCTACAATGTTGCTCCGGTTCTCCTCACCGACGGCTCGACTCTTTCCCAGGACACGAGAAGAGCACTTGCTGACTCACTCCTTGGGATTGATGACGTGGTGATCGTGGGGGGGACAGCAGTGGTCTCCAGTGCCGTTGAGTCTGAGATTCGCTCGATTCTCGGCGGTTCCAGGCATGTACGTCGCGTTGCAGGTAGCAATCGCTATCAGACGGCCAGGAACTTCGCAGTATGGGCCACGGGCCCCACGGTCGATATCGAGACGGTGGGAACCTCATCAAACCCCACGGCCCTCAAGACGCTGGATTTTCACAGGATTGGAGTGGCCAGCGGTGAGGATTTCCCCGATGCTCTTGCTGGAGGGGTATTCTGTGGATTCGCTCGCGCTCCTATTTTGCTGACCGCAAGCACGAAGCTTTCTCCGTACCTGCTCAACCCCTCATATGTGGGAACAGCGCCCCGTCCGGACTACTATGGTGCGGCACCGTACATCATCTCCCGGTCGTACGTGATCGGTGGGTCTTCGGCTGTGAGCACCATCAACTACCGGGTGCTCGACATCTTCACCGGGCCCTCACCCCTGTAATCAAGGAGGAACTATGCGTCACGAATCAATCATGCTCCGGTTCACTCGGGTGGCCCTGGCGGCAACCTTGCTCGTTGGCCTGAGCGCGGTGCCGGTTGGTGCGGTGCCGCAGCCGGATGATGACCCGCTAACTGCCCCGCTTCTCACTCCTGTCACGCCCACACCGCAGACCGGATCAGTCGGAGGTAGTGACGAAACTGACTTCTATCGCATCGACGCGGTTGGCGGGGAGTACCTCAGGCTCGATCTTTCTTCAACGAGTGCGAACTCCGAGATTGACTTGAAGCTGTATCTTGGTACTTCGAAGGATCCCGCAAACCTCATTCTCGCGTCACAGAATGTGAACACCTCAAAGGAGCACATCGAATACCTGATTCCGCCGGGCGGCGGCTCGTTCACGATAGAGGTGAAGCCGGCGTTCCCGGTGACCCTAGTCAACTGGAACTATAGTCTGGCGTGGAGTCTCAAGACAGAGCTCACCCCGCGTCTGTCCGGCGCAAATCGCTATCTGACTTCATATGCAATCAGCCGCAGCACCTTCGGGACCGCCCCGGCATGTGTCGTAGCGAGCGGATCGAGTTTCCCCGATGCGCTGTCCGCAGCAGGTCTCGCCGGCGAGATCGGTGGACCGGTGCTGCTTACTGACAAGAGCAGGGTCGCACCCGAACTGATTGCCGAAGTCCGCCGACTCGGAATCGAGACGGTCTATGTAGTTGGCGGTAAGGAAGTGGTGGGCGATACCATTCGCAACGAACTCGCAAAGTACGTAACGAATGTTGTCCCGTTGAGCGGCAGCAATCGTTATGACACGTCGTATCGCGTCACGCAGAAGATCGCACAGCTGCGCGGCGTATCCACGTTGCCCGAGGCGTTCGTTGTCCGCGGTGACGCGTTCGCTGATGCGCTTGCGGTCTCGCCGTTTGCCTATCACGAAGCGATTCCTGTGCTGCTCACTCAGAGCACTTCGCTCAACAGCTACGCCAAGGCCGCGATCAAGGGCTACGATATCGACAACATCTACATCGCAGGCGGCGGCACGGCTGTCAGTTCGGACGTTGCCGGCGCCATCAACAAACTCACCCCGGTCGACAAGGTTGAGCGCTGGTTCGGCAGCAATCGATACGCAACAGCCGTCGACGTGGCCCAGGAGGGTATCTCTGAATTTGGCTGGACCAACGGGTGGGAGATCATTGGCATTGCTACCGGTGTCTCGTTTCCCGACGCGCTTTCAGGTGGAGCCACATGCGGCATGTATGGAGGCCCGTTGTTGCTGACTGATTCCAAGACGCTCTCAAACGCGTGCGGTACGGCAGTGACCGCGCATCGCAACAACATCGACGTGATGGTGCTGTTTGGCGGCCCGGTTGCTGTGAGTGACGCTGTGCGCAACAAATTGCGTTCGCTGATCCCATAAGAAGGGCCCACGACATGACCCGCCCGATCCGTCCGTCGTTTCATCAGCTGAGCTCGGTGCTGCTTGCCGCGGCTCTCGCCACAGCTCTGTTTCCGGCAACCGTGTTCGCAGCTGGCGGCGACGACGATATACCCGGGATCGTGAGGGTGTCGCCGGTAAGCGATACGCTCACTAAGTCCAGCGATCCGATCGATGTGATCCAGGTCAATATCGGTGCTGGCGAGATATTCACTGCTGAAACAGCGTTTGCTTCGAGAGCGTGGGTTGCCGCCGAGCTCTATGCGCCCGGATCCACCAGCATCAGCTCGGATGTCTCAGTCGCCTTCTCGGTGCCCTATACCTCGACTCGAGACCGCCTGACCTACTACTCGGCGAGCGGCGGGACATACTACCTGGTGCTCTACGTTCCTTCGGATCAGTACTGGATATCAAACACGCTTGCCTACACGGCGACCTACACCGCCACCGCGTTGACCGGCGATGCGGATGTTGCATCTGCCAAGGCCGGGCTCCCGGGAAGCGGCCTGTCGGATTCACTGAACTGGCAAAGCGATCCCAACGACGTCTGGTCAGTCGATCTGGTCGAGGGCCAGGAACTCTACGTGACCATGGCGCCCCAGTCGGGGAGAGACTTCGATCTCACGCTGTGGGGACCCGGAACGACCACGGTGTGGGGTGGTGATGCGCTGACCGATTATGACTGGGGCAGCGGCACCGATTCGATCCGCTTCTTCTGCCCGCCCGCCGGCGACGGGACGTACTACGCCGAGGCGTTCAGCACCATCGATAGCGGCACGTACGCGCTAAGCGCGAGCGTGTCGTCACCGAACGTTCCTCGCGTCTCGGGAGTGGATCGCTGGCTGACATCGGTCGCAATCAGCAAGAGCACGTTTGAGAGTGCCTCGAATGTCGTGCTCGCCACGGGCTCGGATTTCCCAGACGCACTTGCGGCGAGTTCACTGGCCGGTGCGCTTGACTGTCCCGTGCTGCTTGTTCCGAGTTCCTCGGCTCGTTGGGAACAGTCTCTTCTGCCCGCTGCCTATGAGATGGAGCGACTTGGTGTCGATACCATCTACGTGGTCGGAGGTGAGAAGGCGATTCCGACATCGGTCAGCAGCTTCTTCGAGGACTTCCTTGGCAGCGTGACTGTGAAGCGGGTGGCGTCTTCGAATCGCTATAAGACGGCGGTTGCCGTGGCCAATACGCTCTTCTCGATCAAGGCGTCAGATACGGCATTCCTCGTGCGCGGTGATGACTTCGCTGATGCCCTCGCGGTGGCGCCGTATGCATTCTCCCAGGGCATTCCGGTTCTACTGACGCGTTCCAAGACACTCGACGCCTCGGCAGCGAACTTCATCGAGTCACGCAACATCACGACCGTTGTAGTGGCCGGTGGTCCCGCCGCAGTTTCTTCTGCTGTTAGCGTGGCGGCTGACAGGCTCAATGGCGGGGCAACGACCGTCGTGCGTCGCTCGGGTGCGACGCGCTATGACACTGCGCTCGCGGTCGCGAACTACTGCGTTGGCAGCCGAGGCTGGGGATCGTGGGACTTCGTTGGGGTCGCAACCGGCCTTGCGTTTCCCGATGCGCTGAGCGGCGCGGCGGCCACGGGCGAACGAGGAGGCGCACTGCTCCTGACTGAGCCGGGCAAGTTGTCTGCGCCGGCCTATATGGGGATTGCAGCTAACGACCCCGACCTGGCAATGCTCTTTGGGGGTCCCGTAGCCCTCTCTGAGACGGTGAAGACAAGAGTCCAGAACCTCATGCCATAATCGCGTCTGCCGAGGAGCCCGGAGCTTGCCCGAGCCACCTTGACCCGTTCGGGCCCGCTCGGTACTATTGTCCGGCACTAGCGATGGCCAGGTAGCTCAGTTGGTAGAGCAGCGGATTGAAAATCCGCGTGTCGGCGGTTCAAGTCCGTCTCTGGCCACCACCGCAATGACGAAGGCCTCGCCGATTTGGTGGGGCCTTCTTGCGTGTTGAGCTGCGGATTCTCCTCGGCTATTGCGCTTCGCTCCGTGAACCAACCACGAAATGCGTGGTTGTCAGGCTCTACCAATTGAGCCCCGAAATCGGTCTCTTCGGGCTTAGACGTACTCTCTGTCGCAGCCCATTGCGGGTATATGCCTTCTAGGATGACTGTAGATTCAAGTTGAGTCTGGCATCAAGACAAGGAATCCATGAGCGAATCCGATTCACGAGAGCAGCAAGAGCCCGGGCCAACCGAAGATTCTTTCGGTACGGCACCTGCGGACAGCCATCTCGCCGACAGCGCTGAGCGCAAGCGGGTCGAGGATGAGTTGAGAAGGAAGGCGCAGCTCCTGGATCGCTCCCAGAAGATCGCTCATCTCGGTAGTTGGGAGATGGATCTCCCCCTCAACAAGCTTACCTGGTCTGACGAAGCCTATCGCATCTTTGGCGTTCCTCTCGGCCAAGGTGGTGTCAACTACGAGACCTTCCTTGGGGTTGTGCATCCGGATGACCGCGCGGCAGTGGATGCGGCCTATACGGGTTCGATTCAGGAAGATGCCGATCACTACGAGATAGAGCATCGGGTCGTGCACAAGGAGACCGGAGAGGTTCGGTTCGTTCATGAGAGATGCGACCACGAGAGAGATGCATCCGGCACGATCATCCGCTCAGTCGGCGTGACACTCGACATCACCGAGCGCAAGCAGGCCGAAGATGCACTTCGCGAGAGCAGGGATGCACTGATCGGTCTCACCAACCAGGTACCTGGCGTGGTGTACGAGTACCAGCTGCACCCCGACGGGAGTTCCGCCTTCCCGTTCTCGAGTCCGGGCATGAACGATATCTACGAGTACTCTCCCGAAGAGCTGAAGGAGGACGCAACCCCGGTCTTTGGGCGTCTGCACCCCGACGATTATGACTACGTCGCCGATTCCATCCAGGAGTCCGCGCGCACTCTCAAGCCGTTTCATGTCGAGTTCCGCGTGGTACTTCCTCGGCAGGGTCTCCAGTGGAGATTGTCCGATGCGCTACCACAGCGCATGGAAGACGGTGGAACGAAGTGGTACGGCATCATCCTCGACATCACCGAGGGCAAACAGGCGGAGGAGGCGATCAACCAGAGCGAGGAAAAGTTCTCGGCTGCATTCCGCACCTCACCTGACATGATGAACATCACCCGCCTGTCTGACGGTCTCTTTGTCAATTCCAACCAAGGCTTCACAGAGCTCACCGGCTTCACCGAAGAGGAGATCAAGAACAAGACATCTCTCGACGTCGATATCTGGACTGTCCCAGCCGATCGAGAGCGATTCGTGCAAGACCTTCTGCGCGATGGGGCGGTGACCAACTTCGAGACCCGATTCCGACGCAAGGATGGCACCATCATCACGGTACTCGTGTCTGGGAGGATCCTTGAGGTCGAAGGGGAGCAGTGCATCCTGTCTGCGACCAAAGACATCTCGGATCGGATTGCCGCGCAAGAAGCCCTTCTTGCGAGTGAGGAGTGGCACCGCACCATCATCGAGACGGCGATGAACGGCTACTGGCTAACTGACATGCAAGGTAGGCTGCTTGAAGTCAACGCGACCTACTGCCGTATGAGCGGTTACTCGGAAGCAGAGTTGCTCAAGATGAGAGTGGATGATGTGGAGGCTGCTCAGACCGAGCTAGGCATCGACGAGCATTTTCAGAAGATCGCGGCCGGGGCTGGCCTCCGTTTCGAGTCACGGCATCGCCGCAAGGATGGCAGTGAGTACGACGTCGAGATCAATGCCCAGTACCACCATAATGCAGACGGACGTTACGTGGTCTTCATACAAGACATCACCGAGCGCAAGGCGGCTGAGACGGTGCTGCGTCAGACCAACGCAATCCTTCAGGCGGCAATGGACAACAGCCCTGCGGGTATTGCGATCGCCGACGCGCCGGACGGCGCACTGCGCTATGTGAACGAAGCGGGCCTCATGATGCGGGGAGGCGACAAGCGGTCGATCGTCAACGGCGTCGATGCCGACCAATACGTAGCGATGTGGCAACTCTTCGATCTCGATGGCAGACCGCTCGAGGTCGACGAAGTGCCTCTTGCCAGGGCCATCAAGTATGGGGAGAAGTCGAGTCGCGAGTTCATCATACGTGCATCAGAGGACAGTGAGCGCACGGTGATCGGCAATGCGGCTCCGATTCTCGATGACGACGGCAACATAGAAGCTGCGATTGTCGTGTTTAGTGACATCACTGACCGCAAGAAGGCGGAGATGGAGCTACGCAGGTTCAATGAGAACCTCGAGACCCTCGTTGAGGAGCGCACACAAGAAGCCGTCCAGGCGAACCGGGCCAAGAGCGAGTTCCTCGCATCGATGAGCCACGAGCTTCGTACGCCGCTGAACTCGATCATCGGTTTCTCCGGCATCATGCTCGACGGGATGGCGGGAGAGGTCAGCGAGGAACAGCAGCGACAGCTCGCGATGATCCGGGCGTCTGGTAATCGGTTGTTATCGCTCGTGAACGACATCCTCGATCTGTCCAAGATCGAGGCAGAAGCGGTCAGCGTGGAACTACGCAGAACGAACGTTATCCAGATCTGCAGTGATGCGGTCGAGCAAGTGCGCCCTCAGGCTGAAGCCAAGGGTATTGAACTCCGATTGACCCCGTGCAAAGAGGAGTGCTCCCATCGCGGCCAGATGATGATGGATCAGGCGAAGCTCATGCAAATCGTGCTCAACCTACTAAGCAATGCCGTCAAGTTCACGAAGGATGGCATGGTGGAATGCAAGATTGACTGTGCTGGAGAGAAGACAGTATTCATACGGGTGATCGACACGGGCGTCGGTATCGAGAAAGACGCACTCGAGCGCATATTCAGCGAGTTCGAACAGATCCCTGTGGAGGATGAGGCTAAGCCGCAAGGAACGGGATTGGGCCTGCCCATCTCGCGGAGGCTTGCACATCTCCTTGGCGGGAATCTTACCGTCACAAGTACGCCCGGTTTCGGTTCAGAGTTCACGCTCCAGTTGCCGCTGCATTTCGCGGATGACTCTCACGAGTAGGTACTACTCCGCGTGACGGCAGTGTTCGTAAGACATACGTGACACCAGTCCGCCCTTTTTCGGCTTGACCTGCAACAGTTCCAAGATTGATAATCCGCGTGTCGGCGGTTCAAGTCCGTCTCTGGCCACCACAGAATTTTTCGAGGAGCCGTCCCATTCGGGCGGCTCTTCTGCGTTCTACCTGGGATTTTACACTCCGCTATTCGGCTATGAGCCTCATTAGGCGATTCGAGAGCTCAATCGCTGTGCTCTACCAAAAGGGCCGAAAACGGCCGATTCTGATGCCTCACATTACACATACGGTACATCGAGAGTGACTGAATGGAGCCTAGAGACATGCCTAGGAAGAGGCGAGCAGCCTCCCCATCTGGTTCGGCTCCATATTGGTCAGGGTATGAATAGGGAGCGCAAATAGCGCACAGAATCCCACACAACGCTGGGAGGGTTCGTTATGGCTGGACTTCTAGATGGCAAAGTTGGAATCGTAACGGGCGGCGGCTCGGGCATTGGTCGCGAGGTCGCCCTAAGAATGGCCGGGGAAGGCGCGAAGGTCGTCGTGTCGGATGTCGTTGACGACCATGGCGCCGAGACCGTGTCGATGATCGAGGCTGCGGGCGGTTCCGCCGCTTTCGTTCATGCAGACGTCGCCGTACAGTCCGAAGTCGAGGCGATGGTCAAGTTCGCCGTCGACACGTACGGCGCCTTGCACCTTGCGGTCAACAACGCCGGCATCGGCGGCCCCGCTGCAGTGACCGGGGAGTATCCGGTGGACGGTTGGGACAAGGTCATCTCAATCAACCTGAGCGGCGTGTTCCTCGGGATGCGTGCCGAGTTGCCGGCTATGGTTGCATCGGGATCGGGCTCGATCGTCAACATCAGTTCGATCCTCGGCTTTGTCGGCTTCGAGCAGTCGTGCGCATACGTGGCTGCCAAGCACGGTGTGATCGGACTGACACAGAACGCGGCACTCGAGTACGGTACGCAGAACATCCGCGTCAACTCGGTACACCCCGGCTTCATCGATACGCCACTGGTAGCGCAGGCCGGCATGGAGAAGGGCAGCGATCTATGGGACTTCATCGCGGCCAAGCATGCGATGAACCGCTGGGGCAAGCCGGAAGAAGTTGCCGAGGTAGTCATCTGGCTGCTCTCCGACAAGGCATCGTTCGTCACCGGTAGTCAGTACGTTGTCGACGGCGGCTACCTGGCGCAGTAGCGGCTGCGGCGAGCACGACTTTCCGACAACTTTGAGAATCAGGCACTATCGAGGCCTCGGCGGACATGCCGGGGCCTCTCTTTTCGCATCGGGATGCATCCTCTTGAAATGTGATCAGTGGACGAACTCATGCTCGATACCGCCAAGTGACACGCGTGACATCGACTTCCGCCTCTTTGGCTTGGCCGGCCGTTCTCCCAGGATTGAGTGTCCCCGTGTCGGACTTCTCCGCATCATGCTGTCTGGCTGCATTCGCGATTTGGCGATATCTATCTGAAGCGACACGCCGATGTTGGGGTTTGACTCTGCGAGCGGGAGCCTGTTTCGGGGATCTGCTGCAATGCTCAAAGAACCGTTCGGAGTCTCGCGCTTGCGGGCCTCGTTCGGAACCTCGGTCTGAAAGCGTGCGCAGAGTGTCCTCTGTTCTTGCAGCCGTTCTTTGCAGCGCGCGTTCACGGGTCTATGATTGCTTAGATGGCTTCAGATTCAAGTTGAATCCGACATCAAGACAGGGCGTCCATGAGCGAATCCAACTCAAGAGAGCAGCAAGAGCCCAGGCCAACCGAGGATTCTTGTGGCACGTCATCTGTGGACAACCATCTCGCCGACAGCGCTGAGCGCAATCAGCTGTTGATCGACAGCATGGTTGAAGGACTCGCGCTGCACGAAATCATCCTCGATGAGCACGGCGCGCCATGTGACTACCGCTTTCTGGAAGTGAACCCCGCATTCGAGATCCTCACGGGACTCAAGCGAGAGGATGTCATTGGCCATACAGTGCTCGAGGTCATGCCTGGCACTGAGCCTGTGTGGATAGAGCGTTACGGTGCGGTCGCAATGACCGGAACGCCTGCTCGCTTCGAGGACTACGCGAGTGAGTTGGACAAGCACTTTGGAATCGTGGCCTACTCGCCTCAACCAGGTCAGTTTGCCGCGATAATCTCAGACATCACCGAGCGGGTTTGCGCTCGGGAAATCCTTCACCAAAGCGAGCAGCGCCTTGCGGTACTGTTCGACCGGGCCCCGCTTGGATATCAGTCCCTTGACGAAGACGGTCGGTTCATTGAGGTGAATCCGGCCTGGCTGGAGGCTCTGGGGTATGAGCGCGAAGAGGTCATTGGCGCTTGGTTTGGGGACTTCCTCGCTCCCGAGTACGCAGAAGCCTTCCGTACTCGGTTCCCACTATTCAAGGAGAGAGGCGCAATCCATTCCGAGTTTCCAATGATGCACAAGGACGGCAGTCAGCACGAGATCAGCTTTGAGGGTCGCATTGGATATAACTCCGACGGAAGCTTCAAGCAGACACACTGCATTCTTTCGGACATCACCGAGCGCAAGCAAGTCGAGGAGGCGCTGCGCAAGGAGCACGAACTCTATCTGGACTTGGTCGACAGTGTGACTTCAGGGGTATACCGCATACGTGTATGCCCAAGAGAACAGTGGGCAGAAGATGCGTGGGTCAATCCAGAGCACTCTCCCGTCTCCGTAGAGTTCTTCAGTGACCGCTTCTGTGAACTGCTAGGGATTGACCGACAGGTCTACCAAGACAATCCCGGAATCGTCGAGGGGTCGGTTCATCCCGAAGACCGGGAGGACTTCTCCCGTATTAATGTGGCGGCAAATGTCGGGATGGTTCCCTTTCTGTGGGAGGGACGGTTGATTGTCCAAGGGGAAGTTCTCTGGGCTCGTTTTGAGTCTACCCCACGACTCATCGCGGACGGTTCTATTCTTTGGACAGGCACCACGTACGACATAACCGAACGCAAGAAGATCGACGCGGAGCTCATGCATCTGAACGAGAACTTGGAGAATCTCGTTGAGGAGCGTGCAGCAGAAGCTGTCCAGGCGAACCGGGCTAAGAGCGAGTTCCTCGCGTCGATGAGCCACGAGTTTCGTACGCCGCTGAACTCGATCATCGGTTTCTCCGGCATCATGCTCGACGGGATGGCGGGAGAGGTTAGCGAGGAACAAAGGCGGCAACTCTCGATGATCCAGGCTTCCGGCAAACGGTTGTTGGGGCTCGTGAATGACATCCTCGACCTGTCAAAGATCGAGGCGCAAACGGTCAGCGTCGATCTACGCGAGACGAACGTCATGCAGATTTGCAGTGATGCCCTCGAGCAAGTGCGCCCGCAGTTTGAAGAGAAGGGCATCGAGCTGCGATTCAGCCCGTGCAAGGCGGAATGCACTCATTGTGGCAGGGCGATGTTGGATCAGGAGAAGCTCACTCAGATAGTACTCAATCTGCTGAGCAACGCCGTCAAGTTCACAGAACATGGCAGCGTGGAGTGCCGGATCGACTGTGCCGGAGAGAACACGATGTTAGTAAGGGTGACCGACACCGGAGTCGGTATTGAGAAAGACGCGTTAGAGCACATATTCGATGAGTTCGAGCAGATACCCATGAAGGGCCAAGCCAAGCCGCACGGAACGGGATTGGGCCTGCCCATCTCGCGAAAGCTTGCGCATCTCCTTGGCGGGAGTCTTACCGTCACAAGTACGCCAGGTTCCGGTTCAGAGTTTACGCTCCAGTTGCCTCTGCATTTCGCAGACGGCTCCCACGAGTAGGTACTACTCCGCGTGACGGCAATGCTCGTAACACACACGCGACACTAGCTTCATGGTTGTCCGTCTCTGGCCACCACAGCAATGACGAAGGCCCCGCCGATCTGGCGGGGCCTTCTTACGAGTTGAGCTGCGTTAGAGTGTCCTCGATCTACGGCCTATTCGTGGTGCCGCTCGACCCGTCGTCATTCATCATGCCGCTGTCCTGACCGCCGCTCGACCCGTCGTCATTCATCATGCCGTTACCGTCATCTTGGTTGCCGTCCGAGCTGGTGGAGCTCGAGCATGCAACCACACTCACCAACAGCAGCACGCTGAGACAGATCGCGATGACCACAATCAGTATGCGTCGATGCATGTCCGCTCCTTTCAGATGGGGAGTTGGTACCCGCAATCCGACGGCCCCAGACTGCGGACGTGAATCCTGGCGTTCTTGAGGCCACTACCTGCATGAAGTGACGGATTGAGAATCCGCGTGGCGGCGGCTCAAGTCCGTCTCTGACCACCACGCCTTTGCTACGGGGTATGTACTGGGTTGTTCCGGCAGCCAATGAAGGGGGTCAGTAGCTTATGCAGGACCAAGAACAACATCAGGCATCGAGTTACCTGCGGTTCTTCGCGATGATAGCGACATCTATGGTCGCGATGTTCTTTCTCACGTATGCGAATTCGTATGAGATTGTCGGTCACTGGTGGTTTAGCGAGATGCGCCTGTTCATGACTATCGCCATGGGTGGATCGATGATGGCGATCATGATGGGCTATATGCTCGGCATGTATTCGAACACGAACGCGAAGATCGGTGTGTTCGTTCTCGCTGCAGTCATGCTCGTGACTGGCATCTGGCTCGCCCGCAGTGAGATCACCGTCGACGACGGCGACTACATGGAGGGGATGATCCCGCACCACTCCATCGCGATTCTGACGAGCGAGCGTGCGGGTATCGAGGACTATCGTGTACGACAGCTCGCAGACGAGATTATCGCAGCTCAGCTTCGTGAGATTAGCGAGATGGAGTGGCTCATCGAAGACATCCGGACCAACGGCATCGCGGCAGATGCGACCGAGGCCGAGGATCGGGCGGTTCCCGATTTCTCCGGGGCCGGAAATGAGTGATCGGTGATAGCCCTGCGCACCCCGCAGGGGTTGCGCACGATGAAAACGGGAGGGGTGTTGCTCGATGCACTTGCTGCCGCAACACATGGTAGAAATGTGTGAGCAGCCAGAAAGGGGCAGCCATGGACACGGCAACCGGTGAACACGACGGTGGTCACGCAGGCGCGGAATATGAGGGTACGGATGAATCACGGCAGGCCTCGCCCGGTCACTCTGATCACGGGGGCCACGAGCACATGATCGCCGACTTTCGGCGCCGCTTCTGGGTTTCTCTAGCGCTTACGGTGCCGATTCTCTCGTTGTCACCCCTGATACAACGGTTTCTAGGCCTCGGGGACCTATTCCAGTTCCGCGGAGATATGCTCGTGCTGTTCGGGCTGTCCACCATCGTGTTCTTCTACGGTGGCTGGCCCTTCCTGACGGGCTTCGTACGCGAGGTGAAGTCACGCAGCATCGGCATGATGACTCTGATCGCCGTGGCGATCACGACCGCCTACGTCTACAGTGCCGCTGTTGTCTTCGGATTGCCGGGAGACGTGTTCTTCTGGGAACTGGCTACGCTGATCGACGTCATGCTGCTCGGCCATTGGATCGAGATGCGTTCTGTGATGGGGGCATCGCGTGCACTCGAGGCGCTTGCCGAGCTCATGCCCTCAGATGCCCATCGACTGGCCGATGACGGCTCTGTCACAGACATACCGCTCGGGGACTTGCTCGTTGGGGATCGGATTCTCGTGCGTCCGGGCGAGAAGGTGCCCGCGGACGGACGGATCACCGAAGGCAGGACGTCGTTGAACGAGTCAATGATGACCGGAGAGTCCAAGCCGGTCTCCAAGGGGTCTGATGATGAGGTCATCGGCGGATCGATCAACGGTGAAGGCTCGATGACGGTCGAGGTCACGGCGACGGGAGCGGAGTCGTTCCTCTCGCAGGTGATAGATCTTGTGAAAGTGGCGCAAGAGTCGAAATCGAAGACCCAGAACCTGGCCAACCGTGCGGCTGCGTGGCTGACTGCGGTGGCGTTGATCGGTGGAGTCGTGACATTCGTTGCCTGGTACGTGATAGCAGGCGAGTCGTCAACGTTCGCGCTCGCACGGACCGTGACGGTCATGGTCATCACCTGTCCGCACGCTCTCGGTCTGGCCATCCCGCTCGTTGCTGCAATCTCAACATCATTGGCCGCATCCAACGGACTACTCATACGTGATCGTGATGCGTTCGAGGGCGCACGCAATCTGGACGCGGTGATCTTTGACAAGACGGGGACGCTCACCCGTGGAGAGTTCGGTGTCACGGACCTCATCGCCTACGGAGACATGTCGGAAGACGATGTGCTCGCCATCGCTGCATCCGTCGAGAATCGCTCCGAGCATCCGGTGGCCCAGGGCATCGTGCGTTCAGCGCAGGATAAGGGCGTCGAGATCGTATCGAGCGAGGACTTCGAATCCATCCCCGGCAAAGGAGCCCAAGGTGTCGTTTCGGGGCGCAAGACAGCGGTGGTCTCACCAGGTTATCTGGTAGAGGCAGGCTCACAAATCCCGGACTCGGCAGTGTTCGACACATTGTCCGAGGAGGGAAAGACCGTCGTGTTCGTACTCGTCGACGGCGAGACGGTAGGGCTCCTGGCTCTGGCGGATTTGATCAGACCTGAATCGGCCGAAGCGGTGAGAAGACTCCACGAGATGGGCGTTGAAGCCATGATGTTGACCGGTGACAATGCCCGAGTTGCCGCTTGGGTCGCTCAGCAGATTGGAATCGATGACTTCTACGCGGAGGTGCTTCCACAGGACAAAGCCGCAAAGGTCAAAGAGGTGCAGGCAACAGGTAAGGTCGTTGCCATGACCGGTGACGGGGTCAACGACGCCCCGGCCCTGGCTCAGGCGGACGTTGGCATCGCCGTGGGAGCGGGAACGGATGTGGCAGTTGAGACCGCAGACGTGATACTCGTGCGGTCCAACCCGGATGATGTTGCTAATGTGGTGTCGTTGTCGAAGGCCACGTATCGCAAGATGCAGCAGAACCTTGCTTGGGCCACCGGATACAACATCATCGCGATCCCGCTTGCGGCTGGAGTGCTTTACAACTCTGGTGTCGTGCTCTCTCCCGCATTCGGCGCCGCACTCATGTCACTATCCACCGTGGTAGTAGCCATTAACGCACGGCTGCTCAGACTGCCGCGGGCGGTCTAGCCGGCAAGGAGGCGTGGAAACCAGACCACGAGTCCGACCGCCAACAATGACGGATGCCCTTCTCGGGTATTGGTATGAGTGGAAGCTCTTCGTTAAGATGCGCATTCGTCAGATCCTCTGATTCGTGCCACTTTGCATTCTTGCCGAGGCGAGATCGATGCGCGATAGCAGCAGCATTCAAATCGACGAATCAGAGCCGGCTACAGCTCTGTCTTCACCCCCTGCGCAACTTGCCGATGCCACGACCACGCTTCTGGGTTGCCGTGGCGTTGACGAGGTGTACCAGGTCATCGGCGAGTTCTTGACTGACGTCTCGCCCGGCTCGATGGTCATCGTGAACGAGATCACCCCCGATATGAACTACTTCATTACCCGTGGCCTCTATGGTTTGGACGACTCGGTGCTCGCGAAGGCGGCCAGACTTGTGGGGTTCAAGATTGTCGACAAACACTCGATCATCGTCCCTAAGCACAGGGACCAAATGCTTGGAACCAAGCTCTCGAAAGTCGAGGGAGGCTTTGCCGAGCTCGCCGCGAGCGAGGTATCGCCGACGGTGACTCTGTCCTTGGAAACATCCACGTCTGTGCGAGGCGGCCGAACGTTGAGGTGCCGACATCGGTGATTGAGCGCTTCGTGCTTCACGCCCACGCCGCGCTTGAGCGGCTCGCTATTGCTCAGAACCTCGAGGAGATCAACGAGCGTTTCCAACAGGCTGTTCGCACGACAATGGACGGGTTCTGGTCATACGGACCTGACAATCGACTTCATGACGTCAACCAGGCGTACTGTCAGATGAGCGGGTACACTCAACGGCAGCTCATCGGGATGCACATCTCCGAACTGGAGGTGAGAGATACTCCGGAGGAGATCGACACACAGAATCGTCGAATCATCGCACGGGGACAGGACCTGTATGTGTCCCAGCATCGTCGTTCGGACGGATCGCTCTACGATGTTGAGGTGAGCGTTTCGTATCTGCCTGCTGACGGCGGACGTTTCTCCGGCTTTATAAGGGACATCACCGAGCGGAGGCAAGCCCAGGACAGGATCCTGCGTCTCAATGCGGATCTTGAGGAACGTGTCAGCGCATGTACACAAGAGCTGTCTGACATGAACATGGAGCTCATGGAAACCAACACCGAACTCGAACGGGCGACCCTCGCCAAGAGTAGTTTTCTCGCATCCATGAGCCACGAGCTCCGAACCCCCCTGAACTCGATCATCGGGTTCACCGGCATCATGCTTCAAGGTCTTGCGGGGCCTGTCAGCGACGAGCAGGCAACGCAGCTCACCATGGTGAGCCAATCCGGCAAACATCTTCTTTCCTTGATCAACGATGTCCTTGACCTGTCCAAGATCGAGGCGGGAAGCGCCGCAACAAACATCGAGGACATCGATCTCAGGTCGCTCGTTCAGGGCATACGCGGCATCGGCTCATCTGACCTGCCGCACATCATGGAGAGCTTCTATCAGGCTGATCAGCCCGACTGGGCCAAGAGTCCCGGTACAGGGCTTGGCCTTACCATATCGTCGCAGTTGGCGGCGACATTGGGCGGGAGCCTCAGTGTCGAAAGTGAACTGGGCGTTGGGTCGACGTTCACACTGAGAATCCCGAAGAGTGCGCACCTCACGGAGTAACCTTAGGGGCTCGGCGCCCTACCGCGGCTGAGGATCTCGTGTCTTGGTGATTGGAGTCAGTCCCAGCATCGCGATAGATCCTACTATGTCGCCAGAGTTGCGGGTAGATCGTCTACATTCTGCTAGAGTTCTCGCGGAGACGTTCCAGAAGTTGGTACGTCTTGTCCTATTGAGGTGACTAGGGAGTCTTCGGGCGTCGCCACGCGAGGTAGGGTAGTGACAGCATGCCGGGTCAGGACAAAGTACACGTGATGGAGATGCCGCACGCATCACCGGATGTGAGAACACGAGATCCTCTATACGACCAGTTGCGCGTATTTGCGCTTTCCACGGTGGTTCTCATCCATGTTTTGGCGGCCTATCTGGGCAACCGCTCTACGGCAGATTCGCCGGACATCCCTCTCATTTTCGACCACTGGCTGCACTATGCGGTCCCCCTCTTTATCTTCATATCAGGTGCGCTGGTGTGGGGACGTGTGCGGGATTGGTCGAGGGACGGCTATGTGAGCTTTGCGCGCAAGCGTCTCATGGCGATCGCCGTGCCGTATGTGGCGTGGGCGACCCTCTACTATCTACTCAGGCCAATGGCCAACGTTGCCCCATTCCCACGGGGGGTGTCGGCCATCCTGACGGACTACGTGGGGCTCCTTGTCAACGGACACGTGTGGTATCACCTCTATTTCGTTCCGATGATCATCGTCTTCTACGCGTTCACTCCGATGGCGCATGCTGTCTTGCGGAGATCACCAGAGGCCCTGTTGGTCGCGCTCATCATCCTGCGCGTGTGGTTCGGGCCTCAGATAGTCGCGTTCTTGGAGGTGGTCACCCACTTCGACGCCTTCAGCCCACTCCTGGTTGATGTGGTCGTGCATATGCCGTACATGGCTCTCGGGGCATGGTATGCGATTCGTCGCAGTAGAGTCGATCAAGCCATTGGCTGGGCTTGGCCCGCAGCCATCCTTCTCGGGGTGGCGATGCTGATTTCCAGGGAAACGGGCTTCTGGTATCCGCCGCGTCCTTACGATCGGCTCTGGCAGTTCGTGCTGATCAGCTCGTCAATCCTCGGCCTTGTGGGCCTCGCCCTCTCTGTCGGTCGGCATGGTGTCCAGCGACTCATGCCAAGAAAGCATGTGTTGCAGACCGTGGCGTGCTTGTCCTATGGCGCCTACCTACTACATCCCCTCGTCATCTACTGGATGAGGGTTGCTGTGGGTGCGATTGGCATCGGCGCCTGGTGGAATAGCGCACTCTTCGTCGGCGCATTCTTTGGAGTGGCACTAGCTACCTCAATTGGCTTGACGGCGCTCATCTCGCGCGCACCCGGAATCAGGCGCCTGGTGTAGATCTGTCTCCCTGAACGCCTCTTCCCGCCCAATGGAGCCCTCGACGCCCCCACATGGGTACAATGAGGGCAAGGTCGCAGCGCTTGGGTGCCGTGCCGTACCGGCAGTCGCAACCGTGTTGTGAGGCGACGTCAGTGCCGCCTTACGCGATGGAGGAGACGTTGTCTCAACACATGGATCCTTTCGAGTATGCCTTCGTTCACTCGCTCATTCCTCAATCCATCACGGACCCCGGCGGTGCGATTCGGGTCAATGATGCCTTCTGTAATCTGCTCGGATACTCCCGCGAAGAGCTCCTTGATGCATCCACGTGGATGCAACTGACGCATCCGGACGACGTTGCGCTTTCGCAAGCGCATGTGGACGCACTGCTTTCGGGTGAATGTGAAGAAGCAGACTTCGAGAAGCGTTACCTTCGAAAGGATGGCGAGACGGTCTGGGCAAAGGTGCACACGCACCTTAGTCGCGACGAAGGTGGCGAGGCTCTCTACTTCATGACTTCGATCGTCGACGTCTCCGAGCGGATGCAGGCAGAGTTGACGCTTGTTGAGAGTGAGGCCCGTTTCAGGAGCCTCTTCACATCAATCGATCAGGGGATGGCACTGCACGAGATCGTCACAGATGACGCAGGCACTCCGATCGACTACATCTACCTCGATTTGAACGAGAGCTACACGCGCCTGCTGGGCGTCACGAGAGACGCGATCGGCAAGCGAATCACCGAAGTGATGCCGCAGATCGAAAGGTACTGGATCGAGAACTTCGGCAAAGTCGCGCAGACCGGCAAGCCGAGTTACTACGAGAACTACCTGGAAACGACCGGCAGGTACTACTCGACATATGCGTACTCGCCCAAACACAACCAGTTTGCGGTGTTGGTGACCGACATCTCCGAGCGCACCATTGTCGAGAGCGCCTTGCGTGAGAGCGAAGAGCGGTACCGCACGCTCACCGAGAACACCTCGGACGTTGTCTGGGCGCTCGATCCCGAGACGATGCGATTCATCTACATAAGCCCGGCGGTTGAGAAGCTCCGCGGGTTCACTCCCGAGGAGGTTATGGCACAGTCCCTCGCCGACGCCATTCTGCCGGAGTATGTAGAGCACACCAAAGAGATGTTGCGTGCGAACGTGGCGGAGTATCTGGCAAGCGAAGGCGAACAGATAGTCTCTGAGACGATTGAATTGGAGCAGCCCTGTAAGGACGGCTCGAGCATCTGGACTGAAGTAGTGGCCTCGTGTCGTCGAAACGCGTCGACGGGTCGCCTGGAAGTTCACGGGATCACGCGCGACATTAGCGAGCGCAAGCGCGCCCAGGAGGCACTCGAGCGCTCAGAGCAGAAATTCTCAATGACATTTCATCTCACGCCCGACGCGGTCAATATCAATCGGCTATCTGACGGTCTGTACATCGACGTCAATGAAGGCTTCACGGAGCTGACGGGGTACACGCATGATGACGTTGCCGGGAAGTCTTCATACGATATCGATATCTGGTGCGACCTGGCCGACAGGGAGCGTCTTGTCTCAGGACTGCGCACAGACGGTGCTGTGAATGATCTTGAGGCCGAGTTTCGCAGAAAGGATGGCAGTGTCACAACGGGGATAATGTCGGCCCGAGTCATGGGAATAGGGGGAGAGCCGTGCATCCTGTCCGTGACGCGGGACATTTCGGAGCGCAAGCGGATTGAAGATGACATTCGCCGCCTGAATACCGAGCTCGAAGAGCGAGTGCAGGAACGCACAGAGGAGCTGACTGTTTCGAATGAAGAACTCATTGAGTCGAATCTTCTGCTCGAAGAAGCCACTCGTGCCAAGAGCGACTTCCTGGCATCGATGAGTCACGAACTGCGCACTCCGCTCAACTCCATTATCGGATTCACGGGTATTCTCTTGCAGGGTCTGGCCGGTCCCATCAATGAGGAGCAGCGGGTGCAGCTTCGTATGGTCAGTGACTCAGGACGGCATCTCCTGTCTCTTATCGACGACATCCTCGACCTTTCCAAGATCGAGGCGGGTGTGACAACGGCAAAGCTCGAGCCGGTTGATGTGCCTGCGCTGACAAGCAGCATCATGGAACTCATGCGGCCCCTGGCCACAGCGAAAGAGATCGAGCTTGCGTCGACCTTTGAGCCCGACGATCTGGTCATTGATTCCGATCCGCGACTGCTGAATCAGGTTCTGATCAACCTCGTGGGTAACGCCGTCAAGTTCACCGATGAAGGTAGCGTCTCGGTCATTGTGAAACGAGATGACGAGGGAATCGCCTTTGCGGTCTCCGACACAGGCCGAGGGATTCGCCCAGCGGCGCTTCCGCATGTCATGGAGCGCTTCTATCAGGCTGAGTCGCTCGTTGAGGCAAAGCACGGGGGCACTGGTCTGGGCCTCGCGATCTCCGTCAGCCTTGCTGAGATCCTAGGCGGCAGTCTCACATGCGAGAGCGAATTCGGAGTCGGCTCGACCTTCACCCTGAGAATCCCGGCTGCCGGATTGCGCTGATTGGCTGAACGCGATCTCGAGAAGCAAGCACTGTTCACACGTGACAAGCGCCCCTTCAGACGGTAGTATCCGTCCTTCCGCTGCGCGACATCGAACGGCCTCTTGGCGGCTGGCACACGGTGTCTCGCTCTCGGCACGACCCTCTTGAACTCGATTCGTCCGGCCGAGCCGGATGATCTGCAGGCGCGCCCTTGTCCCCATGAACGGAGTATCAACTTGTTCGGACTCACCACCGAGGAGATCAAGACGAATCTATTGAGTGGCCTGACGGTCGCTCTTGCACTTGTCCCAGAGGCGATCGCATTCGCACTCGTTGCGCACGTCGATCCTCTCGTAGGCCTCTACGCGGCATTCATGATTTCGCTGATAACCGCTGTCTTTGGCGGCCGCCCCGGAATGATCTCAGGCGCAACGGGAGCGCTCGCCGTGGTGATGGTCGCGCTCGTTGTCGATCACGGGGTGGAGTATCTGTTCGCCACTGTCGTCCTCATGGGCGTGCTGCAGGTCCTGTTCGGTCTTGCGCGCCTGGGCAAATTCATTCGGATGGTGCCTCACCCGGTGATGCTGGGGTTCGTTAACGGACTTGCCATCGTCATCTTCCTTGCCCAGTTCGGTCATTTCAAGGTGCCCGGCCCAGGCGGGACACCCGTGTGGATGCAGGGTCCTCAACTTTACGTCATGGTCGGGCTCGTTGCGCTCACCGTGGCAGTCATCTACCTCTTCCCTAAGGTGACAAAGGCGGTGCCGGCGACATTGGTGGGTATTGTGTCAGTCTCGGCACTGGTCATCGCATTCGGTCTCGATACGAAGACCGTTGGAGATCTTGGCTCAATCGCGGGCGGCCTGCCTCAGTTTCACATGCCGATGGTGCCGTTCAACCTCGAGACACTGAGAATCATTCTGCCGTATTCGGTGATCCTGGCCGTCATCGGCCTGATCGAGTCCTTGCTCACACTGAACCTCATCGACACGATGACCGACACTCGCGGGCGCCCCAACAAGGAGTGCCTTGCTCAAGGTGCGGCCAACATCGTGACCGGCCTCTTTGGTGGAATGGGTGGCTGCGCAATGATTGGTCAGAGCATGATCAACGTCAACAACGGTGCGCTCAGGAGACTCTCAGGAATCGCCGCTGCGGGATTTCTGCTCTCGTTCATCGTGCTCGGTTCTACGCTGATCGAAGCGATCCCACTTGCGGCGCTCATTGGTGTCATGTTCGTGGTCGCAGAGAAGACGTTCGAGTGGGGGAGCATTCAGGCACTGCGGAGCATCCCGCGCTCCGACGCAGCAATCGTGGTGGGCGTTACGATCGTCACGGTGCTCACTGATCTTGCGATAGCGGTCGTGGCCGGTGTGGTGATCGCCGCTCTCGTGTTTGCCTGGGAGCATGCGAAACACATCAACGTCACGATTCATGATGACGAGCATGGTTGGAGGGTCTATGAGCTCGAAGGGTCGCTGTTCTTTGCCTCGGCAGGCGAATTCCAGACCCTGTTTACACCAAAAGAGGATCCGGACGACGTCGTTGTCGAGTTCTTGCGCTCTAAGGTCGTCGATCACTCCGCGCTCGAAGCAATCGATGCGCTGGCCACTCGCTACAAGGCTGTTGGAAAGCGCCTGCACCTTCGCCACCTGAGCCCCGACTGCCTGGAGCTGCTGAGCGAGGCGAGGGGCATGATGGAGGTCAATATCATGGAGGATCCGCACTATCACGTAGCCGACGACAAGATCGCGTAGCCAAGTCGCGCAAGTGGTGCATCCGCTCGTGCTGCCCTAGGATTGGACTGTATTCTTGGCGCTGGATGTCGTCACGGAGAGGGGCTCGAGCGTGGAACTCTTTCTGCTCGCAACGCTGCTATGGGGACTTGCCGCGGGTTTGATCGCCCAGATGATCCTCGGCCGCGGCGCTGCAATGCAGAATTGGACCCAGGCGCTCGTTGCGGGAGCAGCTGGTTCATTCGTTGGCGGAGCGCTCCTGAGCATGGTTCTCGGCGAAGCATTCCAACTGCGGCTCTCAGGAATCATCGGATCGGTTCTTGGGGCGGTGTTGCTCCTTGCGGCCTATTATCGCTTCGAGGCGCCACGCACGCGCTAGAAAAGCGATTTTCAGGCAATAATCAATGGTGAGGCACATTATTCCAGGGTGGAACCGTATCGGTAGCGCGGTTGGGTCTCGTGCCCGCCTCGCGAGCAATCGGAGGCATTGAGATGAGCAGTGACAGACAGCGCAATGCGCTTCAGGTGATCTTTGCATTCTTTCTCGGCTTGATGCTGACGGCTTTCATTGGGGTTGGCGTCAACACGTTCTATCCGTCTCCCTATCAGGAGATGGACTCCGAACTCCAGAACCTCTATCAGCAGCAGGAAGATATTGAGTTCTCACGTTCAGGTTCGGGTGAGCTTTCGGCCGCCGATGCAGCGGAGCTCGAGCAGGTTCGCGAGGAGATTCGTGCGCTTGAAGACGAACGTCAGAACGACGAACAGGACTGGGGCAGAAACACCAGCATCGTCCTCATTCTCTTTGCCACGCTCGTGATGAGCATCTCGCTCATTCGCTCCGAGGAACTCCGAATCATTAGCAATGGGCTATTGCTCGGCGGGGTGTTTACCATGCTCTATGGCACCGGATGGGCGATTGCGAGCGGTAGTTCGTTGGCGCGGTTCGGAGTGATGACCTTTGCGCTCGCTGTGACCTTTGGGCTTGGCTACGCGAGGTTCGTCTACAGTCGCGCAGCGCGACCGGCCGCAGCATCGACTGAGGGCGCGGCGCTCCCGAGCGAGGCATTTGGTGATATCGAGGCACGCATCACCGCGCTCGAGCGTAGACTCGCGGCTGCCGCAGAGGTATTCACGGAAGACAAGGAGTAACTCCTTCTCCTGTCGGCTCTCTTACAAGTACTGCCAGACATCGTCGACACCGGCTTCTGTGGCTGAAACCGCCTCCATGATCATGCGGGCGTACTGTCCGGTAGCCGGATCGATCACTCGTAGATCCAGCACCTCGGGATCGCCATACCAACGACCCTGGGCGTCTGCGAGCACCTTGACTCGCGGATGCAACAGGTCGTCGTTGTTGACACGAAATACCACGGCGGTCGAGTCGTCATCCAGCTTGACGATCGCTCCCATGGGATAGATTCCGAGCATTGCGACCATCGCCTTGGTCAGCGAAGGGTCATAGGCTTTGCCGCGACCCTGCATGAGAACCGCAAGCGCTTTGTCAGGACGGATCTCACGTCGGAACGGGCGGCGAGTAGTCATTGCATCGTAGGCATCGCACAATGCGACGACTTTTGAGAACAGATGTTGCTCCTGCGTTTGCGCGGGGACCTGCGTTCCGTCATCCGGATAGCCTTGCAGGTCGTGACGGAGATGGTGTTCGAATGCAACGATCATGGGCATCTGATCCACGAGCTGAATGCGCTTCAGCAAGTCAGCGCCCTCGGTCGCGTGGGACTTCACGATCTGCCACTCATCACCCGTGAGGGGGCCCTGCTTGTTGAGGATGTCTTCCGGAATTCGAACCTTGCCCAGGTCGTAGAGCAACGCTGAGAGGCCCAATGACTTGAGCGAATCGGCATCGAGCCCGAGTGCGCCACCGAGCGAGAGCGACAGTATGCACACATTGATGGCGTGGTTGAGCGTGTAGTCATCGTGGCTCTTGATCGCGGTGAGCCCAAGCACTGCTGCCGGGTCCTGGAACAGGTTGTCCAGCATCGAGCTGACTACCTGCTGCAAGGGAGTGACCTCGAATGCTCGCCCGAGCTTGGTCTGGGTCTCCACATCCTGCATGGCGGCCACGCCTGAGTCGTAGACCTCGCGGGCACGGGCCTTGTTCTCTTTCTGCTTTGACTCTTTTTCCGGATCCTCGAGAGAGGTGGTCTCGGCGATGGTGACATGGGTGACGCCGGCCTGCTCGAGAAAGACCCGACCCGCGTCGATATCGCGAATCTTCTCCTCGGCAAGAAGGCTTACCAGAGCCTGAGCGTCCTCGCGGGCGAAGCCTTCTTTGAAGGTGAGCGCGGAGATTCCGCGCTCAAGCAGCTCCGCCGTCAGCTTTCGGTAGGTGACGCTCTCCTCGGGGAACACCTGGTTTTCAACGAAGATCGTTGCCTTGTATAGGTTGATCGTTACCTCAAGGAATCCCATCTCGCCGAGCGAACTCACGGCGGACACGAGCTCATCCATCGACTGCCCAAGGAGCGGGTGGGTCACGGGGTACAGCTGCGCATTGGTGTGCGATACGGCGAACGCGCGCACAAGTTCCTTTGCCCGGGCCAGCTTCTTGGGCGTGGCAAACGGCGCCTTTGCAGACCCCGCGGTCTGTGCGGCGATCTCCTCAGGTGTTTCGAGATCGCGGTCAAGGTCCTCGTGGTCACTCACGCAGATCGACTCCCTCGTTTAGCGCTTCTCCATGTCCGACAGATGTTGTATCGCCCTACGGGCCAAGAATCTGAGCTCTTTGTTCTTCTGCCCGAATACGAATTTTCGTCTCGCCCACCGTCTGAGCACCGGAAGCGCATCGGGCGAGCCGAGAGACTCCAGACTCTTGATGACTTCTTTCCTGAGCTCATGATTCCTCTCAAGGAAGTTTATATCTTCCAGGACGCGAATGAGTGCCGGAGTTGCCTCGGCGGCCTTTACGCGACCGATTTCCCGGATGACATGGCGACGAGTTTCCGGATCCCAGTGGCCGACAGCTTTTGCGAGTGCCTGTCGCGCTTCGGGCCCGGGCGTCTCTGCGAGCGCCGTGACCGCTGCGCGACGAACCTCGGCATCGAGATTATCGAGTGCCTGCGCCATGACGGGAATCGCGCGCTTGTCGCCAATGAGGGGCAACAGGATGATGATCCCTCGAACGACCTGTGTATCATCGGTGCGCACCTTGCGGCTCGCGACCTGCAAGAGCTGCTCACTCAAGCCGCGCAACACGGGTCCGAACAGCGACCGATGGGCCTCGTCTGCGTGGAGGTAGTATCCGAGCAGTGCCTCAGCTCCGGCAGCGCCGGCGGCAATGAGGATCTCGCCCGCGATCGCGGCATCGGCATCCGAGATCGGAGCCCTGCAGACATCGGCAAGGATCTCAGGATCCTGCAACGACGTGCGCGCTTGCTCGATTGCTACAACGAGCGACGGGTCGGAGGAGAGCTCATCGAGACGCCTGAGGGCCTCACGCGCCACACGGAACGCGCCGTCTCGCGCAGCCCGAGGCAAGGCGTCGCCGATCGCTTTGACCGATTCCTCGGTCGGATTACTACGGGAGATGAGCACCGTCGTTGCAAGTGCTTTTCCCGAAGCGAGCGTGGGCGAGGCGAGCGATATCTGTCTCTCCAGGTCGCTTGTGTCTTCCGCTGCAGCGACTTCTGTGGCGATTTGGCTGGTATCAGGATTCTCGGGAACGCCGCACTCGGCCTCGGTACGAGGAGAGGGAGCCAAGAGCATCATGACCTGCTCGGCAACCTCGGGAGGCAGGTCCATCGCGTGTGCGAGCCTGCTCGGTTCGGTGCCTGCGCCCGCCGCCACGAACATGAGCAACCGGGCGAGAGCCGCAGGGTTCATTCGCGCGATCACATCGAACATCCCGCTCATTCGCTGCCCGCTCGCATCGGCGCGCATGGAGAACGCGAGTATCCGCATCCTGCTGTTCTCGTCGAGTCGCATGAGCGCCTCGGCGATTCGCTTCGCGGCGATCTCGCGGGTGGCTTCTTCAAGCCGATCGATCGCCGTGCGCATGTCGTCTCGACCCTGACCCGCCGAGGCGGTCTCATTCCACGTAGCGGCTCCCTTGAGTACCTCCCGACCAATCTCTTCGAGCGGGGCGCTTGTAAGGTCGAGTCCGAGGAGTCCCTCTTCTTCTGATTGGCGCAGCGTGACCTCGATGACGGCGATATGCGCAACGCCAGCCGCAACCAGCATCGAGCGAATGCCCTGGCGGCGGACCTCTGCCGGTTCGATATTGGTGATGGCCACGAACAGTACGGTCTCCTCGGCGGTTACTCCCGGAGCGATCACGAGCTGACCGACCTGCATTGCGTGCAGCGACTCGGCAAAGGCGGTCACTTGGTTCTGCCCGGCGGCGATCACCTGGTCGCCCACACGAAAGTTGTGTGGGTCGAGCACATAGCGAAGCGTCCCGACCGACGCGGTCACCTCGGCAGCCCGGGAAACGAACTTCTCGATGGCCTGGGCCGGAAGGTCGCTTGAGGCAGGGTAGAGACGCGCTGCGTTTGCCGCTCCGGTGAGTAGCCGGACGATCTCTTCGGCGAGAGGGTGACCCTCGTTTTCCACGCGTCCCTCCTTCCAAGTGCTCGATGCTACTACTGATGTTACCCGTAGGTCTTTCACATAGTATCGGCTCCGGGCCGGTGAAGTTGCGTGATGGGGCGCACGAGCCACAATATCTTTGCCCGGAGAATAGGGGTGAGGGTCTGCGGGAAAGAGCCGATACATACAACAGCGGCGTTTTCGAGCCGCTGCCTGACCCTGCCCGCCAAGGAGCGGCACGCGTGGCACTTAGATCGGACTCATACTATCGAGGCCTGGCCGAGAAGGCGTTGGCGGAGCTTGGCCAGATTGAACCACCGGTTCCCATCGAGCGCCTTGCCGAGCATTTTGCGATTCCCGTGCGCCAGGTGCAGATGCCGCTGTTCTTTTACGGCGCAACCATCAACGAGGATGGCATGCCGGTGATCGTTCTGAACTCGGCCAAGGACGAGTATGTTCGTCGCTCCACGCTCGCGCATCTTCTCGGACACGTGCTGATTCTGCTGGCAGACTCCGAGTATCGCTATCCCCGCCACCACCAATTGGAGCACCCTGAGGCAGATCTCGTTGCCGAGGAACTCATGGCTCCGGCGGCGCTTGTACACGATCAGGCGCAGAAATGGTTCAATGACCATCGCTATCTCGCCAGGCTCTTTGGCATCACCGAGGAAGAAATGCTCGAAAGAATGCGCGATTTGGGCATCATCAAGTCGCGGGGAATCATGTGGGACTACTGATATCATCGGGGGGCGGCGCGCGGTATATCTGAAGATCGCAGCGCCCACCCGAATTCCTAGGGAGGTCATATGCGCACGTCGTACGCGGTTGGCGTCGATGTTGGTGGAACACGCATTGCGGTCGGACTTGTGGAGCGCAAAGGAAGAATCGTGAAGGACGCCAAGGTGCTCACGCCCAAGGGCGGTCCTTTTGCTGTGGTCGATGCGATCATCGCTCTCATCGAAGAGGCGGCCGCTGGCGTGCATCCGAGCGAACTCGCCGGCGTGGGTATCGGCCTGCCTGCGCAGATCGACTTCCTCAGGCAATCCATCGAGTTCTGCACCAACCTGCCGCTTGCAGGCGTTGATGTGCGCGCACTCGTCATGTCTCGTCTCAAGCACCAGGTGACTATCGACAACGACGGCAACCTCGCCGCCCTTGGCGAGTCACGCTACGGCGCTGCTCAGGGCATTCACGACTTCCTGATGATCACCCTCGGCACCGGCGTTGGTGGCGGGATGTTCTTTGATGGCCAGCCCTATCGAGGCTCGCGCGGTCTTGGTGGGGAAGTCGGACACATGGTTATCCAGCTCGACGGGCCTCCATGCCCCTGTGGTGGTACCGGTCATATCGAGTCCTACCTTGGCAGGCCCGCGATTGCGGTACGGGGCAAAGAGGTCGGCGCGACATATCGGGGCAAGGCGATTCTCGACCAGGCGGGTGGGGACGTTGACACGATCACTGCCGAAGACGTCATCAAGGCCGCCCAGGCAGGCGATGAGTCGGCAACTGAGATTCTCATGAGCGCCGGTGTTGTGCTTGGCAGGGCGCTCGTGGGCTTTGTGAACCTCCTCAACCCGCAGATGATCGTTGTCGGCGGAGGCGTGGGCGAGGCTGCACCGTTTATGGTGGAGCGAGCATCTGAGATAGTTGCCGAGGAAGCCCTTGCCGGTCGCCGCGATGTGAAGTTCGTGCAGGCTGAGCTCGGCAATGATGCGGGGATCTTGGGCGCGGCAGCGCTCGCATTTGATGACTATGAGGCTCGCGAAGGGCTACACCGCTAGAACACCAGCGTTCTTCGAGACGCGCGAACATGAGGGGGAGAGACTGTGTCCGACGAGTTGATCGACAGTCACGATGATCGGGTCAGAGTGCTCCGTGAGAAGGCTGCACGCGAGGGCATCTACGTGCCGGAGGATGTTCTTGACTACGTGGCGGACAAGTATGGCCTGCCTCAGACACTCAAGGGCGGTCTCGTGCAGGTCATGGCACTTGCGGGGCATCGCGGTGTGTCGATCGACCTTGAGCTGGCGCGCAAAGCGCTCGGCGATACCGCCCCTGTCGAGCCCGTGCCCGAGCCCGTTCCCGAGCCGGCGCCCGAGCCCGAGCCGAGCCCTGAGCCCGAGCCGATACGGCAGCCGGACCAGTCATCTCAGACGGGGCAGTCCATGCTCGACCTGAGCAGCGGTTTTGGCGTACCTGAGCCAGCACCCCCGGCACCTACCGCCCGCGTCTTCTTCACGCCGATGCGTACTACCGGAAAGAAGTCGCTGGTTGCCCGCGCCGGTCGTCTGCTTGAGCGCGCGGGATTGGCCGATGCTGTTGAGGATGGCGATCTCGTTGCGGTCAAGCTGCACTTTGGCGAACAAGGCAACACGGGCTTCGTCCAGCCGATCTTCCTCCGCGAGGTAGTTGCCCGCGTGAAGGAGGCCGGCGGCAAGCCGTTCCTTACGGATTCGAACACGCTCTACCGCGGTCAGCGTTTCAATGCCGTCGACCACATCACGTGTGCGCTGCACAATGGATTCTCCTACGCGACGGTCGAAGCCCCGATCATCATCGCTGATGGCTTGGATGGACGCGAAGCGGTTGATGTACCGATCACCGGGGGCACTCATTTTGAGAGCGTACGCATCGGCTCGGCTGCAGTGCACGCCGACGCCATGGTCGTGGTGACCCATGTGAAAGGCCATGAGGCGACCGGTTTCGGGGGTGCGCTCAAGAACGTTGGCATGGGACTGGGATGTCGCAGTGCCAAACAACGCATGCACTCGGACTTCACACCTGAACCCGACGCCGAGAAGTGCACCGCGTGCAACAGGTGCGTTCAGTGGTGCCCGGTCAACGCGATCACCATCGGTCCGGACCGTGTCGCAGTCGTTGACTACGAACTCTGCTATGGATGTGGCGAGTGTGTCGCGGCATGTCCCTTTGGCGCGATAGCCATCCAGTGGAAGACCACGCCCGACGCCATCCAGGAAAAGATCGTCGAGCACGTTGCAGGCGCGGTAGCAGGCAAAGAGGGCAAGGTCGTCTATCTCTCCTTTGTGACCGACATCTCGCCTGACTGCGATTGCTGGCATTTCAGCGATGCGAGCGTGGTCCCGGATATCGGCATTCTGGCCTCGACCGATCCCATAGCGATAGACCAGGCTGCCTATGATCTTGTGGTCCGGGCCACCGGCCTGCCCGGTTCCCGCGGCGAAGGCATGGGTCCCGGCACTGACAAGTTCCGAGAGATCACCGGTATCGATGGAAGCGCCGCTATCGGCTACGGGGAGCGACTTGGCCTCGGCTCGCGCACCTATGAACTCATCACCGTAGACTGATCATCCGAAGGGACCCGTGAATGCGCTACGGAGTTGTACTGAGCGAGTCGTGGAAGGCACTGTGGCGTTCGTGGGCGCTGTGGGGATTCCTCGCCGTCTATATCGCCGTGTCCGGCGTGGTCGCTCTTGTGGCGGGCGGAGCGATAACGGCCCTGTTTCTAACCGCCCTTGAGGGCTCCATGCCGGATATCGGCATGGTTGCACTGGTCTCAGCGCTCGCTGCGATAGGTGGTTTGGCGCTGCTTCCCGTGTACTGGTTCTTTCATGGTGGTGCGATCCATCTCTCCAATGAGGCGCTCGAAGGTCGTCCCGTCCGTTTTTCCGACGGCATAGCTGCCGGACGCAGGAACCTTGGGGCGCTCGCCGGCTTTGAGACGCTCTTCTACGGAGTGATGCTTGGCATAGGGCTGGTTGTCGGGCTCCTGACCGCGCTTGTGTTCGGTGTAGTCATCGCCGGCACCATGAATGCGGGGGATTCCGCGATCGGCGCCGGGATCATCATGTTGATGTGTCTGTATGTCGTGCTCTTTGCAGCGGGCACGGTCGCAATGCTGTTCACGCAGGCATTCGAGGCGATAGGTGCTCGGGCGGCGATTCTGTCGGGACGGGGAGGGCGCGAAGCGTTCTCCGATGCATGGACCGCTCTGCGCGGCTCATTCAAGCAGGTCGTCGTGATGGGTCTGATCATCATCGGCGTGACCTGGGCCTACTCGACGGTGATGGGCTTCGTGCTCGTTCCGCTGCAGTTTCTTTTCTACCCGCAGATGATGACGATGGACGAGACGACATTCGATGCAGCACAGTTCTTTACGCTGTTCGGCACCTTCTACATTGTGTATGGGTTGGCGTCGCTGCTCATCACATTTCCGCTGTCGGTCTATCTGTATCACGCGTGGACCGCGTTCTATCGCCAGCTTGTAGGTATCGCACCGGAGGAAGCGCCGGTTCCACTCGTGGCATCTCCCGGCGAGATTCCGCCGCCACCCGTGCCTCCACCCCCGCCCCCGGGCTCGTCCGATTCGCCGCTGCAGGGGTAGACTGAAACGGAACGTGATCGCGATCTGTGGGGGGACGTGTAATGGACTACGGTGGCATTGTTAAGCGCGCGTGGAGCATCACCTGGCGCTACAAGATCCTATGGCTCTTTGGTCTGTTCGCGGGCTCAGGTATCTCAAGCAGCAACGGCTCCGGTGGCGGAAGCGGCACGAACTATTCCACCGACTACGGTGACTTGCAGAATCTGGGAGTATCCACGTCGGGTCAGGATTTCCTGAGTTGGCTCGAAGCCAATCTCGTGCTGATCATCGTGCTTGCGCTCTTCATCATGTGTATCGTCATCGCGCTGTGGATAATCTCGATCGCCGCGCGCGGAGGACTCATTCATCTGGTCAACGAAGCTGCCGAGGAACGCCCTGTTCGGGCCGGAGCCGGCTGGGCTGTCGGCTTTCAGTACTGGGGACGACTGTTCCTTGTCCGCTTCCTGCTCTACCTTCCGCTCGCTGTCGTTGTGATCGCAGGGCTTGCCATCGCGATCGTCCCGCTCGCGATGACCACATCATCCGGCTCGGATGCGAGCGCCGGGGGGATCCTTGGCGTGTGCGGTGGGCTTGCGCTCCTCTTCTTCGCCATCCTGATTCTCGGCTTTGTCGTGGGGCTGATAGATGAATTCGCAGAGCGACACGTCGTTCTGAGCGATATGACGGCGATCGAAGGAATCAAAGCGGGGTGGACGAACCTCAAGACACGCTTCAAGGATTCGCTGTTCATGTGGCTGATCCAGCTGGGCTTTGGTTTTGGTTTCAGCATCACGGTTGTCGTGCTCGTCGTGATTCTTGCGATTCCGGCGGTAGTGGTCGGAGTAGCCGCCGGTGTCTTTGGCGGCATATTCGTTGGGTTCCTGGCGTTTCTGGTCCTGTTGGTCCCGATTGCCGCGTTCTCGACATTCTCGTCAGCCATGTGGACGATCTTCTGGCGCCGCCTGACGGGCCGTGAGCTCATCGAAGCCCCTGCACCCCACTACGATCCCTCTGCCGCGATTCCGGCTCCACCTGCGGGGTTCAGCGACTCACCGGCTCCGCCGCCGCCGGCCCCTCCGCTGCCTCCGCAGGCCTGACCGCATGACCGAAGGCCGTCTCATCGTATGCGCCACTCCGATCGGGAACCTCGGCGACGTCACGCAGCGCGTGCTCGACGCACTCTCAAGCGCCGACACGATAGCTGCCGAGGACACCCGGGTCAGCCGCAAGCTCCTGGCGCGCTTCGATATCCACACGCGCCTCGAGGCATATCACGAGCACAACACCGCCCAGCGAACCCCTGTGCTCGTGGATCGCATCGCATCAGGAGAGCGGATCGCGTTGGTGTCTGATGCGGGTACGCCCGGTATCTCTGACCCCGGCGAGTTTCTCGTGAGTGCATGCCTCGATGCAGGTCTTGCCGTCGAGGTGCTCCCCGGGCCCAGCGCGATCATCACCGCGCTCGTTGCGAGTGGGCTGCCCACCCACGCGTTCTACTTTGGTGGCTTTCTTCCTCGCAAGGCCGGCGAGCGAACGCGCGTGCTCGAGTCGCTCGCGACTCTCGATGCCACCCTGATCTTCTACGAGTCACCCAAGCGGACAGCCGCCACGCTCGCCGCTATTGCTCAGGTGCTTCCCGAGAGACAGGCTGCGATGGCGCGCGAGCTCACCAAGCTCTACGAGGAGATCGTGCGCGATGAGGTGTCGAGTCTGGCCGCCCGATTGGCCGCACGCGAGCTTAAGGGCGAGGTCGTTCTGCTGATAGGTCCCCCCACTGGCGAGAAGCCCGCCCCGGACCCCGGTGAGATTCGCGCACGCGTTGCAGAACTCGTGGACGCCGGCAGCAGCCGCTCAAGCGCAGTCAAACAGGTGGCGGGGGAGACGGGACTCGGTCGCAACACGGTATACGATATCGCTCACGGCGGTTAGCGCGGCGCCATCAGCGAACCGGCTCGAAAATGCCACACGGCCGCTGTGATGGTTACATCACTACGGCCATGTGAGACTCGCCTGTCTCCTCCGGGCAAATACCCAAGGAGCATCGTATCGCAAATCAGACGCTATTTCATAGACTTGATTGCGCGCACGCAGTCAGCGCAGACGGGACGGTCCTTGACCTGGGATACGTCTTCGGGACTCCCGCAGATAGCGCAGACATCCTGGTGTTTTTGCAGGATGATCCTCTCTCCATCAACGAGAATGGACATCGGATCCTTCACGTTGATACCGAGCGTGCGGCGTAACTCCATGGGGATGACGATGCGTCCAAGGTCGTCGACCCGTCTGACGATACCCGTGTCCTTCATGGTGTTCCGCCTTCCTTGTGACCGTTCGTGCACCCGGATTGACGATAAGGGTTATCATCCAAACTGAGTACACCACATACTTCCAAGATTCCCCAACATTTGGAGTTTTGTAACACATGGAGACTGGTCCGTTCTACATCACAACGCCTATCTACTACGTGAATTCGGTCCCTCACCTTGGAACCGCATACACCACGATTGCCGCCGATGCACTCGCGCGCTACCGGCGTATGACGGGCCATGACGTCTTCTTTCTCACCGGGCTCGACGAGCACGGCCAGAAGGTAGCGCAGGCTGCCGAGGAGAACGGTGTCTCGCCTCAGGAGTGGTGCGATCGCATCGCACCCAAGTTCCGGGAGACCTGGGACCTGCTTGGTATCTCCAACGACGACTTCATTCGCACCACCGAGCAACGACACAAGACCGGAGTCCAGGCGTTTTGGACCAAGCTTCACGATGACGGTTACCTCTACAAGGGTTCCTACGAGGGCTGGTATTGCGTCCCCTGTGAGACGTACTACATCGAGGATCAGCTGGTCGAAGGCGAGTGTCCGAGTTGTGGTCGCGGAGTCGAGTTCATTCGCGAGGAGAACTGGTTCTTCAAGCTCTCCGAATTCGCGGATAGGTTGCTCGACCACTATGAGACGCATCCGGACTTTGTTCAGCCGGATACACGTCGCAACGAGGTTCTGTCCTTTGTGAAGGGCGGACTGCGGGATCTCTCAATCTCGCGAACCACGTTTACGTGGGGCGTGCCACTCCCGTTCGATGAGGGGCATGTCACCTACGTCTGGATCGATGCGTTGCTCAACTACATCACAGCGATCGGCTATGGCTCCGATGATCCGGAGATGCAGGAGCGCTTTGCCCACTACTGGCCGGCGCAGGTGCACTACGTGGGTAAGGACATCATCCGCTTTCACTGCGTGATCTGGCCGGCGATGCTCATGGCTGCCGGCCTGCCGTTGCCGGAGACGGTGTTCGCTCACGGCTTCTTGCTGACCAAGGGCGAGAAGATGAGCAAGTCCAAGGGTAATGCCATGTCACCCGCCCAGCTCGTGGACCGGTTCGGCGTTGATGCCTATCGCTACTACTTCCTGCGCGATGTGCAGTTCGGCTCCGACGGTTCGGTGTCGATGGAATCGATGGTCCAGCGCTACAACGGTGACCTCGCAAATGACTGGGGCAACCTCTGCTCCCGTCTGTTCAACATGACCGAGAAGTACCTCGACGGCGTGGTCGCCGAGCCGCTGTCCGAGTGGCACGACGATGGCGACGACACCCTCACTGCTCTTGCGGGTGTCCTGCCGGAGAAGTATGAAGAAGCCATGGGACGTCTCGACTACGTGGCGGCACTCGAAGCCGTATGGGATCTCGTGAAGGACTGTAATCGCTATATAGAGAACGAGGCTCCCTGGAATCTCGCGAAGTCAGAAGAGACGTGGCCGCGCCTTGAGACGGTGCTCTACAACGCCCTCGAGGCGGTTCGGATCGCAGCGCTGTTCACCGCTCCGGCGATGCCCTCAACAAGTGCCGAGGTTTGGCGACGCCTCGGTCTCGGGGACATAGGCGACGTGACCGATATCGCGGCCGAGGCCGTATGGGGTCGGCTGCCCGTAGGCAGTCGCGTTACCAAGGGAGACCCGCTGTATCCGCGCATCTACGAAGAGTAGATGACATTCAGGGACGTACTTGCCGGAGGGGGCATGTGATGGCCAAGGGACCGATTGAGATTCCGCAACTCGGCGCGCCGACTGCGGATACGCATGCGCATCTCGATATGCTTGACGATCCAGCGGGTGCGCTTGAGCGCGCAGCACTCGCGGGTGTGCCGTATGTGGTCACGGTGGTCGATGCCACCGAGGCACCGCAGGGCACGTTTGACGGTCTGCAATCGTGGCTTGACGAAGCCGCCACCCGGCTTGAGAACTGGGGTATCGGTGAGGTCAAGGTGCCCGATGTGCGCATCATTCTGGGAGTGCACCCCCACAACGCCAAGGACTACACCGAGGAAGCCCAGGAGTTGATGCTGAGGCTCTCGGCCGACGATCGTGTCGTCGGTATCGGGGAGATCGGTCTCGATTTTCACTACGATCACTCTCCCCGCGACGTGCAACGCGATGTGTTTCGCGTTCAGCTCGCGGCCGCTCACCGGTGCAATCTTCCCGCGATCGTTCATCTTCGCGAAGCACATGCCGATGGACTGGAGATTCTTCGCGATGTGGGTGTGCCTGCCGGTGGACTGGTGATTCACTGCTTCACGGGTGACAAGGAGCTCCTTGGACACTTCGTTGAATTGGGGGCCTACATCAGCTTCGCCGGACCCGTGACCTTCAAGAGCGCCGAGAATATTCGTGCTGCAGCTGCGGTCGTGCCACTCGATCGACTTCTCGTTGAGACCGACAGTCCGTTCATGGCTCCCGAGCCCCATCGTGGAAAGACCAATGAACCTGCCTGGACGGTTTTCACCGCCGCCCGAATCGCCGAGGTTAGGGGAATGGCTACTGCGGATCTGGCACAAGCCACGTATGACAACGCCCGTCGTATCCTTTCCGGACGAGACGCGTAGGACATATGGACAGTTCTCCTCGCATACTCTGTATTGCAGGAAGCCCTCGTCGGCATGGGAACAGCGAGCAGTTGCTCGATGCATGCGTAGAGGGCATTGAGGGTGCTGGCGGGAGTGCCGACCGGCTTGTGGTCGCCAACGCTGATATTGCGCCGTGTCGCGGTTGCAACGCATGCTCAAAGACCGGCACCTGCGTGGTCAAGGATGGAATGCAGGCGGTCTTTCCTCGAATCGACGAGGCCGATGCGATCGTGGTTGCGTCGCCTGTGTACTTTGCCACCGTTCCGGCGCTGCTGAAGGCACTCTACGATAGATGCCAGCCGTATTGGGCTCGTGAGCATCGCCTCGGGCAGTCGCCGACTCGCAGACGACCGGGTGGACTGCTCCTGGTTCGCGGCGGGGGCGATCCCTATGGGTTCGATGCCGCGATAGCAACGACGCGCAGTGTGTTTGCCGTACTGCGCATCGACCTGATGGCAGAGGTGCATGTCGAGGGAGTGGATGCACCGGCGGACATGCAAAGACAGGCTTCGGCTTTGGGCGATGGACGTGATCTGGGGCTCGCAATCGTATCTGCAGTCAACGCCACCCGAGACCTCTAGCCGGGAACTCCTCCGTGCGACCTGGCTGTTTGTGAGCGGGCAAACCCTTCGGCTATAATCGGTGGGTTCCGTTACCGAACTGTTGGCCACCACGAAGGGGTTCCATGGGAAAGGCGCCGGCTCGCCCGGCACGATTCCTCAAGACCCACTACATCATCGCAGCTCTCATCCCAGCACTGGTTATCGTACTCGCTATCACTGGATTCGTATGGGCTCAGAAGGGCATTACCGTTGTTGTCGACGGTGAATCCCTCTACATGAAAACGCAGGCCGAAGACGTTGCCGGCCTCCTTGCGCAAGCCGGAATCGAGGTTGCCGATGGCGACATCGTCTCTCCCGCTTCTGACGCGACGCTTGTCGATGGCACAACGGTTGTCGTCCGTCATGCGATCCCGGTCGTACTTGACCTCTCCGGCGAACGCATCGAGCTCAAGGTCGTCGGAAGCACCGTGGCCGACGCCGTGATCGCCGCTGGTGCCGATGCATGCGCGTCACTCGTGACGGAACCTGCTCTCGACGCGCCTCTCACCGCAGGGATGACGATCACCGCAAGCAACGTGTTCGTGCGTGTCGTTCAGGAAGAGGCAGCGGTCCCGTTCGAGACCGTCACCAAGAACGATTCCTCCGAGCCGTACGGCACACGCTCGATCGAGGCGCCCGGTGCTGATGGCAAGATCCTCCGGGTCTTCCGGGTACTTGTCACCGACGGAGTCGAAGGCCCCAGAACCCTCGTTGCCGAGGAGACCGTCCAGCAGCCTGCCGACGAGATCGTTGTTGTTGGTACAAAGCGTACAAGTGCCCAGGTCACCCGCTCGTCAACGCCTGCTGCGCCACCTACCGACGGCACAAAGCTGACCGTCGCCACCACTGCGTATGCGCCCGGAGTAGATGGCGTTGGAACTCACACAGCGGTCGGTCTGCGGGCCGGGTATGGCGTTATCGCTGTGGATCCGAGTGTGATACCGCTCGGGACACGACTCTATGTCCCAGGCTATGGCTACGGCGTTGCAGCCGATACCGGGGGCGCGATCAAGGGCAACAAGATCGACCTGTGCTTTGACACACGGGCCGAGGCGCTTGCCTGGGGTCGACGGACCGTCACTATCACCATCCTCCAGTAGGGAGGCTCGGGTGACATTCTCACCGCTTGCCGGTGTGCGAGCGACCCGCGACGTGCTTGATGCCCACGGGCTCTCAACCAAGAAGGCGCTCGGTCAACACTTTCTGATCGACGACAACATCGTCGGTCGCATTCTGTCGCTCTCAGGCCTTCAGAGTGGTGAAATCGTGGTCGAGGTGGGACCGGGCATTGGAACGCTCACAGCGGCGTTGTGTGGTGTTGCAGGTGGACTGGTGGCGATAGAGCGCGACATCCAGCTCGAACCGGTGCTGGCGGACACGTTGACGGGATGTCCACACACCACCGTTCTCTATGAAGATGCTTTGCGGGTGAGCCCCGAGCAGATCTCGGCGCCATATGGACCGCCGGTGCGTTTCATTGCGAATCTGCCCTATGCGGTTGCTGCCACGCTCGTTCTCCGCTTCTTTGAAGACATCCCATCGTTGCAGAGCGTGACGGTCATGGTGCAGGCGGAGGTGGCTGATCGTATGACCGCTGTTCCCGGCAACAAGGTCTACGGGTCGTATTCGGTCAAGCTGCAACTGCGTGCACGATCCGAGGGCCGCTTTCCCGTGTCGCGTGGGTGCTTCTTTCCTCCGCCGAGGGTTGACTCGGCTGTGGTCCGGTTCGATCGCATCAGCCGTCCGGAGTCGCCCGAAGTCATCGCTGCTGCCGTTGAGCTTGCCGATATCGCGTTTGCGCAGCGCAGGAAGACTCTGCGCAATACGCTGCGTGCCGGTCTCGCCGGTGGCGCGGAAGCAGCGGATGCTCTGCTCTCTCACTCGAACATCGATGGCATCCGTCGTGCCGAGACGTTGGCTGTCGACGAGTATCTTCAGATGGCTTCTAAATCGCTTGAATTGTGCCTTTTACCTTGAGTTTTGTGCCTTCGTGAGGTATACTCTCCTTCTGCGAGAAGGAGGCTAGTGTATGGATGTAGCTCAGCAAGCTCAGATCGTGGGACGGATTCGCGCAAGCCTTGAGGCGCTTCAGGGGACGCGCATGAAGCTCAAGGCGAATATGGGTCGTTCCAAGATCATCGAGCGCGAGGGGGTCCTCGAACAGACGCACCCAGCTCTGTTCGTGGTCAAGGTTGATGAGAAGCGCAACAGAACAGCGCGAGTCTCGTACAGCTATGTGGATGTTCTCACGGGAACCGTAGAACTCACACATCCCGATAGCGGCGATCAAGTTCTCGCCTGGATGAACTAGCGTAAGACCTGAAGAACGTACACGGCGCGGGGTCGGTCAAACGGCCCCGCGTTGACGTGTGAAGGGGAGGGACCGACGGATGAGCGCACACAGCGTGCGTATCTGGGCCCCGGCCAAGCTCAATCTATATCTTGCGGTCGGCTCACGACGGGTTGATGGATATCACAACGTCACTACCGTACTCACCGCTATCGATCTTGCTGACGAGATTCGTATCGATCCCTCAGACTCCCTCAGTCTTGAGTGCATCCCCGACCTTGGCATACCTGCCGAGGAGAACCTTGTGCTTCGCGCAGCAGACGCACTCGCCAGGCGCGTAGGTCGAACTCCCTCGGGGCACATCACTCTCACGAAACGCATTCCTCACGGTGCAGGCCTTGGCGGAGGGAGCTCCGATGCAGCCGCCACACTCGTTGGATTGGTTGCGCACTGGGGCGTTAACGTCGCACTGGATGCTCTCGAAGAAGTAGCTCTGGAGCTCGGCACGGACATCCCGTTCTTCTTGCGAGGCGGGCCGTCGCTCTATGTCGACCGGGGAGACCGGTTCGTTGCGAGCATGCCGTTCATGGAGCTCGACATCGTTGTTGTCAGACCCGAAGCCCAGGTGCAGACTGGAGATGCGTACGCTGCGTTCGATCGTCTACCAATAGGCGAGCCTCCCGGTCCGGCTGTTCTCGAGCAGGCTCTTGCGGCGCGGGATGCCTCGGCGATCGCCGCAGCGCTCTACAACAACATGACAAAGCCCTCAGTGGGGCTGGAGAGTTCCATTGGAGAAGCGCTAGCATGGGTGCAACGCGGCGATGGAGTCCTGGGAAGCACGATGGCTGGCAGCGGTGCGGCCGTGTTCGGTGTGTGTGAGAACGCTGTTGTCGCCAGGAGTCTTGCGCGTGAGGCCCGTGAGCGCGGTTGGTGGTCGGTGGCGACCAAGACCGTGCCTGATGGCGTACGGATTCTCGAGGGGAGCGGTTTGTGAGCGCTAATGCGGTTGTGCTCGCTGGTGGGGATGGCGCGGTCCTTGATCCAACGTGCCGGTTCAAGGGGCTTCTGCCCATACATGGGCGCCCGATGGTCTCCTGGGTTGTCGATGCATTGCGGACTTCGGACTCTGTTGCCGAGATTGCGGTGGTCGTTCCGTCTGCAGAGGATCTCGGCGCATGGGTGGATTCAGTGGACAAGGTTGTGGTCTCGGATGGTTCACTCATGCAGAATCTGCTCGCCGGCGTTGACTCATTTCGGGTCGAGAGACCGACACTGATCACTACCGGCGATATACCGGCACTGACCGGCGAGGCAGTCGATGATTTCATTGCCCTGTCGCTCTCAAGCGGGGCCGACTTCACGTATCCCCTGATTCGTCGCGAGGACATGATCGAGCAGTTCCCGGGCAGCGAGCGTACCTTCGTCAAACTGAAGAACGGCCCGATCACCGGCGGCAACATGATGCTGATCAATCCCGATCTGTCGCACCGGAATCGCGAGATCGGACAGCAGCTCTTTGATACCCGTAAGAATGCGTTCCAGATGGCACGGGTGATCGGACTTCGGTTTGTGGCCAAACTCGCAATCGGCAGACTCGAGGTCCCCGAAGTCGAGGCAAAGATGGAACAGCTGCTGGGCGGCAAGAGCGCGGCAATCTATACAGGATTTGCCTCGATCGGTGCTGATGTTGACAAACCTGCGGATGTGATTGTTGCGGAGCGCGTGATTGCCGCACGCGAACGGGTAGGGATTACAGCAGGATCAGCGAATTAAGATATGGGGAGTCACTGGTTCGGGGGAACAAGTCGACGGGAATGTTGCAAGAGGGGAAATGCACATGGATATCACCAAGGTCACATTGCGTCCTGTCGCAATGAACAAGGTCTGCGCGATCGCCAGCATCGTTCTCGATGATGCATTTGTGATCCACGACCTACGCGTCGTCAATGGCGACAAGGGTCTGTTCGTGGCGATGCCTTCGCGCAAGCTGCCCAACGGGGAGTTCCGCGATATCTGTCACCCGATCAACACGGATACGCGCAACAACATACAGCAGGCAGTGCTTGATCAGTTCGCGCTTGAGGGTGGGATCGACGCTTTCGGCGATGCCTCGACTGAACTCGCGCAATAGCGTCTGAGCAGGGCGCTGTACGTCACCGTCTGTATCCCGTGCTTCTGCGCGCGTCATTGATGGCGCAAAGCCGCGAAGAGCAAGTTGACGCTCCACCTACCCTTCCATAGAGTAGGAGTGCTTCTTTGGGGCGTAGTTCAACGGCAGAACGCCGGCCTTTGGAGCCGGATGCTGGAGGTTCGAATCCTCCCGCCCCAGCCAGAGCGCTCCACGTGAGGTCAAAGACCGCACGAATCAACTTGATCGCGAGGGACACTCCATGAGCATGACCGCACTCATCCTTGCTGCCGGCGAGGGTACGCGGATGAAGTCTGACCTCCCCAAGGTCGCCCACGAAGTTCTGGGCGTGCCCATGGTCAGACTGGTCATCCAGGCTGCCAAGGCGGCGGACTGTGATCGCGTGGTCGTGGTCACCGGCCATAAGGCCGAGATCGTCGAGGCGCTCATTCCCGGGGTACCGACTGCTCGCCAAATCGAGCAACTCGGCACCGGGCACGCAGTCATGTGTGCGCGTGAGGAACTCGATGGAGTCAGCGGATCACTGGTTGTCCTCTCAGGGGACACCCCGCTGCTTCGTCCTACAACGATCGCGCGCCTTGTCGAAGCGCGCGAATCGGGCAACGCCGCTGCCGCGGTTCTCGCTACGCATATGGACGATCCTTCGGGATACGGTCGCATCGTTCGTGATGCAGATGGCTCGGTCGCAGCGATTGTCGAGCATAAAGATGCTTCAGCCGATCAGCTTGGCATCTGTGAGATCAACACGGGCACGTACTGCTTCGACTCCCGGGTCTTGTTTTCCCATCTCGACAAGCTGAGCACGGACAACGCCCAAGGGGAGTTCTACCTCACCGACATGATCTCGGTTCTTCGTTCTGAGGGACTTGCGGTTGTTGCGAGCACCACTGATGATCCCGGCGAGACCCTTGGCGTGAATAGCCGGGTGCAGCTTGCCCAGGCGACCAGGGTTATGCAGGAGCGCATCAACGAACAGCACATGCTCTCCGGGGTAACGATGGTCGACCCTTCACTGGTATGGATCTCGCCCGGCGTGGAGGTGGGCCGTGATGTTGTCCTGGAACCGATGACATTCCTCACGGGAAAGACGCGTGTTGGCGACCGGGCGCACCTGGGTCCGAACACACGCGTGCATGACTCCCGTATCGGTACCGAAGCCCGTGTGGACGCCTCGATTCTCGACGGTGCCGTGGTCGGGCATCAGGCGACCGTTGGGCCGGTAAGCTACCTGCGCGCAGGGGCGATACTTGAGGTGGGTGCCAAAGCCGGCGCGTGCGTCGAGATAAAGAAATCGACTATCGGGGAAGGTTCCAAAGTGCCCCACTTGTCCTACATCGGCGACGCGACCATTGGGAAAGGCGTGAACGTGGGAGCGGGATCGATCACGTGCAATTACGACGGTGCACATAAGCATTCGACCGTTATTGGCGACGGCGCTTTCATCGGCTCTGATACCATGCTCATAGCCCCCGTTTCCATCGGTCGTGGTTCAGTGACCGGCGCGGGCTCAGCCATTAGTAGTGACGTGCCCGAGGATGCGCTTGCAGTCGAGCGCTCTGAGCAGCGCATTCTTGCAGGATGGGCCGAGCGCAGGCGTTCGAAACGTGACGATAATTGTACGAAAGGCAGCAGCGTTGATGAGTGACTCCGGCAAGCGAATGATGGTGTTTTCAGGAACTGCGAACCTCGAACTTGCCGAGGGTATTGCCGAGCACCTGGGAATCGAACTCGGAAATGTGAAAATCTCGAAGTTTGCGAACGGCGAGATCTACGTCCGCTTTCTCGAGTCGGTTCGCGGCGCCGATGTGTTTCTCGTTCAGTCGGTATGTGCACCGGTGAATGCCGCTCTCATGGAGCTTCTAATCATGGTCGATGCTGCGAAGCGCGCGAGCGCTCGCTCGATCACAGCCGTTGTGAGCCACTACGGCTATGCGCGGCAGGACAAGAAGTCGGCGGCGCGCGAGCCGATCACGGCAAAACTCGTTGCTGACCTCATGACGACTGCGGGCGTTGACCGCGTGATTGCCATGGACTTACATCAGGGCCAGATTCAAGGCTTCTTCAACCAGCCGGTGAATCATCTGACTGCACTTCCGATTCTCGCCGACTACTTTGAGTCCCTGGAGCTTGAGGATATGTGTGTCGTTTCGCCCGATGTGGGCCGCGCCAAGGCCTGCAAGAAGCTCTCTGACATGCTCGGTGCCTCGCTGGCGATCATGCACAAGGGTCGACCGGAGCATAACGTTGCAGAGATCACGCACGTCATCGGTGAGGTTGACGGCAAGAACTGCATCATTGCCGATGACATGATAGATACAGCGGGATCCGTGACAGAGGGTGCCAAGGCGCTCATGCAGAAGGGCGCGCAGGCTGTCTATATCTGCGCCACGCACGGCATATTCTCCGGCCCGGCCTACGAACGGATCGAGTCTTCCTCGGCTGTTGAGGTTGTCGTTACCAACTCCCTGCCGGTGCCATTTGAAAAGCGCGGAAGCAAGATACGGGTTCTGTCCGTAGCGCCGCTATTTGCACATGCCATCCAAAACGTGTACAACGACGAGTCGGTATCTGAACTGTTCGACCCGGACTTCCAACTCTAGACAAGATGTCTTTGAGAGAGCGCGACGTTCCAAGCGTCGCATGTGAAAGGAGCTAGCGCACTATGACCGATACCACCGCCATCGAGGTTCAGCCTCGTGACGTGATCGGCAAGGCCAATCGCCGACTCAAGTCAGCGGGCCAGATTCCGGCCGTCCTCTACGGTACAGGCCGCGAGGCAACGGCGCTCGCTGTCGATCGTCACGATTTCGAGTACATGATGCAGCACCATGGTACTGGCGCAACGATTGTGAAGATGAAGATCGCCGGTGAGAGCGATCAGATCGACGCGATCATCAAAGACGTTCAGGTCAGCCCGGTCAAAGGGCACGTGATCCATATCGACTTCATGACCATTCGCATGGATGAGGTTCTTCAGGCTGCTGCTCCGATGAACTTTGTCGGAGATTCTCCCGGCGTCAAAGAGGGCGGCGTGCTGCTGCACGATCTGCGCGAGTTCTCGATCGAGGCTCTGCCAAAGGACCTTCCGGAGTCCATCGATGTCGATATCTCGCAGCTCGAGCTCGGCGGCTCAATGAGCGTTGCCGATGTTACTGCTCCCGCAGGCGTCACCATTCTCGACGATCCCGAGACCACCATCTGCTCAGTCACCCTGCCGACGATTGAGGAAGAAGTCGTTGCCGAGGGCGAAGAGTTGATCGAGGAGCCGGAACTGATCGGCGAGGATGACGATAAGGACGCCGAGTAGGGCGGTCCACCGATGACCCGAATGATTGCGGGCCTGGGAAATCCGGGTCCCGAGTATGAGAAGACGCGGCATAACGCCGGCTTCTTGGTGGTCGATCTCCTGGGAGAGAACTTCCGTGCGTCCTATTGGAAAGACGAGGCGGGGGCTCTTACCGCTGTCGTCCGCATGGGCGACGAGGATATTGTCCTGTGTAAGCCGCAGACGTTCATGAATCTGTCGGGTAAGGCGATTGTGAGGCTGCTGGATCGCTACGATGTGGCGATCGAGGATTTGATAGTCGTTCACGATGAGATCGATCTTGGCCCGGAAACAGTGCGAGTCAAGAAGGATGGCGGTCACGGCGGCCACAACGGTCTGCGTTCGCTGCATGACTCTCTGGACTCGGATGCGTATCAACGCGTCCGTATGGGCGTAGGACGCCCCCCAGGGCGTATGGAAGCAGCAGACTACGTGTTGCAGCCGCTCAAAGGCACCTCCTGGGACGATTTCGAGTCCATGATCCCCACGGGGGCGCAGGCGGTTCTTCATGTACTCGAGCACGGCATAGACTCGGCAATGCAGGAGTTCAACGCCAAAGAGTAGTGGCGCTGGTGGCCTCGGCAGGGGCACCCGTGCTCAGACATACTCGAAAGGCCGCCCAGATCGGGGCGGCCTTTCTGCGTAACTGCGCGCGGGACCCCTGCCGAGGCCACCGCGATTGTCCGCTTGGTGCTAGCTCACGTAGCCCATCGGGTTCACCGGTGTACCGTTCACTCTGGTCTCGAAGTGTAGGTGGGGGCCCGTGGAGTTGCCGGTGCTGCCTACGGTTCCGATTCGCTGGCCTTTGAGGACTTGCTCGCCCACGGAGACGGAGATGCCGCCAGAACGCTGATGGGCGTAGAGGGTGACCAGGCCGTCACCGTGATCGATCATGACGGTGTTGCCGTAGGCACCGCGGTAGCCGGCGTAGATGACCTCTCCGTCGCCAGCAGCAACAAGAGCTGCTCCGTCGATTGCCTGCTCGGGATCAACATTGCGACCCACATCGATGCCGGGATGCAATTCTTGACCATGGAACGGGCATATCCGGGGACCATAGGGCGATGTGATGCGGTAGAAGCCGGGGACCGGCCAGGCCATCTCGCCAACGTACGCACCCGATCCGCCAGAAGATCGGGCAGCGAGTTCGGCCTCGATCTTTGACGCTTCGGCTTCTTCGGCTTCGGCAAGTTTGCGGAGCCGTTCGGCGTTTGCCGAACTATCCTCCATCATTGCCGACTTCTGGTTCTGTACCGATTCCTGTGTGGCGACTACCGCCTGACGTTCAGCCCGCATCGTCTTGAGTCGCTTTTCGACGGCTTCGGCCTCTGTACGCTTTGTTTGGACGGTTTCAAGGTTACGGTCGAGTTCGATTCGGCGCTTCTCCAGAGCGTTCTTGGTGTCCTGGAGATGCTGCGCAACATCTTGATTCGAACGAATCACGCGCTGGACGAGTGTGGTGCGCGCCACGAGGTCATCGAAGGTCTTGGAATCAAGCAGAATCTCGAGGTAGAACCAGTTCCCGTTCTTGTACGATTCTGTCAATCGGCCATTGAGCAGATCGAGCTGGACTGCGTAATCAGCTTCGGTAGCCTCGATCTCGGCCTCTTTTTGAGTGATCTGTGCTCTGAGCGCTTTGACTTCAGCCTGGAGCCGATCGGCACGGCCTTCAGCCTCAGCGATGTCAGGGGAGAGCGCTTCTACTTTGGACTGGAGCCCATCGATCTGCTCGTCGAGCGCCTTGACTTCGGCCGAGAGGCGATCAGCGTCGGCCTGTGCTGCCTCGGCGGCTTGCCGCGCCTCTTCTGCTGCTTTTCGGTGCTCATCGACTGAGGGCGCGCCGAACGCAGGCACTGCCAAGGAGAAGATGAGGGCGAGCGATAGTACGAGTGACACGTATGCGCGGCTACGATTCATTAGTGTGGTTCCTCCGAGATCCATGCTGTTTCCAGCATCGAAGGGCGCAGTGCTAGTGCAATCCTACCAGCACGATAGGGGTATATTCAATGTTGTAGGAGCACAGCTCGTGCCAGTTGCTATCATACTGACGATGATCAACACATGAGAGGGGATCGACAATGGACGAGAATCCTGGTTCCACTACCACCCCGCCGGCGCCTCCCGCGCCGCCAATGAACGATGGTTTCGGACCTGCGAGCGATACGAGTAAGTTGCTTGCGGCAATCGGCTACATCTTTGGAGTAGTCGCGATAGTCGCGCTGCTCATCGAGCCTTACAAGAATGAGCAGTTCGTGAAACTCCATGCAGTCCAGGCGCTCGCGCTCTGGTTGATCGGCGCAGTTGCCGGCATGGTTCCCATTATTGGTTGGGTTGTGAGTATCGCCGCGTTCGTGGTCATGGTTATCGGCCTGATCAAAGCGTTCCAGGGCGAGTACTGGAAGATGCCGCTTATCTACGATGTTGTGAAGAGCTTCGTCGAGTAGAACCGTACCAATCGTACAGATTGGTCATCACTCTTCGATAATCTCCCAGAGACGATCTTCGGGGCCGGGTACGATCTGTACCTGGCCCTCGTCGTCCACGAGCACGAGACCAAGGTCGTTCTCCTCGGCGTATGCAATGGCCTTTTCGGGTCCCATGACAAAGAGCGCCGTCGAGAGGATGTCGGAATTGACTCCACTGCTTGCACCCACCACGGTGAGGGACTGCAAGCCACGGGCGGGGAGTCCTGTGGTCGGGTCGAGGATGTGGTGATAGCGCACGCCGTCACGCTCGAAGTAGCGTTGATAGTCGCCTGACGTGGAGACGGTGATGCTTCCCTTCGCCTCAACGGTGGCCACGAGTGCATCTGTGTCGCGGGGATGCTCGACCCCGATCCGCCAGGGCTCGTCTCCGGGTTTGTCGCCTATGGTGGCGGTGGTGCTTCCGGCGGTGATAAGCGCAGCAACGACCTTGTCCGAGGATTCGAGTTCCCTGAGCGCCAGGTCGAGCGCATAGCCCTTGGCGGCGCCGCCCAAATCGATACCGGCCCGCTGGACCCGATAGGGGGAATCCTCGGGCAGGTTCGCGGGAGGCTCGATATCAAGGTGCGCAAAGCTCGCTTCCATGCCCCCGACGGCTGATCGATAATCGAACGTGTCGGCGCATGCGGTGTAGTAAGCGAGCAGCTCAGGATCAGGCACCGATCCAGCGCCCTCGAGGTCGTAGAGAGCTGTGACCTCGTAGAGCGATGGCGAAAAGTACTCAGCAACGCCGAGATTGTTGATCCTTCCGAGGATCAGCTCGACCTCCAGCGGGATGATCCGCCAGTAGTAGGGGGACGTGTTGAAGTCAAGGACGGCCCGCGCTCTCAGTGGCGGTTCATCGCGATAACTGCTCTCGAGTCGCCGTTCGTTCCAAATGTCGTTGAGGTAGGCATCAAGCACGGACTCGGTCGCGGCCATTCGAGCGTAGCTCCCACCGAGCAACTCTGCGGTTTGCGACGCATCGGCTGATGAATCAGGGTAGATGGTGGTAGACACCACCGTGCCAAGGATCTCTCGCGAGTCGGTCATCGGCTCCGATGCAGAGCAGCCGGCGAGCGTGAGTGTCAGTGTGAGCACGAGCATAGACGCGAGAGCCAGTCGTTTACGCGGCATGTGTCCTCCGTGATATGCCCGCTGCAGTTGTTACGAGCGTGAGGTCTACTATACTTGTCCGATGCGTTCGCGCCCATTGTGGCTGGGGGTCGGAACTCCAGCGGGTGGTTTCAATGCTCGAATCCCTATCGTAGAGGCATATATGTTCCGGATCGTACACAAGAGACAACTCTCCGATGCCGTCTTTGAGATGGGCGTCGAGGCACCGCGTATCGCTGAGAAAGCGCGCGCCGGTCAATTCCTCATGCTACGAATCGCGGAGGGAGGGGAGCGCATTCCACTGACCTTCTCTGATTGGTCTGCCCAGGATGGATGGGTTCGCTTCATCTTCATGCGTGTCGGCAAGACGACGCATGAGCTGGCGCACCTCGAGGTCGGTGACTCACTGCTCGATGTTGTCGGGCCGCTCGGTGTACCAACGCATGTCGACGGTCTCGGACGCGTGGCCGTGATCGGTGGTGGCGTGGGCGCTGCTGTTGCGTACCCCGTGGCACGAGCGATGGCTGCTGCGGGATCAGAAGTCACGGTGATTCTGGGCGCGCGCAATGCCGATCTGCTGATCCTCGAAGATGAGTTTCGCGCGCTTGATGGCGTTGATGTCGTGGTCGCCACAGATGATGGTTCCGCCGGGGAGAAAGCACTTGTGACCGCTCCGCTCGGTCGTATGGCCGGCGAGGGCACGATCGACAACGCAATGGCGATCGGTCCCGCGATCATGATGAAGTTCTGCGCGCAAACAGCTCGGGAGCATGGTGTGCCGTGCGTGGTGTCGCTCAATCCGATCATGGTGGACGGCACGGGTATGTGCGGTGCATGTCGCGTCACAGTCGACGGTGAGACCAAGTTCGGTTGTGTCGACGGTCCTGATTTCGACGGGTGGAAGGTCGATTTCGAGGAACTCATGAGTCGTCAGCGCATCTATGTGGATGACGAGCGCCTGGCTGACGCCGAGTATTCCAGGGAGTGCTCATGTCATCTGTAGACAGCACAGGCGCCGAGAAGCCCCGTCACAAAGCCTCAAGGGCACCGCGCACTCCGATGTCGGAGCGTCCCGCCAAGGAGCGAGCGCGCGATTTTGGCGAAGTCGGGATGGGTTACACGCAGGAGGAAGCGATCGCTGAGGCGAATCGTTGCTTGCAGTGCAGGAACGCCACGTGCATCGAAGGATGCCCGGTCAACATCGATATCAAATCCTTCATCGGCCACATCATCGACGGCGAATGGAGCCAGGGTGTGGCGGTACTCAAGGAACGTAACGCGCTGCCGGCCGTATGCGGTCGCGTGTGCCCTCAAGAGGAGCAGTGCGAGATCGCGTGCGTGCTTTCCAAGAAAGGTGAGCCCGTCGCAATAGGACGGCTTGAGCGATACCTCGGTGATTACGATCTCGCGTGCGAGATCGACCATCGGTGCGTCCCTGAAGTCGCCGACCCGAGTGGCAGACGGTGTGCGGTAGTCGGCTCCGGTCCCGCGGGTCTTGCCTGCGCCGGCGAATTGGCCCGTCTCGGCCATGCAGTGACTATCTTTGAATCCCTGCATGCCCCTGGTGGCGTGCTCACGTATGGAATCCCCGAATTCCGTCTGCCCATGCAGATCGTGGAGACGGAGATCGAGATGCTCACCCAGATGGGTGTGGAGATCATCACCGACACCGTGGTGGGGGCTACCGTAACGCTTGAGGAGCTTCGCACGACTGAAGGATTCGATGCGGTCTTTATCGGCAACGGTGCCGGACTGCCGGTGTTCATGGGAATCCCCGGAGAGAACCTCAACGGCGTGTACTCGGCCAATGAGTTCCTCACCAGGGTCAATCTCATGGGGGCATATGACTTTCCCAAGGCGGACACTCCGGTGTGGCGAGGTCGCAAGGTCGCTGTCGTGGGTGGCGGGAACGTGGCGATGGATGCCGCGAGAACCGCTCTACGCCTTGGCGCCGAGGAGGTCTTTCTTGCGTATCGACGCACCCAGGATGAGATGCCGGCGCGTCGCGAGGAAGTTCACCACGCGCAACAGGAGGGTGTCGAGTTCAAGATGCTCTGCTCGCCCGTGGAGATCGTGGGTTCTGATGGCTTCGTGACCGGGTTCACGGCCACACGGATGGAACTCGGCGAGCCGGACGCAAGTGGTCGTCGTGCGCCCGTGTGTGTGATGGACTCAGAATTCACCATTGAGTGTGACACGGTGATCATGGCGGTCGGGACACGCGCTAATCCTTTGCTGAGCAACGCCGCGCCGGACCTGGAGCTCACGTCGCGAGGTTACATCGTTGCCGATGAGACGGGCGCAACGAACCTCGAGGGTATCTATGCCGGTGGCGATATCGTTACAGGGGCGGCTACAGTGATTCTCGCCATGGGCGCGGGCAAGCGTGCTGCGCAGGCGATGGACGGATGGCTCAAGGACCTTTCGTGACCGTGCGTTTGCCTGCCTGGTGAAGACAGGCTCTGTCCGTTTGCACCGCTGGATGCCAATCCCGCCGCGGCGACCGAACCATTCTGGGGTATAATCGGGTCAATTCGAGGGATGGTCGGCATGAGTCGGGCAGATTCCCTCCGTTTGTCGCCAATTGTGGGAACGTGAGGTGGAGAAGTGTCCGGCGAGCAGATCAGCGTATTGGTCATCGACGATGACATCTCGATCGTTGAGATGATCAAGATGGGTCTCGAGGCGGACGGTATGCGGGTGCTCGGTGCCGGTGATGGTGCCGAGGGCATTGAAGTACTGAACCGGGAGACCGTTGATGTGGTCGTTCTCGACATCATGATGCCTCGCGTGGACGGCTGGATGGCCCTCATGGAGATTCGCAACAATCCAATGACGGCTGATCTACCGGTCATCATGCTCACGGCAAAGACCCAGGATCTCGCAAAGATCCTTGCGTTCAAGCAAGGTGTTCAACAGTACGTCACGAAGCCCTTCAACATCCTAGAGTTGTCAGCTCGTGTCGATAACCTCGCACGTGGTCGGCGTCGCATGATGGGTGAACAGGCCAGTTCGGCTGAGGGCGACTTCCGCAAGCTCGCGGTGCGCAAGGGCGGTAGGACCGTCTTGTTGAATATCGAAGATATCGTTTTCCTGTCAGCCCGCAACAAATCAACGTATGCACACACGTTTGAGAACCAGTATCTCGTTGACCTCACGCTCGGAGAACTTGAGGGGCGCCTGTCAAAGGAGAACTTTGTACGCGTGCACCGCAGCTACATGATCAACTTGAACAAGATCAAAGAGATACTGCGCGTTGATGGTGCCTACGTGGTTGTCGTGGGCGACCGCGATGAGACGCATGTGCCTGTCGCTCGCCGACAGGCGAGAGGCTTCCGTGAGGCGGTGGGCATCTAGTGACTCGATCTGTGCGCACTCGTGTCGTGGCGGCGCTTGTACTCGCTGGTCTCGCCGCAGCGCTCACGCTTCCCGGCGCTGCTCTCGCAGAGCGGACGATTGCACTCAATACGGGGACGTTCGATCTTGCTCTCAGTCCCTCACAGCAGGCATCCGATCTCATTATGGTCGCGAACAATGGCGATGAGCCACTGAAGGCGCTTGTCTACACTGCTGATGTGGCGATCGATGAAGAAGGCAATCAGACGTACGATCGCCCGGACGCCAAACCGGAGAACTACCTGTCGAGTCCCGCATCCTGGATTCGGCTCAAAGTTCCCGACTCGACAAAGATCATTGCCAACACCCCGTATCTCGAGTTCGAACCCGGAGATGAGTATCCCGTTGAGTTCGAGCTTGTGGTGCCGAACAACGCGTCTCCCGGGGACTATAACGCAGTCGTCTTCTTTGAGATGTTCGATTTCAACGAGGGCACGGAAGGCGCGACTACGCAGGTTCAGGGAAGAATCGGCGCGCGCATCGATCTGCGTGTGGTGGGCGATGTCATAGATGATCTGCAGATGTCTGACTTCGAAGCGCGGACACTCGTGATCGGTGACATGACTCCGTTCTCTGTCCGGGTGATCAACGCGGGCAATATCGACAAGAAGTACTCGCTTAACTTGCGACTTGTCGGTGCGGGAGAGACCGAAAAGTGGAGCCAGTTGCTCGAGGAGAACGCGAATGTCTACGCCAAGCGTGATCGCTACTACGATGGCGGGCTTAAGTTCGACGGGGTTGGTCTCGGGCGCTACACACTTAGGGCGGAACTCGACTACAACAAAGAAGTTGGCGAGGCGACCCTCGCACCTGAACAGATTGTTGTCGAGCGCTCGGTGTGGGTCATCCCGCTGTGGCTGGTCATTCTCGTAATCATATTCGTCGGGCTACCTCTGCTCTATCTGACCTACCGGCTCTCGGTCCGCAGGGTGCGCAAGTCGGCAGGTATCGAGACCGATTCTCGCCCGTCGCGCGCTTCGCGCAAGTCTCGCTCGGCCCGTCGTGGCGAACCTGATGCCCGTCGACTTGCCCGCGAGGCCCGCCAGGAGCGCACGTCGCGTGGCACGGGTGTCCAGGATGCGCGGGGTACCGAGCCCGACAGCATGGATGTTTCGGATGAGGCGCGTCCTGGCGAAGGACAGACTGAGCTCTGGGCCGACTTGGACGAAGAGGAGTAGGGCAGAGCGGATACATTAGCTGGTCAGTACGTATCAAGGGACGCCGCGAGGCGTCCCTTTCGTGTAGCGCGGAGAGCCATATGCCAGTCTTTCAGCACAACGAGAACGGGCGCCCCATGGGGCGCCCGTTCCGATCCGTGCGATTCTTTACGACTTGGTATTACGGGGTCTGAACTGCGGTGTAGCCGTAGGTCAGGGTCATTGCAACCTCTGCGGGGATGTCGTATGCGGCATCGGCGGTGAGGTCAAGGTCATATTCGTAGTCGAGGGTGGTCACGCCGCGGGCGCCGA
>JAGXFU010000016.1 GCA_024637115.1 Actinomycetes bacterium
CCGATACCCTTGGCGAGCAGAACACCGAGACCCACGCTCGATTTGATGGTACCGGCCTGCGTGGTGCCTGCCTCGGTCACGCCGATGTGAAGCGGATACGGAATCTCATCTGCGAGGCTCGTGTAGGCGTCGATGGTGGCCGGCACGCTGCTGGCCTTGGCAGATACGACGATGTCCTGGAATCCTCGGGATTCAAAATGAGTGCAGAATGCAACGGCGCTCGCCACGAGCTTCTGAGAAAGCGGCCAGTCGGTATCTTGGTACTCGCTGGCCAGGGAGCCGGCGTTGACCCCGATTCGAATGGGGATGCCGGCTGTTCCCGCGGCTTCGATGATCTCGTCAACACGCGCGAGCTCGCCCACATTGCCGGGGTTGATGCGTAGCTTAGCGGCTCCCCTGTGTGCGGCTTCGATCGCGAGGCGATGGTCGAAATGGATGTCCGCAACAACAGGTAGCGGCGATTCGGCGCAGATTCGCTCGAAAGAATCGAGAGCACCCGCTCGCGATATGGCTACGCGGACGATCTCGCATCCGGCAGTAGCGAGACGACCGATCTGCGCGAGTGTTGCCTCGGTGTCGAGGGTGTCGGTATTGGTCATGGACTGCACCGACACGGGCGCCCCGCCGCCAATGGCAACGGGACCAACCATAACCGGTCGCGTAATCCGCCGACTCTCCACACGCTCCCCCTCTGCTGCTCCGTGTCTATGCTGCTACGAAATACCGCAGGATGTCAGCGTACATGACGTAGCCAATCAGTGAGAACAGCAACACCGCACCGGCAAGTGAGATACCGAGTGAGATACGACGCTCGATAGGCTTGCCCATGATCTTCTCGACGACTTCGAGGGCGATCTTTCCGCCATCGAGCGGAGGAATCGGAAGCAGGTTCATTGCGCCCAAAGAGAGCGAGAGAAGGGCGATCCACCACGCGTAGTCGATCGGACCTGTGCGAGCGGCCTGGGCCACCTCCACCGAGATGCCCACAACGCTGCGGGCACCTTCAAGCGAAGCCCTGAACGTTGCGGGATTGAAGAACTGACCGATGGCCACAAAGACCATGCCGGTCCAGACAAGGCTGTCACGAAACGCCTCGATTACTGTGGGTTCAACACGGTCAAGTCCGGCAACAACGCCCAGGAACGGCAGACCGCTCTCGTTCTCTGCGAGTTCGGCAGTGAAAGTGTAGGGGTCACCGTCTCGTACGACGTCAATCACGATCGTGTCGCCGACCTCCTGCGCGATGATGGTGTTGGTCAGCGCCATCCAGTCGGACACTTCTTCGCCGTCGAGCGCGGTGATGGTGTCGCCGGCTTGAATGCCCGCCACGGCAGCCGCTCCGCCCTCAGAGACGTCCTCGAGGGTGAGTGACTGCTGGTAGTATCCCCAGCCGGAAAGAACGATCGTGAAAACGAGAATCGCGGTCAGCAGGTTGGTGGCAATGCCCATCACGAGAATCGTGATGCGCTGCCACGTCTTGGCGCCGCGGTACGTGATTGCGCGTGCCTGGTCCAAGAGTTCCTCGGCATCGGTATCGCCGGTTGCATGCATGAGGGAGACGTAGCTGACCGAATCGGTCTCATCGGCCTTGATCGCGCCCCAGTCGGCAAGCGTGATGAAGAGCGACATCGCACGATCCTCATCGATGCTCAGCAGCCTGCGCAGTTCATCGGCGTCCATGCGTCCGACCTGGCTTATGGCCTTGAGTGCGGGCGCCAGGAGTGAGTCCTCGGCACCGGGCTCCATGCCCGCGATGCGGACATAGCCGCCAAGCGGGATGGCCGTGATGCCGTACATCGTGCCGTTCTTGGCTGTGAATGCGATACGCGGGCCGGGAAGCCCGACCATGAACTCGTGAACCTTGATGCCGAATGCGCGTGCGGCAAGGAAGTGTCCGCCCTCGTGCAGGACAACCAGGATCGAAAAGGTCAGCACACCCCAGAACATCGTCTCAAGGCCGTTGATCATCAGTCAATCTCCTCCAACTCGTGGCTCCTCGCCCCGTGATATCTCTCGTGGTGGTGCTCTGGGAGCAAAGTGCAAGCCAGGGCGTTGGGAATCCTAGAGCAGGAGTCCGGTTGCGGTCTCTCTCGCACCTGCATCGACCGCCTCGACCTGCTCGATCGACTCGAGGGGCTCGGCGCTGTGCCGGTCGAGCGTGGTCTCAACGATGCGCTCGATGTCGAGAAATCCACAGCGCCCGTCCAGAAATGCCGCCACCGCGACTTCGTTTGCGGCGTTCATGATAGCGGGAGCCGTGCCTCCGGTCCTACCCGCCTGAAATGCGATGCTCAGGCAGCGGAACGTCTCGTAGTCCGGCGGCTCGAAATCGAGTGAGCCGAGCGTGGTGAAGTCCACCGGAGCGAGCGGCGCATCCCAACGACGGGGCTGGGAGAGCGCGAACTCGATCGGGATACGCATGTCGGTGGCGCCGAGATGCGCCTTGACTGAGCCGTCGGAGAATTCAACCATCGAGTGAACGCACGACTGTGGATGCACGACCACGCGAATCTGATCGTAGTCAGTGCCGAACAAGTGGTGTGCCTCAATTACCTCAAGACCCTTGTTCATGAGCGTGGCGGAGTCGATGGTGATCTTGGGCCCCATGTTCCACGTTGGATGCGCAAGCGCTTGCGTGGCATTCACGCACTCAAGTTGCGCGCGACTCTGCCCCCTGAATGGTCCGCCTGAAGCGGTGAGCCAGATCTTGGCCACATCATCTGCGTGCTCGCCAAGGAGGCATTGGTAGATCGCCGAGTGCTCGCTATCAACCGGAATCATCTGACCTGGTGATGCGAGCGACGTCACTAGTGAGCCGCCGACGACGAGCGACTCCTTGTTGGCGAGCGCGAGGGTCTTGCCCGCGATCAGGGTGGCAACGGTGACATGCAAGCCGGCGGCACCAACGAGAGCATTGACGACAAGGTCGACACCGGAGAGAGTGGCGAGCGCCTCGACCGCCTCGGTACCCGAACCTACTTCCGTACCGGGTAGAGCGCTGGCAGCGCGAGCGGCAGCCGCGGTGTCCGCGAGGGCGACGATCTCGGGCCGGTGTTGACGAGCCTGCTCGATGAGCAGGTCGACGCTCGAGTGCGCTGCAAGGGCCACGATCTGGACTCGCTCGGGGTAGCGCGATGCGACATCGAGCGTCTGACGTCCGATGGAGCCGGTTGATCCGAGTACTGCGATGCGCAAAGGCGTGGTCATCTGAGTGACATCTCTCCCGGGCAAGCTAGTTGGTCATACCGAGGACCAGTAGTGGGTAGGCAACGATCGACACGAGAATGAGCGAGTCGAATCGGTCGAGGAATCCGCCGTGTCCCGGAAGCAGCTTGCCGGAGTCCTTGACGCCGGCTTCACGCTTCACACGAGACTCGAACAGATCTCCGAGTACCGAGGCAATCGCCACAGCGGTACCAATGAGCAGAAGCCAGGCGGTTGAGAGACCAACGTCCTGCACGAGGCCTACAACGAGCCATACCGCAATCGTGGTGATCGTGCCGGCAATGAACCCCTCCCAGGATTTGTGCGGAGATATCCTGGGAGCCATCTTATGGCGTCCAATGCTTGAGCCAACCAGGTAAGCAAAGACATCGTTGGCCCACACACTCAAGATGAGCGCGAGTGTGAGGATCGTCCCGCCATCAAGTTCTCGGATGAGCACAAAGTGCGCAAGGAGAAAGCCCACGTAGAGCGCGCCGAATACCGTGACGGCGGTGTCGGTGGTCCGGACCTGACGGAACGTGACATGCCAGGCGACCGCCAGGACGCACAGCCCGCTCACGGCCACGATCAGGCCGATCTGGCCCCAGAATCCCGCTGCGATCGGCATCGCTCCACACGCAAGCACGCCAAGGACTTCATTAGGCAGTCGGTGCTCGCGTCGGGTGATCGCGTAGAACTCGCCTACTGCAAGCATTGCCGCCAGGCCGACCACAATGCCAAGGCCTTCTGCCCGACCAAGAAGTATCGCGGTGAGCATCACAGCAGCATAGACTGCGGCGGTAATCGCGCGCGTCAAGAACGACGTGAGCTTCGATGGTTCCTTGGGCATCTAGCGTCCTCCGAATCGGCGACTACGCTGCTGGTAGTCGATGATCGCACGCAAGAATTCTGTGCGATTGAAGTCAGGCCATAGTGTTTCGGTCACATACAGTTCGCTGTATGCGATCTGCCAAAGCAGAAAGTTCGAGATTCGCATCTCCCCGCTTGTACGTACCACAAGGTCAGGATCGGGTAATCCTGCCGTGTAGAGTGCGTCCGCGATAGTCGCATCATTGATCTTTGCCGGGTCGAGCTCTCCAACCGCTGCACTCTCGGCAATGGCACGAACCGCGTCTGCCAACTCTGCGCGCCCGCCGTAGTTGAGGGCCACCACGAGTGTGAGACGATCGTTATCAGCAGTGCGGGTCTCGACGCGCTCAAATGACTTGCGGGTCTTTGCCGGCAAGTCACTCATGCGTCCGGCAACCCTCAGTCGTACACCCTCGGCCTGCAAGTTCTTGACCTCTCGCTCAAGGACTTCGACAAAGAGATTCATGAGTCCGGAGACTTCCTCGGCGGGACGACTCCAGTTCTCCGAGGAAAACGAATAGATGGTGAGTACCTTGACCCCGAGTTCGAGCGCGGTCGTGATCGACTCACGCACGGCCTTGGCGCCGGCCTGGTGACCGGCGAGGCGTGGCAGGGCGCGTTTGGTTGCCCAGCGCCCGTTCCCGTCCATGATGATAGCCACATGTGCCGGAACCGCCCCTGGATCGAGTTGATCAAGGAGCGGCTTGGACTCTGGGTCCTTGAAGAATTCTCGCAGTGATTCAGCGTTCGGGGTCAAGCTCTAGACCTCCATGATCTCTGCTTCTTTGCGCTTGAGGGTCTCATCGATCGTGGTGGTGTGACGATCGGTGATCTTTTGGATCTCATCCTCTGCGCGGTGGAGATCGTCCTGACTGATCTCGCTCGCCTTCTCCATCTTCTTGAGCCGGTCGTTGGCGTCGCGACGGATGTTGCGTACCGCCACGCGTGCCTCCTCGGCGTACACCTTGCAGACTTTGACGAGCTCCTTGCGGCGCTCCTCGGTAAGCGGCGGGAACGGGAGGCGGATGATCGTGCCGTCGTTGCTCGGATTGAGACCCAGGTCAGAGGCCTGGATCGCCTTCTCGATGTTGGTGAGTGCGCTGCGATCGTACGGAGATACCACAAGGAGCTGTGCCTCGGGCGTTGAGACCGATGCGATCTGAAGCAGCGGGGTGGGCGTGCCGTAATAGTCCACCTGGATGTTTTCGAGCAGAGCACCCGAGGCACGACCGGTGCGCACCGTGCCGAATTCATGGTTGAGCGCGCTCACGCTCTTGTCCATGTGTTGATCTGTGTCCTTGATGACGTCGTTGATCATTGTGTTGCTCCCCTCACGATCGTGCCTACGTTGTCTCCGCGCAACGCACGCTCGATGTTTCCTTCGGTCTCCATATTGAACACGAGGATCGGCAGATCATTATCCATGCACAGCGAGATCGCCGTGGTGTCCATGACTTTGAGTCCGCGATTGAGCACGTCGATGTAGGTCAGCTCGTCGAACTTGACCGCATCAGGATTGAGCATGGGGTCGGAGTCGTAGACACCATCGACCTTGGTAGCCTTCATGATGCACTCGGCGTCGATCTCGAGGGCCCTGAGTGCGGCGGTTGTATCGGTGGTGAAGTAAGGATTGCCGGTACCGGCTGCGAAAATGACCACGCGGCCCTTTTCAATGTGTCGGATCGCGCGTCTGCGGATATACGGCTCTGCGATTGACTGCATGTCGATCGCCGACATGACCCGCGTGTATATCCCGTTGCGCTCAAGCGCATCTTGGAGTGCGAGTGAGTTCATGACGGTCGCCAGCATGCCCATATAGTCGGCCTGCGAACGGTCCATCCCGGTGGTTGATGCAGCTAGGCCACGGAAGATGTTGCCTCCGCCGACCACGATTGCGATCTGGACACCGGCTGCGAGCACTGGCTTGAGTTGCTGTGCGAGTGATTCAAGGACTTTGGGGTCGATTCCGTATCCGGCGTCGCCCATAAGGGCCTCGCCAGAGAACTTGAGTAGCACGCGGCCGTGACGGTACTCTCCCACGGACTCCCCTCTCAGTAGTGGTGGCTTTGCATCTCGAACAGGATAACGCAACGAGGGCCGATGCGCTTTCGAGCATCGGCCCTCGTTATGAGTTTGTTACCGGTGAAACACGAGTACACGTGGCGGGGTGTTACTCCTCGCCACGGGCAGTCTCGCCGAGCACGTAGCGTTCGAAACGAACAACACCGAGCTCGGCCCCAAGTTCTTTGCCGATCTTGGCGAGGTAGTTACCAACGCTCACGTCCTGGTCTTTCACGAAAGGCTGCTCAAGGAGTGTTGACTCCTTGAAGAACTTCTCAAGACGGCCCTCGGCGATCTTGGTCTGGATGGCCTCGGGCTTGCCGGACTCGGCAGCCTGCGCCTTATAGATCTCGAGCTCGTGGGCGATAACGTCCTGATCGGCGTCATCACGGCTCAAGCTGATGGGCGAAGCCGCTGCGACCTGCATGGCAACGTCCTTGGCAGCAGCAGCGAATGCATCCGATGCTGCAGCCTCGGCGGTGCTTGCAGACATCTCGACCACAACGCCGATATTGCCCACGCCGTGAATGTATACCGTTACGCCACCAAAGTCAGAGGTGACCTCAACGCGCGAGAAGCGGGCCACGCCCATGTTCTCACCGATCTTGGCAACCGTCTCGCCAAGAACCTGCTCGAAGCTATCTTCGCGATCAGCGAATGGCTTTGCCATAAGGTCGGCAACATCAGAAGGGCCACTCACGGCAATGTGCTGCGCAACGCTGTTCACGAACGCCTTGAAGTCAGCGTTGCGTGCGACAAAGTCAGTCTCACAGTTGACCTCAACGAGTACGCCGACTCCCGTGGTGCAGTCAACGTGACCGCCAACGAGACCTTCGTTCGTGGCGCGACCGGCCTTCTTGGCAAGCGCGGCAAGACCCTTGGTGCGCAGAAGGTCGATTGCGGCATCCATGTCACCATCAGACTCTACAAGCGCTTTCTTGCAGTCCATCATGCCTGCGGCGGTAGTCTCGCGCAGGTCCTTAACCATCTTGGCAGTAATCTCCATGGGTGGTACTCCTCCCTGAAGTATGGGTTGTATGGGTTGAGCGCGGTACGTGTTACTCGGCGGCCGGGGTTTCCTCGGCAGCGGGTGCTGCTGCAACCTCGACATCGAGCTCCTCAGCGGTAGCTTCTGCTGCGGGTACCTCTGCGACGACCTCATCGACCGGCGCTTCGAGAACAACCGGAGCGGCCGGAGTCTCGACAACGACCGTAGTCTCCTGGGCAGCCGCTGCATCAAGCACAGCGGGACCTTCGGTCGCGGCGCGACCTTCGATCACCGCGTCGGCGATCACGCGCGTCATGAGGGCGATCGAGCGGATAGCATCGTCGTTGCCCGGGATCACGTAATCGACTTCGTCGGGATCAGCGTTCGTATCCACAACACCGATGATCGGGATGTGGAGGCGACGAGCCTCTGCGACCGCAATGAGCTCCTTCTTGGTGTCGACTACAAAGAGCGCAGCCGGCAGAGCAGTCATGTGACGGATACCCTCGAGGTTCTTAAAGAGCTTTGCGTGCTCCTTGCGAAGAAGGATCTGCTCCTTCTTGGGAAGGGCGGCCATGGTGCCGTTCTCCTCCATGGCTTCGAGTTCTTCCATGCGAGCGACACGGGTACGCATGGTCACAAAGTTCGTGAGCATGCCGCCGAGCCAGCGCTGGTTGATGTAGGGCATGCCGGAGCGCTCTGCTTCGGTCTGCATGGGCTCCTGCGCCTGCTTCTTGGTACCGACAAACAGCACCTTGCCACCACGTGCAGCGATCTCGCGGGTGAACTTGTGGGCCTGCTCGATCTCGCGCAGTGTGCGCTGCAGATCGAGGATGTAGATTCCGCTTCTCTCCGTGAAGATGTATGGCTTCATCTTAGGATTCCAGCGGCGGGTCTGATGCCCAAAGTGGACACCGGCCTCGAGAAGATTCTTCATCGAGACAATAGACATAGTTCTACCTCCTGTTTCGGTTCTTCCTCCGCCTGCGTCATCTCCCATAGTGGTGCGACTCGAGCCTCATTGGGCCGGAGCACCGCGCACCAGGATCGGCAAGCGTGTGTGATAAGAGCCCGCGTAGCATATCACACGGGCTCTACCTTGGTGAAGTATGAAATTGACACCTGGGAAAGGGTTATCAGCTGCCACAGCGTACGGCGAATATTAGTACTCCTTGTTGCACTGAGGGCAGATCAGATGCGCGTCATACCAACCCGCCTTATCAGGCTTGGGGAGCAACTCCATCTGCAGCTCCACCTCGCAGGCGGGACACCAGAAGCGACGCGGGAGCCCGGTCTCTGCGACAAGACGATCTGCATCGGCTACGCGGTCGCAGATGGCGATCTTGTAGCCCGTGTCCTCACCCATTCGACCACCCATGTGCTGGAGGACGAGCGCGATCTTCTCTGAAACATCAGCAGGTTTTGCTTCATTCTTGATGAGGTAGTCGACCGCTCCCATTTCAAGCCCGCGCTGCACGTCCGACTCCTGACCGAGGTTACTCAGGATCAGCACCGGGATTTCGCGGGTGCGGGGGTCTGCTTTGATCGCCTCGAGAGCTTCGAGTCCGCTCATTCGCGGCATGATGAGGTCGAGCAGAATCAAATCAATGGTCTCGCTACGCAGCGAGCTCAGTGCCTGCAGACCGTCGCCTGCCTGAAGAACGTTGTAGCCGTCCTGGGTGAGCTTGTCGGTGTAGATACGACGCAAGAGCTCTGTGTCTTCTACGACCAGAATCGTGTGTGCCATGACTGTGGGTCCCCTCGATCGGTATGTGGCTACTGTGCGCCAGCGTAGCCTTGTGCTGCATGTAGCCGAGCCCTGAGTCTCAGCACAGACTTGGTGTGCAACTGACTCACACGAGACTCGGTCACCCCAAGAACCTGGCCAATCTCTTTGAGGGTCAGTCCCTCATAGTAGTACAGCGCGATTACGATGCGCTCCCGCTCAGGTAAGCGTTCGATTGCTCCTGCCAGGATGTCCTTGATCTCGACGCTCTCGAAGATGGCAACGGGATCATCGGCCTTCTCATCCTCGATCGTGCCCATGACGTTGCCGCGGTCTTCTTTGTCCGCGCCGACCCAGAGTTCCTCGAACGACACGACCGATGTGTAGGAGAGTTTGGTGAAGATATCGTGGAGATCGCGGGTCTTGATGCCCATTTCCTCGGCGACCTCCGCATCCTCGGGAACACGTTTGTTGCGATTCTCGAGAGTGATGTAGGCCCGCTCCACCTCACGTGCGCGCGCACGAACCGACCGAGGAACCCAGTCCATTGCACGAAGTTCGTCGATGATCGCACCTTTGATGCGGGCAATTGCATACGTCTCGAACTTGATTCCGCGGTCGAGATCGTACTTCTCAATCGCATCGATCAAGCCAAAGATGCCATAGCTGATCAGATCCGCTGTGTCGACTGTTGCAGGAAGACTCGCTGAAAGACGGCCAGCCACGTACTTCACAAGCGGCGAGAAGTTGAGAATCAACTGCTCGCGCGCATCCGAGTCGCCGGTGTCTTTGAATAGAGCCCAAAGTGCGGAAACGTCCGTCTTTGGGTCAGTTCTCATATGATTGCCCCTTACGAGCCGCTGCGAGACTTCAGGCGCGCGGATGTGAGCTTCGATGCACGTCCTGCAGCCGCTTCCTGCCGACGTGAGTATAAATCTGGGTGGTAGACAGTGCAACGTGTCCCAGTAGCTCTTGCACACTACGCAGGTCTGCACCGGCCTCAAGCAGGTGCGTGGCAAACGTGTGTCGGACCGCGTGCGGGGAAAGATCTCGCGCGGCTCCGACATCCGTCAGGTACTTCTTGAACATCTTTCGGATCGCATCTGTTCCAAGACGATTTCCTCGGATGGATAGGAAGAGTGCAGTCTCCGGGTGCCGGAGCAATGTGGGGCGTGCGCCATCGCGATAGGCGCGGATTCTCTTGATCGCCTCAGGGTGTAGCGGCAGGATGCGCTGCTTGCTCCCCTTTCCCATCACGCGAATCTGGCCAGCAGCGAAGTCTACATCTCCACTGTCCAGACCGCTGATCTCGCTTACCCGCGCTCCGGTCGCATAGAGCAACTCGAGTACGGCCCGATCGCGGATGCCGACCGGTGTTTCGAGGTCGGGCGCTTCGAGCAGAGCCGCAAGCATGTCTGATGGGACGAGTTTTGGTAGTCGTCGAGGCAGTTTTGGCGTCTGCAGAACCGCCGCGGGATCAGAGGCGAGCAGTCCTTCGGCGGCCAGGTAGGCGTAGAAGGATCGGATGGCTGCCAGCCTGCGCGCGATAGTTCGGCGCGCGTAACCCGCGCGGTCGAGTTCCGCCAGATAGAGGCGCAACTGGCGGTGGGTAATCGTTGTCGGGTCATAGTCGGCGCGCTCGGTCCAGTCGAGGTACTGACCAAGATCCGTTCCATAGGCCCGAACCGTGTGTGGTGAGAGATTGCGCGTCACCGCGAGATGATGGAGAAACGCATCGACATATGCGTGCTGGTCAGACGGGCCCATCGTCGCCTCCGGAGAGCAACGGGTGATGCATCACAGCCGCGCACAGTGCCGCGTATGCTCGCTCGCCATAGGCTGCGTACCTGTCACGCTTACCCTTGACGCGCTGTTCCAAAGGCGGCACCAGGCCCCAGTTGACGTGCATTGGCTGGTAGGACTTCGTCTCGGAGTCGCTGGCGTATGCGATCAGTGCCCCCAGAGCGGACTCTCGCGGCAAGAGCAGAGGCTCATACCCCAGGAGCTCAGACGCAGTGTTGAGGGCGGTAAGGCGGCCAGTCGCAATCGCCTCAAGGTAGCCCTCTGTGCCGGCGAGCTGTCCCGCAATCCGGATGCGTGGTTCCGTGCGAAGCGCGAAAGTCCCGGTAAGCAGGCGCGGGGCATCGACGAACGTGTTGCGATGCATGACTCCGAACCTCAGGAACTCGGCTGCACCAAGCCCAGGTATCAACGAGAAGACGCGCTTCTGCTCTCCAAATGTCAGATTCGTTTGGAAGCCAACCAGGTTGTACGCCGTGAGCTCGCGGTTCTCTGCACGCAGCTGGATGACCGCGTAGGGGCGCTCACCGGTGCGGGGGTCGGTGAGACCGACCGGTTTGAGTGGTCCGAATCTAATTGCGTCGGGACCGGTGCGTGCTACTTCCTCGATGGGCTGGCATGCCTGGAACAGCTCGCCCCGTTCGAACGCCTTCTGCGTTACTCGCTGAGCGCCAAGAAGCGCTTCGAGGAAGGCAGCGTACTCCTGCTGATCAAGCGGGCAGTTGAGGTAATCTGCGCCCTCCCCTTTGTCGTAGCGCGAAGCGGCAAAGACCACGCTGCGGTCGAGACTGTCGGCGTCAACGATCGGCGCCGCAGCGTCGAAGAAGGCAAGTCGAGACTCGCCGATGTAGTGGGACAGTGAAGCACTCAGAGCATCGCTCGTGAGGGGCCCACTGGCGATGATGACCCGCCCCTCATCCGGGATATCGGTCGCTTCGCCTCGTATCACCGTGATGAGCTTATGAGACTGCGCCGCCTCAGTCGCATGCTTCGAGAATTCAGAGCGATCGACTGCGAGGGCAGCGCCCGCGGGCACTGCTGTCTCACGGGCGATTCCGAGCAGCCTGCTGCCAAGAGCGTCTAGTTCGCGCTTGAGTTCACCGGTCGCAGTTGAAGGATCGGTACCTTTGAAGCTGTTGGAGCACACAAGCTCCGCGAAGTCATCGGTGTGATGCGCCGGTCCACGCCGTTCCGGACGCATTTCACACAGGGTCACGGCAATGCCCGCGTCTGCAAGGGTCAGTGCCGCCTCTGTCCCTGCAAGACCTGCACCGATCACAGTGACGCGTTGATTCTCAGTGGTGCTGCTTCTCTGTCTCATCATCGTGCGATTGTAGCGTGCGCGCGGAGCCAGCACACGGTCCATATCGTCCATCGGGGTATCTGCTGATCACTCCCTCCCGTTCAAGTCGCCCCAGTTCTCGAGCGATCTCTACGATTCCGCTCTGCAACTCCCTCGCGAGATCGTCCGGTCTCATAGGTTGCGCGAGCAGCGCTGATAAGACCGGTTGTCCGCTGCATTCCAGAAGCACAAGTTGTTCACCACACGACATCTCAAGCTCGCTGGCAAGATCACTGACATCAGTTATCGGGGCGGCACCCTGACGTATCAGGCGATTAGAGCCACGCGACTCGGACGCAAAGATCGATCCGGGGACCGCATATACCGATTTGCCGCATTCAAGTGCGAAGTCGGCAGTGGAGAACGTCCCGCTCGGCAGTGACGCCTCCACAACGAGAACTGCCCGAGAGAGGCCGGCAATCAAATGGTTGCGATGGATGAACTTCCAGCGTCTGGGCTGGGTCCCCCATGGTTCAAGTGATACCACGAGCCCTCTGCGTCTGATCGAGTCAAGGAGACCGGCGGCATTTCGCGGGTAGTCGATGTCCGCGCCGCAGCCCAGCACGGCGACCGTGGGACCGTTGTGCTCAAGGGCCGCATGGTGGGCTTCCTGATCGCAGCCGATCGCGGCGCCGGAGACTACAGGAACGCCGCGCGACGCAGCCCAGCCGGCAAGCATGCGCGCCGCAGCCCTGCCATACGGCGTGGCCTTTCGTGCACCTATCACGGCCAGACCCTGGGTATGCAGGAGCGCGGGATCTCCCATGCAATACAGCGTCTTGGGTGGGTTCTCGAGCCAGGCAAGCGACTCCGGGTATCCGGAGGATCCGAGATGTACTTCCGTCCGTTCCATAGTTCTCCCCTACGGTGTGGTGATTCGGAGTCCTACCGCCTCGTCCACGGCATCTGCGGTTACGCGTTCGCTTCTCGCAAGATCCGCAATCGTTCGTGCGACACGCAACAATCTGGTCACGCCCCTGCCCGAAAGGTGATGACGCTTTGCGTGGGCGGCAAGCAACTGACGCTCTGAGGCTTCGAGCTTGCACGCGGCGAGGAGGTCGTTGCCAATGAGAGATCGGGTAGCGAGACGTCCATGCGCGAACGCGAACTCTCGTGCCGTACCAATCCGATCGTGAACGTGAATCGACCCCTCGCAGTCCTGCCGCGCGAGCAGGCGGGCCGGGTCGATACGGTTCATACGAACGGCAATATCGATACGATCCATGAGCGGGCCGCCGATACGGTTCTGATAGCGGCCGATCGACGAGGCAGGGCATGTACACCTCCTCTCGGGGTCGCCCAGAAAGCCACACGGACAGGGATTCGCAGACGCTACCAACATGAACTGCGCCGGATATCGAATGCGGCCGTCGGCACGAACGAGCGTGACCTCACCGTCTTCGAGTGGCTGCCTGAGCGATTGGAGTGCGCCCGGGGCGAACTCAGGCAGTTCGTCGAGAAAGAGGACGCCATGATGCGCAAGGCTGATCTCTCCCGGCCGCGGCGGTGTGCCCCCTCCTACCAGTCCTGCCAGTGATGAAGAGTGATGTGGCGCGCGAAATGGTCGCTCGCCTGCAAGAATCGAAGTGCTGTCGCAGCCGGCGATGTCATGTATGACTGCTGCCTCGAGTCGTTCTGAATCATCGAGCGATGGCAACAGAGATCCAAGCCGCCGAGCGAGCATGGTCTTGCCTGAGCCCGGAGGGCCCACGAGTAAGAGATTGTGACTTCCCGCGGCAGCGATCTCCAATGCTCGCTTTGCGGCCTCATGACCCACAACCTCATCGAGATCGAGCGCATGCTTCTTGGCCGTCAAACTCGTACGCTTTTGCAGGACATGCTCTTGGTTTGGAGCTCTGAGGTCAGCGAGGATCCGGATGGGGCGTGCGTTCAGACCGGCAACCGCATGGACGCGGTCAATCGCCTCTGCGGGCACCAACATGTCGCGATCTGCTGATCTCGCTGCCAGGGCGTGAGACAAGAGTCCGGGTACACCGCGTACGTGGCCTTCGAGTGAGAGTTCTCCTACAAGGTGGTGATGCGCAACAGATTCCGGAACCTGGCGTGTGGCAACGAGTATCGCGGCCGCAATGGGCAGATCGAATCCGGTTCCGTGTTTGCGGAGGGGCGCGGGTGCCAGATTCACTACGATTCTCGCCGACGGAAAATCGAAACCGCATGCCCGTATCGCCGAGCGAACGCGATCGCGAGCTTCAAGTACGGCGGCATCTGCGAGACCGACGATGATGAATGCCGGGAGCCCGTTGCCGATATCGACTTCGACTATGACATCCACCGCGGTGGTTCCCCGGACCGTAGCAGTGTGCACCGAGGCGCGAAACTGAGGGCTCATGAAGCGTCGAAGGCACCGCGATGATGGCGCAATAGAGCGCGATCGTCCGCGATCGGCATGATTGCGATCACGTCGAACCTCACAGCCTGATCTATGAGGCCCGTATGGGCGAGATACGCACGCGCGATTCGCACATAGCGAGTCTGCTTTGACTTGGCCACAGCATCCTCAGGGGACCCTGCCTTGTCGGAACGACGCGTCTTGACCTCGACGAACACGAGATCGGATTCGTCGATAGCCACGATATCAACTTCGCCGCTCTTGCAGCTCCAGTTCCTCTCGACAATGCTCATGCCGGTACGTTCCAGGTACGCCGCCGCCGCATCTTCGCCCTTGCGACCGAGTTCTCCTGTGGTCATAGCACACTCCTCCCCCAGTGATAGTGAAGGGAGTGTGTCACGCGCCGTGTGACCCAACGCCAAACAGAATCAAATCACAACGGGCAGGTTCGAGCCGAGGCTAGAACAACGGTAGCGTGCCTCCGCACGGTGAGAACGACCGACGGTGGTACGGGGTCAGGCCGTAGGCCTCAATCGCCTGCGTGTGGTCTGCGGTCCCGTACCCCTTGTTCACTGCGAACCCGTATTCCGGATGCACCGCATGAAGCTCGACCATGAAGGCGTCGCGATGAACCTTCGCAACGATCGATGCGGCGGCGATGGCGGCACATTTTGAGTCGCCGCCAACCACGGCGGTCTCTGGGACAGAGAGCCCACCAACGCCAAGGCCATCCATGATGATGTGGTCCGAAGACGGATTCAGCGCGTCGAGCGCTGCATTGAGTGCGGATCGAGTTGCTCCGGTGAGTCCGGCTGCATCAATCTCCGATGCGGTTATCGACACGATTGACAGGGCCATCGCAACCTCCCTGATGGCAACGTCGATCTCGACCCTGCGCTGCGGCGAGAGCTTCTTAGAATCATTGAGTCCTACGATGCAGACACCTGGAGGCAGAATCACCGCGGCCACCGTAAGCGGGCCCGCAAGCGCTCCCCGACCGACCTCATCGGCACCGGCGACGGCCACGAAGCCCTGGCTCCGCAGCTCCTGGTCAAGCGAGTGCATGGCATCAAGACGTACCTTCTCGGCGAGGGTCGCGTCGAGTCGCCTGCGTGCAGCCAGCACTGCTGTGCGGACTCCGGCCCGTGGGTCATCAGCCAACTCTGCGATGGCTTCAGCCAGGGCCGTGGGGTCACTGGCGGAGAGCAGTGCTTTGCATTCGGTGACAGTCAGTCGCTCCACGAGGTCCTCTCGATGGTTCGTGCGGACTCCGGGGGCCAGTATACCGCCGTGACCCGGCCAATGACCGCAGTCCGTCTCACCGGCCCGAACGCGCGGCTGTCGCGGCTGTGCGCTGAGTTGTCTCCAACGACAAATAGTTCATCCGAGCTGAGTTCCAGGGGGTAGTTCAGGTATTCGAGATTCGGCCCCGGCAAATCAGGGGCGACGGCCATCTCGGTCTGTTGAGCGTCGATAGCGAGAATGCCGTCGACATTTCCCAGGCGTTGGCCACCGGAGGCAACCACGCGCTTCACGAGTCGTCTGCCGCCGCCCTCGGGATCGATCAATACCACGATGTCCCCCACCTCCGGGCCGTCACTCGTGTATGCGAGTTTGTCGACCACGATCCGTTCACCCTCTTGGAGCGTGGGGTACATCGACGTGGCGGTAACCACAAGCGGTTCTACGATCCAGAGTTTGACCGCGAACACAATGAGAAGCGCAGAAAGCACAAGCACCGCCATCTCGGTGATCCAGCGACGTCCCGTGAAGGAGGCCGAGGAGCCGGGGCGGTGCTTGGGACTCTCAGTCGTGTGATCCGAGAGAGACACAGCAGTGCCGGTCTAGTAGCCGCGTTCCTTGAGGCGTGCGGCCTTGCCGACCTTGTCACGCAGGAAGTAGAGCTTGGAGCGGCGAACCTTGCCGCGACCTGCGATCTCGATCTGCTGAATCTTTGGCGAGTGCACCGGGAAGGTACGCTCGACGCCCACACCAAAGCTGACCTTGCGGACGGTGAACGTCTCGCGGTTCGAAGCTCCGTGGCGGCGAATAACCGTGCCCTGGAAGATCTGGACACGCTCGCGAGTGCCCTCAACGACGCGATAGTGAACCTTCACGTTGTCGCCGACCTGAAATACGGGCAGGTCATCGCGGATCTGCTGCTGTTCGATGGCGCTAATGATGTTCATTGGAATTCCTTCAGAGCGCGTTGCTGTCATGACACGAGTGCGAAGTATAGACCATACATGATTGCCGAGGCAAACAGGGCTATAACGACCCGATTCTATCGATGGGCCAGTATGTCACAAACGCCCGGCCTTGAATTGCGGTGAGCGGCTGCGGGCCAATGAATCTACTGTCCCCACTATTGGGGCGGTTGTCTCCCATAACCCAGACATACCCGTCGGGCACCAGGAACGGCATGGGTTCGGTTCCCGGGTCGGTGATCAGGCCGTGAAGGTATGGTTCGTCGAGTTGCTCTCCGTTGATGAATACATGACCGTCACGGATGTCGATCTCTTCGCCTCCCACCGCGATGACTCGCTTGATGAGCTGCGGGTGACGTTCGGTGGGGTCATTGAAGACAACAATATCTCCAGCGCTTGGTTCTGAATACCGATATGAGATCTTCTCGGCAAGCACTCGATCACCAACGAGGATGGTCGTTTCCATTGAACCGGTCGGAATGACGAATGGCTGCACAACCCATGTCTTGATTCCCTGGGCAAGTAAGAAGGCCACGGCGATCATGAGTAACGTCTCGAGCAGCCAGCGTCCGAATCCGGGTCCCTCTTGGGTTGCACGCTCTTCAACGAGATCTGCGTCCCTGAGCGCATCGTCTACGGGAGGATCGACCTGGGTTGGATCATTGTTGTACTCAGTCACGCGGGCTCCTTCCGAGCTCGTCATCTATGATGCTCTGTTCATGCTCGGTGACCTCAAAGTTCATGAGAAGGTCGGGCCGGAGGCGCGCGGTGGTTCTCAGCGCACACTCTCTGCGGTATGCGGCGATCCTACCGTGATCACCGCTGCGCAAGACGTCTGGCACGTTCATGTCTTCGAACACGGCAGGTCTCGTGTACTGAGGATACTCGAGAAGTCCTGTGGTGAACGACTCATCTTGTGTGGAGTTTTCGTGACCGAGCACGCCAGGCAAGAGTCGGGCGACAGCATCGACCACGACCATCGCAGCAAGCTCTCCACCGGTCAGAACGTAATCGCCAATCGATAATCTGCGGTCCGCCAGCTCATAGGCGCGCTCATCAAATCCCTCGTAGCGTCCACACACGAACAGAAGACGATCATATGTGGCGAGCTCCTCGGCAAGGCCCTGGGTGAATGTCTCTCCAACCGGGGTCAGGAAGATCACGTGGGGCTCGACCGGATCCTGAGACGAGACGGCTCTCACCGATTCAAACAAAGGCTCAGGTTTCATGACCATGCCGGGGCCGCCACCGTACGGCTCATCGTCGGTGGTGCGATGGCGGTCGTGGGTCCAGTCGCGCAAGTCGTGGACATGAAGATCGAGCGCGCCCTTCTCACGGGCGATACCGATCATCGCCTCCGACATGGGCGTGTCGAACATCTGCGGAAAGATCGTGATGATATCGGTGCGCATCAGAGCTTCTCGTCTTCATCGATGAGGCCGTCGAGCAGATGGACGGTGATGACCCCGGCGTCTTCATCGATGTCGAGCACCACATCGTCGATCACCGGCAACAGGACTTCACCAGCGTCTCCACCGGATACTACCCATACATCATTGGCGCCCGTGATGATGACCTCTGTGATAACGCCGAGCCGGCGGCCGGTCTCAGTGACCACGGCCAGATCGAGTGGGTCGAAGCAGTCATCAACGATCTCAGCCGGGAGGTCAGATGCGCGCACCATCATGTCGTGACCGCGTAGCTGTGCAGCCAATTCTATGGAATCGACTCCGGTGATCTTCACAAGCGGACCTTTTGGACCGGGTCTGACCGATTCGACTCGACCAGTGCGCACCTGAAGATGCGGCGGAACGATCCAGACGTTGAGATCCACGAGCATGGAAGAAGGGAGGTCGGTGGACAGAGCCACCGAAACCTCCCCTTTCAGTCCATGCGCTTTGATGATGCGGGCGACCGCAATGAACGGAGTGTCGGGCATGTGCTTAGCCGAGCACGTCCACATCCACCTGATCGCCGTTGACGCTCGCAGCTGCGCGAACGACCGTACGAATAGCCTTGATGATGCGTCCCTGGCGACCAATGACCTTACCTACGTCATCAGGGGCAAGAGATATCTCGTACGTTACGGTCGAGCCCGACTCCTTGCGCGCTACACCAACGCTGTCAGGCTCGTCTACGAGCGAGGTAACGAGGTACTTCACGAGAGTCTCTGTGTCAGCCTGACGCGTCATGGGTGACTACTCGCCACCCTCTGCGGCAGCTTCCTCAGCAGGTGCTTCCTCCGCGGGAGCCTCAGCTTCAGCTTTCTTGGCTTCAGCTTCAGCCTTCTTGGCCTCGGCAGCTTCGGCCTTTGCCTTCTCAGCGTCGGCTTTTGCCTTTTCGGCGGCCTCAACTTCGGCAGCGGCCTTGGCGGCAGCCTTCTTGGAGATCTTGGCCTTCTTCTCAGGAGCCTTGGCGTCCGGGTCCGAGGCGATTGCAAAGAGCTTCGCCGCGGTCTCGGTCATCTGGGCACCCTTGTCGATCCAGGCCTGGGTCTTCTCGACATCAAGCTCGATCGTGCTCGGGTTCGTGCGGGGGTTGTAGCGACCGAGAATCTCGATAAATCGGCCGTCACGCGGCATACGGGTGTCGGCGGCAACGATGCGGTAGAACGGTGCTTTCTTCGCACCAGCGCGCGCCAGACGGATCTTGACTGCCAACTAGGTTCACCTCCGTGCAAGGTGGCCGCGTACCGGCCACTCATCTATGCAAAAGCGATTGCCCATTCTACGCGATACCACCCCGGCGGTCAAAACACGCCTCCGGGCGTGCCGCAAACCTGTTTGCCCAGGAAAGACGCGCCGTTGTCAGCCGCGTCGCGGGTGCGAGTCTGACTAGAACGGGGGTGCCATCCCGGGAGGCATTCCGCCGCCGAACGGATTGCCCCGACGACCCTTGCCGCCGCCCTTCTGCATCTGCTTCATCAACTTCTTTGTCTGCACGAACTGCTTGAGAAGCTGATTGACATCAAAGACGGTGACGCCGGCGCCTTTTGCGATGCGTTCTCGGCGAGAGCCGTTGATGATGCTGGGCTTGGCGCGCTCCTTTGCGGTCATCGAGCGGATGATCGCGGCCACGCGGTCCATCTGACCTTCATCGATCTCTGCACCGTCGAGCTGCTTCTTGAGCTGTCCGGCTCCGGGGAGCATGCCGAGCAACTGGCCTACGCCGCCCATCTTCTTGATCTGCCCGATTTGCACGAGGAAGTCATCAAAGGTGAACTCGGCCTTGCGGAGGCGCTCTTCCATCTCCTCGGAGATGTCGGTCTCAGCGCTCTCCTGGGCTTTCTCAATCAGTGAGAGCACATCGCCCATGCCGAGGATTCGTTTCGCCATACGGTCGGGATAGAACGGCTCCAGTGCATCGAGCTTCTCGCCCATACTGGCGAACATGATCGGCTTGCCGGTCACGCTCTTAACCGACAGTGCGGCACCACCCCGGGCGTCACCATCGAGTTTGGATACCACGACGCCGTCGAAGTCCACGCGTTCCGAGAACGCAGCTGCCGCGTTGACGGCATCCTGTCCGGTCATGGCGTCAACGACCATGAGTATCTGATCGGGTTTGATGGCAGCCTTGATCGCGGCGGCTTCGTCCATCATCTCTTCATCGACGTGCAAGCGACCCGCTGTGTCGACGATAACGACATCGCGCATCTGAGCGATAGCTGCCTTGACACCCTCGGCGGCAATCGCGACAGCGTCGGTGCCCTCGCCACGATAGACAGGGATATCCAACTCGCGGCCGAGCGCCTCAAGCTGATCGATCGCCGCCGGACGATAGACGTCGCACGCTACCAGCAGTGGCCTCTTGCCTTGCTTGCGCAAGAGATTGGCCAGTTTGGCACTCGCCGTGGTCTTACCCGAGCCCTGAAGGCCGACCAGCATCAATACGTTGGGTATTCGACCCGAGAGCACCAGCCGTGCTTCAGTTCCGCCCAGGAGACCGGTCAGCTCATCGAGGACGATACGCACGACAGTCTGTCCCGGAGTGAGGCTCTTGTCCAGATCAGCGCCGACTGAGCGCTCGCGGACGGTGGCAACGAACTCTTTGACGACCTTGAAGTTCACATCGGCTTCGAGCAACGCCATGCGAATCTCTCGCATGGCGGCATCGACATCAGCTTCAGAGAGACGGCCTTTGCCGGTGAGGTTCTTGAAGATATCCTGCAGTCTATCGGAGAGATTCTCGAGCATGAGCGAACAATCCTTACTCTCAGACGAGGTTCAACACGTTGAACCAGACTACGTGGCGAGGAACGAGTCAGTCAACGCGTCTGAACGAATCGATTGGCTGGATCACCCACGTGACCTGTCCCAAGACCGCGTCGAGGGGGACGGGGCCAAAGATCCTGCTGTCCTCAGACACCGGCCGGTTGTCCCCGAGAACGTACACGTGGTCATCAGGTACGCGACTACGGGGCGCTTCGATATCTCCTTCGGCCACATATACGGTGTAGACGCCTCGTTCTGCCTCACCATTGATCACGGCACGGCCCTGGCGTATCTCTATCTCGTCACCCGCAAGGCCAACGATGCGCTTGACGATATCCTGCTTGCTGCCGTCGGCGAGCTGCTCGACTATGACAACGATGTCTCCGCGAGCCGGCTGATCGTAGCCCCTGGTGACAAGCACGAGCTCTTCGCTCAACAGTGTGGGTTCCATCGAGATACCGTCGATATACGCGGTCGTGTTGTTGACGTAGAAGGTCGTGAGCAGCCCGACCAGAAGGATTGAGAGCGGTACCAGCAGAAAGACCGCCAGTTTGTGAGAGAACTCCTTCTCATAGTCCCGCGTCTCAGAGTTCATGATCAGATCGCAGGCATCATGGCGCGCGCGAACTCCTCGGCAACGAATGGTCTGAGGTCATCGATCCCCTCGCCCACTCCGATTCTCAGAATCGGGATGCCGAGCTCGCGTGCAATGGCGACCGCGATGCCGCCTTTTGCGGTTCCGTCCAACTTGGTCAGCACAATGCCATCAACCTCGAGAGCCGCATTGAACTCCTTGGCCTGGACGAGCCCGTTCTGGCCTGTGGTCGCGTCCATCACGAGCAGGATCTTCACCGGTGCAATGCTCTCGCGCTCTGTCACGCGCTTGACCTTCTGTAGCTCGCGCATGAGATCGGTAGAGGTGTGCAGGCGTCCGGCGGTATCGATCAGCGTGAGATCAGCGTCGAGTTCGATCGACTCCTTCACGGTGTCGAAAGCGACGGATGCAGGATCCGATCCACGCTCCCGTTTCACGATAGGCACGTTTGCGCGCGTCGCCCACACGTCGAGCTGTTCGAGCGCGGCTGCGCGGAATGTATCGGCGGAGCCAAGGAGGATCGTGCGTCCTGCATCGACCGTCTGTTTCGCGAGTTTGCCGACCGTGGTCGTCTTGCCGGTCCCGTTCACTCCGACTACGAGCACGGTGACCTTCTCGGCAAGAAAGTCGTGAGGGTCGAGCGGAAATTCGCTTGCAAGTTCGGTCTCCAAGAGCGAAAGCACCGCGTAGGCGTCAGGCAGTGCTTTGCGAGTCGCTGTCTCCCTGAGGCGTTCCACGATCTCAGTGGTGGCGGTGACGCCCATGTCGGCCGATATCAACGCGTCTTCGAGATCCTCCCAGAACTCGTTGTCGAGATCGGGACCTCGCTGAAGAAGAACATTGAAGTGGCCCTGTAGTTCCTCGCGGCTCTTGGTCAGGCCGTCGGAAAGGCGCTTATACCACGGCTGGCTCATTGGCAGACTCCTTCTCGCCAGCGCGATCGAGCTTCTGGCTGACGATCTTGCTCACGCCGTCGGCCTGCATCGAGACGCCGTAGAGAACGTCTGCCATTTCCATCGTGCGACGCTGGTGAGAGACGACTATGAACTGGGTGTGTGTGCGCATGGTGTCAACGAAGGCAACGAAGCGGCGAAGGTTCGTGTCATCAAGGGCCGCTTCGACTTCGTCAAGAATGTAGAACGGACACGGACGCGTGCGGTACAGGGCAAAAAGCAGTGCAAGTGCGGTAAGTGACTTCTCGCCGCCGGACATCAGGGACATCTTTGCCAGCTTCTTGCCAACGGGTTGAGCAATGACTTCAACCCCGGTGTTCTCGGGATCTTCCGGCTCTGTGAGAGCAAGTGACGCATGCCCACCGGGAAAGAGCACGCCAAAGATCTTCTGGAAGTTGGCGTCGACATCTTCGAATGTCTCAAGGAAGCGATCGCGCATTTTGCGGTCGATAGCGGCGATCACTTTTGAGAGCGCCTTGCGGCTCTCAACGAGGTCCTCGATCTGAGTTGCGAGGAATCCCCGGCGCTCTTTGAGAGACTCGTACTCATGCATCGCGATCGGATTGACCGGACCCAGGTTCACGAGCTTCTTGCGCAGCTTATGAACGCGGTCCTGCGTGCGAGAGCGATCCTCTACAGGCTCTCGATCAAGGGCGGTTTCGAGCGGCATTCCCAGTTCCTCGACAATGCGCGCCGCCGCCGTATTGACCTGAACCTCGAGCTGGCCCTTGGCAACGCGGATATCGCTCATAGCCGTCGACTGCTCGTCGATCTCGGCCTGAACGACGCGCACTGCATCCTGGGCATCATGGATCGTGGTTCTGAGGGACTCTGAATCCGCCTGCTCGAAACTCGCGCGGTCTCTCAGCTTGAGCGCCCAGTGCTCTGCACGCTCAAGAAGAGCAGCATACAGATCGTGGATCGGCTGGATGCGCTCACGGAGAAGCTCGAGAGCCTCCTCGGTAATGCGCGCCTGAACAATCGTCTGCTCAAGATCCTTGAGCTCTGAGACGATCGTGGTGATCTGTCGCTTGAGGTGCACCTCACGCTCAGAAACGGTCGCGATATCGATCTGGCACTGGCTCAGACGCTCGTTGATAGCCGCCTCATCGCGGAAGCGATTGTCGCGCAACTCGCGGGCCACAGTGGCTTGCTCCTCGAGCGCTTCGAGCTCGACACCCAGTCGCTCGATCTTTGATGCCAGATCTCCGCGCGAAGGAGCCTGACGTTCCATTCGTTCGACCAACTCATGGATGCGGCTGGCCATCTGAGCAGCTTCGGCATCGAACTGGGTGAGCGTTGCCTCGAGTCGGCCGACTTCTTCGCGCAGCGAGTCGCGCTCGCCCGAGAGAGCAGCGAGCTGCTGCCCGAGCTCAAGTGCGTCCTGTTGGGCAGCGCCGAGGGCCTCTTCGCCCTCCGCAACGGCCGATTCGGTCTCGCCGACACGGCTTGACAGCGCCGCGGCGTTGTCAGTGAGCTCGTTGATGCGACGCTTACGCTCGAGAACGCCGGCGTTGTCGGAGACGACCCGACCCGCGGTGATCTTTCCGCTGGGCCACACGACCTCGCCGTCAACGGTGGCAAGACGCGCAGTTGTCACCGTCTCTCTGAGTGCAACGGCGGCGTTCAGGTCTTCTGCGATCAGAACATCACCAAGGAGCGCTTCGACCACCGGACGGATCTCCGCATCGCACACGATCTCCTCGGCAAGCCGCGTGGTTCCTCCGACCGACTCGGCTCGCACCGGTGCAAGCGAGTCGAGCGGCAGGAGGGCTATCTCGCCTTCGGCATGGACTTTGATCTCCTCGGCGATCTTCACTGCCGAAGCGGAATCCTTGACCAGCACGGCGAACAAGTCCGAACCGAGGGCATGCTCCACAAGTCGCTCATAGCGGGCCGGTACGGAGATACGCTCAGCGAGCGGGCCCATGAGAGCGGGCAGTGACTGCTGCCTGGCAAGCGCCCATGCGAGCGCGGGACTAGCTGTGGCGAACGCGCGGTCGACCTCTTCGAGACCACGCATCTCTGCACGAGCCGCCGTGAGTTCTTCGCGGCGCTCGGTGAGTTCTTTGCGGCGACTATCGAGTACGCGAACGCGCTTGTCGACATCCGCATCAGCAAGTTGACGTTCCTTTTGCGTACGCACGAGCGACGCCTCGAGTTGCTCGAGTCGGGAGCGACGCGCAGATAGCGTGGCGGAGACGCCGCCTCGCTGCTCGCGAATCCCCTCGCGTCTTTCCTCGAGCAGTTCGTTCTCCATCTGGGCCGAGGAAAGCCCTTGCTCGAGAACAGAGAGTTCCATGCGCGTGTCTTCGAGCTCCTTGCGAGCCCGACGGGTCTCGCCGGTGACTCGTCCCAGTTCCTCGTCTGCGCGTAGACGTTCCTTCTTGGTGGTCTCGGTCTCGCGACGCAGCTCGCCGAGGTGCGTGTAGTGGGCTTTGAGTTGACCGTCGGTGCCCTGTCGTTCCTCGGTCAGACGCTCCAGCTCTGCAGCCCGCGCGACTGAGCGAGTCTCGGAATGGTGGAGCTTCTGACGCAGCTCGGAGAGTCGCTCAATGAGATTCTTGCCCTTTTCCTCCAGGAGCAACAGCCCGGAGTTGTTGCGCTCGAGCACGGACTGCAGGCGCCTGCGCTGTTCGGAGAGATCGCCGACAAAGAGGCCCTTCTCCTCGAGCAGGGACTGGAACTTGCCGAGCTCGCGCTCCTTTTCCTGAAGGCGGTAGCGGAGCAGATCGATCTGCGCGTCTTGCTCGCGCTCCTGCTTGCCCACTTCCTCCCACTGGGATTGAAGTGCCCGCAGGTCATCGACCGCGATCTCGATCTCAAGCTCTTTGAGTTCATTGTTGATGTCGGCATATGCCGACGCCTTGTCCGCCTGTCGAGCCAGCGGGCGCAGCTGCCGATCGACCTCGCTGATGACGTCACGAGCGCGCTCGAGATATGCATCCATGCTGTTGAGCTTGCGTGCAGCACGGTCCTTGCGCTTCTTGTGCTTCAGGATCCCGGCGGCTTCTTCGATCAGCGCGCGGCGATCCTCGGGCTTGGAGCTGAGCACCTCATCGAGCTGACCCTGGCTGATGATCGAATGCGTATCGCGACCAAGGCCGATATCGTGCAGCAACTCGTGGATGTCCATGAGACGGCACGGCGAGTTGTTGAGCAGATATTCACTCTCGCCGCTGCGGTACATGCGACGGGTGATGTTGATTTCGTTGAACTCGAGCGGAAGCGTATTGCACGAGTTGTCGAGGACGAGATCCACCTCGGCAACTCCAACAGCCTGACGTGCCGAGGAGCCCGCAAAGATGACATCTTCCATTGCCTGACCGCGGAGTGCTTTGGCGGACTGTTCGCCGAGGACCCACATGACAGCATCTGAGATGTTCGATTTACCTGACCCGTTCGGACCAACGACAACGGTGACGCCAGGTTCGAGCAAGAGCGCACTCTTGTCCGCGAAGGACTTGAATCCCTTGACTGTAAGTGACTTCAGGTGCACGAATTCCCTCTCGAACCGCGACATAATCGCGGCAGGTCACACGCTTGTCTCAAGCGAATCGAACGCTCCGAGATTCTACCACAGCCTCGTGCGTCAGTTGCTGTCCGTTGACGGGCTTTCAGCCCTCGCGTAGTCGCGCCATGGCTTCCGCGGCCGCGTTCATCTCTGCTTCTTTCTTGGAGCGCCCTGAACCGTGACCAAGCACGGTCCCGCCGACACTGACGTCTGCATGGAAAGAGCGGTCATGCGGCGGGCCGGAAGAAGAGACGATGGTGTAGATCGGCGGCGGACCTTCGGCCTGGGCGAGTTCTTGAAGCAGAGACTTTGGATGCTCGAGCGCTTCGGCGAGGTCGGGCACGATTCTGTCCGAAAGCGTACGGAGCACCAGTGCCCTGGCAGTGTCGAGACCGGCGTCCAGATACACGGCGCCCACAAGCGCCTCGAATGCATTCTCCAGCGCAGAGTGCATACCCCGACCACCGGTCCCCCGCTCGCTCTGTCCCAGTCTGATCAGGTCAGCAAGGCCGAGCTCGCCCGCCACTTCGGAAAGTGTTGTCCCCGAGACGACAGCGATCTTGAGTTTAGTCATCCCGCCTTCGGGCATCTCGGGAAATCGGCGATACAGTTCCTCAACCACGATCAGTCCGAGGACTGCGTCGCCCAGGAACTCTAGTCTCTCGTAGTCGCATTCACAGTTGGGCTCATCGGTGAACGACGGATGCGTCAGCGCGCGTTCAAGCAGGCCCGGGTCGGCGAACGCATATCCCAAGATCTCCTGGGCGCGCGCGATACGCTCCTTGTCCCGTGAGGACCTCATGGAGCTAGGCGCGACCAAGAATGAGCGTTGCGTTGTGTCCGCCGAACCCAAAGGAGTTCGACATGCAGACGGTTACGTCTGCCGTGCGAGCAACGTTGGGGACGTAGTCCAAATCGCATTCAGGATCAGGGTTTGTGAGGTTGATCGTGGGCGGAAGCAAGTTGTTCTCCATGGCGAACAGACATGCGACGGCCTCAATCGCGCCAGCGCCACCCAGCAGGTGCCCGGTCATCGACTTCGTGGATGAGACCGGCGGCGCATCCTCACCGAATACCTGCTTGATCGCTCTGGTCTCAGCAACGTCGCCCACCGGAGTAGACGTACCGTGTGCGTTGACGTAGTCAACGTCACCCGGCTCCATCCCGGCTTGAGCGATGGCGCCTCTCATCGCACGGATCGCACCGCTGCCATCCGGTGCCGGAGCAGTGATGTGATACGCATCTGCCGAAGCGCCGTAGCCGAGAACCTCGCCGCGAATACGTGCGCCGCGCGCCACGGCCATGTCCCAGTCCTCGAGAATGAGAATCGCTCCGCCCTCACCGATCACAAAGCCGTCTCGATCGGAGTCGAAGGGGCGAGACGCGGCAAGCGGATCGTCGTTCCGTGTCGAGAGCGCACGTGCCGCACAGAATCCGGCGACTCCCAGCGGAGTCACGCCGGCATCGAATCCACCTGCAATCACGACATCTGCGCTACCGCGGCGGATCGCCTCGGCAGCTTCGCCGATTGAATGATTCGCAGTGGAACACGCAGACACCGGGGCATAGTTGATGCCCTTGGCGCCGTACTTGATCGAAATCTGACCGGCCGCAAGGTCCGTGATCATCATCGGAACAAGGAACGGGCTGATGCGACTGGGTCCGCGCTCGAGCAGAATCTTGGTCTGCTCCTCCATGACGTGCAGGCCCCCGATACCCGATCCCACGATCACGCCTACGCGTTCGGCGTTCTCATCCGTGATCTCAAGCGCCGCGTCCTTGATCGCTTCATCGGCAGCAACGAGGGCGAACTGTTGAAAGCGAGACATCCTGCGCAGTTCCTTCTTGTCCGCCACCGCCGAGGCATCAAAGCCATCGACACACGCAGCGAACTGCGTCGAGTACTCAGAGGCGTCAAAGTGGGTGATGGGAGCCACACCCGATCGGCCATGCGAGATGCTGTCCCAGAAGACGTCGTTTCCAATGCCCACGGGTGAGACGATTCCCATGCCTGTGATTGCCACGCGTTTCATGCGGATGCACCTCCGCTGGCAAGTTGCCACTCGGAAACAAGGCGTTCCATCAGGTCTGAGACAGATGGGATGTCATGAATTCGAGTCGCAGCGGCACCGGAGAAGACGAGACCGCCTTCAACATCGCCTTCTTGCGCCCTGATGAGTTTGTCCATGATGCAGAAGTCCTTGCCGCACTTCTTGAGGCACGTGACGCATCGCTCGATTCTCTGGCGCTCGCCCGAATCGAGTAGCCGCGTGAACGGATTAGCCAGTGCGCGGCCCGGGAGGCCAACCGGGCTCTGGATGAGCACGATGTCTTCATCCTTAGCATCCACATACATCTGCTTGAATGCCTCGGGGGCTGAGGATTCTTTTGTGGCTGCGAAACGGGTTCCCATTTGTACGCCGGCAGCACCGGCATCGAGAACACGCTTGATATCGTCACCCGTCACGACGCCACCGGCACCAATGACGGGAATGTTTACGGAGTTGATAATGCGCGGAAGCAGCGTTTCCATGGGTTCATCGGTGCCAAGGTGGCCCCCGGCTTCCACACCCTCAACGATCACAGCAGACGCACCGAAGCGCTCTGAGAGTTGAGCAACGCGTTCGGACCCAACGATCGGAACCATGGGAATATCGGCTTCTCTGCACCACGTGAATACATCACGGGAGAAGCCCGCGCCGGCGATGATGAGATCAGCACCCTCACGGATGGCGACATGTACAAGTTCCTTGAAGGCGCTTACGGCGACCATGATATTCACGGCGATCACGCCATCGGTCTGTGCGCGGGCCGCACGAAGCTCATTGGCGAGTTCCTCGGGCTCCAGGCCCGATCCTGCGATAACTCCAATGCCGCCTGCCTGCGCAACCGCGGCTGCAAGGGGCGAAAGCGAGATCTTGACAGCCATGCCGCCCTGAACGATCGGGAGCCGGGCAGTTACATTGCCGATTGTGAGTTTGGGCATCTCCACGTGTGTGCTCCGACCTCCGTCGCATAAGTGTATCGACCGAGTGGACGCGCATTTCTCGTCCACTCGGTCGTTCAGTCACTCGAATGACCGAGTGGACTAGGCGTTCGCCTCGATAAAGGCGACCGCGTCGCCAACGGTCTTGATGTTCTCTGCATCCTCATCGGGGATGGAAACAGCAAATGACTCCTCGAGTGCCATGACGAGCTCGACGATATCGAGCGAATCAGCACCCAGGTCATCAACGAACGAGGCATCCTCGTTCACATCGTCCTCCTCGACCGTAAGCTGGTCGATGATGACTTCTTTAACCTTCTCCAGGATTTCTTCACGCACCATAGTGACCTTGCACCTCCTCCCTGAGGGGGAATCGCGAGGTGCTTTCCGGCACCTCGTGGGGACACTTTAGACGAACGTCATGCCTCCGTCGACTGCAAGTGTCTGACCGGTGATATAGCTTGCATCCGACGAGGCAAGAAAGGCAACCGCCGCTGCGACATCTTGCGGACTTCCAAAACGCTTGAGAGCGATTTCCGACTGAGCGGATTCACGGACCTTGTCGCTGAGTTCTGCCGTCATATCCGTCTCTATGAAGCCCGGGGCGACTGCATTCACTCGAACATTTCGTGAGGAGAGTTCTTTTGCAGCCGACTTCGTGAGGCCGATAACCCCCGCCTTGGCTGCGGCGTAATTGCCCTGGCCGGCATTGCCCACCAGACCTATGACAGAGGTCACGTTGACGATGGCGCCTGATCGCTGCTTGATCATGATCTTTGCGGCAGCGCGCGTGATGGCGAATACGCCTGTGAGGTTCGTATCTATCACAGCGCTCCAGTCCGCATCGGACATACGCATCAGTAGCCCGTCACGGGCGATGCCGGCATTGTTCACAACGATATCGAGTGAACCGAACTCCTGAGCCACGCGGTGCACAAGGTCTGTGCAGGCCGTCGTATCCGATACATCGGCCTGGATAGCGATTGCGCGACCACCCGCGCTATTGATCTCATCTACGATCGCTTGCGCGGCTGACTCATTTCCCGCGTAGTTGACCACTACAGAGGCTCCATCTGCTGCGAGCCGGCGACAGATCGCTGCTCCGATGCCGCGTGATCCTCCTGTAACGAGCGCAACGCTACCGTCGAGTCGGGCCATCACGCAACCTCCTCCATGATTCGTTCGATACCGGCGTCCTCGGCAGAGAGTGCCGTGATGCCTTCAACTGACCGTGCCAGGCCGCGTAGAACCGAACCCGGACCCGCTTCGAGCATCACAATGGGCCCATCTGCGGCGATGGTCGTCATCGTCTCTGTCCAGCGAACGGGTGAGGTCATCTGCCGCGACAGACGCTCGCGAATAGTTCCGGCGTCTGTAGTCGGCGCCGGTTCGGTGTTCTGAAGCACGGGAATCGACCCATCGCGCAGTTCTGCCCCATCGAGTATCTCCTGGAACGCCGCCCGAGCCGGCTCCATCAAAGGCGAGTGGAATGGGCCGGCAACGTTCAACGGCACGACCCTTCGAGCGCCGGCCACAGCGAGCGCTGCCGAGGCAGCAGCGATGCCCTCGTGAGTCCCGGAGATGACCATCTGGGCCGAGGAGTTGTCGTTGGCGAGCCAGACTCCGTCGAAGGAATCGACCGTCTCTCGTAGCGTCTTCGCGTCGAGACCGAGAACCGCGGCCATGGTGCCCGGGGTAGCCGCAGCAGTTGCAGCCATCAGCTTGGAGCGCTCGATAACGAGAGAAAGGCCAGCCTCTGGGGAGAACACTCCCGCCAGTGCGAGCGCGGCAAACTCGCCAAGACTGTGACCGGCGACAAAGTCCGGCTCCAGACCGGACTCAAGCAGGGCGACACCCCAACCCCAGTCCGCCAGGTAGAGCAGCGGCTGCGCCACTCGGGTGTCAGAAAGTTCTTCGACCGGACCATCGCTCGCCAGCGTGCGCAAGGGACGGCCGGAGAGCGCTTCGGCAGCATCAAGAAGGCGTTCGAACGTGTCGTTCTCCGGAACGGTATCGAGCATACCGAGTCGTTGCGAGCCTTGGCCCGGAAACACGAGAGCAGATCGCATCAGCCGATCACTCCCCTACAATCGACGCGGCCTGAGATCCCATCACGCGCGCGGCGTCCGACATCATGTCCTGGATGATCTCAGCTGCCGGCTGGATCGAGCACACGAGTGCCGCGGCCTGACCTGCCATGAGTGAACCCATGTTGATGTCGCCGTCGCGCATTGCCGCCGCGAGCTTGCCGGTACCGAGCGCTTCGATCTCATCGACCCGGTTCTCGCGATCAAGCTTCCCGATCTCACGCGACAGCTTGTTCTTGATTACGCGAACCGGGTGACCCGTTGAGTGCCCTGTGACTACGGTATCCCGATCCTTCGCCTTCACAATGCGGTCCTTGACGTCGGGGTGAATCGTGCACTCCTCGGCACACATGAAACGCGTGCCGACCTGGATGCCCTCGGCGCCCAGCGCGAATGCGGCGGCCACACCTCGTCCGTCGGCGATGCCTCCTGCAGCCACGACCGGAATCTCGAGCGCATCGGCGAGCTGGGGAGTGAGCACCATCGTGGTGAGTTCCCCGATATGTCCGCCGGCTTCCATACCCTCACCTATGACGGCATCGGCTCCAATGGACTCCATGCGCTTTGCCAACGCAACGGAGGGAACGACTGTAAGCACCTTGATGTCGCGCGCCTTGAGCGCGGCCATATACTTGCCCGGGTTGCCTGCCCCGGTGGTAACCGCGTCAACGCCCTCTTCGATAACCATAGCCACGAGTTCTTCGATGTGCGGCGTAAGCAACATGAGGTTGACGCCAAAAGGTTTGTCGGTGAGCGTCTTGGCGCGTCGGATCTCATCGCGCAGAATCTCTGTGGGCATATGCCCTGCGCCAATGATTCCGAGACCACCACCATTACTGACAGCAGCGGCAAGTTCCGCGGTGGCTGTCCACGCCATACCACCCTGAATTATGGGGTACTCAATGCCGAGCAGTTCGGTCAGTCGGGTCTTGAGGGCCATGTTAGTCCTCCTTGTTTGCATGAGGGAGGGTCCACGTGATGACTGCGGCCCCCCATGTGAGACCTGCGCCGAACGCTACGAGTGCCATCGTGTTGCCCACTGCGAGTCGCCCGCTAGTATACAGCTCGTCCAGCGCAAGCGGAATCGTGGCTGCAGAGGTGTTTCCGGTGCGAGCAATATTGGAGAACACGCGCTCAGAAGGCATTCCCAAACGCTCCGCAGCAGCGTCGATGATGCGCTGATTCGCCTGATGCGGAACGAGCCAGTCGAGTTCTTCGATCGACATCCCGGATGCCTCAAGCGCCTCAGTGGTGACACGCGGTACCACACGAACAGCGAACTTGAACACTTCGTTGCCGCTCATCTTGAGGTAGTGATCGTGGGCCTCGATGCGCTCGACGGTCGCCGGAGCGGCGCTTCCGCCGGCGGGAACCTTGAGCATATCGGCTCCCGAGCCATCGGCTCCCAGAACGATGCCGCGTACTCCCGGCTCAGCGCCTGCCTGGAGAACCACGGCCCCGGCGCCATCGCCGAACAACACACACGTTCCGCGATCAGTGAAGTCTACATAGCGGGTGAGCGCATCAGCGCCGATCACAAGCACCGTACGGGTACGACCCGACTCGATGCTCGCAACCGCAGCCTGAAGGGCGTAGACGAACCCTGTGCACGCCGCGTTGATGTCATAAGCGGGGCATGTGAGCCCCATCTTCTTCTGCGCCAGGCACGCGGTCGACGGAAACAGCATGTCCGGCGTTGACGTGGCCACGATGATCAGGTCCACATCCGCCTTCGAGATCCCGGAAGATACGAGTGCGCGTTCGCCGGCGAGAGCCGCCAGATCGCTTGTGGCTTCGTCGTCGGCGGCGAGATGACGTTCTTGAATGCCGGTGCGCGAAACGATCCATTCGTCGTTGGTGTCCACCATCCGCTCAAGATCCGTGTTAGAGAGAATTCGCTCAGGCAGATACGATCCGACCCCAACGATATGTGCGTACATCGGCATGCGGATACCCGGCTCCTCGTAATCACGATTGGTCGGCGGAAGTGTCCGAGTAGTGTACACAGGACGGACGTGTCACGAAAGAGTGAACTCGATCCCTACGGGGCGATGGTTTCCGCGATTCGCTGCGTGAGCTGCCCGCGGACTGCCTGCGCCGAGACTCTAATCGCCGAGGAAACCGCGCGGCCGGTCGATGAACCGTGTCCGATGATGCTCACTCCGTTGATGCCCAGGAGCGGAGCTCCGCCGTATGCATCCGGGTCGAGTCGATCCTTTAGTTCGGCGAACGGTCCACGCATCGTGGCCGCGGCGAGTTTTGTGAAGGGAGTAGCCATCATGGCGTCCTTGACCTGACCAAGCAGTGACTTCGATACGCCCTCAAGCAGCTTCAGGGCGACATTGCCCGTGAAGCCATCGGTAACGATCACGTCGGCCGCACCGGTCGGAATGTCGCGACCCTCGACGTTACCAATGAATCCCGTGAGGCTCTCTGTCATGAGCGCGTGCGATTCAATGGCGAGTTGCGATCCTTTGGTGGACTCCTCGCCGATATTGAGAAGGGCAATGCGAGGTTCGCTTACCCCTAAGACGATCTTGGCGTATGCCGCACCCATCTTGCCGAACTGCAGGAGGTTCTCCGGTTTGCAGTCAGCGTTGGCTCCGACATCGAGCAGGACCACCGGCGGCCCGGAGGTGGGAATCACCGTGGCGATCGCAGGGCGGGATACGCCTTTGATGCGACCGGTTATGAGTGTCGCCGCTGCCATGCAGGCACCGGTCGATCCGGCTGAGAAGAACGCATCGGCGACTCCGTCGCGAACGAGCCGTGCGCCGACAACGATGGAGGAATCCTTCTTTGTCCGCACCGCACTCGCCGGATGATCATCCATCAGAATCGTCTCGGTGGTGACCACTGCCGTGCAGCGTGTATGGGAGTCAGCGAACGATTCGACCACATTCGCGTCTCCCGTGATGATCACCTCGAGGTCCGAATCGTTCGCGAGCGCGTCGGCGACTCCCTCGAGCACAGCAGCCGGCGCATGGTCACCGCCCATTGCGTCGACGGCAACAACTACGCGATCGGTACTCGTCATCGATTCTCCCGGGACTCTGTCGGCAACTCAGTCACCAAAGGCTTGAGCAACCAGCGCATCAACATCGATCGCGGTCGCAAACATCTCGCGTATTCTATCAGCCTTGCCCGGGTCGTGAAGTCGGACTTTGCCAAGAAGCGTCTCCATCTTTTCAACGGCAGACAGTGTGTCCATTCCAACGAGCACCATGGGCACCCCGAGTTCCTCGGCACGCGAAAGCACGAGCGACGCGGGCGGCAGGTTTCCGGTCAGGATGATGCAGCGCGTGTTCGTCTCAAGCGCGGCGAGCTGCACATCCGAGCGATCCCCGCCCGTGATGACCGCCTTGTTCGCACGCCTGCGAAAGAGTCGGAGCGCCTTTTCCTGACCCATTGCGCCGACCATGAACGACTCAACACGCGTCTCAAGGTTCGCGTCGGCCGACAGGACTGTCCCTCCCAGTGCCTCGACGATCTCGGAAACAGTGACCGACGAGAGCATAGGGTCGGATTCGATGACGCCTGCCACCGGTACGGAGCATCGCTCGAGGTACGGACGCATCGACCCGTTCACGAAATCAATCATCGATTCGTGAACCGCATTGAACACGACACCGAGGAGTCGATCGCCCAGACAATCCTTTGCCCAGATGATCTCATCCGGGAGATCCACGCGGTGTTGACGGTCAACGAGCAGCACCTGCGCGTCGAACTCCTCTGCGAGGGCGCACAGATTCAGACCCAGCGTTCGTCCCTGACCGAGATTGCTCGGACCCTCGACGACCATGACGTCGTGTTCCTCAGACAGTCCCAGAAATGCCGAGGAGACCTGTGATCTGGCACTCGAATCACCGTTCGCGAGCACGGTCTCTATCAAGGCGCGCGACTCGACGACGGGACATATGAGGTCCAGCGCTCCGCCTATGTGTGCCGCGCGAGCGATGTAGGCGGCATCGGCGTCGGTTGAGACCCCATCGACGGTCACAGGCATGGTGCCATATGGTTTGAAGTATCCGGCATGCACTCCCCGCTCGCGAAGCAGTTCGAGCAGCGCGAGCACGATCCCGCTCTTGCCCGCGTACGGAGCGGTCGATGCCACGATGAGCGTCTTCATTCTTGGCCTCCGATACCGATACGAATGTCTGCAGCAATGGCGCCTTCGCCGCTGTCGCCAACCATCAAAGGATTGATGTCGAGTTCAACGATCTCCGGGAAGTCCGAGACGAGGGTCGAGATCCGCACGAGTACATCAGCGATCGCGTCCAGATCTGCAGGCTTCTGCCCACGAGAACCCGCAAGAAGTCTGAACCCGCGGATCTCTGAGATCATCTCGCGCGCCTCCGGCTGGTCGAGTGGCGCGAGTCGGAAGGTTACGTCCTTGAGCACCTCCACATACACCCCGCCAAGGCCGAACATGACCAGAGGTCCGAACTGCATGTCCCGATTAACGCCTACGATGACCTCGCGCTTCCCCTGAAGCATCTCCTGGATATGAAGACCGTCGATCACTGCATCAGGAGCGTAGCTGCGGGCTTTTCCGAGGATAGTCTCGTAGGCGTTGGCCAACTCCTGCGGAGTGTCGATACCGACTGCGATTCCACCGATGTCTGACTTGTGAAGAATGTCCGGACTTGAGATCTTGGCCACGACCGGGTACCCGATATCCTTGGCAAAGGCGTGTGCGCTCGCAAGATCTTGAGCGACGAAGCCTCGCGGTACCGAGATGCCGTATGCGGTCGCAATCGTTGACGCGCTCTCCTCGGTAATGAACGTGTGCCGCTTGGAGTGCGCGTCGGCAATGAGACGAGCGACTGTGTCGCGATCGCGTTCGAACGTGGGCGGTGTGATATCCGGACGCTCAAGGTGCCGGCTGTAGCTTCCCATGGCACCAAGGACCGCAACCGCTTGCTCCGGGAACGCATACACCGGGATATCGCCGTCGCGCAGAATGGTGCGCGCCTCGGCAACGCTGTGTCCTCCCATGAATGACGCGATGGTCGTTATCGATGTCTTTGAGACGCGGTCCGCCAGCAGTCGGGCTGTCGAGGAAGGATCCGTCATTGCCTGTGGCGTGAGAATCACGAGCACTGCCCGAATGTTGGGGTCCAGGTAGAGGGCATCAAGCGCCGCTCCGTAGCGTTCCGGTTCAGCATCACCCAGGATGTCCACCGGATTGTAGAGGGCAGCAGCGTCCGGAAGGGTTGCTCGAAGGCGCTCAAGCGTGTCGTTCTCAAGCGATGCCAGTGCGATCCCCGCCCGCTCACACGCATCCGTAGCCAGTACGGCAGGGCCACCGGCATTGGTAAGGATAGCAACGCCTTGCCCGGCCGGAAGCGGCTGACGCGAGAGCGCGGTCGCGAGATCGAACAACTCTTGAACTGTGTGGGCGCGCATGACGCCGGTGCGGTGAAACGCCGCATCATACGCCGCCTCGGATCCTGCGAGACTCCCGGTATGCGAGGAGACGGCGCGCGCGCCCGCATCTGAGCCGCCCGACTTGAGCGCAATGACGGGCTTGTGGCGAGTAACGCGCGATGCGGCCTCAAGAAAGGCAGTACCACTCGCAACAGACTCCAGGTAGGCAACGATGACCTTTACAGACTCATCGTCCGCCCAGGCCGAAAGCAGGTCAGCCTCAGAAAGGTCGGCGCGATTTCCAAGGGATACAAAGTGCGAGAGCCCCAGATCTTCGCTTCCCGCCCAGTCCAGGATGGCCGTACCGAGTGCGCCGGATTGGGACATGAATGCGATATGACCCGTTGGAGGCATGGTGCCCGCAAATGAGGCGTTCAGTTGAGATTCGGTCGCAATGAGGCCGAGGCAGTTCGGTCCGAGCAGCCGTATGCCGTGGGCGCTGGCCCGTGCCAGCACATCACGCTCAAGCGCACCTCCGGCGGGGCCGCTCTCCTTGAATCCCGCTGAGATCACGATTACCGACGTGATGCCTGCGACTCCGCACTCATCGATGATGTCTGCGACTGCCGGAGCAGGAACAACGATCACGGCCAGTTCGGGTACCTCGGGTAACGACGCGATATCCGGGTAGCAGCGATGGCCGTGAATCTCATTCGCACGCGGATTCACCGGGTATACCGTTCCCGGATAGCCTGCGTCGAGAAGATTGTCGAAAACGAAGTGGCCGACCTTGCCCTCAGAACGGGCAACGCCGACCACAGCTATTGCGCTAGGTTGAAAAAACCCTTCGAGCACGTGGACCGTTCGCCTCCCCGACTTGGCCGGTCCGTTTATGCTTCGCCGACGCTAGTCAGTCTCGATGACTTCCTTACCGTTGTAATACCCACACTCGCCGCATACGCGATGGGGGACCTTGGGCTGGTGGCACTGCGGACACACTGACTTGGCGGGCGCCTCGATCTGGTGCTGCGCTCGACGGGTGTCACGCCTGGTGCGAGAAGTTTTCCTCTTAGGGACGGGCATCGCGCCTACTCCTTCTTTCGGACGCAACCCGGAGGGTTGCGTATAGCTTCAGATTCCGGCGACCAACGCTCAGGTCGCACGGGGACGGATGATACCACAGGTCAATGCCCGCTGTGTACAGTTCTATCAGGCGAGATGCGCCAAAAGCCTATCTGCGGCTACTCGTGGCTCTCGACATCCGACTCGGAGAACATACCCTTTAGTGCCGCGAAAGGACCGCCCTCAGGTGTCTCCTCGGGACATGCGCACGTACCCTCGTTGAGATTCGCTCCGCACCTGGTGCAGATCCCGGCACATTCCTTCGCATGCAGAGGAGCAAAGGGAAGCTCCAGACGTATCGCGCTCTCAATCGCTCGCGACAGGTCGAGGATGCCATCCCCTATCGGCTCCCATTCTTGCTCGTCAGGGAGTTCCTCTGCCTTATCGGGGGTCGTGTACAGACCCTCGACGTCGGAGGAGAGTTCGAGCTCGAAACTCTCCAGACATCTCGAGCAGTCGGTTATCAGTCTCGCGGTGACGGTCCCCGTGAGAATGACACCATCGCCAGCGTTGATGATATGACCCACCACGTGTGCCGGCGCCGCCGATGTGAAGGTCGTATCCCCGGAAACAAGCACACCGGGATCGACAAAGGCGTCGACCTCGATCTGTGTGGCGCGTTCACCAAGGATGTCGGCGATATCGACTTTGAGAGGTTCCATCGGTTCACCACGCACTACTGGCGTTGTCCGACCTTGCCCTGCAAGCGATCCCGTCCGCGCTGGACAGCGGTCAGCAACTTGCCAAGGTTCACCTCGAGATTTGCGAGCATCTCGTCCGCATAGTCTTCGGCGCCCAGACGAATCTCGCGCTCCTTGTTGCGCGCATCGTCAAGGATTGCCGCGGCCTGCTGTTCGGACATCTTGACGATCTCCTGGTCGCTGGCTATCGACTGCGCACGTTCGCGGGCTTCTTCCAGGATACGGTTGGCCTCTTTCTCGGCCTCCTCGAGCATCTCCTGGCGTTCTTTGACGATCCAACGAGCCTGTTTGAGTTCATCGGGGAACTGCGCACGAATCTCATCGATAATCTCATAGACCTTCTCGGGATCGACCATCTTCGTACTCCCGAACGGCAAGGATCGCCCGTTATCAACGAGCTCCTCGATCCGATCTATCAAGGCCATGATGTCCATGAACGTCCTCCTCTAGTGGCTTCGAGCCAAGCGTTGCCTGAGTGCGTCGTGTACTACGTCTGGCACGAGTCCTTTGACCGACCCACCGTGCCTGGCGATCTCTTTGACCGCCGAGGAACTCAAATACATATAGTCCGGAATCGCCATGATGAACATCGTCTCGATCTTGCGATCGAGGCGGTAGTTCAGTTGTGCCATTTGGAACTCACGTTCGAAATCCGTGACGGCTCTCAGACCCTTGATGATCACCGTCGCTTCGATCTCATGTGCGAAGTCCACCAATAGGGTATCAAAAGGCCGCACTGTTACGTTAGTCAGGTGTTTGGTTGCTTCTTCTACAAAGCTTACGCGCTCTGCCGCAGAAAAGAGCGGACCCCCACCTTTGTCAGGGCTGAGAGCAACCCCGACCACAAGATCATCCAGTATCCCTGCCGCGCGTTCAATGATGTCGAGGTGGCCGGATGTGAGCGGGTCGAACGTGCCTGGGCACAGTCCACGCTTCATCGCCCCTCCGTTTCCGATCGAATCACCCCAATGTCAGTCGCGGTAGATCCATAGGTCCGCGCTACCACTGGTTCCACGAAATCAGGCCAGTCAGGTTCTTCGCCTGCCTGGTGTTCCCACACGACCATTGTCCCCGCCACAACGCGCTCACCGAGATGCAATCGCTCAATGAGTGCTCTGACCTTGGACTTGTCGATTCTATAGGGAGGGTCAAGAAGAAGCAACGAGTAGACGCCCGAGAGCCGTCCCATGGTCGATTCGCGCGTAATATCGGCCTGAATATACATGGCATTCGCACCAAGTGTTGTGATATTGCGGCGAATCGCTGTCGCTGCCTTGCGATCATCGTCTACCAACGTGGCGTGTTCGGCGCCACGTGACAGAGCTTCAAGAGCAAGAGCCCCGCTTCCGGCGAACGCGTCGAGCACCCTGGTTCCGGCGAGCGCACCGAATCGAGCCTCGATGCTACTGAATAGCGCCTCACGGACCCTGTCGGATGTGGGACGGGTGGAAACACCTTGTGGCGCAATGATCTCCCGACCGCGCCATGCGCCGGCAACGATCCTCATCCGCTACTCACCCAGGTCCACGCCTTCCCGAAACGAAGTTTGACTTCAAGCAGGAGGGGTGCATGCATTGCATCGGTGAGGTGAGGGTCTCCCTCAACGAGTACCCGTGCATCACCTCGGGCGATCTCCAGTATCTCCGAGTCAAGGAGTATCGAAGCGATTCTGAGTTCGGGGAGACCATGTTGCCGAGAGCCGAGCACCTGGCCCTCCCCCCTCAATCGCAGATCCTCCTCGGCAAGGGCAAAGCCGTCGGAGTTCGAGACGATGGCACGCATCCGTTCGCGACCCTCGTCAGTACGCGGGTCAGCGAACACGAGAAAGTTGCTCTTCTCTCCGCCGCGACCGATCCTTCCGCGCAACTGATGAAGTTGCGCGAGGCCAAAGCGCTCCGCATCCTCAACGATCATCACCGTGGCATTCGGCACGTCAACGCCAACTTCGACAACGGTCGTCGCCACCAGGACATCGGTGTCTCCCTCACGAAACGCCCGCATGGCCGCGGCCTTCTCCGCCGGGCGCATCTTGCCCGTGAGGAGCCCGACACGCAGGTCGGGAAAGACGGCGCTTTTGAGCCTCTCCGCTTCCTTGACCGCGGCTTTCGCCTCTGCAACATCCGATTCATCGACGAGAGCGCAGATAACATAGCCCTGATGACCGGCGCTCACCGCTCGTCGGAGCTCCTCATAGGCGGTTTCGCGCTCGGAGCGCTTGACGAGCCGACTGGTGATACTGTGGGTGCCGCTCAGCGTGGGACGAGAGCGAAGATAGGTTGTCTCCAAGTCCCCATAGAGGGTCAGAGCGAGACTCCGCGGAATCGGCGTAGCCGTCATTACGAGCAGATCTGACGCAATCCCTTTTCCACGTAGCGCCAGGCGTTGCTCCACACCAAATCGGTGCTGCTCATCGACGATCGCCAGCGTCAAACGCTCGAACTGAACCGTTTTCTCAAAGAGTGCGTGTGTGCCGAACACGACCTGCGAGTCGCCGCTCGCAATCATCTGAAGGATATCGCGGCGTTGTGCTGCTGACGTCGAGCCTGTGAGCAGTACCCATGAGACTCCCGCGCGATCAAGGACGGGTCCGAGCTTCTCAGCGTATTGGATCGCCAACACCTCGGTCGGCGCCATCATCGCTGCCTGTCCGCCACTGTCTGCCGCCACGGCGAGCGCGTGAGCGGCGACTGCGGTCTTGCCGGTTCCGACATCTCCGAGCAGCATGCGATTCATGGGCTGTTTGGACGCCATGTCCGACAGGATCTGCGAAACGGCGTTCACTTGGTCCTCGGTCAACTCAAAAGGCAGTGATCCGGGAAGAGCCGCACGCGCAGGACCCTCGAGCGTATGAGCGAACCCGGGGGCTTCCACTGTGAGGTGATGCCGACGGACGGCCATCCCGATCTGAACGCAAAAGAGCTCCTCGTAGGCCAGTCGGTATCGCGCTGCATCCCTGTCCGCAATGCTCTCGGGAAAGTGAATCGCTCGAAGAGCGGCTCGCCGAGAGACAAGTCCGCGTCGAAGTCGCAAACCGGCAGGGAGGAAATCAGGTACCCGGGAGTAGTCATCGATGGCAGCCCCAATGATTCGACGGAGCCAGTTGGTCGACAGGCCCTCGGTGGAGTGATGCACCGGAAGGATGCGCCCGGTGAACTCAGGTTCCTCGGCTGCCCCGAGCTTCTCGACAAACGGATTCCGCATCTGTTTGAAGCCGAAATCGAGTTGAACAGTCCCGGCGAACGCGACACGCTCACCGGCAACAAAGCGAGATGCCATGTACGGCTGGTTGAACCAGACGCCCAACACGAGTCCTGTGTCGTCGACGAGTGCGACCTCGACGATACTGAGTCGTGGCCTGGGCTTCTTCACCTTGATCTCGTGAACTCGGCCCACGACCGTCGCCTCCGTGCCCGGACGGACGTCCCTGAGGTTCGGAGTAGCCGTCAGGTCGATATATCGATAGGGGAAGTGCACCACAAGGTCGCCGATGGTCTTGATATCGACACGCATGAGAGCCTCGGCGCGAGCCGCATCGACAAAGCGTGCGTCTTGCACAGCGCAGGACCAATCCGCGAGAACATCGGCGGGGCGTCGGGAGGTATCTGCCGGTGTGGGCCGCATCAGCCGATCGGATAGTAGGCGACCCCGACCGCTTTGGGGCCGGCATACGTGCCGATGACCGCACCGATATGGCCGACGGAATCGAGTTCATAGTCCGCACCCGCAGCGTCAAGTGCCTCACGCATCTGGGATGCGAGCTCGGGACTGATCGAGTGGAGAATCGAAACACGCAGTCTCCCGGACTTGGACTCCTCGGAGACATAGGCCGCAAGCTCAGCCATGGCTTTTCGGCTGCCTTTGACCTTCTTGAACGGCTCGATTCGGCCTTCATTGAAGGTGAGGATCGGTTTGATGTTGAGCACCGCCGCTGCGAGTCCGGACGCCTTGCCAGCCCGGCCACCCTTAACGAGGTACTCCAGCGTGTCAAGAATGAAGAAGAGTCGCACGCCTGCTGTTGCTTTGAGGGCTGCGGCCTCGACTATTGCGCCGTCTCCCCCTGCATCGCGGGCCTCAATCGCCGCCTTGACGATCAAGCCGGTGGCCTGCGAGACCACGCCGGTGTCGACAACTCGCACGGGTATCGATACATCCTTGGCCGCCATCATCGCGCTCTCGTACGTCCCCGAAAGAGGAGCGGTGAGGTGGATTGAGACGATCTCCTCGGCACCAGAGGCAACGAGTGCCTCATAGGCGGCGGCGAAGTCGGCCGGCGAGGGTTGTGACGTCGTGGGTAGACTGTCTGCAGCGCTCAGCTTGGCATAGAACTCCTCGGTGGAGAGATCGACCCAGTCTTTGAAGGTCTCATCACCAAACAGAACCTTGAGGGAGACCATGGTCACGTCATGTTCGGCTAGCCATTTTGGTCCCAGGTCACATGTGCTGTCGCACACGATTGCTACTCGCGGCATTGCGGGGTACCTCCGGGTCTACTCTACCGACACGATCACAGGATAGAGCGGTTGCTCTCCCCTATGAGATTCGACTTCAATCTGGGGATATGCCGACTCGATCTGTGTCACGAGCGTCTCAAGATCGGGATCAGTCAAGTCTTCGCCGGCAAGCACGGTCACGGTCTCACCATCGCCGAGCATGAGTCCGACAAGGGCCGTTGTGACGTTCGCGACGTCATCTCCAACGATCTCGATCTCGCCGTCCGTGATGCCGATGACTTGACCCGCCTTAATCTCACCGACCTTTGCCTTTGAGTCCTTGACAGCAGTGGTCACTTCGCCGGTTCGTACATAGCTCAGCGCATCCGTCATAGCAGAGATGTTGTCCTCAAGTGACGCATCAGAATCGAACATCAGCAATGCCGCGAACGCCTCGGGTATCGATGTTGTGGGGATCACTCCAGCCGGCTGCTCGGAGACGGTTGCGGCTTGCTGGGCGGCCATCAGGATGTTCTTGTTGTTCGGCAGAATGATGACATTCTCGGAATTGAGCGACTTGGCTGCCTCGAGAATCTCTGCGGTCGATGGATTCATGGTCTGGCCGCCGTTCACGATCACATCGGCTCCAAGACTCTCCAGAATGCGCTCGATACCAACGCCGACAGCGACCGTCACGATGCCGAATGGCTTCACGGTCGCCTCATTACGCAATGCTGTTGAGCGCTCCTCGGTCTGGCGGCGCATATTGTTGATATGGACCTCGGCCACCTCACCGAGGGAGGTCATGTGCGCCAGAACAGATCCGGGATCATCGGTGTGTACGTGAATCTTAAGTAGGTCGGCGTCTCCGACAACGAGTTCCGAACCGCCTGCAGAGGCAACATACGATTCCAGTGCCTCGCGGTCGAGATCTGCACCAAAGAGCAGGAACTCTGTGCAGTACAAGTACTCGTCGTCGTCCCAATCGTTGTCGGGATCGACGCTGAGGGTGAATGTCGGCGCCGTCATCGCTACATCCTCGATCACCACATCTGCCCCCTTGTAGGCGGCGAGGAGGCCCTCCGCTAGAATCGCGAGACCATATCCGCCCGCGTCAACAACGTTGTTCTCTTTGAGTACGGGGAGCAGCTCGGGAGTTCTGCGAACCGAATCGAACGCAGCATGAGCGATCGTGTCGAGCATGGCGTCGAGACTATCTCCCCGCTTGTTGGCGGCAACCGCTTCGTTGGCCGCGTCTTTGAGGACCGTGAGCATGGTGCCCTCCACCGGCTTGCGAACCGCTTGGAATGCCACCTCGCGCGATCGATCAAGAGCCGCCGCAACTGAGGCCTGGTCAAGTGACTCCGCAGAAGCGATGGACTCGCACAGTCCCCGCAGAATCTGGCTGAGGATCACTCCCGAGTTTCCGCGCGCCCCCATCAGCGAGCCCTGGGTGATGGCGTGGCACACCTGCTTCAGCGATGCATCGGAGGGCAGCTCACGCAACTCCGCAATCACCGCGTCCATGGTCAGTGACATATTGGTACCTGTGTCACCGTCCGGGACGGGAAACACATTGAGCCGGTTGACCTCGTCTTTGCGGTCCTTGAGGGCCGTGCCAGCCGAGGAGACCAGGTTCAGATATGCAGGAATTCTTGTCATGTGAATCTCCGGATCGGCTATTTACGGACCTTGATATCTTGTACGTGGACCTCGACACCCGAGACTGTGACATCAGCCATCGTCTCAAGGACGTAGCGAACGCGATCCGCAAGATTGTGAGATACCTGACTCAGATTATTGCCATGCTCGATCACCACGAAGAGGTCGACCTGAACACCCTCCGCCTCATTCGTGATCTTGACGCCACGGCGCAGCTTGTCGCGCGATAGCAGATTCTCCATGCCGGTTCGCAGAGTAGGGTTTGCCATACCTACGATCCCGTAGCACTCAAGAGCCGCGTAGCCTGCCATGTCAGCAAGCACATCGTTCGCGATCTGCAGTTCACCTTTGATTTTGCCACTCATGAAGCGCATCCGCCTCTCTCCACTGTCGAACGAGTCAACGCAATCGACTGGGTTCAAAGAACAGGCATCGTGTGCCAATAGAGCTCGCCATATGCCATCATGTGCCCGCATGCATATTCAGAGTCAGCGAGTGCATCGGGCCTGACCTTGGGTAAGTATAGCCGAACCTTGTGAGATGGTGAGGACCCAGTCCATCCTACTCACCAGGAACGTTTGCCCTTGTGGGGCCAGGATTTCGTGTGGTAGTATTTCCAGGCTTTGCACTGGAATTAATCAGATCACAAAGGATCTGAATATCTGAACGGAGTATGACGATGTCCAAGGTTTGCAGCGTGTGCGGCAAGCACCCGGCCGCCGGCCGCAATGTGAGCCACTCTCACCGCGTGACCAACCGGATGTTCCACCCGAATATCCAGAAGGTGAAGGCGGTTGTCGACGGCTCCGTGCAGCGCGTCAATGTGTGTACCAAGTGTATGAAGGCTGGCAAGATTCAGCGCAGCTAGTACGTCACGCGACGTCGTGTCAGGCGTCCCGTTCAGGAACCCGGTTCGCGCCCGACCCGAGTAGCCCCAAGAAGGCACTCACTACGTCGGGATCGAACTGGGTTCCTGCCTTTTCCAGCAACTCACCAGCGGCGCGTTCCGTGCTCATCGCGTTGCGGTACGGACGATCAGAGGTCATCGCGACATAAGCATCCGCCACGGACAGAATGCGCGCGCCGAGCGGAATCCCCTCGCCGGCGACACCCGCAACGTAGCCGGTACCGTCAAAATGCTCATGATGGTGATACACGATGGGCGCGACAGAACGCAGCGCGGGAGCTTGCTCAAGGATGTCCGCAGCGATCATGGGGTGCATCTTGAGAAGTCCGCGATCAACGGTCGTCAGCGGTCGTGTACCCTCAGCGCCGACCGATCCGAGTGCAGACATTCCGATATCGTGCAGCATGGCGGCAATCTCAATGGCCCGTGATTCGTCACGGTCCAGATGCATTGCCCGAGCGATGGCGGTCGCGTACTCGACGACGCGCTCGGTACCACCTTCTGAATACGGATCCTTGGCTTCGAGCGCGATTGCAAGCGTTCGTAGCGTGTCGAAATAGAGTTCGCCCGCCGATGAGACCCTACGGGCGTTGCGCAGGGCAACTGCGGCCTGCTGGCCGAGCAGCTCGAGCGCCTCAAGATGCTCCCGGGTGAAGCGCGCAGGAAACGTGCGGCTCCCGACATTGATCACACCAAGAAGTCCCTGGTCGTCGCCGAGTGGCACTGATACCGCCGACCGTACTCCATGCTTCTGGCCACTCACCCTGTTCCCCGGAAGATCCTCGATCAGTACCGCTTGTCCGGATGCGGCCACCCAGCCGGCGATTCCCTCACCAATCTTCACGACGGTGGACGCGATCACATCCTCAGGGAGACCACTCGCTTCGGCTATGGTGAGCTGGGAGGTCACCTCATCGAGCAGCATGATGCTCCCCGTACCAGCCTGCGCAAGTCCTATAGCGCGGTCCAGAGTGAGCCTGAGCACATCGTGCGCATCCAGGACACCGGAGAGCTCACGCGCGGCGTCGATGAGAGCCACGGACTCCTCGGTTCGCTTCTGAGCGCGATGCAATGCCAGGGCAGCGGCAAGAGGAAGCCTCATTGCGGTGCCAAGTGCGGTCAATCCCTCGCCATCTGGCACGGGTCCAACGAAGTCGAGCCCCGCTACTCCCTTGAGATCTCCCGTGACTACCGGAAACGACACGCGTGAAACAACCGTAGTTCCAGACGTGGGTGTCGTGAAACGGTTGAGCTGATCGATGGTCACCGTACCTCGCGAGAGCGCCCTACCAAGCGTGGGGTCATCAAGTGGCAGCGGTCTGTCAGACGGAGACAATGGACCCTCAGAGACGATCATGCGAAGTGTTCCGCTACCCGAGTCGGCAAACCAGAGATGGGCAGCCATAGCGTTTCCCAGCAGCTTGCCGTTCTCAAAGAATGCTCGGATGACCGAGTGAGGTTCAAGTGTGGTCGGCGCCACTGGCTGAAAAGACTGACCCGGCTCAGCACGAAGGCTGTCAACGTCACGGGCGGATTCAGCGGTCCCCTCGGCAGTTCGAATGCTTTCGCCCTGTGGGAGCAACAACAGCAGCCCGAGTGAAATGAGAGCGAGCGTCAGGAGCAGAAATGGCACGAGGTCGAGGGCGGTGGACAGCAAGATACCTGCGGCAACGAGTGCAACGATCGCCGTCCGCCTCAATGAGCCATCCGCCCTGTGTGTTCGCAACACCATGTCGAGAGTATAGCGTTCGTGACTTCACACGACCTATCAAGACGTGTAACTAGGCGACTGGAGATTCCTGGGAGATGAGCAGAACTGTGCCATCATGCACGGTGATCACAGCGCGATCGACCACTCGATTGCTCACGCCCTGACCGGTGATCTGCTCGAGCGTGCCGTGATCCAACGGATACTCAACACCGGCGATGGACACGATTGCGGCACCTTTCATCGAGAAGAGAGAGAACACCCGGCCGCAACCGTTCAAGACGAGTGACTCACGGGCCCCGAGGGATAGAACCACAGCCATGGTTGTTGGCTCCGCGATCGTGGGCTTGAGCTGAGCCGCACACACAAGTGCTCCCCACACAGCGAGTTCGTGATCGCAACGACCGCCGAGGACTGCCGTGAGAATCGGATTGGGCCACTCCTCGTTCATGGCCAGGCTCAGAGCAGCCTCGAGATCTGTGACGTCTTTGTTGATCTCGAGTTCGAGAACGCGCGCACACGAATCTCTGGCAAAAGCGAGGGCATGCGCACTGACAGAGTCCATGTCACCCACGAGTACGTCAGGAGCACGTCCGGCCGCCAAACACAGATTGGCTCCCGCATCCACCGCGACGATCCGCGAGCTCCTTGCGATGAGGCCGGCGCGAAACGGCTCCAGTGAGCATGGGGCACCGCCGATGATCAGCGTGTCATGATTCATGAGTCCTCGCTTGGTGCAGAGACGAGTCCGGGAGCTTTGGCGAGTGCCGGCAGAACAATGGCTGCGACACCCAAGCATAGCGCCGCAGATACCGGTACATAGAGATTGTACAGCGCCGAATAGAGCCAGACAGGCTGGCCATCCGGCGCGTACTCCCCAAAGAAGATGGCACCCGAGACGAGGTGAGATGCATAGCGACCGAGTGCTGCAATGAGGACTGCGGGTATCACTCCGGCCCAAAGTGCCGCCGCCATCTTGCCCGAAGTCGCCAGTCGGCTCCATGTGGGTCGCATGAGACCTGCCAGGCCAACCAGAGCGTACGGCAGCGGGTAGTCCAAGATCAGTTGAACAGGATGGACTATGTACGTTGGAGGTGTGAGAACGTCAAGGACACCGAACAATGCGCCTGCTGTCACACCTGCAACCGGACCTCTCAGGAGAGCAAGAACGATAATCGGGAGCATTCCAAGCGAGACAGTGCCACCCTGGGGCATCTGAAACAACTTGAGTTCATCGAGAACGAATGCGAGCGCAATCGTCAGTGCCATCTCAACAAGAAGTCGTGTTGTGCGCATACGTGTGCCTCCAGGCGGTTCAGTGGGAAGCTGCGCACGTCCGCGGCGACAGTCTGTTCGCTGCCGATCCGTTCCCTGCATTACCAGGGCCGTCAGTACGGTCGGGCCCGTGTAGGCCCCTCTCAGCCGCCTCGTGGCAGCTCCCGTTGCGGTATCCGATTGGTGAGGATAATCCCATAGATACGCCACATGCGCAAGGCGCAGAGGTGGTGGGGCCTGCTACTGCATCTGCCGCAGATAGGGGTACGGGTTTACCGCTCCCCCGCCGCCTGGATGAATCTCAAAATGCAGGTGCGGTGATGATGCGCTCGCGTTGCCGGTAGATCCAACATAGCCGATTGTTTGACCCGCTGTGACGCGACCGGATGTGACCGCCCAGCTATCGAGGTGTGCATAGTAGAATTGCCAGCCATTATCGGCGGTCAGCCAAATCGTCTTGCCGCCTAACCCGCTGTTCTTTGAGCGAACCGTGCCGGAGAGCGTTGCAACACACGGGGTGCCGTTCGGAGACATGATGTCGGTCCCCTGATGCCTGCGTCGACCCCCTGATCGGGAAGCCCCCCACGTATCGCTGTAATAGTTCGTGCCTTGAACCGGGAAGACCATGCCGTTGGCTCCGGGAGCTGACGGAACGCTTGAGGGGGAGGCTGCCGGAGAGCTGGCACGTCGAATACTGTCCAGTTTCGCCTTCGCCTCGTCATACTCTTTCTGCTTGTCTTTCATCCGAGATTGGAGTGCGTCGCGTTCACGCTTGAGACTATCGGTCTTTGCCGTCTGATCCTCTCGCGCGGTTTCAAGAGATCGTGCCTCATCAAGAAGACGGCCCTGAAGAGCTTCGACGGTGGCGATCGCGTCGGCGTCTGCCGCTCCGATTCGCTGGACGAATTCGAGACGAGTGATCATCTCCTGGAATGAGCGGGCACCGAATAGTACGGACAAGTAGTCCACCGAATCTGATCGATACATGCGATCAAGACGAGCGCCCAAGACGCTTCGTGCACGCGTCAGTTCCTCTTCGGTTTGCCCGATCTCACCGTCAATCTCACTGAGTCGGACTTCAGTCTCGTCGAGCTCCCAATACGCGGTGTCGTATGCGGCGCCGGCGCTCTTGAACTCAGCTCGGATCTCATCCAGCTGCTTTTCGAGCGCTGCCGCCTCGGAAGACGGACTCGCCAAGGCAGGTATCGCCAGGGTCAGCAATATGGCTGCAGTCGCGCCCGCCAGCAATACTCGAATGTAGTTGCGGAATCCCGTCATGGACACCCGATCCTATTGAGAGCCGAAACGTTCGCCGATCCCGCGATAGAGTGCGCGGGCCATTGCGTCGGACCATGCGGGGTCGCGGAAGAGCGTCACATCCTCAGCGTTCGAGTCAAGTCCCAACACAACGCGAATGCCCGGAGCCGGAAACGCCTGCAGGACCAGGTCTGAACCGCTGGTGGCTCGTTTGGAGGTTGTGCCGCCTTCAGCGAGTTGCGCAACAATCTCATCGGCAAGTTGCGCGGAAGATTGAGCGGCAGCCCCGGCCGCAGCATCGCTCAGAGTGATCACACGTATGCCGGAGGCGCCTGATTGCGCGACATCGAGTCCCACAACGACGGCGGGAATCACATCAGCGAGCTCCGCGAGTCGGCCTGCTGGAGAGGTATCCGCGACTGCGGCGCTGCGCGAAACGTGGACAGTGGCTCCCGATGCCTCGAGGAGTGACTGCAGCCGTCGTGCGACCTCCATCGATACGTCGATCGTGCCCGATGGTACAGCTGATGGATCAATGACGAACGTGAGTCCTTGCAGGGAGTACGGCAGGAGTGCATCTGTGGCTGAACCTTCCGCCGCGATGGTCAGCCGAACGATATCTGATGTGCGCACTGTGGCACCCGGCGCCGGATTCGACGCGAGCACGGTGTCCTTGGGAGCTTCAGACTCGACTGGATCGATGCGGACCGTGAGACCTCGCTGTTCCAGTTGGGCGCGCGCCACTCGAACCGACACACCCACGACATCAGGCATGACGAATTCTTCGCTGCCCGCAGAGACCACCAGCAACACGGTGTCACCTTCAATGAGGGAGGAACCTGCTGTTGGCTCCTGATTGAGGACGGTGCCGGCGGGCGACGGGTCAAACGGTCGCTCGGTGACTTCGGCAAGCAGCTCATCTTGAGCCAGACGCACGAGTGCCTCAGCCTCACTGACGCCAATGAGATCGGGAACATCGACTGGGGCGCGCGCGGTGAGCAATGGGATTGCGACAGCAAGCGTTAGTGCGCCCAAGAGCACCGCGAGCAAGATGATTGCAACGCGGCGGGGCACGAACGGACGCCGTTGTGGACGCTCTCTATTGATCATAATGACTGCAGTCTACCTGTTCGCGAGTAATCGGAGCACCTTTCGGCACGGCACTTGCCAGTACGTAGCCAGGGCGGGTATTCTGCGACCCGCTGACTCCAACCCAAAAACCATGAGGAGCGACTCGGATGCCAGCCTATGATTTCAAGTGTACCGACTGCGACAATATCGTTGAACTCATTCGACCTGCCGGAGAAGCAGTCGCTGAGCCGTGTCCCGAGTGCGGCGGAACGACTAAACGTATCTTTTCTCCTGTTGGGGTCGTGTTTAAGGGCAGTGGCTTTCACAATACCGACTACAAGCCACGTCCCAAAGACGACGCACCCGCCACGACTGTGAGCTGCGACAAAAAGAGTGATTCCTCCGGGTGCGCATCTTGTCCCGCGGCGAGCGACAAGTAACGGCGGCTAGTCCCTTCGCACCCAGAACTTCTCGGTGCCCTTCTGGTACACGGTTTCAATGAATCGCACCGTGCGTGTCTGATTGTCCATGGCCACAGAGTGAGTACGCGAACCCTGACCAAAGTACTTCACGCCGCGCAACATCTCTCCATCAGTCACGCCGGTCGCAATGAATGCAGCCTCGTCGGTGGCCACAAGACAGTCCATATCCAGGACGGCGTCGATATCACAGGTCGCCATGGTGAGTGCCCTGGCGCGCTCCTCTTCGCTTCGGAACTCAAACCGGCCCATGAAGCAGCCACCGATACAGCGCATCGCGGCAGCCGCAAGGACACCTTCAGGTGCTCCGCCAGCACCCATGTAGAGATGGATTCCTGTTCCTTCGATTGCAGTTGCAACCGCACCGAACACATCGCCGTCACTGATCAGACGTATGCGAGCTCCGGCCTGGCGGACTTCCGCGATCATGTCGATGTGGCGGTCGCGCTCGAGTATGCATACGACAATGTCCTCGACATCTCGTTTGAGTGCCTTAGCCACATTGCGGACATTCTCTGTAGGCGTTGCGTCGACGTGGACTGCGTCCGCAGCACTTGGGCCGGTGGCAACCTTCCACATGTAGGTGTCGGGGGCATTGAGCAGCGTGCCCTTGGGGCCGAAAGCGAGCACCGCGAGAGAGTTCGGCTGACCATAGGCGGTCAGGTTTGTTCCTTCAAGGGGATCGACGGCGATGTCAATCTCCTCGCCGCCCGCGCCGACCTTCTCGCCGATATACAGCATGGGAGCTTCGTCACGTTCTCCTTCGCCTATGACGATCTCACCGCTGATGTCCAGGTTGTCGAATGCCTTGCGCATGGCCTCGACTGCGGCTGCGTCTGCCGCTGTCTTGTCGCCTTTGCCCATCCACCGGGCTGCTGACAACGCAGCTGCCTCGGTCACCTCGAGCATCTCAACGATCCTTGTGTTGCGCATGCATCCTCCTCGTCGTAGTGGTTAACGCGCCCTCTGAACCAGCGCTGCGAAATGTCCGTCGGGTCCGCCGGGTTCAGGGATGGTTTGCAGCCAACCTTCCGACGTGACCCAACGCTCGAACGACTCAGGCACCCTGCCCGAGAACGAAATGACTTTGAAACTGCCAGCGGATTCCTCAATGAACGCCCTCACCACGCTGGCGTTTTCCTCCTCTGTCACGGTACATGTCGAGTACACCATGAAACCATCCGGACCGACAAGGTTCGCCGAAGCCCCAAGTATGCTCGCGCCCAATGCGGCGACCTCGGTGATCATCGACGGCGTTATCGCCCAACGCTTCTCCGGATGGCGACGCAATGTGCCCAGCCCCGAACATGGTGCATCAACAAACACGAGGTCTGCCTGGATACCGAGGGCTGTGAGCGCCTCGGCGTCGGTGGCGTCCGCCGTCACCGAGACTACTCCGGGAACCTTGAGATCCGTCATTCGTTTGTGAAGAAGCTCTGTCTTGAATCCATAGACATCCAAAGCGGTGACGACCATAGGCGCGTCTGCAGCCAGCGCCGCCGCCTGCAGGAGTGCGGTCTTGGTGCCGCGCCCGGCGGCCACATCGACCAATACGCCCCCGGGGACAACAGGTGCTGCGGAACAGACAGCCTGGGCTGCCTCATCGCACACGATAACCATGCCGCGCCTGACGGCCTGACTCTTGACCGCCGCCGACGGATTTCCACACACGATAGAGCTGCCGAGGAGTCCATCTTCAGGCTGTGCCTCATCAACCTCAAGTGCGGCAAACGCTTCGTCTCTAGTGGCTCGAAACGGGTTGAACGCACAGGTGAAGGGCGCGGGTTCAGCACCAGCCAGCATCATCGTCCGTGCCGCTTCGGTACCGAGTTCCTTGACGAGTCGCTCTGCAAGCCAGAGCGGGTGGCCCGTCTGACGAGCCAGGGCGGCGAGGTCGGTTTCGGGATCACCATAGGGAAAACCTGTGGCGCGTTCCACCAGTTTGCGCAATACGGCATTCGCATAGCCTGCAGCCCGAGGCGTGACTGACCGCACGAGATCTACACCCTCGCTCACCACGGCGCGATCCGGAGTGTCGAGGAATATTGCCTCATATGCCGCAAGCCGAAGCACATCGCGAACCTGGGGCTCGATCCGCCCAGGTCGATCCGCAACGGAGTCAATAATCTCATCGAGTGTCCCCACATGCTCGGAGACTCCACGAGCAATGCGTGCAGCAAACGCCCGATCACGCGGCTCAAGTTCGGACTTGTCCAGCGCTGTGGAGAGCACGTCGGACAACCAGGCGTCGTTGCGTCGTGCACGGTAAATGGCTTCAAGCGCTAGCTTGCGTGCCTCTGTTGCGCTCACACGGCCTCCCAGCGGCTCATTGACTCCATACGGGCGCCCCGCGCCCACGCACAGCCCTCCATGGGACTCTTGCCCTCCGGCCGGACTTCGATCGCACTAATCGTTCCGTCGCTGAACCCCAGCTCAAGGCAAGACTTACTCCCGGAGATCGAACCCGCCGGCAGTCTCATTTCCGCTTCACTCGCCGTGAGAACATCAAGCACACAACCGCACACGAGAATCTTTGCGCGGGCGCTCCGTGTCGACGCGCGGACGCGTCTCAGGGCATCAGTGACCGAGAGTCCGGGATCGAGATGAACGTCAGCCGCTGTCACTTTGGCCGCATAGGTCGCCTGCGTATCATCTTGACTCGTCCAACTGACCGATCCGTGCTCCACCGCATCGAGCACCTCAACAAGCGCCTCTGCCCCCAGTGCGGCCAGTTCCGACTCGAGCTCATCGATTGTCTTCTCCCCGACAAGGGTGGATGCACACAGTGCATAGGGACCGGTGTCCAGTCCTTCCTCCATCTGCATGATGCAGACGCCTGCGTGCTCATCGCCCTCGAGGATAGCGCGATGAATCGGCGCTGCGCCTCGGTGCCGCGGAAGAAGCGACGCATGAACGTTGATGCAGCCATGCCGCGGGGCTTCAAGAACGCTTGTAGGAAGAATCAGACCATAGGCGGCAACGCACGCAACGTCACAACCGAGCGCCCGGAATTCGGCAACGACTGATTCATCCCGGAAAGACTGCGGTTGCAGAACCGGAATCCCCAACTCCAGAGCGACGGTCTTCACCGGCGTGGGCACGAGGGCCCGTCCCCGACCGCGTGGTCTGTCGGGTCGGGTGTATACGACAGCTACCTCATGCGACTGGGCTAGTGCCCTGAGAGAGGGCACAGCGAAGTCTGGTGAGCCCATAAAGGCTACGCGCATCGATTCTCCCCCTCTGAGCGACTACTCGTCTGACGGATGCTCGTTGTAACGACGAATTGCCGCCTTGCGCTCGTCTGGTGTTGCGCGATCGATTATCAGCATCCCGTCGAGATGATCGATCTCGTGCTGGATCAGACGGGCGAACAGGTCCTGTGCCTCGATTCGCACCGGATTACCCTTGATGTCGAACGCCTCACAGACAACCTCTACTGCACGTTCTACTTGTACCCCGATACCAGGTAGTGACAGACACCCCTCTTCATCGGTCACAGTCTCGGCGCTGACCTTCACTATCTCTGGATTACAGAGGGCAACAAGTCGGTCATCGAGGTCCATAACGATAACTCGCTTCTGGACGCCGATTTGAGGAGCGGCAAGACCGATGCCGGGGGCGTCGTACATCAACTGCGCCATGCGTCCGACCAGATCAAGCAGTTCAGCGTCGGACGCTGGATCGATTTCAGCGGCCGTCTGCTTCAGGGCCGGGTTTGGATGGGTCAGAATCTCCATACGTGCGTCTCTTACCTTTCACCACAGCGCAACTCGTATATGCGCAATCCATCAGAGCAGACTCCAAGCAAATCTCACGCCGTGAGACATCATACCCCGCCTCTAAACGTTTTCATGCTCAAAGTAGATCCGCCGGATCAATGTCGGGCGCGAGAGAGACGCCATCGGCTCGGGGAACCTCTTCAAGTGCCTCACACACCAGAGAGGAAAGGGATGTATCACGTGCCCCACGCACAAGAACATGCCATCGATGCTGTCGCTTGACACGTGCCAGCGGCGCAGTGCACGGCCCCAACACTTCAATCTTCTCCCCTGCCGAGGCTTTGAGCGCAGCGGCGAGGATTTCGGCGGAACGCTTTACGGCTGCCTCATCGACACCAGAGACAACCACATTCGCGAGACGGCCAAACGGAGGATACCGCAGTTCCTTTCGGGTGATGGCCTCATCGAGATAGAACGACTCGGGATCATGAAACGCTGCTGAACGAATGGCAGGATGATCCGGCCAGTACGTCTGGATCACCACGCGTCCCTTTATGTCTCCTCGGCCTGCTCTGCCGGCTACCTGGGCCAGAAGTTGATAGGTTCGCTCCGCGCTTCGAAAGTCAGGTAGGTGCAATGTGGTATCTGCGTTCAGGACTCCTACAAGTGCGACATCAGGGTAGTCGAGGCCCTTCGCTACCATCTGGGTGCCGATCAGTACGCCCCCGGGGAGCGACTCAAACTCGGTCAGAACCCGTTCATGACCACCCTTGCCGGTTGTCGTATCGGCGTCCATCCGGACGATCGGAGTATCAGGAAGGAGCTCACGTAGTTCAGCTTCGACTCTCTGGGTACCAGCCCCGAATTGGCGAAGATACGGGCCGCCGCAGTCCGGACACGTTGCCGGCGGCGTGTGGATGGCTCCGCAGTGATGACAAACCAAACGCGGCCGACCTGCATCGTGAAAGGTCAACGACGTGGAGCACGACTCGCACGTGGGGACATAGCCACATTCACGACACAAGAGAAACGACGCGAAACCACGCCTGTTGAGCAGAAGAACCGCCCTGTGGCCCGCCTCGGCAGTCTCAAGCAACGCCTGCGTGAGCGGACGGGAGAACATCGAACGGTGTCCTGCGTTGAACTCGACCCCCATGTCCACAATCTGTGCCACAGGCAGTACGCCACCGCCAACGCGCTCCGGCAGTGCGATGCGCGTCAGTTCGCCGCGCTCGGCAGCCTCGCGCATCTCCATACTCGGAGTGGCGGATCCGAGCACAAGTACGGCGCTACGAGCCTTGGCAACACGGGCTGCTACCGACCTCGCGTCATAGCGGGGTGCCTGACCCTGCTTGTATGACGAAGAATGCTCCTCATCGATGACGATGATTCCAAGATTCTGAATAGGCGCGAACAGTGCCGATCTGGCTCCGATCACCACTCGTGCTTCGCCAGATGCTATGCGATCCCACTCGTCGCGCCGCTCCCCGGCACCAAGTCGACTGTGCAGTACGGCGATGGAAGCGCCAAAGCGCGTACGAAATCGTCCAACTGTCTGTGGCGTGAGGGAAATCTCGGGTACCAGGACCACTGCAGATAGCGATCGCTCAACGCACGACTCGATACTGCGCAGGTATACCTCGGTCTTTCCTGAGCCGGTGACTCCGTCAAGGAGGATCGTCTCCCCTACTGTGGCGTTCGCGATGGCCCGGAGCGCCTCAGTCTGGCCATCAGAGAGCGCCCCGTGACGTGGGGCAGGACGGCCCGCACCGTGACTCGCCCGGAACCGGCGACGTTCCTCGATACGCACCGAACCGGTTGACTCCAAACGCCGAAGTGCACCATCCACGGATCCGAGCGCAGCCCGAAGCTCTGCGGCCGAGACCGGACCCTCGACAAGCGCGTCGAGCAGCGCTCGCTGCATGGTGGCATTGCGGGCGGGGCGGAAGTCGGACTCGGGAACGCGTTCGACCCAGCGCTCATCCACCGGACCGACAGAGGGCTCCTCGAGAGCCCACGTTTCCACACCATCGACCGTGCGTTTCGCCAAGCGCGGTGCAGCTCCAGGAGGGAGAAACAGACGGAGTGCTTCGATCGGAGGAGCACAGTAGTCCCGCGCCACCTCCAAGGCGAGCAGCGCACTGGTGCTGTCGAACAGTGCTGCGGAAAGAACAGAACGCAGAGGACGCACGCGTTCCAGCTCTGTCGACATGAGGAGATCAATGACCCACCCGACTGCCGGGCGATTGCCGAAATCCACAAGCACGGCGCAACCGATCGACAACTCCGAAACAAGCTCATCCGGAATCGCATAGGTGAATGGCTCGCGCAGTGCGCGGGTCGGTATATCGACAATCACCGAAGCGAACGGCACTCGAGGGATCCTCTCATCGAAACTGATTGGGACGAGCATACCGAAGGCCGCTGACATCCGGAGACATCAACGGCCTTCAAGACAGTCGAATCTCTGATTACTCGCCGAGACCAGCCGCTGTGGCAAGCTCATCTGCGCGATCCGTGCGCTCCCATGTGAAGTCTTTGTCGTCGCGACCGAAGTGTCCGTAGGCCGCAGTCTTGCGATAGATCGGTCGCCGCAGATCGAGATCGCGAATGATGGCGCCAGGTCGAAGATCAAAGACCGAGCTCACGGCTTTCTCAATGTCTGCAACAGGAACCTTCTCGGTACCGAACGTTTCAACAAGAACAGAAAGTGGATGCGCCACGCCAATGGCATAAGCGAGCTGCAACTCACAACGATCCGCAAGACCCGCCGCTACGACGTTCTTGGCCACCCAGCGCGCAGCATAGGCCGCAGAGCGGTCCACTTTGGTGCAATCCTTGCCGGAAAACGCGCCACCGCCATGCCGACCCATACCACCGTATGTGTCAACGATGATCTTGCGACCCGTCAGTCCGCAGTCACCCATTGGGCCGCCAATGACGAAGCGACCAGTCGGGTTAACAAAGATTTCAGCGTCTTCCCATGGAATGTTCTCCTCGGAGAGCACCGGCTTGATGACATTCTCTATGAGGTCGGGTCGAATCATCGTCTCGACGTCGACGTCTTCGGCATGCTGGGTTGAGATCAGGATCTTCTCGACAGACACCGGCTTGTCATTGACGTATTTCACGGTGACTTGTGTCTTGCCGTCCGGACGCAGGTAGTCCAGGACTCCCGCTTTGCGAACCGCGCTGAGACGCAGCGCAAGACGCTGGGCGAGGTGGATGGGCATGGGCATGAGCTCCGCGGTCTCATTGCACGCGTAGCCAAACATCATGCCCTGGTCACCGGCGCCAACGAGATCGATCGGATCGTCCTGCTCGCCGTGCTGGACCTCGAATGACTCGTCAACACCCTGGGCGATGTCCGTACTCTGCTCGTCGATTGTTGTCATGACGCCACACGTCGCGTAGTCGAACCCGTACTTCGCGCGGGTGTAGCCGATCTCCTGGATGGTCTGGCGCACGATCTTGGGGATGTCAACGTAGGCGTGAGTCCGCATCTCACCACCGACGACGACGAGCCCTGTGGTGATCATCGTCTCGCACGCGACGCGGACGTAATCGGGTGATGCTTTGGTTCCTGCATCGGAGACGAAACCCGCCTCTGCAAGTTCGATCTCGCGCGTGAAGACCGCGTCGAGAATCGCATCGGAAATCTGGTCACACATCTTGTCGGGATGTCCCTCTGTCACAGACTCCGACGTGAACAAGTACTCGCGATCCGGCATTTCGTCTCTCCTTCTCGTTGCGTCAAGGGCAACAAAAGAACCCTTGCCTGTGCGGACAAGGGTTACAGCCGAGCGGCGCTACCGGACGCCATCAAGCTATTCCCTCATCTGTCAGGCTGCGTACACCTGCCGCGATTTGGCACCGTGCGTCTGTTTGGACGTCGGTTGCCGGGGCTTCAACGGGCGCGGTCCCTCGACCCTCTGCGGCCGCTCTCGCGACCGCCTCGTGATGAGAACAGAACCGACATTATCACGCTGGGCAGAGCCAGTGCAAACTCCGCACCATCTCACACCCTTCTACCTGTGAGGAGCTGTTCCGGGCGCTTCCGGACAACCAATCACTCCCCATGAGGGACCCGTTTCGCGGTAGGATATGTGCCGTTAGCTATCTCCAAAAACCCGAAGGAGTTCCCCGAGTGACTGAACAGGTAAGAGTTCGATTCGCTCCGAGTCCCACCGGTCATCTTCACATCGGCGGCGCCCGTACAGCCATCTACAACTGGGCCTTTGCACGTAGGCACGGCGGAGCGTTCGTGCTGCGCATCGATGACACCGATCAGGAGCGGTCCACCACTGAGAACACTGAGGCGATCTTGCGGGCCATGCGCTGGCTCGGTCTCGACTGGGATGAAGGCCCCGACAGGCCGGGCGATGTCGGACCCTACTATCAGTCTGAGCGCTACGACCTCTATGCGGAGTCACTTGAGGTCCTCAAAGCCAACGGCGGAGCCTATCCCTGCTTCTGCACCCCCGATGAGCTCACTGCAAAGCGCGAGGCAGCACGGGTCAAGGGAGGCTTCTCCGGATATGACAGAACCTGCCGAGGAATCGACCCTGCAGCAGCCTCATCACGCATTGACGCAGGTGAACCCCATGTATGGCGGGTCGCAGTACCTCAGGACCGTGGGGACATCACTATCGAGGATGCGATCCGAGGCACGGTGACGTGGAGCGGAGAATCCGTGGACGATTTCATTCTCGCGCGGACCGACGGCACACCCACTTACATGTTCGCTACCGTCGTTGACGACTGGAAGATGGGGATGACTCACATCATCCGCGGAGACGATCATCTCTCAAACACCCCGCGTCAGATCATGGTGTTTGAGGCACTCGATGCCCCAGTGCCGATCTTTGCGCACATGGGACTGATCCACGGGCCGGATGGCAAGCGGCTCTCAAAGCGTCATGGTGCCACTTCGGTCGAAGCGTACCGCGACGAGGGAGTCCTCTCTGCCGCGCTTCTGAACTATCTTTCACTTCTGGGCTGGTCTCTTGATGACACGACCAATGTCTTCGATGCCGATACCCTGACCTCGCGCTTCGATCTGAGTCGCGTGTCAAGCAATCCGGCCGTATGGGACAAGGAGAAGCTCGAGTGGATGAACGGCGTCTATATCCGCGAGATGTCTGACGGCGAATTCGTGGACGCAATGCTTCCCTGGCTTGAATCCGAGTCCCTTATCGCAGCCGATGCGATTCCCGCTCGCCGTGAATGGCTCGAGAAACTGGCGCCCCTGGTATCTGAACGCACCAAGTACTTCACAGAAATCGTGCCTATGGTTCGATTCCTCTTTGCTGACGATCTGCAGATCGATGAGACGTCACGAGCCAAGGCGCTCTCGAAAGAAGGTTCCGGACGTTCTCTTGCCGCAGCTGTGGAGAAGATCGAAGCGCTCGATACCTTCGACGTGGCGCACATCGAAAGCGCCCTACGAGAAGTACCTGCTGAGGTCGCAGTCAAGCCCAAGATCGCATTCCAGGCGGTTCGCGTGGCAGTCACGGGAAACGTCGTGAGTCTTCCCTTGTTCGAATCGATAGAGTTACTGGGCAAGGACACGGCAGTCGACCGAATGCGCTCCGCTGTCAGCCTGTCCGAGGAGTAGTCGGTATTCGGGTTGACACCCGCGAGAAGCGCAGGTAGCATACCTACTCGCGCCCGATTGGGGCGTGTATGGCACTGGGGTATGGTGTAACTGGCAACACGTCGGATTCTGGTTCCGAAGAGTCTAGGTTCGAGCCCTAGTACCCCAGCCAGCATGGCCCGTTCGTCTAGCGGCCTAGGACACCGCCCTCTCAAGGCGGAGGCACGGGTTCGAACCCCGTACGGGCTACCAGCATTACCACTACAAGACCGCCGAGATTGGCGGTCTTGTTGCATATCAGGACTCGACGACTCGCGCTACAATGACATCGGAGTGGGTTGGGCGGCCGCGCTGCCTTAGGGTGGTGAGGAAAGTCCGGACTCCACAGGGCAGGGTGCCTGCTAACGGCAGGGCGCGGTGACGCGACGGAAAGTGCCACAGAAAAGAAGACTCCCCCGCTCTCGAGCGGGAGAAAAGCTGAAACGGTGCGGTAAGAGCGCACCAGCGTCATGGCAACATGGCGGCTTGGTAAACCCCACCCGGAGCAAGGGCGCATAGGAGCGGCTAAGATCGGCCCGATCGACGCTCGGGTATGCCCGCGAGAGGCCACTGGCGACAGTGGTCCCAGATAGATGGTCGTCCACGACAGGATCCGGCTTACAGACCCACTCCATATGCAACTGAAGAAGGCGGCCCTAGTAGGGCCGCCTTCTGAATTCCACCATGTGGTTCGCTTCTAGCGGGGAACCACTGTGACTGCGTTGGGGGCGATGCGGATGATCTCGTAGTCACGAATCGTGGTTGATCCATACCCGCTGCTGGTCGTATTCCCCGCCGTATCGGTCAGAACGACTTTGTAGCGGAAGGTTCCGACGTCCACGACGCCCTCCTCGTCCGCCCCATCCCACACAAGACTGCGGGTACCGGCAGAAAAGGTCTTGCCTATGTGTCTGATCCGCGCACCGCTGGAGTTATAGATGTAGAGGTGAGCTGACACAGACTCATTGGTCGTGAAACGAACACTCATCGTGTCCTTGTATCCATCTTGGAGAACTGGATAGAAGGGATCAGGGGTGTCATACATGCCGGTCAGTGACGGTGCGTTCTTGTCGAGCGTGAAAGAGCGCGTCGTCTGAACCTGGCGACCATACATGTCCTTCACAACGACTTTCAGTGTACGAGTACCGTTTGCGAAGGCGGACATATTCTTGGTCAACGAGTACGGTGACGTTGACGTAGTTCCGATGAGCACCCCGTCAACGTAGTACTTGACCCACTGAAGACCGGCTTCATCAAATGCGTTCACCTTGAACGTGGAGTTCCGCGGCATCCTCTCGCCAGCAGCCGGTACGGTGACCGAAACAGTCGGCGTGTCGGGATCTGAGTAATAGTACGTGCGCGCCTTGGCGGATTCATTCAACGCGCGATCTATGACAATCAGATCAACTGCGTGCTTTCCTCCAGGCAAGTCCTCCAGAGTGAGCGAGTTGTAGAAACTCGAACCACCTGTTAGCAGGCCCGTCTTGTCTTTGCCATCAACTAGAATTCGGAAGTAGATGCTGCCGGACAGTGCGTCGTACTTCTTGTCCTCCCACGTCAGATGCATTCGTCTGGTGGGGAACCACTTACTCGTAGATCCTACGTACGAAATCGATGGCCGAGAGACCAGTTTCGACACGGGAAGCGGAGCAGTCAGATCGATGTTGATCGGTATGTGATGTGTCTTCGACAACTTGTGCTCAGCAGGGGTCGCCCCGGGGAGCTCCCATGCCAGATGCATGTACCAGTGTCCCTCATACGGCAAACGCATTCCGGGCTCCCAATACGCCCAACCACCAGGGGGCGCATCAAAATTGTAGACGTCAAGAATGTTAACGATGCCCAACTCGAAACTCGTGCCCTCGCGGCGCATGGAGTGGTAGTACGAAGGAACAGCCGTTACCGTCATGTCGGTGGAAGGATTGCGGTCAATCAAATAGTAGAATCCGCCGATCGGGCTGTTCGGATCGGGATCTGTGAACGTGAACTGCGGCATAAGGGACTTGCCCCAGTTCTGCCGCGGAGCCGACATCGGGAACAGCGGACTGATGTCGTCAGGATGTGGAAACTCAAGCGCATCGCCGTAAACACCAGAGTCATAGGACGGATTGGTGGTCGACGTACCGTATGGGTCATCATCCACACCTGCGAATGCCACGCCCGGCACAACCGCGGAAAGCATGGCAGTAGACAGAAGGATGCATGCGACTCTACTACGAACACTGGTGAACATCGTGTTCCCCCGTTCATTACTACGATTCGTCTGCGATGTACGTGAAGATAATACATCAACTCCTGTATCGGTCGCGAGTGCCAACCGCTTGAACCCGATCCAGGGGTTAGAGTCCTACAACGCGCTGACGCACCGCATCGGCGAGTGCGTGACCGTCGAGAGACGGGAGGCGTATATATTCGGCGCCTGCGGCGCGGGCAATCTCCCTTGCTGCACTCGCGCCACTCGCCGACCCTGTATCGAGAACGCATGCGTGAAGCGCTGAGGCCCGCACACGTGCCGCCAAGGCTCTGGCGTCCTCAGATCCGAGTCCTCCATCGAGGCCCACATTAGCGCGACCATCTGTCACAAGTACCAACCAAGGCAATACATCCGGGTTACGTTTGGTCTCAGATTCAAGCAACTCCAGTGCTCGCAAGAGACCGGCCGCAAGAGGAGTAGCGCCACCGGTGGGTAGCGAGCGCAGTTTGAGTTGCGCGAGCTCAACGCTTGCGGTGGGCGCAAGTATCACTTCGGCATCGTCGCCTCGAAACGAGACGAGCCCGACCCTGTCTCGTCGTTGATACGCATCGACCAGCAACTCGAGGATCGCAGACTTGGCGGCGGTCATGCGGTCGGCGGCCCCCATCGAGCCGCTCCCATCAACACAGAATACTATCGTGGCCCCTACCCTGCGTTTGCGTATCTTTGTGTGGATATCCTGGACCCTCACATTGAGGGCCATATCGCCGTCACGAGCCGTCTGGAAAGGTGCGGCGGCTCGCAGTGTTGCATCAAGAGCAACGTCGGTTGTGGAACCCGCCTTTGCCGGTTCAGCTCGAGAATATCGCCCACGATTGTCCGCAGCCACACTTTCGTGCCGTCGCCCGCTGATTCTGCGTCGTGCACTGTCCAGGGTATGCGCCAGGTCAGCCTCGACCGATCTGTGTGATTCTTCGCCCGGCTCCGAGTCAATGACCTGCGTGACCGTTGCCGCATTTTCGCCCGAGGCGGGCGATTCACTCGGTGGGCTTTCTGGACCGGACTCAGGCTCTGCGTCTCCTGAACCGAAGCTCTGTTCGATAAGCGACCGCACACGCTCCTCGTCATAGACTTCGTCATGAAACGGCGTGCGACGCAGTCTGTGCGCGAATACAAGCGGAGCGACCAGTTCAAGCTCGCGAGCGGTGACCGCTGGTAGGCCCTCAAGCGCTGTAAGAGCGACTGCAGCTCGGACAAGTGTGAGGTCAGCGCGATGCCCATCCACGCCCATCTCAGCGCACATTCGCGCAACCGCAGTCAGGAACTCATCGGAAACGACCACCGAAGGAAGGCGCAAACGGGCGTGCTTGAGCTTGACCTGCAACTCATCTTCGGAATCGACCCACTCTCGCATGAACCCGCCGGGGTCATCATCAAAGGAGCGTCGCCGTTTGAGAATGTCCACTCGAAGGTCTGGATCTCGTTCGCCGCGAACGTCTACACATAGGCCGAAGCGATCAAGGAGCTGTGGGCGGACGTCGCCTTCTTCAGGATTCATCGTTCCAATCAGAATGAATCTCGCCGGATGCGTGAACGAGATCCCCTCTCTCTCGACCACGTTGACTCCCATAGCGGCTGCGTCGAGCAGCGTATCAACGAGATGATCATCGAGGAGATTGACTTCATCTACATACAGGATCGAGCGATGGGCCTGTGCCAGGAGTCCGGGCTCAAAGACTCGCTCACCGTGCTTGAGCGCGTGCTCAAGATCGAGGGTGCCAACGAGCCGATCCTCTGTAGCAGAGATGGGCAACTCCACAACACGCGGACGTCGCGATGCGCGCGGTAACGTACCTTGTTCACGTCGTTCGCGGCACTCGCTGCACCATGAACCCGGATCGCTCGGAGAGCAGGAGAACCGGCATCCTTCAACAACGTCCATCTCAGGAAGGATCGCAGCAAGGGCGCGAACCGCCGTGGACTTGGCAGTCCCCTTCTCCCCGCGCACAAGAACTCCGCCAACGCGCGAATCGACCGCGTTGAGAAGCAGTGCGGTCTTGAGTGTCTCCTGACCGACGATGGCCGTGAACGGATAGCTGTGAGCAGGGCGTGACGTAGTGGTCCTCCCTCGGCAACTAGATAGGCCTGCCTACAATATACTGTAGACAGGCCCTCTAGACCATCCCACATTTAGTGTATCGCCTAGAAATCGTGCGCTAGATGCTCTTCCATTGGAAGTTGCCACACGAACCTGGTTCGAGCTCATTCTTGTTCGGACAGGTGTTGACGTAGACGCAGTCGTCACACGTAAGCGCAACGCCGTTTTCATCTTCTTTCCGCGGATTCTCGGTCGCGTCGGCTTCGGGTGTCTCGATGGTCTCAAGATCAGCGAGCATTCCCGATATCTCATCGTCCTCGTCAAGTTCAGGGACGGGCGTGGCTACGCTCTCGGCGACAGCTGAGTCTTCGAACACGGGGGCCTCAGGAGCAGTCTCTGTTGGGAGCGTTTCAATCGGTTCGACTGCAGTGGATTCATCGAACTCGGCAATCGGAGGTGAGGGAATGGATACGTCTTCATCCGCATACGCACCCATTACAACGGTACGTGACAGATCGAGATCATCGGCTCCGCGCGCAGACACCAGATCGCCCACATCGACTGAGGGCTCCTCGAACGGGTCCGGTACGTAGGCCGGGGTCGGCTCTTCTATCAGGATTTCGTCAACCGGTGGTTCGCTGAGAATCGGCTCCTCGGCCTGTGCTTCGGCTTCTGGAGGCTCTGTGATTTCGACAGATTCAGGCTCAGGGGACCCGGGTGTATCTGCGGCGTCCTCGGACGCTCCCGACTTCTCCCAGGGCCACGCCTCTGGCTCTGCGGGCACCGACACGGGTCCAACACTCTCAGGCGCGACAATGCCCTCGGACTCCAGTGACGTCGCTGCATTCTTGAGTGCATGAGCCAGAGAGGGCGACTCCTCCGGCTCCGGGTCAGCTGATTCCGCAGATTCGCGGGCATCCTTCATCACAGCCTCGGCGATCGGTTCTTCGACCACGAGGGCCTCAGTCACGATCTCCTCGGCTGGCTCCGTCTCGACCACGGCCGCTGAGTCAACCGCAGCGGGTGCGGCGGACGCCACCACAAGAACCGGCATAGCCTGATCAAGATCAGCCACAAAGACCTCGGCGGAGCGGTGCGTAGAATCCGGGTCCGACGAGATCTGAGATAGCGCGTCGAGCGCAGACTGACGATCGGAATACAGCACATCCGAGATCAAGCGCATCTCGCCGTCTTCGCGACCACGTCCGAGCAGGTAGAAACCCATTCCGTTCGGCCCCCTACAGGTAAGCGGTGATGTTTGCGGGCGTATCTATCTTGGTCAGTCCTATGCTAGAACCTGCGTACGTCCAGGGCAACAGCCCCGGCCATCAATGTTCTACCCTGAGCAGCGTTCACGCAGCATCTTGAGCCGCTCGATGTTCACACTGTCTTTATCGGGCACTTCACCCGGCATCTCCGTGATGGCGGGCACGGTAGACAATCTGGGTGCACACAACATCGCTTCGAACGCGGATTCGCCAAGGAGCCCGTCCCCGATCCATTCATGACGATCCTTATTGGATCCGCGTTCGAACTTGCAGTCGTTTGCATGGATCACACCGAGAATCCCGGGACCGCAGCGATCATCGAATTCGTCGAGGATCGCCTCCCACGCAGCCGCAGAAGAGAGATCAAAACCGTATGCGTGTGCGTGACAGGTATCGAGACACACCCCGGTCCGCGCTCGAACATCGTCGGGCAGTGATTCGAGTATCCAGGCGATTTCTTCTATCGTCGATCCATAGGTACGACCTGCACCCGCGGTGTTCTCGAGCAGCAGTCGCATATCCGGATGAGAGGATTCGGACCGAGAGAATGCTTCGGTTATGGCCGTCGCCGCACGCTTCGCTGCTGCGCGTGGCTCCTCGGCAGGATCGTTGCCAAGGTGGGTGACGACACCCGCAGCGGACAGAACGCTCCCGCGCACGAGCTCGTCGGCAAGGGCATCGATCGACTTCTCGCGGAGAAGCTCATCGGTAGTGGAGACATTGATCAGATATGCGGTGTGGATGAATAGTGGGCCGAGGTCGTGCTCGAGCCGCAATCGGGTAAACTCTGCGGCTCGATCCGGGTCGACCGAACTCCCCTTCCACTGGCGCGGACTCTTGGCAAATATCTGCAAACACTCGCATCCGACACTCAATGCGTACTCGAGCGCCTTGGGGTAGCCACCTGAAACCGAGACGTGAGCGCCTACACGCATATACGACCTTCCCGAGGGGAGTTTCAATGTCGCCGCCATGATACCCGAGCATGCCGGTATTCGCTTATCTCCCTATGCCTACTACACTGCCAGTATGGCTATTCACGACGCGACAGATTCCGGGGACGAGCGCTGGGTCGGTAACGCGATACTTCATGTGGATCTCGATGCATTCTTTGCAGCCGTGGAACAACTCGACCATCCCGAGTGGCGCGGTCGAGCAGTGATCGTGGGCGGATCTCCGGAAGGGCGCGGTGTGGTGTCGACCGCCAGCTACGAAGCGCGACGCTTTGGCATCCACTCAGCCATGTCGGCCGCACGAGCTGCGCAGCTTGCACCTCCCGATGCGGTCTGGGCACCACCGAGGTTCGAGCGCTACAGCGAGCTATCCAAGGCCGTCATGTCGATATTCGCCGATTTCACACCACATGTTCAGCAAGTCTCTATCGACGAGGCCTATCTCGATATCACTCCGGGCGTGCATGAGTACGTTGATCCAATTCAAGTTGCCGAGGAGATTCGAGCACGGGTTCGTGTACTTGGAATTACCTGTTCGGCAGGGTTGAGCGCATCGAAGACCGTTGCCAAGATCGCATCAGACTTTGACAAGCCAGACGGGCTCACCGTTGTCTCAAAGGGGATGGAAGCAGCATTTCTCGCGCCGCTACCGATTCGGGCCATGGGGGGCATCGGCCCAAAGACAGCGGCACGACTGAACACGTTCGGGATACACACCCTCGGCGATCTCGCCGAACTTGATGATGCCACCGCTTCGCAACTCATGGGCTCGCACGGACTATCCCTGGTGGCTCGAGCGAAGGGCGAGGTCGTTGGGCTCGTGCACGCGCGCGATCAGGTCAAGTCCGTATCCAATGAGAGAACGTTCGCGGTTGATGTTCGCGACGCAGCTGAGATCGATCGGGCGCTGTCGTCACTTTCTGAACGAGTTGCGCGTCGGCTGAGGAGAAAGGGCTTCTTTGGCCGTACCGTGCATATCAAGATTCGGTTCGCTGATTTCACCACTAAGACGGTCCAGCGCACCCTCTCGAGCGCAACTGACGAGGAAGCAGTCATCTCCCCGATCGCCCGCGAGCTCGTACGCACCGTCTGGAGACCCGGTATCGGCGTGCGCCTGCTCGGAGTCGGGGTCACGGGACTCGATGACATATCCGAACAGCTCGACCTCTTCGCCTCCCCCGAGAGCAGTACGAATGAGCCCACTGCGGCAGAACGAGAGCGCGCGCGCAGACTCTCGCTGAGCATGGATTCCATCCGCGATCGATTTGGTGACGGTATCCTGCAAAGAGGTTCGCGCGCACTGGCCCCGAGAACCACAGGAACTCCGGCAACGTCCTACCGACCAGAGGACATCGGAGACGCTGATGCAGACTAGGAGTTGTAGAGCTATGAGAATCGTTGTTGTCGGCATGTTGATCGCAGGGCTTGTATTGGGTCTTGTGGGCTGCTCGAGCCCAGAGCGCCCCTCGCTCGATGAGACTCCTCCTGCCGGTGACCCCGCCTCGGGGACGACACCGGCCCCTCCATCTGGATCGACGCCCGGTATCACCCAGCTTGAGGGCGACCGTATCACTGCCGAGGGATGGCTTGCGTATATCGACCTCGAAGGCGGCTTCTACGCGATTCAGGACGGTCCGCCAAGTGACACCCCCGAGGTCACGGTGGACGTCGCAACGGTCATAGTGATTGCAAACAGCGTGGATTTCTCTGCAGAGCTTGAGCAGTTGACGGGTAGCTACGTGATCGCGACCGGAACGTTGCTCGACGGAGTGAGTATTCGCATGGCGGGTCCTGAGATGATGCTCGAATCGATCGAGCTTGCCCGGTAGGCGCTCTTTGTCGACTAGAGCGCGTCATGCACTCCGTAGGCGGTGGGGTCCTCGGCAGCCTGTTGTGCTGATATCCATGACTCTTCTTCCGGTGCACCGGCGCCTCCCAGAGATGGCCCCATCGGTCCGCTGGGCACTCCCCTGCGAAGTCGCACGGGCTCTCCCGCCGAGCGTACGATATAGGGCTGCACATCGTTGGCGATGATTGCGAGGCCTCGTTCCGTATTGTTCTGGAGCTTGCCGGTCACGAGATAGCACCGGTGCTTCACGATCACGTCACCAACACGATTGAGCACATCTTCGAACACAACCACATCAAGAAGCCCTGTCGCGTCTTCGAGCGTAAGGAAGCAGGTACGCTTACCCGAACGCGTGCGCGGCGTCTGAGCGCGTTCACGGACCCCACACACGGTCACTTGAGTCCCGTCGGGTAGTTCACGCAACCTGCTCGCGCTCGTTACTCCACGCGCAGCAAAGTCCGCCGAGGAAAGCTCAAGCGGATGGCACGTCAACGTCAGGCCCAGGTACTCGAGTTCGGCTGAGAGACGTCGCGCTACCGACCATCCGCTCACATGCGTGGGGTCCTCTGCCGGACGGGTAGAAGCCGGCGCAAGACACAGCACGTCATCGCCTGCTTTTCCCTCACGAGCGATGACTGCTTTGAGCTCAGGGAGGAGCGCGATCATCTCGTCACGCGTGGGAGGGCGATCGAGTTCTGTGACACCAAGACCGTCGAGCGCTCCGATACGGATGAGAGACTCGGCAGGACCGGGTTCGGCACCCGTACGCCGCAGGAAGTCTGCCAGATCACGAAACGGCCGCACGATGCGCTCACGTACAACCGCCTCGAGGAGCCGGTTGTTCATGGAGTGGACGTCTTTGAGCCCCACGCGAATCGCAGTACCGTTGCGCTCAACGATGTAGCGGGCCTCTGAATCATTCACGTGCGGCACCAGTATCGTGATCCCGTGGGCGCGGGCATCGTTGAGTACATGACGGGGTGTATAGAAGCCCATCGGTTCGTTGTTCATGATCGAGGCAGCGAACTCCGCCGGGTAGTACGTCTTGAGCCATGCACTCGCATAGGACACCACTGCAAAACACGCAGCATGCGCTTTGTTGAAGCCATATGCCGCGAAACCTTCGAGCTGCCTGAATACCTCCTCGGCAGTCTGGAAGGAAACACCTCGCTCCACCGCGCGCTCAACGAAGTGTGTCTTGATGCGCGCCATCTCCTCGCGACTTCGACCCTTGGTCATTGCGCGTCTGAGAGAGTCGGCTTCGGCGAGATCGAATCCGGCAACCGCTTGAGAGACGCGCAACACCTGCTCTTGATAGACGATCACACCCCAGGTATCACGCAGAGGCCGTTCCATGCCGGAATGAGGCACGATCACCGGCTCAAGCCCGTGTCTCCGGCGAATGAACGGCGTGATCATCTCGGCCTCGAGCGGACCGGGACGAAAGAGTGATATCTGGGCGATGATGTCTTCGAATCGCTCGGCTTTGAGACGTTGCGAGAGGTTGCGCTGACCGCTCGATTCAAGTTGGAACATCCCCACCGTGTCGGCGCGTTGAAGCATCTCGTAGACACGGGGATCATCAGGCTCGAGATCGAATGGTTCCGGCACCTCCTCGCTGCCCACCCGGGCTCGGGCGATCTCGACCGTGTCGCTGATCGCCGAGTGGATACGCAGACCGAGGATGTCCATCTTTACGAGACCGAGTGCCTCGACATCATCCTTGTCGTACTGCGAAACCACCACGCCCTTCGCGGCCCACTGCAATGGCGTCCAGCTATCGATCGGCTCACGCGTGATGATAAAGCCGCCAAGGTGTGTCCCGAGATGCATTGGGCAGTGATCGAGCTGTTCTGCAATCTCGACCACCATCTTGTAGCGAGGGTCGCGTAGCGGATGATTCCGACATTCAGGATAGGTCTCGAGCACCTCTTTGATCTTGCGTGCGCTCACCCAGGGCAGATGACGAGAGAGCGCGTTTACCTCCGTGATGGGATATCCGAACGAACGCCCTACCGTGCGCACAGCACTGCGCGCCGTCATGGTGTTGACCGTCGCCACCATCGCAACGTGGTCGTGACCGAATCGGTCATAGATGAACTTGATGACCTCATCCCGACGTGCCGAATCGAAATCCACGTCGATATCAGGCATTTGCTTACGCTCAGGATTTAGAAACCGCTCGAACAACAAGTCATGCCGGATCGGATCTGCATCGGTGATGCCGAGAACGTGCGTAACGATACTGTCGCCCGCACTCCCCCGTCCCGAGTAGCGAATCCCTCGTGATCGCGCATGATCCACAATCTCCTTGACGATGAGGAAGTACTCGGGAAATCCAAGGTCCTGAATGATTGCAAGTTCATGTTGTAACCGACGTACGGCCTCGGGGGTAACCGGGCGGTAGCGTTCTTCGAGTCCACGCCAGGCAAGTTTGGAAAGCACCGAGTACGGCGTTTCTCCACGGGGAACATCAGCTGACGGAAAGTGAAACTCGCCAAGCCCGAGGTCGAGCTGGCAGCGTTCTGCGATCTCGAGCGTGGCATCGCATGCCTGGGGTAGGTTGCGAAAGAGCGCACGCATCTCCGCCGCAGATTTGAAATACAGCTCAGCATTGGGGCGCTCGTAGGGACCCGGTAACGCCATGCGCGCACCTGCCGAGGCAAGCACGTCGTGGAGACGGAACTGCTCACCGCGCACGTAGTGGACATTGTTGGTCGCGACAATCGGGATATCTTCCGATTCGGCGAGCGCCACAAGTCCAGCAATGCGCCGCGGAGCCTCAGGAGTAAGGTCATGTTGCACCTCGACATAGAAGTTCCCGGGCTCAAAGCACCCCCGCAGACGACGCACGGCCGTACGAGCCCGCGTCACATCTCCTTTGAGAACCGCCAGGGAGACCTCACTGCGAGTACACCCGGAAAGACCGATAAGTCCTCCCGCACATCGCGAAAGGTCTCTCACCGATATGATCGAAGGACCTTCGGGAGAGCGAACGTGAGCACGCGCAAGTAGCCGACAGAGATTGCGATAACCCTCGATATCGCGCACGAGCAGCGTAACGTGCCATCCACCATATCCTTGTGCGCGGCCCGATCCGACCGGAGCAGGCAGGATGAGTCGTTGCTCCGGAGGAAGGTCGGCTTCAGGTCCCATGAACCCGGCAGCATCGATAACGACCTCCGCGCCAAGAATCGGTCTGATTCCGGCGGCGAGCGCTTTCTGATAGAAACGAAGCGCTCCGTACAGGCCCTGGTGATCGGTGAGCGCGAGTGCGGGCATCTCGAGTTCCCCCGCACGAGCGATCAGTTCATCGAGATCAGCCGCTCCGTCGCCGAAACTGAAACGCGAGTGGACATGCAGGTGCACGAATGAATCGCCCATGGCGCACACCTAGTCCTGCACACCAAGAAGCATCCAACGCCGTTCAAGGCGATCATAAGCAAGATCGTAGGTTCCTCCACGCGCAATCACGCGCCAACATCGATAACTGATTCTGCGCCGAGGATCCCACCAGTAACGCTCAACCGCCCAAAGCTGTGCGATCTCATCGACACGATACGCCCGTGCATGCCACTCGAACGCCGCAGGTACACGACGCACGTCATCCCAGGCGACTGCGATCGTCTCTCCTCGGCGTTTACCGATACCGGCATCTTCAGGAGCAAGAAGATCAGAACCTCGAGAGACCCAGGGGCTTTTGAGTATCTCGAGGATTACAGAGAGATGCCCCTCCTTTTCATCAAAGAGATCCATCGTGTGGCCGATGGCAGGATCGAAGCCTTTGATTGCGGCGTTACGGCCCATTGAGAGGGTGCCTCCGAGTTCAGATGACGATGCCGCAGGGGGACTTCCTGCGGCTTTCCGAGTATATCGAACATATGTTCGGTATACAAGACGCCTCTGACATGGAGTCCGGTCAAGGAGCGCGCGTGAGTCTATCTACGCGTTCATCCCGAGAGCCTCCGCACAAGTTACCCCTAGTTCGCCCAATAGGGACCCAGTAACGGAAGTACCCGTGCGAACAATCCGCCCACAAGGAGTGCGACAGACACCGTAATGCTCATCACGCCCGCCGCACGCCGCCAGCCCAGAACCCGTCCAAGTACCGCTAGCGTGGAGATGCATGGCATCGCAAGCGTGTTGACCAGCGCATATACGAACAGGTCCGTTCGGGACATGAACCCCAGCAAGTCTCCCGCCTGGGTGCCGATGACAGCGATTGCGAGTGTGGCCAACAACTGCAGCGCAAACTCCTTGCGCAGAATCCCAAAGAGCAGCGTCAGGCCCGTAACCGCGGGCAGACCGAGCCATCCGACAACAACGGGCTCAAGAGGGCGGGACAGAGAAAAGAGCCAGCCGGTCTCGTAGAGCCCACCAAGAACGATGCTACCTATCACCACCAAAGGCGTGGCCACGATCAGAAACTCACGGAACTGCACCCAGGCTTTGCGAGTCACGATGCGCACATTCGGTCGGCGGAAGGAGAACATCTCCATAACGAATCCGGTCGAGCGACCGGGAACAAGCCGATCCATCGCGATCCCGACACCGATGGTGACGGCCGCGGTAATGATGAACACACCAAGTGCGGGAAACCAACCGATGTAGGCGCCGACCGCGCCAAGCACGACCGCCGTCCGGGCACTACAGGGCACGAATGACACGAGAGTAGCGGCCAGAAAGCGTTCTCGATCAGTTGGCAGAACACGGACACTGAGCACCGCAGGAACACTACATCCAGCTCCTGCGACAAGAGGAATGATGGCCCTGCCATGCAGGCCAAGGCGATGCATAGCGCGATCGGCAAGAAACGCGACTGAGTTCAGATAGCCGCTGTCCTCAAGCAGCGCCAGCAAGAAATAGAACGTGAAGATGTAGGGCAGGCCGATTGCTAGCGACGCCTCTATCCCTGCGTCGAATCCCCAGAGAAGCGTGCGCGCAACCGCCTCATTGGGAATCAGTCCATGGATCACGCTCTGAATGATCGGCGAAGCGAACGTCTGCCACAGACTCGAGAACAACGAGGCAAGCAAACCCCCGACAAAGAAGAGCAGTCCGAAAATGCCAAGAAGCGCCCCAAATAGCATGGGCAGTCCCGTGGCAGCGCGCGTGCTCAGTGCCCTGAGGCGCGTGGCAAAGCGAACGTTCGGTGGAGTCCTGGGGCCAACGACCTGCTCAGCGAGCACGCCAGCAAGTCCATATCGTTCGCGGGTGAGATTCTGTGCCGGCGCCTCCCCCGTCAACGCGGCAACAGCAGAGGCCGCCTCTTCGGCAACACGACGCAAGCCCGGGAAGTCCAGAGCCGCCTCAGTGACGGACGCATCGTTCGCCAGTAGTTGAAGTGCTGTTCCACGCAGCGATAGCCGGAAGGGTGCGAAGCCCGATCGCTGAACAGTGTCGACCAGTGGAGCCAGGGTGCGCTCGAACATCTCGCTGTATCGATGACGCGGGATACCCTCTGGCGGAGCATCGGCGAGCTCGAGAGCTGCCTGTACGGTCTCGTGGACACCCACGCCCTCCACCGCAATAGTCCGTATGGTGCGGGCGCCCGTGAGGACGTGCAGGAGTTCTGCATCTGCAGTCACGCCGGCACGCAGAGCTTCGTCGGTGAGATTCAGAGCCAGGACAGTAGGGATACCCAGGTCAAGGACGTGCAAGGCCACAACGAGATTGCGTGCGAGGTTGCCGGAGTCCAGAACCACGATTGCCGCATCGGGACGCACATGAAGCAAGACCTGATGGGCGGTCCACTCTTCTTCTGAAGGCCCGCCAATCGCGTACGTTCCGGGAAGATCCATGACAGTAAGCAGTCGACCGCCGACTGTGGATGTTCCCACATTCACATCGGCCGTCTTGCCGGGATAGTGCGCGGTCTGGACGTCTTGCCCGGTGAGGTGGTTGAAGAGCGTCGACTTGCCAACGTTGGGATTCCCTACAAGCGCAATCACCCTCTCAGGACGCCCCGAGGGGAACAGTTGCTGAATGAATGGTTCGTCGATACCGGTATTCATCGTGAAATCAGGCGTTGTCGGCGGTCACAAGGATCCGATCTGCGACCTCACGACCCAGGGCGTAACTCGAACCGTTGACCTCTACGATGATCGGGCCTTTGAAGGGAGCAATCTCACAGACCTTGACGTGTGTACCCGGGAACATCCCCATCGATCCGAGGTATGTGAGCATCGCATCATCATCTTCTTCGACCTGAACGATACGAACCGACGCACCGGTCTCCAGATCGCACAGCGGTGTTCCCTCAAGAGTCGCAATCGTGCCGTCCTCAGCAGGAATCGGATGCCCGTGCGGGCACACTTCCGGATTGTCGAGAAAAGTCTCGAGGGCGGACAAGACTCGCGGTGAGAGTGCATGCTCAAGACGACATGCATCTTCATGCGCCTCATCCCACGACATTCCAAGGACATCAACAAGGAAACGCTCGGAGATTCTGTGCCTGCGAACGATATCCAGGGCCGCAAGACGACCCGTCTTGGTCAGGACTACGTCGCCATCTTTTCGGCGAATCAGATCCCTCTCCTGAAGGCGCTTGAGCGTGGCGGTGACAGTCGGGCCGGAAACGCCCAATGCCTCGGCGATCGGCGTTGGGCGCACCGTGCCCTTTTCGGACAGCTTATAGATGGTTTCGAGGTACTCTTCGAGCGTCTCGGTCGGCATCTCGGATCTCCCATCGCATCGAGTAGGCACAGCGTTGAAGGGTGCATGCGCATAGTCGGAACATTAGCCTATTCTAAGTCTCTTGAGCGCTTACGTGAAGGGGAATCGACCAGTTTCGGAATCGTCAACCCGACGCTTCCATTCGTCGGAGATTCGCGACCTTTAAGACGCACGCGGCTACCGTCCATCACCAAATGCGACATTCTTTCAAATTGCTATTGACCGCCAAATGGCGTTGCCGTACAGTACGAGTTGTCCCAAGAAGTCGGACCTGGCGAGTCAAGAAAGTTAGCGTACCAGGAGCTGCCGGCGGGGACCTGTGAAGGCGGGCATGACGTGAGTTGAGCCGCGGGATCGGGACTCCAAAGGTAAGAAACGGGAAGCTGATGAGTAGTGATCACGCTGGCGAGGTTTCTTGGGACACCTCTATGTTCAGCCCGGAATGGTCGAGTCCCGACCAGCCTAAAGAATCCCTACCTGCGGTAGACGATCTTCGCAACGGGTGACTCCCACACGGCCACTTCTTTCACCTGTACCTGCGCCCCGACCTTCTCGACGAGTGCGTCGTACACCACTCTCGCAAGGTTCTCGGCAGTCGGGCTGAGGCGATCGAAGGGTTCGATCTCATTGAGATGCGCGTGGTCGAATGGCTCGAGCACGGCCCCGAGATCGGCTTTCAGTTGCTTGAAGTCATACACGATCTCGATGTCATCGAGATCCTCCCCACATACCGTGGCCTCAACATCCCAGGTATGTCCGTGCAGGTTCTTGCACTCACCAGGATAGCCCCTCAGTGAATGTGCGGCGTCGAAATGCGCTTTCACAGTCAGTTCGTACATCTCTATCTACCTCCTAGAACAGAGACTCCTGCGCGTCGTCGCGTGACGGGCCGGTTGCGTCGCCAACGGTGCCTCGGCAATCCATCGCCTCATTGGCGAGCGCATCAGCCTCGGAGTTCTGCTCGCGACGAATGTGTGCGATAGTGACACGCTCGAAGCGCGCGACAAGTGACTTCGCCTGCTCAAAGAGAGGCTTCATATTGGGATGCTTGACCCGGTAGACGCCGTTCATCTGCTTCACAAGCAGTTCGCTGTCGGAGTACACCTTGAGGACAGAGACTCCCGCCTCATCGGCCACTCGCAGTCCCCAGAGAAGTGCCCGGTACTCAGCAATGTTGTTGGTCGCCTCGCCGATGAACGCTCCACCGCGAGCAATGTGCTGCTCATCGTGGCCCGTGAGAACGAATCCGATTCCCGCAGGACCCGGGTTTCCTCGGGCACCTCCATCAGTTCGCAGCGTTGCCTGCATCCTAGGAGTCATCTTCAACGACAGTGGTCACAAGAAGGCGCCTGCATACGGGGCACACGCCAATATCAGGACCTGCGAGCAACTCTTCGATACGTTGGGCCGGAAGCTCCATCCGACATGCAGAACACATGTGGCCTTTGAGCGACGCTGCGCCCACTCCGCCCTTGGCAGCCCGAAGAGTTTCATAGCGAGTGAGCAACTCAGGTTCGAGTTCTGCTGCATTTGCAGTGCGCTTCTTGTTGAGAGCCTCAAGTTCTGTCTTGATCTCCCCGCCTTCCGTGCGGAACTGGGTGGTCAGCGTGGCCTCCTGCTCCGCCAGCTGCTTAAGAGCCGTATCAACCTTGGCGACCTGACCGGCAGCCTTTTCGGCTCGCTCCATCAGATCAAGGTCTTCCATCTCGAGCTTCTCTTTGCGCCTGCGCAGAGCGTCCATCTCACGCGTGATGTGCTGAATCTCTTTGGGATTCGTGATATCCCCGCTCATCACTTTCGCCTGCTCGGTATCGAACTTCTCGGCAATTTGAGCGGTTTCATCTTCGTTGCGGGACATCGCCCGACTGAAACCGGATGCGAGTTCGCCCACCTTGGCCTTAAGTGCTTCTACATCCCGCATCTTCTGCCGAGTCGCAAGAATCGACTTCTTGACAGGAAGCTCCTCGAGCCGCTTCTCTGTGCGAATGATGGCAAGATCGGTCTCCTGCAAACTCAGGAGGGTCTGCCCTTGATCCATGTCGGTCTCCTTCACGGGGTCCACCATCCACGCCCGGACGGCGCGAGGGACACATGCGAACTCATCAGGCCCGGGGTTTCGGCCACCGCCGAAGCCAGAACTGACACCAGCGGCCACTCTGTCACATCGTGTCCGGCCTCAATGATGCATAGGCCGCGTTCAATAGCATTCAGGGCGTCATGATAGCGCACCTCGCCGGCAATAAGCGCATCACACCCGGCGGCAATCGCAGAATCAATCAGTGATCCGCCTGATCCTGTGGCGCAGGCCACGGAGGCGATAGATGTGGATGGACTCCCCCAGACGCGCGGAACACAGGACAGACGATCAGCAACGCCGCTGGTCACAGTCTCCAATGTACACGGCACCGCCAGCTCACACACGCGTCCCAACCGAGCAGCCCCTCGAACGATGGCTGTTTCAGTTACCGAGACAACCGGCTCCTCGTATGGATGGATCCGCGCCGCGATACTCGCGATGCGCGCACCCTTGCCTCGTGGGGCGACCACCTCGATTCGTATCTCATCTACAGATGTGGAGCTGCTTTGAGCATCATCCGGCACCTCAGAAGGAAGAGGTTCAACGAACGAGCCTTGCCCGGTCGACGAGAACGAGCACCCACGGTACTCTCCGATACGTCCCGCGCCTGCTTCGAACAACGCTGCGAGAATCGCGGCCTCGGACTCGGTCGGCGCGTAGACGGTGATCAGGTCGATCGGCTGAAGGCTCGACTCCAGCGCATACCCGTCCTCAAGGCCAAGCGCCCGCGGCAAACTCGCTGCCCCATCGGGCGCACGGTCAAGATTGGTATGCGCTGCGATCAGTGAGATTCCTTTCGCAGCGGCGGCGAAGGCGATGCCGTCAGTCCCTGTTGAAGCGGTCACTGTCTGCGGGGATTCGAGAAACGCCGGATGATGCGTAACGAGCACGTTTGCGCCCAAAGCGAGTGTCGCAGCTATCTCAGCGTGTGTTGGGTCAAGAGCGACTCGCACGCCAGTCACAACAGTCGCAGGATCCCCAACGAGCAGGCCCACTTGATCCCACGGTTCTGCCCACGCAGCGGGGAACGCATGATCGATCGAAGCCAGAATGTCAGAGACTCTCACCTTCACAGATCGTACCACCTCACTTCTCCCCCACCCAGAGGAAGGCCCACCCTGCGGTATCCCGCCTCGTGCATGGCATGTACTGCTTCATTGAGACGATATCCGACTTCAAACGGTGCGTGCGAGTCCGAACTTGTGGTCGCAGGAACACCTGCGTTGGCGAATGCGGCCAACAGATCCGTTCCAGGATAGAGCTCGCCGATCGGTTTTCTCAGGCCTGCCGTACTGACCTCGATCATCACTCCGCTGGAAGCGGCGGCCTCCGCCGCACGTTGATAGATGTCCGACAGATCAGCGAGCGGAACGTGGCCGAACTTCTTGACCAGGTCAGGGTGCGCCATCACATCAAAGTACCCGCTCGCCGCTGCCAGACACCACTCATCGAAGTAGCGTTCCCATACCGAGAGGACCTCATTCTCATCCCATCGAGACACGAGCGAGGGGTCATCAAAGGCCCAGTCGTCCAGAAAATGCACGGAACCGAGCAGTACATGGATGCCCGCCTCATGAGCGCGATTCCGAATAGCCTCGCATTCTGCTGCTCTTGAAGGAATCCAGTCGGCCTCCGCAGCAAGAATGACGTCTATAGACGAGTCTGCAGCAACCTCGAGAACCTCACGAGCATACTCGCCGATCTCATCGGCCCCCATCGCGTACTCGCCGGCAGGATCCAGTCCACTGGGCAAGGGCAGATGTTCTGTCAGCGCAACCGCGGCGAGCCCTAGAGATTCGGCGGCAGCGACCATCTCGGCCACGGAGCCGAATGCATGGCCGCAGCGGGCAGTGTGTATGTGACAATCAATCATCCCGCGCAACGTATCTCTCCTCCCGCAACCACTCTGTCATCCACGTAGCATACGACAGACTGACCCGGAGCCACACCGCTCACCGGCTCGGCAAAGAGTATGTCGGCGCCTTCCAAAGAGCGCTGAATGATCGCCGTCTGGCCCGGCATTCGATACCGAATGACTGCCTCGACGGTAGAACCGTCGGGCACACGCACAATCCGCATGTTCGTCGGCACGTCGCTTGTCATGAGATCGTCCCCCGAACCGACGATGACGCGGTTCAAGTCCGCATCGATACGTACTACGTAGAGCGGTGCGTCCAGGCCCCCAATTCCGAGGCCTTTGCGCTGACCGATGGTGTAGTGCGCGATGCCGGCATGTCGCCCGAGCACAGTTCCGTGTCCATCAACGATGTCACCCGGGGTCACCGCGCTGGGATGGCGCGCACCGACGAAGGCCGCATTCTGTCCGGTGTCCACGAAACACGCATCCTGGCTCTCGGGTCGCTTGGCCGACGGCAGGTCGAACTGTGTGGCCAGCTCACGCACGCGGGTCTTGGTGAGTTCCCCGAGGGGGAACATGATGTGTTCGAGTTGGGATACTCCGAGATCGTAGAGGAAGTAGCTCTGGTCCTTGGCCCTGTCGACTCCGCGCGCAAGCCATGGGTCGCCAGCATCATCTCGCACGACACGAGCATAGTGACCTGTTGCAAGGACATCGGCCCCGTTCTCCAACGCCCGCGCGAGCATCCACCCGAATTTCACGTCGAAGTTGCAGGCCATACAGGGATTCGGGGTTCTACCTTGTGCGTATGCGTCGCAATAGGGATCAACAACCTTTGCAGCAAACACTTCTCGCGCATTCCACACATAGTGAGGAATGCTGATCGCGTCGCACACCCTGCGAGCTGACCGGACTGCGTCGGTGCCGCAGCATGTCCCGGGATCCTCTCCCTCCGGTAACAACTGGAGCGTGATACCAACGACCTCGTGGCCAGCCTCGGCTAGAAGCGCAGCGGACAGCGATGAGTCAACGCCGCCGCTCATGGCGACAAAGACCCGCACGGTTACTCTACTCCGCCTCTATGTCGCAGGCGTCTTCCGGCTCCTCGGCATGTGGATCGAAGTCGGGATCATCATGCGAGATGGTGCCCACAGCAATGGGCTCGCGGCCGTGACTCACGAGAAAGTCATCGACCGCCTTCTTCAGGCCGTCAGTCGCGAGGACAGAGCAGTGCATCTTGGCCGGAGGAAGTCCGCCGAGTTCGTCTGCCACTTCACGCTTGGTGATTCCCACAGCCTCTTCGAGGGACATGCCACGAGCCATCTCAGTGACGATTGATGACGTGGCAATGGCCGCCCCGCACCCCAGGGTCTGGAACTTCACATCGGAGATCCTGTCATCGTCCACCTTGATGGTGATCTTCATCATGTCACCGCACACGGGATTGCCCACTTCACCGACACCATCCGCATCGTCGATAACGCCCACGTTGCGCGGATTGTTGAAGTGATCCATTACCTTGTCGCTATAGAGCACCTTATTGCTCCTCTTCTCGTCGAGGTTCTGCGAGCGCTATTTGGCGCTGGAACCGAACATCTTCTCGTAGACAGGTGACATGGAACGAAGACGCTCCACAATCGGCGGAAATACCTCGAGGAAGTAGTCAATGTCCTCCTCGGTAGTGAACCGTCCCAATGAGATCCTCAGTGAGCCGTGGGCGATCTCGGGAGGCACTCCAATCGAAAGGAGCACGTGACTCGGCTCGAGAGATCCGCTACTGCATGCGGATCCGGTGGAGACCGCGATGCCTTTGGCGTCCAGCTGAAGCAGCATCGCCTCGCCTTCCACACCCTTGATCAACAAAGATGCGATGTTGGGCAGGCGAGGCTCGGTGAGCGTCGTCGCGACCGTATTCTCGAGGCGGGATGTCACACCTTCGATCACCTTGTCGCGAAGGGTGGAGAGACGAAGTGACTCCTCTTCATGATCCTCCACCATGAGCTCAAGCGCACGGGCGAGCCCCACAGCACCTGGAACATTCTGCGTGCCACTGCGCTTCTTGAACTCCTGGCCACCACCTCTTAGCAGCGGCTCAAAGGGAGTGCCCCTACGCAGGTACAGCGCACCGATACCCTTTGCCGCATAGATCTTGTGCCCGGAGAAGGTAGCCGCATCGATACCCAGCTCGTTGACGTCAAACGGGATCTTACCAAGGGTTTGTGCAGCATCTGTATGCATCAGGGCTCCGCGGGCATGGGCCACTCGGGCGATCTCCGCGATTGGCTGCACGGTACCGATTTCGTTGTTGCCGTGCATGATCGACACGAGCACCGTGTCATCGCGGAGCGCGGCTTCTACATCCTCGACAGCGATGTGCCCGCTCTTTCGCGGTGCGAGGTACGTGACTTCATACCCACGCTTCTCAAGTGCATGCGCAGGCTCCAGGATCGCGTGATGCTCGAAAGAGGAAACGATGACGTGTCCACCCTGCGGCGATTTGCGCGAGACGATACCGAGCAGTGCCGCATTGTCCGACTCGGTGCCGCACCCGGTGAACTGAATCTCGTTCGGGTGATCGGCGCCAATGAGCTTCGCAATGCGCTCCCGTGCGTCTTCTAGAGCAGAGTATGCCTCGCGTCCGGTCGAGTAGAGGGAGTTGGCATTGCCGTAGGCAGTCGTAAGGAACGGCATCATCGACTCGAGCACGCGCTCATCTATGGGTGTGGTCGCAGCGTAGTCAAGGTACACACGCCGATCGGTTGCATCCACCATGATCTCCTATCCCTCGTGTGCAGGCTCGGTGCCCGCAGCATCATCAAGTCGCACTTGCGTTCGCGACAAATCAGCAATGGTCGTGGCCGTGAACACATCTCTCAAAGCCGCCGTGGCCTGTTTCCACACCGAGGCCGCTGCACAGGCTCCACTGCGGCCGCATGTCTCCGCGCGATCTCCATCGCACACCGTGGTGTGCAAGGGCCCTTCAAGAGCCTCCACGACATTGAGTACGGTGATCTCTTCGGCGGCGCGGTCAAGTACGAAACCGCCGCGCGCTCCCCTCACGGCAGAAACGAGACCGGCTTGTCTGAGTTGAACCATGAGTTGCTCAAGGAACTTGGCGGGGATCGCCTGTCTCTCTGAGATCTCGCGCGCGCTGACCGGCTGTTCGCCGGAGTTGAGCGCAAGGTCGATCATGGCAAGCAGTCCGTATTCGCTCTTTGCTGTAAGACGCATCCGGCGACCGCCATCCGATGGAATCCCTACCAAACAAGTATGGTTTACGGTATTCCCGTATCGATTGGCTGTCAAGCATGGTTCTATTCGGATGGGCCGGCTACTTCGGGACACAGCGAAAGCAGGTCTCCGATGTCAATGCCAAAGAGTTCCAACACTGTGGAGGAATCGGGCTCTGCCGCATCGTGCGCGTGCCGTTCATCATTGAGAGGCTGCTGCTCATCTGTCATGTGCGCTCTCGCTGCATGTTGAAATCGATCAATCTCCCGTATCCTACCGCACACCATCTGTTGCTGTCCGTTTACAGCGCGTTGGCGTCCTTTCGTCGATTCGATGCGCCACGGTCTTGTTGGCTGTATCGATCCTCTGCTAGGGTTGACACTCATCTTGGGGGCGGAGGATGTGAACGGTCCACGGCTGATAACCACGGGGTGGCGAGAGCCCACTGGACTTAGTACAAGAAAGCCCCGGCGCCGCATGAGCGGTGCTGGGGCTTTCTTACGTCCTCAGCTGCGAAATCAGCCGATGGCGCGCATGAGACTCGCCATCTCGATGGCAGCAACAGCCGCATCCCATCCCTTGTTGCCCGCCTTCGTACCCGCGCGTTCAACGGCCTGATCGATCGTGTCAGCAGTGATGATTCCGAACATGACCGGCACGCCTGAATCCATTGATGCCTTCGCAAGACCTTTGCTCGCCTCGGAGGCCACGTACTCGAAATGAGGCGTCCCGCCACGGATGATAACCCCAAGGGCCACTACCGCGTCATAGCGGCCGGAGTCGGCAAACTTCTTTGCGACCAATGGGGCTTCGAACGCTCCGGGAACCCACGCCACATCGATGTCGGATTCATCCACACCGTGGCGGACGAGTGCATCCTGAGCGCCGCCCAGGAGGCGAGAACTCAGAAGGTCATTGAAACGGCTCACGACGATGCCGACCTTCAGGCCGGTTCCGATCAGATTGCCCTCGTATACACTCATGGCGTCTCTCCTTCGATCTCCTCGGCTCCATCTAGCGTGAGATGATGAGCCATCTTCTCCTTCTTGGTACGCAGATACGCGATATTCTGAGGACATGCCGCAATCTCCAGAGGCACCTGCTCCGTGACCTTCAGGCCATATCCCTCAAGTCCCACGATCTTTGTGGGGTTGTTCGTGAGCAATCTCATGGACGTGAGGCCCAAGTCCACGAGTATCTGCGCGCCAATACCGTAGTCACGCAGGTCCGGTGCGAATCCGAGAGCCTCATTGGCTTCGACCGTATCCGCGCCTTGCTCCTGCAGTTCATAGGCACGCAGCTTGTTGGCAAGGCCAATGCCGCGTCCCTCATGCCCGACGATGTAGAGAATGACACCCTCGCCCGCTGCCTGAACGCGGGTCATGGCTTCTTCAAGCTGTGAGCCGCAGTCGCAGCGCAGTGAATGGAAGACGTCACCGGTCAGGCACTCGGAATGAACTCGCACCAACACGTCAGACTTGCCGGCCACATCTCCGGCCACAAGAGCGATGTGGGTTGAGCCATCATGTGCCGTGTAGCCGTAAGCGGTGAACTCTCCGGCCCGGGTGGGCATCCGCACCGTAGACGTGCGCTCAATGAGTCTCTCAGTTCTGCGACGGTATCTGATGAGTTCCGCAACCGTGATCATCTTGAGTCCGTGCTCCGCAGCAACGAGTTCAAGTTGTGGTCGACGGGCCATGGTCCCATCCGTATTCATGATCTCGCAGATCACGCCGGCCGGATACAATCCTGCCATGCTCGCCAGGTCCACAGCCGCCTCAGTATGGCCGGCTCGTTCAAGAACGCCTCCCGGCTTTGCGCGGAGAGGAAACACGTGACCGGGACGAGAAAGGCTCTCAGGAACAGATTCCGGATCGATCGCTGCCAGGACGGTGTTGGAGCGATCGAGCGCGGAGATTCCCGTTGTGATCTTGCCCTTGGCACCGATCGACACATGGAACGCCGTACCTTGTTCGGATGTGTTTTCGCCGGCCATGGGCGGAATACGCAGTTCCTCCAGGCGCTCGGCAGTCATGGGCAGGCATATCAGCCCGCGACCGTTGGTTGCCATGAAGTTGATCGCCTCAGGCGTGACCATCTCAGCGGCCATCACAAGGTCGCCTTCGTTCTCGCGATCCTCATCATCAACCACAATGAGCATCGCTCCAGCGCGGATATCCTCAATGGCCTCATCGATCGAAGCGAACGGACTTGTCGGCTCGTTGCTCAACGCTGTCATCTCCCGTCCGAGAACTCGCGTAGCAGATCGCCGAGTCCACGTCGGCCGGCTATGGGAGTCTCATCTTCGGCTCCCATGTACAACGCCACAAAGCGCTGCACGTACTTGGCCATCATGTCCACTTCCAGATTCACAGAGCCTCCGGTCGGTTTGTCTTTGAGCGTGGTGGACTGTTCGGTATGAGGAATCACAGCACAGGCGAATCCGTCATCGCGGGTGTCAGCCACCGTGAGCGAGATTCCGTCGACTGCGATAGATCCTTTGGGTACCACGTACTCCATCAACTCCGGAGGTGCCTGGAACTGATAGATCGTCGAGTTGCCTGCCGGATGACGCATGACAAGCGATCCAACTCCGTCGATATGGCCAGTCACGATGTGACCTCCCAGTCGATCAGAGAGTCGCATGGCACGCTCAAGATTGACCTTCTTGCTCTGGGTAAAGCTACCGATAGTTGTCATGCGGGCGGTCTCTTCGCTGACATCGGCGATGAAGGCCCCTCTGATGAACTTCACTACCGTCAGACACGCGCCGTCAACAGCGATCGAATCACCGATCGCCATGTCACGGCCGAACTCCGGCGCATAGACCTCGATTCGGATCCCGGTGCCTGCACGCTCCGTGCGCGTGATGATCCCCTCGGCCTCAATAAGTCCTGTGAACATCGCCTGATCAGTCTCCCTTCTCGTTGCCGCCGGTATCCGGAGACACAGGCCGCCACACGCTCACGGCATCGCTGCCGATAATTCCCGATTCCACCGGTTCCAACACGGGGACAATGGCAGCGCTGTCACCGTCTTTGGAACCGACATAGAGCGGAGGGGCTTCAGAACCCGCAAAACCTCCCGCATGTATGAACACGAATTCCTGAGCCATCTTCTCCTCGATGAAAGCAGACAGAAGACCCGGACCGGCCTCAACCAACAACCGGGTGACTCCGAGCTCAGCCAACGCGGCAAGTGCGGCGTCCAGCCCTCCGGCGGCATCGAATCGAACAACCTCGACACCAGCGGGTGATTCAACTCCTTCAGGGAGGAGTGCCACCGCGCGTCCGAGGCCGTCATTGAACAGTGTGCAATCAGCAACGCCGCTTCGACCCAGAACCACCCGCAGCGGTTGATGTGCTGCGGGTGTTCCGTCAGGCGCTCGCACTACAAGCGCGGGATCATCGATTTCAGCGGTGGATGCACCGACCATGACGGCATCTGCGGCTGACCGCAGTCGCATGGTGAGCGAACGAGCACCATCACCGGTAATGGCCGAGCGACGGCCGTGCTCTATCTGCGCATGCCCGTCGAGAGTCACTGCAGTCTTCACTTGAACGAACGGACGCCCGGAGCGCACGAAATGAAGCCACGCTTCATTTTGAATCTCGTACGGAGTCGGATCCACCTCGAACTCGACTTCGATACCTGCCTCTCGAAGGCGCACGGATCCACCGACTGCGACGGGATTCGGATCGGACATGCCGATCACCACCCCGGCGATCCCTCGTGATACAAGAGTCTCAGAACAGGGCGGAGTCTTGCCGAAATGGTTGCAGGGCTCGAGTGTGACGTACGCTGTGGCACCTGCTGCACGGGGACCGGCCTGGGCAAGAGCAACGGCTTCTGCGTGGGGGCCGCCGGCATACGAATGATAACCCTCGCCGACGATCTCCTCGTCCTGGGCTATGACACAGCCAACGAGCGGATTCGGTGAGGTTGTACCGCGACCCATTTCAGCGAGCTCGAATGCGCGCTTGAGCATGGGATCGTGAATGAGTGATGCGACATCGTCAAAGACACGCACGTCTGAACCGACCTTCCTTCTCCCGTCCGGACTGTAACCGTCGGCTCCGGAATCTCACCGGATCGGCCCCATCCCTGGGGTTCGCGGGCTTTCACCGCCGGTGGGGAATCTCACCCCGCCCTGAAGAAAGTGCAGACAGCAGTATAGCGCATGAGACCCAAAAGCGTGGAGCATCTCCGGTTAGAGTGCCGCCTCTGCAGCCGCACGAATCTCATTCATTGCAACGACCGGGTCATCGGAACAATAGACCGCAGAACCGGCAACGAGGCATCGCGCACCAGCGGCCGCAACGAGCGGTGCAGTATCCACATCGATCCCGCCGTCGATCTGGATCAGTGGAGTGACGCCCTCCTCGGCACACAGAGCAGAAAGGGCGCGACACTTCTCAACGATACGGGGAATGAACGCCTGGCCCCCGAATCCCGGATTCACGCTCATGAGCAGAACCATGTCCACGATGCCCACAACTTCGCGGATCGACTCGATCGGTGTGCCGGGATTGAGAGAGACGCCGGCTTTGGCTCCGGCAGCGCGGATCGACTGGACCACGCGATGGAGGTGATCACACGCCTCGGCGTGTACGGTCACCCAGTCAGCCCCTGCATCGAGGTACCACTGCACCGTCCAGTCGGCGTTATCGATCATGAGATGCACATCGAGCGGTGTGTCGGTGATACGTTTGAGCGCCTTGATCACCGGAGGGCCGATCGTAAGATTCGGTACGAAGTGACCATCCATCACATCCACGTGGATGAAGTCCGCTCCCCCATCAGCAATAAGCGAAACGGCCTCGCCGAGACGAGTGAAGTCCGCCGAAAGTATCGACGGCGCCATCATGATTCGATCCGACATGCACAATCTCCCCTCGCACAGCATGCGTCCACACACAGGGTATCGCAAAGCGACTTCGAGCGGGTGCGGCGAGACTATTCAGCCACGAGATCCATACCGTGGAGCTCATCGCGTGCCTGACGACCCATCAACGCGTCACTAGCCGAGGAGATCGAGGCGCCACCGTGAAGGATTGCGCGCACCCAGTGAGTGATCGGAAGCTCAAGGCCGGCACGATGGGCGAGCTCATCGACCGATACGCAGCTGAACGCGCCCTCTGCGACCATGTTGGTCTCCTGCTCGAACGATGCCACCGTGCCACCGTTTGCCACATGCTCACCAAGCCCGCGATTGCGGCTGTGGCGAGACGTACATGTTGCGATCAAGTCCCCCATACCGGCCAGACCCATGTACGTGAGTGGATTGGCCCCGCGCGCCTTACCGAGACGACTCATCTCAGCCAGACCGCGGGTCATCAACGTGGCTTTTGTGTTGTCGCCATAACCAAGGCCATCCGACATACCGGCGGCCACAGCAATCACGTTCTTAGACGCGCCGCAGAGTTCAACGCCCACCACATCCGGGTTGGTGTACACACGGAACGTGGGCGTCATGAATGCATCCTGGAACAAGCGGCCGACGCCTTCGTTGTGGGCCGCCACAACCGTTGCCGAGGGTATGCCCTTTCCTACTTCTTCTGCATGATTGGGCCCTGAGAGTCCCGCCACCCGTTCTCGACCGCCCAGGACATCCTCAAGGACCTCAGTCATGAGCATGAACGTCTCGTTCTCAACACCTTTTGACAGAACGACGATCGGAACCGCACTGCCCAGATGGGGCTTCATGGACTCAGCCGTCGGGCGCACTCCGATGCTCGGTGTGACCATCACCACAGCTTCACTGCCCGCGAGCGCCTGCTCGATATCGGGGGTGGCAAAGACCCGTTGCGGTATCACCACATCGGTCATGTAGGTCGGATTGTGGCGATTGGCGTTGATGCCCTCCGCAATCTCGGGTTCACGCGCCCACAAACGAACGTCGTGTCCATTGTTTCCAAGGAGCCACGAGACTGCTGTGCCCCATGATCCGGCACCGATCACTGCTATCTGCATGGTGCTACGACCCACTCTCTGAATCGTCGTTAGAGTCTTTGTACGCGTGGATTGCACTGTCGCGCAACCCGGTCCCCTCGCGTCCTATCTTAGGTTCATTCCCTCGCCAGATCCGAACGATATTCGAGCGATGTCGCCAGATTACCAGCGATGCTGCAATGAACGACATCGTGACAAGCGCCGGGCGGTCTCCGTAGAGCCACAATGTAAGGAACGGGAAGGCTGCGGCCATCGCGATGGAGCCAAGAGAGACCATTCGAGAGACATACACCACAAGCACGAAAGAGACAAAGAGGATCGGCCAGGCAAGCGGCGTGATCACAAGAAGAGCGCCAGCGGCGGTCGCAACACCCTTGCCTCCCCGAAACCTGATGTATGGCGAATAGGAATGTCCCAACACAGCGGACAGAGCTGCGACGATGAGAACCCAGTCACGCACCTCGGGGCCCTGGAGACTTGGATAGATGAGCACTGCAACGAGAACAGCAACCGAGCCCTTTGCGATATCGAGAAGGGCAACGGCGAGTCCCGCCTTCCAACCCAACACACGAAACACGTTCGTTGCGCCAAGATTGCCCGAACCGCGCTCGCGCAGGTCAATCTTGTAGAAGACCTTGCCCACGATCAGAGCGAAAGGAATAGCACCGAGGAGATACGCAATGACACACGCGGCCACTAGGGAGATAACGATCTGCACGGTCTGTCAGCCCTTAGGCTTGAACTTGACGATGATCGGCGTTCCCTCGAAATCGAACGCCGCGCGCATCCGGTTCTCAACGTAGCGCTTGAAGGAATCGTCGGCGAGCCGCGGATGATTGGCAAAGAAGACGAATCCCGGAGGAGAAACACGTGTCTGCGTGACGTAGTGGATACGCAGCGTCATGGGACCCTTGGTAACGGTATGACCAAACTCACGCATCTCGGTGAGCAGTCTATTGAGTGCGCTCGTTGATATCTGTCGGGTGTAGGCAGCGTACGCCTTGTTGATCTGGTCGTAGATCTTGACGACCTTCGTACCTTTGAGAGCGCTGATCCGAACGAGCGGCGCGTACGATACGAAACCGAGTTGACTCTCAAGTTGGTAGGCCAAGTCCTCGCGCTCTTCTTCGGTGGTGATCAGATCCCACTTGTTGAGGAGAATGATCAGCGCACATCCCCGCTCCGCTGCGAAGCGTACGATTCGCTGATCTCCGTCCGTGATACCAATGGTCGAGTCGATGACCAACAATGCCAGCTGAGCGCGGTCGATGGCGCGCATGGCTCGCACGAATCCGTAGTATTCGACCGACTCATCCATCTGAGACTTGCGGCGGATGCCGGCGGTGTCCACGAACCGATAGGTGATGCCGTCACGCACAACCTGACAGTCGAGAGAATCACGAGTGGTACCCGCAACATCGCTCACGATCGCGCGTTCCGAACCGACAAGGCGGTTGAGGAGAGATGATTTCCCCGCATTCGGTCGGCCGATGATCGCGATATCGATCGAATCGGTCTCAACATAGGGCTCAAACGGAGGAAGTGCCTCGACGATCTCATCGAGAAGATCACCCGTGCCGTGTCCATGCGTGGCCGAGACAGCCCATGGCTGGCCCAGGCCAAGGGACCAGAATTCATGCATCTCATCCTCGCGCCCGGGCGTATCCATCTTGTTGACCACAAGGAATACCGGTTTATCTGCCCTCTTGAGCAGTCTGGCGACTTCGATGTCTCCGGCAAGAGGACCCGTGAAGGCATCAACCAGCACGATGATGACGTCGGCCTCATTGGCGGCAATCATCGCCTGCTCCGAGATTGATTCTGCGAACGGATCGTCCTTTGCACTCTCAATACCACCGGTATCGATGAGCATGAAGTCGCGACCATTCCAATCGGCGCGATGGTATGAGCGATCGCGTGTAACGCCCCGCGCCGCATGGACTATCGCGTCGGATCCTTGAGCTATTCGATTGACGAGCGTGGACTTGCCGACATTCGGTCGACCTACCACCGCTACGATCGGGAGAGCCATGATTCCACCATCTGTCGGGGTCGCCGCGAAGACAAGGCTCTGACTGAGAGCCTCCAAGCGGCGCTACAGCATATCATTTCCCACTCTCTGCAGCGCGGAAAGCAATCCTTGTGCATCAGAGGTGGTCACAATAATCGACGCAGCCGCTGTTTCCCGGATGCTCTCAAGGTCCAGATCATCGAGGGTAAGCCCGTCGGCATTGAATACAACGTCAGGCACAACGTACACACCGCCGTGTTCGTCCGCCGCGATTGCATCCCCGATGTCGCGACCGGTCAGCAAGCCGGTTACAGAGACGTTGCCACCAAAGAAGCGGTTCGGCACTGCGAGCAGCCGCACACGCCCCACCGCTGCACATGCATCGAGCGCTCCCGCCAGGGTTGTCGCAGCCATGACTCCTGTCACGACCGTGACACGCTCCTCATCTGCAGGCAGAGCATGCAGTGCCGCTTCAATCTCGGTACGCAGCTCGAGCGTCTCATCGACGAATGCGCGCACCAGTCCGATACCGTTCTCGTACTGCGGATAGCCGTCGTACCACTCAGTGCGCGGAAAGGGTGCGCGGGCGTTGAGATAGAACTCATCGGCCAGGTGGACCCAGGTCACGGCATCTCGATCGCGCATCGCGAACTGCCATCTCTGGACCTGCTCGATCACAACCGCCGCGTCGAGCTGGGCAGTGTAACTTGTTGTGATCGCATCCTGGTGCGCGGTGTAGCCCACCGGGACGACTCCCACTGAGATGATGCCGTCTCGCTCGGCAAGCCAGGTGAGCGTCCGGTCGAGAGCCTCACCGTCGTTGACCCCGGGAACCAACACGATCTGCACGTGCAGATCGATACCGGCCTCCACGAGTTCATCGAAGCGCTCAAGGGCCCGATCCTCTCCGCGGGCGCAGACGAGTCGTGTTCGAATGTCCGAGTCGACCGAATGTAGTGACACATACAGAGGAGAAAGGTGCTGTTCCACGATACGTGCGACATCATCATCAGTCAGATTGGTGAGCGTCACGAAGTTTCCCTGAAGAAAGGACAGCCGATAGTCGTCATCACGCAGATAGAGCGGCGGCCTGAGTCCTTTGGGCAGTTGAGTCATGAAGCAGAACGTGCAGTCGTTGCGACAGGTTCGCACGCGATCGAACAGCGCATCGCTGAACGTGATGCCCCATGGTTCGCCGGCATCCCGCACGAGCGACACTGTGCGAGTGGCGGTTCCATCGGATACCTCGACAGACACATCGGCGCCTTCGGCACACCACTGCCAATCGATGACGTCCGCTATCGGATGACCGTCGACGGCTCGTATGAACTCTCCCGGTGCAAGCCCTGCGCGATGCGCGGGACTTCCCGGGTGGACCTGCTCAATGACTCCGCCACCCGAGGCCACGGTGGCTGCGTAGTCGGTTCGCTCAGCCATGGCTATCTAATCGCCTCTATCGCAGCGATAACATCCTGCATCTGCTTGCCCGGCGTTGAGGCTCCAGCGGTAACACCCACACTCTCAGCATTCTCAAACCATTCAGAACGCAGTTCCTCGGCAGTTTCCACATGATGAGTCCGGGGGTTCTCCCCGCGACAGATCTCCGCGAGACGAGACGTGTTCCCCGAGTTGAGCCCACCGACCACTACCATCACGTCCACCGTGCGGGCGAGCTCCTCGGCAGAGAGCTGACGCTTCGCCGTTGCCGAACAGATCGTATTGCAGACGCGCAACTCATTGACGCGAGGGAGCAGAGCGCTCACAACCTCTTCGAGGCGCGCCAGTGACTGCGTGGTTTGGACGACAATGCCGATCTTCCGACTCGGGAGGCGCTTTGGCAGATCCTTCGCAGACTGCACGATAAGGGCCTTGCCGCCGGCGTGCGCCTGGATGCCTTCGACTTCCGGGTGATCCTCCTCGCCAACGATGATGACGGAGAGGCCTTCCTTGGCGAGTTCATGTGCACAGGTATGCGCTGCGCTCACGAACGGACAGGTCGCATCGATGACATCGAGGCCCTTTTCGCTGGCCCGGGCAATGATCGCCGGATCCACGCCGTGAGAACGAATGATGAGCGTTCCGCTGCCGACCTCGTCAAGCGATGCGGCGACTTCCACTCCCTTGCCGCGAAGATCGGCCACGGCCTGCGGGTTGTGGATCAGCGGACCGAGCGTACGAACAGTGGCGCCGGTTGCGGCCGCCTCGTCGGCAAGCCGCAACGCCCGCTCCACGCCGTAGCACACTCCCGCATGGGTCGCGACTTCAACGCGCATGCTACACGCTCCTCGCGCGGTCGAGCTCGGCTGCGATTCGAGCCATAACCTCGGCAGTCATCGCAGAGAGTCGCTCACGTTTGTCCAGATGGGCGAAGTCGGCAGGATTCACCGGCTCACCCACACACATCGTGACTCGAGGAAATCGTATCATGCGGGCTCCCTCGGGCTTGATGCGGTCGGTTCCAGCGATTCCGATCGGGATCACAGACACACCTGCACGTATGGCCACAAACGAGACACCTTGATGCGCGGCACCAAGATCCTCGCCTCCCCGGTGACGCGTGCCCTCGGGAAACATGCCGACCAAATCACCGGATTTCAGATACTCTGTCGCCATCGAAATGGCCGCCCGGTCAGCCTCACCCCGACGCACGGGGAACGCCCAGACACGCGGCACCACCCAGGACAGAGGCCATTTTTCGAACAACTCGCTTTTAGCCATGAAGTGAACCGGCCGAGGAGCGATACACCACAGCAAGGTGGGATCCGCATATGAGACATGATTGCCAGCGAGCACCGCGCCTTCGTGGAGAGGAATCCGCTCGGGATCGATGATGCGGACGCGCCACAGGGCAAGAAACAACTTGCCAACCGTCATGCGTAAGAATCGTCCGAATCGGTAGCCCGGTTCGAACGAGCGCGGTTCGCCCAGGACCGTGGTACGGCTTCCGGAATTCACTCTTGGGCCCCCGTGGCCATCCGCGCTATCTCGGAGACAACCTCTTCGATGCTCATGCCCGTCGTATCGAGAACGTGTGCATCAGGTGCGGCGGAGAGTGGCGACACCTCTCGCGAGGAGTCCGCGCTGTCGCGAGCAGCCATCCGCTCGTGCACCAACGTCTCATCGAGTACCTCGCCGCGCTGCTCGAGTTCAAGGTGACGGCGGCGGGCGCGCTCCTCTGCAGACGCAGTCAGGTAGACTTTCACACCCGCTGTGGGGAACACCACGGTACCGATATCGCGTCCTTCGACAACGATATCGCCCGCCTCCCCTATCGCGCGCTGCTTTGCGACCAGTGCGGCGCGTACATCAGCCATACGGGCAACGATGCTCACCGCGTCATCGATGCGCGGAGTCCTGATCGCGTTGGTCACATCGTGGCCATTCGCAAGCACCATCGTGGGAAGCGCGCTCTCTCGTTCGTGAATGAACTCTATGTCTATACCAGTAGCCACTCGAACCACATCCGGCTCGCTGGCAAGATCGATGCCACGGTCAAGGCTCACCCAGGCGACAGCCCGATACATCGCCCCCGTGTCGAGATAGTGCATCCCAAGAGACTTCGCGACCGCCTTGGCCACGGTAGACTTGCCTGATCCTGCAGGCCCGTCGATTGCGATAATCATCTAGCGCGCTCCTAGTCTTCCTAAGTGTTCCAAGAAGTCAGGATACGACACATCCACAGCTTCGAACCGATCGATAGTCATCTCACGGTCAGCGGCACCGGTCATAGCCAACGCAGCGACCGTCCACGCCATTGCGAGACGATGATCACCGAGAGAATCCACCTGCGCCGGGGCAAGACGTGCAGGGCCGACGATCTCGAGCACATCATGGGTCGCATGGGCGGCAACGCCCATCGCGCTTAACCCATCGACCACGGCTGCGAGCCGATCAGACTCCTTCACACGCAGTTCTCCGACGCCTTCGAAGCGCGTGGTCCCACCCGCCCGAGCGGCTGCAACGGCGAGAATGGGAACCTCATCAACAAGCGACGGTACTTCCTCGGCACTCACGGTTGTGGCGGTCAAATCGGGTGAATAGCGCGCCGTGATCGTGCCACGAACCTCCTCGGCCGGATCCTCGTTCAGCTCAACTTCAATGTCAGCGCCCATGCGAGCGAGAACGCGCAAGAACCCGGTACGTGTCGGGTTGAGCCCGACTCCGGGCAAGACGACTTCGCTATCGGGAACCAGGAGTGCAGCAACCACCAGAAACGCAGCACTGGAAGGATCGGCGGGAACAACAACGTCAGTCGCGACCATATTCGCGGGCCCGGAGACCGATGCTGTGTGTGTGGACATCTCCCTCGTGACTTCGACACCGAATGCCGGCAGGAGCCGCTCGGTGTGATCGCGACTCGGTGCCGACTCGATCACCGAGGTTGGTCCAGAAGCACGAAGACCCGCCAGGAGCACGGCGGTCTTCACCTGTGCACTGGCCACCGGACTCTCGTAGCGGATGCCGCTCAGCGACGCTCCCACGACCGTGACCGGAAGGCAGCCCTCGCGATCAACGAACTGTGCGCCCATGCGCTCAAGCGGCTCAGTCACCCGACGCATGGGTCGCCTGGAGAGCGATTCATCGCCGGTGAGCGTGACTGTCAATCCGGGATATCCCGCAAGTGCACCGAGAAGAAGGCGCGAGGTGGTTCCGCTATTGCCGCAATCGATAGCCGTTGTCGGAGATTGAGGACCCGTCGCTCCCCATCCTGTGACAGTCACATTCAGTGATCCGTCGGGGGCTGATGCGGCGTCCACCTGCGCACCAAGCGAACTCACCGCCCGGATCGTCGAGCGTACATCTGCAGAATCAAGCACCCCTGTCAGATGAGAGACACCTTCGGACAGGGCTGCAAAGAGAATCGCCCGATGCGACAACGACTTGTCGCCCGGGACCGTCAAGCGGCCTTTCAGGGGACCAACTGATGGTCGGGTATGGGATTGCACCTTACGACACCTCCGGGTCGAGCGGCCGCAGCGAAGGCTCGTAGCCGGCACCGCTCAGGTCGGACAGCAGACGTTGCATGTCGCCTTCATCTGTCAACACCAGCACCAGCACAGCGGAGTCCTCTGACTGGTGATCGATCTCGATTGCTTCGATATTGCACCCCGAGCGTCCCACTGCCAATGTGATCTCGCTGACCACGCCCGGACGGTCGATCATAGGCACGAGCAATTCGGTCAGGGCTTCACTTGCGGGCACCCACTGACTCGGCAAAGCACGGCGGACGTCAGCGGCCCGCGCGAGCCAGTCGCGAATCGCCACACGGTCACGTGCCCTGACCATCTCGACAAAGCTCCCAAGGACATCCCGCAGTTCATCGATACCCTCCGCAAGGGCGACTGCATTGTCGAGACAGATTCCCGTCCACAACTCAGCACTTCCAGCGGCGATGCGCGTTGTGTCCTTGAATCCTCCGGCCGCAAGGCGCATCAGCTCATCGCCTTCGCCAGCATGCGCTTTGGCGAGTTCGACCAGCGCAGAAGCCGTAACGTGAGGCACGTGACTGATAATCGCCACGGCCTCGTCATGGGCATCCACATCGACCGAGATGACACGAGCCCCGAGACGTCCCACAAACGAATGAAGTCGCCGAAATGCCTCCGAGTCAGTGTCGGATGCGGGAGTAAGCACGTAGTAGGCGCCGTCGAACAGATCGGCACGGGCGGCCGTCACTCCGCTTTGCTCTGAGCCGGCCATCGGGTGGCCACCGACATATGAAGCGGCGTCGCCAAGCGAGGAACGGGCGGCATTGCTCACGCGGGCTTTTGTGGACGCGACATCGGTAACCACGCCCGCAAAGCCTGCTTCGCCGAGACGCGCGAGCCACTCTTCCGCGATGGAGGCTGAGGTGGCCAGAACCACAAGTTCGGCTGCGCGATCCGGATCGTCACCGAACCAGCCTGCGAGCAGCGCGTCTTCGGCAGTAAGTGCTTCATCCACGATACCGTGCTCAAGGGCGTAGCTGAGGGCGTCGGGGTCGATGTCGACACCAAGAACGTGTGTACCGCCTTCGAGCATACGTGCAGCTGCGGCGAACGACCCGCCGATCAGACCGATACCGACCACGCAGATGCGTCTGAACTGCATTCTATGACCACCCCAGACGGGATCCCTGAATCTCAAGTAGTGGCGCGAGCGACTCCATCATCTCAGCAAAGTCAGGAGGAGTGAGGGACTGAGGGCCGTCACACTTAGCGTGCTCCGGATCGGGGTGCACCTCTATCATGAGCCCGTCAGCGCCGGCGACGATTCCGGCGCGTGCCATCACACCGACCAGTTCGCGACGTCCGGTCGCGTGCGAGGGATCCACGATGATCGGCAGGTGGGTCAGCGTCTTGAGCGCCGCCACAGCGGCGAGATCGAGCGTATTGCGGGTGTACGTCTCAAAGGTCCGAATACCGCGCTCGCAGAGCATGAGATTGCGGTTACCGCCCTTGAGTACATACTCGGCTGCCGAGAGAGTCTCCTCGATGGTCGCCGCCAGGCCTCGCTTGAGCAGCACGGGCTTTCCCATGGTGCCCAGCTCATCGAGCATCATGAAGTTCTGCATGTTGCGAGCGCCGACCTGCAGGACATCTGCATACTCGGCAACAGTCTCGGCGTCACGCACGTCAAGCACCTCGGTCACCACGGGCAAACCCACGGAATCAGCAGCTGCACGCAGAAGCTGAAGGCCTTCAACGCCCATACCCTGAAATGCATACGGGCTGGAGCGAGGCTTGTATGCACCGCCGCGCAGCATCGTGGCACCTGCTTCACGGCACGCGCGGGCTACCTGCATCATCTGTTCTTCGGACTCGACAGAACACGGGCCGGCCATGACCGCAACCGCACCGCCACCCACCGTTGCGTGCGGCCCAACACGCACGACCGTGTCTTCTGGTTGAAAATCACGTCCGACGAGCTTGTAGGGCTTGAGCACCCTGATGACTTCCTCAACACCGGGGAGGCCCTGCAAATCGAGACTGTATACCGTCTCTCGATCCCCGATCACCCCAATGATCGTCTTGACCTCCCCGCCGGACAGATGCGCTTGAGCACCCGCCTCGGAGAGCAATGCGACAACGTGCTGAATCTCAGGCTGGGACGCGTGGTCCCTCATGATAACGAGCATCTGCCAGTCTCCCTTACGCGTCGGCGCGACCAAGCTCTTTAAGGTCCGCCAAGGAGCCCGCTAGATACCGCCGAGCTTCTCAGCAACCCGTTCGAGGGCCGCGATGGTGATCACCGTGTCTTCCGGAGTGCCTATCCCGAGCCTGAGCGCGGGTGCAGTACCAAAATCGCGCGCTATGACACCCTCCATCAGGAGAGCCTCAAAGACTTCGACCGGCTTGTCCGTCTTGAAGTACACAAAGTTCGCTTCTGACGGCACGTACGTGATTCCCAGCCGATCGAAGGTCGAATAGATGTAGGTCTTCTGCTCCTGGTTTTCACGGCGACGACGCTCGACTTCCGCCTCATCCATCAAGGAGTAGTACGCACCGACCTGCGCCACCGTGTTCACATTGAACGGTTCCCTGATCTTGTCCATTGCCCGACGAAGTCGCTCGGGAACGATTCCGTACCCGATGCGTAACCCTGCCAGCGAGTAGATCTTGGAAAACGTCCTCAGTACACATACAGGACGTACCCCATCGAAGGCATCAAGACCATTGGGATAGTCCGGATCGGTCACGAACTCGAAGTAGGCCTCGTCGACGACAACGAGCACATGCCCGGGAACACGCTCAAGGAACTTCGCGAAGTCGTCCCTGCCATATATCGAGCCGGTGGGGTTGTTCGGATTACACAGGAAGACGATCTTGGTGCGATCCGTGATCGCATCGAGCATCGCGTCGAGATCATGGACGTCGCCCTCGGCAAGCGGGACTCTGACTGCGGTTGCGCCAAACATCTGCGCAACCATGGGATAGACAACGAAACTTGGCCACGCAAAGACGACTTCATCGCCCGGAGTGAGTACAGCCTGCCCGATCAAACGAAGCAGTTCATTGCTGCCGTTGCCGACCACCAGATTCTGATCGTCGATACCCAGTCTGCCGCACAGTTCGCGGCGCAGGGCCCGAGAACCACCGTCGGGGTACCGATTCATTCTGGGAAGCACGGCATTCATTGCACGAAGAGCACTCGGAAACGGTCCGCACGGATGCTCGTTGCTCGAGAGTTTGAGAATCACGTCTTTGCCGGAACGCTCTCGAACCTCGGTGGCGCGCAGACCGGGGCTGTACGGCACCATGCCGTCCAGTTCGCTGCGTATGAGCGCCGCCCAGTCCATATCGTTGCCCCTCATCTGTGACAGGGCGCTCATTGCGCGTCCTGTCTCAAGGTTGCCGAGGATTGTCCCAGTTCAGACCTACCAGAGCAAGCACAGAAGCGTTACTCCTCGATCAAAGCCGTGCGGAACTCCTCAACACGAGCCCATCGCTCCTTTGTTCCCCATGCTCCCACGGTCAGTTCTGAGATCGCCGCGTTGCGAATATGAAACGCCCATATCGCGTGCATGGGCAATTCGAGCAGGTGCACCAGTGCCGAGCGAAAGACGCCTCCGTGCGTGACGACAGCCACGCGATCGTGAGCCCCCAGCGCCTCCTCGAGAATCGCGGCGGTACGTGTGAGTATCTCGCGTCGGGATTCTCCGCCCTCAGCCACAGGTGCGTCCACGCGCTTGAAGTCAAACACGATTCCGCGCTCCTCGGCCTCATCAAAGGTCAAACCCTCGGCCGCGCCAAAGTGCAGTTCGCTGAGTCGTTCATCGATCACATGCTCGACACCAAGTGCCTCCGCGGCGCGCGCGGCGGGAATCCGGGCACGGTCAAGTGGGCTCGAATAGATGACCTCAGGACGAAAACGGATGAGTTCTGCTGCTATCGCGCCCACCTGAAGGAGGCCCGTTTCAGTGAACGGGGCGTTTCCCCGACCAACCCACCGCCCGGCCACGTTGGCCTCGGTCTCCGGATGACGGGCGAGGAGTATCTGCTTGTCAGACATCAGAATGTCACCACCAAAGCGAGAGCGAGTAGTACGACTGTCTCGGTAACCACGAGTGAAGCCCCCATAACGTCTCCCGTCACGCCGCCCATGCGCAGGGCAATGAGATGTGGCACCGCAGCAGCAACGAGCAGTGCGAATCCGCTCCACACAAGGCCGAGGAGACCCTGGTCCATCGAAACGAACCCTAGGGTCAGAGCTGCGATGAACGTCGCCGTCGCGATAGCCGTGAATCTGGGTCTTCCCATCACGAGGGCCCCGAGCCCTCCGGGTCGTGCCGGTGTCCCGAGCCACGCGGCGAACACGATCGAGAGACGTCCGAACACGGGAACAGCGACAACCGCACTACTCGCCACGGGGCTCGGTAGTAGAGCTGCCAGAGCAGCTATCTGTGCCACCGCGGCAAGCACCACCGTAGTCGCACCGAACGCGCCCACCGATGAGTCACCCATGATCTCAAGCCTACGCTCACGCGTCTCCCCGCCCCACCACGCGTCAGAGACGTCGGCAAGACCGTCCCAGTGGATCATTCGCGTGAGCAACGCCAGCGCCGTCACAACGAGTACTGCCAGTGGCAGTGCTGCTCGAGAGAGCCACGCTCCGTCACTCCATGTTGAGCTCGCCACGTTCAGTGCGGCGAGAACGCCGGCCACCAGGCCACCCAGGCCAAAGCCGACAAGCGGGAACCAGGAAACCGTCGAGATTCCGGGCGCCGACTTCGATGAGGAACCCAGTGGCAGCACCGTGAGCAGGGTGAAAGCCGACCATATGTCGCGCAGCACGCGCACTAGTCGGCACTCTCCTTTGAGACGCCAGCCTCGTCGAACGTTGCCATGCCGGACAGCATCTGACATGCGGCATCGACGATTCCAAAGGCCAGCGCCGCGCCCGTTCCCTCGCCGAGCCTCATGTCGAGCTCAAGAACCGGTTCGAGCGCAAGGGCATCGAGCACTACCGTGTGGCCCGGCTCCACGGAACGATGCGAGGGCAGCACGTAGTCGGCGGCGGGCGGGCAGATTCGGACGGCTGCAAGCGTAGCGGCACCTGAGATGAAGCCATCGGTCACAACGCAGATACCTTGTTCCGCAGCGCCTATGACCACGCCTGCCAGACACGCGATCTCCAGACCTCCCAGTGCAGCGAGGACGCCAAGAGGATCAAGAGCACCCGCGTCGTTCACAGCAAGCGACCGTGCCACAACCTGAGCTTTGTGTGCTACGCCGGCGTCGTCGAGTCCGGTGCCGCGTCCGACCACGGAGACAGGATCGGCACCCGTGTATGCGGCGGTCAACGCAGCCGCCGCCGTTGTGTTTCCAATTCCCATCTCACCGGTGCCAAGAAGACGTACATCCTCGGCAGCAGCGTCACGAGCCATGCCAATGCCGACCATGACCGCACGGGCGGCCTCTTCGCGAGTCATCGCCGGACCGACCGCCATGTTCTGAGTACCGAGCGCGATCTTCTCGTGTCGGATACCCTCAAAATCAGTGATGTCACGCGCCACTCCAACGTCGACAAGCCACAACTCAGCGTCAACAGTTGCAGCAAGTTGATTGATCGCAGCGCCACCGGCAACGAAGTTGGCGATCATCTGCCACGTCACGTCCTGCGGAAACGGTGAGACACCCTCAGACACCACTCCGTGATCGCCCGCCGCCAGAATAATCGCCTTGTGCTCCACGTCCGGATGACCGGTGTTCTGGATACATCCCACCCGAGCCGCAAGAGACTCCAGCCTTCCAAGCGAACGTGGCGGCTTGGTCAACTGATCGAGCCGCGCCCATGCACGCTCCTCGGCTTCAGGATCTGTGCCGACAACACTCACGCATACTTCACGAAGACGCTCTTCGTAGTTCACCTGGTCCCCTTATCAACTCACATCGACTGTCATCAACACCAAGGCCACACTCTTTGTACAGCTAGTCGCAGCCCTGCTCATGCCACGGCCATGTTCCCTGCGTGGGCAACGATCCCAACTCGATCAGTCGTCCAGCCACTACGAGATATGCTCGTTCCGAATGATCCACGAGGGTGCGATTTGCGCGCCCGAGTATGTCTCGAAATGCGCGGCCGGTCGCATACGCCGGAACGATGCCGTCACCAACCTCATTGGTCACCACAATGGTGTGATCAAGCCGACGTATGAGCCAGGCCACCAGTGCAGCGAATCTCTTCTCGACCTCGGGTTCGAAGCCCGATGGCAACTCAGTGACAGTATCCATGTCGCTCGTGCCCTTCTCGGCAAGAACTTCACCCATGACCGTACCAAGCAGGGTGCCGAGACAGTCGACGATAAGCACCTCGTCGCGGACTCTCTCCGTCCACTCAACGGAGTTCCGTGCTTCTACGACCCGCCACTCGGCAGGCCGCGATGCCTGATGCTGTGCGATTCGCTCACTCATCTCAGAATCGCCCTCGGACACACCAAACACAACCACCGCGATGTCACCCACACACCGCTCTGCCATCACCTGCGCCGCATGCGACTTGCCACTTCTCGCGCCACCGGTAAAGGTCACAAGACCCATCTCAAGCCTCCTTGTCCGTACCACCGGCCGCATGCATCAATGCAGCGACTTCCGAAGTACTCAATGGGCGCGTGTCGCCCTCTCGAAGGTCGCCCAGGACAATCGGTCCGAATGCAGCTCGATGCAACTTCTCAACAGGATGGCCTATCGCAAGGAACATCCGCTTGACCTGACGCTTTCGACCTTCACTGATGGTGATTCGAACCGATGCGCTTCCGGCACCAAATTCAACCAGTGAGACTACAGCGGGCTTGCAGACACCATCATCGATCGTAATGCCGGTACGCAGGCGGTCGAGGTCACCCTCGGAAGGCACACCTTCGATCCGGGCTTCGTATGTCTTATCCACATGAAAGCTCGGGTGCATCACTCGATGCGCGAGCGCTCCGTCTGTGGTGAGCAGTAGGGCGCCGGTGGTATCCATGTCGAGACGCCCTACCGGAAAGAGCCCCGGGATATCACCGGGCATCAATTCAGCCACCGTGGGTCGTCCTTGAGGATCATTCATCGTGGTGAGAAAGCCGGCCGGCTTGTTAAGAAGGATGTACGCGGGTGAATCTGCGAGTTCGACGACCCGGCCATCAACGGTGACCACATCCGCCGCAGGGTCCACTTTGGAGCCCAGCTCGATAACGATCTCGCCGTTGACCGCCACCCTGCCCGCAGTCATCAGATCCTCCGAGCCCCTCCGTGATGCTGCTCCTGCACGGGCCAGGAACTTCTGAAGGCGCATGGGCACTACGCGTTCGGCGGAGGCGCTACTGTGATCCTGTAATGAGTCGGCGCACACGGACTACTCGTCTCCGTATGCGTCGTCCTGTGCCGCTTCGTCGAGTTCGCTCTCTGAATCCTCTTCATCAACGGAATCGACATCGCGGTCCGAGACTTCGTCTGCAAACGATGAACCGTCAAGCGCACCGAGTCGCTCCCTGATCGCACGCTCAGTCTGCGGATCCGGGGCGAACTCTTCGAGTGGGGGCAGTTCGCTGATGTCTCTGAGCCCGAACTTCTCGAGAAACGTCCGAGTCGTACCGTAGATGATGGCGTTGTTCTGATTCTTGTCACGTCCGACCTCGCGAACCAGACCTTTGTCCACGAGCGAGGAGATCACGCCCTCGGAGTTCACACCACGTACCGCATTGATTCCTGCGCGGGTGACGGGCTGGTGATACGCAACTACAGCCAACGCTTCAAGCGAAGCCTGTGACAGTCGCCTCGTATCCCATGACAGCACGTACTGCTCGATCTTCTCGTGGTATGCCGGGTGAGTGAACATACGCCAACCACCCGCTACTTCACGAAGCTGGAAGCCGCGCTCCTGTGCCTGGTACTCCTCGGCGAGGTTGGACAGGGCTACTCCAACGCTCCCCTCGGTCTCCTCAAGGATCTTGGCGATTCGGGCAGTGCTTACGGGCTCATCGGAGACGAATAGCAAGGCCTCGATGGCGCCGCGCAGTTGTGCTGAAACCTCGCTCACGAGACTTCCTCCTCGAAGTCGGCGAAATCTGCATCTGGGTCGAGTAACGTCACCAGGATGTCATCAAAGAGTGCGTCTTGCCTGAGGTCGGCGATCCCGCGCTTGTAGAGTTCGAGAATCGCCAGGAACGTGACTACGATCAACTCCGGACTGGGGTCAGCACCGAGAAACTCCCGCAACGTGATCTTACCGTCGCGCTTCAGACGGCGCGCCACCCCCTCGGCATGAAGTTCAAGGGAAATCGGCATGCTGGCAACGTGCTCGGCCTCGAGCAAGAATATCTCGCGCTTATGGATGAGATCCGCACAGATAACGGCGAGTCCGTGGAGCGTGACTCCCTCGAGAAAGTCGGGCATGAGTTTCACAAAGCCCTCTTCGATGCCCGCGGCGCGCGGATGCGTGAGTGACTCCGATTCCATCCGCTGACCGAGTTCGAGCGCGGCATTCTTGAACTGTTTGTACGAGAGCAGGCGGGCCACAAGAAGCTCTCGCGCTTCTTCCGGAGCAAGATCATCGAGTTCATCGCCGACATAGATCGGCTCATCATTGGGGAGCAACGAGGCCGCCTTGATCTCGAGCAGCGTTGCCGCAACAAGCAAGAAATCACTCGCCACATCGAGATCGAGCTCTTGCATACGCTCGATGTGTTCCAGGTACTGATCGATCACTCCGTCGATCGATATCGAGTTCACGTCAAGCTTCTGACGGCTCACGAGCTGCAGAAGCAGATCGAACGGTCCCTCGAATGCCCCTGTTCTGACCTTGTAGGCCATGCGCGAGAGCTCTCTACTCCGCCGCGTCGACGTGCATCGAGGTGCGCACAGCACCCATCAGCTCATCGATGGCAGGACGTACGCGTGCAGCGCCCTCAGAGAGCACTTCCCAGGCGTAATCCGGTCGGGCGGCCAGTTCGGCCCTCTTGGCGCGGAAGTCCGCGAGATAGGCATTCAAGTCCTCGGCGAAGGCACGTTTGTGCGCAACGCAGCCGCACTCGGCCGTGCGACAGCACTTCTCCCATTCCGCGATGTCAGCGGGATCGCCCACAAGTGCGTGTACCTGATGCAGCGGACAGATGGCCGGATCGCCCGGGTCTGTCTTGAGTTTGCGTGCGGGATCGGTCATGAAGCCCATGACCTTCTTGGTGGTCTCTTCTTCGGTCTCGGAGAGGTAGATCGCATTGCCGTAGGACTTGGACATCTTGCGTCCGTCAGTACCGGGTACCCGCGCACCCTGCTTGGCGATCTTGGCAGCCGGCTCCACGAGCAGGTCTCCGTACTGCCCGTTGAAACGACGCACAACCTCGCGCGTAAGCTCGAGATGCGGGAGCTGATCCTCGCCCACCGGCACGATATCGCCCTTGACGATCGCAATATCTGCGGCCTGGAGCAACGGATACATGAAGAATCCAACGTTGCCCAGATCCTTATCCGATATCTGTTCGCGCTGCTCCTTGTAGCTCGGAACGCGCTCAAGCCAGCCCATCGGAGTGACCATGGTCAGATAGAGGGTGAGCTCGGCGACCTCAGGGACGTCGGACTGTCGGTAGATCGTCGCCTTCGATGGATCGATCCCAGCCGCGACCCAGTCGAGCACCATCTCTTCGGTGTATTGACGGATCGCGTGTGTATCCTGCCAGTCGCTTGTGAGCGCATGCCAGTCAGCGACAAAGTAGTAGGCCTCGTACTCCTCCTGAAGCTCCCGCATGTTGAGCAGGTTGCCGAACCAGTGGCCCAGCGTGAGGCGGCCAGTGGGTCGGTATCCGGTCAGAATGCGTTTCTTGGACATACGAGGTGACTCCTCGAGTTCGAGTTGGGGCAGGTCAAGGATGCTCTGCGGATTGTACCGCAAGGCGAGCCGCCGAGGAGGCCTGTGGCTCTAGCTCACGCCCGAAAGGAGTTGCATGATCGGCACGACCGTGGCGTTGAAGTAGGCGTCGATCGGGTCAAAGCCCAAGAACCGAGGCGCAATGTAGACGAAGGCGATCAGAATCACAAAACCATACTGCTCAACCTTGGCATATGTTCGCATCGCGTTGTCACTGAGGAACAGTGGCAACACCCGAGATCCATCAAGGGGTGGCAGAGGTATGAGATTGAAGAACATGAGCACAAGATTCATAAGTGCAAACAAGTAGAACGCGAGGTACACGTAAAAGAGCCAGCCCGAGAACAGTTGATCGGGAAGCACGTTAAGTAGTCGAACTCCGATTCCTCCGAGAATGGCCATGACGAGGTTCACACTCGGACCGGCAATACCGGTATAGAACATGCCTTTCCTGCGATCCTTGAAATAGGCGGTATTGATCGGAACCGGCTTTGCGTAGCCAAAGCCAAACCCCAGCAATGCAACCATGAGCAGCGGCAGGATGATCGTGCCGAAAGGATCGATGTGCTTGAGTGGGTTGAGAGAGAGGCGACCCCTCGACTTGGCAGTCGGATCTCCAAGCAAGTACGCGACATAACCATGCGCTACTTCGTGGAAGACGATCGCCGGTATCAAGACGGCGAACATGATGATTTTCGAGATCACGTCGGGAGACAGCATTGGGCAAGAAACTCCGGTTCTATTTGTCGAGTGCTCTGCGCTCAGCCAGTCGCTTGAGGTTCGCCTGTTCAGCGACCCTCCCGACCGCCCGTCCATCAAGCCGGTCATCGAGCGCTTGCGAAAGTATATCCGAGAACTGTGGAGACGGTGTGAGTCCGAGAGCGATGAGATCTTCGCCGCTCACGGCGAGGGTGATGCGCGCAAGCACATCAAGGAATCGCTCAACGCGTCTGCGGCACAACTCGTTGCCCTGCGCCCAGAGCCACACAACCGCCTCATCCGGCAGTCCTTCAAGTGTCCGGTACAGGCGACTGTCACGCATCTTCCGGCGATCCGAGAGTTTCTTATGTAGGATCGTGCCCTGAATCGCAACCGCTCGCGCGGGCTCGGAGTACTCCCGGCCAAAACGCAGATGCCGCAGCCACTTGTCCACCCCGCCATGATCCGCCCCGAGTGCCATCGCGGCAACGAGTGTCACTTTGCGACGAGGTTGACGCATGAAGCGATCACTCAGCACCTTGTAGGCACGCTCGGTAACAAAGACTGATTCAATGACCTGGTGAGGGTCAGCATCATCGTAGGTAATCGGCTGCAATGCGCCGAGATCATAGAGCCGCTCAAATGCCGAGGAGGGTGAGTCCTCTTGGATGATGTCGAGCATCTCCTCGCGAATACGGGCGCCCGATACCTCTTCGAGCATCTGCATCTCAACAGCGCGGCGAGCGAGCTCCTCGGTGGAGGGCTCCATTCTGAATCCGTATCGCTCCTCGAATCGCGCAGCTCGCAGCACGCGTGTGGGATCCTCCACGAACGACAACGAGTGGAGGACCCGCAGCGCACCGCGTTCAAGATCTCTCAATCCACCGAACGGATCGGTGATCGCGCCGAAACAGTCGGGGTTGATGCATGCCGCCATGGCATTCATAGAGAAGTCCCGCCGGAACAGATCCTGCCGGAGACTGGAACGCTCAACGGTCGGCAGTGCGCCGGGACGCGCGTAATACTCGGTACGTGCGCTCGTGATATCCACGTGAAGCGTCCGGCTCAGCACGAGCACAGCTGTGCCAAACCGCCGATGGATCTTTACGCGGGCACCGAGCTCCACGGCAGCCATCTCCGCGAACGCGACAGCATCGCCCTCGATCACGACATCCATATCGAGATTGGGTCTCGCCAGAAGCATGTCGCGCACGAAACCGCCCACAACATGCGCCCGGAGACCCTCGCGCTCAGCGAGCACCCCAAGACCGCGCAACGAATCGCGGGCGTCTGAAGGAAGCACGGATTCGAAGGACGCCAGGAAGCGCTCGGTTGAATTCTTGCGCGCGCGAGGCAAACGACGATCGAGGTATGCGTCCCCATGCTCGGCCTGGAGAAGATCTTTGCGGGTCACAATGCCGACCAGCTCATCGTTGTCCAGTACCGGAACTCGCCCGATTCCCGATGTGGCAAGCAACCGTTCGAGTTCGACCAGGTCCGTATTGGGCTCCACGGTGATGACATCACGCGCCATGAATCCTTTCACCGGCGCATGGTCAAGACCGTGCCGATGAGCCTTGTCGTAATCCTTGCGCGTGACAAGCCCGATCAATCTGCCGGCTCTGAGGATCGGCAGACCGCCGTGGCCCCATGTGGACATGATCTCGCCGGCCTGGGCCATCGTCATGTCCTCAGTGACAGTGCGCAGGGGTGAGGTCATGATGTCGCCAGCCCTGAGCGGCGGAGTCACCTCGTCTTCGAGAGCCTCTCGAAGACGAGGCAGCGCATCAGCGATGGTGAGGTCCCTGAATCCAGCAGAGGCCGCCTGAGTGTGCCCACCCCCGCCGATAGCCGACATGACCGCACCTACATCAGCTTCATGCAGCCGTGAGCGGGCCACGATCTGCAAACGATCGGGCATCTGTACGACTGCGATAGCAACCCGGTAGCCGAGGTCTTCTACGATGTAGTGAGTGAGTACGCTCGCAGAGTCCACATACTCGCCTATTTCCGCAGTGCCAACCGCCACATCCTGACCATTGACCCTCCACACCTCAAGGGACTCAGTAAGGGCGTCCAGCAATTCTCGCTGCGAAGGATCAAGCACCCGCATCAGAAACTGATTGAGGACCTCAAGGTCGGCTCCGCTTGCCATGAGATAGGCAGCAGCGTCGGCATCATAGGCGGTCGCGCTTGGATAGACGAGCGACCCCGTGTCCTCGTGGATTCCCAAAAGCAGCACGCTCGCCTCCAACGGAGACAGGCCGATCCCCCGCCGGCGAATCTCATGGACGAGGATGGATGTCGTGGCTCCGACATCAAGCGAGCGATCATCAATGCCCTCAAGATCTCCCTCAGCAGGCGGATGGTGGTCATAGACGATGACGTCAACGTCCGGACGCAGGACCACGTCCCCGAGTTCTCCCACTCTGCGAGGATCACGAGTGTCAACCATGATCACACGGTCAATCGCCTCGAGATCCAGACCTTTGAGGTCCGTGAAATCCAGAAAGTCCTGATGCAGGTTGTGAAAGGCGCGGACATTCGTGTTCTGAGTGCCAAGGAACACACCTCGTGCACCAGGAAAGAGTTTCGTAGCGGCTACCGTAGCCGCATACGCATCGAAGTCAGGATTCGCGTGTCCGACGACCACCTGCATGTTCTCAACGCCTAGATTTCATGGAAGAGTGGCGGTGCAGGTACGAGGGTCTCCGAGAAATGGACAGCCTCTCTCAACCGCTCCTCGCCCGCATCGAGAAGACTCTCCGAGGCCGCATAGAGCACGGCGATGCGTGACCCCGGTTCAACGCGATCACCAATGCGCACGTCGAGCACAAGACCGGCTGCCAGATCGATCACATCGTCTTTGGTGGCGCGCCCGGCGCCCGTGAGCATGGCCGCGCGACCCACGCCCTCCGCATCAAACCCGGCCACGTACCCGGGAGTGTCTACACAAACCTCGCGTGAGCAGGCAGCTTGAGGAAGCAGGGTCGTATCACGGGCGATGCGCGGATCCCCGCCCTGCGCGGCGATCCACCGCGTGAACGAATCAAGAGCGGCGCCCGACTCAATCGCCTGTTCAAGCAGCGCACGAGCATCAGACTCCGAAGCAGCCACACGGCCGAGTATCAGCATCTTGGCGCCAAATACCATACACAGCTCGGTGAGTGCCGCAGGGCCTTCACCTCTCAGAGTCTCGATTGCCTCTACGACTTCAAGCGAGTTACCCACGGCCATACCGAGCGGTTGGTCCATGTCGCTCATGAGACAAACGACCTCACATCCAAGTGCACGACTGACCCGGGTAAGTTCCGCCACGAGCGCTCGAGCATCTGCCTCCGTCTTCATGAATGCGCCGGATCCGACCTTCACATCCAGAACGATGGCATTCGCGCCACCCGCGATCTTCTTTGAGATGATTGATCCGACCATCAGCGGAATGCTCGGAACCGTGGCGGTGACATCACGCAACGCATACATCTTCTTGTCCGCCGGGACGATATCCGGTGACTGTGCTATGACTGCCACGCCTACGTCCCGCACTTGCGCCAGAAACTCCTCGGGCGGGAGCTCAATACGCATTCCAGGTATGGATTCGAGCTTGTCGAGGGTTCCGCCGGTGTGGCCCAATCCGCGCCCGCTCATCTTTGCCACAGGGACTCCGCACGCGGCAACAAGTGGAGCGAGCACAAGCGTCGTGGTATCAGCAACGCCACCAGTAGAGTGTTTATCTACCTTCACACCCGGAATCGATGAGAGATCGATCGTGCGCCCGGATCGAATCATCGCGTCGGTGAGCCAGACGGTCTCATCCTCGTTCAAACCGTTGATGAACGCAGCCATGAGCCATGCGCTCATCTGGTCGTCGGGCATCTCACCGCGGGCGTAACCCAACACAATCCGGTCTATCTCGGCCGCATCATGAGCGTGGCCGTCCCGTTTTCGCTCAAGCAACTCCTCGAAGGTTATCACCGCGATGTGGCCCCCTCTGGGATGTACGTCACGCGGGCACGCCGCGTGTAGGTACCGTTCAAGCAGTTCATCCGGCATCACGGACTTCGGGAAGGAAAGAGCTCCCTCGCCCGCATTCTCCCGCCAAACCATAGAAATCGAGCACTGTCTCACCGATATCGGAGAACGTTGAGCGAATGCCGAGTCCAACCCCGGTATCGACACCTTTCATGTATGCCACGAGTGGTGTGTACTCGCGGGTGTGATCAGTGGAATCCGTTGTTGGATCACACCCGTGATCCGCTGTGATCATGAGCAGGTCACCATCGACCATCGCGTCCAGCAACTCAGGCATGCGCGCGTCGACTTCCTCAAGACCCCGAGCATATCCCTCGAAGTCATTGCGGTGTCCCCAGATCATGTCGAAGTCGACAAGGTTGGCGAATACGAATCCATTGTCCGTGTTGTCTTTCACGCGCCCGAGCAGGTTGTCAAAACCATGCATGTTGTTCTCCGAGTGTGGAGACTCGCAGATGCCACGCCATGCAAAGATCTCCCCGATCTTGCCGATTCCATAGCTCTTGATCCCCGCTTGGGCAAGTCGATCGAGCACCGTTGGCTCGAACGGTTCGACCGCAAAATCGCGTCGACGATGGGTACGCGTGTATATGCCTTCGGCGTTCGGCCCAATGAACGGACGTGCGATGACGCGGCCCACTGCGTGTTGCCCGACAAGCATCTCACGCGCAATGGCACATATCTCATAGAGTCGTTCGATCGAGATGACATCCTCATGCGCCGCGATTTGAAACACGCTGTCGGCGCTCGTGTAGATGATGGGCTTGCCTGACTCCACATGCTCATCGCCCAGGTCCTGGATGATGACGGTGCCGCTCGCAGGGTAATTACCGAGCCACCCGAGTCCGGTCAGGCGAGTGAACTCGCTCATCACCTCTGGAGGGAAACCGTTCGGATATGTGGGAAACGGAGCCGTAAGCTGCAGACCCATCATCTCCCAATGCCCGGTCGTCGTGTCCTTGCCCGCACTCGCCTCGGCATTCTTGCCCCATGACGCCGAAGGAGTGTCAATCGGTGAGACTCCGTCGATGTCGGTAATGTTGCCCAGCCCCATACGTTCCAGGTTGGGCATATGCAGACCGCCAACCGCCTGTGACGTATTGCCCAGCGTGTTCGAGCCTTCGTCTCCGTATGCGCCGGCATCAGGTAGTTCTCCGGCACCCACGCTATCGAGAACCAAGACAATGACGCGTGGATCCCTCTTAGCCATACTTACACCGCCACTCTGTTGACTTCGTCCAGGGAGGTAATACCCGCTGCGACCTTGTCCAATGCATCGCGACGAAGCGTCTTCATTCCAGCGTTGACCGCAATCTCACGCAAAACGTCCGCAGGCGCTTGATTCAGAAACGCCCGGGTGAGGTCCTCATTCATTGGCATGACTTCAAATACCCCGGTGCGGCCCTTGAACCCGGAAATCGAACACAGGTCGCATCCGACGGGAGCGTAGAGCGTGACCTTCTTGGCTTCGGTTGCAGTGAAGCCAGCCGCCACCATCTGAGGTCCGCTCAGTTTGACCTCCTGCTTACAGTGAGGACAGAGCACACGCACAAGCCTCTGAGACATCACGCCCAGGAGACCTGAAGAAGTGATGTACGGAGGAACACCCATGTCTGTCAGTCGATTGAGAGCACTGGGCGCGTCGTTGGTGTGAATAGATGAGAGAACCAGGTGCCCGGTGAGTGCTGCCCGCACCGACGTCTCTGCAGTCTCCGGATCGCGTATCTCACCGACCATGACGATATCCGGGTCGGAGCGCAGAATCGTGCGCAGCCCTGCGGCGAAGGAAAGTCCGATGCGGTTGTGAACCGCCATTTGCGTCACGCCCGCCATCTGGTACTCAACGGGATCTTCGATCGTGATGATCTTGCGCTCCAACGTGTTGAGTTGTTGTAGCGCGCCGTACATGGTCGTTGACTTTCCTGAGCCAGTCGGACCGGCGATCAGCAGTGCACCATAGGGTCTGCCAAGGAGCTCCATGACACTCTTGTACTCCTCGGCACCCAATCCGACATCGGCGAGCTCTTTGAACGAAAGCCCAGAGTTGAGGATTCGCAGAACCAGTGCTTCACCATGAGGGGTAGGCAAGCTGGCAACCCGGATATCCACCGGTCGGTCGTCGACCTTGACTGCAATCCTGCCATCCTGCGGGCGCCTGCGCTCAGCGATGTCCATCTCCGCCATGATCTTGAGTCGGCTCGTGACTCCGGCACGGGATGCACCCGGCAGGGTCATCACCTCATGCAAGACACCATCGACCCGATATCGAACGCGAACCTTCTTGCCATCCGGTTCGATGTGGATGTCGCTCGCGCCATCTCGCACCGCTTCACGCAGCAACTGATTCACAAGCCGGACGATCGGGACGTCGTCGCCGGTGACAACGTCAGAGACCTCAACCTCGGCATCCAGCGACGTCTCGACCACATCCTGGAATGCGTCGGCTGAGGTGACGTACTTGTCGATGGCATAGATGACCTGCGAACGACTCGCGACAACCGGCACGACGCGCATGCCTGTGCGCATCTCGACGTCATCAATGGCCTCAACGTCGAGAGGATCAGCCATCGCCAGGATGAGAAGATCACCGTCGAAACCAATCGGAATAGCCAGGCGCTTCATGGCCATTCTCTCAGGCAGGAGATTGACGGCCGCCCGATCGACCTTGTATCCGGTCAGGTTCACGTGCTGAAGATCCTTCTGCTTGGCAAGTGCTTGAGCAATATCGTCCTCAGTGAGGATGAGTTGATTTACCAGAACCTCGCCCAGTTTCCCGCCGTCTTTAAGCTGAAGGTCGAGTACTTCACTGAGCTGTTCGGCAGTGATGAGACCGGCCGAGACGAGCAGCTCGCCGAGACGTTCACGGGTGTACTCCACGAAGTATGTCCTCCCCTTACTGGCTCGCGCACTTACGCACGCTGACGTACGACCGAAATCATCCATTCCGCAACGAGAAACACCATCACGGTGATACCCGCGTTCACAGAGAAGTAGCCACCGTAGGGCGTCTTGATATTTGAGAGACCGAACGGAATAGTCACGATATCGGCGATCTTGAGCACGGCCTCGGCCCATGCCTGCGAAGAAAGGACGCCAAAGAAGGCAATCACGATTCCGGCGGTTACGAGCACAGCCAGAACGATGAACAGATCCATGAGGATCGTGGCGAATACGCGAGTGGGTCGAGTGGACACAGCGCCTCCGGTCAAGAGTCAGATTCGGCTACCGGCACCATTATCAGCGTTAAGCGCCAACGATGCCACCGCAACCGCACCCACGGTCATGCCGGAGAGGCGTCACACAGCGCGACTAGCGAATCGAGTCGGAGATGATCCGTCCGATCATCTTCTCGGCAACATCTGCCGAGGAGAGAGGTCCCGCAGCCAACAACTCGCGGGCTTGCGCAACACGATCTGCGCGAAAGTCCGGAGTGGTGGAGAGGGCCACGCGTACCCGGTCAACAAGCTCGACCGACACGTCATCGTGAGATACACATCGACTTGAAGGGCTATCGCTGTTGGGTCCTGTTGTCTGCAGATACTCGACGGCTCGTCGGACCTGCTCGTCTGAGATAATCATGTCACGCTTGTTATCGGCCCCACGGTCAGGCTACTTAATGCTACAAGTGCGCTCAGTGCCTGTGACTGCATATGTATTCGGACCGACGGTCATGTTCCCAAGATGAGCGGAAACAACGGTGTCGCTGAAAAGGAAAAACCCCTGGGAAAAGGGGGAGCCTCAAGGCCGGCACCTTGAGGCTCAGGGGTAAGGGGCTGCATTCGCATGCAGCTCTTATCGGTATTGTACCCAACCCCTCGAAATATACGCAAGGGGCTTGTGAAACATTTCTCATACTCCATGAAACCTCCACAAAGTGAGCTCGTGGTGGGAGAAGCGCTAGCCTGCGAAGAGGGCGAGAATGCTGTCGAGTCCGCTAAAGAGCGGAACGATTCCGATCCCGAGAAGGACAACGGCAAGGAAGAGCGCTGTTCCCTCGGAGAGGAAAAGCCGTGGAAGGGCAGCGACCGCATCCGCGGGTTCCTCGGCAGGTGGATCCGGGTGCGGCACAGACCCGTTCAGCGGCGGCTCGTCAAAGAATGCGGCGCGCAGCACGCTCCCGTAGTAACCGAATGAGATGACCGAACCCACCACGGCCACCAATGCCAGCCACAACCATCCTGAGGTGACCGACAGAACGCCGAACACGAGAAGCTTGCCCCAGAACCCCGCCGTGAGAGGAATGCCCGTCAGCGAGAACATGGTCACCCCGAGGGCAAGACCCAGTGCCGGTCGCTGGCGACCAATGCCGGCCATGCCGGCGATCGAGCCATCCCAGTCCGGACGAACTTCGGAGACGGCCTGGGCGATCAGAAACGCCGCCGTGGCAGCGATCGCATACATGACGATGAGGACAAGGGTGAGTCGCAGCATGTTCGCCACTCCCCCTTCGCCCCGTGCGAGACCTACAGCGAGCCCCGCGAGTGCGTAGCCCACCTGCGCAATACCCGAATAGCCGAGCATCCGACTGTAGGAGCGTTGGCGCAATCCCGCGAAATTGCCGAGGACGATCGAGAGCGCAGCCAGGGCCGCCACCTGATACGCGAGATTCTCAACACTCGCCTCAAAGACCTGAGCAAAGACCACGAACAACCCAAAGAGCGCTGCGATCTTTGGCGCACCCGCCATGAACGCGGCTGCCGGAGACGGCGCTGTCTCGAACACGTCCGGCGCCCACGCATGGAATGGGACGGCGCCCAGTTTGAAGGCGAATGCCGACAAGATGAGTGCCGCGGCTGCGCCCGCGGGTGCCGCGGGCCCGAGCGGGAGCGACAGACCGAGGGCCGGGTAGGATCGAGACCCTCCATAGAGACCGAACAGGAGCGCCATACCGAGAATCAGCAGCCCGGTCGAGACCGCTCCCTGAATCAAGTACTTGAGAGCCGCCTCGGCGGAACGATCCGTTCGAGCGGCGGACACGAGAGCGTACGCGCAGATGGCGATCGTCTCGAGTGCGATCGCGGTGAGTATGAGGTCGGCGGATGCCGCAAGCGCCGAGGATGCAGCCGTGGCAAACGCCACGAGTGCCGCCATCGCAGCTCCCGTCTCACGATTAGAGAGGTAACGCATTCCTCCAAGCAGTGAAAGGGCCGCGAGCGCAAAGATCGGCACGCCAACGGCGGAGAGTTCTCCTCCGCCTATGAACACGCCGTACGCCAGTGAGCCGCCCTCCACGCTTTGGGACGCCACCGCGGCCAGCACGCATCCGGCCGCGAGTCCGACAATCGCCACTCCGACCGCAACACGCGGACGAGCGGCGGCATCGGCGACAAGCGCCAACACGCCAGCAATGATCGCCGCTATCATCGGCGAGATTATGAGAGCTGAGTCGCTCACGCTACATCCCCCCTTGGACAAGGAGGGCTAATGTCGCACCGGCCACATCGACGACGATACGTGGCCACACACCAAGCACCGTCACAACGATGATCAACAGCGATATGGGCACCCACTCCCGAATCGACAGATCGGCAAGGCCCCTCCATTCGACCGCACTCGCCCCGTGATTGACCAGTCGCACGGCGCGCAGATTGTATGCCGCGCCGAGAACAACACCTACGGTAGCCGGGAGCAGCCACCACCCGAATGCGGAGAAACCTTCAAGCAGGGCCAGGAACTCGCCGGGAAATCCACTCAGACCGGGTAGGCCGAGACTTGCGAGTGCGCCAAAAGTGAACACCCTCGCCCACGCGGGGATAATTCGTCCAAGCCCGCCGAATCTGCTCAACTCACGTGTGTGCGTTCGTTCGTAGAGCAAGCCCACAAGCAGGAACAGTAGTGCAGCTACCACCCCATGACTCACCATGCCGAGAAGGGCGGCTGTGTATCCCGCCTGGGTACCGGTCGCGATCGCAAGCACCACGAAGCCCATGTGAGCGACCGAGGAGTATGCGACCAATCTCTTGAGATCGGACTGCGCAAGGGCCATAGCGGCGCCGTACACGATGCCGATGATTCCCAACGCAGCCAGTATCCCTGCGGCGTCTCTGGCGGCCTGAGGTGCGAGCGGCACGGCTAAACGCAGGAGACCGTAGCCACCCATCTTGAGCAACACACCGGCCAACATGATCGACCCTGCGGTGGGCGCCTCCACATGTGCGTCGGGCAGCCAGGTGTGAAACGGCACAACGGGAATCTTGACGAGCATACCGATAGCAAGCAGCCAGAAGATGAGCCGCTGGTCCAACGCCACAGTGAACACAGACAGATCGCTGATCTGCGTCTGGCCCGATGCGAACAGAATGTAGAGGATCCCGATCAGCATCAATGCACTGGCAAGAAACGTGTAGAGGAAGAACTTCAGTGCGGCATGCTTGCGATTCTCATGTCCCCAGATTCCAATGAGGAAGTACATGGGGATCAGGACGGCTTCCCAGAAGACGTAGAAGAGCACGATATCGTTGGCGAGAAAGACGCCCATGACCGCTGCCTCAAGCAACAAGAGGAGCGCATGATGCACACCGGGCCGGTCGTCGATACGCCACGACGCGAGCACTGCGATCACGCCGAGGAACACCGTGAGTGCCACCAATGGCGCGGCCAGTCCATCGATTCTCAAACTCCAGAACGGCAGGAACTCACCGAGTCGAACGGAGATATCAGCGGGAGCCCCACCGAGAGCTCCCTGAGTTCCAAGGACGCCCAGCGGGATCGCTGTAGCGAGCGCCGAAGCAAGGGCGACCCAGCGAGCCCATCTGCCGCTCACGGATGCGAGCAGCGCTCCCGCAAACGGAATCAAGATAAGGAGACTCAAAGCGGGAGCAACCACTAGCGCACCCCCAGATTGGTTGACAGCCACTGCGCGATCATGGCCCAGTCAACCGCAACCAACACGGCAAGTACCACGAATCCAGCAGCGAGCAGGGTCGCATACCATTGCGTGTCCCCGTATTGAATACGCGACATCCCGGTGCCAATCTTGCGCGTCAGGGTGCCAACACCCTCGGCAGCGCCATCGAAGATCTTGCGATCGACCAGGTTGTAGAGCCAATCACTCAGTGCGTATACCGGCCGGACTACCACAGCGGACACAAGACCGTCGAAGCCGTATGCGTTGCGTAGCACGGGCCACGCCCTTCCAAAGCGAGCCTCGACATCCAACTCAGAGACCACGCCATCGCGGTATGCGATCCAGCCCACGGCTACTCCAAGAAATGCCACGCCGATGGACAGAGCCGCGGTAGTGAAATCGAGACTCTCTCCGCGTTCTCCGAGCGTCTCGGCGATCTTGTGACCGGCGAAACCTGCAAGCGATGCGGGTACTGCGAGCGCAACAAGCGGGACCCACATCACCCATCCGCCCTCATGAGGATGATGGGTGCCGCGATAAGAACCAAAGAACGTGAGCCGGGTAGCCCGAGTAATGTAGAAGGCCGTAAGCAGACTGGCAGCAAGCAGCGCTACGCCCGCCAGCGGCGAGCGCGACATCACGGCATGGATGACTTCGTCCTTGCTCCAGAATCCGGCGAGTGGCGGTATGCCCGCGAGCGCCGCAGAACCAATAAGCCATGTAGCTGCGGTGATCGGCATCAGTTTGAGCAGGCCGCCCATCTCTCGCATGTCCTGCGTCTCGGCACCATGAATGACGGAACCGGAGCCGAGGAAGAGCAACGCTTTGAACGCCGCGTGCGTGATCAGATGGAACATAGCCGCAACCCAGGCACCCGCCCCGAGAGCCGCGAACATGAATCCGAGTTGGCTGATCGTCGAGTAGGCCAACACTTTCTTGATGTCGGTCTGAGCCAAGGCGATCGTAGCCGCTGCGAGCGCAGTGAAGGCTCCGATAGCGAGGACGACCACTTGCGCGTTGGGCGCGGCCTCAAAGACCGGCCACGTGCGAGCGACGAGGAATACACCTGCCGCCACCATCGTCGCGGCATGGATCAGAGCGGATACCGGAGTCGGACCCTCCATCGCATCGGGCAACCAGATATGCAGGGGGAACTGGGCGGACTTGCCGGCGGCTCCGACAAACAGCAACAGGGCAATGAGTGTCACGGTGCCTGTTGAGAGACCGGGCACCGCCGAGAAGACATCAGGGTACGAGAGGGCACCGGTCGTCTGCCACAAGACCGCGAGACCGAGTAGCATCCCGACATCGCCGACCCGCGTGGTCAGAAACGCTTTGATTGCAGCAGCAGCAGCGGAAGGCTTGTGGAACCAGAACCCTATCAGGAGGTAGCTGCACGCGCCCACAAGTTCCCAGCCGACAAAGAGCCCGACCAGACCGTCTGCGATCACAAGCAGTGTCATCGAAGCGGTAAACAGGCAGAGCAGAGCGTAGTAGCGGACCAGACCGGGATCATCGGCCATGTAGCCGATGCTGAACAGCATCACCATCAAGGCGACAAAGCCCACGACAACGAGCATGAGCGCGGTAAGACCGTCGATTGCGAACCCGATACGAATCCCCTCGGTGGCTCCCAGAAGCCAGCGAAGCGACCCCTCGCCCACTGGTGGAGTGAGATAGGTTCCGGTGTAGCCAGCGGCTTCGCTCGCAGCTGTGGCGCTCAGCGCAGCAATACCTGTTGCAAGCACGGTAAGCGGAGCGAACATGGACAGCCATGGAACGAATGTGCGGGTTCGCGTGCCAAACAGCCCGATCGCCAGTGCGAAGAGGGCCGGGCTGACGACCGCGATCCAGCCGTTTGAGAGCAGTACGTTGGACATCAGCCGCTCACCTCGTCCAACTCATCGATTCGTGTTGTGTTGAGACGACGAGCCACCGCAAGCATAAGCGCCAGACCCACAGACGCCTCTGCTGCCGCAAGCACCAGGATCACGAGCCCTACGCCGCTCGTCTCGCCCGGCGGTGTGGAGACTCCAGCCAGATTCGATGTAGCGGAAAGCCCGACCAGGAGGACTGTCGCGCCACCCAGCATGACTTCCACCGAGGCAAGCACAGCAATGATGTCTCTGCGGGTCAGTGTGCCGTACAGACCTATACAGAACAAAGCGAGCGCCACATACACAAGACTCATGAGCGCTCACCTCCGGAGATGACGATCACAGCGGCCAACGCCGCAAGCAGTAAGACCCCGAGAGCCTCGAAATGCGGAAGCATCGGACCCAGGAGCGCTGCTGAAATCGCATCCGGGCTACCCGGCAACGGAGTCACCGTGAGAGCCGATCCGACATCCTGCAGCGCGCTGACCACGAGAACAAACACCGCAACCGCAACCATGATCGAATCTATCGTGTGCCGACTCTCAAGTGCAGGCCGACCGGCCCCTGAGCGGTGTACCAGCATGATGGCAAAGAGCACGAGAACGAGAACTCCGCCCACGTACACGAATACCTGTGCCGCGGCCAGGAATGTCTGAGAGAAGTAGACGAACCACCCGGCTACCGATAGTAAGAACACCCCAAGGCCCAGCGCCATGCGTGTGACATCGCGGGTGAACACCACTGTGAGGGCGCCCAGCAGAGAGGCGGCCGCGATCATCCAGAAGACGAGTTCGATCATGGATATGCTCACGACAGGCTTGCCTCCTCAGGATCGATGTGATGCGTTCCATCCTGTCCGGTAGCACGAGTCCCGGCACCGGATCTGAGCATCTCCTCGCGATCGAACACCGCGAGATCCCGATGGTAGAAACTCAACTCGTACTGACCCGTGTGACACAGCGCATCGGTCGGACACTGCTCAGCGCACAGACCACAGAAGCAACACTTGGTGAGATCGAGCTCATAGCGCGTAACGCGACGTCCGCCCGGATCATCAATACGTTCGACTTGAATGGCATAGTCCGGGCACGTACGAGCACAGAATGTGCAGCCCACGCATACCTCTGACTGACATCGCAGACAGCGCGCGGCCTCCTGAAGTCCCTCAAGATGCGTGAGACCGAGTTCCACCTGGCTGAAGTCCTCTGAGCGCGCCTCGGGCTTGGCCATTGGCATGACCACACGACGGCGCGATTCCTCCACGCCATCAAGCGTTGCCTTCTCATACTTGGCATAGATCGGCACCGGCCGAGGAGTTCGATCCTCTTGCAGACTCTGACCTGCAAGGTAACGATGGATCGAGGTGGCGGCCTCGTGCCCTGTCGCGATCGAACCAATGGCGCTGCCAGGCCCCGTCACTACTTCTCCGCAGGCAAAGACTTTGGGGATGTCTGTCGTGAAGAGTGTTCCGTCAACCGGCAGGAGTCCTCGTTCGGTGAGCACGAGGTCTGAGCCGGCGACAACGTCACGCAGAGTCGGCGCCTGGCCAATCGAAAACACAACAACATCCGTCTCGAATGTGGAGTAGTTGTCGCCGAATTGAGGCGAGAAGCGGCCCACGGGGTCAAAGACCGAAAGACACTCACGCATCTTCATACCAACGACTCGGCCGTCTTTGGTCAGCACTTCTTCGGGACCGAGAGAACACATCGCTATCACGCCCTCATCAAGGGCTTCCTCGATCTCCCAGGGGTGACAGGGCATCTCCTGGTCGCCCTCAAGACATGCCAGACGCACTTCGGCGGCCCCGACACGAAGCGCACAGCGTGCGCAGTCGACGGCCACGTTGCCCCCGCCGATGACGAGGACTCGCTTGCCCTTGACGCCAGCGTCACCCTTCCAGTTCGCTTCCTTCAAGAACGGTAGCGCTCCGACCACGCCTTCCTTGGCATCTGCGCCGGGAATCGGCAGAATGCGGCTCTCTTGTAGCCCGGCTGCTATGAGTACTGCATCGAACTCGCCAATGAGATGGTCGATTGGAACGTCGACGCCGATCTCAATACCACACCTCAAGTCGAGTCGCATCGCTACGAGATTGTCGATCTCCCCGTGAAGGACCTCCCGAGGCAAGCGATAGCTCGGGACACCGGAATAGAGCGCACCGCCCGGCTTATCCTCCTTTTCGAAGGCGACAACCTGGTAGCCGAGTTGCATCAGATCGAATGCGGCAGCGAGACCCGAGGGACCCGAACCGATGACGGCGACCTTTTGGCTCTTGGTCACCGGCAGAGGCAACAAACGAGAGCTCTTCTCGCGCTCGTACGCCTCATAGGCAAGTCTGTGCAGCGGACGAATCGCGATCGGCTCATCGTAATAGTTGCGTCGGCATGCACTCTCGCACGGGTGATGACAAATCCGGCCCAAGACCCCGGGCATGATATTGCGCTCACGAACGAGCTCGTAGGCCTCTGGCCCGCGGTCCTCGGCCATGAAATAGTTCTGACCACGCGCGTCCACGTTAGCAGGACAGTTTCCCATGCAGGGCGACAGGCGCTCCTCGCGATTCAAACGGTCTACCAGCGCGTTGTGCGTGATCGATGGCTCATGAAGTATGGGGATGTCGTCGATACCCAGGACTCCGCGGAGTCGGAGTGCGCCTCTCCAGCGATCGGATAACGTAACCTTCTCGGCAGGATATCGAAGGGTCTTTGGCCCAGCGGCTGCCCGCCCGGCCGTGATGCGGATACCCGTGGCAAGCGACTTCCACTTCTGGAAGAAACCTTTCACACCAGGCGAGAACTCATTCGAGACATTGACGCTCAGTGGAACGACTTCCGGCGTGCGCTCCGGTGCCCCGACCTGATCATGACGAGCACCATTGTCTAGAGCCATGCGATCACCACGCCGATGATTGCAATCTGAAGAAGCGCCATCGGGGTCAGGACTTTCCATGCGGTGTTCATGAGCTGGTCCATCCGCATGCGGGGGAATGTCCACTTGATCCAAATCATCGCCGTAACGAGAACCACGGTGAGCAGAAGGAATATCGCGGTACCGAATAGACCCGGAGCCCATGCCCATCCACCCAGGAAGAGAGCCGCGCCAAACAGGGATGCTGCAATCACGCCGCCGTACTCCGACATCATGAATATCGCCCAGCGAATTCCCGAATAGTCCGCGAAATAGCCCGCTACCAGCTCAGACTCGGCCTCGGGGATATCGAACGGGCCACGGTTGCACTCAGCTACCGAAGATATGAAGTAGACCAGGAAGCCGATTCCGTTGAGCGGTATGAACCACCATCGCCAGGCCTCCATGACCTCTACGGGCCGGAGTGAACCCGCGAGGAGCACGACGGACAGCACTGAAAGTGTTCTCGGCAGCTCGTAGGAGATCATCTGAGCAGCACCGCGCAGACCGCCGAGCGTGGCGTAGCTGTTGCCACTGGACCACCCTGCCATGAGAATGCCGATGACCGACACGCTCGGAACAGCGAGAAAGAACAGCATGCCCACACTTGTATCGAGTGGCGCCCATCCTGCCGCAAACGGGATAACCGTCACGGCCATTGCTATCGGAACGAACACGATGAGCGGAGCGACCCGAAAGACGGGCGCGTCTGCCTGAGTAGGCGTGATGTCCTCTTTGAGCAGAAGCTTCACCATGTCGGCTACGGTCTGCAAGAGCCCGAAGGGTCCCGTTGTCTGGGGACCGAGCCGCATCTGAATTCGGCCGGCCACCTTTCGCTCCCACCACACCCCGAACAGTGTGGCAATCGCTATGACCAGTCCGCCGCCAAGACCCCAGATGAGTCCACCGGTATAGCCAGTGAAGACACTGCCACTCATCGGTCGACCTCCCCAAAGACCGGATCCAGGGATCCTAAGATGACAACGAGGTCCGACAGGGTGTGTCCTTGAGCAAGGAGCGGAAGCAACGCAAGGTTACAGAAGGCCGGCGAGCGGAACTTCACACGATACGGACGTTCGCTACCGTCAGAAACGATATAGACGCCCAGAGAGCCTCGAGCAGACTCGATGTGGTCATACGCCTCACCCGGACGGGGCTTGAGCAGTCTCGGTGCGCCCTCGGCCTTGAACGGACCTTCGCCGATCTGTGCCACTGCCTGCTCGATGATGCGACACGACTCGAAACACTCAAACAGCCTGCATCGGGCTCGATCGTATGCATCGCCGTTCGAGCCGGTAGGCACGTCAAAATCAAAACGTGGATACACTGAATACGAATCGTGCTTGCGCAGGTCCCAGTTGACTCCTGAACCTCGCGCAACCGGACCGCTTGCCCCCCATCCGACCGCATCGGCCGCAGAGAGAACACCGATGCCCTTCATACGTCCGCGGGCTATCACGTTGCCAAAGAACAGCCTGTCCATCTCGTGGAGTGCAGTGCGGTGCTTTCGCGTGAATTCGAGAAGCGTATCGAACCAGTCCTCGGGAGTATCGTAAGAGACTCCACCGGGGCGAACGTAGTTGTACGTGAGCCGTGCGCCGCATAGCTCCTCAAACAGCTCGACAATGCGCTCACGCTCATCGAACGCATATATGAACATGGTGGCGGCCCCGGTATCCCCCGCCGCCGATCCGAGCGACATCATATGGCTCGCGATGCGCTGCATCTCACACACGATCACACGAAGATACTCAGCACGTTCCGGAACACGAATTCCCGCAAGACGCTCAACTGCACGGCAGTACGCCCAATTCGAATACATGCTGCCCACGTAGTCCAGACGGTCCGTGAGCGGAACGATCTGCAGGTACGTGCGGTTCTCGGCCATCTTCTCGATTCCGCGATGCAGATATCCGATAACCGGTTCCGCCTTGGTGACGATCTCTCCGTCCAGATGTGTGATCACGCGACACACGCCATGAGTGGACGGATGGGAGGGGCCGACATTGATGACGAGTTCGGAAACCTCGTTACCACGCTCGTCCACGATCTCTTCTCTACTCTCAACCTCTAGTGCCATTCCGCCCACCTCCTCTCGATGCAGCGCGTGTCCTATATGTAGTCAGGACGTCGAATGAGACGATCGTCTCTATAATCCTTGCGAAGCGGGAAGCCCACCCAGTCCGGGGGGAGCAAGATGCGCCGCAGGTCGGGATGCCCATCGAATTCAATGCCGAACATGTCGTAGACTTCGCGCTCCTGCCACAGAGCCGCGGGCCACAACGGCACAAGAGACCTCGTACGCGGAGTCTCCCGCGGCACGGCACACTTCAGGAACATGCCAACCGACATCGAACGTGAAGTGAGTCGGTAGACCATCTCAAAATGATCACCAAAGTCCACTGCCGTCAGCATTCCGAGGCGGTCGAATCCGAGGGACTGGAGATTCTCTGCGGCTTCGTACAAGGTCTCGCAGTCGACCTGCAACACCCCGTCACCGAACTCGATGGAGAACAGCGGACACAAGTCCGGATGTTGGCCGCAGAGATGATCACGAAGCTCCTGTATGTTCACTCGCGATCACCATTCTCATGCAGCGATACATCTCCATTCGTGGGAAGCAGCAGCTCGCGAACGTGCCGCTTGCCCGGAGCAATGGATTCTGTGGTGATTCGCTCCCGTAACTGCAGCACGGCGTCCTGTAGCGATTCAGGACGAGGCGGACACCCCGCAATATGAACATCCACAGGCAGGAACTCATCAACGCCTCGAATGACCGAGTACGAGTCGTAGTAGAAGATGCCGCCGGACACTGCACAGTTTCCCATGGCGATCACCCATTTTGGGTCAGGCATCTGTGCATAAAGCCGCATGATCGCAGGCGCCATCTTTCGAGTGACGGTGCCGGCAACGACCATGACATCACAATGCCGTGGATCGGGGCGCGGAAATGTGCCGTGACGGTCAAAGTCGAACTTGTTGAACGACGCCGCAATGAGCTCCATGGCGCAGCATGCGGTTCCCATGGGCATGGCCCACAGTGAATGACCTCGTGACCAGTCAACAACAGCATCCACCGAAGTAAGAATGATGCCGCCACCGGAGCCATTGAGCGACTCACCGAGCTTGTCGACTATCGCCACTCAAGCGCCCCTTTCCTCCAGGCGTAGATCAGGCCAAAGGTAAGGAACAGCGTGAATATGCCGACTTCAATGACGCCAGCAAGACTGCCACGAAGTGACGGAGCCACCGCGAACAGGAGGATCGCCTCCGCATCGAAGAGCACAAAGATGAGTGCAACAGTCGAGAAACGAAGCCTGACAGGATTCCACGGTCCACCGGCCTGGTCCATGCCGCATTCGTAGGGCTCGTTCTTCTCCTCGCTGGGAAAGCGATGTGAGACGAGGGTGTTGATTCCAAAGACAAGCAAGATGAACGCCGCTGCGGACGTAATCAGTCCGAGGACGAAAAGGACGCTCTGAGTCGATGCACCCTGCATGCACACCCCCTGCCGATGACGTCTCCTACTTTGTAACTCAGTGTTACAAAGTAGGGCCGGTTAGACTATCTGGCAGAACAACCCATCTTCGGCGCAGTGTCTCCCCCGAGAACGGTTAGGGCATTCTAGCCGCAGTTGGTCGAGTTTGTAAATATTGTTACAAAGTAGACAGAAGGCCCTTTAGACGTTTTCGCGGTGCTGGGGGGCGTTCCTGCTCGCAATTATGGAAATCTGGGTGCGTTAGCCCGAATATGCAGAAACGAGTATCAGCGCGCCTCTTCATCGGCGCGTTCTGCGGCCTCTAGTTGTTCCGCAGCGGCAATCCAAGAGGCTTCCAAACGCTGGAGTCTGGGCTTGATCTCAGAGTACTCGACCATTGCCGCCTCGAATGTCGCAGGATCGGAATACGTCTCTTGATCGGCCAGGGCGGCCACGAGTTCGTCATGCCGCGCCTGGGTACGAGAAACCTCTTCGTCAAGCGACTTGACCTGAGCCTTAAGCTCACGTGTCCCCTTGGAGCGACGATTGCGCGCCTCGGCCTCCCGCCGCTTCTCCTCGCGCGTCTTGGGCGCTGATCTGACCGGCGCGATCTCTTTCGCCTGTCCACCCTCAACCGGGGCGGAGTTCGTCTTTGTGGGGGACGCAGATGCGTTCTCCCGCTGTGAGCGCTTGAAGAGATAGTAGTCGTAGTCACCTTCGATAACGGTAGCCCCACCGTCACGCACATCAATGACCTTGTTGGCGATGCCTCGTATGAGATGCCGGTCGTGGGTGATCAATACGATCGTGCCGCCAAACTGGCTGAGCGCCGACTCAAGTACATCGCACGAATCCACGTCAAGGTGGTTCGTGGGCTCGTCGAGACACAGAAGCGGCGCAGGTTCGACCATCATCTTGGCAAGAGCAAGACGACAGCGCTCGCCTCCCGAGAGCACGGAGACCTTCTTGTCCACATCATCGCCGTGAAACATGAAAGCTCCGAGCAGCGAGCGAATCTGTCCCTGGGTCCACGATTGCGCTTCACTCTCAAGCTCGCGATATACCGTGTTCGAACCCGTGAGGGCCTCAAGTTGATGCTGTGCAAAGTAGGCCACGCTGGCGTGAACTCCCAGCTCGCGTCCACCAACGTCCGGGTCGAGCACGCCCGCGAGCATTTTCAGCAATGTGGACTTTCCCGCACCGTTTGGACCGACCAATGCGACCTTGTCTCCTCGGTAGAGAGACAGATCGAGTGCGTCGTAGACCACATTGTCGCCATACGCCTTGCGCACGCCGGACAACGTGATTACCTCTTGTCCGGTTCGCGGGGGCTGCGGGAACGAGAATCGGACCTTCTTGCGACCTTCCGGCAGTTCGACAAGCTGACTCTTGATCTTGTCGATGCGCTTTACGCGTTCCTGTGCTTGACGCGACTTGGTGTTCTTGAAGCGGAATCGATCAACAAACTCTTGCATGTGCGCGATTTCTTTGTCCTGACGCGCACGCTCGGTCCTCAGCTGGTCCAAGGCGAGTTCACGCGCTGCCAGATACTCACCATACGTACCTGCGTAGGTCGTGAAGCGTCCGCTCTCGACTTCAGCCACATGGTCGACCAGACCCTCCATGAACGCCCGGTCATGGCTCACGAGCATCATGGCGCCGTCGTATCCTCGCAGGAATGACTCCAGCCATACGACGGACTCGAGATCCAAATGGTTGGTCGGCTCATCGAGTAGCAACACTTCAGGCCTGCCAAGGAGCAACTTCGCGAGCGCGAGGCGCATCAACCAGCCACCTGAGAACTCCTCGGCTAGTCGTGTGAAGTCCGTCTCTTTGAAGCCGAGTCCGGTGAGAATGGTGCGTGCCTCAGTCTCAAGCGAGTAGCCACCCGCATGCTCGAAGCGCTCAGAGGCATGCCCCCACTCCTCGAGGAAACGGTCACGCTCGGCATCGTTGTCAGCTGAGGCGATGAGTTCCTGTAGATCAGCCAGACGCTGCTCAAGGGACAGAACCTCCTTGGCGGCGGACAGGGTCTCTTCGAGAACGGTTCGGCCATGCATCTCGATGGCTTCCTGCCGCAAGTAGCCGATGCTTGCCCCCTTAACGAGGCGAACGGCTCCTTCATCCGGCGTCTGCATGCCGGAGATGATCTCGAGCAGTGTGGTCTTGCCCGCGCCGTTGGGCCCGACAAGCGCCCAACGCTGCCCGGCGGTCACGCGCATACTCACGTCGGCGAACAGCACGCGTTCGCCTACAGTTTTCGTAACAGTGTCCAGGGCAATAATCACAGCGAGTCAGTCTAACAGGGAGGACGCCATCGTGACAGAAAAGGGTCGAGTAATCGTACTTGGCAGTGGGGCCGCCGGTTCAGGAGCTGCGCGGCTACTTGCCGCTAACGGTTGGGATGTCACGGTTGTCGAGCGCGGTAAGGTGGGTGGCACCTGTCTGTGGCATGGGTGCATGCCCAAGAAGTCTCTCTATACATCGGCACGAGGTCTCCGCGATGCTGTCGAGGTGGACGACTTTGGCATATCACCCTCCGATGGATCGTTCGATTGGCAGACCGTACTGTCCTGGAAGTGGCATGCACAAGAGACATACGCGGGTGACCAGGAAGACATACTGGCCGAGCGGGGCATCCGACTCGTGAAAGGGTCGGCGCGCTTCGTCGCCGAGGATGCTGTGGTGATCGGCGATGATCGCTACGAATTCGATCACGCAGTCATCGCGACCGGGTCACACGCAGTCACGCCCCCTATTCCGGGCATCGAACTCGCTGATACGAGCGAGACCGCCCTTGGATACCTAGAGGTGCCTAGCTCTCTACTGGTCGTGGGTGGTGGATTCATTGGTCTGGAGTTCGCCGGCATCTTTGCCAGTTTTGGATCTGAGGTCACGGTTGTGACCTCAGGCGAGCGTCCGTTGGAGATGGTCGACTCGGACGTTGCGGCAGTGGCGCTCAGACATCTTGAGCGACTGGGCGTCGAGTTCTACTCCGAGTGTCGAATGCAAGAGCTCTCCGGCAGCCCCGGGAGTGTCGAAGCGCAATTCATCGATTCAGCGGGAACGCTGCACAACAGTGTTCACGAACGCGTCCTGATGGCAGTCGGACGCACACCCGCAATCACCGATCTCGACGTCGCTGTCGCCGGTATCGAGGTCGATGAGCGAGGACGGGTAGTTCACGACTCGTACTTGCGCACAACCAATCCGCGCGTCTGGATAGCCGGCGATGCCGCTGGCGGAATGATGCACACTCCCGTGGCGAGCTACGAAGGTCGCATAGTCGGAGAATCGATTGACTCCGGCCAACCTGCAGCCCCCGATTGCCACGCTATTCCGTCCACAGTGTTCACGATTCCGCCGCTTGCGCAGGTCGGAATCTCCGAACAAGAAGCTCAGGCGAAAGGCCTTGACGTACGCGTGGCAAAGAGCACATTCGAATTCTCAGGCGCAGCTATCATCGAGAATCAACGAGATGGCCTGGTCAAGTATGTATTTGCTGCCGAGGACGGACGCCTCCTTGGCGCTCAGATTGCCGGATTCACAGCGGCGGACTTGATTTACGGACCAGCTCTCGCGCTCAAGCTTGGAGCGCACGACACGGATCTTCAAGATGCTCTCGGAATCCACCCTGCGTACTCAGAAGTCCTCAACTGGGCGGCGTACTAAGAATGTGCGAGGGCGGTCAAGACAAGCAAGAATCGGCGGGTGGATCATCCGCGCCGAACTCTGATGCGTTCGCGCGAAATCTCAGAGCACCTATGCCGATCGGCAAAAAGATACGACTCACAGTACGTAACAACTCGATCAAGATGCTCCGGCTGCAATCATGCTGCGGGCATCCGGGAGAGCCCGGCTGTTGAATGTGATTAGTGATCGGTCGATCACACTACGTCGCCTGCGGACCTAGTTCTCCCAGTCGGAGGACTCTCGCTCAAGATCCTTGGCGATATTGAGGATGCCGGCGAGATGCTGGGCAGCAGCAGGATCAGCCAGACCCCACTCGTGAGGGTGTTCTGCGAGATAGCGAATCGCCGTGACGAGGCACTGCGGCGTTGGAGAGCCCCACTCGAGACCCAAACCACCAAAGAGGAGCCGCACGGTCTCGACCACCGTGGCACGCACTTCGCGCTCGCCAACCTCATGATGAATCGGTGCCGAAGCAGGAGCCATCCTCGCAAACTGCGCAGAGGTCAGACGGTCGACGAGAAGTTCCCGCGCAGCGCGCGGGCTCAACGTGTCGAATTCTTCCAAGTCGCAGTTCGCGACTGACGGAGTCGTGGCCACAATGGCCTCCTTGCCCCTGCCGGTTTCTACCCCATTGGAATCTATATCGGCACGTTAAGCGGATTGCACTGTGACGCATATCACTCGAATGAAGAAATGTTAAAAGGCGCACGGGGTGCGGTGTCCGCCAATAGCACGAGGCCCCGACATTGTTGCCGAGGCCTCGGATAGTTCTGGTGGGCGATACTGGGATTGAACCAGTGACTTCTACCGTGTGAAGGTAGCACTCTCCCGCTGAGTTAATCGCCCATATAGGCCCCAGATGGGGCGAGGGATATTCTAGCACTTCCACCTGTGCATGCCAGCCCCATCTCTAGGACGAATGCCAACGCCACGCATCCTCGACGATGGTTGCCAAATCGGTGCGCATCGGAGTCCACCCGAGTTCAGCACGAGCCCGATCAGACTGTGCGACAAGTCGTGCAGGGTCACCGGGCCGGCGAGGCCCGATCGTCACCTCAATTGCCGCCTGCGCTGCTTTGCCACATGCAGTGACTACTTCGAGATTGCTGAATCCGCTACCAGACCCGAGGTTGAAAACCCCTCCCGTTCCGCCGCCGCCCAGCCTCTCAAGTGCCAGGCGATGCGCCTGAGCGAGGTCACAGACGTGGATATAGTCCCGAACGCATGTGCCATCTGCGGTCTCGTAGTCATCACCGTAGATTTCGAATTCAAGATCTTCCTCGGCAATTGAACTGAATATTCGAGGGATGATGTGCGTTTCGGGCTCGTGGGCCTCACCCAGACTTCCGTCGGGCCATGCGCCCGCAACATTAAAGTAGCGCAGGCGAATCGCTCTGAGATCCGAGGCTGCTTCGGCAGCAACGATCATCTTCTCGAATGCGAGCTTAGTCTCGCCGTATGCGCTCACGGGCTTTGGAGCCGCATCTTCAGGGATGGGAACTACCTCGGGCTCGCCGTACACTGCCGCGGTCGACGAGAATACCAGAGCTCGCACACCGCTGGACTGCATCTCGCGGAGTAAGGTGATCGGACGCGCTACATTGGCATCCCAATATGCCAACGGGTCACGCTGGGACTCTCCAACTTCAATCAACCCGGCGCAGTGGAGAACCGCGTCGCAACCCTCGAGCGCGTCACGAACTGACTCCGAGTCGCCCACATCGCCATGAATGAATCGAGCGCGCGGATCCACAGCTTCACGATGACCATGGATTAGAGAATCCAGAACCGCCACACTGTGCCCGGCGTCGAGTAAGGTACGCACGGTGATGCCGCCTATGTAGCCGGCACCGCCGGTCACGAGAATATGCATGAATGAGCCTCCAATTCGTACCCCTAGTGTAGAGGATTCTGAAACTTCTGAAATCTGTGCGCGATATCACAGTTTGTGCTAATGGAACCTGCCTAATCGGACGACATAACTATTAGACACGCGTAGGCGTGTTTTGTGGTGCATGCAAACTTGGGCGCTGTCGGAGGCGCCCGTCATGGAGGTGGCTCTAGGTGAGGATATCGTTCGCTCGGTGGCGCGCATGGTCTGCGCTTCTTCTGGCAATCTCGATAGTGGCGGTTGGATCGTACAGCGCTCTCAGCGAGGCACAGGCCGCAGGCCCCTCCCCTCTCGATACGTTCGTGCTCACCGACACGTTCGCCGAGGGCCTCTACATCGAAGCCCTCGCATTGACCGACGATGCGCTATTCATCTCCGACACCTCGTATGACCGCATCGCCAAGTTCCTTGTCTCCGATACCACAACACTCACTGCCGGCTGGGGATCAAGTGGCGCCTCCAATGATCCGCCTGAGTTCAACTGGGCTATGGGAGTCGACGTTGACTCTAACGGCAAGATTCTCGTAGCGGATACATACAATCACCGGATCATGGTTCTCAACGCAGATGGCACGTTCTCGAGCGTCTTGGGTTCCCAAGGCTCTGGAGACAACCAGTTCAACGAGCCCGAAGATGTGGCAGCCGCTGGTTCGAACAGAATGTATGTAGCTGACTCGATGAACAGCCGAATCACACGAAACACCTACGACGGAGCCCAGGAAACCTCCTGGACCCTTCCTGACCCAGTCCCGTTTCCTGGAGATTCAATCGACCCCGAGCCTGATGGCATCTGTGTTGACGCATCCGGATACGTCTATGTAGTTGATGTGAGCTACAAGCGTCTATACAAATACGCGTCCACTGGCGGCGCACCTGTGATGACGATCTCCTCATTCAATTCCGGTGATTCTTTCCTGAACCCTCGTGGAGTCGCTGTCGGTGACGATGGTGTCATCTATGTTGCCGATTCGGGCAAGGATCGGATCGTTCGTTTCAAGGGCGACGGCACGTTCCTTCAGACGATCGGCCCCGATTTTGGGTCTGGAATCGTTATCGAAGGCCCGATGGATGTCGTGGTCGCATCTGACGGCGACCTGTACGTCTCGGACTACTGGCACGACAGAGTCCTGAAACTCGACTATCGACAGCAGACGAGCGACTTCGTGCCCCCGGTGACTACTTCGAACATCACAACACCCTGGGTAAGCGGAGTTCCCTCCGGCTTTGAGGTCATTCTCACAGCGGTTGACGATAGCTCGACAGTAGACGCGACCTACTATTCCACCGATGAGTCCACGCCCACAGTCCTCTACAACCCTACGAATCACTTCTTCGTCTCTAATGAAGGCACATCCACAATCAAGTACTACTCGATCGACACGGCTGGAAACGAAGAAACAATTACAACGCAGACGCTCCGCGTTGACAGCACTCCGCCGGTGAGTTCGAGCAACCATCAAGCGAGCTACATCGGAACCGCAACGATCGATATCACCGCAGCCGACAACCTCTCCGGCGTTGCATCGACATGGTATCGACTCAATACAGGCGCGTGGCAGCAGAGCGCGCGCATCATCACATCGCTGGTTGGCACCCACACCGTGCAGTACTATTCACGCGACCTGGCGACCAACCAAGAGAACACGCGACAATTCGAGTTCCGTGTAGAACCTGTCGATGATGATCCACCCAATACGTTCTCGAATATCACCGATGTCTGGACCTCAGAAGCCACAACAGTGACCCTCACCGCCAGTGACGCCGTCACGGGCGTTGAGGCCACGTACTACTCGACCGATGGATCCTTTCCCACGATTCCCTATCTCGCCCCATTTGGGATCACCTGGGAGGGCGTAACCACGGTCAAATACTACTCGGTGGACACGCGCGGAAACACGGAGGCTCTTCACACTGAGACGATTCGCCTCGACTTCACCAAACCAGTGACCACGTCCAATGCACTCGGAAGTTATGTGGACTCCGCAACGGTCACCCTTACGCCTTCCGACAATCTATCAGGAGTCGCAAGGACTCAATACAAGTTGAACGGTGGCTCTTGGACCGACGGCACGGTCATCCACATCTCCAATTGGGGGCACCACACTCTGGAGTACCGTTCAACGGACGCCGCCGGTAATCTTGAGGCAAACCACCTCAGTATCATCGACGTGCTCGCTCCCGACATCGATCCCCCGGTGACAGGAACCAACATTCCCACCGGTTGGACCCCGGGACCATTCTCGGTGTCTCTTGACGTCTTCGATGCAATCTCGGGAGTCGCCGAAACCGTCTATGTGCTCGACGGCACGACGGAAACAGTTACCTTCTCGCAGGAGGAAACGCGGACTTCCTATACCATCAGTTTCGATGTGACCGAAGAAGGCACACATACGGTTGCGTTCTACTCAACCGACTTCCGAGGAAACATCGAGCCTCTCCGCGAACTCATCCTTCGCCTCGACAACCAGGATCCGGTCACAACCTCCAACAACGTCACAAACTACATCGAGAGTGCAAAGTTGACCTTCTCGGCAACCGACAATCTTTCCGGCATCTCGAGCACGAAGTATCGCCTCAACTACACCGGCAACTGGTATACGGGCCAGTCAATCACCATCAACTCGTATGGGGACCATGCAGTCGAGTACTACTCCATTGATGGGGCAGGAAACTCAGAGCCGACCAACGTTGCAACGCTCACCATCATCCCTCCTGATACCGAACCCCCGGTCACGACGTCTGACATCGCTCCGAGCTGGTCAAAGGTCCCTGTGACGGTCTCCCTGAGCGCAGTCGATACAGTCTCAGTTGTGGACTACACATGGTATTCAACTGATGGTCTTTCCCCCGTCACGGTCTACACGGAGCCGTTCACAGTCAGTGCCGAGGGTTCAACCACCGTTAAGTACCGCTCTCGTGACTCGCGTTTCAATATGGAAGACACCAAGACCGAGTACGTGTTGATTGACGGCACCGCACCCGTCACGACAACGAGCAATGTCGACGGAACAACGTATGCGGGCGATGCCCTGATCCAACTGCTCCCGAGTGACGCCCATTCAGGAGTCGCCCAGACCTACTACAAGATCGACAGTGGCGCCTGGAATACTGGAACACAGGCCTACACGTCGAGCTGGGGCTGGCACACGGTCTACTACTACTCGGTCGATGTTGCCGGAAATGTCGAGTCGCAGGGTTCGACCAACTTCCGTGTTCGTCTGTCTACGAACTCCTACCAGCAGGACAACGCGAACGTGATTCTCAAGAACTCCTGGACAACCGTTGGCGGAGGTGACGGCGGCACCTGGGCTTGGGCAGACGCGCCAGATAGCCAGGTTCACGTCTACTTCAACGGCGAGAAGATCCAGTGGTATGGCGAACTCGGCAGCGACTTTGGCAAGGCCGATCTCTATCTCGACGGAGTGTACGAAACCACAGTCGATATGTACTCCGCAGCGAGCCAGTACGACAAGTTGCTGTGGGACTCAGGCGTCATCGACTACGACTATCACTATCTGATGATCGACTGGACGGGGCAGAAGAATGTCTCTTCAGGCGGTACGCGCATCTCTGCAGATGTCTTCAAGATCGACGGCATTATCGCTGAGGTACCCGATACGATTGCGCCAGTGACAACGAGTGATGCACCGCAGGGATGGATCAACTACAGCCCTCTCATTACGCTGACCTCCCACGACGCAACGACCGGTGTCGCCGGTACGTTCTACACGACCAACGGAACAACGCCGACCGAATCCAACATCTACTCGGGACCCTTCGCTATGACAGGTGAAGGTTCGTATGCGCTGAAGTATTGGTCCAAGGACGTCCGCGGGAATGCAGAGGCGGTAAAGACGCAGACTGTCAGGATTGACAGGACCGCCCCCGTGACTACAGACAATGCCCTGAGCAGTTACTACGGGACTGGAACAGTTACGCTCAGCCCCCTGGAGACACTTTCAGGAGTGAGCCAAACATGGTGGCGTGTCGATGATGGATCCTGGATGACAGGGACGATCGCAACAATTCCTGAGACGCAAGGTCCGCACACCCTGGAGTACTATTCTGTTGACCTGGCCGGTAACGAAGAGGCTGTCAAGAGTGTCCAGACTACGATGTACGAACGAATCGAGCAGTCGGACAGCCAAATCGTATACGAGGGCAGCTGGTATCCGGGCTCCTCAGATAGCTACTCGGGTGGAAGCTACACCTACACATTCAAATCCGGGAAATCAAATATAGCGTTCGAGGGCACAGCAATTCGGCTCATTGGCACCAAAGGAGCCATCTTCGGGATTGCCAAGGTCGTTCTCGACGGCCAAGCGCCACTATTTGTGGACTACTACTCACCCACGAACAAGCATCAACAACTGCTGTGGTCTGTAAGCGGACTCTCCAACGGGCTGCACACGGTTGACATCGAGTGGACCGGGACGAAGAATCCTGCTGCGGCCAATCACTACATCAATATTGATGCTGTGGAGACGCTCGGAGCATTCGTTCCTGCAGACATACTGCCACCTGTAACGCTCGACAATGCCTCGACCGAATGGGTGCATGGTCCAATGTCGTTTGAGCTCAACGCGTCCGATGACATATCGGGTGTGGCCACGACGTACTACACGCTTGACGGCGGCGCTGAGACGACCTACACGGGCTCGATACCTATTGAAGAAGACGGTATCCATACCATTGAGTACCATTCGGTCGACTTCCAACTCAACTCCGAGAACGTCAAGACAGCGACCGTGCGCATCGACGACACCGCACCGGTCACGACCGACGATGCCCCTACCGGCTGGGTCAACGGACCCGTGAGCGTGACGCTCTCCCCGGTCGATGGCTCCTACTCCGACCTGGAAGGCACCTACTACACGATCGACGGCGGTGCTGAGACTACCTACAGCGCGCCGATAGCGCTCTCTGACGAGGGCACGACCACGATCGAGTACTACTCGGTCGACAACGTCGGCAACACCGAGGATGTCACGAGCATCCAGGTGCGCATCGACAACAGCGCGCCGACAAGCTCAAGCGACATCGACGAGGGCTGGCAAAACGGTCCCGTCAACGTGACCTTGAGCTCCGATGATGCCGGGCTTTCAGGAGTCGAAGGCATCTACTACACGATCGACGGCGGTGCCGAGACTACCTACAGCGCGCCGTTCGAGATCACCGCTGACGGTGAGCACCCCGTCACCTTCTACGCGGTCGACGCGATCGGAAACACCGAGACGCTGACCTCGCAGACCGTGCGCATCGACGACACCGCACCGGTCACGACCAACGATGCGGCAGCCAGCTACATCGGCACCGGCACGATTGAGCTGACACCGACCGATACACACTCGGGAGTTAGCGCCACGCACTGGCGGATCGATGGCGGTTCGTGGCAGACAGGAACAAGCATCACCATCACTGTGCCAGGGAACCACTCTTTCGACTTCTACAGCGTTGATGCTATCGGCAATACAGAAACAGTACAGTCGAGAACGCTCACCATCCTCAAGAGATATGACCAGGACCAGTATCAAGTACATCTCGAGGATTCGTGGTACAACGCTGCATCCGGCTCCTACTGGGGTGGCGCGTATGAGTACACATTCAAACAAGCAGCCGTCAACCTCGGGTTCAACGGTACAGAGATTAGGTGGATAGGGACCAAGGGGCCGATCTTTGGCATCGCGCGTGTCAGCGTTGATGACGGCGAGCCGGTCCTGGTCGATCTCTATGCTGCCGAAAATGCCCATCAGAACACATTGTTTACGGCCTCTGGACTATCCAACGAGAGTCACACTCTGCGCATAGAGTGGACTGGGACGCAGAACAAGTCCGCTTCGAACCATTACATCAATGTCGATGCATTCGATATCGCTGGTTCCATTGGAGACTCAAGATACGAACAAACGGACTCCGACATTGTCTTCCTGGACAACTGGTACGGCGCGAACTCTGCAAGTTTCTCGGGTGGTAGTTACATCTACACCTTCAAGCAAGGCGTAGCGCATATCGGGTTCAACGGAACAGCGTACAAGCTCATCGGTACCAAAGGACCGGTCTTTGGACTTGCGAAGCTCACTGTAGACGACGGTACTCCCGTATTCGTGGACCTGTACGCCGCGAGTAATCAGCACCGCCAGATCATAGCGGCCGCAACTGGCCTCTCCAATGGCGTCCATCGCCTGCGATTCGAGTGGATTGGTCAGAAGAATCCCTTGGCAAGTGGCAACTACGTGAACATCGATGCCATCGACATCATTGGAGATCTTGTACACCCCGACACCCTCCCGCCCATCTCGTCAGTCGATGCACCTACTTCATGGGCTGAAGGACCGGTCGATGTAGCGGTCAACGCGATAGACTCAGTAGTAGGAGTCGACCGAATCCTCTACAGCACAGACGGGAACACCCCAACGCGCGAGTACTCATCGCCCGTCCGCATCACCGACCAGGGCGTCACAGAGTTCAAGTACCACGCAATCGATCGTGTCGGCAACACCGAAACGACCCGGACACATTTCGTCATGATCGACAACACGGCACCCGTGACGACCGACGATGCCCCGACTGGCTTGGTCAACGGCCCGGTCGACGTGTCATTGTCGGCAGATGATGGCGCGCTCTCTGGCGTAGACGTGAGCTACTACACGATCGACGGAGGCGCCGAGACTACCTACACCGGCCCGA
>JAGXFU010000017.1 GCA_024637115.1 Actinomycetes bacterium
GTCGACTGCAGCCTGAAGGTCCTCCTCGGCATCTGCGATCACCGCGTCGATGACCTCATTGATGTCGATGCCTTCTGCCGTGGCGATATCGGCCAGAGACTGGCCATCAACGCGCAGGTCGTGGATCTCGGAGATATCGAGCCCGGACATATCGGCCAGGACCGACTCGGGACGCACGCCTTGCGCGCCACCCATCATGCCGCCGCGACCACCACGGCCACGCGCCATGGGATCGGTCGCCGTCAAACGCTCATCGAGAGACGCTTCGTACTCGGATACTGCCGCATCTTTGACGTCATCGACACCAACGCCTTCGGACTGCGCAATATCTGCAAACGACTCGCCGTCGTGGCGACGATCGGCGACATCACTGATGTCGAGACCGGTCAGGTCCGCAACGATTCCCACGAGTCCTCCGCCGGCACGGTGCATCGCGCCGCCGAGCCAGCCTGGCGCAGTCGTATCCTCGGCAGTCTCACCGTAGGCGTAGCCAATGCCGCCGAGCACCAGCGCCGCAGTGAGGACGCCGGTCGCAAGCAGTGTTATCTTGTTCCGCTTCATGCTCAGACCTCCAATCGATTCAACACATATGTTGCATCTCGAAGTCTGCGCTCATGCGGCGCGGTGCGCATCGGCCCAGAGAAGGCATCTGGCGTACCCCCGAGGGAGTACGCCAGTTCAATACCTACATCAAAAGACCAGCCCTAGGCTGCCGAGGAACCCCCGCGATTGCGATTGCGGTTACGGCCGCCACGACGCGCCTGTCCCTTGCCGGACGCAGTGCGTGCCGGTGGCTTGGACGTGCGCTGAGGATCCGGAACCGTGCGCTGCTTGTACGAGAACCCGGCAAGATCCTCGCACGCGAGAACGGTGTCGAGCGTCCGTTCGATCGCCGTGAGATTCTCGACCTCTTCGGGCGACAAGAAGCTGATTGCAGCTCCATCTTCTCCCGCTCGGGCCGTACGGCCAATGCGGTGTACGTAATCTTCTGTGGTATGCGGCATGTCGTAGTTCACGACGTGCGTGATCTTGTCGATATCAATGCCGCGAGCAACGACATCGGTTGCCACCAGCACGTGCGAACGTCCGGACTTGAACGACTCAAGTGCCTTCTGGCGCTGATTCTGCGAGCGGTCACCGTGAATCGCCTCGCTGCGCACTCCCCGTTTGGAGAGCTGACGGCTCACGCGATCAGCGCGATGCTTGGTACGCGTGAACACGAGCGTACGAGATCCTCTGTTCTGTGCGAGCAGCTCAACGAGCAGATCGGTCTTCTGGGTGTTGCACACCGGATAGACGGACTGATCGATACGATCGACCGGCTTGGTCGGAGGAGATGTCTCCACACGGATCGGATCAGTGAGCACGGAGTTCACGACCTTGACGACTTCAGGAGCCATCGTTGCACTAAAGAGCAGGTTCTGACGCTTCTCAGGAAGCAGTGCGAGGATGCGACGCACGTCGGGCCAGAATCCCATGTCGAGCATGCGATCCGCCTCGTCGAGCACGACCGTCTCAACCTGAGACAGATCAACGGCACCCTGATTGACGAGGTCGAGCAACCGACCGGGGCATGCAATGACGACATCTACGCCGCGGCGCAACTTGTCGACCTGGGGCTTTTGCCCAACGCCACCAAAGATGACGACGGAGCGATGGTTCGTGAAATGCGAGACCTTGCGGGTCACTTCTGCGATCTGAGACGCAAGCTCGCGGGTCGGGGTGATGACGAGAGCGCGAATACCACGCTTGGTCGGTGTGCGCTGCAGCAGCGGCAGTACAAACGCTGCGGTCTTGCCGGTGCCGGTCTGGGCAACGCCCACGACGTCGCGGCCTGCTAGTACATGGGGGATCGCCTCTGCCTGGATCGGCGTGGCATCTGTGTAGCCCATTTTGGCCACAGCAGACAAAAGGCGCGGCTCAAGGCCGAGTGAATCAAACGACATTCAGTTGTCTCCTTCGAGCGTGCCCGCCCAGGATTGGGTGGCACCGCGTTGTAGACGCAGTTGCTCAACAGGTCGTCACCTTCATTTGGCGACGCACGACAACCGGGTCTTTGGAAAATTCCTTGCGCAGTGTAGCACACAACGTGCCATCGAACGTTTCGCAGCACTTCCCAGAAGATACGAAACCCGCCAGACGGGGCGGGTTTCGATTGATTCTATGGCGGAGAGTCAGGGATTCGAACCCTGGGTACCGATTCAAGTCGGCACACACGATTTCCAGTCGTGCTCCTTCAGCCTCTCGGACAACTCTCCACGTATTGCGCACGGATACACCTGAAGCGCAAAGGCGAGTATACCCAGGTTGCCAGGGGGCGGCAATTGAACCGTGCTCCTGCTACGCGGTGAGCTGTCCCGATGTGGCAACGCGCCCCGGCTGCATCGAGAGCAACGGACCCTGCAAGTGACGCACGATCTCGGCACAAACCGAACCCATCATGAGACCGGTATACATACCGTGCCCGCGAGAACCGGTGAGCGTGAGCGTCACATCGCCTGCATGCGCCCGGCTCATGATCGCCTCGGACGCATCGCCATGTGAGAACTCCTCGGTGACGCGGACCTTGCCGGCATGCCGCAGTCGCTCTCCAACCGCCCTCAGCGCGAACCGTTCCTGCGTGGACGCATTGGAGCCCTCGCACACGTGCAGAAGTGCTATCTCAGAGATAAGACCCTTGCCGACCATCGACTCGGCCATCTCGATCGCTCCGAGAGAAGCCGATGTGAAGTCGACCGCCAGAAGCACCTTTGAGAGCATGGGGGTGTGACGCAGCAGGTGCATCGCGCCGTCGGACTTGCTTGAGACCCGCAGCGAGAGCAACGGGTGGCTGAGATGCGCAGATGCCGCGTCGTCCAGTCCGTGGATCAGCACGTGGGCGTTGCGACCGTACCCTTCGATTCCAACGACAACGATGTCGGCATTGGCGCGTTCGGCAATCTGATCGATCGCCCGGGAAACGGATCCGCGCTCAAGCGCGAACTCAACGTCGAAGCCTGCGGCTTCGAGCGTATCGCGCTGTTCGGAGAGTCGCCGCATGAGTTGGCTCTCCTCGGTAGATCCGACGGGGGTGTCGCACACACATGCGAGCGCGATGCGCTCGATACCGAACTGATGAAGTCGGGGCACGACAGACATGAGTTGATACGATGCGGGACTCGCATCGGTACATACGACAGCAGCATTGAACATCCAGGCACTCCTCGCGATATGGATAGTCAGCGACCCGGCAGTCGCCGTTCAAACGTCCGAGCATTATAGCGAAGGGCACACGGATCGGGGTGTGCCGCGCATCACATGACGCCGGGCAACGCCAACGGGTACAAATGCAACAGACGACCCATGCGATCGAAGGGCATCACCAATGCCGCATGCAATCTGGACAGGCACGATCAGTTTTGGCCTCGTGACCATACCTGTGACCCTCTTCGCTGCCGAGGAGAGCGGCTCGCAGCTCTCATTCCACATGCTCGACAAGCGAGATCTCTCTCCGATCAAGCAGCGTCGGGTGAGTCTGCGAACCGGCGAAGAGGTTCCGTGGGACGAGATCGTGAAGGGCCATGAACTCGCCGATGGCCGATGGGTGGTGCTTGAGGATGAAGACTTTGCAGCAGCCAATGTCGAGGCGACACAAACGATCGACATCATCTCGGCGGTGTGCGCCACTGAGATCGACGCCACCTACTACGCAAAGCCGTACTACCTCGAGCCATCCAAGGCCGGCCGGAAGGCCTATGTGCTTCTGCGTGAAGCCCTTAGTCGTGCGGAGCGTGTGGCACTCGCAAAGATCGTGATTCGCACTCGGCAGCATCTTGCCGCAATCGTACCGCTGGGCGACGTGCTCGTACTTGAACTCCTGAGATATCCCAATGAGCTGCGAGACGCCAACGCCCTCGATCTGCCGTCGTCAGACCTGAAGAAAGTAGCGGTCACAGACGCAGAGCTCGACATGGCCGAGCAACTATTGAGGACCATCGAGCGACCTTTCGAACCCGAATCTCAGGAATACCGCGACACGTACCACGATGACCTCCTCGCCCTGATCGAACGCAAGGGAGCCGGTGAACTGCCCGCGCCAGCCGAGCCCACAGCCGGTGAGCCTGTGGGCGAGGTCGTGGATATCGTGGCATTGCTCAAGCGCTCACTCGATGAGGCGAAGCAGGCGCGGGGATAGTCCTGTGCCACTCGAAAAATACCAGGACAAGCGCCATTTCGACCGCACTCCTGAGCCGGCAGGCGATACGTCTGCCCACACCGGTTCGCGGGAGCCTGCGCGCGTCTTTGTCGTGCAGAAACACGCAGCGTCCCGCCTTCACTACGACTTCCGGCTGGAGATCGACGGCGTGCTCGCGAGCTGGGCGATTCCCAAGGGTCCGAGCCTGGACACAAAGCAACGTCGCCTTGCAATGCATGTCGAGGATCACCCACTTGAGTACGGCTCCTTTGAAGGCACGATCCCCCAGGGAGAGTACGGCGGGGGCACGGTCATGCTATGGGATCGCGGTACCTATGAACCGGTCGGCGACATGGACGAGGAATACGCCGCCGGCAAGGCGTTCAAATTCCGGCTGCATGGCGAAAAGCTACAGGGCGGATTCACTCTCGTGCATCTCAAGCCCCGCGAGGGTGACAAGAAGGACAACAGCTGGCTGCTCATCAAGGAGCGGGACGAACACGCTCGCCCCAGCGAGGGCTACGATGTCCTGACCGAACGGCCCGAGAGCATAGCCACGGGTCGTGACCTCGACGCGATCAGCCGCGGTGACGCCGCTGCCGATTCAGAACCACCCCCCGCGGCGCACGTCGACTCACCGCCCGCAGACACGCCCGTGCAGCTCGCGCGCCTCACAAGCGAACCTCCCGAAGGCGACGGCTGGATCCGCGAGGTCAAGTACGACGGCTATCGTGTGCGCGTGGTTGTGGAGCGTGGCACCGCTCAGCTCCTCACTCGCAACGGGAAGGACTGGACAGACCGCTTTGAGCGCGTTGCCCTCGCAGCGTCCGGGCTACCGATCACATCCGCGCTCCTTGACGGCGAGATCGTAGCCCTGAACAAGGACGGCACCCCGGATTTCGCAGCTCTGCAACGCGCGATGTCGAGCGGTGACCAGAAGAATCTCGCCTATATGGCGTTCGACCTCCTGTCGATGGACGGCTGGGATCTTCGCGAAATACCGCTACAAGAACGCAAGGGTCTCCTGAGCGAACTGCTTGAGACCGCCGGAGATCCTACCGGGCCGATTCGTCTCGCCGAGGGCGTGGACTCAGACGGAGCAGCATTTCACGATGCCACCTGCGAACTCGGGCTCGAAGGCTCGATCTCCAAGCGGGCCGATGCACCCTATCGTGCCGGACGCACCCCTGACTGGCTCAAAGTGAAGTGCCTCGCGCGACAGGAGTTCGTGATCGGAGGATTCACCGAGCCGGGCGGATCGCGCGCAGGATTCGGCGCGCTGCTGCTCGGCACCTTCGAGGGAGGCGAACTGCGCTATGCCGGTCGAGTAGGAACCGGATTCACCGACGACGATCTCATGCGAATTCGGACGCTCCTGGACGAGCGCGAACTCGATGCGTCCCCGTTCGCAACCACTGTTCGCGTTCCCGGCAAGCACCTGCACTGGGTCCGTCCCGATCTCGTGTGCGAGGTAACCTTCCAGGAGTGGACTACCGAAGGTCTGCTCCGCCATCCGTCTTTCAAGGGCCTGCGCGAGGACAAGCCTGCCGAGGAGATCTCGCGCGAGTCGCCCGCTCCCCCGCCCGCGGCCGGGAGCGCGGCAGACATCGCACCCTCGCCCGCACCCGCGACCGACTCTGCGCCGGTCACCGTGGCGGGTATCACCATCTCCAAACCCGGCAAGGTGCTCTTTGAGCCGCGCTCTGACGGCCGCGGCACGTCCGCGTCAAAGCTGGATCTCGCCCGCTACTACGAGGCGGTGGCACCCCGGATGCTCGCGCACTCCGCAGACCGACCGCTCACGCTCGTGCGCTGTCCCCACGGAACGCGCGGCGACTGCTTCTATCAGAAACATCCCGATTCCCGCACAACGTTGCCCGCGCTCCACACTGTCGATATCACCGAGCACGATGCGCTGGAAACGTATCTCTACCTCAACGATGCTGCCGGGCTTGTGGCCCTCGCTCAACTCGGCGTGCTCGAGATTCATGCGTGGAACTCTCTGGCCACATCACCCGAGCTTCCCGATCGCATCGTCTTTGACCTCGATCCGGGACCGGGTGTTCCCTGGAAACAGATCGCCAACGCCGCGTCCCTGCTTCGTGATGCCCTCGCCGCGCTCGACCTGACAGCATTCCTCAAGGCAACGGGCGGCAAGGGGCTGCATGTCGTGGTGCCGATCGTGCCCGATCTCGACCACACGGCAATCCGTGCCTTCGCCCGGATGCTCGCCGAGCGCATCGAGCGTCATGACCCGGAGCACTTCACGACCCGCATGGCACTCAGTGCACGCAGCGGGAGAATCTTCATCGACCACCTGCGCAACGCTCACGGTGCTACCTCAGTCGAACCCTTCTCGACCCGCTCAAGAGAAGGAGCGCCGATCGCCTTGCCCCTCGCATGGAGCGAGCTCCCGATATCGGAACCCTTCTTCACACTCGAAGACGGCATCGCGCTCGCACGCAATGCGGAGAATCCGTGGGAAGGATACGAAACGGCGCGGGCATCGATCACACGTGAGGTTCTCGAAGCGCTCGCAGCACTGAGCTAGAACACAGGTCGGGTGCAGTGGTCCTAGGCGATATCACGGACCTTGATGGCGGCGGCGCGCGCAAGATCCTGGCCCACAACCAGGCGCAACGCTTCGAGGATGTTGTCGGCCATTGCGTCGAGATCCGATCGCTCGATCGTGTCGGGACTCTTGCCGATACGCTTGGCCTCGACATCAACCGAGACGGTCGCAAGCACCGTCCCGATCACCGGACGCAGAACCTCCTCAACGCGCTGCGCAAGCAGGTTAGCCACGCTGCTCCCCGCCTTCAGCGCCGTCAGCACCATCTGAGGGTGACTGCACTGCCTCGGCATACGCCCGCACGCTCTCAAGGTAGCGCGAGAGTGCCGAGCGAAGCCTGATGAAGTAGACGGCAAGCAACGCCAGTCCAACGGTAACCAGCAGGTCGGCACCGAACGCAATGAACGAAGACAGGTCAATATCATCAACGAGCGCACCAAACCAGCGAGCCAGCATCGATGCGGCCAGACACAGTACCGCGAGCATCATGTAGCCGACGTTCTCGGCGATCATCGATCCCTCTGAGACACGGCGAAGCAACACGGCATCGATCAGCACGATGACAGCGATCACCAATCCGATTCCCGCCGAGGCAAGCGAGAGCCAATCGGGCACGAGTGCGCCGTCCGAGGCAAACGCAAGGTGCGGCACCGCGAAAATGCTCGCTACCGCAAGACCAACGACCCTCGCTGCATGCTTCATGGCCGAACTCCCTGACTGACACTCGAGGACAAACCGGTTCACATCTCTATCTTCGGCATACCAGACCACAGGATAAGTCAAACATGACCGCCGTCACAGACAACACCCTGCACAGCGCCTACTCACAAGCATTCCCTAGCCGGCACCGCCACCACCGCCGCCACCGCCGCCGCCACCGCCGCCGGAGAATCCGCCACCCCCGCCAGACGAGGACGACATCTGTGATGAGGCGATTGATGCGGCCGACGTGAATCCGCTCTGGAGCGCCCCCACAGGGGAATCACCATACCGCCCGCTCGATGCATATACCCACCAGTATGTGGATTGGAATGCCGGGTTCTGAACCACCTCGGGAATCTTGACCTGCAGTTGATCGATGACCTCTTTGGCGATTCCGAATACCACCGCAAGCACGATGAAGTGCTCCCAGAGCTTCACGTGTGTGGGAGGCGCCTCGTTCAAGCGCGAGAAATCGCGCAGATAGTTGTGCAGTCCCCGGTACTTGGCGTGCAGATCGTTCGCCTCGACAGAGCGACGCTTCATGGGAATCGCCACACCGCCTGCGATCAACGCACACACTACGCCGACTATTCCCGGAATCAGATTCTCGGTATAGAGAGCTGCCATGAAACCGACAATGCCCGAGAGTGCTGCCAGAGTGATCGCGCCGCCCTGCGCCTTGGCGCCGCTCGACTCAAAGAAGCCGCGAGCCTCAGCATCTTCCCTGACCAGGTCTTTCCACGCTTGCATCTTCTTGGCGAACGTCTCGGCCTTCTTTTTGGCGTACGCCTTGATCTGCTCGATCGTGACCGTGTCACCCTTGCCGATCGACGTGAACAGGATCTTGATCAGTTCCTGGTCGATCGGGTCAAGATCGTTGTACTTACTGCGGTCGAGCACCATCTGATAGGTCTGCTCTTCTTTCGTGCCCATCCCCAGAAAGCCGCCCTTAACGCTTTGTGTGACGGGCTGCATATTGATGACGCCCTTGTTGGCGAGTTCCATGATCGTCGCGGCAATGTCCGAGTCCTCGACAGTGCCAAACCTCCACAGCACTCCTACGATCGCAGGATGCAGTTCTGCCGGATCCTCGCGCCAGTACTCACCCTTGAACGACGATGCATGCTCTTTGCCGTAGCGAAAGAACAGGAAGACCGAGAAAGCCGCGGCGAACAGCGAGATCAACACACTGGCCCCGCCGACACCCCACACAAGAATCCGGGCACGAGTCCGCTTGGCGTTGGCCGCGTTGGCGAGATCTGCTTCCTCATCGAGAATCTGCTGCAACATTGCATCAGACCTCTGCTCAGCCGAGGAGAGCCATTCCTGCGGGAATGTCACGCGTCCCTCAACGAACGTCATCGGAGGCACCGACGGCACCTGCAACGACACGTCTCCCGCGGCCGCCTCCGGACCGAGTGCAACCACACCGGAGAGCGGTCCGTGTGCCCACGCCCGTACATTCTGCTCCGGGACGATCGGCTCACCTGAGCTCGGGAGTGAGATCGCGACCGTCACATCGCTCGCGCCCTTCTCCCACTCGTCACCAACGAACTGCCAGTAGAGCTCGCCGGTATCTGCCCAGCGCGTTGCAGCGCCCTCTACCCGATAGCGCAGTTCGAACGGCACACTCGTGTCCGCATAGCGAAAGAACGCCCGAACTTCGACATAGGAGCCCAGATCCCTGACAAGATACGTTCCCGGAGGGCGCGTATCGATCGCGCCGGGATCACTCGTTGGCTCATAGTCGCCCTCGGGACCGCTCAAACTCACAATCTCGAGATTGGTGGACGTGCCCTTGGCAAGCTGCCAATAGATGAACGTGTAATCCTCATCGAAGGAGAATGTTCTTTGTTCGACAACGCTCATCGAACCGTCCGGCATGACTTGGGCCGCTATGTCGACCGGCCCCATCGAGTAGTCCTTGGCCAGAGCCGGCGTTGCGGCACCGAGTAATGTCACGATCGTGATCGCCAGTACAGCGATCAGCCGGAACGATCTCCTCATGACTTCCCCCTCCTGAGTTGACCAAAGAATTCCTTGAGCAGCGCCGAACTCTCCTCGGCATGTATGCCTTTGGAAACCTCGAAACGATGATTGAGTCGCTCGTCGTCTGATAGATCGTAGAGCGTACCGAGGGCACCCGCCTTTGGATCAGCGGTCGCGTACACGCAGCGCGCGATGCGCGCCTGATGCATGAGCCCCGCACACATGGGGCAGGGCTCAAGAGTGACGTAGACAGTGCAATCGGAGAGGCGCCAACGCTCGAGTTTCGAAGCGGCCTGGCGTATCGCTATGAGTTCGGCGTGTCCGGCCGGGTCGTGATCGATCTCTCGGCGATTGTGCCCGCGAGCCACAACCGCGCCTTCACACACGACGACCGCCCCGATGGGAACCTCGCCGATTTGCGCAGCCAGACGTGCCTCATCGAGCGCCATGGCCATGTAGGTTTCGTCGGCGTGCATGCTCGAGTGGTCCCCCCATCCTGGGCGAGTCCGTCGCATCCTTGAGAGGTGCATTACACCGCTCAGAACAGACGCTCGGGGTGGCCTATTGCCAGTATCTTGGATTCTAACACCGTTTCCGCACCTCAGAGGGGGGCGACGGGAGGTCACTGTGTGTGAGATTATGAGAGATGAACAAACGCGGGTCTGGCTCGCCATACGCACGCTGGATCCCGCATGCGATGCGCAATCACAAGGAGTCAACGATGAGCGCTGTAGACGATCTTGGTGGAGACGAGCTCACAGACCTTGCTTCCGGGGAAGACGTTGATGATGGCAACCGCCGGCGCAAGCGTGCCGCCGCGCTCCTCCTCCTTGCGATCGTGGCCCTCATCATCTGGTGGGCGATCATGCAGCTTCGCACGATTCCCGATGTTGTAGGGATGACCGAGGCCAACGCGATCCAGACCATTCAGGATGCCGGATTCGAAGTCGGGGGTCTCACACGCAGCTCTCAAACCGCCTTTGAGCCGGGCACCGTCTCGAACCAGGCGCCCGACGGCGGCGCTCGCAGGTTCCTGGGCGGCGCCGTCTCGATCGTCGTTGCCGAGGCAGGCGACGGGATAGCTGATGGCGACGGCACGGCCGGCCCTCCCGAAAGCAGCGGCCTCTACGACGATGGACTCACTCTTCCACCGGGCGGCGAAGGAAATGGCACTCCGGACTACGTCCCCGCGTCGCCGCCTGAACTCGGTCCGCAGATGATCGACGTGCTCGGCATGACGGAGTCGGCCGCACGTGCGGCGCTTACCGAGGCAGGATTCACGTTCACCGTGGACTACGGACCCGCCACAGCAAGCGCACCGGGACGCGTCTACTATCAGAACCCCACGCCTGACTCATTTGTGCAAAGCGGAATCCGGGTGAGTTTATGGGTCTCGACAGGAGCGCCCACCGGCGGCAAGCCGTACCCGCAGCCACCGATTCCAAGCGACTAACGGCGTCCCACCTCTCCCAACTCACGCGTTCGCATGATATTCTCCTGTGTGCTCGATGCCGCGTGTTGCACGCGCGGAGGGATGGCAGAGTCTGGCTTATCGCGATGGTCTTGAAAACCATTGACCCGCAAGGGTCCGGGGGTTCGAATCCCTCTCCCTCCGCCACACGCATCGATCACATCGCACTACGGGTTCACCGCGCCCCTACACCCTGCTACAATGATGCCGCGTTTCTCCCGGTCGGGACGCACTGCGAAAGAGGTGGCCATGGAGGAACGTCACGGAGAGCTGGCCGAGTCGGCTGAAGGCGCTCGCCTGCTAAGCGAGTATGGGGTTCTAAAGCTCCATCGAGGGTTCGAATCCCTCGCTCTCCGCCAGTTGACAATCGTCCTGCCCCCTGGCAGGATTGCAAAGCCTGTGACGGGTTCTGGTTTCGGCACTCGCCGTACCGGGGCAGAATCCCCACAGCACGCGCCGTTAGCTCAGCTGGATAGAGTATCTGACTACGAATCAGAAGGTCGCAGGTTCGAATCCTGCACGGCGCACCATGCATCGTTCCGAAGGACCCCGCTTGCGGGGTTCTTCGTGTATCCGGCCCCGGTCACGTACAATCCGACAAAAGGGGGGCACCATGCAGACAGTCATCGGGGTCATGGGCGGCGCGGCTGCGAGTTCTGCTACCGAACGCATGGCCCATGAACTGGGCAGACTCATTGCTGAGCACACGTGGGTGCTGCTCAATGGGGGACGCAGCGCGGGCGTGATGGCTGCCTCGGCTGCGGGTGCTCATGCCGCCGGAGGACTCGTGGTGGGGGTGCTGCCCGATGAGCATATCCATGGCATGTCGCTCGATGTGGACATCCCCATTCTCACGGGGATGGGTGACGCCCGAAACGTGATAAACGTTCTATCGAGCCGCGTGATCGTTGCTCTGCCGGGCGGAGCCGGCACGATCTCAGAAGTCGCCCACGCACTCAAGTTCAACCGTCCGGTGGTGACACTCGGCCTTGAGCTCGGCGACCTGTTCTCAGAGCATCGAACACGCGGAATCCTCGTTTCCGTCTCCACACCGACCCAGGCAGTCGCGGCCGTCGAGGCCTTCCTGGAAAGGACTGTGTTCGAGTGACCACACCATCCCGAAGCACGCTCGCCGGCAAGACTGTCGTGATTACCGGATCCACCAAGGGTATCGGTCGCGCAATAGCTCAAGAGTGCGCCCGCCGCGGTGCCCACATTGTAGTTTCCTCGCGTACCCAGAGTGATGTGGACAGTACGCTGACCAACTTCGAGCGCAACGGATGGAACGTCTCGGGAATGACCTGTGATGTGGTTGAATTCGAGCAGCTCGAGCGTCTCAGAGAACACGCCATCGACCGTTGGGGTGCTCTCGATATCTGGGTAAGCAACGCAGGTATCTCCCAGGGCTTCCAGGCAGTCGACGATATGGATCCCGCCACCATCGCACGCGTGATCGACATCGACCTGACGGGTGCGGCACTGTCTGCCCGCGCCGTCCTGCCCCATTTCAGAGGTCACGGCGGAATCCTCATGAATCTCGCGGGGCGTGGATATCGCGGCGATGCCACTCCCTACACCGCCGTCTATGCCGCGACCAAGACCGCCGTCACGAGCCTCACCAAGTCGTTGGCCAAGGAGAACGCCGACAAGGATGTCAGCGTCATTGCATATGTGCCCGGCATGGTTGATACCGACTTCTACAGCGACATCGAGGTGAGTCCGCGCCTCAAACATCGGGCGGATGACTGGAAATGGGCGCTCGACGCGTTCGGGGTACCACTCGAGCTGTGTGGCACCCAGGCAGCGGATGCACTGGAGAAGGCGTCCCCGAGTACCTCCGGCAACATATACTCCACACTCGGATTTTGGCGCACAGTACGCGGAATCATCAGAATCTCACGCCATAGGCGGGCCGGACGCATCGGCAAAGACTGAACGTGTTCCGCCGTTCATCCACACGAGTGCCACTGTTGGTCCCTATCGCGTTGACAACGCTCGTGTACGATTGCAGGCTTTACTCGTTAGTATATGAACGGAATCACATAAGCTAAGGAACGCTGCGACCGAGAACATCGACCGGTAGCACACCGTTCGAGGGATGAGGCTCTGTGCCTGAATGCGCGTACACCTCAATATGCGACTTCTTCGTCTCCGAGGTCGGCTACTCCCCCGAACTCAACCACAACATGAAGCAGCATTTCTGCCTTGAGGACAACACCCACTGCGCTCGGCTGCTCGCAATGGACATCGTGGGAGAGAACATACCCGTGGACATGCTACCAACCGACACAGAACGCCTCACCGAGCTTGACGCGTCGATGTAGGCTTTAGCCGTTAAGAGCGTGCCCTCCGAACTGATTGCGCAACGCGGAGAGTACCTGCCCTGCATAGCTCGGGTCATGCTCGGATTCGATCCGAAACTGTAGCGCCCCATCGATGATGGCGGCCTTCAACTCGAACTCATGAGCGGCGTCGACCGTCCATGCTCCCTCTCCGGTATGGCTCACAGTGCCACTCACACCCTCAAGATCTTCGCCCATCTCGCGATAGGCATCTTCAAGCCAGCCAACCAACCGCGACTCGATGACGCTGCCGTTCTGATAGACATCCGCCACGCGCGTCAGATCGAGATCGAATGGCGAGCGCTTCATTATCTGAAATCCCTCAGCGATCGCCTGCATCATCCCGTACTCGATGCCGTTGTGAACCATCTTCACGAAGTGTCCGGCTCCCGCGCCCTCAAAGAACTGGTAGCCGTCCAATTGAGCGATATCAGCGAACACGGACTCCACACGTTCAAAGACCTCGCGATCACCGCCGATCATGAGGCAGGCTCCGCTGCGCGCTCCACCCGGACCACCGCTCGTTCCGCAATCGAGGAAGTCGATGCCTCGCTCTCGGAGACGCTCAGCCCGCTCGTCGTCATCCTTGTAGAGCGAATTGCCACCGTCGATCACCACATCCCCTGGCGAGAGCACATCCCACAGTCCCGGCTCATCCTCACTTCCGAACAAGATGCTGTCGACGGGATCACCGGCAGGGACCATGACCCACACCACACGTGGGGGCTCAAGCGCATCAGCAAGCTCCTTGAGGGAATACGAAGCCCGAACACCCGATTCCGCGAGCGCCTCGGTCTTGGATCCGGTGCGATTGAACGCCACAACGTCCCAACCATGGTCAACGAGATTGAGCGCCAGAGCCGCTCCCATCTTGCCTAATCCCAAAACGCCAACCGAGCCGCGTGCAGATGCGGTCTTGAGAGCAGCGGCACCTTTCTCGGGAGCCTCCCGGGTATCCGGTGCATAGGTATCGAGTGGCACGGCGTCTACCGCCCAGGCATCGACTATGGGATCGATGAATTCCCACATCGCACGGATCTCGTCGGTTGAGACAAACAGAGTCTGATCACCGCGAAACGCGTCAAGCAGGAGGCGAGCGTACTCCTCGACATACTGCGCCTTCTCCTCCTTTTCGTAGAGGAAGAAGCTGAACTCGCGACGTTCGATCTCGTTGTCGAATCCGGGTTTCTTGGCCCAGAAGATGATCTTGATCGTGTCGCTGGGCTCGAGTTGGAAGATGACCTGGTTCTGGAAGTGCTTCCCCGGCTCGCACATGCAGGGATGCGGATGCCGGAAGTTCACGGCTATCTGTTTGCACACGCCCTCTATGCGTTTGCCTGACTCCATCGTGACTGGCACGCCAGCCCAACGGTGCCCGGCAAGACGGGCACGAAGCCTGAAGAACGTCTCAGTTTGAGAATCGTCTGCTACTCCGTTGATATCGCGGAATCCATCGTACTGTGCACGATACGTGTCGCGTGCCACGTCCTGGGCCGAAAGTGGTTTGAGCATCTCGCGAACGGCCGTGGCCCGCGCAGCTCGAATCGCCGCCGGATCGTTTCCCTGAGGCTGCTCCATCGTGATGAGTGCGAGCATTTGCAGGATATGGTTCTGGCCCACATCGCGAAGTGCCCCCACGCCGTCATAGAATGCCCCGCGCTTCTCTGCGCCGATCGACTCATGCAATGTGATATCGATCGACTCGATGGCCGTTCGATCCCAGCTGTGCTCGAACAGGTTGTTCGTGAAGCGGAAGTTGAGGATACCCTGCAGCATCTCTTTGGCTAGATAGTGGTCGATCCGATACACCTGCTCCTCAAGGAACAATGTGCCGAGGAGTTCATCGAGTGCTCGCGATGTCTCTTGGTCGTTTCCGAACGGCTTCTCGACCAAGATGCGCGTCCAGCCGGTGAGATCGCTGCATGACTGAGTCAGACCGCTCTCAGCAAGACTCGTGAAGATCGTGCGGTAGTGCTCAGGCGGCACTGCGAGGTAGAACAGCTTGTTCGAGCACACGCCCCATTCCCTATCGATCTGGGCGAGGCGAGCCGCGAGCGCGTCATAGGCGTCGGAATCACTGAATGTTCCGCGACTATAGCTGAACAGATGCGCAAGAGCGCCAACGTCTGCATACGGTGCCTGCGGATATTTCTCGGTAAGTATCGTTCGCACATGAGCGCGCATCTCAGTGTCGCCCCACTCGCGGCGACCAAATCCTATTGCACAGAATTGATTGGGCAGGACCCCTTTGCCCATCAGGTGATAGAGCGATGGAACGATCTTTCGAGCCATCAAGTCTCCTGTGGCGCCAAAGACCACGAGAACCGTTGGCACAATGGGGTTCAAAGACATGCGAATCACTCCATCGATGTGGCGGGAGATATGGACTTCCTCGGCGACAGTCAGGGGGGATCGTGCATAGAACCCTTATTCCCGTTCGACGCCTGACCATGTCAGGACGATGGAGTACTGCGAATGCCCGCGCACGGTCGGTAGCTCCCGCAACCGGCCCTATCCCACTGGCTGAATGACTTCCTGACCACCCATGTACGGGCGCAAGACCTCAGGAATCACAACACTGCCATCGGTCTGCTGATAGTTCTCGAGTACGGCAACGAGACAGCGACCGACGGCCAGCCCGGAACCGTTGAGGGTATGCACAAGTCGCGAGCCCTTGAACGTCCCGGGGTCGCGATACTTGATGCTCGCGCGGCGCGCCTGAAAGTCCATGCAGTTACTGCAACTCGAGATCTCTTTGTAGTTCTCATAACTCGGCAACCAGACCTCGATGTCATACGTCTTGGCCGCACCGAAGCCCATGTCGCCGGTGCACAGGACAATCGTGCGATATGGAAGGCCGAGGAGCTGCAGGATATTCTCGGCATCGGCTGTCATGCCCTCGAGCTCATCAAAGCTCGACTCGGGCTCCGAGAACTTCACCATTTCGACCTTATCGAACTGGTGCACGCGAATCATGCCGCGTGTATCGCGCCCCGCGCTGCCCGCTTCTTCACGAAAGCAGGGCGTGTATGCGCAGTAGTGCCGGGGAAGGGTGTCCCCTTCAAGCACTTCATCGCGATGCAGGTTCGTGAGCTGTACCTCGGCGGTTGGAATCAGATAGAGCCCCTCGTCGGTCTTGAAGAGGTCGTCCTCGAACTTGGGCAACTGACCGGTGCCAAAGAGCGTCTCTGAGTTGGCAAGCGCGGGCACAGCCCACTCTGTGTAGCCGCGAGATCCGTGGGTATCGAGCATGAAGTTGATGAGTGCGCGATTGAGGCGTGCACCATCGCGACCCAGTACCACGAAGCGCGACTTGGCGAGCTTGACTCCGGTCTCAAAATCGATGATTCCCATCTGGGGGCCAAGGTCCCAGTGCGCTACCGGCTCGAACTCAAACTCACGCGGAGTACCCCACCTACGGATTTCAACGTTGTCGTTCTCATCGGCACCGACCGGCACACTTTCGTGCGGCAGGTTGGGAGAGGTAACGAGAATCTCGCGGACCTGCTCGTCGATGCTCTCGCGCTCTGCGTCGAGGGCTGTGACTTCTTCATTGATGAGACGTACTTCTTCTTTAGCAGCCTCGGCCTCTTCGCGCTTGCCCTCTTTCATGAGAGCGCCGATCGCCTTGGAGGCTTCGTTTCGACGCGCCTGGCGTACTTCGACTTCGCCGATCAGCTCGCGCCGTCGCAGATCCAACTTCTCGAATGCGCCGGAGTCCCACTCTGCCCCGCGGTCTGCCATTGCCTGGGCAACGACATCGAGATTATCGCGGACGAACTTGGCATCCAACATGGGACGGGCCCTCCTCTACGAGCGGATTCGCACTTGCGAAGGAGTATAGCGGAGCCCGCATATGAGAGCCGATGATCCACGCGTGACTTCGCTTTCAGATATCCTGTCTCGCATGAAGCAGCACGCATCAACTTCTCTCGCGATCGCCGAGATCGCCGGACGCGACAGCGTTGCCGCGGTCGTGGCGGCGGTACACGCTCGTCACTTCACGCGCATTCTCCCCACGGTAGGATTCACCGGTACCGAGACAGGGGACCATGCCGCACCGCTACGAGCCATCGAGCGGATGAAAGCGCTCCTCGGCACGAAGGTTGAGGTGCTGGAGCCGCTGGAGCTTCGAAATGAGACGCTCTGGTCAGCGCTCAACCGTGAATTCGCGGATGATATCGCCTCACGTTTTGGGGTGTGGTCGCCGTGTCTCGCGTGCCATCTCTACTTCCATCTGCTGCGTGTACCCGTGTCGTGGGAACACAACGGAGCGCCGGTGATCGCAGGTGAGCGCGATACGCACGATGGGCGCATCAAACTCTCACAGACCACCGAAAGCATCAACGCCGCCATCCGCGTACTGGCCTCTGGTGATGTCGATTTGCTTCAGCCGATCCGAAATGCCAGCGGCAGCGAGGTGGCATCGCTCGTGGGTGCCGACTGGGATGAAGGTGAGGCGCAGCTCGGATGTGAACTCTCGGGCAACTACACGGAACCTGATGGCACAGTTCGCTACAACGAGGACGGGTACGCTCGCTACCTGGGCGAATTCTTCGAACCCGTGGGTAGAAGCATCATCGCTGCACTGAGCGCAGGCGATGAGCGCGACTACGCCAAAATCGTCAAATTGACGCTCGATAGTAAGTCCCCAAAAGGGCTTCCCCGTTTCGTCATCTGAGTGCCTCGCTTCATTGACCTGAACGAACCCTAACGACTACTCTGAAGAGTGATACTCGGCGATGGCGGAGGACCATGGCTCGAATCAGCAGAATTGCGGTACTTTGTGCCGCCATTATCGTTCTGGGGGCGCTGTTCGCGGTGCCGGCCCTCGCATGGGACGAATCACAGCCGATTCCCGATGGTTGGAACACCACGTCCGTTTTCACACACGATCTCACCGACTGCGTGCAGTGCCATGATTACGGCGCCAGCTGCGAGGCGTGCCACGATATCTCTGGCACGCCGATCTGGCAGGGTCCGCACGGTGACTATGCGGTCACCACAAACAAGTGCGAGTCATGCCACACGGTTCACCTAGCCCCGCTCGGCGGCGTCATGCTGCTACCCGCGGCCACGATCATTGACACATGCCAGACGTGCCATGATGGTTCGGGCGGCTCGGGTGTCTACGGCGCAATCGAAGCTCGCACGGGCGTGCAGCCGGGGGGCGGACACCGGGTGGGCGTGACCGACCAGGTTCCCGGCGGCGATGCGCTCAGCGGCGGGATTTCCACCGTCACGTTCAGTGACCAGAACGGATTCCTCACCTGCACCGACTGCCATAGTCCACACGGCTCTGATCTCATCGAGCCGTTTACGGGTGAGCGGCAGCGTGTGGAATCAGCGATATGGCGCTGGGCCTCTCCGTGGACTTCAAAGCTCCTGCGTCAGCAGCCAACGAGCGCAACCTCTGCGGTCACCGAATACGGTTCTGACTGGTGTCTCGCCTGTCACAAAGGACGTTCGAACAGCGGGCCGACCATGAACCACCCGGTCGACTCGCTGGTCTCAACAACGACGCCCTTCTACTACGACAACGTCGCAATCCTCAATAGCGATGCACCCACCGGCGTGACCGTTCTCGGACAGATGGCGATCTGGGGTTCTCGAAACGAGACGCACACCACGCACGCCGATCCCCTGATCACAGAGATCCGGCCGTTCGATCGGCTTGTTGCATCGCGCGGCTTTCTCATGCCCTACCCCCGCACCGTACAGCAGGACGGTCACGCACCGATCTGCCAGCAGTGCCATGAAGACAGTCGCTTCGTTGGAACGCTCAGCGCCGATGGCCTGACCGGTGACCCGGCAACCGTCACGATCACCGCTCCCGACGGACGCACGGCAAGCGACAATCCGCGATTCCAGAACTTCCCCCACGAAACGCAGAACACGCGCCTCCTCGTTGAGACGGATGACGACCTGTGCCTGAACTGCCACCCCACGGGAGTTCTTCCTTAAGCTCAGTAGCGCCCTCCGCGACCCGTTCGGGTACGCTAGACAGCGGAGGTTCTCATGACACAACCCGCGCCGCCGCTTCTCGTTATCATGCTCGACGGTATGGGCGATCGCCCCTGGCCCATCCTTGGCGGACTCACGCCGCTCGCGGCAGCCGATACTCCGAACCTCGACGCCTTTGCGGCCGCATCAGCCACCGGCATCCTCCACACAGTAGGCCCCGGTCGCGCACCCGGGACTGACCTCGCGCACTTCGTGCTGTTCGGCTATCCCCAATCAGACTATCCCGGCCGAGGAACCCTCGAAGCGCTCGGCGCGGGCCTCGAGCTGCATCCACACCAGATCGTTCTGCACGCCATCTTTGTCACCGTACGTCCACAGCCCGATGGCTCGCTCGAGATCGTTGAACGCCATCCGCGCGCGGATGGCGACGTCATTGCAGAGATGGCAGCGCGCATCTCCGAGTTCGAACACGACGGCCTGCGCGTGAACCTCATACACACTGGTGGTGAGGAGGCGATCGTCACCGTAGGCAGTTCCGACGGCGCGACCCTGCCCTCGCCCGACATCACCGACACCGATCCGCACAATAACGGCTGGCCCGCAGGCAGCGTCAGGCCGCTCGACAGCGCCACTGACTGGCTCGCGGCCTCTGCGACCGCCAACGCGCTCACCGCATATCTCCAGCACATCTACACGGAGCTCGCTCCCGCTGACACCTCTGACGAACGCCCCTTTCTGCTTCTCAAGTGGGTCTCGGAGCCACGCGACATAGCATCATTCACAGCTCAGACAGGCATGCGCGGCCACATTGTCAGCTCATCGCGGATCTTTGAAGGCATGGGACAGCTCCTTGGCATGGAACATCAGCAGGTAGCATCACTGCCCAACCTTGCCGAGGACACCTCGATGCGACTGGAATCGGGAATCCGCGCGCTCCACGATGGAGCCGACTTCGTACTCGTACACCAAAAGGCACCTGACGTCGCAGGACACCGCAAGGACCCGGTGGCGAAGCGCGATGTGCTCGCCGCGATCGACCGGGGCCTGGGCGGACTTTCGAAACGTACGCCTCACACCTTTGATGGTCGCGCGCTCAGCTCTCTGCCACCCGGAACGATCGTGGTGGTAACGGGTGATCACGGTACGCCAGCCGGCACGGAACTGATTCATTCCGGCGACCCGGTTCCCTTCGCGGTTCTCGCCGATGCGGTCGCACCGGACGAGCAGGTCTCATTCGACGAGCGTGCGTGCGCACAAGGAATCCTGGGGCACATGCTCGGCAGCGACTTCATGCCATTGATGCTCAACGCCCGGGGTACCGTGCGCTATTCCGGTGGGAGACTCAGTTCGCACACCGGCCTGCACTGGCCCCGCGACTATGAGCCTTTCCGAACTGAATAGCGTAACTGCCTAACCGCTTTGACCGTGCTCGTCGAGTGCGGGTGCGTCTGAGTCGGGCAGTCTTCCGCCAAGATGCACCGTTGAGTTGCGGTAGAGTGCTCGCTTGAGATCGCCAAAGCTGAGAGCAGGCATCGCAATCATAGTGCGGCGTCGGCCAATCTCCTCAAGCGCGTGCGAATCGGAACATCCGAGAGCGGACACGCTCATCCCGTAGAGCAGGTTGCAGTTCTCCCGGTCGAGCATCTCGACTCCCGCTACGGCCGGTTCGTCGAGCAGTTGCTCAAAGATACCTGCATCAATGAGAGCGTAATCGCCAAAGTACCGATCGGCATGCGCAATGATCGCAATGCCGCCGAGGTCCAGAATGCGCCGACATACCCGGGCGGGATCGACTTCGACCGTGGCGTGGGGGAGCTGTTGCGGAGTCATGCTTCCGGAGTCAAAACCAACGAAGTCGAACAGTGCCTTCAGGGGCTTCTCGTAATCCGACGGGGAAAAGAGCGGTGTGATATGCACTTCATCTGCACCGTATGTGATGCGCAACTCAGCGCCGGGAATCACCAGAAGCTCGCGACCCGTCTCAGCGCAGATCTCCGTGGCAGCATCGAGAATCGCTCCTACAAGACCAAAGGCGAAGTGATCGGTCACAGCAAAGATATCGAGACCGGCGTCCAGGGCACTGGTGACGATGTCCCGTGCAGTCGTTGTCGCCGGCCCGCGATAGTCGACAACGAGCGGTGTGTGGTTGTGCAAGTCAGCTACATACGCAGGCACGACGAGCAGAGTCCTCTCGACAACGAATCTGCCAGGCTCTCGATGGTCTAGACAATATAGCGTGCGCACCGGGCCGATGCGAGAACAGCTCCGCTAGTCAGCGTGACTCAGGGCTGCCCCCAGTGCGCCAACAGTCTGAGCGTTGTCCGGGATCAGCAAAGCGCTCTGCAACGTTGTTGAGAGCAGCTCGATCATTGCCCGGTTATTGGCAACTCCGCCCGCAAACACCAACGGCATGCCCGCCCCGGTCCGCTTGAGCGAGCCGTGAGTGCGCTTCACCACTGATTCGTGCAATCCGCGAGCTATCCGGCCCCGGTCCACTCCGCGATGGACAAGTCCCGTGACCTCGCTCTCGGCGAACACGGTACACATACTTGAGACCTGGATACCTGAATCGGCCAGAAGCGCGGCATCTGCCAACTCATCAAGCGTGAAGCCAAGGGCGCTGGCCATCACCTCGAGGAACTTGCCGGTTCCCGCGGCGCACTTGTCATTCATCTCGAAATCGGCCACCGAACCGCCGGGCCCGAGCGCAATCACCTTCGTATCCTGCCCTCCGATATCGAGAACCGCTGCTGCGCCGGGAAACAGATGTGCCGCACCTCGAGCGTACGCCTTGATCTCAGTCACGACCTGGCAACCAAGCAGCTCGCGCGCAACGTGACGGCCGTATCCGGTTGCCACCACGGCATCATGCTGCTCCCGACTCACAAAGCCGCGTACGATCGACTGGGGGTCAAAGCCGGTGTCGGTGACCTCAGAGTGGACGACGCGTCCGTCATGCAACCACACGCCGTCCACACTCCGAGACCCGATATCTATGCCAAGGACTCTCATCTGAGAATGATTATCACTTAGAGCATCTCGAGAAACGCCTCGACGCGCGTGGAGAGCTGGCCGACATCTTCCATCGAGTAGTCCGTATCGATCTTGAGGATCGGGATTCCGGCGTCTTTGGCCACACGCTCGACCTGTGTTGCTTCAATCTGATACGGACCGCAGAACTGAAGCGAGTAATGCAGAATGCCATCGACGTTCCAGTCCTTTGCCATGGCGAGGATGTCTTCCATTCGACCCTCGTTTGGCGTGAAGCAGGCGCAGTTGATGTCGAGGTACTTGTCGGCAATCCCGTCGATGAGCTCGTCCATTGTGGCGCCATCCTCATCCACGAGCTTGTCGTAGTAGCGAGACCCCGTGCACATTTCCTCGCTCACGATCACGCCGCCGGACGTCTCCACGATATCGTGAATCTTCCAGTTCGGAATCGACATGGGCGCGCCGGTGACCAATACGCGCTTGGCGCCCTTGGGCGCAACGCCTACTCCATCGGCCACTCGCTGCTCGACCTCATCGGCGAGATTATTGACCATCTGGGTGAAACGCGGAACATCGTCATAGAACGCAATCTGCGTTGCGAGCAGTGCGTCCTTGCCGCTGATGGGCACGGGATCGGCCTTGCGAGTCTTCCACACGCGCTGAAGAGCCCGACGCTTGTCGTTGACCTCTTTGATCGCGCTTCGCAGAGTCTCCTCGGTCATCGTGTTTCCCGTTAGTTCCTCGAGTTTGGAGATCAGATCGCGAACCTCGGCACGCCAGAACTCCTTGTCGCGCTCGCGCTTCATCTGGGGGAGCTCCATGACGTGTACGTTGTGCAGCTCGCCAAGCAGCTCGTAGGCCTTCTTCTTGCCATCGCAGGTCGCCTCGCCGATCACAAGATCGGACTCCTCCATATAGGGGCACACCTTGCCCAGCTTGAAGCCCATGAACGACTTGATCAGTGAGCAGGTATTGCGCGGCAGGATGCGCTCGACCTCGTCGTAGGCAAACTCCGCACCTGCGCAGAGTCCCACGCATTGCGCGCCATGAGCCCGCACGATCTCTTCCGGGACATACAGACAGAACGTGCCCACCACCTTGTTGCCGGCCTTGCGGAAATCATCGAGTTCTTTGATGCGCAGTCCGTGGATCTCACTCATTACAAAGTCGAAGTAGCCGGTCCCCTCCGGACGACCCTCCTGGGCCATATACGCATTGGCGTACATCGGCCCAACAGCACCGAGAAGCGCGTCGTGGGCTTCGAGGTCGAGACCGAGCTCCGTCCACATGGGACGATAATCGACAGGTGCATCACTCATGGATTGCCTCCTACAGCTTGAAATGACGTGTATCGTTCAATACGACATAAGCACGTAGCATCCTGTCGCATAAGTGTTGCTTATCGTGGTATCACGTACACGAGCCCCTGTACAGTCCCGTATCTCTCCCCCGCCATTCGTCGTCTATACTCTGAACACAGGTGAAATCGCCCGAAGCCAGGCGGACCGATGACCGATTCCGGCCATGATGGAAAGGGATACGTGCATGGACGAGTACACGCCCACGTACACCGAGGAGCCCCCGGCAGAAGAGCAGCGCTCCTACGTTGCGCTTGCCTCGATTCTGCTGGTAGTTGTGGTCATCATCCTGATCCTGCTGTTCTGGCGCTCGTGCGGAGCGACAGAATCCACCGGTGAGAACAGCTCGGGCGGTGGCGTGATCGAGAGCATCTCAGGCCTTGATGTGGTTAAGGGCGGTGTCGCGGTGTGGCTCAAGCCGGGCGCCTCGATCGACGAGGTGCTTGCGCGCAACGGCCTTGCGAGCGCCGAGGTCGCACCATTTGGCGACGGGACCTATGTGATTGCGATCGATGAGCGCGATCCCGAAGCGACCGTGGCGCGACTCAAGAACGACTCCGAGCTCTTTGATGCGGGATTCCTCTACGCCGAGGAGTAGCCCTCGCCTGTTGGATCTTGAGCGATGCGTGCCGTTGCAGAACTTCGCCTAGCGCTCAGTGACCTCTATCCCGCGCTCAGCGAGAACCGTGATCACACAATCGATCGCAGTATCGAGCGCGGCTTCGAGTGAGTCGGAGAGCCCGATGGTCAGATCGACCGGATTCATGTCCTCGATCTGCACGCCCACGCAGTAGGCCTCAGGCTTGACGCCCACGAGTTCCGAAGCCTCGAGCACATCAACGAAGCGTGTGTCGTGAAGCGAGTGCATGACCTGATTCGGCGCGATATCTTCCGGGGCGAGTCGAATCACGGTTCCCGGAGGATGACCGGTGCCATCCACCGCATCGATTACGAGTACGAAGTCGCGATCCCGGAACAGATTCATGATCATCATGCCCATGGTTCCCGAATCCGTCACCTCGACATGTTCGGGGAACTCATAGCGCTCATGGAGAAGCTCAACGATGCGACAGCCGACTCCTTCGTCCTTCATAAGGACGTTGCCGATGCCCATCACAAGCACTCGTTCGTCTGACACTGATGCGACTCCTCTATCAGGCGCGGGGATATGTTCCAAGCACTTTGACCTGTCGGAGTTTGAGGCGCAAGCAGTCAAGCGCCAGACGAACATTCTCGTCATCCACATGTCCCGACAAATCGATGTAGAACATGTAGTCGCCTAGTTGCTTGCGCGTGGGGCGTGACTGGATCTTGGTGAGGTTGATCTGTCCGAACGCGAATTCGGACAAGATCATGTGGAGAGTTCCGGGCTTGTCGGCCTTCATGAACAGCGCGAGCGACGTCTTGTCGTCACCCGTGCGCTCCCTGAGCCCCTGCCCGACCACCACGAAGCGCGTTTGATTCCCCGCAAAGTCCTCGATCTCCTCGGCTAGTATCTCGGCGCCGTAGACCTGGGCAGCAAAGGCGCTTCCAATGCCGGCGACTCCCGGATTCCCGACAGCCATCTTGACCGCCTCGGCAGTCGAGTTCGCGGCCTCGATCGGCTTGCCGAGAAGATTCTCGGTGAGCCAACGTCGGGACTGGGCATTGGCCTGCGGGTGACTCACAACGCGCGTGATGTCTTCGAGCCTGGTTCCTGACTTCACGCAGAGTGCGTGGTGGATGTCGAGCACGACTTCGCCCTGTATCTCAAGGTCGGACTCGAAGGCGAGCGCGTCGAGCGTCGCGTTGACCGAGCCTTCGACCGAGTTCTCGATCGGAACGATACCGAACTTCGCCTTCCCGCGCTCCACGGCTTTGAATACTTCGCCGATGGTGGGAAAGGGTATCGGCTCAACGTCGGTTGCGTCTCCGGTGAACTTCAGTAGCGCAGCATTGGTGTGCGTGCCTTCTGGTCCGAGAAATGCATAACGCGTCACAGTATCGACTTCCCCTCTATGACAGTGGTACTTCGCTGAGTGTGCGGTGAGCGCACACGGTTCTTGCCGGTTCCTTTGGCCTGATACAGTGCATCATCGGCCGCACGAAGAAGTGACTCTTTGTCAGGAGCGTGGGTGGGGAACGTGGCCAGGCCGAGGCTTACGGTCAAGCAGGCGTTACGAGCGCCATCCGCATCGGCAAACTGGTAGTTGGCGATCGCTTCACGGATCTTCTCCGCGGCCACGTAGGCCCCCGCCGCGTCTGTTTCCGGAAGCATCACCGAGAACTCCTCGCCCCCGTAACGACACACGACATCGACTTCGCGCACAACACTTCGGACAACTCTACCAAGGTCGGCGAGCGCGACATCTCCCGCGATATGTCCCTGTGTGTCGTTGAAGCGCTTGAAGTCATCTGCATCGATCATGAGTAGGGAGAAGTCCTTGTGGAACCGTTTGGCGCGCTCGATCTCCTCGTCCAGTCGTTGCTGGAGATACCGATAGTTGTACAGGTCGGTGAGCTCATCTGTGATGGCGAGCCGCTTGGTAAGCTTGTAGAGCTGCGAGTTCTCGACTGCAACGACCAGCTCACTTGAGACGGCCTGAAGAACCAGTTGATCCTCATCTGAGAGCGCGTCGATCACACTCGAATCGGCGCAGAACACTACCATCATCTGATGATGATCCAGTACCGACAAGCATGAGAAATGCGTGTCACCGATCGTGATATCCGAGGGCGCCGCACCCGCGGGCATGGGCAACGTGGTGCTCGCCATTCCCACACTTGCCGAGAAGAGCGTGTCAGCTTTAGATTTGTCGATCACGAACAGGCAACATGCCGGAACGTCGAGTACTTTCGTCAGCACTTCAAGCACGAGAGGACCAACGCGATCGAAATCGAGGGACGAATGGATGATCTCTGTGATCTGCGAGACCGCCTGAAGCTCTGAAAGGCGCTGCTGCAGCTGTGTGTTCAGGCGCTCTTTCTCCAGAGTGCCGTGGCTGATCTGACTCTCCCTCTTGAGTTGAGCCGCCTCACCAGCTCCAACCACCCAGCTGATGAGTATGATGACGCCCGCCTTCGCAGCAAGCGTTGCATACGTGAGCGGGTCGACCGCCATCACATAGGGGCCGTGCGACAGCAGATACACGGCCGCGGCTGCAACGCCAAGGATCCAGATGTCGCGCCTCCGGAGCAAGAATGCGTAAAGGATCGGCATTGCCAGCAAGAGGGCGTAGACGGGATCTTCGAACTCATGGAATCCGACCCCGATCAGTCCGATCGCCATCAGATCAAGCGGGGCAACCCACAAGACGACTGTCTCAATCGAGGTGCGTAACGTGACTCTCGCAATGAGGAGCCCGACTGTGGCGACAATGAAGATGAATGTGCCGAGCAGCGAGACGGTGCGGGTCACGTGTTCGGGATAGTACTCCACTCCCACCGCCGTGAATCCGACGAGGGTCGCGCCCACGACATAGCGCGCGGTCAGATATGAGCGCTCGAACGGATTCTGTTGTTCAAGAGTCGATGTCACGGGCGCTCCGTGTGGGTGCGGGTAGGATACAACACAGCAGCAAGACGCCATTGCGGTGTGACACTATAGTGCCACTCCGACCCGTGGGTGTCGAAGTGCGAACCGGCTCTGCGCTTCGCTTAGGAAAGGTGGTTGCGTGAATCTTGAATCCCTGCGTGCCCTGCTCGAGGGTGTTGCTTCCGGCGATACTGCCGTAGGTGACGCGCTGACCTCGCTTGAGCGCCTTCCGTTCGGAGACGTCTCAGATGCCAAGGTCGATCATCACCGCGAGATGCGATGCGGTTTCCCCGAAGTCATATTCTGCCAGGGCAAGACACCCGAGCAGGTACGCTCGGTGAGCCGCGAGCTGCTCGATCACGGCGATGTCTTGCTCGCCACTCGTGCCGATGCGACTCACTTCCAGGCCATCGCACAGGTTGCGCCGGATGCGCACTTCTATGAGAGGGCCAGCGCCGTCGTTGTCGACAGGCGAGAGACCCGACCTGAGCATGGGCACATCGTGGTCGCCACGGGCGGGACCGCGGATATCCCCGTTGCCGAGGAAGCAGCGGTTACCGCCGAGATCATGGGGAATCGGGTAACCCGCGTCTTTGATGTGGGCGTGGCCGGCGTGCACCGACTGCTCGCTCACCAAGACGTGCTCCGCTCGGCCCGGGTCATTATCACAGTCGCCGGCATGGAGGGCGCACTCGCCTCACTGGTGACCGGACTGGTCTCGTGCCCGGTGATCGGAGTCCCAACGTCCGTCGGGTACGGCGCGAACTTTGGCGGAGTGGCTCCCCTGCTTACCATGCTCAACTCATGCGCGAGCGGACTCTCCGTGGTGAACATCGACAACGGCTTTGGCGCGGCTGCGATCGCGTCGCGCATCAATCAGCTGCCTGCCCACGAGCCCTCCACAGAGCCACAGCCCACGGCCGAGGATGGCGAGAGCGAGTGATCGCCTATCTCGACTGCTCAAGCGGCATCTCGGGTGACAAGTTCCTGGGCGCGTTGATCGATCTCGGTCTCGACCCCGCCCGCGTCGAAGACGCGTGCGCCACAGTGGGGCTCGATGCGCGCGTAGTCGCCGAGCGCACGACACGCAGCGGAATCGCGGGCGTATCGGTCGAGATACTCTCGTCCGATACGACTTGGCGTACCTGGGAGACCATTCGCGCGCGCCTCGAGGCAGCTGCGCTGCCTGACCCCGTACGCGCGAATGCGCTTCGCGCATTCCGCCTGCTGGCGGAGGCCGAAGCCCGCGTGCACGGGGTCACCCCCACCGAGGTGCACTTTCACGAGATCGGGGCAGCAGACACGGTAGCGGACCTTTTGGGTGTGGCGGTAGGCCTCGCTGCGCTCGATGTCGAGCGGCTCATCTGTTCGCCCGTCGCCCTCGGCGCGGGCACCATCGAGATATCGCACGGCACGCTGCCCGTACCCGCTCCTGCGACCTCTGAGCTCTTGCAGGGAATCCCCGTGTATGGCGGTCCCGTGGAATTCGAGCTCACAACACCGACCGGAGCAGCACTGGTGGCGGCGCACGCTTCCTCGTTTGGCCCTTTGCCTCCCATGTCGCCCGTTGGCGTCGGCCGTGGCGCGGGTGGCCGTGAGCTCGCGGGGCTCCCCAATATCGCGACCCTCACACTCGGCGACCCGCTCGCGCTCGGCGCAGATGCCACGATCGGGAACGTAATCACGCTCACAACCTCGATCGATCACATCACTCCCGAGCATGCGGCCTTCGCGTGCGATCGCCTGATCGAGGCGGGCGCACTCGATGTGTGGCAGCGTCCGATCGGCATGAAGAAAGGGCGAGTCGGCATTGAGGTAGACGTGCTGTGTGCGCCCGCCGATGAGCAGCGCCTCGCTGCGCTTCTGGCGGCCGAGACCGGCACGTTGGGGATTCGGGTGGCCCGCCTGGAGCGCTGGGAGGCGGTGCGCGATGTCGAGGTCAGAGACACCGTGTGGGGTGCAGTGCGATTCAAGGTCGGCGCAGGGCGAGCCCGTGCGGAACACGACGACATCGCGGCGATCGCGGCGCGCGAGGGGCTGGCCTATCGCGAGGTGCTCGCGGCGCTCGAGGACGACGCGGCCGGCGAGTAACCGAGAGCAGCCTAGTCCGCGATTCGCAGACCGCCATCGCTACGATGCACGAAGCCCTCGTCCACGAGCTCGTGGACGATCCGCTCGCCTGTCTCGAGATCGACCGAGAGCTCCGTGGCGAGACCTTCCGGGGTGATTCCCGGACTCGCCATCACCAAACGCAACGCTCGCGCCCGCTTCTGCCTGTGCGAGCCCTCGAACCTGGATTGCCGCGTGTGATGCGCGCTGGCGCGCGAGGGATTGGGGCGCGTGGCCTTGAGATGTGCTCCGTAGTCCATCAGAGCGTAGTACCAGGTGCGTGGGTCTACCGACTCGCGATCATCAGTCCCCGCGAGCGCAGCCTCCAGCACTGCGTCGAGCACGGGCGCGAGTTCACAATCGCCCACCGCGTCGCGATCCCCAAAGAAGTCGTGCAGCAGTGCGGCCCTCACGTTGGTTTCGAGATAGCGCCCCGGTTCCCCGAACGCGAACGCCCGCACACCTGCAGCCGTAGCCGGGCCCACGCCGGGCAACGCGAGCAGCGCTGCTGCCTCGCGCGGAACAACGCCGCCGTGGGTGGACGAGATCTCCTCGGCAGCTCGCTTGAGGGCGACGGCGCGTCGGTTGTAGCCCAGGCCTTGCCACAATTCGAGCACCGCCTCGAGCGGGGCGGCGGCGAGTGCGTCGGCGGAGGGAAATCGCTCAAGCCATGCGTTGTACTTGGGAAGCACGCGCCCGATCTGCGTCTGTTGTGCCATGACTTCGGATACCAGGATCGCGTACGGGTCACTGGTTTCACGCCACGGCATGCCATCTCGACCATGCTCGCGGTAGTGATCGAGCACGCGCGTCACAAACGTCTGGATGTCACTAGGGCGTGGCACGGTTCTCCTTCAGCACTGAATCAGCTGTGGCGCAGAAACCGGGACCTAGAAGCGGCGCGTGCGCTTGCGCCCGCCGCGCCTGCCGACCCCGCCGGAGAACAGCGAGCGAGCGCCCATGTCCTGGGTCTTGCGCTCGGAATTGGGAACCACGCGATCCGCGTAGTCGAATCCCTCTACGTCCGTGTTCTCGAGCACATGACCCGTCATGCGCTCGATGTCACGCAGGGATCCCATCTCCTCGTACGCCAGCAACGTGATCGCGATACCCTTCTCGCCTGCGCGAGCAGTCCGTCCGATCCTGTGGACGTAGTCCTCGGGGCGATCGGGAACATCGTAGTTGATCACATGCGTGACGCCTTCGATATCGATTCCGCGAGCAGTCACATCAGTGGACACAAGCAGGGCGTGTTTGCCTGAGCGGAACTGCTCGAGCGTCTTGCTGCGCTTTACCTGGGACAGATCGCTGTGTATCACCGCAGCATCGACACCGCTGGCGTTGAGTGCCTCGGTAAGCCGGTCAGCACGGCGTTTCGTGCGGGCGAAGATGATGGCGCGGTACTCACTCATAGATCTGAGAAGAGCCACGAGCAGTTCCGTCTTCTGCGCAGGATTAACCGGATAGACGCGCTGCTCGACATTCTCGACAGTTGTTGATGCGGGAGCCACAGAAACCGTCACGGGGTCCGTGAGCATGTCTCCAACCACCCGTTGAATCGTGTCATTGAGGGTCGCCGAGAAGAACATGTTCTGACGCTTCTTGGGCAGCAATCGCAGAATGCGGCGCACGTCGGGCCAGAATCCCATGTCGAGCATGCGATCCGCCTCATCGAGCACGAGGATCTCAACATGCGACAGGTCTACGACTCCCTTGCTCTCTAAGTCGAGCAAACGGCCCGGGGTTGCCACAAGCACATCAACGCCGTGGGTGAGCCGCTTGATCTGCGTTCCGTACGCGACCCCTCCATACACGGCGGTAACCGCATGATGAGTATGGTGGGCGAGCTTCTGCGCCATCTCTTCGATCTGGTAGGCGAGTTCGCGAGTCGGGGTGACGATAAGCGCGCGGATGCGTCCCTCGTGGGGAATCAGCTCCAGCACGGGCAGCACAAACGCTCCCGTCTTGCCTGTGCCTGTCTGGGCACACGCAAGAATATCGTGACCTTGCAGCGCCTCGGGAATTGCTTTGGTCTGTATCGGTGTCGGCTCGTTCCAGCCGAGGGCCTTCACGCCGTCAACAGCGTTCGACCCGAGTCCTAACTCGGCAAATGGCATGTACTACTCTTCTTCCGTCTCATCAGCACTACTAGTATGCAACAGCCGATGGAATCGGTCGATAGCAGCACCGTGAGTACGGAACGAGTGCCTAGGTGAATAGCGCCACACCGAGCAGCGTGAGGCCATTCATTGCAACCCAGGCAATGCTGGTTACCCAGATCACGGTCTGACGGCCAAGGACTCCGTACAGGGTCCACAGGAGCGCCATGAGCAATGCGCCTGATAGCGTGATCATGGATAGTCCTGCAACATGCTTGAATACCCAGACCTGATACAACTGGGGAATCGCGGTAAGTGGATTGATAATGCCAAAGCCAAAGACGGCCTTCTCAACGTGTGGCTTGAGGGTCTCAGTTGTCACGGTTTCTCATATTTCTCGCGCGTGAGTGAATAGTGCGGACGCGCAAGTATCGTCGTCGGACCCTGGCAGGTAAAGGGGCCGCCACTAAGTCGTTACTTTCCGTTGGAGCACCCTGACTCGAGTCACCTCGCCGCCCGGCGCTACGTGTACTTGATGTAGTAGCGGCACGATCTGGACAGCGGACACTCCCCGGGAACGTCCTTGCGCGCATGCGTCCAGTAGTGACCCTCGACGAAACACTGACAGCTCACGCGCTTCTCAGCTTCTGCGACCTGAAGCGAGTAGGCATCCTCGTAGTCCGGAATCTCGCGCCACCACGTGCATTTGCCCTTGACGGGCGTGTACGCATCCATGTGTGCCCCTTCCTGCATTCAGTAGATACCCCGACCGAGCAAAGGCTCGCTGTGCCGGCGGGCACTACACAATCGGGCATGGTGAGAGCAACCATGTAAACGGACCGCGAAAACTGTGCTCGTGAGTTGAGGGGGACTTGATGACGCATGAGGTGCTGGGGGTGCCGGCATCGTGTACCAGTTGATCTGGTTCGTGGTGCTCGTTGCGGTCGCCGCACGTATGTTCTCGTCGGACCGTATCCTCACGATGAAGCTCGATCTCAGGCGCAAGAAGCGCTAGTCCGGTACCTTCGCCTGCGCGACTTGGATACACATGGCGGCCGCATCCCCCGGGGTGCGGCCGTTTGTCATTCCAAATAGTCCGTTCTATGTCCCTCTTCGACCGCTTGGCGCAACAGATTAGCCGATTAGGTTCACTCATCACACAGTTGTGACCGCTAGTCCCCGATGAATGGTACAAGGAGGGTGACAAGCGGCATGATACACACGGTGAGAACAGGTACTCGACGAGTCATGGGAGCGCGACAGCGGTCAGTCCTCGCGCTCGCGCTCGTCAGCGTCCTCGTCGGTGCCGCTTTGGGACTCGTCGCCGAGCGAGCGAACGCAGACGTAACGCTCTCCGTGAGCGTTCGCGCTTCGGTGTCGGCCACCTTCACCAGCGAAGGCGTCACCGTACTCTCCAACACCCCGTGGCAGATCGAGGTAGCAACGACCACGAACGGTCATGGGACGGTCTTCTTCAGCGGAGGACCCACCGGCTCAGCAGGAGAAACTGTGCCGGTGGGTCCGGAAGCTGAAGTTCTCAGTGTGGTGGCATTGGATCAGTGACCCGCAAGCGGATGTCAGTCCCTCCGCCTGCTGACACACGGAACGAGAAAGGCCCCGCGACGGCGGGGCCTTCGCGTTACCGCAATCGATCGCTAGAGGCGTGACTCAACGATTCCGGCGAGCTCAGCGAGTTGCTCCACCGAAAGGATCTTGGTCACTCCCTGTACTCGAAAGAACGTGTCCACGACCACCGAGTATGACTCGGTGCGGAACCCAAAGATGTATGAGTCGGGGGTGACAGACTCGACCGGACCAATGAAGGACTCCTCGCCAACTACAGGTGTGTAGGCGCGTAAGAACGTCTGGCCGTCGCCCTTCCATATCTCGTAATACTCAGGACCCTCTACGATGAGCATTACAACCAACTGCCCGTCTGCCTCGGCGATATTCACATCGCCACCCGCGCCGATCGATGGGTCGTACGGCACCGTCATGAGCCCGCTGAGTCCCGACACACTCTCAACATCTGCCGGCGTGAGCAGCGCCTCGTAGTCAATCTCACTGACAAGAGGAATCTCCGCTGGCTCGGACGCCTGCTCTTGGGTGGTCGTATCCGCAGGCTGGGCAGAGTCACCAGACCCGCCGCAGCCACTCAGCAGCGCGACCGCGAGGATTGCCAATAGCGACAACACGAGTCGACCGTGGGTCTTCCTCTTCATAGCAGTCTCTTTCAGTAGCGATGGCGCTAGGTTCTTCTTCCCCCAAGCTCCGGATTCCACCACGGTTCAGGGAATTTGTGGGCTCCAAAAAAGACAGTGGCTTCGTCGGACATGTCCGACGAAGCCACTGATAATCCCTATGGTGCGGGTGAGAGGATTTGAACCTCCACGGGGTTGCCCCCACATGGACCTGAACCATGCGCGTCTGCCGTTCCGCCACACCCGCGTGTGGTGCCTGAGAATACTAGCACTGCTGGTCGGATAGCGTAAAGCGAGACGAGCAACAGGTATGGGACAATGGAAGAAGTTGGGGGGATTTCGGGGGAAATCCGTTAGATTTGTTAGATGATTCGTTAGATGCGAGGGGGCTTCCGCACAGGGGCCGTTAGGAGAAACCGTATGCCGCAATGCGAGTTCACGCAGTACCTCGCCGAAGAGGCTGATAACCACCGTTGTCAGAGGGAGACTCTTCAAGGCCGCGATAGATGTCTCTTGCACCTTGAGCAGGACCGAAAGACCACTGCGACCATGATGGAAGAGATTCGATGGGCAGTGGACAACCCTATCGATGGCACCATCGACCTTGTTGGCATCTACATTCCTGCATCCGCGCCATGGACGCTCATCTACGACGCTCTGGAGGAACGCACCTTCCCAGCACCAGTTGACTTCCGCCACTCGCGATTTGGCACGGCGGTCTGCTTCCTTGGCTTCCGCTTCGCGGACAGTGCCTACTTCGACGAGAGCACCTTCAGCCACTTGGTTGACTTCGATGGGGCCGAGTTTCACGGAGAGGCTTGGTTCTCCTCCTGCGTCTTCGATGGCACCTTCAGCGCCGACCGCACCAAGTTCTTCAAGGGCGGTCACTTCGGGCTGTCGAAGTTCAACGCCGCCGCAAGTTTCAACAACGCGGTGTTGATGGATGCGTTCGACCTCGTGAGCGCACGCTTTCAGGGAGCGGCGTCCTTCCAAGGGATGCGCCTATCAGGAACGCTATGGGGGAACGAAGTTGCGTTCCTCGACGAGGCGCAGTTCACCGACTCGAAGTTCCGCAAATCGCCGCGAGGCCCCCAATACACATCCGAACACTGCATCATGCTGAAGGAGGCGACTTTCGCAGGTCGCGCGGACTTCACAAGAAGCGAGTTCGCCATCCCCGCTTACCTTGATTCGGCGCTGTTCAAATCCAGAGCGGTCTTTCGTGATGCGATGTTCTCGGCACCAACTCGCTTTCACGAAGCGCTATTCCAGGCCAGCGCATTCTTTGAGCGGACAGAGTTTGCCCCCGAGACCGACTTCACATCTGTTGCCAGCGAAATGCCGCACCGAATGCAGTTCACGGATGTTGACATGTCGGGCGTTCGCCTTGCGGGTAGCGAGGTCTCCGAGTGGTCGTTCCAGAACGTTTCTTGGCCCAGACAAGTCAGGCTACTGGGAATCAGAACCGCTGTCGTTGCGGATGAGTCGAACCCGGATACTTCGTGTGGAGCGCTTGAGGTGCTGTATCGCCGACTCAGAAGGAACTACGAGGACAACCACGGCTACGGACATGCAGGCGACTTCCACATTGGCGAGATGGAGTCTCGGATTCGCGTCTTGGAACGCAGGGACTCAGACCTATACCTCCTTCGAGCGTACCGTTTCGCCAGCCTCTACGGTGAGCGTTGGGCCTGGGCACTAATCCTTCTGGTCGCGCTTCTACTGACCTCTGCGATTCTGGTGGAGGCAATCAGCAACGTCTGGTTCGACCAAGACCTGGCATTCATGCTGGTTCTCAATCACGTCCTTCGAGTCGCTACGCTCCAGGAAGCCAAAGCCCTTGTTCCGCTGAATCTCTGGGCCGTGTGGGGAGAGAGCGCCCTGCGAATCCTGGGGCCTGTGCAGATTGCAGTGCTTGTTCTCGCAGTTCGCCGTCAAGTCAGAAGATAGAGAAGCGAGCCATGAACGGATGCCCGAAGCGTCGAGACAGATGATTCTGAACTCAAGACAACTCGCGGTTGTTCTGTGGCTCGTAGTCTTCATCTGCTGGGCGCTGACCAAGAACGATATCCGGAAGTCGGTCAAGCCAATCCTGGAAACTGCATTCTCACGTCAGATGCTGTCCTTGTTCACTCTCATCATTGGATACAACGCAGTGGTGGTCTGGTGGCTGTGGAGAATCGAGTATTGGGACGCCACTATGCTCTATGACACGGTGCTATTTGTTGCTGTCGGCGGCATAGGCTCTGTCTTCAAGGCGTCTCCGCGAGGCGCAACATACAACAGAAGGTTCTTCCTGAAGACGCTACTGGTGAACTTTGAGGTGATGGTTGTATTCGCATTCTTGGCAGACTTCTTCCCGTTCCACTTCCTCGTTGAGTTCCTATTGGTAGTGCCACTTGTGACTCTGCTTGTTGTCCTCGTCGTCTTCTCAGAAGAAAGTGCGGGGGCCGAACAAGTCCACCGCTTCCTGTCACGCATGCAATCCTTGCTGGGTTTGGCACTACTCGGGTATCTCACTTGGATGGTCATCATCGAGTTCCACAAACTATCGGGCATTCAGGTGCTGTATCAACTCCTACTTCCGCTCACGTTGTCCGTTTTCTTCCTGCCGCTACTATTTGTCATTTGTATAGACCTCGCGTACCAGAGCGCCTTCTTGGTCATAGTGTTCAAACAACAGGACAGGAGGCTTGCCCTCTGGAAGAAGCGGCGACTGGTCTTGCGGTTCGGACTATCTCTCGCGGCACTTCAGACTTTCCGTCGTTCGCGGCTCATACACGAATACGCTTGGGTGAAGACCAAGGAAGAGGCGAAGAGCATCCTGAAGTCGTGGGCAGGTGAAACCCCCGAGCATCCCGTCGACACAGAGGAAGACAACGCATAGCACGCTAGAGGGGCACTAGACTCACCCTAGCCCACCTACGGCTCTGCCCCCTACAAATGGTCCAGCCCCAACGGCTACTTCTCGCGCAGAGCCGTGGCGACGGCCTTCACGTCATCATGGAGCACCGTGAACCCAGTTTGGCTAGACTCCCAATCGACCATTCCTGCGCACAATCCTGTGCGTGCGAACGCGAGTGAGTCAAAGGCGAGTCTCAAGTCCTGCTCCACGACGAAATGGGGCAACCGCTTGGTCCCGAACGCCGATGACAGTGCGACTGTCAGAACGCCGACGAGGTCATGCCCTCGGCAGATGTCCCACTCGCCTGTGCCGTCAAGTTCAACAGCCTGAATCTCCTGCGATATCTCATCTGGCCCCACACGACCGTCGCATCTCTCGGACATGTACCCACAGAATCTCTCGACATCGACTCTCACGGTAGAAGCATCAATGAACCGTTCATATGCGAGGTCTTTGGAAGATATGTTGAGGCCCTTGAGCCGTCCTTGGGCCTTGAGATACTTGGCGATTCCCAGCGGCCTAGCCGCATCAAGCAAGGCTTCGCGCACACTCCGCCCACCCTCCTCGAACTGTTGGACCCGGTCGCTGTCACCCAACTCGGACAGAACCTTCTCTAGAGCGCCTGACTGGAGAATCATGGCCTCCAGGTCGTGTCCGTCCGTGGTACACACGAGCGCGTCAGGTTTGATGCCGAGAAGCCTGTCGCAGTCAGAATCCTCGATTCCGAGCACTCCTGCTATGCCCTTCTTCTGAAGTAGCCGTAGGCATGCACCCACATTGTCTCGACAATGGGCGACTGTGAAGGTGGCCTTCTCCGAAGAGAACACCGAGTAGACGTTTCGGTCTCCTGAGCCTTCCACAAACACAAAGGCTGTATTCGCGGTTCGCTCGTGTTGCCGCGACTGGGCAACCAGGTTGACCAGCACCGAGGGATTGCGCCCAAGCGCGTCTCGCATGGATTGGCTACTTGGTAGGCTCAACGACCCAATCCCACCAATCGTTGACTATGGCAGGCGAATGCGTAGCGACTACGATGCGAGAGCCACGCAGGTCTGCCGCCTCCACCAGGTCTTGGACAAGCGTCAGTTGCCACGCGATGTGCAATGAGAGTTCGGGTTCATCGATGAGGATTACGCACCTCGGGGGAAGAGCAACCAGCACTCCATAGAACAGCGCGAGGAGTTGTTGTTCTCCTGTTGAGGTGGACAGATGTGCTGGATTGTCGATATCACATAATGCGCGGGCGACCCTCTCATACTGCTCGGTGTTGAAGTATCTGCCGAGGAACTTGCCGAGCGCACGTAGGCGATGCGGAAGAGACAGGTCGTCAACCACATCCATCGTGTCGCTGGGCGCAACCTGTTCGTCGCTCTGCTCCTCGCCCACGAGCACATCGAAGGGGAAGACGCTGGAAGCGGTCGGGAGGTCCGCGCCGAGCAATCCTTCCATTTCGCTGAAGAACGTCAGCGTCCCATAGGCGTTGGCTAGACCAGCCTGAATGAAGGAGATGGTCTCGTCGCGGACAGCATGGACCCCGCCTCTCTGGGCCTTTCGCACGACGCGGGAGGGAAGCGCCCCCAGGCGATGTGTTCCCATCACCCGCACGGGCGAGTCACCCAACAGGTGGGGGTGCCATTCGGGCAAATAGGCTGGGTCGGGTGCGGCATGGTCGGTGCGGTCGCCCGAGGCAAGTAGTCTCATGGTCATCTCATTGGTCTCGCGCTCGAATCCGACTGACCCGACATCGTCACGCTCCAGACTCGTCCCGGCATACCCCGGGGCAACGAGTCGCCCAGTCGCATCCTTGCGCGAACCTTTGAGTTCAGTCACCCCATAGAAGTCCACAACTGGTACGGCATACTCGTATCCGAAATAGTGAAGCGGGGGGGAGAGTGTGACCTCCTCGGCCCCAAGGCGCTCCTTCACCTCGATGTACTGCGCCTCGCCCGGACCCACCGACATCGAGAGCGTGCGTTCTCCACTGAACCCAAAACCAATCGAATGCACTCCTCGCTTCAACGCGGCCCGGAAATCACCCTCGCTCGCATAGGCCAGTGCGTGCAAGCACGTTGATTTCCCTGTCCCGTTCTCACCGAGGATTAGTGTCGGTTTCGGCTCCCGGTGCACGGGGATGGTGATGGGCGCAGAGAAGTCGAGTCCTACGCTCAACTCCTCGATATCTGTTGGTTCCACACGCTCCATCGAACGACCTCCGAGTCACAAGATAGCGTGTACGCTGACCGTCAGATTCTAACGTAGCCCCAGGGTTCTGGCTCTCGAACCTACTCTTGAGGCGGGAACAGCCCCTCATCCGTGAGCCAGCATTGCCTCCCGTCAAACTCGACGACGAAGTAGCGGAGACCGTCGAGCGGCCCTCCCTCGACCGTCTCGGGCACAGCGCCGTTGACGACCTTCACGAGGAACAACGAGCGGGCGGTCTCATCGATGTCACCAAGCGACTCCATGCCCGAAGTCTAATCCGCCGCGTCTTACCAGAACCCAAACCACCCCAATCTGGCGTTAGACACCTGTTAGACGCACCGCCTTCTACCTGCGGCTTCGCACCCTGCACATGGTCTGTGTCCATGCGCGTCTGCCGTGACATCCTCGTTGGGTGCCTCTACTATTACTGACATTGTCCAGGACTGGGGGGAACTCATGGGAGATTCGACGACGCACGAGAGACTGCTGGCAAAGGCTCAATCAGTGTTGCAACCAAACCAGCGCTGCATCATCAATCCAGACATCGATGGAATCCTATCCGCATTGGTTCTGCAATCAGTCCTCGATTGGAGAGCGGTCGGCTGGTACGACAGCAGGGACACCCTCTGGATATCCAATGATGCCGCCGACGAAGCCGATGAGTGCGTCTACATTGACGTGTTCGTAGTCCCCGAGGGTATTCGCTGTATCGACCAGCATATTGTCGCGATAGACGCTGAACACTGCGCCTCCTTGGCAGCAAACAGCAAGAAGGTGAATCCGAACATCGAACGCGTTCGGTACGCATCTCCAGACTCCAAGGACCCCAACGCCTACGCATGGAAGTACCCCTTCGGCTCTGTTCACTTCATCATCGCGATGCTCGAAGCACTCGGCCAAGAGGTATCAATCGACCTGACCGCACCCATGTTTGGCTCGTTGAATGCGGCAGATGTGATACTTCGCGCCGACGATGCCGCCCGGACGACTGCATATCGCTACAAGAAGAATGCCGCTGACTGGTGGGGCTGGCTGACGGACTTGGGCGGACCACTGACCGCTGAACTCGCGGCGTATGCGCTGGGGACCTCTAAGGCGCACGCAGACGATGCCTACGCGGTCTGCGCGGACACCTTCAAGAATGTCTATGGATGCCAGAGCGCCGATGGCGGCTTTGGGCGTTCAATCAAGAACCTTCAGGGCGGAGTGGACGACAGCAAGCGACGACTTCTCGCCGATATCGCTGAAGCGATGCGCCTGGCACCGCTTACCGTTGCAGACCGATACACCGCAGTCACTGGAACCTATGGCAGCATGCCCGCGTACAACATCCCTGACATTAGAAACCTCCTTGCTGGCAACGGAGTCTTCTCCTACGCCTTCATCTCCTGTATGGGGCCAGCCGCATTCCATGGATTCTCATACACCTTCGACATGCCTATCGAGGCGCACAAAGGAATCCACTAGTCGTTCAGCATAGGGATTGGACAAAATAGATGACCAGTGTACAGGCAGTGCTATCCGACCTCGAGACCTTGAAGAGTCGCCTGTCTGGACTCCCCGTCAAGTGGGACGGGCGCGAGTGCATTCTTCAAATGAAGGAACGCGACTATCATTGGCGACAGATGGAGTGGATAGGCTTCTACGGTCAGATGCTTGCAGAGGACCTTCTTCGCGGCAGCATGAGCATTCCTGGCGAACGGTATGGGAACGCCGAATTCGATGTCTCTGGTGCCATCAATTGGGACATCAAGGTCCACCCGACTACGACCAACGCTTCAATTCTCAATGATGTCGAGGCTACCGACCTCTCAATCCAAGAGAACGGTGTTCACGGACTTGTGATGATTGCAGTGGACGCGCTATACGACGAGACAGGCGAGTTCAAGGCCTGGCACGATGTATTGAAAGGCGGCACTAGCAGATACGAAGCCGACAGGATTGAGCGTGGGGCACGCTCGAGGCGCAGAAAGGTCAGTGCCCAAGTCAAGGAAATCAACTTTGTTCTACTCGACGAGGACAACATAACTCGGCTGGGTCGAGCACAAGAGGGCTGGCGAAACTCTAACGGGGCACCGCGCAGAGCGAAGTATCAGATTACAAAAGCGAAGTTGGCCGCGCTGAGGTCAGACCAACTGGTCTTCTAGGCACGCTGCGGGACTTTCAAGGGGCAGTCCTATTTGCTCAACTGACTGTCCCTCTGCCCTCTTGGAAGCGCCCAGCAGTACCGCGCCGACTGCTTCAATCAACCCAGCGCACACGGCGTTGCCCAGTTGCTTGTACGCAGCCGCATCATCAACGACTCCTCGCGAGTACACCCTCTCGGGTATCCGCTGGAGTCGGCTTGCCTCGAGCGGAGTCAACTTCCTGTAACGCTCACCCCCATCGCGGAGGGCCGGACCGACGACTGATGTCTGGGTGATAGCGACCAGTGCTGGAACGTAGGTAGGAGGCTTCACGCGAATCCCGCTCGGACGAAACTGAATAACAAGGTCACGCAGAGTCCTGTCTGTGCGGCTGGGGTGCTGTTTTCTTGCTTGCCACTCGAACTTCTGCCGAGAGAACGAAAACTCTGAAACTTTCAGTTGCCTCTCGCCCCAAGTCATGTCCATCCACTCGTCAATGAATACTCGGTGCTCCGTATAGAAACGTGAGTTCTTAGTACGAAAACCCACTTCCCAAGAGGCCATACCGTCTTCCAACTCGGGTTCGTCGGAGAACGCAAAGGTCCAAATAGGAAACCCAGGAAGCGTGTCAACGGGGATGTTCCGCACAAAATAGTCCCAGGCCTCCAGATACATCGCCTCGTTGCTAGACACGTAGTATCGCTCCACCGAGTCAATAGAGGCATCACTATCCAGGAAGTCTGCAATCCGCCAGCAGTCTGGGTCGAACAGATTCTTGTTCCGAATCTGCTTCCCGATGTGATAGACCTGGTCAATCGTTGACTCGGCAGATGCCAGTGTGTCGGCATCTGCCCGAATACCAAGGATGAACACTCTCTCGCGGACTTGGGGAGTCCCGCCCATCTTGTATGGCAACAAGTGCGGACTAAGTACCAGCGGAGTGTCAGAAACGACATACCCTTCTTCTCTCAGCGAACTTACGATGGTTGCCCATGTGTCCGCGTGTCTTGGGCCAGTCAAGTTCCTAACATTCTCAAGGAAGAGATAGCGTGGCTTCTTTGCACGGACGATTTGGAGAATATCGAAGAAGAGTGTGCCTCTTGTTCGGTCGGAGAAACCCTTCTGGCCTCCCGATTTCGAGAATGGTTGGCATGGAAACCCAGCACACAACAAGTCGTGGTCGGGAACCAGCGCGTCAATCTCGTCACCGCTGCATAGTGAGTCTTCGTCGTTCATATCGTGTCGCGTGAGCGCTCGAATGTTGGAGATGAACTGCTCCGTGGGGAGTTCAGGGAACGTTGCAGAGTAGACCTTGCGGCAATCCTGGTCCATCTCGCAAGCCATGACACACTCGCCTCCGAGATTAGCCATCGCATGATGGAACCCACCAATTCCAGCGAACAGGTCTATGAAGCGGAAGTCACTCAAGGTTTTCTCCACCTATTGCATTGAAGTCGTGTTGGTCAAATCAAGAACTAGAGTTTCTTGGATTCTATCAGGCAACAACAAGCCACTATTCTGCCAACCCGCTCACTGCTACACGATTGCATCACAGTCTGACATTCATATCGCATGGCTCTGGGACTTCCGATACGCCCTCGTCTAACGCGACTTTGCAAGAGCCAACAGGCTCGGAATGTCCATCCCCAGATACTGGCGAATCGCTCCAGCCACGGCTTCGTGGTCATCCGCATCGAGGCCAGTGGCAATGAAGTCATCGGTGAGTTGGCCTCCGCGCAGGGTGAGTGGCTGGATGAGGACATTACCGTCATCGTCCGAGCCGACCTCCAGATAGATTATCTCGCCCTCGGGGTCGAGGTAGTCGGTCTGGACATCAACGCCCCACATCCCACCCGCAAGGTCAGCGGCGAAGACGGTAGGGTCGCCCTCGAAATGTGCCTCGATTGCCTCTGCCTGAACCTTATCCATCGGACTCTCCTAACAACTGACTCGACCAGCCAATACTAACGTATCAACCACTATGCACGTTCGCCCCAAACGGCCTCTTCGAGCCGCCTCGCCGCGTCCTCTTTGGTCTCGGGCGTGAGGTGCCCGTACATATCCATCGAGACCTGGATTGATGAGTGGCGTGCGAGTTCTTGGATGACCTTCATCGGGGTGCCAGCCGCAAGGTGTGCCGCGACGAAGGAATGTCGAAGACCATGGAACGTCACATGCGGCAAGCCAGCCTTCTTGAGGGCTGGCGTGAGAACGCCTCGGTTCACCCAGTCGGCGCGGAGTGGTGAGCCGTCATCACGGCAGAACACCAGGTTCATCTCACTGGCTGGTGAGAGAGTCATACGCTCCAACAAGAAATCTTCGACCGCCTTGGGCATCGGTATCTTGGCGACGGAGCGCGGAGTCTTCGGCTCCTGCAACTCACCGTTCCACATCGACTGGCGCACATTGATGCGATGCTCTGCCCAAAGGACGTTGTCCCAGGTGAGTCCAAGGCACTCCCCTTTACGCATCCCGCACATACACCCGAGTGCGATGAGACCTTTCCACTGAGTGTCGGTGGCCTCCATGAGGCGACGCATCTGTTCGGGGGTGAGAAACGCTATCTCATTCCTCTCTTTGCGCGGCAGAGCGATGCCCTTGACGGGATTGGAACTCGCGTAGCCCCACTGCATCGCGATAGTGAAGATGCGGCGGAACGGAATCATCTGATTGCGGATGCTCTTGGGAGACAAGCGTCCCTCGCGCACAAGCCGCGACACGTACTTCTGGACATGCTCTGGCTGGATGGCGGTCATCTTCTTGTCACCGAAGGCTGGTACGAGATACTTCCGCAGATAGCCCTCGTATTCTTTGACGGTAACTGGCTTAAGAGCGACTTTCGCATAATCCATGATGAACAAGTCGGCGAACTCGCGGAACGTTATCGGCTTGGGGATGTGCAACTCGCCACGCCTGGCCTTCACGGTGAACTCATCGTGGAGAACCTGCGCCCGTCTCTTGCTCGTGCCACATGAGAGCCAACGCTGTACGCCATCGACGCGCACTACCGCGTAGTAGTTGCCGTTGCGCTCTACGATTGCCATGCCTATCCCCCTTGCCGCTTCTTCACTGCCCATCGGGCTTCTCTATCTTCTAACACTTTGTCTTATCGTGTCTACCCCCTATTTCTAACTGTATCTAATCTATACGGTTGTCTAGGCACTCGGTGCTACCATCAGACTCGACGAACGTGGAAGGAGAAACACTGGTGCCGAAGGACAAGCCATACCACCTCATCCCGACACCTGTGCCGAAAGCAAAGAAGCCTCGCGGGGTCTACGCGCTGGTCATAGAAGATTTCTTGCAGAGCGGTGAGGAGTCGGTCGAGGTCGTGTTCGACGGCAAGAGCCAGAACACCATCTATCAGGGCCTATATCACACGCTCATCAAGAGCGGTCGCACGGATGTCGTGACACGCCGCCGCGAGGGTCGTGTTTACCTTCAGAAGGCGGACTGAGTGTCGTCGAGTCTCTTACTCGAAAGTCTATCGACTCAGTCTGATTGACTGATGCTTCTGTGAGGCCACGAGAGCCTGTCTGAGAGTCACTGGACTCCGAGATGACGCGAGGCTCATACTCGGTCATTCGAGACCTCAGAATCGATACGCTAGAAGAAATCTTCTAGCGCGAAATCCCTGCTCAAAACCCCTGGAACTTGAATCGCGACCCTGCTACCCTTTTTACTAACAGCCACCGACAGGACTCAAGGAGGAAAGCCGATGCGACACCGCTCATCCACACAGAGCGACACTCGCCGCGCCACGCGCATCTCGCATCGGCGCATATCCCTTCACGCCGCCAGCCGCCACGAGCAATAACGGCGCTCGTCCCCTCTTGTTGGGACGAGCATGGCAGAAGGCGGTGTTCTCATATGGCTGGTTCCACTTAGCGCCTCACAGGACGTTCATATCTGACCGTCCCATGGCCTCTTCATGATTCCGCTCTGTCTGGAATCCAGATTGAACACATATGATGGAAGGCTATTCCCTGCCCATTGATTGGAATGTGAGCGCAATGTACGACAATGACTCTCTTTCTGAATATGCACACGATACGCTCGATATGCACGCATATAGAGGCTGGAATCCAGATAGCGATGGCGGCTTCGCGACCCGGTTCGGTTTCCGAACGTCGATGCCTTGTGTCGCGCACCTCGTGGAATCGACAGCGAGTGACGAGACTCCAGTAGAGGGCAATCGTCACAACCTGCTGTGTGGCCTCGTCTATGCCCTTCGTCCCGACAACGACGAAGAAACCCTTGAGGAAGGGTTGAGGCTCTGGAACAACTCGCTCCCCGACCCTCTGCCCGACTCCGAACTCGATAGCGTCTTCGACTCGCTACCTGCTGGCTATCGCAACCGCTGCCTCACAGAGGCGTTGGAGGGGTGGTGTGACGAGGACTGTCCGTGGTCGTCCGAGGACACCATCCCGTATGAGGACGAAGCGATGGCTCGTGCATCATCCGCACTGTTCAGGCTGGGGCATGGAACTCACCTCAAGCCTCGTGAACTCACCGCATATGCGGCTCTGGGCGGATTGGAGACCAGAGCGAAAGTCAAGCCAGGGACACCGTTCCACGCGAAAGTCGCATCGTTCGAGAGCCTTGTCCGACTGGGTGCTCAGACTGCAAGCGAGTCCATCGATGTGCTCGTGGAAGAAGGCTTCATCTTGATGATGGAGCGCGGCGAAGCGATGAAGAAGGCCAAGACGGTCGCCCGCATCTATCCCCCACCCCTACCCCAGGCCACGGGTAGCATCAGAGCCTCACACCAGACTGCTCAGGCGACCAGTCGCAAGGATGCCGTGGACTGGGGTCTCATTCACACACATCTCGATGTCCTTGTCTCTCAAGCCTCGCCGATGAATCGGGCATGGCGGGGCATCCACCCGCAGACGCTTGGGAACCGCGTGTTCGACCTCGCCGCCGACAAGGCCAGGGGGACGGCGGACTACATGCGTGCCACATTCTCGCAAGACGAACTGAGGCGTTCGGGTCTCATCTCCAAGAAGGGCAACCTTCTCTGTGCGAGAGGCGCGATACTCATCCCGTTCGTCACTGACGGGGCAGTCGTGAACATCGAGTTCAGGCCCCATGACCCGAGTCATGCCGATACCAAGTCATGGTTCCTGAGCGGTATCCCCACACCCGTGGCCTACAACATCAACCTGCTCGACAGCATCGATACCGTGGTTCTCTGCGAGGGTGCTATCGATACGCTCTCGGCACTCGATGTGGACGTTCCCGCCATCGGCTTGCGCTCGACCTCGGGAGACCACTCGGCACTTGTCGAGCGGCTTGCTGGGAAGTCGGTCGCAATAGCATTGGACGCGGACAAGGCAGGGACAGCGAAGCGCATCCGCCTCATCGAGTCCTTCAACCGTGTGGGTATTCCTCACACCATCGTCCCCATCCCTGATGGCAAGGACTTGAACGACCTGCTCATCGAAGACCGTGATGCAATGCGCGAGATGCTTGTCACGGCATTGCGCGGTCTGGGATGGGAGGGCGAGTGATGAAGCCAGAAGAAATCATCCAGCGCTGGGAAGCCCAACTGACCGAACAGGTCGTCAACCCTGTCGCTCAGGTTGCAGGATTGCAGGTCGGCGGGCTGTGCCTCTTCGAGACACCGCTTGCCCCATCCTTGCGGGTGATGTGTTCGGCGACCCTCCAGTCAGACACGACACGTATTGCAGTAGTCCTTGACGGTGCCCATGAGATGCCGTCAGGCGACTGGGAAACGTTGATGCAGAACTCGGGGTGGGGTGTCATGCGGGTGCCAGTATCCGAGTTTAACGACGCGGCCTGGATATGGCGGCTCAAGAACCGTCTCGCGGCTCTCGCGACACCCTGGCCCGTGGCTCCCGATGACCTCACGGCGTTCGAGCGGCTGACTCTTCATCTGCCAACGCCCAATAGTAACTTTGGGTTATCGCATAAGGTCGAAGACAGGAAGACCATGCCTAGGGCGCATGAGCGCTGGAGCGTTCACGAGAGGATGGTACTCACCTCGCTGGAGAGCCAGGGCAAGTCGGTTGAGGACATCGCCGCTCTGCTCCAGCGGACGACGAGGGAGGTGCTGAAGCAGTCGAGACGGATTGAGCGTTCTGGCATCTAGGTCGCGACAAGGATGCTGTGCCATGGATTCCCGAGGGGACTGTTGAAGTTGTCTGAGAAGTTGTTCTGAAAAACTCCCTTGTCGTAACGGTATGGGCATGGCTCAGAAGATGTTCGCCTCAGCCCCCCTGTATGGAAAGTCGCGATAACCACGAGCGCTGCATTCGACCCCTGCTCTTCGGGTTGTCGCCCATACCGTGGCTCAGAAGATGTTCTCTCCGATGCCCTGTCCGAGCACTCCGCTAGAATCCTTGTGAGGGGTTGGACAGTCGAGGGGGGTTGGCATGAGCAAGTACGCACCGCTACGGAGATACCTTGAAGGCATCCACGCAGACGAGGTCACGCTATCGTTCGCCGACATAGAAGAAATCATCGAGAGTGACTTGCCGAAATCCGCCCACGACTATGATGCGTGGTGGGCGAACGATAGCAACGGCAAGCATGTCCACGCTAACGAGTGGATGAACGCTGGCTGGAAGACCAGCCGCGTTTCTCTCGGCGAGGAGCGGGTGACGTTCACTCGTGAGTAGTCACCTCATCCCGACCAACAACTCCGAGAACCCAGGCGCGGGACGAGCGTTTGAGGAGTACGCCGCCAAGGTTCTCACGGAGCACTACGGCAAGCAGGTTCTCTCGAACTTGCCCGTGGCAATCGGAGACCCGCCCAAGAACCACCGCTTCGACTTCGCAACCGCAGACCTGACCCATGTCGGGGAGGCGAAGAACTACTCGTGGACGAACACGGGGAACGTGCCGAGCGCCAAGATGGGTTTCTGCACTCAGGCTCTCTTCTATCTTTCCTTCATCCCAAGTACCTCCGAACGGTTCCTTGTCATGCGCCGTGCGACACACCCGAGGCGCAATGAGACGCTTGCCGAATACTTCAGCCGCACCTACGAGCACCTTCTCGGAGGAGTCCACGTACTCGAAATCGATGTGGAGACGGGCACGATGACCAACGTGACCGATGCCCTCCGCGAGAACCGATAGGCCGATGGTCAGGCGAACCCCCACAAAGGAGCAGATACGTCAGAATCCGACCCTGCATCCCCTCGCCTTCGACTTGGTCTCGACCCGCTTCCCTGAACTGAAGTGGCACTCGCACGCTGACTCACCAGACTCATCCCAAGCCTTCGCGCTCAGCGCGTTTCTGCCCGTGCTCACTTTCCCCGACAAGGACGCTCTCCTGGAGCGGTTCGTGGAATCAGTCTTCCCCGTCATCCCCCATCGCGCAGACCGCGAGTGGCAGGTCACGCCTGAGTTTGCCATGCCAGAACTGCTCGGCGAGACAGGCCTGGGCACGGCGACCAACATCGACATCCTTCTGTCTTCCGAAGATGCGGTCGTGTGCATCGAGTCGAAGTTCCGCGTCGATGCCCAAGAGGGATTCGGCAGATGTCGTCAGGCGACCACAGGTGCATGTGGCGGCTACCACGGCCCTGGTTCAGACATGAAGACTGGGACGGATGCCTGGTGCCGTCTGACAGTCCAAGACGGGAGGCGAGACCCCAGACGCTACTGGGAAGTAGGTCACGGGCACTTCCGCGACGAAGTGTTCGTCGAGCAGTCGGCCTCCGAGACGTGTCCCTTCCGAGACACCTACCAACTGATGAGGAACTACCTGACCGCTTCTCTTCTGGCTGAGCGACGAGGTCAGACGGACTTCGGAGTGATGGGCCTCGTCCCCCGTGGCAGTCGTGCGGCCCTGGCAGACGGGGTTCACGACTTCAAGACCGATGTTGCGATGCCGAGCGGGGCAGACCGTGTGGCGGTCGCCGACTACGAAGATTGGGTTTCTGTCCTCGAAGTCGGCTCGGAGCAAGCGGGGGGTCTTGCTTCGTTCCTGCGCCCTCTGCTGACAGGGGTCTCGCCCTCTCGGGCGTGACCTTGGGCCTTCCGCTACTCGGCTTGCGACAACTCAGCAAGTCGCCGCGTTGCGGCCTGGGCAAGTCCGCTATCGAAGCAGTCGCCCATGTATCCCTCGTTGAACCTGTCGGCGCGGGAGATGGTCGTGAGCACCTTGCGGATGGTCTCCAGGTCAGCGGAGGCCAAGGTGCTCGGGTCTGACTCGAATCCTCGCATGACCTCGCGCCATTCCTGGGTCATCCAATCGAATACCAGATGGACGTTGTTCTTGTAGATTGCCTCATGCCAATCATGTACCGCCCCCGACGCAGACCAGAAACCCAGCGTCACGACACCGTCATCCGCCGTCTCCCCAGACACCCACTCGCCAGCAATGAAGCCATCCGACTCGAAGATGTCTGTGAATGCCGCGACGGCTTGCAAGTCCGCGACTGTCGGCACCCTATCCACGCTCAAGGGATACACCTTCACTCCGTATCGCTCGAACGCATCGGGGTTCGCGCTGAGTGCCTGGTGGCATGTCTTCGTGAACTGGAGCGTCGTAGCCTGGTCTTCGTGGCGCTTTCCCAAGGCCGTGCATAGGTCGCCGAAGTCAGTGTTCTGGAATACGTAGACGACCTTTGGGGCTAGGTTGAGATACACGACGAGAGCGTATGCGTCCCAACCCTCATCACGGAAGATGGTGTGCCAGTTGACCCAACCGCCGTCACTCGGGTTGGCGACGTACTTTACCTGCACGCGGGTCTCATCCCGAAGGAGGACATCCCAGCCCTTCTGGACACGATTGTCCGCGAGAGACCCATCCAGGAGTCTCGCGACCAAGACTTCCGCGAACTCGGACAGAGGGTCACGGTTCGATACCTCGATTCCGATTTCGCTGAGCAGACCCAGACGGCATTCTCGATAGCCCTCGAATGCGGTGAGCAAGTCAGCCACGTTCCTAGGAGTCTCGTCGTTCATCAGGCCTCCACGGCGGGGTGATGAATCTGCTCTGCCTACATCGACTTCCCTAGACGGAACAGGGCGACCTCTACATCCTCTGGTGAGCATGTTCGCCCGTACTCTTCCGATACCACTCGAACAACGTCATCCACGAGGCGCAGGTAGTCCCTGAAGTAGTCCGTCCATCCGAATCTTCGCGAGAGTCGGTTTCCCGCGTGCTCATCGATAACCCGTCGAACCAAATCGTCGAGCACCAGCGGCTTTGGGTCGCATGTGCCAGGGACGAAGAACAGGTACTTAGTCAGGAACGCCGTACCGAGCCATGGCAACTTGCCCTCGTTGACCATGTATTCATACGCCCTGACCCCGCCTTCTGTTTGGCAGAGACGCAAGGCTTCGCTCAAGTAGTTGACGGATGTATCCCAATCGGTCTTGCGCCCTCTCTTCGGCTTGTGCAGACCCAGCGCAACGGATGCTCTCCATGCGCCGTTCCCGTTGGTGCCGTGCCCCCAGACCTGAGAGCCGATGAACGTACTGAGGACATCCCCCTTGGAGGCGACACGCCTCACTCCATCCCTATCGATGGCTAGATGATTCCCCGCCGATTCTGATTCCGCCACTACGGCTTCGACTGCGGAAATCGCCTTGTCGCTGTCGTGAAGCCACTTGCGCCAAGTATTCGGATACCACTCAATCGTACCCTGGGCTGCGAGAGCATCAGGAGTCTCAACGATGAGACGTGCAATCGCATTTGCTTCTGGGCTTGACTCGGTCATCTGGTCAACTCCCCCGTATCTGGATGGTGTCCCCTGGGCAACCATCTCGCATGTCCTCAGTTCTGACAACCACAGAGTCAGAGCGAAGTGAGCCTCCTCCACCCGACTGACTCCGTCTCGTCGAGCACGAATGTCCTGACACCCAGGACTTCGCTCACCAGCGGGTCGAGAATCATACTGAGATGGAACATCTGGCTGAGCGCCATCGCTCCATCCCACAACCCAGTGACCACTTGGTCGTGATAGTTCAGGTGCTCGGCAACAGAGGCGAACTTCTCCTTGTCGATGATGTGAACGACGCTAGGCACCGTGTCTTGAAAGACGACCATGGCGAGTTCGTCGTAGGCATCACTCGCCAGCCTCACCGCCTGTCCGCCCTGCATCCCGTTCTGCTCCCCATCCACGACATGCACAGTGATGACCCGCCCATCGGGGGCGATGACGAGTCGCCTAGCCCTGTCCTTCGGGTCTTCGATTCCACGAGTGAGCAAGGCGACCATCCTGGAAGCGACCGCTTGTCTTGAGAACCCAGCGTCCCAGAGTGGCGTGCCTAGATAGTCGAGTAATGCCGCCTCGGCAGACCGCACCTCCTCACAACGCGACAGAATCTCGCCGACCTCTCTTCGGGCAAGGGCATACTCATCTCCGCTCATCGCCGACCTCTTCCAGTCATCGACTTGGAGGGTCAGCATATCGACGGGGTCTGACATTCGCGGAACAGGGATTCGGCTACGATTCTCCGACGAACACTCCGCCACGGGCACGAAGAAGGTCTCGCTAAACGAAAGCGACCCCACCCCCTACCTCAAGCCAGCAACCTTGAGCGCCCGCTTGGCCTGATGCTTGCCTGAGCCCAGTCTGATTTTGTACTTCTTGCCGTGGGTCTTGATGACAAGCAGGTCATCGGTGTCAAAGACGACGTTTCCTTCGGCCCGTAGACGACGGGTCTTGAAGGACGTTTTAGTGATTTCGGAACGCTCGACAGCGAAGTTGCCCGTCGCCTCGGCAAGCGCATGTTCGGGCGACATCGTAAGGTAGCGTTCCTCATCCCACCCCAAGAACGCATCCAAATGCGCACCCAACTGGTCGAGGAACTCCGAGCCTGAATTCGCACTCTCCCGAGCATCCGCGACCCGTTGCTTCATCCCGGCTTTGGTCTTCCGAGCAAATATGACGCGCCGGTCCGTCAGAATCAGTGTGTGGCGCTTGCCCAACAGGCCCTGCAACCCGAACTCAAGCGTCGCGTCGGGAATGATGGACTGCACCTGCTCGTCGGTGCCACCCTGCACAGGGGCTACATCCAGCGAACTCGCATACTCATACACCCAGCCTCGCAGTTCTGCGCTCTGCCAGACTAGTTCTCCCTTGGAGTCGAACTCGACTATGTGGCGAGCATCAACTTCTCCTGAGCCTTCGATGACGAACACGTCGTTGAGAAATGTCAGGCGCTGGTTCTGATAGATGCTATGGGGAGAGAACGTCGCCACATGCAGAATGTCGGTAGCGCCCATGCGACCCCCCCTCAACCGGTAGCCCCGATTCTAGCCCAAGACTTTAGATAGTCGCCCGATTCTCACTTCGGCGTATTGCCGCACAAGAAGTCACAGCGAGCGCGGCTACTTCAGAGCGGAATCCGCCAGCACGAGCGAAGGGTGGTGGGGATTCTTGGCTCGAATCGTATCCCTATCCTGACGCGCTCCGCTCAAGTCGCCCGCCGCAGCGCGGCAAGAGCAACGAGAAGCCAGGCATATCAGATGGGCATCCGTGAGCCACACCTTGTCCAGAGGCACTTGTGCAAGAAGAGTGAGTCCCTTCTGCGGGTCGCCGAGGTCAGAGGTGTAGACCGCGAGGGTGGCGACAATCAGCGCGTCGGTCGCCACGGACTTGGGACGCAACCTTGGCAAGACGCTCTCCAGAAGTGCGACCGCTTCCTGTTGACGGTCGTCATCCCACAGGTCTTGGGCTTTGCTGAGAGTCTTGCGATGACTCGACCCGAATAGTCTCATCGACGCTCCCTCACATCTGGCTCAGGGAAGTTGACTCATATCGGGAGGCTCTGGCAGAGGCCAATCGTTCTCCGTCGCCTCGACGATGATATCCAGCATCTCGTCATAGGTGATGCCCCACTTCTTGCGAACCTCGGCTTGGTACTTCTCGCTCAACTCACTCCAGTACTCTGCGTTCGGCATGACGTTGTCCATCGAGCCGCCGTTGACGAGGTTGGTCGGATATCGCATCTCCGCATCGACCATCGCCTTGTCTTCCTTCTCAGCGAGTTCCCACGCGACTTGCTTGCGTTCGGCGAGAGTCAGCCCTCCGACCTTCGCGGCTTCGACTGCTTGCGCGGCGATGGCTGCTCTTGCATCCTTTGCTGCTTGGCGCTCAGCCTCGACCTCCGCCGCTTGCTGCGCCTGACTCTCGGCTTTCCATCGAGCATCGTCCGCTTCAAGCACAGCGACCCAATCAGCATGGAATGCCTCGGTAAAGAAGAACTCCCAAGTGTCGATGCCCACCACGCGCCAGGTGCCACGCACGACAGCCAACTCAAGAGTGACATCACCATCGGGAGATTCACACAGCGCATATGCAAGGGCCGACGAGGTCTGCTCCACGCTCATCGATGTATCACTGCTGAGGAATGTCGCGAAACCCTGGGGTGTCAGGAGGGCTTCGATTTCTGCCTTGAACTCCTTGCGGGTATCACCATCCACGTGTTCAACGGGAGTGCCCGAAAGCACCCACTCATACGCATCATGCGTTGCCCCAGCGACATCAAGATAGTCATTGAAGGCAGTCTCATCGTCTTGCTCGACCGCAAGAACGAAGCCTTGGGCGAGAGCCTCGGCATCCGACAACTCCGCCTCGGGTTCCTCGGCGGCAGGTGAAGATGCACAGCCCGAGAGCAGCCCGAGCATGAGTACCAACAGGACAACGAGCGCCCCAGTTCTTCGCATGGCAACCCCTTCATCGACTGCCCCGATTCTAGACCAAGACATTAGACAATCCCGTCTCTCTTGCCTCCTCCACCACAAAGGACTCCCTCCCTTTGGGGAAGAAGTCCCTGACTATCGGAATCTCGCGTGGCTAGCGGTCGAACCTCCCGATGGTCTTCCCATTACCATCGTGGACGAACACCATATCGGCGTTCTCTGTACCAGCGAACAGCACTGCCGCCACTCCCTGCGCGATGCCCGATACCTCCGCGTCACTTCCCAGTTCCTCTTTTGCCTGGAACAGTGTCACCGTCACCTGTCTCGGGCCGTATACCTCCACACGGGCTATGGCGGCGGCTACATCCGCTTCTCGCAACGCCTCGACAGCCTCGTTGCCCAAAGCCGTTCTCGCCGCCCTGTCGTCCTCTGACTGTGCCTGCTCCTCCTGCACAGTCGGCTGGACTCCCTCAGGCAAAGGGCCGAGCGGTTCTGCTTCGACAAGCCACACTGCAATACCAAACCCCAAGACGAGGACAACGCCAATAACGACCCATTCCCTCTTCTTCTGTTCAGTAAGGCTGTCCCACCACTCGCCCATGACAGTGGCCCTCTCTCAGTAGCGGTCTTCACCGGGCGGGAAGATTTCTTGGAGCATCCCCCTCATTCGACTGAGACGATTCTAGCCGAACGTTAGACAATCGCCCTTTTCTACTCCTCAAATCACCCCACCCAACAACAAGGGACTCCCTCTCTATTGAGAAGAAGTCCCTGGTATTCATATGTATTCCACGGGGTGCGCCCACATCTGTGGTGGCGTAGCCACCCAGTGACCTGAACCATGCGCGTCTGCCGTTCCGCCACACCCGCGTGTGGTGCAGGAACGCAGTTTACCACAGGGGCAGAGCAGCGAAAACCCGTTTGAGGGATGGTTCCCTACCCTGTGCGGACAGCCCGTTTTGCGTGCTCAAAAGTGTTGGATGAGGGAGCGCCTGTTGGATGAATTGTCAGACGCCAGTCCAGATTCCAGCCCTCATGTCGGAGTGCGCAACCCGTCGGAGTCGGTTCTTGGTCGGCCGCAGGCTGCTGCCACGAGTCCACTGTGGTGACTTCAGCCCGGCCCATGGACGCTCTCACTCGGCCTCGTCGTGACGATGGACCTTCTTCTCGTACATCCGTGAATCAGCAAGAGCGATGAGTTTCTCGAGCGAGCTCGTCTCAGCAGACTCACGTTCAAGGGCCACGCCCCAGCTCATCCTGATCGCGTACTCATGTTTACTCGACTGCTTGTTCGACTCTACGAGCGCGGCCAAGTTCTCTTCGAGGCGCTCACCCAGTCTGTTCAGACCGTCTATGTCGGCACCAACCGCCAGCACGATGAATTCGTCGCCGCCCTGTCGAGCAAGAACATCTGCCGGGCGGACGGTGGCGCGCAATATTCGCGCCGCTTCCTGCAGCGCCAGGTCACCCTCGGCGTGTCCAAATTGGTCGTTGATCGACTTGAACCGGTCGACATCTGCGTAGATCACACCGACATCCTGGTTGGCGCGGGACGCCTGCGCGATGGCCTGTGAGGCGAGAAGGTCAAACCCTCGGCGATTGTGGAGACCGGTCAGAGGATCGATGAGGGCCATATCGCGCAACTCCTCCTGAAGATCATGCGCCTTGGTGACATCCTGCGCGCTTCCGAGTACCTCGAAGGGGCTCCCGTCCGGATGTCGGCTGAACACGGTCTCGTTTCCGGCGAACCACCGCCACTGACCGCTCACGTTCTGAATCTTGTATTCGCGCTCCAGAACCTCGCCCTCATCGGCCAGCCTAATCCTCTCAATCCAGTCGCGCTCGCGCACAGGATCGAACAGGACGGTGATCGAATCGGGGGATTCACTGACCGTGCGGACGGGGTTGAACCCCACAAGGTTCTCAAGCCCGCGGTTGATGTACGTGAGCCGGCCAGCGTCCAGGTCGAAGAGGTACACGATACTGGGCGTGGTATCGAGAATCGTGTGCAGCAAGTACTGGCTCTTTGCGAGCGCTACATTCTTCTGGGTGAGTTCCCTCTGCAGATTGACTAGCTGGTTGTTCACGCTAGTGAACTCATCAATGTCGAAATTGACACGCGCCTCCCGCCGCCGGAGATCCCGAACCGTGTTGACCAGCTCGTTGTTCATCGAAAGAAACTGCTCGACCATCTGGGCGATGTCGTCCTTGGTCTCGGCGGCAATAACGAGCAACCCATCGTTCTCGGCGAATGCTCCGAAGCGTAGTGTGACGACACCGCCGGACGCCTCGACGTCGATCATCCAGTCAAACGAGCTGCCCTCTGCGCTCGCGTGGGTCAGGAGACCGACGAGTTTGTCGGCGTTGCCCGGCGCAAGGATGGCCGCCAGGTTCTCGCCGACAACTGGCGGGCGAACGAGTCCCAGTGTGTAGTGCAGGACCTTGCGAATGGTCCCATCCCGGTCGCACGCAACAGCGATTGCTGAGGAGCTGGACGACATCGGTCTCCTTCCGAGGGGGAGCATCTCACGCGGTCAGGAGTTCCTTGCCTATCACAAGTGCGCTCTCGGCATCGGGCGCGTAGCCGTCGGCACCGACGCGATGCCATAGATCCGGCGCGAGGTTGAAGGGGTAGCCACCAACGAGCACTTTGGTCCGGGCCGTCGCTTCATCGGCGCGCACCATCTCGATGATCTTGGCGATCTCATCGACGTGGAACAGCATTGTTGCCGACAGGGCGAGCACGTCGGCCCTGCTCTCTTGAACCATCTGGACAATCGATGCGTTCGGCATGTTGGCCCCGAGATACCGCGTGTCCCAGTGATCCATTTCGAAGAAGTCGGCGACCATGCGCATTCCCAGCTCGTGAAGCTCGTTGCCAACGCAGGCCGCGACCAGCGACCTGTTAGACGCCTCACCCGTGAACATACGCCCGTAGAGCTGCGCCATCACGACCTGGGTGACAGAAGTGGCGTAGTGCTCCTGCGCCACCGAGATCCGATTCATGAGCCAGAGCCTGCCGATCTCGCGCTGCACGGGCTGGAACACATGCAGGTAAATGTCTCGAACAGACGCGCCCTCGTCAGCGATATCCGTGAGCATCTGCGAGGCGTGAAGACGATCGCCTCCAAGTACCGCGCCAAGATAGCGAAGTGCCAGCCCGCCGAGAGGTGCATCGGCACTGATGAACGACTCCAACGTCGTCTCGGACGACCGCAGTACCTCGGTCGCGCTGTCGATGTACTCCTCGGCGACGGCCGACTCGGCCGCCGACAGGGTCTCGGCGAGGGACTCGCCCACGCATTCGATGCTACCCTCAAGCCATTCGATGGGCAGACTGAGGTTCGTGAACAGGACCTTGCACCAGCGCATGTAATCACCCAAGAGCAGCGGCTCCGCGGCCCAGAGAGAGGACGCGATGAACTGCAGATGGAAGCGGGTGTCATTGATGGTCTGCTCGCGCTGGAACTCGTTGAGCCGGGCTCTTAAATCGGGCCAGCGGCGCCATTGCCGGTCGACCGCGTCGGCGACGAGCCGGTCCATCGATGAGCGAATCGAGCTGCTCGCCGTTTCCGTAATCTTCATCGGACGTCATCGCCATTTCGCGTCATGCCCGACGGCATGCGCCGCGTATCTCGAGGGGTCACAGGAGGGTTCATACCCGATTCGGCACTCGCTCTCTTTCTCTTTCGAACGGCCGAGCACACCCTGCGATCGATTCGGAGCGGTAAGTGAGAGACTCAGCCGACGCGAACCAGCGCTGGCGACCGTCCCGAGAACGCCGCAAGGGCCTCAACCGTGTTGGCTGAAGCCCCTGCTCAGAGCATCTTCTTGCTGCGCGCTCTTGGCGCTTTGAACTCACAGACCTGAACCATGCGGGTCTGCCGTTCCGCCAGACCCGCGTGTGGTGCGCCGAGAATATTGGCACAGGGGCGGAACAGGGCAAATGTCAGGATTTCGGAGGTTCATGCCCATGTGGGAGCAACCGGTGAAACAACCCCTCTGACCACTAGCCTTCTCGCGAATATCGGACGCGAGATCAGAAAGGCTCGTCATGTGCTGCTTGGGCGGAGTCCATGGATAGAGGCCCCGGCGTCGTTGCCGGGGCCTCTCCGTGTTCGTGAGTAGTTCGTGCGCGTGCGAACCCACGTGGTGCCCAATGCTATCTCGTCGTGCGCAGCCCCCTTTCGGGGCGGGAGAACGAGTGGCAGAACGAGCAGTCGTAACGACTGTGCTCCTGGTGGACCCTGGTGAAACTCAAGGAGTCCTCGGAACCATGACACTGCGTGCAGACCGTGGACTGAGCGCCCTTGAGCCCGTATCCCAGATCGGCTTTGAGGTCGATGCGGGTGGTCGAACCGTGGCAGTCCGCACACTGCAGGGCGTTCTCGCTCGGGGGCACCGAGTGGTTGAGCGCCTGATACGTGCTCGTCTTGACCCACTCGACCGTGTCAGACGAGGCGAAGCCCATGTTCGTGAGACCGAGCCCGGTGGCCGTATAGGGATTGCCCGAACCCATCATATAGTCGAATGTGTCGATTCCAACGAGCATGCGATTGGCAACCCTCATGGGTTGCGTTGCGGTCTTGTACTTGAACGGATAGAGCTTGGCGCCCGCCTCGTTCGCGGATCCCACCGGCCTGGACGTGGCGTACGTGCCGTCCGCATCCGGAGTCAGGTTCGCGTCACCGAGCAGCATGCTGTCGCTCGTGCCGTTCCACCATTCGTAAACCGGTGTGACGTTGTTGGCTTTTGTACTGCCCGGATGCCACGGCCGCGCGCCTGCGACATTCGTGTTGAGCCAGTTGCGGTCGACCTCCGTGGCCTCGGTGGCGGCAGTGTCGGCCGCATTCCGTCCGTACGCCGGTATGTGGCAGGTCTGGCATGCGACCCGTGCGACATGGCTCTGGACCGCCGAGGAGTGCCGTGCCTCGTTGTTATCGGGGTGACAGGTGGTGGTCGAGCACGTTACCTCACCCGGGTTATCGGTGACTCGCAGATCGGAGCCGCGACCGGTGACTTTGTGCTGCGACCATTCGTGACATGACTGACACGCCAGGTCTGCGCCCGTCGTGGCCATATGGACGTCGTAGGTGCGGTCGGTCGTATTGGCAGTGGCCCAGGACAGGTCACCGCGCTTGACCGCGTCGCCTCCACCTGCATACGCATGACACGTCAGGCAGTTGGCGCGGGTCGGTTCGGAAATGTTGCGCACGTAGGAATCGAGGACCGCACTATCGGTCGTCGACGGCCCTAGCGAGCCATCGGCCAACCGCGTGCGTACCGCGGAGTAGCTCTCGTTGTGGCAGACAAGACAGTCCACGTTAAGGAGCTGGTCGGTACTCGGCGTCTCGGTCCACACGGGAACGTCTCCACGCCCCGCATGACACTTGCCGCACAGCTGCCAGTTGTCTCCCACGCTCACACAGTAGCTATTGATTGCGTTGGTGAGTTTGCCCTGCAACACGCCGGGCTGGTTCACGTTCTCGGGTGCCTGCCCTTGCCACTGATAGTGAACACCTTGATACGCGTCACCGAACTCCTCGGGGTGGCAACTGAGGCAGTTTGATGGATAGTCTGCCCAGTTCAAGGCAGAGTGCGGCGACGCGGGATCGGGCTCTGGATCGGGTGTAGGGTCTCCGCCATCAGTGGGCGGTGGTGAGACCGCGTCGAGTACGGCCCTGATCCGGTTTCGCACCGCCTGGCTCACAGCCCCCATGCCTCCAAGGAATGTCATGTCGGTTATTGCCGTGCGGTTGGCCGAGATGCAGGCCCCGGTCGAACTGTCGAGACCATCACCAGGCGTGAGCAGTAGGACGGAGTTAGCAAGTCCCTGCATGACGCCTCCGGCCAGTGCGTCAGGAAAACCAGTGCCGGTCGCGATAGCAAGCCCGTCCCATGACAGGCCGAAATTCTTTACTCCATAGGTAGCGACTTTAACCGCTGTGGCATATCGGGTAGCGCCCGCAAGTCGGCGAACGTTCGATGTGCCGAATCTGGCTATAAGGTCTCTCTCGATCGAAACTGAAATCGCTCCGGTACCACCTAGCACCAGAACCTCATCGACTCCACAGTCCTGCATGGCGTCACGAGTAGATGCGCTGACACCGCCCGGGCCGGCGAGAAATATCGGTCGGCCTGTTGAGACCGCAAGCGGCGTGGCCGCGAGTGCGTCAGGGAAGTTGACGCCGGTCGCCAGGAATGCGCCTCCGTCAAACGTTCCGGAGCCTTCCGTTTTCGCTACAACGGCGCGTGCGATTTCCTCGGCAGTCTCGTAGCGCGTCGAGCCCGCGATGCGGGTCACGTTGGCAGCGCCCAGGAGGGACCTGAGTGACTTCTCGACATCCGTGCTTATCGCAGCGGTTCCTCCCAGAATGTAAGCGTGTCCGGCGCCGAGACGCAGGACCTCGCCGGCCACCGGAAGCGGCAGCGCGGACGGGCTGGACAGGAGGACGGGGCCGTCGACTGCTGCGGCGAGAGCGCCGCCGCCAAGAGCGTCGGGCCAGTCCACGCCGGTTGCGATGACCACACTATCGGCCCCGACTGGGAACGCTCGCCTGGAGGTCAGGACAGCAGTCTCGTAACGCGTGGCGCCGGCGATGCTCGTGAATCCGTCGCTGGGAGCTGGATCGACCGGCGGCGAAGGAGGGCTGGGCGCGAGATTCGTGGGGCTGATCGTAGCGCTGCCCAGCCCTGAATTCGTTCCGGGCCCGGAAACAGCGTAGACCGTGTAGGTCTGGCCGTTGGCAACCGTGAACGAACCGTTCGAAGCGCTCAGAGCCGTTTGCTTGCTTGCGCCGGCGAAGACCGCAACGGCATCGGCGCCAGGCGAACTATACGAGAATGTGCTGACTCCAGCTGCGTTCGACACAAGCGTGGTGGATACGGGGACGTTACTTCCTGCGTGACACGACGAACATGCGCTCGTGTACCCCGGCTTCGCATAAGCGCTGGTAGTGAACGCGCCTATGGCGACAACCGTGGCTAGTATCACGAGCGCCACTCTGCCTCTATTCAATTGTACGCACCTCCAAAGGGAGCGGGTGTGCTGCGGAGAGAAACCGCAGCCCCCACGTGGCAGCAGGACTCGTGCCGTGATGCGTTTCCTAAGTGAACCCACATCTTTGGGTTTCGGGTGGGCATGGACATAGAGGGCGCATCAGCCGCTCAGATGAGCTGCGCGAAGGGTGCGAGTCGCCACGACCTTGGCACCACCCAGCGGCCCTCGCGGCACTACCTATCGCTCAACGATCGACAGGGCCTCCTCGGCATACGCCCAGGCTTCAGCACGCAGTAATTCACGGAGCTCCTGCGGACTCACGGGAGCCTCGATCGGCAGCTCTACCGCGTGGTGAAACGAACGCCAGTACGCAGGGTCGCCGTGGACCAACGGATCCCATGCTCCCTCTCGCTCAATCTGCCACGCCTCGCGAAGCGCCGCGTAGCAATCGAGCGCCCCGCTGACGGCGTGCTCAACCCGATTGTCGGCGGCATTGCGCACGGGCATGACGCGGTGAGCCGCGAGCGCAGAATAGAGCGACTCACTGTATTCGATGAAGTCGGGCTCACCATCAAGTGTGGCGTCGATCTCAGCTACGGCGATGACGACACGCTTCGCACTCTCAGCTGCATGAGCAAGTCCAAGCTCCACGGGGTACACGGTGAACGCAACAACGGCAGCAAGAATCGTTGCCACCCCGCCGAGATACATCAGTACCGTTCGGTCACCAGGTCCACGATGGTCGACTCGCTGCACCACAACTCCTTCACGTCGTTCACTGCTGATAGTATACAAACGTCCCCGGTGTTCTATGCAGAAAGTGAAGGTTCCGATGCCAGCGCAGCATTCGCATGAGGCAGATAACGGCCTCGCTACGCGCCTTGGCCTCACCCGCAGCATAACCGGCTGGTCCGCGGTGGGCCTGGCCGTGATCAGCCTGATCGTTGGCGCCTCCCTTGGCTACTCAGCCGCAATATCTCAGTCCCGGGAGACGGCTTTGGAACTCACCCGGACCCGGGACGACCTTGAGGTGCTGGCGCGGGCTCACGATACGCTTCAGGAGCGCAACTGGATCCTGTACCTGGAAGCCGAGGAACTGCGTGCCTCGCCCGCGACGCGCACCGTCGAGCGCGAACCCGGCGTGTTCACCGACGGCACGTACGCCGTCGGAACAGACATCGAGCCGGGTACCTATCGCGGCGAGGTGGTCGGCGAGTTCGGTTACTGGGCGCGTCTCGACAGCTCCACCGGAATGCTCTCGGGAATCATCACGAACGACATCGTGCGCGGACCGTTCATGCTCACGCTCAATCCCGGAGATACCGCTGTTGAACTGCGCGGCGTAACATTGCGCGCCGAGTAGTCGGCCCCGAGAACGGCTAGTTCACGCCTTTGCGATTGTGAGTTCTCAACTCTGCCAGGCTGAACACGCCACCCATGAACAGGATGCCCTGGATCATACCGATCCACCGATACGCCTTTGCCAGTCGATTCTGGCGCATGAAGTCTTCGGCGCGATCGCACATCCACAACGCATGGCTCATCACTTCGAACTTGCCTGCCGAGTAGATACTCGACCCGACTTTACCGTCGATGTCGCTGAAGGGTTTGGGAGAGTAGCCGAGCTTGTTGAGTGTTCGGCAGTAGAACTTGAGCATCGCGTCTGCCTGGTCGCGACTCAACTCCTCGCCGGTACCCGCGGGATTCATCATGTCGTCCATTGCCATCCCTCACTCGCATTGCAGGTCTTCCCAATCAGATAGTACCTTCACAGTAGTTGCCGCTACAATGCGAATCGAACCTGCCGAGGAGACACGATTGGATCAGCCACTCATCCTCGACCGATATCGGCCTCTCGAAGATCTGGCGAGCGGCGGATTCGGCGACGTCGTCCTCGCGTACGACACGCGCATCCAGCGACGCGTTGCCATCAAGCGTCTTCCGTTGCCTCAGAGCCGCTTTGGCCCGCGCACCACACCTGCCGGTCTGGCCGAGGCTCGCACAGCGGCACTCCTCAACCATCCCGCTATCGTCACAGTCCACGAATGGGATACGGACTCAGACGAAGCCTTCATCATCATGGAGTTCATTGAGGGGCCCTCACTGGCTGATGTTCTCGACGAGATCGGAGCGCTCGATCTCGACACTGCAGCGGCTGTCATCGAGTCAGTCGCCGGAGCACTCGAGTTTGCCCACGACAACGGAGTCCTTCATCTCGACATCAAGCCTGAGAACGTGCTACTCACCCGCGACGGGCACCCCAAGGTTGCGGACTTTGGCATCGCTGAACTCTCAACATCAACGGGTCACGGACCCGCCGTTGGGGGAACTCTCGGCTACATGCCGCTTGAGCAGCTTCGTGGTGAGAGCCTCGATGAGCGTACCGACGTCTGGGGCTTTGCGGCACTCTGTTTCGAGTTGCTCACACACGCCAACCCCTTTGCATCGGAGTCGATCGAGGGCGCTGTGTTCAAGGCAGAGATAGACGACCCACCCGCGCCGAGCGAGTTCGACTCCTCGTTGCCGCCCGAAGTCGACGACATCCTTCTCGCGGCACTCTCCATTCATGCGTTCGATCGCTACACCTCGGTGGCCGAATTCGCACATCGCCTCCTTGCCTACCTTGGAGATCCTGCGATCGGCCGCGAGAACCTCGCCGAGCTCGCGGCCGAGTTCGCGGGTGAATCAGAACACACGCAGGCCGATTGGGACCACGTGGGCTTGTGGGATCGGCTCATCCGCTTTGGCGGCCTTGCCCGAAGACTCGCGGCCGGCCTGGCAAGTGCATGGCTCGTATGGTCCGGAATCGGCGTATTCGATCTCAAACCGGGGGCACTCGCCGGAGCCGCTGCGCTTGCCGCTGTTGCCGGCCTCCTGGCACCGGGACTTGGAACGGCGATCGGACTGCTCGCATTCGTGACCGGACTCGCGTTCGGGGGCTTCTACGTTCTCGCAGGCGCATTCGCGCTCGCAGGCGGGTTCATGTGGTGGTTCGTCGGCCGCAAAGGTGCGGCATTGTCCGGCGCACTGCTCACCCCGGCACTCGGGGTTGCACGACTCGCCCCCGCCGGTTCCCTGCTGCTCGCCTACGAGGTCACGATGGTGCGCGCAACCTTGCTCGGTGCATACGCGGGCGCGCTCACGATGCTCGCCTCGGCAGCTTCGGGGGGTCGCGCACCATATCTCGACATCGACTGGCGCTTCTTTCTCGATCCGCTCGCCACACGTGTGACCGCTGGCGGACTGCGCGAACTGCTCTCAACCCCGGCACCCCTGGCAGTCATCGCAGCCTGGGCGGCCGCTGCAGCGATCATGTCGCTGTTCTGCCGCTTTGCGAGCAGGGCTGCTGCGGTCGGCGGAGGATTCTTTGGCATGTTGGCGCTGTACGGCGGATACTCGATGGCCGATGTGATCGCTCGCTCCCTTGACGCTTCGGCAACATGGTCAGGCGAGCTCTTGCTCCCCCACCTGACTGCCTCTTCTATACTGGTAGTGCTTGTGATCGCCGCAGGGCCACCTCTGCGGGCCGAAGAAGAGTAAGCCGGGACCCCCCCGGGTACCTGAAGGGACGCACGCGTGAGCATTCTGTCCGACTTCGAAGACCGACTCGCTGGAGCGGTTGAAGGCCTGTTCGCGGGCGCGTTTCGCTCCCCCGTGCAACCCGCCGAAGTCGCCAAGGCGCTCGGGCGTGCAATGGACGATGGTCGAACCGTCGGAGTGAGCACGATCTACGCACCAACCTCATACACGGTGGCCTTGTCCGCCGAAGACCGCGACAAGTTGGGCGACTTCGCTCCCACACTCGCGGGCGAGCTTGCCACATTCTTGATCGGACATGCATCGGAGCACGGCTACAACCTGATCGCTCGTCCTCAGGTGACGTTCGGAGTGCACGATGACCTCAAACTCGGACGCTTCCGCGTGAGTGCGCAAATGACGTCACCGCCTGCCGAAAAGACTCGCGTCCCTGCCGGATCACCTCCACCGGTCACGTCGACACCCGCTCCGCGTGGCTACGAGGCACTCGCCACCGTGACGGTGAGCGACGTGCAACATGACGTCGCTTTGAAAGGCGATCGCGTCGACATCGGGCGGCTTGCCGAAAGCGGCATCTGCCTCTCTGACGCCAACGTCTCGCGCGCCCATGCCACATTCGTGCGCGAAGGTAAGGGATGGGCGATCCAAGATCTCGACTCAACCAACGGGACATTCCTCAACGGCGAACGCATCGAACGAGAGTCTTTGCGCAATGGCGACAAGATCCAGGTTGGCGCTACCGAACTCATCTATCACGAGCCAAGGGAGTAGCGCCGATGGTCGACATCGTTCTTCTTGTTGGCAAGTTGCTCCTGCTCGCGCTGCTCTATCTCTTTCTGTTCGCAGCGGTGCGCGCCGGGATCGGACGGGTCGTCGTCGCGGGGCCTGCCGGTGTGAAGGCCCTCGCGATCAAGGTTGTCGAGGGTCCTCGGGAGCTGCGAGGCACCAAAGTCACGCTCACCGGGCCGGTCGTGATCGGCCGCTCACCGGACGCCGACATCGTCATCGCCGACGATTTCGTCTCCTCACGCCATGCGCGTGTGGTTCCGCAGGGCGATGGCGTTGTGCTTGAAGATCTGGATTCCACGAACGGCACCGTACTCAACGGAGCACTCCTTGGCGCTCCGGCTGCACTGACCGCAGGCGACGAGATCACCCTCGGCACCGTGCGACTGAAGGTCGAGAAAGCATGACGCGCGGCGGACGACAGCACTATGCGGGCCTCTCGGACACCGGTCGGGTCCGCACTCACAACGAAGATGCCGTGCTCCTCTCGCCCCCGCTGTTCGCAGTCGCCGATGGTCTTGGCGGGCATCAGGCAGGCGAGATAGCCAGCACCCTGGCGATCGAGACGCTCATGGCCAACGCTCCGGCGCGGGCTGACACCAAGTCGCTCGGACGCGCGATCCGTACCGCGAACCGGGAGATCCTGCAGGCGGCGAAAGAGGGATACGGCCGCGAAGGCATGGGCACGACCATCACCGCCGCGATCATCGAAGGTGAGCGTATCGCTGTGGCCCACGTCGGCGACAGCCGGGGCTACCTCTATCACGGCGGACAGCTTGAGCGCATCACCCAGGACCATTCGATGGTCGCCGACCTCATCCGCCAGGGCAAGCTCACAGAAGAAGAGTCACGCGTTCACCCCAATCGCAGCATCATCACGCGTGCGCTCGGCTCAGATCCAAACATGTATGCCGACACCTATGAAGTCGATGCAGAGATCGGCGACAAACTTCTCCTATGCTCAGACGGTCTCACCGGGATGCTCACCGACGCGCAGATCACCGACATCCTCGGCTCGTACCGCGATCCTGAGTCGACCGTGCACGCCCTGGTCGACGCAGCGAACGCAGCTGGCGGGCATGACAATATCTCGGTAGTACTCGTTGATATTGCCGAGGAGGGCGAGATCGAGCCCCCCGGCCGTGGCGCACGCCTCTGGCTGTCTGTTCTTGTGTGGCTCTTTGCGGCGGCTGTCCTCGTGTTCACCGCCGGATGGGGCGTGTACCGATACGCCCAATCGCGCGCATATCTCGTGAGCGACGAGGGTACCGTCTCGCTCTATCGCGGCGTACAGGGAACGGTCGTTGGGATGCAGCTCAACTGGCTCGAAGAAGAGACCACGATTACCGCCCGCGCCCTCGATCCCGTGACGTACGCCAGGCTTGAGCAGGGCATTCAAGTGGACAATGTCACAGCCGGACGTGAGTTGCTCACGGAATATCGCTCGCAAATCGCCTCCTCGACTGTTGGAGCACCCGCCGATCCAAGCGGGTCGATTCCGGCAGACACACAGCCATAGGAATGCAGATGCGTACCCGCCGCAATACCGAGCTCCTGCTCCTTCTCGCGGCCGCGCCAGCCGTGGTCCTGGTATTCGTGCTCGCCCTTGGCAGCGAGCGCGCACTGACGCTCAGCTGGCGCGATATCGTGGTTCCACTCGGATTGGTCGGCGCATTCCTTGGGGCTCACCTCGCGGTGCGAAAATACGCCCCTGCTGCCGATCCCGTGCTGCTCCCGATCGTGGCGTTACTCTCCGGCATCGGTATTGCGTTCATCACGCGTCTCGACCCTGAGCTCGCGACCTCGCAGCTGACCTGGCTGTTCGCGGGAGTGGCAGCACTCGTGCTCACGCTGATCGCCGTACCGTCGCTTGAACGGGTCGCCCGCTACAAGTACACCGTGCTCCTCGTTGGCCTCACCTTGCTGATACTGCCGGCGATCATCGGAGTTGAGGTGAACGGCGCCAAGCTCTGGCTGCGCTTTGGCGGCTTCTCCTTCCAGCCGGCTGAGATCGCAAAGATCCTGATCGTGCTCTTTCTGGCGGCCTACCTCGCCGAGAATCGTGAGGTTCTCTCGGTATCGACACGCCGGGTGCTCGGTATCTGGCTACCACCGGCCCGGCACTTGGGACCCCTGCTTGCCATGTGGGCGATCTCACTGTTCATCATGGTGGGTGAGAAGGATCTCGGCTCAAGCCTGCTGTTCTTTGGGATGTTCCTGCTGATCGTCTATGTGGCCACCGGACGTTCGGCATACGTGATCGTTGGCCTCGGCTTGTTCGCGGTGGGAGCCACGGCCGCCTACTTTGCCTTCACTCACGTGCAAACACGGGTAGCCATATGGATCGACCCGTTCGCCGATGCCGCCGACCGCGGGTACCAACTCGTGCAATCACTCTTTGCCTTCGCTGCAGGACGAATGCTCGGTGTGGGCGTGGGCAACGGCTTTCCTGAGCGCATCCCGTTCGTTGAGACCGACTTCATCTTCGCTGCGATCGGCGAGGAGCTCGGATTGGCCGGTGCCGCCGCGCTCATCATCGCGTACCTCGTATTCAGCCTCCGGGGCCTCTCGACCGCCGCCCGCGCACGCTCGGACATGGCCGCATTCACGGCTGCCGGCCTTGTGGGTGCCTTCGCCCTGCAGACGTTCGTGATCATCGGCGGCGTCACACGCCTCATCCCGCTCACCGGCATCACGCTCCCGTTCGTGAGCTACGGCGGCTCCTCGATCCTCTCGAACTTCATCTTGCTCGCACTGCTCCTGCGGGCCGGCGACGCCGGCACCGGCCAGAACACCGAACTCGTGAGCATGGGCCAGGCAGGCGTACTCGGTCGTATCGCACTCTCGCGACGCCTGATTCGCACTGCGAGCGTGATTTCCCTGCTCCTCACCGCGCTCATCGTGAACCTCACCTGGATCCAGATCATTCAAGCGAACGACCTGACCGCGCACCCGGCCAACACCCGTGGACTTGCCGAGGAGCTCCGCTCCCCTCGCGGCGCAATCCTGACAACCGACGGCACCGTTCTGGCCGAAAGCACCCAAGGGGATGACGGCCTCTACAACCGCACCTATCCGGAAGGCGCATTCGCCAGCCATGCGCTGGGCTACTACAGCTCCCGCTATGGTCGCGCGGGTATCGAGTCTGCTGCCAACGACGCCCTCACGGGCAAACGCGAGTTCCGTACGTTCCGGGACGCACTCGAATCGGCGGCAGGCCTGCCGGTACCCGGCAATGATGTGATTCTCACGATCGACGCAGACGTACAACGCGCCGCCGAGGAGGCACTGACCGGCAACCGCGGTGCCTGCGTTGCAATCGACCCTGCAACCGGTGCGATTCTCGCCATGGCCTCGAGCCCGGACTACGATCCCAACGCGATCGACGGCGGGTGGGACGAGCTGTCTACGGCGGACAGCGCACCACTCTACAACCGGGCCGCGCTCTCTCTGTATCCACCCGGCTCGACCTTCAAAGTCGTGACCCTCACAGGCGCGATCGGAGCCGGAACAGCTACTCCTGAGACCAAGTACGCCGGTCCGGCGACACTCGAGATCGGCAATGCGCCCGTCACAAACTATGGCGGAGGCTCCTATGGCGAGGTCGATCTGAGAAAGGCGACCGCGAGCTCGATCAATACCGTGTTCGCACAACTCGCCGTCGATCTGGGAGCCCGGGATCTGGTGGCGCAGTCAGAGCGCTTCGGCTTCAACGATGAGATTCCCCTCGATATCCCGGCATCGATATCCCTCATGCCCGACCCGAACGAAATGACCGTCTGGGAAACGGCATGGGCGGGTGTGGGACAGCCCGTTGGCGAACACGATAGCCCCCCCGGTCCTCAGGCCACGGCATTGCAAATGGCACTCGTTGCAGCAGGAATCGGAAATGATGGCGCGGTCATGCAGCCATATCTTCTCGAACGCATCGCCGACGAAGCGGGTCGCACGCTCTCCGAGACCCGCCCACGCGTGTGGACCACCGCAACCGACGCCGCAACAGCCAACACGGTGACCGAGCTCATGGTCGGCGTGGTGAAGTCGGGCTCCGGAGGGCGAGCCGCGATCTCCGGGGTAGAAGTGGCGGGCAAGACCGGCACGGCGGAGGCCGGCAAGAGCAGTGGCACGCACGCCTGGTTCATCACATTCGCGCCTGCCGAGAATCCCCGAATCGCGGTCGCAATCATCCTTGAGAACGCGGGTGTGGGCGGTCAGATCGCGGCCCCGCAAGCGCGAAAGGTACTTCAAGCAGGGATTGTCCGGTAGCGCGACACAAGAGAGCAGCACGCGAGCGAGCATGTTTCCTATAGAATGTGTGAGTTAGGAACGAGTCGCTCGAGCGAGACGACATCAGGGAGTAGAACGCGTGGAAGATTTGGTGTTTGGCCGCAGGTACCGCGTGACCGAGAAGATCGGCGCCGGTGGCATGGCGGACGTATTCAAAGCGGTCGATGACGTCCTGGGCAGGACTGTTGCTGTCAAGGTGCTCCACGCCCGTTACGCAAGCGACCCTAATTTCGTGGCCCGGTTCCGCCAGGAAGCGCAGGCCGCAGCCAACCTCTCCCACCCAGGCATCGTGAACATCTATGACTGGGGTCGTGACGACGAGACGTACTACATCGTCATGGAATATGTTCACGGCACCGACCTCAAGAAACTTGTGACCGAACGTGGGGCCATCGATCCAACGCGTGTCGCCGAATACGGCGCCCAGGTCGCCGGTGCCCTCACCGTCGCCCATGGATACGACATCATCCATCGCGACATCAAGCCCCACAACATCGTGCTCACCCCCGACGGCGCAATCAAGGTCATGGACTTTGGCATCGCGCGCGCCGGCAACTCTCAACTGACTCAAACCGGCTCGGTATTGGGCACCGCACACTATGTCTCACCCGAGCAGGCGCAAGGTCGCACACTCGATCCGCGCACCGATCTCTACTCGCTCGGTGTGGTGCTCTATGAACTCTCAACAGGCCGTGTGCCCTTCGATGCCGAATCGCCTGTCTCTGTTGCCCTCAAGCAGGTCAACGAAGACCCGATTCCTCCTCGGCAGATCAATCCGGATATTCCGCCGTCGCTTGAGGCGGTCATCCTGCGGGCGATGTCCAAGTCGCCCTCCGAGCGCTATTCCTCTGCCGAGGAGATGCGTCGCGACCTCACGAGAGTCGCCCAGGGCCGTATGGTCGAGGCTCCGGTCGCCGGCCCGTCGGACACCACGGTCATGCCGGCAGTGGGCGGCGGGGCACCGCGCGTGCGCCCCATGCCACGTCGTCGTAATCCCTGGCCGTGGATCTTGGGAATCGCTTTGCTCGTGCTGGTTGGCGTGGGCGCAGCCTGGGCGTTCGGCCTCTTCGATGGCGTGGAGCAAGTCGTTGTTCCGGACGTCATCGGCCTTACCGAAGTAGACGCCGTGACCGCCCTCGAGGCGGTCCAGCTCACCGTGGGAGAGACCGAGACCCGATTCTCCGAGGAACCCTCTGGCACGGTTATCAACCAAAGCCCCGAACCTGATGTCAGCATAGAGATCGGCAGCGAGGTCTCGCTCGTGGTCAGTGCAGGTCAAGAGCTCTTCATGCTGCCTGATTTCAGCGGGATGACTGAGAGCGATGCCATCAAAGCGGTGCGCGAGGCGGGATTCGAGCTCGACACCATACAACGTGAATACAGTAAGGAAGTCGCGGACGGTACGGTCATTAAGACGGTACCCGAGCCAGGCGCCCAGATTGCGGCCGGCACGCGAATCGTCATCTATGTCTCCAAGGGTACCGAGCTCACGCAGGTGCCGAGCGTGGTAGGCAACAAGCAGGGCGACGCCAAGACGGAACTTGAGAAGGCCGGGTTCGACGTAAAAGTGACCGAGGAGCCAAGCGATTCGGTCAACAAGGGTCTCGTTATCCGTCAGTCACCCGAGGGCGGGGTCTCGGTCGAAGCCGGGGGACAAGTCACGATCGTGATTTCTACAGGCCCTGATCTCGTTGAGGTACCCGGTGTTATCGACCTTGGCGAGGTGGAGGCGACAGGCGTGCTCAGGGACGCCGGGTTCGATGTCTCAGTGGACTATCAAACAAGCCCCGATGACGGAATCGTACTCACTCAGAATCCTGTGCCCGGAGCAATGGTGAAGCGCGGTGTGACCATCACGATCCTGGTTGGACAAGCGCCGGCACCCTAGGGAGCATGGTGGCCGCAACAAGCACACGGCTCAAGGCAAGATCACGGAAAGTGTGGATTCCGTTCGCAGTGCTCGCCGTCTTTGCTGTTGTCACTGTGCTTGTTGCCGTCCTGTTCTACAACGACCAAAAAGCCACTCTTGAGCAGCAGGCTCTCCGGCAGATTCAGGCGGTTGCGGAGCTCAAGACAAACGAGATTTCGCGGTGGCGCACACTACGTGTCGCTGACGGTGACGTCCTACAGCAGAATCGGGCACTGATCGACCTTGCGGCAAAGGCAATCAGTGAGCCCGACAACGAACAGGTGTTCCTGGCGATCGAGGATTGGTTCGAGGTCTTGCGTTCGGACCCGAACTACAGCGCCGTTTACCTCGTTGGCCGGGACGGCGCTATCACCAAGACTGCAGGCACTACTGACGCTCCCGATCGCATACACATAGGTGAGGTTTCCCGAGATCGAATGACCAGCGGGGCGTTCCTGACTGACTTCCACCAAGACGAGGACGACAAGAGCATCCATCTATACGTGGTAGTCCCGCTCAACGCCTCTTCTGACGGAGCAGCCACGGGGAGTATCGTGCTGGAAATCGACCCCGAACTCTACCTCTACCCATACTTGCAAACATGGCCGGTTCCCAGCGACACCGCCGAAACGCTCCTTGTGCAGCAAGAAGGTGGCGATGTCCTCTTTCTCAATGATCTGCGCTTCGAGGATACGGCCGCACTAACGCTTCGTGTGCCCATCAAGGACAACCCCGATCTCCCGGCTGCGAGAGCCGCCCTTGGCGAGGAGGGCCCGGTGGTCGGCCCCGACTACCGCAACGTGGTGGTGGTCGCAGAGGTTCGCGCCATCCCGGATTCTCCCTGGTTCCTTGTCTCAAAAATGGATCAGAGCGAGGCCTACTCGGACGCGCGGGCCCGGCTGATGCTGCTGCTCATGGCGACAACATCACTGCTCGTCACCGCCGCCGGACTGGCTGCCTTCCTGTGGCGCAATCAACGTGCGCACCACTATCGCGAGCTTCTCGAAGCCGAACTGGAAGGCCAGGAAGCACTCAAGGAAAGTGAAAATCGCTTTCGTCTGGCCGTAATCGGCGCCCCCTTCCCGATCATGATCCACGCGGAGGACGGCACCGTGATCACCGTCAACACTCCCTGGACCACACTGACCGGCTACGAACACAGCGATATCCCAACGATCGCCGACTGGACCCGCAAGGCCTATGGCACCCAAGGTGATGTGGTGCGAGCCGATATTGATGGCCTCTTTGCGCAGGATGGACCGAAGGCGGAGGCCGAGTACACGATCACCACCAAATCCGGTGATTCGTGCATCTGGGATTTCAGCTCTGCCCCCATGGGCAGAATGGCCGATGGGCGGCGTCTGGTGATTAGCATGGCCATGGATGTCACCGATCGGAAAGCGGTCGAAAGAGAACTCGAGTTGCACCGTCATCACCTCGAGGATTTGGTGGATACTCGCACACAAGAACTAGCGAACTCCAACGAGGAACTCGATTCGACCAATGAGGAACTACAATGCCTGGTCGAAGAACTCGAGTCCTCGAACGACGAGCTGCAAGACACCAACGCACAACTGGAAGAAGCCAGCATGCAGCTCGCTCAGGTGAATCAGGCACTCTCGGAGGCGACGCTCGCCAAGAGCCGCTTCTTGGCCAACATGAGCCACGAACTCAGGACACCGCTGAACTCGATCATCGGCTTCTCCGGGACTATCGGACAAGGTCTCGCCGGTCCGCTCACCGATGAGCAGCGCACACAAGTTGAGATGATCAGCGGCTCCGGCAGATATCTGCTGGCCTTGATCAACGACATCCTGGATCTCGCAAAAGTCGAATCAGGCACCGTTGAACTGGCTCTTGATCACATTGACCTGGCGGACGTGGTGCGTGACATACTTGAACTTATGGAGCCTCAAGCCCACGAAGCAGGGCTTGCCATAGAGGTACAGGGGATCGATCAACCTCACCCGATTCACTCTGATCGCAGGAAGATACATCAGATTCTGCTGAACTTGATCGGCAACGCGATCAAGTTCACAGACGAAGGCACCATCGCGATTCGAGTCGATGCCCGAGCGGACGGAAGTACGAGTGTATCCGTGAGCGACACGGGGCCGGGAATCGCCAAGGGCGACCTCAGCGCGATCTTTGGCGCCTTTGCCCAGGTGAACACGAGCGATCTTGCCAAGCCCAAAGGCACGGGTTTGGGCCTGGCGATCTCCCAGGAGTACGCGCGTCTTCTCGGTGGCGAGATCCTTGTGCATAGTCGCCCCGGCGATGGGGCAACATTCACGCTCAACCTGCCTGCGCGTAAGGGCTAACCATGCTTCATAGGCATGCCGTTCGGAGCATACCGTCATCAATCCCCCCGTATGCTGCGTATGCTAGCGTTGTTACCCGAAACACTCAGCGCACGGTAACGGAAAGGCGGATCTCATGACACTCCATGCCCTCTTCCTCAACTGCACGCTCAAGCCCTCGCCGGAGACATCCAACACGCGGGCACTCATCGACAAGGTCGCCGGACTCCTCTCCGAGCTCGATGTCACGAGTGAGACCGTCCGCGTGGCTGATTACCACGTGGCCTTCGGTATTTCATCAGACGAAGGAGAGGGCGACGAATGGCCGACCATCCTCGAGCGAGTCAAGGCCTGCGATATTCTCATCATCGCAATGCCGATCTGGTTCGGGGTCCGCTCATCGGTCGCCCAACTCGTAATGGAGCGTCTGGATGGCACCTACGCTGAAAGCGACGAGACGACCGGACAGTATCCGCTCTACGGTAAGGTCGCAGGCGCGATCGTCACCGGCAACGAAGATGGGGCGCACAACTGCTGCGCCAACACGCTATTCAATCTCACCCACCTCGGATGTACGATTCCGCCCAACGTTGACTGCTATTGGGTCGGCGACGCCGGACCAGGACCGAGTTACATCGCGGCAGATGGGGACAAACACCTCTACACGAACAGAACCGCACGGTACATGGCACATAACCTTGTGTGGGGCGCCCAGGCTCTGAAGGCGAATCCCATACCCACGAATCTGAAGACTCTCGATGCCGAGGCCAAAAAGGTCAGCCGCTAAGCCAATGGAGGCTCCCAGCCAATGAAGGAGCTCATGCAACAGATATCGACACTGTTTGAGATCGCAGGAGTCGCAACCATCGTGATCGGATTCGTGGTTGCTGTGGTGCGTGCGGTACTGCGTCTCCATGATAGAAGCGATGCCTATCGTGAACTGCGCGCGACATTCGGTCACAGCATCCTATTGGGGCTCGAGATTCTGGTCGCCGCCGACCTCATACGCACCATCGCCGTAGAACCCACCCTCGAAAACCTTGCAGTCTTAGGGGCCCTCGTGGCGATTCGAACACTTCTTGCCTGGTCACTTGAGGTCGAGATCGAAGGTCGCTGGCCATGGCAGCGCGCGACGCGCTGAAGTTGGGCTTTGTGTGTGTCTGCCGCGGCGTCCTGCGATACAATACGTCTGCTCAAAGGCGCACAACCTGAATCGCCTCCGTAGCTCAGGGGATAGAGCACTGGTTTCCTAAGTCGCTCATGCAGCTACTGCTGATTCTCTCTCAACCTCGCTGGCCTGCGGTTTCTTCCTTCTTGCTATCTGCTACTAGCGCACTCTACGGCTGCTCACGGTAGCAATACGGTAGCAGCTACCGCCTAGTCCACATCTCGATGCTCCCGGCTTCGCCAGATACGAGTCGCGCCCTGAACAGGATAGTCTTTAGCCGACAGATAGCTGCGTCGGAAGAAGTTGTTCTCAGCGTCCTTGTACAGATACTGGAACCCCTGAAATTGGGACTCCAAGCCCTCGTCCAGCAGCATACGCACAACGTCGTTGTAGCTCTCCATCTCAATGTCTACAGGTCCGAGCGCATCTTCTCCGTATCCTGCAACGACGGAGCATCCCTTAAGAGCATCTGCTATGGCACGAGGTTCAAGCATCAAGAGCCCGTCCCTCAATCCCCACAGGGCATTGTATTCTTCCTCAGTCATTCCATCGCCCCACCCAAGCTTCTCGTATGAGGCCTCCACGTACAGCAGGCTGTGCACCACACGCACGAGCAGCACTACGTAGTCATCACCCAGAAGGTGACCCACCCATCCGCTCCGCATACTCCCGAATCCGATGGCCAGATTACTGAGTGCATCCAGGTTCGCGAATCGATACCAACGATTCGAACGCAGAGGTGTGGCATGACCGTAGCCGCCTTCGTCTTGAAGCGCGACACGAGCAAAAGCATCACTTAGCTCGGACTCGGTACCGAATCCCCAAAAGGACAGCTGAGCACAGCACGACACCGCGAGGGCATCACAGATCGCCCGCTGGGTCGGCGCACTCATCTGAGCTGTCTGCATCAGAACTTTCGGTATGACGAGTGACACCATCATGGGTGGGTCACCTTCCTTCTGACCGCTAAACCCCAGAGTCAGGAGGGTCGATAGCATCTCTTCGTCACCCAATTGCGCAGCCTGGACTGCAACTTCAACCAAGTCACAGTAGTCCGCTTGTGTCAGCACCCGACCCCGCAGGTAACCGATGTAAGCGCCAGGGCTTGCGGCCCGCAACGCTCCCCGGATTGTGGGTGTGACCCAGACCACTCCAGCGAGCCATATGAACATGACAATATTGGTCATATTCCAGGCCTCGACCAGTAGAACAACCAACGGCAGCACTACACCTGCCAATATGAGAACGAAGCTGGCGCGCTGTGACCAGCTGAACCGCATGATTCGTCTTGCCGGAAGGCGATACCGGCTCAATTGAGCGGCGACCAGCAGGGCGGAAAGCGCAATTCCCAGAATTGCCGCCATGCTCTGAGAAGCCGCGCTGAGCACATACCTGCTCGTATCCACGGATCCGACAAACTCCCAAGCCATACGATGCCCCCTCCCCAGTGTGCTTCAGACAAATGGTACTTCATCCCAATCGATCTGGGGCCGATGCAGCTCCACCAGTTGTGGCAGAACGTCGAGGGCATCGAGCAGATCGGCAGGTTCATGCCGGGGACCGAATGACAGCCCATACGGAGTGAGCGTCACGCCGTTTCCCAGCTTCATGTACTGCTCCCCCGGTTCCCGTTGGGCGAGAATCGCCTGCATGATTCCGAGACACTCCGCATACTCATCGGTAACGTCGACAATCGCCTTCTCCTCCTTGGGCTGAATCATGCGAGAGATTCCATAGCGGCGACCGTAGACCTCACCTTGGGACTCGTCGTCACCCTTCGTGGTGTAGCCCACCGCCTTGAGCATGTAGTAGCCAGATGCCTTGGCATTTCTGATGCGCTCCAAGTGCACAGTCCCATGTCCCCACCGCTCCTCCACCCAGCGAGTGAACGACTCGAACTCGGACTTGCGAACCAGTAGGTTCGTGAGCAGGTGGACATGCGGATTGTCGTCTGAGGGGTTCTCGGCAACCCAGATGAACACGACCTCACCTGATACACCTCCGCGCCTGAGCTTCTGACGTATCACATTGATGATGCGCTTCATCTCTGCACTCATCCGAAGTGACCCGTCTGCGATCTGCGCCCGTGCCTCCGGGGCAAACGTGAATGTCCAGAACGCCTTGAGGGGTAGTCCGAGGTCCCCAGCCTTGAGTGCCGCTCCCTTGATGTGGCGTGTCCCTCTTGCGCTGAGTCGTGTGGTGATCGGTCGTCCTTGCTCAGGCGGTTTCTGATCGAGCGGAACCAGTCTCGGAAGATAGGCAAACATGCGGCCTACGTCGTCGTGCCGAACGTGAATCTCTGCCGTGAGCGGATAGTGTTCCTGCGTTGACTTATTGGAGTTAATGACAAGCCTAGGGTCAGGCCGATTATCGGCCTGACCCGGTCGCTTGTTCGTACCGTCTTGCGGAGTGACGGGCCGTCGCGGGCCGCGCCCGCCGTGCGGCGGCTGCGCGTTCGCACCTGGCCTCGTCGGCTGTCTCTTGTCCCGATCAGAACGCATCTTCGCTTTCCAGCCATTCGTCGATCTCCGCCTTTCTGAACCGCAGGTACTTGCCAACTCGGGAACACGGAATAGCTCTCTGTGCGGCTTTGCTGTAGATCCAGCTCGTCCGAACATTGAGATACCGTGCAACCTCTGACACGTCCATCAAGCGATCCCTCATATCAGTGCTTGCCTCCATAGTCTGTTTCACCTCCTTGTGGCTACTGTGTGGCTCGTTCACAGTGATAGTCGCACTTGGACGTTGCACGTTGCAACGGTTGCAGGTATCTTGGGTGCTACCACTTGGGACACGGAGGGAACATGGAACCAATCAACGAGGAAGTATTGGCCAACTTGCGCGAACTGCAGAAGCAGCCGTTCGGACTGACGCTCGCGCAGATCCGTGAGGAGAAGGGCCTCAGCCAGGGAGCACTCGCGAAAGCTGCGGGTATCTCGCGTCCGTTCCTCACTCAGATTGAGAACGGCAAACGTCGTCCGTCTCCTGAAGTCGCCTACAAGCTCGTAGCCGCACTCGACATGGAACCCAACGTAATCCCCTTGCTCACGGGTCAGCTCCGCGCAGACGACCTCATGCGAATGCAGGAGTCCGCTCAGGTAATGATGCTTCTACAGGAGAGACTCGCGCCTGAAGAGTGGGAACTGGTCAACACTACATTCGGCGGCGAGAACGCCAGCGCGCTCATGGACACCTACAACCGGGCCGCTTTTGACGAGGACCCCTTGCAGATCAAGGCACTGGAGCCGATTCCCGGCTGGTCCACTCTCTCACCGAAGAACCGCAAATTGGTTCGGCAACTCGTGGAGCAACTGGTCCTAGCTCAGGACTCCAGGGAGGATGATGAAGATGCCGATTAAGCGCAACGGTCGATGGGCTGCACGAGTGTACGACTCAGGGACTGGTCGACAGATCTGGCTAGGCACCTACGACCGCAAGAAGGATGCGGATCGACGGGAGCGCGAAGCCAGACGGGACTTGGACCTTGGCGTATTCGCTCGCCCAAAGCGCATCGGACTTGAAGCATTCATCGAGCGATGGTTCGACTCACTGAACGTGCGCGAATCAACGGTAGCCGACTACCGCATCACCTGTGACCACATCACTCGCTACTTCGGTGATCGCGGGCTGCATACGATCACCACTGAGGAAGTCGACGGCTTCCTTGCAGCCTTCGGCAAAACGCACTCGGCTGCGACCACTCGCAAGGCAGCGACTCGGATCCGGCAGATCTTCGGTCGGGCTGTGGCCTGGGGCTACCTGCCAGTCTCCCCCGCTCTGGATCTCGCAAACGTCCCAAGGAAGCCGAAGCCAAGACCGCTTCGCCTTCTCGGCAAGGAACAGGTGAATGCGCTTGTGGATGCGGCTCCCCCGTACTGGCGACCGCTTGTGCTTGTCGGGCTGCTTACGGGGCTTAGGCGCAGCGAGCTGTTTGGGCTTCGCTGGACTGACGTGCTATGGACGGAGAGACGCATCCAAGTGCGGGGTCAGCTGCAGGGCGGCAAGCTAGTCGCACCAAAGACCGAGACAGCCCGGCGCACGATAGATGTTGGTCCGCTCGTGCTGGAGACTCTCTCTGAGCACAGAAAGCAGTGTCCAGCAACGGAGCTTGACCTCGTGTTTCCAACCATTAGCGGAACGCCTATTCATGCTTCGGACTGGTACCGAGACACCTGGCGGCCCATGATTCGTCGTGCAGTCCTGCCAGATCTGCAGCTGCATGATCTCCGGCACACGTTTGCCAGTGCACTTATCAAGCAAGGTGAAAGCATCAAGTATGTGCAGACAGTGATGGGCCATGCATCGGCGCAGACTACTCTCGACGTGTACGGGCATCTGTTTGAGGCCGGGGGGCAGGATGCAGCACGACGGCTCGAGGGAACTTTGCTCTCAACAGGGGCCGATTCTACTGCTCAATCTGCGCAGAAAGCACTATGAACGAGTGTCGCCATGCAGGCGGCACCCCTATTTTGTTGTGAATCTGTGGGTACTGTGGAAACCCCTGGTAGATCCACAATTCTCCTGTGGATACGCCTGTGGACCGCATAGAAATTCTTCTGCTGCTGTGTTTAGAATGGAAACACCATATATGGGTGAGTGTGAAGCGAACACCCCCATAAGTGGTGGACGGGCCGCATTCGTACGGTCCGGACAACGCAAAGGCCTTCGCCGATTTGCAGATCAGCGAAGGCCATGATGTCAGACGCGATGCAGAAAGGAGCGTCCAACTTGCTCACATTCAATCTAACTCATGTCCCTTTCGAACGAAAGGGAGATTCCGATCGGTCGCTCCGTCATCTGCTCTCGCGTCGCCCGTGACGCGAGAGGGGGTGTTACCAATGGTTCGATATGGCTTCAGAACTGACCCGCAGCAATGCACGCATTGCGCGGAGTCACTTCGACCAGTGTTCGTCGGAGACGCACGCAGTGCGAGCGAAGTTCGCTGGCAGTCATTCTGTCGTGTGTGTGGACATCGGCTGCCGCCGCCGGGACTCCAAGTTCCCTGATGCACCCGAGCGGAGGTCGTGCGCATTGCGACCTCCGCTTGATTGCCTACTCTCATTCGCCACCCACAATCGGCCTGCGCAGCCGTCTGACCACAAGCAGTACGCACGAAGCTTTATCAGAGCTTCGCCGCGCACTTTCGCTCATGGACAGCAGTCTACTTGTCTCTCATGTGGATGGCCTTCTGCGATACAATACGGCTGGCCCATTCGGTAGCTCGCGTTGCGTGACGGTAGCAATACGGTAGCAACAGCCTAGGGATACATGCCGTCACATCTGACCAGCAAGCTTCTGAGCAGGGCGCACAACCTGAATCGCCTCCGTAGCTCAGGGGATAGAGCACTGGTTTCCTAAACCAGGTGTCGCATGTTCGAATCATGCCGGGGGCACCACAAAAACCAAGAAGAGCCGGCCCATGGGTCGGCTCTTCTTCTCCCCTGATAGACAATCCGGCTGCCTCAGTTGGCTCAGTGGATTGGCCTCAGACAGACAACGGTAAGTTCCCGGTAGGCAACCGTATGCATAGTGAGTCCCGTAGCACTCACTCGCACTACCGGGGAGGAATCATGCGACACCTGTTGGCGTCAGTCTTGAGTATCGCCGTCTTGCTCTCGATCGGAGGGTGTTCTGCCCCCCGTTTCGCCGAGGACCTGCAGAAACCCAACCCTTGGTTCTCTGTTGAGTCAGTTGAGATCGACAAGGGCCTCGTAACCACTCAGGGATCGTTCGCGGAATCGGTGCCGGCGACTCTTGCGGTGAACCCCGGCGTACCTCAGCACTTCGTTGTAGGTCTCTATCCCAACCCGAGTGCAACCGGCGGCGACGTGGCGGTAGAGCCCGACACAACCGGGCAGTTCACTGTCACTTATGACTTTGGAGAGCCTCGCGCCGGAATCTATGTGCTCGAGTTCAGCAAGTCTGAATGGGGTCAGCAGTACATCTACGTGAATCTCGCAGAAAAGGAGTGGGCCGAAAGCGACATCTGGTGATGCGCGCGCGAAGCGAATAGGAATCTGTCCGTCTCCTCTCGACGGTCACAACCGATCGAAGGGAACGGACTAATGAACGCACATCGCACTACTACATGGCGTGCAGCTTGCGCACTCGGACTCTCCGCAGTAATTGGACTGGGTGTGGTGCCCATGGCTGCAGCTGACAGCCCCGAATTCGGTGTCCTGTACACGGGCGAATTCGATGATGCAGATGCCAGGGTATTCCGAGATCGCATGCGCGCACTGGGCTGGTACCAGGAAGTATTCAAGACCTCGCATGCCGCAAGCTCCACCGACAGACCCCGACACTACAACTTCACGCACGGTGTGGATGACAAGCAGACCCAGGCAGGCGATGACTGCGACATCCTCTATGTAAGCGGTCACGGCTGGCGTCGCGCAAAGATACCCATCTACGACAACCGCCCCCAAGTCGTTGACTCCATCTCCGCTGACTCTCAATGCGTTGGCGGTCCGTCGGTACATCCATGGGAGATCGGCGTTGACTGGCTTGGGCAGTTCCCAAGCAACGAATCCCGCTGGGACTATGACTTGGAATGGGCGATATTCGCTGCCTGCCTGCAGCTGGACAACCGAACGACATCGGACAAACTCGCCTATTCGAATAATGCCCCTCGCGAATCATCGGCAAAGGCATGGGGCCGCACCCTTCTCGGTACCCCCGGTCGTATGCATGGCATCTTTGGCTACTGGGACGTTGCGCCGGCAGGCTCTTATGACACCTACGTGGTCAATGATTTCTTCACGCATGCCGCGGGGCACGATGATACCGTTGGAACCGCGTGGGCACAGGCCAATGCGAAATACGGGTGGAGCTGGGCGTTCCTGACGCATTCGGAGAATCGCAACGATCGGCTGCACGGCCAAGGTGCGGGACCAACTGCCGACACGAAAGCGACGAGCGCCTACCACGTTGACTACTACAAGTCAGCCCTCTCAGGCCGAATCCTCGATGGGCGCGGCGGCGCATATGAGCAACTAAGTGATGCCGGCAGCGGGACTCTGGGTCATTGGCTCAAGGTGCTTCTCGGTGGCGTTGAGCAGGCCTTCGCCAACGAGAGTGATCGCAGAGTGCGCTCGCAAAAGCGCACTTTTGAACTGCCTCGCCGCGTGGGCGGTGGAGAAAAGCAGTATGCCGCCTTCGATGCCGAGCCGGTTCGCCTCGATCCACTGGTTCTCTTGCAGGGCGCCCCTTTGAGTATTGAGACATCACAGGGACCAAACGGTCGCTCCCACGAGGCACACGGAACCGGTTCCGGCCGAGACGGTCTGGAGCGGGCAGTTGTGCAAGCGAACGGTCGCTTCGAGTACCACAGCGGCCGGGGTGTGGGCGTTGAGCGGGTCGCGCTGCAGAGAGACGAGGTCGTTGAAATCGCCCGGGGTTATCTCTCGGGCGTTGACCCTTCGTTCGCTTCGGCAACCCCTGCAGAGATACGTACCGTGACTCGCGAACGCATGGAGTTCGATTCAAGCACTCCTGGCACAGAAACCATCGTGCAATATGAGGTCAGATTCGCGCAGCGAGCACGAGGTCTCTATGTCGATGGTCCCGGGGTGGGTGCCTGCGTAACGGTGGATTCACTGGGAGTGGGCGATGCGTACGGATACTGGGTCGACGGGCGCTCGCTGCGACGCCGATCAGCCAGAATCAACAGCGTCGGTGCCCATCAGGCACTTGAGGCAAACGCTCAGGAAATCGGCGGGCTCATCAAGCTGCCCGAGGGCGAGATCCCTCTGCATGCGGCGGACGTGGTGCTGCATATCGACCCGGATGCGTCGAGCGCACTCGAGCCTGCTTGGCGCTTTGAGACGGGAGACGCAACGGCATTCTACGTGCGCGCACAGGGAGATGGTGTCTTTCGCTAGGCTTCCCCATTGTGCAGAGCGCTGAGAACCTCATCATCACTCGTCTGCTCGAAGTGGCGGTAGAACTGCCCGACCGCATTAAAGAGCGCGGGCTCTTCTACCGCCACAAGTTCGTCCACGCGTTCCCGGAGCTTCGCTGCAGCGTCAGCAGCAACCACCGGAGTAGCTAAGATAATGCGCTCCGCCTCATGACGCTTCAGGTAATCAACCGCAGCCACAACCGTTAGCCCGGTAGCGATTCCATCGTCGACCAAGATGACGGTCTGACCTGCGACGACCGGATTCGGCCGGCTGCCGCGATACAGCTCAAGCCGTCTGCGGATCTTGTCTTGAACAGGCATCGCAAGGTGTTCTAGTTCCAAGAGTGAGTATCCGGCGCGGACGTTCTGCGTGACTGCCCCATCGCAGTCCACCGCACCAATTGCGAACTCGGGATTGCCCGGAGCTCCGATCTTACTGGCAATGACCACATCAAGTGGAAGCTTGAGACGTCGTGCGATCTCGGCTGCAACGATCACGCCTCCTCTGGGAATACCCAAGACGATCGTGTCGTTGGCACCAACGTAGCCGCCGCCCAGCTCCTCAGCAAGCTGACGCCCCGCCTGGCATCTGTCTCGAAACACCTAAACCCCCTCGCGGGCGCGATTCAACCGCACGCACGCCCACAGAAGAATATTCCCGCGAAGTGCGACCGTCGAAACGAACAACCCGGGGCGCTAGGAGCCCACCTTGGTCCAGCGACACACACGAGATTCGAGCGAGTCCAGCACCTCGTAGAGCGCGACACCCAGGAGTGCCATGGCAAGAATACCGGCGAACATCGCGTTGTAGGCGATACGCCCCCACGCATCAACGATGTAGTAACCCAACCCCTGCGAACCGGCAATGGATTCGGCCAGGAACAGCACAGCCACAGCTGTCCCGGTGCCAATCCGCAGAGCAGTGAATATCTCCGGCAAAGCCGCAGGGAGCACCACGTGACGAAACACCTGCATCCGTCCGGCGCCGAGTGACCGTACCGAAAGAACCGATGCAGCGGGTATCGCCCGTGCGGCGTCTCGAGACGTCACAAGAATCTGAAAGAAGACAATGAGGGCTATCAGGCCGATCTTGGACAAGTCACCGAGCCCCAGCAACACGAGCAGTACTGGGAGAAAGACGACTTTTGGCACCGGATAGGAGAGGAAGATGAGCGGCGCCACTATTGCGTCGGCGCGCGGTGATCTCCCAAGATACAGGCCGAGTGGAACGGCGAGGACCGTGCCGAGAGTGAGCGCTGCGAGTGCGCGCCACGCGCTTGTAAGTAGATGCGGCAGCAGGTCAGGGACGAACGTGCGCACGAACTCAGTGAGCGCGTCGACGGGAGCCGGAAGTGCCGGAGAGCCGACAACGCTGGCAAGCAACTGCCAGCCCAGCAGCAGTACCACGACCGCCCCAAGATAACCCAGCACTCTCTGGAGACGCGCGCTCACCCTTTACCTCCAGTGCCGGCGAGTCGGCCCACAGCGCCCTCTTGGACAAGCAGACTCCGCACGTGCGCGCACAACTCGTAGAACCCGGGTGCACCACGATAGTCGCGCTCTCCCATATCGGGGTTGTCGACAATGGCAGCCACGGTCCCGGGACGAGGCGAGAGCACCACCACGCGTCTGCCCAGGAACACCGCTTCTTCGATCGAATGCGTCACCAGCACCGATGCATGTCCGCGAACGCGCCAGAGTTCCAGCAGTAGATCCTGAAGATCCTCCCTGGTCAGCGCATCCAGTGCGGACAGCGGTTCATCCATGAGCAGGAGGTCCGCATCAAGCGCCAGTGCACGTGCAAGACCCAGCCGCTGACGCATCCCGCCCGAGAGTTCTCCCGGGTAGGAGCCCGCAAATTCAGCGAGACCCACGCGCTCAAGCGACTCGAAAGTCCGTGTCTGCACCTCGGCACGCGAAACCCCACGGATCTCAAGTCCCAGCGCTGCGTTGTGAAACACGCTCTTCCATGGGAGCAGGCCATACTCCTGCAAGATAAGAGCGGTCGTTCGTCGAGGACCAGTTACAGGGGATCCGGCGACAAGCACCTCTCCCACATTCGGAGTGATCATGCCTGCCGCGAGCAAGAGCAGTGTCGACTTCCCGCAACCGCTCGGGCCGATGACCGCAACCGGCTCGCCATGGGCTACGGCCAGATCGAGCTTGAATAGCGCCCGAACATCACGCCCGACTCCGGCGTAGTCATGCGTGACGCTTCTGAGCTCGAGGTCTGCCATCGCTCCGCGCTACGGTGTCACGAGTACAAGCTGTTCGTATGTGAGCGTGGTGGTCAGATAGCCCCTGTCGCTCATCCAATCAAGCACTGAGGTGACCTGCTCCTCGGTCGGCACCTGGTGCTCTGGATATGTATTCACACGATACGAGTCCTTGATGGGCTCAGGGAGACGTGCCTGCTCGACTAAGATATCTCGCCACGCATCGGGATCCGCATTAACCTCGGCAACTGCGAGATCCCATACATCAAGGAGGACTACCTCGGTCTCAATGCCCCCGGGATCGGCAAGGTATTGATCACTGAATATGAGCACGGTCTGAGAAAGGTTCTCGCCGACGGTGTCGTCGGCGAGCAACGTTGCACCTTGCGTCACCGCGAGTGAGAGCAGCGGCTCGGGTAGCGCCGCTGCCTCGATCTGGCCACTCATAAGTAGCTCGAAGCGAACCGGCACCTTGTCGATCTGCTCGATCATGATGTCCGCCTGTGCCACATCTGCCTGCCGCATGAGACCGTCGAGCACATACTCCTGAATCGTTGCCGAAGAAGTCCCAACCGGTACTCCTGCAAGCGCCGCAGGCTCGTTGTAGCCGGTACCGGGAGCGCCGACGATGCCGAACCGGCCCTCCGCCGGAGTCGTCCCAAGCATAATGGTGCCGATTGTGACCGGAATCCCGCCTGCTTCAAGGTTCGCGGCAGCAATGATATCGCCCATGAATGCGTCGATTTCCCCGGCAGCGAATGCAGCATCTCGCTCGGTCGCGGCCTGGAATGTCACGATCTCAACGGTAAGTCCCGCGTCCTCGAACAGACCGAGCTGCTCAGCAGCCCAGAGCGGCAATGCATCTTCGGTAGGAAGCGTACCGATCACAAGTGGCTGAAGTTCAGCGGGTACGTCGACGGATTCAGTGGGCTCGGTAGAAGAGCACGCCGCGAGCGGCAAGGCAATGATCGCACCGAGCATCAGCGCAACAGCGAGCGACATCGTGCGGCGGAACGTCATGAAACTGTCCTTTCGGCGGGGATACTTCTTTGCGAGGTGAGGCTAGCGGTGTTCGCAGACCGGACGGAGCATATGAATCTCATCGCGCACGGCAATACCTGAGAAGCCGGCGATCGCCGATCCAGAGTCGTCAACGAGCCTGCCGACGTCGATATCCGAGATCACGAAACCATGCCGCATATAGAAGTACAGCAATGGGATGTCGTCATTGGAGATCGCTACCCGCATCAGCGGGAGCCCGTGATCGCGAGAATAGGCCTGAGCCGCGCGAAGCAGTGCCGCACCAACGCCTTTGCCCTGATAGTCGGGGTAGACAGAGAGAAGAACGATAACCGCCTCACCTCGACGCAATGACAACGAGAGCAGGCCAGCGAGAGCTTCGTTGGCCTCGGCGATCAGATTGATACTCTTGAGCACGTCGAACGTGGTACCGAACATGTCGATCTCTGTTTCGCCAAGCGCTCGATCGCAGATCTCTTCGATATCTCCTCGATCAGACGGCTTGGCCTCCCTCACCACGAATGCGAGGTCGTCCTCGGGCTGATGCGACGCACATGTAACCGTGAGCCGCGCTTCGTTGAGCGGCAAATCCCGTCCACACTCGGGACAGTGGTACTGCGGATATGGAAGATCGAAATCGTCCATGAGGTCTCCTTGTCGTCGTTGCCTTGCCAATCAGAACCAATCAAGGCGACTTCCGTTATACCGCTAACGCGCCCGCTACGCACGCTCCCATTCGTTCCTACGTTAGAATCCTAGCAAGGGCTTCGTGTCATCTCCACACCAATCCACCTGCCGAGGAGATCTTGTGACCGCAGAAATCCGCTGCATCGACGAGTACGCCAACGAGACACTCGCGCGCGCGCAGATCCTCTACACCGACCTCGACGGCACACTGCTCGGACGAGGCGGTTCGGTCCTCCTCGATGCTGCCGGAGCTCCTTCGGCGATCACGGCGAGCGCCATCGCACGACTGAACACCGCAGGCCTGCCCGTGGTCATGTGCTCAGGTCGCAACCAGCTTCAACTCTTTGAGATCGCGCGAATCCTGGGATGGAGCGGTTTCATCGCAGAAGTCGGCTGCGTGATCATGCCGGAGCGCGGTGCCGAACCGATCTACTACATGGGAGACTGGCCACAGGATGCGCTCAGCGCCCGCGAGACACCGTTTGAGGCGATCAAGCGCGTTGGCGCCCTGGACGTACTCTGGGAGACCTATCCGGGCCTGATCGAACACCACACGCCCTACGATGGACACCGGGAAGCAACATACGTGCTTCGGGGCAACGTCGACATCGAGCTGGCGCGCAGCGCGCTTGCCTCGCTTGAGCTGCCCGTCGAGCTGATCGACAACGGCATCATCCACCCAACGCGTACGACACTCAGGGACGTCAATGAGGTCCACGCATATCACCTCCTGCCCGCGGGCGTCTCGAAAGCCAAAGCCGTGGCCTATGACCTCGAGCGGCGGGGCATACCGCGAGAACACGCACTGAGTATCGGGGATTCGGTCACAGACATCGCGATGGCTGCATCTGTCGGCCTGGGTGTTCTGGTTGCCAATGCACTCGATGACCCAAAGGTGAGTGAAGCCCTCGTGTCCCCTCCCGGCGAGATCGCTGCCACCCATGGTGCCCGCGGTGAAGGGTGGGCGGAGTTGGCGGCAGCATGGCTCGCCGCGCGAGAGACCGCCAGCCACTAGAGGGCTTCTCGGCAGATCGTTCATGCCTGCTACCTGCGGCTTCGCAACGCCGCTTGTCCTTGCATTCGCCCGCTTGTCGGCATACAATCGTCACTGTTCGCCTCGGGCGAGCACCTTGACACACCACAGACTGGAGCTCCGTCCGTTACGGTGCGGCTCCTGTTCGAACATAGGCCACTGCCCGGAAATGTCGAGAGACGCCAATGGGTAGAACAGCCCTCCCCGGCTTAAGGGGAAGGCTAAGGTGGCTGGGCATCAGGTGACGAGTGGTCACCGCGTCCGCGACAGCACGCATGTGCCACGCGCGGCGCGCCCTACGTCGAACAGTGCCAAAACCGCCGACGAGGGATGAGAGCATGCACATCAGACTCGCGGCCCCGGCAGCAGTCTGAGCCTTGCACGACGCCGTCGCGGAGTTCGCGAGCCGGTCGTGCTGACATGCTGAACCCCTCGTTCCCATCGGGACGCAGGGGTTCTTGTGTTTTGGGGGCGCGATTATCCGCTTCCGCGTGGTGGGTCTGACTTGTAGTCGTGAAGAAACGGAACCTCGTGAAACCACCGAGTCCATAGGTCCCGGCTCCCTCAAGTGCGAGGGGCCTGGGGCCCACCGCAAGGGAGCACTTCAATGATCTACCTATCCCGCATGCTGGGAAAGCCGGTCCTCGACGCCAACGGCTCCGAGATCGGTACCATCAACGACATCGCAATCGCCACGGGTGAGGTCTTTCCTCGCGTGACGTCACTTGCGTTCCTGGGTCCCGACAAGACGCCGTTCATGCTTTCGTGGCGCAAGTATGTCGAGGAGTTCGACGGCGAACAGATTCAGCTCAACGTCGCGTCGAAAGACATCCGCTTCAGCTATCTCCAGCCTGATGAGGTCCTGCTCCATCGGGACCTGCTCAACAAGCAGATCGTTGACACGCAGGGCATGAAGGTCGTGCGCGTCAACGATCTGAAGCTCTCCGAATCCAAGAACCAGATGCGCCTGCTCGGTGCCGAGGTGGGCATGCGGGGGATCCTACGCGGTATTCATCCGGCCCTTGAACGCGCCGTTGCCAGCTTCACGCGCACGTTCGGACGTGAGCTCCACGAGAACCTGATCGCGTGGAACTACATGGACCTGCTCGACCGCGATCTGTCGCACGTGCAGCTCTCGGTCACCCATAAGCGTCTCCACGAGCTGCATCCGGCTGACGTCGCTGACATTCTCGAGAAGCTCTCTGCCACGCAGCGCACCAAGATATTCGAGCACCTCGACAACACGCAGGCCGCCGAGACGATCGCCAGTCTCGAAGACGAGTACCAGGCCGACGTCATCGCCGACCTGGGCTTCCAGCGCGCCTCCGACATCCTTGGCCAGATGGACCCCGACGACGCTGCGGACATCATTGGCGACCTCTCCTACGACAAAGCCGAATCGCTCTTCCGCCTCATGGGTGTGAAGGAATCAGGGATGATCCGGCAACTCCTCGGATACAAAGAGAAGACTGCGGGCGGCATCATGACCCCCGAGGTCACGACGGTCACCGAGAGTATGACGGTCGCAGAGGTGATCGAGTTCCTACGCCATGAGGCGGCAGAGCACGAGAGCATCTACTACATCTACGTTGTGGAGGAAGGCCGTCAACTCGCCGGGGTGATCTCGTTGCGAGATCTCATCATGTCCGAAGCGACCACCGCCGTCTCGGAGTTCATCATCCGCGATGTCATCACAGCGCACGTTGATGACGACCAGGAGGACGTTGCCGAGGTAATGAGCAAGTACGACCTCCTCGCCATTCCGGTGGTCGACGAATCGAACAAGCTGCTGGGCATCGTCACGGTCGACGATGCGCTCGACGTACTCGAAGAGGAATCCGCCGAAGACCTCGCCATCGCAACCGGCGGTACCCGCGCCTGGGAGAAAGGCGCCATGAGTTGGCTTGGTCGCAAGAGCGGATGGCTTATCGTCTGGCTCGTGCTCGGCGTTGGAGCCGCACTCGTGCTTGCGGCCTTCGAGGAGCGACTCGTTGGCTTTGCTTCAGTCGTCCTCTTCCTGCCGCTCATCATCCGTATGTCGGAGGACATCTCGAATCACTCGCTCGCCGTGCTGATCGATGCGGGCAGCGGAGATGAGCGTCCCGCTTTCTGGCCCACGCTTGCGATTGACACCGCCATAGGTGCCGCCCTCGGAATCGTAAGTGGACTCATTGCGTTCGGATTGCTGGAAGCGATCGGCACGTCCCTCACTGCGGGGGTTGTCGTTGGGGCCTCGGTCGCGCTCACGGTCATCTTGATGGCGATGGCCGGCGCTATTCTCCCCTACCTGGCCCTCAAACCCGATGGTTCCGGATGGCGCGCGCCGAGCGCACTCGTGTCAACCGGGATCGCCGCGGTCGGCATGACGGTCTATCTTGGACTCTCAACCGCCCTCTACGACCTCGTGAAGCTCTAGGATCGCCTCCATGGCCGGCTCCGCCGACAAGAGGCGCAATCGCGCACTCCTCCTGCTCGCCGCAATCGGCCCCGGGGTTCTCACCTCGATGGCCGGCAATGATGCGGGTGGTGTGTCCACCTACTCTGTGGCGGGTGCCGAGTTCGGCTACAAGACGCTGTGGCTCATCCCGCTCATGACGCTCGGCCTCATCATGGTGCAGGAGACTGCGACCCGCATGGGCGTTGTGACCGGCAAGGGGTTTGCGGCGCTGATTCGCGAGAAGTTCGGACTGCGTTCATCTCTCCTTGCCATGCTCATGTTGCTCTTCTCCAACATGGCCACTTCAGTCTCGGAGTTCGCAGGTATCGCGGCGGCGACCGAGGTCATGGGCGTCTCCCGCTACGTCACCGTTCCGGTTGCCGCGCTCGTGGTCTGGCTGCTCGTGGTCCGAGGAAGTTATCGCAACGTCGAGAAGGTGCTACTTGCGCTCTCGGCGGTGTTCCTCGCCTACATCGCTGCGGTGTTCCTCGCAAAGCCGGATTGGGCCGAAGTCGCCCGAGCCACCGTGGTTCCGAGCTTTGAGACCAACACGAGTTTCATCGTGCTTGTCATTGCGCTTATCGGAACGACCATCGCGCCGTGGATGCAGTTCTTTGCGCAGTCGAACGTTGTGGACAAAGGCACGAGCATCAAAGAGCTCGCGCTCTCGCGGGTCGACGTCATTGCGGGCTCCCTCGCGGCGGGAGTGGTCGCCTGGGCGATCGTCGTCACCACAGGTTCCACGCTGCATCCAAACGGCGTGCAGGTCTCCAGCGCTGCAGCGGCGGCGCAAGCCCTCGCCCCCGTAGCGGGCTCCTACGCCACGACCCTCTTTGCAGTGGGCCTGGGCAGCGCTTCTCTGCTTGCGGCCTGTGTGCTGCCTCTCACAGCTGCCTATGCAGTCTGCGAGGCGTTCGGGTGGGAGCGCGGCATTGACCGCTCCTGGTCCGAAGCCCCGGCGTTCAACTCCATCTACACCCTCGTCATCGTATGCGGGGCGGCGTTCGTCATGTTCCCGAACCTCGACCTCATCGCGGTCATGGTCTTTTCACAGACGATCGGCGGCATTCTCCTGCCGTTCCTGCTCATCTACATGATCCGTATCGCGAACGATCGACGCATCATGGGCCGCCATACGAACGGTCCCCTCTACAATCTCTTCTCCTGGAGTACGGTCTTGATCGTCATCGCACTGACCATCGCCCTGCTCGTCCTCACTGCACTGGGAATGGCATAGTCATGCCCGACGAAAGAGCGCATCGCCACGAGCAACGTCAGCGTATTCGCCAACGTGCACGAATTGCGCGACAAGGACTTGCTGCCGAGGACCGCGCACTTCTGTCACAAGCCGCAGCTGAACGGCTCATCGCCTCACTAGCCGCCCCATTTCCGCAGGTAGTTCTCGGATACTCAGCCACAGCCGAGGAACTCGACCCCGTGTTGGCGCTCGATGCGCTCCGCGATACCGGTGCGCTCATCGCGTACCCTCGCATCACCGGTCCCGGGAACTTGTCGCTTCACGCATGCGCTGCACGCGAGCTCGTGCCCGGCCACCATGGCATCATGCAGCCCCCCGAGGATGCGCCTGTTGTGCACCTGGACCACGTCGAACTCGTGATCGTGCCCGGCGTGGCCTTCGATACGCAGGGCAATCGACTTGGATACGGCGGTGGCTACTACGATCGCATCCTCGTGCGAATGCCAAACGCACGACGGATCGGCGTGTGCTTCGACGGTCAGATCACCAATTCGATACCGGACGAACTACACGACATCCACATGCATGCGATCATCACTCCAACGAGGTCATTCCGCGCCTTGTCCGCATGAGACACTAGTCCATCGCTTGGTTGTGCCTTTGCCTTCTCATCGCGTTACAGCTCGCTCATTGTCACAAAGCCGAACCCGCGTTTCTTGAGCGCTCGAATCGTGGGACCAAGTGCCTCAATGGTGACGCTGCGATCGCCCCCACCGTCGTGCAGAAGGATCACCCCGCCGGGCTTCGTGTGGTCGAGTATGTCCTTCTTGAGCTGCTTGGCCTCACTTGGTCGCCAGTCTTGAGGGTCCACCGTCCACATTGCGACCTTGAGACTGTAGCGCTCGCACTCACTCGAGACGACACTCGACATGTGTCCGCCTGGCGGACGAAACCATGAGGGACTAGCCCCTGTCGCCTTCTGAATCTCACGTTGTCCGTTTTTGATCTGACCGCGAACCACACCTGGCTTCACTCGCGACAACGTCGCGTGCCCGAGAGTATGGTTGCCGAGTTCATGCCCTTCCTCGGCAACTCTGCGCGCTAGTTCAGGATGCGCCTGCGCCTGAGCGCCCAGCATGAAGAAGGTCGCCTTGACGTCTTCTGCAGCCAGAATCTCAAGGATCTCCTCAGTCTGACCGGGCCACGGGCCGTCATCAAATGTGAGTGCCACCACCCGTCCGGAGCGAACAGGCGCGTATCGGCGATACACCACCGGCTCAGCTTCGACAGCGACCCGGCTGTCGACAATGCGACCGGAGTACTCGCCAAGTGTGACCTCACGAATTCCGGGTGCGCCGTGAGCTTCTAGTGAGAGAAGTGGGCCTGTACCGTCATACGTGACCGGAATCGGGATCGCCGTTGTCGAGGTGACAACGCCCTCGGTGACATCCTGCCCTGCGCGCCACTCGAGTTGGTCGCGCTCTTGCACGACCTCATCTCTCGTCAGCAATTCTCGTCCTCTTCGAACCGTAGAATCTGTGCCGCCCCCGTACACGACGACTTCTCCAGACACCGAGATGATGTCCCCGTGAGATATGTCGATGATCCCGTCGTTGGCGAGGGTTTCCACGGTTGCTCCGCGGGCAACGGACACCGACTCGCCGTTCACTTCAAGCGACACCATACCGAGAGAGGACATGCACGAAGCCATCACCGCCGCAGCAACGAGCACAGCGACGGACAGATTCAGCTTGGGAAACTGGTACCGGGGCGGACCGGCGACGCGGTAGAAACTCATGGCACCTACTCGTGCGATATTCGTGCCACAGTACCGCCGCACAGCTCAATTAGTGTGGTTCTTGGCAAACGCACCATCGAAGACGGGGTTCCCGCCGCAGGCACGACCTCATCGAACCGTTCGAAAGACTCATCGATCAGCACGAGAAGATCATCGGGAAGATCAAACGGCGAAACACCGCCGATGGCGTATCCCGTGGCCTGCCGAACAGTCTCAGCACTCGCAAACGAGGCCTTGGAACCGCCCGCGAGGGTAGCGATCGCATCCGAATCACCGCGCCGGTCCCCTGCGACAAGCGCGAGCACAGGACGATCATTCACGGTGAAGACAAGCGATTTCACGATCTGACCGAGTTCACACCCGGCCGCATCCGCCGCCATCTGAGCGGTCTTCGTCGACTCTTGAAATACAAGGATATCGCGATCCAGACCATGCTCCGAAAGGTATTCCCGCACGCGTTCAGCAGAGCCTGTCCTCTTCTTGGGCGCGGAGGCTTCTGACACCGACGCAGTCACCTCATTCTGATTTGATGGATGGAGACGGCACGCGGGCCTGCCGAACCAGCGGTATGCGGAGCGCCTGCAGCGCAGCTTCGATATTCTCGGTCAAGGTCACCAGCGAACGCAAGTCAAGCTCAAGCAAGGGATACCGGGCGTCTGGTCGGGCGACCGTGAAGCCATTTCGCAGCAGGAACTCGACACCCATCACCGGCTGTTCAGTCATGTCGGTACGCACCGCACAGGCGAACGCCTGTACCCGCCTCTCTCCACGCAACGAGAGGTCACGCAGCGCCGCCCTCAGCAAGAGGCTCCCCAGACCATGCTGCCGAGCGTCATCACGGATGTGTACACAGGTGAGGAGAACCGCATCATCACGAGGTGGTCCGCTCGCAAAGTGTCGTGACTGAGGAAGGAACTGGGGCGGGGCGTACTTGATGAAGCCGAGAATCTGATCGTCTTCATACGCAACGCGACCACACTCCCCCCATTCGTTCGCAACGAGTGAATACCACGCCCGCAACTTCTCAGCATCACACGCCGAGCCACAACGTATGTCCAGCCGTTGCTCGCTCTCCCAGAACACGCATCCGGGACACGCACACGGAAGCGCGTCTAAATGTGTGCTATCTAGTGGTCTGAGCTTGCGAGACATGCGTTCCCGGTCCCTGAGTCAACTCGCCGATCCATCGTGTCCAGTATACGGTGCATGACACCTACTCGTCGTCGCCCTTGAGGCCTTCCTTGAAGCTGTCGGCGAAGGATCTCCAGCCCCGTGCGACGGCCTTGCCGGTCTCACTCTTTTTGGCGCCCCGTGCGGCCTTCACGCCCACCTTGAGAGCACCACCGGCCGCCTGCCCGGCCACGTGCTTGGCCACGGCCGCGCCTTTGCCCGCGTGCGCCGCGACACCTCCGGTTGTGGGCTTGTTGTCAGCAGCATTGCGCACGCGAATATTCTCGCCATCGAACTCTACGATCTCATCAGCTTCGATCGTGTGTCGCCCAACGGCGACTTGGGCTCCTACGCCTCCACTCACTTCAATGCGTACGATCTCACCAGCGGATGTGAACTCGACGTCCTTGACCTGGCCCATGATCGTGCCGTCTCGCGTGACGACATCCTGATAATCCCAGATGACCGTGTGGTCCCAGTCGATTCCCAGTCGCTTTGCTGCGGCAGAACCGGTCGCCTTCTCTCCAGTGACCCGCAACGCCGTCTTCGAGATCTCGACTGCGTCGTATGCAATGAACTGGGGCTTGCGCTCAATCACGTAACCAACGGGATTCAGGCGGACCTCAAAGCCCACTGCACGCGGCTCGGTCGGATGAAAGAGCACATGCGTGACCACCCCGGTCGCTTTGTCCTTGCGATCCAGGACCTCGAGACCCGAAAGAACGGACGATCTGGGCATCGATCCAGTGCTCCTCTGACTGTGAGGTACATACGTGTTGCAACGCGACGGGCCGGCCCGCATCACGGACCGACCCGGTCATGACACCTATAAGAAATAGTCTACACCTCGGGGAGCGCGTCTCCCGATTCATCGACGGCCGCATCCGACTTGTTCGCCACGAAATCGAGTGTGTGCTGAGCCTTCTGCTCTGCGGCATCAACACCCGACTTGACTGCGTCGCCCGCTTTGCCCACAGCGTTCTGTGCCGCGGGAACCACTTCCGAGACCTTTTCCTTGGCTGCGCCGGAGGTCTTGTCGACCTGCGCTTTGAGCTTGTCACGAGCATCGTCGATCTTGCCCTTGAGCTCATCTGCCTTGGCAGTGGCCGTATCTTTGCCGGTCGAATACATCTCGGTGACCTTGGTGGAACCGGTCTCATAGAGCTCGCTTGCCTTGCTGGTACCGGTCTCATAGATCTCTGATGCCTTGGTCACTCCGGTCTCGTATAGGTCCTTACCTTCAGACCAGTACTTATCGGCGGCCTCCGCAATCATCTCGCGATTCTCCTTGCCCGAGCGCGGTGCAAAGAGCAGTCCTAGAACAGCTCCCACGATTCCGCCCATGAGAAACGCACCGAGCACGCTGCCCCCACGCCTATATTCATACATCCTTGCGCACCTCCGTTATCGCTAAACGGTTATCAGCCATTGATGGTCTTGCATGCGGCAAAGAGCCGCACATAGACAATATGTACCCGATTCGACGCAGTTACTCGAAGCGATATTCCCGAAACTCACACACTTCGCGCGAGTGCCGCGCGTACCAACCGTTCTACCACATCGTGGAACGACATGCCTATAGACTCTGCGGCCATGGGCAGGAGTGACGTCTCTGTCATGCCAGGTGAAGTGTTGCATTCAAGCACAAGCGGCTGACCATCGGATCCAATCACCATGTCAACACGGGATACATCGCGACAGCCCAACAGTGTGTGCGTCTCCGCAGCCAGCGACATCACCTTCTCGAGCGTCTTCTCATCAAGTCGCGCCGGCACGTAGTAATCGGTTTCGCCTCGAGTGTACATCGCCGAGAAATCGAAAAGCCCGCTCTTGGCCTCGATCTCAACCGGCGGCAGGACTTCGGGGCCGTCGGCCCCATCAAGCACGGACACCGCGAGTTCGCATCCATCGATCCACTTCTCGACAAGCGCGGCGTCTCCGTAGCTGAGGGCATTGAGGAGCGCCTCGGCAAGTTCTTCGGGCTCTCGCACCACCGTGAGGCCGAGCGCGGAGCCCTGCTTTGAAGGCTTGGCGACCAGGGGGAACCCGCCAACTCGATCGGAGATCAGATCGAGCGCTGTGGCCGCACCCATCTCTTTGAATGCGTCAGCTGTGAGGGTGATCCAGGCCGGCGTTGGAATGCCGGCGCGTTCGAACAGATATTTGGTGACTGACTTGTCCCATGCGAGCGTGCTCGCTGTCACTCCCGGCCCGGTATAGGGAATAGCCAGGAACTCAAGCAGCTCCTGTATCGTGCCGTCCTCACCATACTTACCGTGCAGCGCGATGTAGGCACAGTCAGGCTTCTCGCAGCGAAGTGTCTCAACAAGTTCGGGGGTGACATCAAGTGCGAGCACCTTGTAGCCGAGCGAAGTGAGCGCATCGGCCACCCGCTTGCCACTCGCGAGCGAGACTTCGCGCTCAAGCGAACGCCCGCCCATCAGGACGGCGACCTTCTCTCTGCTCATGCTGCCCCCTCCTCGGCCGAAATAGCTCCCGCGGCAATGAATGCTCGATAGAGTTCGAGTCTATCCTCGAGCGCCTCGGCAAGCCGCTCGATCCCAACGCGAATCGCATCAGGTTCAGCGTAGCAAAATGCGAGGCGCATGCAGTTGCGACCGCGCCCATCCGGAAAGAAGCCGTCGCCCGGAACGTAGGTCACGCCGCGTTCGACTGCGTCGGCGAGCATCGCCTTGGTATCAAGGAACGGGGGCAACTCCACCCACACGAAGAAGCCGCCCTCAGGACGCGTCCAGTGCGCCTCCTCGGGAAAGAACTCGTCGAGTGCGTCAAGCATGGCTGCCCGACGCTCCGCGTAGGTGCGCGTGAGCCCCTGCAACACGCGGCGCCAGCGCGTGCCCAGGAAATATCGCTCCGCTGTCACCTGCGCGAAAGCCGAGCCACAGAGGTCTGCCCCCTGCTTCACCAGCAAGACCTTCGCACGAATCGGCGCAGGCGCAGCCATCCACCCCAGCCGCAGCCCCGGTGCAAAGATCTTGGAGAAGGTGCCGAGGTAGATCACATCGTCATCGAGCGCCTTGAGCGGCTTGAGGTGTCCGCCTTCGAAGCGGAGACGCCCATACGGGTCGTCCTCGACAACCGGCACATCGTACTCACGTGACAACTCCAGAAGGCGGCGGCGACGCTCAGCGGTGAGCGTGACCCCGCCGGGATTCTGAAAGTTCGGAATCGTATAGATGAACTTGGCCCCCGCCGGACCGAGCTCCTTCAGCGTCTCCTCAAGGAGATCCATACGCATGCCGTCCTCATCCATTGGAATGCAGCGTATGTCCGGCTCATAGGCGCTGAATGCCTGCAGAGCACCGACATAGGTCGGACCCTCGGCAATGATGACGTCACCCGGATCGATGAACGCCTTGGCCAGCAGGTCGAGTGCCTGTTGCGCCCCTGCAGTGACGACCAGATCATCGGCAGACAAGCGCACACCACTCTCAGCCATCAACTCAGTGATGACGGCGCGCAGTTCCGGGCGTCCCTCACTCGACCCGTACTGAAGCGCTGCTGCTCCCTCATGCATCACCGCATCGTAGGCAGCCTGTGCGACCTCTTTTGCCGGCACTTCGTCTACTGCGGGCATGCCGCCGGCAAAACTGATCATGTCGCTGCGACTCGCCGCGGCGAACAGATCGCGCACAGCGCTCGATCGCACGCTGCCCAGCCGCGCGGCGTATCTTCCCTCCCACCGGTCAAACACAACCCTGGCGGTACCCATCTCGCACACCCCTACCTGCCGGAGAGCGACGGTTGCGATGCGTCTCTCCTTGGCATGTCTGCCGTGTCGCATACGCGCGCACAGCCCCGAGAATACAAAACGACCCCTTCGCTGATAGGGCGAGGGGTCGATCGCGGTACCACCTATCTTCGCCTTTGGGAGAGTCGGGATCTCCTGCTGGCCTCAAAGCCGGGATACCGGTCCGGCGCCGACCCGCTTCCGACTGCGCAGTTCGCGCTGCCCTGGCGGGGGACATCTGGAGGGGTGGCCGGGCGCGTGTACGCCCTCTTCCCTCACGTCCTTGGTGTCATTATTCGCCTCACTGAGTCGCCCCGTGAGGTTGCCGAGAAGGGTACACCGCACGCAGGAGCAGGTCAAACGCCTAACTGCCGAGGAACTCGTTGACAGCCGCAAGTCCCTGCTGCAGTGCACGCTGTGCCAGCTCCGGCTGTCGGAACGTAAGCTCCGCGTCCTCGTAGTCGAGAGTCACACGAAACACACCACGGCCGTCTCGGTTGAAATCCCATGATGTACGACCGGAGAGCGTTCGCGGAGCGCCGTCGAGAACCATCAACTCAAGCGCCACGTGCTCCAGCAGATGCGGGGTCTCAGTATCGCGGAGCTCCGCCTCGATTCCCCTCGCAGAACCACAGTCACAGCGATGGCGCACGATACCCGGGTAGCGAGCAAACACCGCTGCCGGCAGGTCTGCATACGCCGACGTGCGCACATAGCGAGGTTCCGACACGCGAACAAGAGCCTCGAGCTGCCCACCAAGATCAAGCACGCGCTCGATAACAAGCGGTGCGAACCGCCTAGAATTCGCGTTGTCCACGTGAGCGGCCCAGATAGTACGCGAACGAGACCGCGGCTACCACGGCAACGACTCCCACCAGGAGCGCCTTGCTCGCCTGCGTGTCCGCAAGTTGCTTTGCCTCTGAGACAGCGAGATCGCGGACCTCCTTGGCATGGTGTCGGACATCATCGATGGTCAGGCGTGGGCTCATTTCTGCATCAGCCTCATCTTGATCGCAAGGAATATGGCGGAGCCGATGGCGAGAATCCCGCCAACGAGCAGAAGTGCATTCGCATACCCGATCCATTGACCGAGATGCATGAAACTGCCGACCGAAATGAATCCGATGCCGAGAGCCATGAGACTCGCAGCAGCAGAAGCGGCAAAGAGGGTGAAACCGAGACGCTGCAGTGGCACCACGATCTTGGTGCGCATGATGCGATCGACTTCCTGACGCAAGAAGTCGACGACTACCTGGAGCAGGTCGGCTGCCGCATCGATCACCGTGCGCTCTTCGGGTGCCTTCGCATCCTCGGGCGCAGCGGGCTCTGTCTGGTCGTTCTCAACCATGTGGATACCCCCGTGGTTTGTATCTCGCGGGTGACCGGACACTTCAGAAGATACCCCAAACCAACGACAACACCGGCCGTCTCCTTGAAAGAAGACGACCGGTGCTGGTCAAAACTACGTGAAACAGGAGCTTGCGTACGCGAACTACCTGCCCAAGATACGGTACTTGACTGTTCCAACGCCCGAGAACCCAAGCGCTCCGGCGGTACCCGGTCCCAGATCGAACGTCCGACCGCCAACATACGGGCCACGGTCGTTGACAACAGCGACACAGGTCTTGCCGTTGTACTCGAACTGAATGCGGGTACCGAATGCGAGCGAGCGATGCGCCACGTTCATCATGCCCTGGGTAAGGGTAGCGCCACTCGCGGTACTACGACCATAAAAGCCCGGTCCATACCACGACACGCGCGCACTGCTCCATCCGCTCGATGACGCAGTAGAACGGCTTGCCGAGGAGCCACTGGCGCGAACGACAGGCTTGGGCGCTGGCTTGGGCTTGGGCTTGGGAAGCGGAGCGTCTTTGCGCGCCACATGAGTGACCATGGTCGAGGGTCGTTCGGCCACGACGACGGCGACCTTATCGCCGGCATCTGTCGGGGTGCCCATGGGAGCAATCGTGTGCTCACCAATGCCGAGAGTCCCTGAGGGGACTTCCCGAGGCGCAGCTCCGGCCACGGTGCTGCCAAAACCTATCCCAAGCACACCACCGGTAATGGCCGCGGTCATACCGAGAGCAGCCAGGCTGATGAGGGCACCTTTGACATACCTACTTGAAACCACTGAGAACCTCCGAGTTTGGAAACATTGCGGATGACGGCCGGAGGCACAGGGATATCCCTGGGACTGCAATGCGAGAAGGAGAGAAAGGGAAGCTTCCCCGCATTCCGGCGAGACCGGCACATGAAGGCCGTCATCTCGAACCGAGAAGAGCGAGTATGCTGTTCTGGCTCCGAACCTGAGCACGCAGCCCTGCGGGCCACGCTTCGGGTCGTCCTACTGCCCCTAAGCAGTCGAGTCGATCCGAGACGACCGGATGAGAGTCGTTACGGTACCTGCGCCGGTTCGATGCAACTGCTCCGGTCGATCGTGACAGCCACTGCACAGGTAACGCTCTTGCAACACAAGGACGAAGTATAGCGAATTGAGTGCCAGAGTCCACCCCTATGCGAACGTATGTTCGGTTACAGAGAAAGAAGGGACGGAGCACCAGGTGCCCCGTCCCTTGAATCCATCAAACTCGCATCATCGCTTTCTACGGTGTTGCGGATACCTCTACAGACGGAATCACAGGCCCTGAGATCTCTCCGAGCACACGTCCCAGCTCCTCGATCAGCCGGCCGTATTCCGCCCAGTCCCCCGCCTTCTGGGCATCAAGCGCCTCAAGATAGAGTCGCTGTGCTTCCTCGGCAGATGCATCTACTCCGGTTCCCGGCTGCTCGCCACCGGAATCGCCTGGCTCCGGTGGTGCCACTTCGCCAAAGACCTGAAGAAGTGCGGTCTCAAGATCCGGGGCCATCTCCACCTTGTCGGCATAGACAACGAGCACGCGGGTGAGTTGCGGGATCGCCGCCTGTTCAGCCTGCAGATAGAGCGGCTGGATGTAGACGATGGAATCGCGCAGCGGAATCACCAGCATGTTGCCAAGGATCACCTGGCTGCCGCGTTGACTCCACAATGATATCTGCGGTGAGATCGTCTCGTCCTGGTTGATTCGCGCGCCCACCTGTTCGGGTCCGAGAATGACTTTCTGCTTGGGGAACTGATAGACAACACGCTTGCCGTAGTCCTCCGGATCGGACTTGGCCGCCATCCACCCGATCATGTTGTCCCGGTTGCGCGGGGTGAACGGGATGATCATCTGGAAGTCCTCGGCAGGTTCACCAGGCAAACGACTCAGGACATAGAAGGGCTCCATCGCGCCTTGCTCGGTGTTCTCTCCCGGCAGCCACCACGAATCCTCTTTGTTGTAGAACACCCGAGCGTCGGTCATGTGGTAGTTCTTGTAGACTTCCGCCTGCATGCGGAACAATCCTTCGGGATAGCGGAAGTGCTCCGCAATCTCTGCGGGGATCTCGCTGGCGGGGGTGATGAGATCCGGGAATACCTCACCCCATGCCTTGAGGATTGGATCCGTCTCATCGAAACCGTAGATCGTGGTCGTTCCGTCATATGCATCGACGGTGACCTTCACGGCGTTGCGCATATAGCTCGTGCCATTGAATGGCTGGGAGTAGGGATACATGTCGGATCGCGTGTAGCCGTCGATCACCCAGATGATGCGACCATCAACGACGACCGGATACGGATCACCGTCCTGCCAGATCCAGGGTGCGATCTTTGCGATGCGCGTAGAGATATCACGATCGAATAGCACACGACTCTCAGGATCGATGTACTGGCTGAAGAGAATCTGGCTCGCCCCAAAGCGCAGCGCGAACACTACCCTACGCACGAATCCGCCGACTTCGACGCCTGCGTCCCCCTCGTAGGTCGTGTACTGATTCTCATCTCCTACCGGATAATCGAATTCCTGATTGGCTTCACTCGTGCCTACAACGACGTAGTCACCCGTCTTCTCGCCAAAGTAGATCGCCGGCTGCGATATCTCGATTCCTGCCGACGACTCCGGCGGGATATTCTTGACGATGAAGTCAGGAAGTCCGCGAGTATCGGACTCATTGACCGGGCTCATGGCCACACCATAGCCGTGCGTGAACACGAGGTGTGTGTTGACCCAGTTCTGCGCCTGGGCGTCCAACTGATTCACGTCCAGTTCGCGTGCGGAGATGAGTACCTGACGCTTGCGTCCATCGATCTCGTAGCGGTCGATGTCGACGTCCACGAAATCGTAGTACGGCCGGATGATCTGCAGCTGACGGTATGACTGCGTCACGATCTTGGGATCCCACAGGCGCACGTTCTCAAGCGTGTCCCGGCTATCGATCACGTCTTGCGCCGTGAGGTCCTCAGCGGCAGGGAACTGTCGCGTCTCGATCTCATCGAGACCGAATGCTTTGCGTGTAGAGAGGATGTTCCTCTCGATATAGGGTGCCTCGGCAGCTACCTCGTTTGGCACGACCCGGAACTGCTGAATGAGGGCGGGATAGATGCTGCCCACGATCAGCGATGCACCCAGCCATACACCGAGGGCAATCGCCGGGAGCCTCCATCCGCGAAACCGGATGTTGACCAGAAGCACCACAGCGGAGAGTGCTGCGATGATCATCAGTATGCGAAGTGCGGGCAGCTGCGCGTTCACGTCTGTGTATGACGCACCGGTAACCTGTCCTCGAGGCGAGAAGTTCAGCTCGTAGATACTCAGGTAGTAGTCGAACGCCTTGCTGGCGACAATGAAGCCAAGCAGAACCGACAGATGCGCTTTGACGTGCGGGGCGAATCCTTTGAGCCGCGCCCACGGCTGAATCGCGCCACCGATCACGTGGACAAGCGCCGTAGCAATCGCAGTGAAGACCAGTATGAGTGGCAGCCAGTCAGCTATCACGCGAAGTGCAGGCAGCGTGAATACGTAGTAGCCGATATCCATACCGAACTGCGGGTCGGTGTCTCCGAACTGCACGCCGGCGAGCGCGAGACGCACGACGTCCCAGTACTCGGCCATTCCAATGCCAACCAGCACGCTCGCGATAATCGACCCCCACAAGATGAGCTTGTCGAGGATCGGACCGGCGTTGGCCCGGAGGCTGATGATCGCGTCGGACACTTGCGGAGGCAGATCGCCCACGGACGTGAGCACCGCCCGTGGTGCCATGGTGCGCGCGACACGCATGTTCACAAAGAGCAGCAGGAACGTCACAAGTCCGAATGAGGCCCCCGTTGCAAGGCGGGAGACAAGTGTGGTCACAAACACATCTCGTTGTCCGAGATCAATGAACCATAGGTAGTCTGTGTAGTACCCGGCCACGGCGGCCAGCAATGGCAATGCAAGAAACAGCACCGCAACCAACACGCCAACGAGCCGGGCGCGATTTGAAGACGACATAGAGCTCCTTTCGTCGTCGCAAGGACAGTCTCGCAGTACGTACCCCGTACCCACAGCCTACATGTAATCGTCGACCTCGATATTGATTGACTGCGGGTCGAGGCATCGCTCCACTCCGAGATCCGTGCTCGCGAGATCAACCACTACCGGATCGATGATGTGACCCGCTTCATCGGCGATAACTCTGATTCGCGGCTTGAGCGGGTCTACGTCACTTGGGCGCGTGACGATACCCGTTCTCCCATCGGAGAGTTGCACCACCGTGCGGGGCGGGTATACCCCCATCATCGAGATGAACAGCCGCACAAGTACGTCGTCGTGTGCCGTGCCCGCTCCTTGAGCAAGCATCGACATCGCCTCGTCTTGTACACGTGCAGCGCTATAGGAACGGCGCGAGGTCATGGCGTCATATGCATCTGCAACCGCAACGATCCGACTGGCGAGGTGCTGAGGAGAACGCGGTACGCGCTGCGGGTAACCTGACGAGTCGTAACGCATGTGGTGCTCGAGAATCATGACGATCGCCGACTTGTCGAGACCCGGGATGAGCGCAGCTTGCTCTGCGCCGTAGACAGGATGCTGGCGCACGAGCGCCCATTCCTCGGCCGTCAGGGCACCGGGTTTGTTGAGGATGCTGAGATCAACCTTCATCTTGCCAATGTCATGAAGAAGCGCGCCCACTCCGAGCGATGAGAGAAAACGGTACTCATTTGTGAGCGTCGATGCGAGCGCAAGAGACAAGATCGCAACGTTGGCGGAGTGGTAGAAGGTGTAGTCGTCGTAATTCTTGAGGCCGGTGAGCTCAAGCATCGCGTGACGGTTCGACAGGACATTGTCGACAAGGTTGCGCACAACGCCTTTGACCTGACCGGAATTGACCACCTTGTTGTGACGAATGAGCGAATCGATCTCGCGCATGATATCAACCGCACCCTCGTACGCCTCATGAGCAGACGCCTCGGGGTCCTCGGCGGGTTCCGGTCGTTCGTATACATGGACCTCGCCGACCCGGACGTGGATGAGCTGCGCTTCCTCGATCATTCTCACGAGTCCGCCAGCATGCTCGATCTCATGCTGCTCCGAGGAGAGGACCGCGATCGCCCGCGATAGCTCGGGAAAGGTGAGTCCTTGCAGGAACGACAGGCTGCCCGCCCCGATCGATGCCATGTCTCTGATCAGCTGATCGAAAAGGATGCTCTCCTCGGCAAGTAGTTTGTCGCCGAACACGAGTTCCCCTTCGAAGAACACCAGCTCGACATCTACGCCCTCGCTGTGAAAGCGCGCAACTACGTCCATGAGGCCGTGAGTGCCCTCGACAGCGGCAGGGTGATCCATCGGGTAGAACTTAGCAGTGCGACGCACGGCATAGAGGCTGGTCAGAAGTTCACGCACACGTTCCATCTGGCGGTACGAATACGCCATGCCTGCCCGCTTGCCCACAACCGCATCTGAGCCGACGGTACCATCGTGCGACTGCGATGCCGGCTCTCTGACATCCCCTTCTGATGAGCTCATCCGGTCATTCCGGTCGCTCACGACTGACCACCTCCCTGGGCCCTGGAGATCGCAGCGATCGCATGCTCGGCCGCAGTCCTGAGTTCGCGCACGCGCCCTGCGCGCACGAGCGCCCGCTTACCGGCAACCTCCTCAAGAGTCGGCAGTGCATCGCGACTGCCCAGGCGTCCAAGCGCCTCGATGGCCTCGACTCGTGGGCCGGTTTCGCGATTGCCTCGTCCCTCCCCGCTCGCCACCTGACTCAGCGCCGTAACCGCGCTGAGCTCCTGCGAAGCACCGATATAGCGCGCTGCAAGCTGCACATTCTGCGCGTCTGAATCGTCGAGCGCGGCGATCAACATTTCAGCGGCGAGCCGGTCGCGGACGCCGGCGAGTGCTCGGATCGTCTCGCGACGCACCCGGGCGTCACTGTGACGAAGGGTTCTGCTGAGATAGCCGAGGATCTCGGGTTGCTTGGTCTTGCCAAGGATCGCGACAACGTTTCGAGCAAAGAACCACCTCGGGTCCCCCACGTGTGAGCCCAGCTCATCGATCAGCCCGCTCGACATCAGGGAGATGATGTCCACGAGTGCTTTGCGCGCTGTCATGTCCTGTTCATCGGCAAGCACATCGAGGAGTGGCTCGAGGGCAGCGGTACCGAGAGCCTCGAGGAATCGGCTGCATGCCTTGTGCTCCGTGGAACCTTCGGGATACACGCGCATCGCCTTGGTGATCACAGCGAGCTGACGCGCTCCCGAGAGTTTCACGATGGCTTGGGTGATGCGATCCTTACGGTCTTGAGGCAGATCCGGGTTGCGCGCCGCATCGCCGAGAGCCTCGGCAACATCCGCCGCGACATCGTAGTCTCCGCGCTCGATCGTGATTTCAAGCGTATCTTCGAGCAGAGACATTATCGAACCGAAGCTCATGCCCCCTGCATCGACATTCACCAGCGTGACCAGTGAGCGCACGACATCGCCGTCGCTGATACCGCGGCGCGACTCCTCCTGGAGCGCAAGAAAGTCCGGATCGCCATCGAAACGACGGGCAACCGAGCCCGGCGCAAGATTCACGAGTTGCATGATCGAGTCGACCGGCTGCTCCTCGGTTGATGCCTGCTCGGGTGTGTCTCGAACCTCAAGGCGCGAGGGTGAGACCATCTCAAGAACATCACCAACGCTCTCCTCGGCAAGTCCGGCGGCTCGCATGGCAGCACCCGCAGCGTTGAGAACCGTATCTCGCTCAGCGAGAGAGATCAGCGCGAGATTGCGTATGGCTCGCGCGAGACCATCGATGGAAACCTGATCTGCATCGCTACCCTCAACGAGCCAGTGACAGACGTCATCGATATCCATGTGTCGGACGATCGACGCGATATTCTCGTCGGAGCGGGCCTCGGGCAGTAGTCGCTCTGTGAGGAGGGAACGTCGCAGAACCGAATCCAGATCGCCGATCGCTTTCGAGATCGAATTGAAGAGATCGGCGCGCTGGGCCGGATCGGCCGCATTCGATACTGCCCGGGCAAGATCACCGATCTTGAGTTGGCGAAGTGCCTCCGCCGGGTCGATACCGCGTCCTGAGAGCGTCTCGCGCAAGTAACCGACGATCGCGTTGCTGTCCTGTGCGATGCGAACCAGCAAGCGCTGATCTCGAGGTCGCCCGCCCAGGGCGGCCGCTATGATCTCATCGATACGCTGCGGTGTTGGCGGCCACTGTTCTTCTGATTCAGAGTCTTCATCAAGGAGGTCGGCGTCAACGATGCGCGCGGCGGCCTCTTTGACCGTGATAGAGTCGACGCCCAGATCCCACAGCCGATTCGCGAACCCACCGGAGCTGGCGAGAGCGCTCAACGGCTGACTGAGAATCCCCAGGAATGCCGTGATGTGCTTGGCCGATACCCCGGCATGGAATCGCATCTCTGAGAGCCCGCGATTATAGAACTCCCTGGCAAAGGCTTCGAATGCCGGTTGGGCTTCGTACACGGTGACTCCGTCGTACTGAAGTCCGTCCTTCTGAACGGAGAAGCGAACATCAGCACGGTCCTGAAGGATCGCTGAGAGTATCTTGACCGCTTCCTCGGCGTTCTCTATGGGAATGCTGCTCGCAGGCGGATAGAGCACCACCGCCTTGAGCGTCACTACCAACTGCTTCACGAACCGCTCGATGACGGCCGGCACCCTGGGTGGTTCGCTCAAGCCCGCAGCCACGGCTCCTCCATCTCATGGGCGACGGTTCCCAACTGCTCCATTATAGGGTTAGCGTCTGTTGCGTGCGGCATATAGATACATCTGCCGTGCTGGGTGCTATCATCGCGCACATGCCGAACACGCCAGATACTCGAATAGTCCTCTCCTCCGCCTCCCCACGGCGTAGACGTCTGCTCGACTGGCTCAGTCTCGACTTCGAGACCACAAGCGTTGACACGGCCGAGGAACTCGACACTCCGCTCGCAGCGGACCCGCAAGCACTCGCCACATCACTCGCGCGGGAGAAAATACTTGCGACACGTGCCTTGAGTGAGTTCGACGGCGCCATGGTTCTCACCTTCGATACGATCGTGGTTCTCGACGGAAATGTGCTTGGAAAGCCTGTCGATCTCCCCGATGCCTGGAGAATGCTCCGCGCCCTGTCCGGTCGGACGCATCAGGTGGTTACCGGCTGCTCGATCATGTGCCCCGAGTCAGAACAGCCGCAATCATTCGCCGTTACCACTGACGTACGCATGCTGACGCTCTCGGACTGCCAGATCGAGGCATGGATGAGCGCGGGTGAGTTCATGGGGTGTGCCGGCGCCTACAACATCGAGGGCCAGGTCGCCGAGGTAACACCTGAGGACTGCTACCAGAATGTTGCGGGCATGCCACTCTGCCATCTGTATGCGGCACTGCAGGGCACACTTCCCGGTGTCTTGCGCCCGAGATGCCTGTCTGATGAGCCCCGCTCACCGATCCCCGCCTGCAATGCGGCACTAGGACGCACCTGCGCGCTTGGCTCCCGGATCGTGACCTAAGCCTTCCGCGCCACCACGATCACAGACTCATCGGTCGACGGGTCAAGCACGCGCCCACTGTGGTCGCCGAGGAGTTCGATGTCCTCGAAGCCGGCGTCTTGAAGCGCGGAAACGAGCAGATCGTGTGGCAGCGCCGTATGCGAAGAGCGGCGACTATCCAGCGTCCACTCTCCCTCCGGATCCCGGGAGAGTGTCACGAAGTCGAAGTCAAGACTGGCGCCATCCTTGGGATAGTCGATCACCCTCAGGAACACGCGCAGGCCATCCTGAGTCTCACGCACCTTGGGCGCAATCGCCTGGGTGCGTTGCTTCATGAGACGTGCGTGATTCAGCAAGTGCAGGACGAGAACCCCACGTGGTCGTAGTACGGTGGCGAAGTCCGCAAGTGTGGTGCGCAGATTGTCGCCCTCACCCACATGCGGCAGCGCATTACCCGTGCAGACGAGAGCATCTGCCGGCCCGAGACCGAGGCGGGCAAGATCCCCAAAACCGGCTTGCGTGAGGGTGACGCTGCCGCCACCGTCTTCGACTTCTCCGGCCAGATTGGAGAGATTCTCCCGTGCCTCGGCCAGCATTGACTCCGATGGGTCGACTGCATCTACCTCAAGGCCCCATGAGGCAAAGAGAATCGCATGTCTGGCGCTCCCCGCGCCAACATCGATCACCGAGTGGACGCCGGCCGACTCGAACAGGCTCCTAAAGAACGGGCCCTCCCGGTTGAGCCGCTTGTCCCAGTCAACGAAGTCCCCATATGGAACCGCGGAGGTCTGCTGCGCGCCGTCTCCAGCGTCAAACGCGTTGTTCTGCACGTCATTGACCATTCGGCGCCTTTCTAGTCGTCAAGCCCAAAGATGCGCACGGCATTGCCGCGCAATATGAGGTCCCGATCGTCATCCGGTATCCCCATCTCTTCGAGCGTACCTCGCTGCTGGTATGCGATCCACGTACGGTAGGGCTTGATGGTGCTCGCATCGGTACCAAAGAGAATGCGCTCGGGGCCGATGGACACAAGACAGCGCTCAAACGCCTGTGCAAGCGTCATAGGGTAGGCCATGTAGTCCATCCAGTTGTTCGTGCCGCTGGTATCCACGCATACGTTCTTGCACTGGTAGGCCAGTTTCAAAACACTGTCGAGGTACCCTGCTCCAAAGTGGGCGATCACAAACGAGATATCCGGATAGTCGCGTGCCACCGGGGAGAGATCGATGGGGTCGGCGTAGCGCATATCGACACCCGTATCAACGCTCACCCCATAGTGCAGGATGAAGCTCACGCCAAGTTCGGCGGCCTTGTCAAAGAAGGGGCGACACGCCGGGTCAGACACGCTGTACGCGCGGTTGACGGGAAGCAGCTTCACTCCCTTGAAACCCGCTTTGATCTCGCGCTCAAGCAGCTCGGGTGCCTCCGGCGCACGTGGATCCAGATTGCAGAGCGCATGCACGTGCCCGTTGGCGGCCCGGATGAAGTCACGCATGTACTGTGAATCGGGAACCACCGACACAACGAGCGCTTTGGTCACGCCGCCCGCTTTGATGCGGTCTACGTACCACGGAGCAATCTCCTCTGCGGACAGTTCGGGCAGACTGTCGCCCCAACGACCGAACTTCCGCTCCTTGAGGGCCTGCTCAAAACGCACGTTCTCGCCCGGATGCGCCTCGACATACTCGAGAAGCATGGGTAGCGAGAACAAGTGGCAGTGGGCGTCGATCAACTCACCCGGCCTTGTGGCAGGCGCTGGAGCGAGTTGGGAAATCACTGTATCTCGCCGCCCTGTGCAGGAGATGCAGGCTCAACCGGCACGACCACCGAAGCTATGAGATAGGTCACGATAACGGGCCATGCGTCGGTGAACAGCGCGATCGCCACAACGCCGAGGCGTGGGATCGTGGAATCCACGCCAAAGTAGTTGGCAAGCCCGCCTACTACCCCGGAGATCATCTTGTCGCCCTGACTTCTGTAGAGTCGATCGCTCTTGCTTGGAACACGAAACTCCACGCCGCCTTTGGATGCGAACACGATCAGCAGAATGCCTGCAACCAGCGCGGCGATGGGAAGAAACCACTGACGCACGGCGCCGAACGCACTGCCGAACGGCTGGAGGATCCGGTAGAACCCAACCGCATCGCCAAAACTACTGAGGCCAAAGAGGATGAGGACCGCGCCAACGGCAATCAGCGCAGCTTGTCCGCCCTGGTTCTTGGGTGCCTGGTTCTCGCTCACGTATATCCTCCTCACGCGGACAGCGTCCGCACGTCAAATCAGTACTGCTCGATATCGACAACGCCCATGCCGGTCTCGATCACAATGAGATAGCGAGTGCGTGCAGTTGCGTACCCTTCGCTCTCCCACACACGCTCACCCGACATGCGGTCCCACTCAGCGGGAACATGCGTCGCGCCCATTCCGTAGTCCGCCTCAACCCGAACAGCGGCACCCTCCGGCACGCGTATGCTCACATCGGCGAGTCCGGTCTCGACTCGAACAGGAACATCACGGGCATCCGGATTCCCGAGCTCTAGGTTGAGTAAGGCAATCCCTGATTGCACAGTCAGCGCGGAGAGACGCAATTCGGCCAGTTCGAGATTGGCCTCGGTCGCCCCTACATCGACAACGAGGTCCCATGAGGGCTGACGGCCGAGTTCCACGGTCGTATACATGTTGTTGGACAGCAGAAAGACCGGGGTCCCGGACTCTGTCGCCAATTCGAGTTCAGCGCGGTCCCCGACTCGGTCGTCGGTGAGTGTTGGAGCACCAAAAGGAACCTGTCCCGAAGCCACAAGGAGCGTCCGTCCGTCGGTGACATCGATCGATGCCGCCGGAATCGCGATTCGCGCCGAGGCCTCGTCGACATTCGCGCCGCCTTCGGCTCGCACGGCGAACTCCTCGGACCCTGTCCAGTTCACTGTCCAGGCGAGGTTCCCCGTCGGACCGAGGAGCGCCACGTAGAGAACGCCTCCGAGGATCACGAGGCTCGATAGCACACGAACGACATTCAGCCGGGCACCTTTGCCAAGCAGATCAAGGCCGATCGCAATGAGCAGCAATGGCCAGAGGGAGAAGAGCGTGAGCCACACCCTCCAGGACAATTCGCCCATGGAGCTGGCAATGACCATGACGCCTATCACGACTGTGGTGAATCCTTCAATGACGCGCTTGAGTCGCAGCATCACGCATCACCGCCCTTGGTCACCATGGTGTGAACGCCGCTGGCAACGATCAGGAGTCCCAGCATCGTGGCGGGCCAGAAGCCCCACAGGTTGAGGTCGGGATACACGAGATCGGCAAGAAGGGCCATGCCGAAAACGATGAGAATCACACCGAACCACACGACGCCCGTGCGAACGCCCTCGGTGACCACAGTACCGTAGGGCGCTGTCGGGGCAGTGGGTGCCGGCGCTGCCGGCGGCGTGGGTGTCACGGATGGAGTCGGCGCTACCGGAGGCGTGGACGCTTGAGCCGCATCCGATGTCTGCCCATCCCCTGCGACACTCTGTGTGGCAGGCTCAAGAGGGGGTTCTTCGGGCACTACGACCCAGAGCACGATGTAGGCGATAACGACTGCGAAGTTGCCTATGACCGCGAGTACGACAGCGAGCATACGGACGATGCTCGGATCCATCTCGAAGTAGTCGGCGATTCCCGCACATACACCACCGAGCATCTGATCGCTGCGGCTTCGATAGAGTTTACGCTCCGTCATCTTCGGGTGAGCCCCCTTCACCGTTGTCCACGTCGGTCAATCTCACGCGCAAGCGAACAATGCGGCGGCGGCGCACCGCCTGGACCATGAACTCAGCTCCCGCCACATTGACCGTCTCGCCAGCTACAGGTATGTGCCCGAGTCGCACGAGCATCCAGCCTGCTATCGTCTCATATTCATCGGACTCCTCGACCGGGAATCCGATCTCGATCGCGTCCTCCACGGGCAGGCGGCCGTCCAAAACCCATTCGCGCTCGCCCACCTCAGTGGCGAAACGCCGATCGCGGTCGAACTCATCGGTGACCTCACCAATGATCTCTTCAACGATATCTTCGATCGTTACCAGCCCCGCCGTGCCGCCGTACTCATCGACAACGACCGCGAGATGGTTGCGTCGCGTCTGCATATCGGAGAGCAGAGAGAGGATGCCCTTCGTTTCCGGCACGAATGACGGAGGTCGCATGTAGCCGGTGACAGAGTCGCCGAGATCCCCGGCAGCGGCCGGACCAACAAGGTCCTTGAGCAGCAGAACGCCAACGATCTTGTCAGGGTCCTCTGAATACACCGGCAACCGCGAGAATCCCGACGTACGAAATGTGCGCAAGGCCTGATCTGCAGTTGCCGAAGCCTCTACCAGCACCATATCCACGCGCGGCACCATGATCTCGCGAACCAGTGTGTCCCCGAGCTTGAATATCTCGTGGATCATGCGCTTCTCTTCATCGAGCAACGATCCTTGCTCGGTCACGAGCAGCTTGATTTCTTCCTCGGACACGCCTGGACGCCCCTGTCCGGGTATCACTCCGAGCAACCGCGCCACAAGATCGGTCGACTTCGACAGAAACCAGACGAGCGGCGACACGAGCGCCGCAAGCACTGAGATCGGACGCGCAACGGCGGTCGCAACTCGCTCCGCGCGCTGTAGTCCCAAACGCTTGGGAGCAAGCTCGCCGAACACGAGCGTGAAATACGCGATGATCACGGTCACGAGAACGACCGATAGTCCGCTCGCAATGCTTGCGATCCATGCAGATCCCAGCGATTCGAGCCACACGGCAAGCGGTTCGGCAAGCGCTACAGCAGCGGCAGCCGAGGCCATGAAGCCCACGAGCGTGATGCCGATCTGGATGGCAGCGAGCAGACGCGAGGGGTCCTCGGTCAGCCGAAGTGCGGCCTGCGCACCCTTAGATCCCCCCTCGGCAGCATGCTTGAGCGCAGCATTACGCGCGCTGATGAGTGCGATCTCGGCAGCGGCGAAGTAGCCATTGAGCAGGATAAGTGCCCCGATGAGCAGAAGCTCAGTGATGTATCGTTCCATAATGCCTAGATTACCAGGACACTGGCAGTTGAAGCAGTAGCGCTTGCATGCCGATAAATGGAAGACTAGGGGCATGAGGCGACCGACACCGACGCGCGAGGGTACGACGTGACCGATCCTGAGACCAAACACCATCTTGAAGCCGCAATACGGGGAATCGCGACGGCGGGTAAAACACTCAAGCTGTATCCGCCCACCAGCCCGATACCCCGCCAGGCGGTCGAGACCGCAACTGCGGCACTTGAGTCGTACCTCGCGATCAACCCCGTGCTCTCGTTGGCTGTCACACGCACCGGCCTCAGCTGGCAAGGGCAGCCGCTTGCTGTAAGCGTCCCGGGGGTTTCCGATCTGGCTGACACGTTACGCGAACAGGGCGTAGCCGAGCTCAATGTCATGCCCGGATGCGCCCTCGACGAGTTGATGCGATTCCTGTCAGCGATCACACGGCCTGCCGAGGAGGTTCGCCAAGAAGGCGGACTCGGAGCCGTCCTCGTGGCCGACGGGGTTGAATGCGTACGGGTGACCGACGTGAGTCTCACGGTCATAGAAGACGTGGCTCCCGATGATGATCAGGATATGGATGAGTTCCTACGAGAGCTGGCCAGCGATCCGGAAAAGCTTGCTGCCTGGATGGCTGCGGCAGCCGCAGGTGACCCCTCGGCATTCGCCGAAGGTCTCGAGGGACTCGCGCTCGCTGCCGGGCCGGACGGAATCGCAGGTCTTGTCGAAACCCTCTCACAGGCGTTCATGAGACAGGCCTCCGATGGCAAGGATGCCATGATCGGACTCTCACTCGAGGCGGGTACGGTACGCTCGCTCGCAGACGGAATGTTCAGCCATTTGGGCACCATGGATATCGCAGGTTCGATGTGCGAAGGCCTGTACGGCAAGAACATGCTGTCTCTTTCAAACGTGCTCACCCACCTTCCTCTGCAGGAACGCATGGAGCAGGTCCACGCAGACGTTCAGCGCATGCTCGCCGAGAGCGAGCACAGCGGCAAGGAAGCTTCCTTTCTCGACCACATGCTGGAGGTGCGTACCCGCACCACCCCCGAGCCTTCGCTCGTTGAGGCGCAGCCCGCCTACGCGAAGGTCGCCGAGATAGCGACGCTCGCGCCCGAAGTGATCGACAACCTGCGCCAGGAGACCGAGCGCTCCCACGCATCCATCCATGCCGCCGGCGTCCAGACCATGCTCACACTGCTCGACCAACAGGAAGACTTCGAACTCTACTGCCGAAGCGTGGACAGCCTCGCAAGCATGGTGCCGCGACTCATCGAGCATGGCGACATTACACTCGCCCGCAAGGTACTCACTGAGCTCGCATCTCGGGAGGGTCGCTCGGTACAACCGTGGCCCGACCTCTCGCTGCGACTGCGCCAGGCGATCGCGCGCGCCGTTGACCATCGCGCGATGGCGGCCGTGCTAGACGCCGTGATCGACGATCCCGGCCTCGTGCCTCAAGTCCGCGATTTGGTGCAGGTAGCCGGCGAAACCGCGGGCCCCGTACTCGTTTCCGAAGCCATCACGCACAAGGAACCCGGCATTGTCGCAGCCGAGGAGATCCTGGGCCGACGTGTACTCGACCTTCTGGTTGTCGCGCTGCCTCAAGCACAGTGGTTCCAGGTAGGTCCGATCGTTGTTCGACTCGCCCGTGAAGGTGATGCGCGCTCCATCCAGGCAGTCGAAGGAGTTCTACGCCGCAGCGATGACCAGTCCCGGCGCGAGGCGGCCTGCGGGCTCGCTTTGGCGGGCGGTGCTCCGGCGCTGCGAATGCTCGGCACACTTGTTAAGGACGCGAGCCCCGAAGTCTCCACTGTTGCTGTCCGCTCGCTCGGCAAGCACGGTGCCGTGGGAGCTGCAGCGCTCCTGTCGGCAGCGCTCGACTCGCTCGACATGGACACCAAGGACTTCGCGCTCGCACGTGAGATCATCGGGGCGCTCGCACGAATGCCGGATCCGGAAGCAACAGTGACCCTGCAGCATCTGGCCGCGCGCAAGGCGATCATCAAACGAGGCCACTACAACGAAATCCAGCAACTCGTGAGACAAGCGCAGACATACCGTAATGAGCATGGGGTGCGTGATGAGTAGCGCCGTCGACGTCGTCGTTGCACTCGCCTCGGGGCGCAAGGCGGGCCAGCTGTATCCGTCCACACATCCTGAGTTCCAAAGCGCCATCTCACTGATCGTCCAGGCCGTCGACGCGATGACCCTCTCCGGTCCCCTCACCGTCAACGTTCATCAGGGCCGGCTCTATCACCAAAGCACGGTCATTCCCGTGGATGCTCCCGGCGTGCATGCGATCGAGGAAGCGTTCGAGAGCCGCAAGATCGAGAGCCTCACGTTCCATGCGGGATTCGGCAAGACCGACGCCATCGGCATCGTCGAGGTGCTGAGTCTTCGCCCCTCGCCTTTGCTCGACGTGAACGAGGAGCTCAAGCAACGAGGCGTCACGGCCGTTACCGTGGCGGTGCTTGCCGAAGATGACGAGGAGAAAGAGGAGCGCGACCGCCTGAGGGAACAAGACCGCGCCCTCTACCATCGACTCATTTCGGTCATGCGTTCACTCTCTTCGCAGGTGGCAGGCGGCGGGATGTCTGACCTGGGAAATGCCGAGAGCATGGTCGGCAACATCATGGGTCGGCTGCTCGAGGATCAGTCTGCCGTCCTGGGCCTGGCCACGATGCGCGGGCACAGCGAGGCGGATCTCTTCCACTCGATCAACGTCATGATCTACTCTCTGACGTTGGGCGCAACACTCGGTTTGCCCGAGGAAGGACTCTCTTCGCTTGGCGTCTCGGCGCTCCTGCACGACGTTGGCAAGGCAGCATTTGACCATGCGGACTCGTCGCAGACCGAGCCGATGCGCGCCATGCATCCCAAGATCGGTGCCGACATCCTCTCTGCCCTTCCCGATGAGGACCCCGCTCCGATGCTCGTTGCCTACGAGCACCACATGCACGTAGATGGCGGCGGATATCCCGAGCGTGTCCCGGACTACGTGTCACACCCATTCAGCCGCATGGTTGCGATCGCAGACAGATACGCGAACTACACGAATCCGGTGAATGACGCCGAACCTCTCACTCCGGACAAGGCCATCGTACAGCTCCTGCGCGAGGCGGGCTCGGTGGTCGATCCGCTGTTCGCCCGTCTGTTCGCTAAGGCGATGGGCGTGTTCCCGGTCGGATGTCTCGTGCGACTGTCGGATCAGACCGTTGGTCTGGTTTCGCGCTCGGGGTCGGACTCGCTCAAGCCGGTTATTCGCGTTCTCTACGACGCGGGTGGTCTTGAGATCGAGGATCCCGATGAGGTTGCGCTCGCGGATTCAGAACTGACGATCATTGAAGTTGTCGATCCGGCGAATCTCGCCATGGCTGTCGCGGATCATCTCTAATCTAGCGCCTTAGCACGCGCCGGCGCGAGTGCTGGACCTTCGCTAGACCGGCGACTGCGGATTGATCTTGTGGAGTACGAGAGCAATAAGCGCGAGCCGACGTCCACGATCCTGGCACGCCTCGACAAAGGTCGCGATCGTCTCTCGCATCTCAGGAGTGGGTTTGTAGCGGATGAGCCCACCCGCACACTGGAGAATCTTTCCTGCACACAGTGCGTCGATCTCCGGCTCGAGCTCCTCGAGACGGCGCCCAAGACGCGAAGCCAAACCGCTCGGATCGAGCACGGCGTCTGGATTTCGGTGAAAGAACACCAAAATGTCCCAGGTCAGAAGCGACCGGACATGACGTTCCACAAACTGCATGACCGAGGGTCCCAGGACCCCTTCAAGATCGTACAAACCTAACTTCCCCTATCAGAACAGACACTGCTGTCAATGCGTCGCTCCCCGCAAGACGAGACGGCAGCATTCCCTCATATTCCCGGCTGATACACCTAGCCAAGTCTAACGTATTCACATTCTATTACTATTCTGCACGGCTGAACGGAACCAATTCAAACGCAATAGGTCAGTGCCGACGACGAACGGTACGATAAACGGCTACTGGCTCGACTGTTGACCCTGACAAGTACAATCCATTCGAGTAATGGGGTACGGTAAAACACGTCGGTTCAATTTCCAGAACGACCAGTTGGAGGCCTTACACCATGGCACAGTCTGAAGGTACGACCGTTCGCGTGCACTATCGTGGCACGCTTGATGACGGCAGCGAGTTCGATTCGAGCGCTGGCCGTGATCCACTCGAATTCACCGTTGGCTCCGGTCAGGTAATCCCTGGCTTTGACGCAGCAGTGGTCAGCCTGGACGTAGGCGAAAAGACCGAGGTGCGCATCGAGCCCGCGGATGCGTATGGTGATCGCGTGGACGAAGCAGTCCAGCGCATCCCGCGCGACGCATTCCCCGAGATTCCTCCGGTCGGCGTCATGATTCAGCTTGAAACCCCGGACGGAAAAACACTCGCAGCAACAGTCGCAGCAGTTGAAGACGACGTGGTCGAGCTCGACTTCAACCATCCTCTCGCTGGTCAGGCTCTCACGTTCGAGATCGAACTCGTGGATGTCATCGAGGCAACCGAAGACGAGTAGCAGTTCCCGGCGCTTCAAGGCGAGGGGTCCCGTTGGGGGCTCCTCGCCTTCTCTATTTCAGCCCGCGCCAAATCGCTCGATTACGCGACGTTCCGGCTCGATGTCGAGCTCATCCATCACGCGCTCCATCACCGTGATCATCGCCGGGGGTCCCGTTGTCACAAATGGCCCATGTGTTGGATCGACATGGTGTTTAACCAACTCCGCTGTGATGAATCCCTCCTCGGCAGCGGGCTCATTCGATTCCCGCTCAAAGACATGAACCGTGCGAATACCGTCGGACTCGTAGGAATCAAGTTCATCTCGATAGACCACGCACTGTGGAGACCGATTCCCGTAGAAGAGCGTTCCGGTGAGGCCCGTATGCCGTTGCGCAGCATCGCGAAGCATGCTTCGGACAGGCGTGATCCCAATGCCGCCCACGAGGAACGTTACGGGATCATCCGCAGGTATCTGCAGCCGACCGAGCGCGGGGGAAACGGATACCTCTGAGCCCGGCTCAAGGTCGGCCAGGGCACTCTTGTACTTCGAGCCGCTAAAGTGCGTCGTTACCTCAATCCATGAATCACCGGGCGCTGAGGCATGGCTGAAAGGCTTTGCGAGCGTGCCATCCGAGGTTGGAAGACGCAGCATCAAGTACTGACCTGCCCCAAACGAGTAGTCCTTGGGACGCTCGAATCGACAGCTATACACATCCTCGCACCAGAGGTGCCGGTCCGTCATCTTCGTCGCATGCCAGTCCACGGCAATAGAATCCTCTCTCGCGCTGCGCCACACTCAGAATCGGTTAAGTCCGACAGAGGGGAACATACCCTTTGTCGGAAACGCGCCTTCGCAAGAGCAAGGAGTCCATCTAATGAAAGCCGCTGTATCCCGATCGGTCATGGCGCTTGTCGTGCTCAGCACCCTCTCGATCAGTGGCTGCCTTGGCGCACCCCGGGGCGGGACCGGCGGGCCAACATCTCCGGATCGCGAACCGACAGAACTCCAGCGAGTGGAGATCAAGGAGTACGAGGGCAAGGACTTGTCATCGGTGGAGGATTTCCGCGAGAACTCGATCAAAGGGCCTCAGGAGGTCGACAAGGAGACGTACCGGCTCGTGGTGAAGGGACTTGTGGATACACCACTCGAGCTCACATATGACGAGGTGATCGCGGAACGCGAAACCTTCAAGAAGGCTGTGACGCTCAACTGTGTCGAGGGTTGGAGCGTTGACATTCTCTGGGAGGGAATCAAGGTCTCCGACCTCCTCGACCAGGCTGGCGCTGATCCCGCTGCCCGCGTGATCATCTTTCGCTCGTACGATGGGTACTCCACATCGCTGCCGGCCGACTACATCAGAGACAACGATATTCTCATGGCCTACAAGATGAACGGCGTGGACTTGCCGCCGGAGCGAGGATTCCCGTTCCAACTCGTTGCCGAGGAGAAATGGGGCTACAAGTGGGCCAAGTGGATCACTGAGATCGAAGTGAGCGATGACACCTCGTTCAAGGGCTACTGGGAGAGCCGCGGATACTCCAACGACGGAGACCAGCGCGAAGAATCTCGAGAATAGTATCGAGACTATTTCAACAGAGCGCCGAGCCGATCGACGACGCCCGGGAAGACAGCGTTCTCGCCTCCAAAGACCTGGATATCGCGCATATCCCCGACGTTCGTGCCGACAATCACCTCTGTTGACGATGTGAGTGATCTGGGCTGCGTGAGCAGAATCGCCCCGCCGTTTGCCCCGGCGGCAACTCCGCCACAGAGCGCATCGGCAAAGTTGGTGCCTGTTGCCATGCCGACCGTCTCATACGAAAGCAGTTCGTTATCCACCCCCCATTGCGCAACGACACCAGCCGTGGCGTAGCGTGTCGATCCTGACAAGCGGCTGAGCCCGGGGACGTAGCCACGCAGTTGCGCGGCTACGCCCTCGGACACCGCAACAGTCCCTCCTGCGATGCAGCCTGAGGAGAAGTGATTGGCGCCCAAGAAGGAGCGCGTCGCAGGGGGGACGGAAGTGGGCAATACGAGAACAAGCGGGGCCTTCGAGACATATGCGAGGGGACCGAGCGACAGGGCATCGGCGAAGTCATCTCCACGAGCGACATAGACGCGCCCTGCCGATTGACCGTAGCCGAGCGCTCGCCCGCCGATCAGGGCGGCGGTGGCGAACCGATCGGCGCCGCCAAGTCGCTCGACTGTGAGACCGGCACCGGTCAGTTGGGACGCGACAGCTGCGGCCACCGCACGCGTGCCCCCGACAATGATCGCCTTGCTTGCGCCAAGACGGTCGATCTCTCTAGAGATGGCCACGGGAAGATTCGCGGGCTGGGTCAGCAGAACAGGGCCCTCAACGCAGCCTGCAAGCCCTGACGCAGCCAGCGCGTCGGCGAAATTCGTTCCGGTCGCAATGATGACGGTATCTGCAGTGGGGAAATTCTGGGCGGAAATCATTGCGGACGTTTCATAGCGGTCGCGTCCGCCCAGTCGCGTGATCTTCGTGCCGGCCCATGGATTGATACTGACCGAGACGGTAATGAGTCGAGTACCCCCACTCGGCGGCGCCGCCGGGGAGACTGACCGTACAGGGGCATCGAAGTCGGTCTTGATCACCTCAGAGAGGCGAAGGACTGTGTCGCCATCCTGTGGGACGAAGGCAACGTGGAGCATGCGCTTACCCTCGGGAGCGTACAGAGCGCCCACATAGGACTCCCACCCGCCAAGGGATGAATCCCACGCATAGTAGAGCTCGCCGGGGCCGGGGGTCCGAATGCTGAGCCGAGAAGCCTGCGTGGACCATCCGTAGTGCGCATCGGCAAAGCCGGGAGTGCGAATGACCTGAAGTGAGGATGCGCCAGTCGCCAGCGCCGATCCCGGTTGCAGGGTATGGGCAACCAGGGCGATGGCAATCGCCCAAAGGGTGCGAACCACCAACGTGCGAGCACGCGTGGTCATATGTTGATATTGGGTGCGCATGCGGAGTTGCTTCCTCAGGCTGCTGCCGCTCGCACGGATACCTAGGTAATCGACATGAACGGACCGCATATTCAGGGCCACACTACGGGTGGACCTCAGGCGAGTACGAGCGGCAGGAAATGACCGTAGGGAGCGACGAACGGTCAGTCGACCTCTATGATTCCTGCCGAGGAGACAACGAGATGACAGGCCCAGCAGGCGCTCTGTACGTGCGAGCCAGAGGGCGACTGCTCCGGATTGACCGGCGTGATCATCACGTGAAGGGCGGCCCATACAACGAGGAGAATCACGACAAGAGCGAGTGTGCCCTTGGCAACACGCACCATGGTTACGCTCCGGGAGGGAGCACGTAGAGCATGACGGCAAGAAAGTGACATATGCTTCCGCCAAGAACGAACACATGCCACACGGCATGCATGTACGGAACGCGTTTCATGACATAGAAGATCGTGCCGACTGAATAGGCGAGACCGCCGGCAACGAGCAACCATATGCCTGCAGCCTCAAGAGATGACGTGAGCGGCTTGATCGCACCCACAATGACCCAGCCCATCGCCATGTACACCACTACGGACAACCAGCGCGGACGATACGTCCAGAACGCCTCCGTAGAAATGCCGATAACCGCCGCAGACCATACGAACACAAACAGCCACCATCCGCCTGTTTCACGAATAGTGACAAGCATGAACGGCGTATAGGTGCCGGCGATCAACAGATAGATGCCTGCGTGATCGAGAATCTTGAACACATGCTTCACCCGCGGCTGCGGGAAACTGTGATACAGGGTCGAGGCGGTGTATTCAAGGACCAACGTAACGCCATACACGATTGCCGAGGCCAGACGCCACCCATCGGTGTCGAGAGAGTACACGATCAGCAGAACAAGACCCGCCACTGCAAGGCCGACGCCGATCCCATGGATGACGCCGTTCGCGATCTCCTCGCCAACCGAATAGGGACGCTTGATCTGAACCGGACTAGCACTGACCATCTCGCTCAAGACCCCCCCAAACGCCTGGTCGCAAAGGTGTCGACTTTGTAGGATATGCTACCACTTTCATCGTGTGTGATATCACTCGTACACGTGTCCCGAACAAGGTACATCTGCGACGAACGGTCATTCGGTCACATTACTCCCCGTTTACGCCGATACATATGGCAGACGGACAGGAGTACTTGTGCAAGATCGGAACTGCATGCCCATGAACGTGGCGAAGCTCGATACGCGGCCGATGTCGGTTGTCATCGCGTTCGCCGTTGTCGCGCTCATGCTGCTTTTCAATGTGAGCGCGGCGTTTGCCGTGACCACGGCGATATCTACCGAGCAACTCGCCGATCAGGTACGCACGGTGGCGGTTGCCGATGTCGTGTCTGTCACACCTCGGCTCGATGCTGCGCAAGGCATCGTCACCGAGGTCCGCCTCATGCTTGTACACGACCTGAAGGGGCGCTCCAACAAGACGATCACGGTTCAAATCCCGGGTGGAAAAATCGGTCAACTTGAACTCGTGGTCACCGAAGTCGCGAGCTTCACTGCCGGCGAGCGCGTAGTCGTCTTTCTTGACGAGCAACAGCGGGTCTTTGGCGGGCGTCATGGCGCAGTCCAGGTCCGCGGCGACCGTATCAAGGCTACCGGCGAAACGCTGGCCCGTTTCGAGCAACGGGTCTCCGACGAGCCCGTATCCCCCTCGCTCATGCGAGCGCTACCCGAGGTGTTTTCCTCAGATGCTGACGTCGTGAGCGCAATCGAGCCGGCACCGGCAGATGCTGTGTCGGCAGCCATCCCAACAATCATCTCGGTATCCCCGGGCTCGGCACCCGCCGGAATCGGGGCGACTGTGAAGATATCCGGGTCAGGTTTCGGAGCACGCGGCGCGTCATCAGCGGTGCAATTCCGCTATCAGGATCCGTCTCGTATTTCCGGAGCGGCTCCCTACATTGACGCAACCGGCTCCGCGATCAAGTCCTGGACTGACTCGCTAATCGTTGTAGAAGTACCTATCGGAACGGTTGCGGGATACGCCGCTTCGGCCGGGAGCGGTCCAATGCGCATCGTCACCGGAACCGGGGCGACCAGCAACACCTACACGTTCAACGTGACATTCTCGTACGGCGGCCATCGTTGGGCTGACAATGACATCGATCAGCCTTTCTACATATTGGCCAACACGTCCGACACCTCATTTGAGTCGGGATATGTCCAAGCGGCCGCAACAACATGGAGTGTACAGACTCCGTTCTCGTTGTCATACGCAGGCACCATCGCGGAAGCTCCATACGAGCTCAACAGTCCGACAAGGAACTCACGCAATGAGATCTGGTGGGCACCGATGGGCACCAACGGAGTGCTGGCGCAGGCTCGTTACTGGTACGTGGGCGAGTACCTGTGGGAAACAGACATGACCTTCAATGACTCATACGCATGGGGCAGTGGTACCACCGGTACGTTCGACGTACAGTCCATTGCACTACACGAGTTCGGACACTGGCTGACCCTGCGAGATCTGTATGGTGAGGGCGACACCAACGACGTGATGTTCGGCGTTGGTGGACCGGGAACGCAGAAAAGGTCCCTGAGCGCGGACGATGTGGCCGGCGTTGGCTGGATATATGGGGGGATTGACGTGTTCGGCCCGGAAACGACCGTTTCCGGAGTACCCGAGAATTGGACGTCTGAGCCGGTCACCGTCTCGCTGAGCGCCACCGACAACGGCTCCGTGTCAGCCACGTATTATCGAATCGGCTCAGAGCCGATTCAGACATACGCAACTCCCTTTTCAGTTCCCGGCGAGGGCAGTGTCGGTGTTCGATACTGGTCAGTTGATGACGCCGGGAATACTGAGGTGGCGCGAACGGCAATCGTGCGCATCGACAGAACCGCACCAACGACCTCGATCACCGGCGCAGCCGTGGGATACGGAAGCGTGCCGCTCACGTTCCCGGGAACCGACGCCCATTCAGGAGTGGCGGCAACGTACTATCGGATCGACGGCGGCTCAGTCCAGACTGGATCCGCAGTCACGATCACCGGGGTTGGCACCCATTCAGTAGAAGCATGGTCCGTCGATGCTGCAGGCAACACCGAGGCCATCCCGGCATATCGTGAGTGCACCATCGAGGAGATCCCCACAATCAAGGTATCCCGATTGTCCGGTTCAAATCGCTATGCGACCGCAGTGGCGATCTCTAAGGACACCTTCGCGAGGCGATCGGTGGACACAGTCGTCATGGCGACCGGTACGCAGTTCGCCGATGCACTCTCAGCATCGGGACTTGCGGGAGCGTACGGCAGCCCGCTATTGCTCACCGCGAGGGATTCCATCACATCAGGCACTCTTGCTGAAATCAGTCGGCTCGGAGCGAACAAGGTTGTGATCGTTGGTGGCACATCGGCTGTCGGAAGCGGAGTAGCGAGCTCGCTGCGCCGAGCCGGATACGCCGTCGAGCGCGTGAGCGGCTCCGACCGGTATGCAACAGCCGGCGCGGTGGCTCGTAGAATCTACGCGCTCGAAGGATCTGCGCCCGCTGTGTTCATTGCCCGCGGAGACTCATTCGCTGACGCCCTCGCAGCGGCTCCCTATGCATATGCGCGTAAGATGCCCATCCTGCTCGTATCTCCTCAGTCCTTGCCGGCGGCGACAGCGTTGGCACTCAGCGACATCGGAGCCGACCACGCAATCATCGCAGGCGGAACCGGAGCAATCTCGACCGGCGTCGAGGCCGGTATCAAGGCACGAGGCGTTACGACATCCCGAGCCTCGGGATCGAATCGTTACGAGACTTCGGCCGCCCTCGTACGGTACGCGCTTCAGAGTGCCTGGATCACCCCTTCAGTGATCGGCGTGACTACCGGCCAGAACTTCCCCGATGCCCTCGGGGGTGGAGTCGCCATAGGCGCCAAGGGCGGCGCGGTACTCCTCACGGAGCCGACTCGTCTCAACTCGGCTGCGAGCGCGATCCTGCGGGAGTGCACGTCCGACCTCTCGAACGTAGATATCCTTGGCGGAGAAGGTGCGGTTTCCTCGGCAGTTGTAACATCGATCAAGAGACTCTGGGGACTACCGTAAAGGGTGGCGGCTCATGGGAGACCGGATCGTTCGGCAACGCGTTGTTGTCACCGGGCGCGTTCAGGGTGTCTGGTTTCGCGTGAACACCGAGCGCATCGCCCGCAGTTTTGGGCTCTCGGGGTGGGTACGGAACCGCTCCGACGGGTCTGTCGAAGCAGTGTTCGAAGGTTCGCCGGAAGCGGTGAAGGCTGCAGCTCGGTGGTGTGAGCGAGGGCCGGAACGTGCCCATGTTGAACGCGTCGAACTGTTCGATGAACCGCCCGAAGGGCTGCCAGGATTCATGATCACGGAATAGCCGGCTCCTCGGCCACCTCCGCGCCTTCAAGCAACGCAGGAGGAGTGGCCGCCAATGTGCGCCCCTCGGCAACGCCTCGGGCATTCACAACCGCGACGCCCGAGAGCGCGATGATGCCGCCCACGATCGCAAGCGCTGAAGGAATCTCGCCGAGCCAGAACCAGGCGATAATCGCTGCATTCACGGGCTGAAAGTTCAGAAACGGCGCAAGCACGCTCGCGGGCATCCGGGAGAGCGCGTGACCCCACAGCACATAAGAGACTGCTCCCGGAAACACACCCAGAAAGATCACGGCCCATGTGGCAGACGGTGTCGCAGTTCCCCATTGATCGACCAGGCCGGGCGCATATACCAGTAGAGGAATGGTCCCTGCCCAAATCATGTAGGACGTGAAATCGATCGCGCGATAGCGTCGGAGTACCGGTTTGGCGATCACCATGTACAGAGCCGCGGCAAGAGCAGCGACAAGAATGAGCATCGCGCCAGGCTCGAACCCGAGAGCATCACCCTCGCCAAAGGTGATGAGCGCGACACCCGCAAATGAGATCACGATGCCAGCCCAGCCCCATGGGGTGATGTGCTCTCGCAATACGAACTTGGACAAGAGCGCGGTGAATATCGGAACGGTTGCGATAATCAGCGCGGCAGCACCGGCGGTCACGGTCATCTCACCGATATTGAGCGTCACGTGGTACACGGAGATGCCCAGGAAGCCGGCGAGCGCGATCATGGGCAGATCGCGTCGGGCCGGAAGTGACATCCGCGTTGCGCTCGCGTAGATCAGCAGGCAGAGAGAAGCTGTAGCAAACCGCAGAAGAGCGACCTGACCCGGACCATACGACTCGAGGCCCGCTCGAATGCCCGCGAATGCCGCCGCCCAGAGCAGAAGAGCGACGATTATCGATGCCCAGGTCTTGGGTTCAGACTTCCATGAGGTCGTATCGGTCACCGAGTAGTCCCTTCCCTGCAAACGGCAACTAGCCGGGCGTGTTCGTCCGGTAGTTACCAAAGGCGTGATGGCGGGTGCCGCCACTGGAGTAGCATACGCGCACATCCTGGCTATGGGTATTCCTGTCATAGCCGTTTTCCGACGTCGACGAACGCGCTGCGGTGGTATAGTCTCTGCGAGTCCACCTGCCCCGTCGTTGATTTGGAGCAAACGTGCTCGAACAAGGCATCTGGCTCGAACTTGTGACTCTCGGAGCACTCGTATGGCTCGGCTATATGGGGTCTCGTCTCGCTGCTCGCTTCAACCTCCCCTCGGTGACCGGATTTCTGCTGGTGGGAGTTCTCCTCGGGCCATACGGTCTGGGGCTGCTCGGCCTTGATCTTCTCCATAAGATCGACTTTGTGAACACGCTTGCCCTTGGCTTGATCGTGTTCTTGATCGGTGAGCAACTCACCACGCGAATGCTCGCGCGGCACCACTGGTCCTTCTGGCTTATCGCCGTTCTCACCGTCACGCTGCCGGCACTGTTCGTTATCATCGTCAGCGGTTGGGTGGTACCCGGCAACGTCGAGATTGCATGGATACTCGCTGCCATTGCCATGTCAGGCGCGCCGGCAACGGTCATGAGTGTGCTCGCCGAGACAAAGGCGAGCGGGCGCTCCTGCGACATGCTGCTCGGGGCGGCGGCCTTCTCCGACATCGCAACCGTTGTCGCATACGCGGTCGTAGTCCCATTCCTGCTCGTGCGGTCAGGATCGATCGACGCAACCTCCGGCGGCATGGAAGCGCTCATTGAGATCGTGGGCGCCACTGTCCTTGGTGTTGCATTCGGATGGGTTCTTGCCCGAATGCTCAAGCGCACCAGTGAAGGCGGCGAGCTTCTCTCTCTCGGCCTGACGCACGTACTGCTCGTGGTTGCGGCAGCGCGCCTCCTGGGAGTCTCTACACTGCTTGCGCCACTCGCCATGGGAATCGCCGTGGCTGTCATCGAGGAACGCCGGAATACCCGCGATCGCTGCTTCAATGCACTGCGCACGATCGAGCATCCGGTCTACATCATCTTCTTCACGCTCGCAGGAGCCGAACTCGACGTGAGCGTTGTGCTCTCCGGCGGGCTCCTCATGATCGCCTACATACTCGCGCGCTCAGCCGGTAAGTTCTTCGCTGGCTTCATTGGCGGTCTCGCCGGCAAGCTCACCCCGGTTCAGTCAACGTGGTTCGGACTCGGGTCACTGCCTCAAGCCGGAGTCGCAGTTGGTCTCGCACTGTCCGCAAGCCAGGACTTCCCGGAGATCGGGCAGACTATCACGGCAGTCGTTTTGGCCTCGATCGTCTTCTTCGAACTCGTGGGTCCTCTCGCGACCAAACAAGCGCTCGAACATCTGGGCTGCACTCCCGAAGCATGTGAACTCGAAGAAGAGCCGCCTGTGTGTCGTGACCGCACAGTCCTCGTTCCTGTCTCTCACCACTGGGGTGCTGACAAACTCCGCCACATCATCAACGCCACCGAAGACGAATCGGATTGCCCGTCGCGGTTCGTGCTCACCCACATCGTGACAGCGTCGCGAGGCTACACGCAGGCCGAGACACTCGCCCGCGGCCAGCGCGTGCTCGATGAACTGGCCGAGATCGCCCGAGGAGACGGTCGGCTTGTCGACACGCATCTGGTATCGGCGCGTCAGGTAGAGGTGGCGCTCGCCGAACTAGCCGAGGAAGTCCATGCCGATCTGGTGGTCCTTGGCACACCGGCGAAAGTCGACCGGAGCAACTTCGTGCAGAGCTTTGTGCGCAGCCCACTTCATAAGATCATCGATCGGCTGACCGCGCCCGTGTTCATCGTGCCCGCGGACTGGGAGCCACGGAGCACGTCGGCGCACATCGCCTCGACGGTGCTAGTCGATTCTGAGGAACCACAGACCGACCACGAAGAATAGCGTTGCCATCCCGAGTAGCACGGCCCCGGGAACGAAGGCTGCGCTCAACCCCTGGCTGCGGGAAACAACGTCGAGCAAGCCCGCCATTGCCCAGCCTGTCGGGGTGAATTTGGCGATCAGCTGCATGCTCGGAGGCGTGATCTCGATGGGCCAGTAGCATCCGCCGAGCATAGCGAGCGCCGTGGCGAGGACGGGCCCGGCCGCGGAAAGTTGATTGCGCGTACGGGCGATTGCGGTTATGAGAAGAGCAAACCCGGATACCGCCAACACAAACGGCCCAATGAGCATGATGACTGCGAGCGGATCGCTGCCCCACGGAACGCCAAAGACCACAGCGCCGAAACCGATCAGGATGAGCGCCTCCATCGCAGAGACCCCGATGATGCCAAGGGACTTACCGCCCAAGATGATTGGCTTGGAAGCCGGCGTGACGAGCAGGCGACGCAGCGTACCCTGCTCGCGCTCCTCAAGGATTCCCTGCGCTGAACCGAACGCCACGAACATCACGAACATCAGCGTGAAGCCAACGGAGTAATGCACATTGCTCGGAGCAAGCACGTTCTCGCCGCGCACATCGGAGGCGGTGACCTGCTCCCCGGTAACGGCAACGGGTGGCTCGGGCTCCCAATAGGAGTCCGCAGTCTCGTATGCGGCCGCGAATTCCACAGCCCCCGCCTGGATTCCGGGCTCTGCCGTGAGCTCCTCGACAACAGCCATGGAAACGAGTGCGGCCTCGGCATTGGCACTCACACGGGCCACCCCGCCTTGCACGATCTCGGCAGCAGCCCGACCACGCTGCGAATCCGGCGGCACGATCATCACGAGGGTGGCACCATCACCGGCCTGCAGATCCTCGCTGAACCCCTCGGGTATCCGAACCGCCAAACCGGCCTCACCGCTGTCCAGTCGCTCGGTAGCCTCGGCCTCGGTAGCGTCCAGAATCTCGATTGACGGTTCATCGGCCGCAATGTCGCGAATCTCCCGGGCATAGATTCCGGTATCGCCGTCGAGCCAGAGCACCAACACCGGTCGTTCCGCCCCCTGAGATCCGAACGCGACTCCGAACACCCACGTAAGAAGCAGGGGCAGCACGAGGATCGAGATCATCTCGCCTCGGTCGCGAACGGTCTGCAATACCTGGATTTTGAGCATGGAGAGCATCTTGATCATGGTGCTACTCCGTCCTCAATCGCCAGATACCGAATGCAAAGAACACAACACCCATGACAGTGAGTGCGAGAATGGGCGAGATGACTTCGGCGAGTCCGGCTCCGTGGATCTGGATGTCGGACATGCCTTCGAGGCCCCATCCCATGATCGACGCGTAGCGAATCGGCTGAAGCCACTCGGGCAGGATCGTGATGGGAAAGAAGACGCCGCCGATCAGCGCCATGAGCTGAACGATCAGTGAACCATATCCACCTGCACCGCGCTCCGTCTTGGCCAACGCGGCGATCAGAACGGCGAGTCCCGTGACCGCAATCAGTTGCGCACCCGCCACGGTGAAGGTCGCAAGCGGATCGCCTCCCCACTCCACGCCGAACGAGAATCGCGTGAAGACGTAGAGGATGGTGAACTGCAGCATGCCCAGTATCCAGATCGCCAGCATCTTTCCGCCGATTACCGCAGCTCTCGAAGTCGGAGTGGTGAGCAGACGACTGAGTGTTCGATCGCGACGCTCCGTGATGAAGCCGAATGCGCCGAACATGGCGCCGAACACCAGGAACATCGATGTCATCGACAGCGCGTAGAAATCCATCCCCTCGATATCGACGGTGGCTTCCGCAGTCTGGTTTCGCTGCTCCACCGTGATGGGGCTCACCGCGTCTTGCGCAGTGGCTCTCTCCACCGCCATTCCCACGGTCGCTCCCACGAGTTCCGGTGGCAGGCCCGCTCCAGCCGCACTCTCCCCGGCCGTCTGGGCAATGATCGACACACGGGAGATGTCGGCTGCGATTCCGCGTACGATGCTCTCCCAGATATTCGCCGAAAGCTCTGAACCGGGATCCTTGAGCACTTCCAGTGTCACGGCGTCGCCATCAGCGATCGACTGTGAGAACCCTGCGGGGATCACGACGGCCGCAAGCAGTTCACCGCGCTCGACCTCTCCACGGACCTCTGTCGCGTCATCACGCTCTTGGATGTCAAAGATGCCGGCAACGGTCTCGTTGTCGATCAATCCGCTGGTAATCTCGGCTCCGACATCGGTGACGGAACTATCTCGCGCACCGGTGTCGAGGTTCACTATCGCAACAGGTGCGCCGATATCTCCGCCCTCTCCACCAAGACCGCCAAGGGCGGAGCCGAGGATAAAGATCAGCACCATGGGCATGCCGAGCAGGACACCCAGTGCTGCTGCATCGCGCAGCAGCACACGGAGGTCCTTCCGGGTCACGGTGAGGAGCTTTGGCATCTTCAAAGAACCCCCGTCAGTCCCGCAGTGACTTGCCGGTCAGGTGCAGGAACACGCTCTCGAGATTGGGCTCCGTGACTTCGACACCGCGCACGTGGGCTCCGGCCCGACCGAGCGCCGCCACCACGGGCGCGAGCACTGCTCCGCCATCTGCACTGAGCACCTGGAGCGTGGATTCGACCGCATCGGCCTGGCTTACTCCGGGAATCGCAGCAACCAATTCAACGGTCTCAGGCGCCGGCGGCTCATCGAGCTCGACGGCTACCACATCGGCATCGCCGATCATCGCACGCAGCTCATCGATCGTTCCCGTCGCGATGACCTTGCCATGGTCGATAATCGCGACGCGGTCGCAGAGAAACTCAACCTCTTCCATGTAGTGACTTGTGTAGAGCACGGTCATGCCCTCGGCGTTGAGTTTCTTGACCTGCTCGAGAATGTGATTTCGTGACTGGGGGTCGATACCCACGGTCGGCTCGTCCATGAGCAGTACGCGCGGGGTATGCAGAATGCCCGCCGCGATGTTGATTCGGCGCTTCATGCCGCCCGAGTACTTCTCAATACGCTCCTTGGCACGATCGGCAAGTCCCGCGAGTTCGAGCGCGCGATCGACTGCTTCAGAGAGGTCCTTGCCCCCCAGGCCGTACATCTTGCCCCAAAACGTCAGGTTCTCCCGCGCGGACAGCGTCTCGTACAGCGCGATCTCCTGAGGGACGACACCAAGGACGCGCTTGACCGCTCCCGGCTTCTTTGACACCGAGTTGCCATCTACAACGACGTCTCCCTCGGTCGCATCGAGCAATCCTGACATGATCGAGATGGCGGTCGTCTTGCCCGCACCGTTCGGGCCAAGCAAGCCGAATATCTCGCCCTCGGCAATCGAGAATTCAACGTGGTCTACCGCTGTGAGATCGCCGAATCGCTTAACGAGTCCCTCCACGGTGACGATGTCTGCCATCGTCTCGCTCCTCCCATCACGGCGCGCGCCCGTGCGCCGTCATCGTGCGTCTGAGTCCCTGCCTGTGACGGAATACTACCCTATCCCCGCCACCCGTCACGCTCAGTCGCCTCTATACCCTATACTCCGCGACGCCATCGTATCGAGAAGCCCGAACAGGAGCTCCCTGTCGTCCTCGAACAGAGCCGTCTCCCCGAGCATGCCCGCTGCCGAGGAGATCCATGGCCCGCCCGCTGCCAGTTCGCCCTCCCCATGCTCGCAGAGCACGCTCCACGACTCCCGTGTTGCCTCGAGATGAAACTGCAGCCCGACCACGCGTCCCCCATCGTAGACGAACGCCTGTGTCTCGCATGCCTCACTACGGGCAGCGTGAACAGCTCCTGGCGGGATGGCAAAGCGGTCACCATGCCAATGCAACGCCGGAAACGAACCGGGCAGTGACTGAAACACACCGAGGGCACGTCCCTCCTCGGTCAGATCGACGGGGTACCAGCCGATCTCCGGAGACTCTGCCGAAGTCACGGCGGCGCCGAGCGCATCGGCCAGCAACTGGGCCCCCAGACACACGCCGAGCACCAAGGTGTGGTCGTCGGTTGCCACGGAACGCAGGTACGCCTTCTCCTGCGCGAGCCATATATGGTCGGCTTCGTCGTGGATGCTCATAGGGCCACCCATGACGATAACGAAATCAGGTTCCGCCGGATGTCGCCGGTCAGCCAGATACAGTGGCGCGACCTCGAGATCGTGGCCGCGCGAAACCGCCCACTCGGCAATTGCCGCCGGACCTTCGAATGGGACATGCGTCAGACACACGATTCGCACGGGCGCTCTTTCCTGAGAGGTAACGTATCTCTCAGGTTAGCCGAAAGTGCGCCACGTCGCTGGCGTGGTCGAGGCGCTCCCACGTGCCTTCAACACCCGCCCCGCGTGCACCCATTTCGAAATGGAGCATCGCAATGCCGCAGTCGAGCTTCTTTGAGATACGCTGCGCCGTCTCCGCCCCGTCGAAGGCACAGATCACACGACCGTCTTCGTAGCGGAACCGCCATGGCTGACGGTTGATCGCACTCGGCGCAAGGCGCGCGACCTCGACTCCTGCCCTGGCCCACGGAACCCATGACGTGTATCCCGGAGCGATCTCCTCGGCGGATTTTCGGGGTGTGCCCTGGACCGTCTTGACCGTCTTGACCGCTTTCTCAAACCCGCTGAAGACATCGGCCGGTGTGCCGAGGGGTGAGACTGCGAATGCGCGCTCACCCCCACCGAGTTGCAGGATCTCGGAAACCCGCGCGGCTTTGAAGAAGCCGCCGATCCAACAGGTGCCCAGCCCAAGACGTGTTGCCTCGAGCACGATGCCCTCGCCGGTGTATCCGATCGACATGTCGACACCCGGCGCGCCTATCGTACCCACGAATGCGATCGCCGAGGGAGCTCCGGTCACACGCCCATAGCTCCCAACGATGCCCGTGAAGATGTCCGCGGGCGCCTCTCGAACGAGAACAGCACGGGCAACCGGCGATGGCCGGAAAGACGCACAGAACTCTTCGAGGCTGTCGAGCGTGTCGGATGAAACCGGGTCACCATCGTAACTTCGGCGAGAATGACGTGTCTTGATGGCATCCAGCCACTCTCGTACGGGTGCATCCGGTGCGGTGAGCTTGGGCATGGCGGCGGCCTCCAGGCACGTGTCGGCGCTCTCAGCGCCGTCGCAATGTCATGTCGGGTACATTTATTCCACATGGTCACGGGAATCAAGCGGATCCCACATGACCAGCCAAGGTACTCGCCTTCAGATTGAGAGCCGTTGTGACGGACATGTACGACTACGCCGACGTCCCCAAGGCGATCTGCGCCACCCTTCTCGAACGAATCCGCGCGCTCGAGAGTCCGCACGACCGTGATGGCATGGCCCGCTTTGGAATCAACGTGGAGAACGCATACGGCGTGTCGGTAACGTCACTGCGGGGGATGGCTCGCGAGGTCCTCTCAGAGCGCAGGCGGGATGTGGAATGGCGTCACGAACTGGCCGCGTGCTTGTGGACATCCGGAATCCACGAAGCTCAGATCCTTGCCACGATTCTCGACGTACCGGCGCTCGTCACACGAGAGCAGGCACTCGCCTGGGCAGCGGCTTCTGAATCCTGGGACACCACGGACCTGCTTGTGGGCAATCTGCTCGACAAGACCGCGTTCGCATACGAACTCGCTCACGACTGGTCCGCCGCACAGGAGACTTTCGTCAAGCGAGCGGGCTTCGTGCTGATGGCGGGACTCGCGGTGCACGACAAGAAGGCGGACGATGCTGCCTTTCTTCCCTTCATGGAGTTGATTCGCAGGGAGGCTCACGATGAGCGCAACTTCGTAAAGAAGGCGGTCAACTGGGCACTTCGTCAGATCGGCAAACGCTCAGCAGCGCTCCACAGCCCGGCTCTCGCGCTGGCCGATGAGCTCTCTGCTAGTCGGGACCGCTCGGAGCGGTGGGTAGGCCGCAACGCGGCCCGCGAACTGCGTAGCGAGAGCGTCTTGCGGCGCATCGAGCGCACGCGTTAGGCGGCGTACGGTCATGAACGGGCGGCGAGTGGTCGGGCCAGCGGCATCCGCCGTTCGGTCGGTGCACCCATGCCTGTGCTGAATCCTGCTAGGGTTGAATGACAAACTCAGGAGTCTCACATGCAGACATTTCAACTCGACTTTGTCACCCCTTCCGAGGCCGAACGATGCGGCGCATTCGAATTGCGCGAACAGGTCTTTTCGCACGCCGAGCAATTCACTGCCGAGGACGTCTCCCGAAACTGCTTCCATCTCGTTGCGCGCGAAGATACCAAGACCCTCGGCTACGGCAAACTCGTTGTCGACGGAGCATTCGCCCGCGTGAAACACGTGTGCGTATCCCCTGACGCGCAACGCAGTGGTCTCGGTTCCCGAATTCTCCTTCGTCTACTCGACCGCGCCCGCGAGGAACACACCACGACCGTGTGGCTCCTTGCCAGGTTCACCGCGCTCGGTTTCTATCACAAGTTCGGTTTTGTAGAGGTTGGGCCGGTCGTTCGCTCCGAGGACTCGGCCGCCCCGCATCGGCGCATGGAATTGCGGTTCAAGCTCTAATCATGGCGGCGCTCGATCGCGAAACGGTCGCAGGTGAACCCTAGTCGAATCAAGCTCATATGGACTACCCCGTGAAACACAAGAAGGCCGATCCCGAGACGGGCGGCCTTCTTGAATATGCTTCTGGTGGAGACGAAGGGGCTCGAACCCTCGACCCCCGGCTTGCAAAGCCGGTGCTCTCCCAACTGAGCTACGTCCCCAGATGCGGCACACACTATAACATGCGTTTGCGCGTTCGGCATCCACCCGGTGCGGAGCGCCGCTCCACAGCTATTCACCAACTCGCGGCAACGCGTGCCGTGCTCGCCTTCAGGAATCTGTAAGGACTTCGTCGGCTTCACTTCAGTCCAGCGTCAACCTCAGCCCTCATCGTCTTGTCAGGGGCCATGCGGTCTCGAGAGATGTCAGAGTGCGCGGCACAAGCTGCGTGACGGATGAAGGGGAAGACAATGAGGGTCATACGCGACGTGTTCAGAAGGAAGGGCCGTTCGGTCCTAACGATCTGCGGCATCACCATCGGTGTGCTTGCGCTCGTGGTCATGGGAGCGATGGCGGAGAAGATCACCAAGCTCGTTGATGGTGGCGTTGAGTACTACGACGGGAAAGTCTCCATCGAAGATGCGAGCGCAGCCACCAACTTTGGCGTGGGCATGCTCGACACCCAGCGCGCCGAGGACGTGCGCGCCGTTGACGGCGTGGCTGCCGCCTCGGGCAGCGTTACGGTGCTCTATGAAGACATGCAAGACGGTATGTCCATGGGTATGCCGGCGATGCTTTCCGGCAGCGATTTCGATCCTCAGGCCGAGGAACTCGAAACATTCACGCTCACCGCTGCCGAGGGCCGCCTACTCAAAGCGGATGACACTGGTGTCGTGGTCATGGGCAACGACCTCGCCGACACAGAAGGCGCAGTAGTTGGCGACACGGTCACGATTCGCGGCGAGGAATTCGAGGTCATTGGCGTGCTCGAGAAGACACTCTCGATGCCCGACAACATGGCCTACGTGAGTCTGGCCGAGGCGCAGAACGCGTTTATCAGCACACTGCCCGAGGCTATGCGGGACTCTGTAGCGGCGGAAGACCTCTTCACCGAGATCGTGGCGTTCCCGGAATCAGGTATCGACGCCGACAAACTGGCCCTGACAATCAACGGCGAAGTCGAGGGCGTGGCAGCAACCGGACCCACCGAGTTCGTTGAGACGGTAAAGAAGAGTACGGCCACGTTCAATGGAATCATCCTCGGCATTGGCTTGGTCTCTCTCATGGTGGGTGGCCTGTCGGTGATCAACACCATGATGATGTCCGTGTCCGAACGTGTGCGGGAAATCGGAATCCGCAAAGCGATCGGCGCATCCACCAGCAGTATCGTGCGCCAGTTCCTGGGTGAAGCAGGCGTTATCGGTCTTGTGGGTGGCCTCGTTGGACTCGCGATCGGCGCAGTGATCGTGGCCCTCGGCAACGCAGCGGGTGTGGAGTCAGGCAACGTGCTCTTCCTGCTGACCCCGCGGTTGGCCGTCGGAGCAGTCACATTCGCCACTGTGCTCGGCGTGCTCTCAGGTCTCTATCCGGCACTACATGCAGCACGTCTCGATCCCGTCGTTGCCTTCCGGCGCGGCTGACATACGTCCACTGATCAGGCCGACTTAGGTTGGCATGTAGCTCGACAGAGCAGATACGGAGTGAATGAAATGGGCACCATCCTTGAAGCAAGAAACCTCACGAGGCGCTACCGCCTTGGTAAGGACAACTACGTCGATGCGCTTCGCGGCGCGAGCCTCTCGATCGGGGCCGGTGAGTTCGTGGCCATCATGGGGCCATCCGGTTCCGGCAAGTCCACGCTCATGCACATCCTGGGCTGTCTCGACCGCCCGGACTCCGGAGAGGTGTATCTCCGCGGCGAGCGCGTTGAGGGCCTGCGCGGTCGCGCCCTCGACGAGGTCCGTAGAAATGGCGTTGGCTTCGTGTTCCAGGGCTTCAACCTGGTACCGACGATGACCGCGATCGAGAACGTGGCGATCGCCGCCGAGTACGCGGGCCACTCCCGACGCGCGGCCCAGTCCAAAGCGCGGCGTATGCTCGCAACCGTGGGCTTGAGCGACCGCGCCAATCACACTCCGAGTGAGCTGTCCGGCGGTCAGCAGCAGAGGGTGGCCATCGCGCGAGCTCTGGTCAACGACCCGCTCATCGTGCTCGGCGACGAGCCCACCGGTGACCTCGATACCGCAACGTCCGAGGAGATCATCGCCACGATGCGCCGAATCTGTGCTGAGACCAAGACGACCTTTGTCATGGTCACCCATGATCCGGAAGTCGGGGCTGCGTGCGATCGAGTGATCGAGGTACGCGACGGGCTCGTGCTCAACGGCGAACGCGCTGTTGACCCCCAGGCGGTACCTACCGCACCGAGGATTGCGATCAAGACGCCTGTCCTGGTGTAAGAAATGCTCGCATGGAGCCAACTCGGGGCGGTCCCGCATTGCGGCGACCGCCCCGTTTCGCGTGCATCCACGGGCGTGCAACGTACAATAGGACTGCCAGAACACCGCCGGTACACCGCATCTGCCCGGCGCATTCACGGGGAGGGGAACCGATTGAACGGCAAGGGACGCATCCTCGCTCTCGATGACGAGGACACGATTCTCCAGATCGTCTGCATGAACCTTGAGGCCGAGGGCTACGACGTTGACGTTGCCCATGATGGGGAGTCCGCTGTTGATATCTTTGATCCATCAGCGCATGTGATGGCCGTGCTCGACATCATGCTTCCCGGCATCGATGGCTACGAGGTAGCACGTCAGATACGCGCCGCCTCTGACATACCGATCATGATGCTCTCGGCCCGGGACACCGATGTGGACATGGCGATCGGGCTCGGAATCGGCGCCGACGACTACATGACCAAACCATTCTCCCCCGTTGAGTTCGTGGCCCGCGTCAAGGCGCACCTGCGCAGGTACTCGGCGACCAAGCGCGCAGCGGGCATGGCCGAGGAACCCTCGGCAGATGAGACGATCGTTGCAGGGCCTGTTCGGGTAGACACCGCTACGTTCGCCGCCACCGTTCGTGGCGCCTCCATCGATCTGACCGCCACGGAATTCGAGATTCTCAAGCTGCTGGCAGCACATCCGGGACGGGTGTACACCAAGGCACAGATCTATCAGCTCGTGTGGGACGAGGAGTTTGGCGGCGACTACTCTACCGTCCAGGTCCACATCAGACGGCTCCGCACCAAGATCGAAGAAGACCCCTCAGATCCCAAGTTGATCGGCACCGTGTGGGGCATTGGATACCGCTTTGAACCGGAGGCGCTCCGGTGAGTGCCTTCATCTTCGTGATTGCCGTCGCATGCGCCGTAGTTGTGGCCGTGGTGGTCGCGTATGCGATCTCCCGCATTCGACAACGCATCGCCCTGAGTCGCGTGACAGAAGGACTCGCTGAACTGGCAGGCGGCAACCTCGCCCACCGTGTAGTCGTACCCGGTGGTAGAGACCTCACGGAACTCGCCACAGCGTGCAACCGTCTCGCCGAGTCGATGCAAGAAGCGAATTCCGAGGCCCTGAGACGTGAAGAGGCTCACCGACAGCTCATCAGCAACCTCTCTCATGACCTGCGCACGCCCATCACGTCTATCGCCGGGTATGTGGATGCACTCCAGCGCGGCATTGGCGAGGACACCACGCGACATCTCGATATCATCGCCACCAAAGCGGCTGAACTCGCGCGCCTCGCCGACGATCTCTTCTACCTCTCACGACTCGATTCAGGTGATCTCAAGCTCAATCTCGGACCTGTCGACGTGAGTGAGGTCGCACGGCAGAGTCTCCTTGGATTTGAAAACGAGCTGCGGGGTCGCGAGGTGGAAGTGGTCGTGGACATTCCGGAGACCGCCTGTATGATCCGCGCCGATGAAGCAGCGCTCGGTCGCATCATTGGGAACTTCGTGGCGAACAGCCTCAAACACGCCCGCTCGATGCGTCGGCTCGGGATCGAAGTAGCTACACGAGATTCAGGATGCATCGTGACGGTGTGGGACGATGGCGAGGGCTTTCCCCTCGGCGTCAAGGAACTGCTCGAACGCGGAACCTCGGTCGGGCCCGGCGGCGGTACCGGTTTGGGCCTGTCGATCGCGCATGACCTCGCGGGACGCATGAATGCGTATCTGCGCGTCAACAGCGACCCGGGGGAACGAACCTCAGTAGCAGTGATCTTCTCAGTACTCGAGCCCAAAGAATCGGTGTAGGAAAGGATGTATGAGACTCGTATGGATTACGTTCGCGCCACGTCAGCTCCACTTGGGAGTATCGATACAGAAGGTTGTATCGAATGTTGTCCGGCCGGAGGTCGAACGACATGACTGAAAGGAAACGTGGCATGGACTTCATGGGGATTCTCAAAGATGCCTGGAGGGTCACACGGCAGAATCGCAGCCTGTGGATCCTTGGGCTGTTCGCCGGCGGCAGCGCAGGGGCGTCATCGGTGAACTGGAACTTTGGCGGTAATGACGCGCAGGGGTTCCAGGACCTGCAGACCGAATGGCCTAGCTCGGGCTCGCCCGGCGTTGAGCTTCAACGTGGCATCGATGAGCTTGGCCGCGAGTTGGGAACCTCACTCGGATCGGTGTCCGACTGGGCGTTCTGGCTTGTCGTGATCGTACTTGGACTGATTCTTGTGGGTATCGTGTTCTGGGCTATCGGCGTGGCGGCTCGCGGGGGCCTGATCGAGCAGACACGAGAGGCGCTCGCCGGTCGCGAAACGAGCGCGCGCGCCGGATGGCGGACCGGATTCCGCTACTGGGGACGTGTGTTCGCTGTTGGCTTCTTGCTGGGGCTGCCCCTTCTGATACTCGGCCTCATCGCGCTGTTTGCGTTCCTGATTCTCGGAGGCCTTGCGTTCTTCTCAGGGGATGCACAGGTGACGGCAGGGCTTGTAGGCATGGGAGCGATTCTCTCGCTGATCGGTCTGTTCACCGTAGCAGTTGCCATCATCGTGGGCATGCTACAAGAGGTGGCACTGAGGCATGCGCTCCTTGAAGATCGCAGCGCTGTTGACTCGATCAAAGCTTCGTGGGCTGACCTCTGGGGACGTCGCTCGGTCGCGAGCATGTGGCTCGTCATGATCGTCGTGAACATCTGCGCAAGCATTGTCGCCGGTATCCTCTTTGTACCGCTCGCGCTGCTGGTTGCGTTCATAGTCGCCGGTGCCGTGGTGGCGGGTGGTATGCCTATGCTATGGCTTCTGGCTCCGCTCGGCCTGCTGGTGATCGCGCTCGGGTTCGCCTTCAAGGCGGTCTACTCAACGTATGTTTCAGCTGCCTGGACGTCGTTCTTCACACGCATGGAACGCCCCGAGTTGGCCACGGCGGCCTAGGGTGCAACGCACGACACTTATCGAAGCGACCCGCTTGTCCAAGACCAAGGGCAAGCGGGTCCTTCTCGATGATGTATCGCTGCGCATCGACCGTGGCGACTTCTATGCGCTGGCAGGCAACGCGGGTTCGGGCAAGACGGCACTCATTCGTTCCGTGGTCGGTCTCGCGGCCCCTACCACAGGCAACGTGAGCATCATGGGTGTCGAGTCGGGCGCGAGAGCGTTTCGGGTGTTCGAACGCGTGGGCTTCCTGCCCGCAGATCCGCCGGTTCGCCGCGGTTTGAGCGTGCGGCGCGACCTTGAGGTCACGGTCATGCTTGCCGGCGTGACCGATACCAAAGCGGTCGATCGAGCACTGATGCTTGTGGGACTCGAAGCCCGGGCAGAGGAACACGCATCATCGCTGGGTGATGATGAGCGGCGGCTGGTCGGCATAGCACGCGCCATCGCGCACAGTCCCGAGCTCCTTGTTCTTGACGAACCCACGCGGGGTCTCGGAGGTGTCGAGCGCCAGCGGATCATCGCACTTCTTGAGAAGCTGTCGGTGGAACGGCAGGTCACCATCGTCGCCTCAACGCGCGTAGCTGACGGACTCGTAGACATGGCCTCCCGTGTCGGCGTCATACGTGGAGGACGGCTTGTCGAGGAGTTCAACCGTGAAGGTCTCCGGGAACGAGGACGTGAGCATGTCGAGGTCGTTGTCTCCGATCCCGCACATGCGGCCGTCGTGCTCGAGGAGCATCTTGGTTGCACGGACTTCGCTGTGTGTCAGGAGCGTCTGATCAGAATCTATCTCCCTGGGACCAGGGCTGCCGAGATCAACGCAGCGCTCGTTGCCAAAGGTGTCTCGGTGACAAGACTCGCCGTCAACACCGGGTCGCTCGAAGACCTACTGGAGCGGCTCGCGGCTGAGGGCGGTGCGGACCAATGATCGGTCGCGTGCTTACAGCCGAGCTCGCCACGCTACGCCGCTCGCCTCTCGTGTGGCTCACGATTCTGCTCGCGGTGGGTGGCTCAATGCTCGCACGAGTCATCGCATGGGTCGCCCACGCACTCGAGCGCTCTGAAATCGGAGAATTCCTCATTTTCGGCGGCATTGGCTGGAGTGATGTCGCTCTTCCGCTTGCGCTTCTCGCATATCTCATCGCAACTGCGTATCTGTTCGGTCGCGATTTCGATGATGGAAGCATCGACTTCGTTCTCACCTCACCGGTGAGGCGTGAGTATGTCGCGCTGGTGCGACTCACCGTGCTTACCGTCTGGGTGCTCGCGCTCGCGCTCATGTCCTGGTGGGCGGACGCGGCGATGCGCGCTATTCTCGCGACCACCTCGTTTGACCCCGGAGCCGGAATCGCTGCAACTACCGGCTTCACAGCCACCCTCGCGGCAATCGCCACCCTGCCACTCGTGGGCTGGACGGCACTGCGATTCAAGGGGTCGCTGCCCGCGCTTGGAATAGGCATCGCTATCCAGGGGGTCGCGCTCTTTCTGGGCGACCTCGTGTTCATTCGCGCTCTGCCGTGGTTCCTGCCGGTCGCATTGGCTGCAGAAGAAGCGGTCGCATGGCCCGTCGCGGCAGGTGCGGGTCTCCTCTGTGCGGCCGGCGTCCTCATGTGCCTGCGAGAACTGAGACAGGTAGACCTGTACGAGTAGGCGGTACGGCTGCTCCCGCGAGCCCGCGCCGTAGGCCTTACCCGGTGATCGACATGCCATTCGTCACGAGCAGCACGAGTACCGGAATGCTCGCGTCGAGTGCAAAGTGCACGCCCATGAGATACGGCAGGGTCGTTGGCCTGCGGTCGATGATGTACCCGGTCCACAGCGCGAAGGGCAGGTACTTGAGCGCCAGCCAGAGGTCGTAGCGCCAGTCGAGCTGAAACGCAAAGAACAGGTGCTGGACAGAGAGCACGGCGCCCACCAACCCGATCACCAGCCAGCGCGTCATTCCGAATGCCCTCAGCCGAGGAGCCACATAGCCCCAGTAGGTCGGCAGCTCAGCGAATGCCTGGCTGAGCGGCGTGAGCACGATCAGCGGATAGACGGCAAGCGCCGGGAGCGCCTGGATCAACATGCCGTTGGGTAGATTGGGATCCCCCCACAGGGCCTGAGCGAGCCACATCCCGGGCAGAATCGCCAGGATGCCGATTCCGACCAGGGCAATGAGTGCCCAGGTCACATCTCCTCGCCAGGTGCTCTTGCTCGCAAAGTAGAGGTCACGCAACCGCAATCCTTCGGCACGTCCAAACCGCACCATGAGCAGGATGCAGGCGATGTTCGCCACGGTGACAAACCACAACCACCACGCAGCAGCCGAGGAGACCGCGTTCTCCCGTCCCGCACCGCGAAGCACGGCGGCTGTAGCAATGAGCAGAGCAAACGAGAGCGCCGAACGCAGCGCGAGCATGAACCATACCCGTTTCATGGGAATGCGTCCGCTGGCAACAAGCGGACGCAGTGACTCGCCCGTGTTGGGCAGTGCAATGACCTCGCTCAAGTCTCCCCCAGTGCGCTCCGACCACCTGCGTGCATCAACATGCACCGATCGGCAACGTTTGTGATGCCATATAGGGTCAGTGTATCCGAGACAGGGTGCGGCCATTGGAACAGATTCTTGGCGGTTGGATACGTGCACGGGCACACTCCCGCTGGCGCACCTTGCACAAACGAGGACTAGCTTTTTGATCTCGACGTATTCAGAGCCACGGCAGCGCGAACGAGCGCCTTAAGCGCATCTCCATCTATCTTCTCGCCTTCATGGAAGTCGATGGCACGCCTGGTACTCCCATCGAGACTGGAATTGAAGAGGCCCGAAGGGTCCTGCAAAGCTGCCCCTTTGGCAAAGGTCGTCTTCACAACGTCCTTGTAGGTCTCGCCTGTGCAGACCATCCCGTCGTGCGACCACACGGGAGTCCCTCTCCACTTCCACTCTTCAACGACCTCGGGATCGGCTTCTTTGACCAGGCTCCGGAGCTGGCCGAGCATCTCGCCCCGCCAGTCATCGAGCTCCTTGATTCTCTCGTCGATCAACTGAGAAGGAGGGGCGCTCTCTTGTGATTCGCTGTTGTTCATATCTCTGTCCATTTCCTAGCTCTGATGGTTTGGTACAGGAGAGTCGTCGCGATACAGCTTTCGCTCGAGGCACGGCGGGACCAAGGACCACCATCCACGATCTTGCCGTTACGGGCTCTCACCAGGATGCATCTGCCGGCAGGTCGTATCCGGCGGTTCCTTCAACGGCCATCGACCACGTGGCGTTGAAGCCCAGCTTGCCATCGCGGCGAGTGCTCACAGCACTGTCATGACAGTCATAGCAAACTCCCTACGACCAAGCGTCCTACCTGCTAAGAAGCAAGGCGACTCCAACAATGAGTCCAAGTCCGAGAACGGCGATCGCAACCTTCAGAATCATCTCGGATCCTTCGGGGAATCTTTCTTCTATCTGTCTCACGATGTGCAGCATCTACACTCGTCCCCTCTCTTGCGGAAGCGCCCCACTCGTTGCTAGACGCTATGTCCCACTGAGCTCCTTGAGATAGGCGATTGTCGCATCGAGGTCTTCAGTCGTCATCTGCCAGCGAGGCATGGTCTCATCGAGTGACTCTCCGGCTTCGTCCAACCCTTCGACGATCGCGTCTCCGATCGTCACGTCGGTAAATCCGTCCTCGATGAGTTCATCATATGTTATGTCAGGCACCTCGATGGTCGTACCCATCATCATTTGGATGGTGCCTCCGCGCCCATCTGCAGCGTGACATGACCCGCATCCGCCGCCGCCCATCATGAGTGAGCCTTGTGATACTGCCGACACGGTTCGAGAAATATCCCGTCCGTCGACGCCCACACCGGTGAGGTAGATTTGCTCGCCGACAGAGGCGTAACTACGCACATCCGAGCCGTCGCCTCCCGTCATCCCGCTCCCCACATCACCGTCGGACCCCATCCCTGACCCGACGCTGGAGTCGCCGCCGCCCATCACTCCGTCGTTGTCCGGACCAACGTCAGTCGTTGTCGACGCCGTACATCCGGTCACAACCATCAACGCAAACAGGCAAAGACACGCGAAGCAGATGCTCAACTTATGGGTATTCAAGACAGCTCCCCTCGTCACGGAGCTACTCGCCTGCACGGATCTTTGGACCGCTCAGTGGGCAACCAAAGAGCGGAGCGAACACACAGAAGTCAAAGAGTCCTGCCATCAACGGCACCAGGCCGACGACGGCCACAATGATTCCAACGGTGCCCTTGATCACCAGCAGTCCCAGCGCGACAAGTGCGATGCCCGCGACAACACGAGCAATCCGGCCCGCAGTAGAAGCCATGAACGTGCAGAAGGGATTCATAGAAGTCCTCCTCGGTAGATTGAGCCTACGGAGTCTATTCCCGTTACGGCATATCTGACCTGGCTGGAGTACGAAAGCACAACCGAGAACACCGAATAGCGCGGCGTTGTGTGCGGGCACGGGTGAATTCCAGATTACCTCACGAGTGCTTGGGTGAGAGCGCGGCCGGCGGCCTCAACAGCGCTCATTGCTTCCGGCAATTGAGACACCAGATTCTTCTCAAAGGCGAGCGAGGATGCCGCGCAGCGCGGGCAATGCATCTTCGCCGGCTTTCACTCCGGCCTCGTACGCAGCTTGCGCGTGCGAGAAATCGGAGAACGACATCCCGGCAACGTCCGGTGCTACCACGAGGTCAGCGCGCGCCAGCTGAGACGCTGCAGGTCGCTCCATGATGCACCAGCTCTGCAAGAGCATGTCGCGTGTCGCGTACGCTTTTTGGGACGTGTCCCCCGTCGGGCAACGGCATGATGTCGATGGCAACCACCAGCGTCGCGCCCATATCTCGTGCCACATCGATCGGAAGGTTGTCGGTGATTCCCCCATCGATCAGCAGGTACTCCCCATGCGACACGGGTTCGAAGATGCCAGGGATCGCGGATGAGGCGACGAGCGCCTTGCGCAACGGCCCCTCAGTGAAGACATACGTAGTGCCTGTGAGGATGTCGGTTGCGACTGCTGCGAACGTCAGTGAGAGCTGGTCGAATGTCTGTGCCTCGACGATACGTTCGAGCAGCGCGCCGAGAGGGTCGGTATCGAGCATGCTCAGCTTCGAGCCCCAGGACGGCTTCGCGAGGACCTTCCACCGCGCAATCCGGAAGTAGTCATACATCTCGCTCACCGGAACGCCGGCAGCCACGCCTGCGCCAACAAGCGCACCGGCGCTCGTACCGACCACGATGTCCGGCCGGATGCCCTCACGCTCGAGAACTGAGAGGACGCCGAGATGTGCGGCACCCCGCACTGAACCCCCGCCCAGCACGAGTCCGAGAACATGCGGAGGCGGCTCCTTCGGCACAGAATGCATCGCTCTCCTGAACGGCCACGTGAGCTTCACGGACGTATCCCCTCGTTGACAGGACTCGTGTCGCCCTGCATTCGCGAGTCCCTGGTTGCGATCTGGCTAAAGCCGAGGCAAGAGCCGCAGTGGCAATCACGACACCCGATGCGGAGACGCCTATGACGATTGCCACTCAGGTCTGTTCGACCACGATCATGATCTCGTTACGCCGAGCGAACCCCGGCTTCCACGGAGGGTCGTACTGGGCCACAATCGGTTCGCCGACGGCCTTCAGGCCCTGGCCGACGATCCACGATTCCAGCTGGGTCCGGGCCACATCTACCTTTGCTTCGGAAAAGTTGCCGCCAAACCGCCCAACAGCAGCTAGATGAGGCCCTACCGGCTCTACTGAAACCGCGGCATTGTTTGGCCGCGGAATGTCATCCATCGAGTAGCCGGACGGCATCGTGAAACTGACGACGTACTCGTCTTCGGATTGCTGCGCTGTCACTGGCGCGGTCATTGAGATCTTCTGACAGCAGGCCCTGCCCGCAGTCACCGGTGCCGTCATCGTAATGCGATCCGCGACATGGTTGTTTCCGAAGATGTAGTCAGCGAGGGGGTTGAAGCCCGCACTCATAGCCCGACTGTAGTCACCTGCAGTCACGCGCACGTGTGCCGCCAGATAGCCCGCGTAGCGGCGTAATTCGAGTTGGCCGTCATGCGTGAGAACTTCGTATTCGGGAGTCTCGACCATCATGGAACCTCCTCTCCGGGAGGATTCGGGCATCGTTGTATATCTACCGCACTCCCGTCAAAGGCACACGGCCGAATCGTTATTGCCGGAGTCCTCACCGTGGACACGCTGTCAGCCGACTGCGATGCGACAGCTATTGCACTTCGATCAGCGCATCGGTGGGTGCATGCGAGTCAGTCAGAATGGGCACGTCTGCCATAGGCACGACACTTCGATACATATCGGCTCCCATCGACTCGAAGCCTTCAACGCTCACGCGACCATCGACCCGCGTGCGAACCTGGGAGAGCAGAGCCCCCTCAACGTCGCCACCCGTGCCGGATTCATCGGCGAAGCCATCGGTGGCAAGCACCACGATGTTTCGTCGCCTCTGGGCGGCCCAGCCACTGCCGCCCCGCGTCACGTCGGCGTCGTACTCAACGCCAAACACATAGACGTCGTTCCAGACGGTGCGTGCTGTTCGATACATACTGCGAAAGAGCTCCGAGCCATCTCCCTCTAGCGAAGAGATCACGTTGTAGGCCACTACGCCACCTGATGCCAGACGGATATCGGTTTCCTCGAGAAACTCCTGCGTAGTCAGATGAAATGGCAGCGCATCGGCGAAGTAGGCGTCGATGATGACGATGTCGTAGGGTTCGTTCCCTGACTGCACGAACCGTCTGGCATCCTCTACAAAGACCCGGGAGCGCTCGTCTTGGGGCAGGACAAAGAACCGTTCGGCAACATCCACAACCACCGGGTCGATCTCCACTGAGTCGATACTGAGCTCGGGATAGTCGCGCCAGAAGCGCGCCGTGGTCGAAGCGCCGCCCAAGCCGAGTAGCAGCACACGCTTCGCATCCGGCTGAGCGGCCAGGGCGAGGTGAAAGTAGTCGGGGTAGCGGATGTGACTCTCATAGGGTTCTTCAAGGTCGACCGCCGATTGGTTGCTCTCGTCGAATCGTAGGTGCCGAGTGGTCTCATCCTCAGTCACGGTAATGCGGTGGTACTGGGTGTCCTGGCTGAACAACACCGTCTCTCCGTACTCGTTCGTTCCCCCGATCGGCGCAGCCTGCCACAACGTGATCGTACCGATCGCGACCGCGAGAATCGCGGTGATCACCGTCGTAGCGATAGTTCCGAGTCCGACCTGCCCCGAGCGCTTCCCGCGATCAGATTCCCACGTTTCCGCCACCACTCCCCGCTCCCTGATGCCGAGTGCAGCAAAGGAGACTCCCACGAGAGCGGCCCCCGTCCAGACAATGAGGGGCTCTAGCGAGAGCACGGGAATCAGCCAAAACGATGTGGCGAGTGTGCCCACGATGCTACCCGCCGTCGAGATCGCGTAGAGACTACCGGTCGACCGTCCGATCCGCTCGATTCCACGATGCGCGGCCAGGCGTACGCCGAGGGGAGAGACCATCGCGAGGAACAATGCGGGCACGAAGTAGATGAATGCGGCTGCCGCAAGCGCTCCCATACGCGGGCCCCATGAGGCCACGATCGGCAGAATGCGCGATGCCAGCAAGGGAGCGGCGCAGGTGGACAGGCCGGCGGCGGCGATTACCGGCGCGAGTACCCGACCTGCTCCCCAGCGGTCAGCAAACTGTCCTCCCACCCAGTAGCCGAGCGAAAGCGCCATCATCACGACGGTGATCACGCTGCCCCATACATATATGGAGGTACCGAGGAAAGGCGCTAGGACGCGTGCCGCCACGAGCTCGAGGCCCATGAGAGCAGCGCCACATGTGAACACGATTACATTGAGCAGCGTGTACCCCTGGTGTGAGCGTGTGCCGGCGTCAGCCTAATCCGGCTTCATGAGCAGACTTCGTTGCTTCAGTGTTCGTTCCTGCGCTCCAGCAGCATCTTGATGCCGGCGCCTGTGAACAACCCCGCCAGTACGCCCACCGCCATTCCCGGACCCGGATATCCCAGATAGGTTCCCATCGAGATTCCCAACATAGCGCCCACCGCGAGAGCAGCACCCACGACCGGCCCCCGAAAGCGATCGGGGCCGTATCCGCTCGGCGATGTCCGTGGTACGCGCATGGTTAAGATGTGCCCCGAATCCGTACAAGCCAGCGCTGCAAGCGGATCTCCTCGGAAGCGGGATCGCTGAAATCTTGCCGGTAGCCCATCCGCACCGCCTCCGCCCTCGGTTAACGGGTATGCTCCCTCACAGTACGGCGGTTTTCGGAGAGGCAGGCGCCATGCTCAAGGAGTTCAAGGAGTTCATAGCGCGGGGCAATGCGATAGACCTCGCAGTCGGCGTGGTCATTGGTGCCGCGTTCGGCGCGATCGTCACATCGCTCGTGAACGACATCATCATGCCGACCGTGGGCCTGCTGCTCGGTGGCGCGAACTTTTCGCAGTTCTTTGTCGTGCTCAAAGAGGGCTCGACAGCCGCACCGTACGCGACTGTCGCGGCCGCGCGCGAGGTGGGCGCAGTGACCCTCAACTACGGCGTCTTCGTTAATGCCGTCGTAAGTTTCCTCATCATCGCGTTCGCCGTATTTGTCATCATCAAAGGCATAAACCGGATGCGTGGACCTGCCAAAGAAGGTCCCAGCACCAAAGACTGTCCCTTCTGCCTGACTGCCGTGCCGTTAGCGGCCACTCGCTGCCCGGCGTGTACCTCGGAGCTCGGAGCTTGATATCGCGACGGGCGTCCGTACACGACCACGGTGCCCGCCAGCCGGTCATACAACGTCTGACGGCTCGGGCTCGCCAACAGGCTGACGACATTGGCACCGATGATGAGCCACACCATGGCAAAGCCGACAGCGTAGATCGGCAAGGACTGGTCGCGGGCGAATGATATCTGCCAGATGCAGGCGTGAGCGAGTTCCCACGGGATGAAGCCTCCGACAGAGCAAAGTACAGGGTGACCGGCAGAGTGATGAGCAAGAAGCCGGTTGCCTCGCCAGCGACAGGGCCCCCAAAGAGCGCTCTGGAGAGCGGTTCCAAGGCCCGACCGAGCCAGGTGCCGCCAGCTACGAGCACGGCGAGATACACGGCAATGGGTACGTAGTCGACCAGAAATGCGAGAATCCGGACCCATAATCCGGCGGGGGCCATCGTACGATCCGGCATGCACACTCCCGTATCCCGGCACGTAGCACGTGTGGGCTACCACCCAGTCAGTAACGTGTCCCTGCTCGTTTGGAGGATAGATGACCCGGGGCCTGGATGAAGAAGCGGACGAACTCGTTGTTGCGCGAGTATTTCCCCGGATATCAAATCTGCACTAAAACTCAAAGAGTGTGCTGTCCAAGCTGTTTTCAAGCTTCACCACATTGGGGATTTCGTCTCTATTTTCGCTAAGAACACCCAGGACCTGGCTTAACTCACCTTGTGCGTCGTTTCTCGATAGATGAGCCAAAATGGCAACTCTGGGCTTGATGTATTCCCTTACTACTTCGATACCGGGAGAAGTCTCTTCCCAAAACATACCTCTATTTACAATAGCGATATCGATTCTTTCGTTGTCCATATTCAGTTTCGAGTACTCTTCAATTCCGTTTGTACCCTGCCCGTCAGCAATGTTTCCATCGTTGTCACCAGTATGCAAAACGTTGATGCCGTTCATTGATACTAGGTATCCAAGATTCTTGTTACTTTCAGACGCACCGGAATGTCGCAGCCTGATTATTGTGAATTTCAAATCACCCACGTTGGAATCGATTGAAGAATATATCTCAGGTGTAGTATCCCGTATCCTGTCCGCATATCGTTGGTATTCATCAGCGCCGAATGCATTCGCCAATTCTCTGCTTGTGATATCGGAGCAGACTACATACCTATCTTCGTTTCTCTCTAGAAACTTCTTCACTAGCGATGGGCTGAAATGATCTCCATGTGCATGCGTTATGAATAGAGCTTCAACGTTGTCAAAAGGTGCATCACCGTTGATGATTTCTTTGCACATATCTGTTGATGGAGCACTGTAAGGTGCAGAGCTCCGTGTAAATAGTGCGTCAATCAGAATCTTGTTGTCAGACGACTCAACGAGATATCCAGAATTTGCGATATATGTCACTTTCACTGAATTGGGACGACTAACGTCTGCTGGCATGTCGACTGTCACCATGGCCCCATTGTCATCCACGGCGTAGCTGCCCGGTCCTCTAGGCCAATCCTCTACTGCTTCTCCGCCAGTTTCATCGCTGGCGTTGGGAAGTGCATTCTCTTCCTCGGCCTCAACGAACGAGTTCCGCGCATTCTCCTGCTCAGCCGCCGCGCACCCCACGAGTCCGACAGCCATGAGCACCAGCGCAAGCAGAGCGAAACAGTGTCTGCGATTCATTGATCCCCCCGGATCCGGCGAGCAGGCAATCCCCGAACGCGTCTACTGTGGCTATTCATATTCTTGTCCCAGAGAGCCAACCAAACCTTCTGAAGATCGTCTGAAGACTGTGTTGCACCCTCCCACGATATACAAGCGATCGCCGAGTGCGGCAACGCCCGCAAACTGGGTAGGCCCGGGCAAAGCCGGGGCCTCACTCCACTGGTCTTTGTCAGGGTCATAGAAAAGAACTTCCGCAAGAGCATCCGACGTATGGCTCTGTCCCCCGACGACGTATATCCTGCCGTCCATCACTGCGATACCAGGCTCTAGAATAGGAAGGGGCATACTAGCCTTGGCCTCCCAAGCATCTGCTGCCGGATCGTAGGCCTCCACGGTTGCTACTGCCGCCTCCTCCTCGGCACCGCCCAACGCATAGACTCTTCCATTCACAGCCGCAACGCCACAACTCTGCCTGGGTCTGGGTAGGCGGGACAGTTCTACCCATGTGTCCGATTCGGGGTCATACACCTCATTCTTGTCCGATACACCCTGCCGACTCAGTCCGCCAACGACATAGAGCTTGCCGTTCAACACATCACAGTTGACGTGCTGGCGCGGCGTTGGCATAGGAGCGAGCGTGGTCCAAACATCTGTATCAGGATCATACGATTCGTTTATGCCTTGGAAAGGATCTCCCCCTATGACGTACACCTTGCCGCCAACTGAGCCCATGGCCATGTTCGAGCGCGCCGTCGGCAGGCTTGCCCTGACCTGCCAGCTGTCCGCGACCGGATCATATTCGTAGTTAGAATCGGCGTATTTTCCGGCCGCTTCGTATCCCCCAGTTGCATAAATCTTGTCGGCGGTTGCTGCCGCCTTGAGGTTGCGGCGAGGACGCGGCATAGAGGCTATGGCTGTCCATGACACATCCCGTAGCGGTGTCGACTCGTTGGCTGGCGAGGTTGCTGGCGTCGACGGTGTGTCTGTTGGCGGGACTTCCACCCGACGCTCGGGACTGCACGCCGTCAGTAGACCCACTACCGCGATTCCGAGGAAACTGCGCCTGGAGAATCTCCCCGAGTGCCCAAGATAATCGATGACTTTCATCTTGCTCCTCGCCGTAGACAACCTCCGTGATCGTTCAAAAGTAGTCTTGAAGCGTGCTAACGTGTTTGCGCTTACCTCGCGAGCCAACAGCTTACAGCGCGAAGCGCAGTGACGCTTCTGCGAGTCGAGTTGAAGCGCTAGTTAGGTGGTGTCGTCTAACCGCGCCGACGACGGATCAGAACAACAGCGGCAAGAATGACAGCGGTACCGACCACGGTGAATACTAGTACACCTTGTGCGGTCGGGTCTCCGGCGGCGAGGCCCTCAATCAACCTGATCATGTCCCTCATCGGATCACCGATCCTCTTCAGCAAACAAGAGCGCCCGCATGCGGCGATAAACCCTCACTCCACCTAACGTGTTTGCGTTTCAGCTGAAGTGCGCCCTCACGCGCTTCTCGCCCGAGTCTACCCGACTCGGTGCGCGCTTTCTGCTGGAAACGCTGGCTAGATGTGCCAATCCTACTTGCTAGTGTCGATCGTGAGCTTCATGACGAAAGCATACGGAAAGTCGGCGGGCGGCTCTTCGTAGACGCCGGGCGTCAGGTCCGATCCCTCGTACTCGATCTGAATGGCGGTTCCGGGAGCGGCCGAATCCAGCACATCTGAGATTCGCTCGCAAGTTGCGAGTGACTCGAGTGCGCCGTCGAGGACCAGCTCAGCGAAGCCGTTGACGAGGAACTCGCTTTCCCCGGCCAGATCGCCTGACTCCCACCTGACGACAACAGCGGGAAACGGTATCAGCTTCTGAAGCGAGCCTGCGGGATAGGTGGAGACGGTCGAGCGCACCAACGTCCCGCTCACACTTCCGAGCCCGTCAACGTAGGGAGGGTGCACGAGTTCACTGCTGGATTCGACCGGCACAAGGTCAGCGGCGTCACGCTGCGTGGACACGGAAGCGGCGCAACCTGCGAGGGAGAACGCCAGGAGGAAGACGGTGCCAGCTACAAGAAATGAATTGAGCCTCACGATACCCCCTCCGTTTAAACGGCCGCATCTAACGTTGTTGCGAATGAGCGGCGGACAACGCCCGTCAGTCATGACGGCTCACGCCGTCCGCTCGAAACGCCTGTTCGCCGAGCAGGAGCGCCCAGGCAAGTAGCACTTATGTGCTACAATCCTCTTAGTGAAGTTCCCCCGCTCATTTGGAGGATACATGACCCGGGGTCTGAAATTGCGCAAAGTCGGCGGTTCCATCGGAGCAACGCTGCCCAAAGACATGGCCGACCGTCTTCACCTCGAAGCCGGCGACTCGATGCTCGCCGTCGAGACCGAGCGCGGGATACTGCTCACTCCCTACGATCCCGATATCGAAGAGAGCATGGCGATCGCGGCCAACGTCTCACGCAAGTACCGCAACGCTCTGCGCGAACTGGCAAAGTAGCGCCTCATGATACCCGCCGAGGAACCACGCTGGATCGATCGCCTCGTCATTGAGGCGGTGCACGTCGATCTGATCAGAACCCATGGAGGACTGCACGGGCTGCGCGACGAGAACTTGCTGGAATCGGCGCTCGCTCGCCCAAGGCAGCTCATGACGTATGGGAAGAGCGCGGACATCGCATCACTGGCTGCGGCCTATGGATACGGGCTGGCGCGAAACCATCCGTACCAAGACGGGAACAAGCGGCTCGCATTCGTGATCATGGTGGTGTTCCTCGAGCTCAACGGATTCCGGTTCGATGCTTCTGAGGCCGATGTTGTGACGATGATGCTCGATGTCGCGGCGGGGGATGTCAGTGAGGACGATCTTGCCGAGTGGATTCGGGGCAACGCGGCGTCCTGACCGGACGCCAGTCCGGCGAACGTGTTGCGGCTTGAGCAGTGGCCAAGCCCTTGCGCCATTCTGGCGCTCGCCCCATCTGCTCGAAGCCGGGCTTAGACGACGCCCAAAGGCTTGATGCGTGCGAGGTCTTTCATGATTGACTGTGCGGCATCCCACAGGTCGACGGCTCGCTGGGCGTTCAGCCAGAACTCCGGGGAGTTGCCAAAGAGACGGCCCAACCTCAGTGCCATTTCGGGTGTCACAGCTCTACGCTCCCGAAGCAACTCGTTGATCGACTGTCGCGACACTCCGACATCCGTGGCGAGTTCGGCCACGCTGAGCCCGTAGTCGCGCATGAAGTCTTCGCGCAGCATCTCGCCGGGGTGGGTGGGTCGGCGCTTCATCTGTCCTGTGTTGGCGATACTCATCTCACACCTCATCTCAGTGATAGTCACAGACCTCGACGTCGTAGGCGTCCCCATCTTCGAAACGAAAACAGATGCGCCATTGGTCGTTGATCGAGATCGAGTGCTGACCCCTGCGGTCGCCTTCAAGCGCATGGAGTCTGTTCCCCGGTGGCACCCGTAGATCCTCGAGTCTTGTCGCAAGATCCACGTACTCAAGCTTCTTCGCGGCACGATCCGAAACATCAGGCGTCACGTGACACGCGTCAAGGGAGTGGAGGATGAAGCGCCTTGTTAGCCGGGCTGGTCCAACATTGATGTCACCCGTGCATCTACTCGACCGTATCACGCTTCACAGCTACGGCATCCGCCGCAGTAGTTCGCGGATTTCCGCGCGTAAGGCGATCACCTCTTCCCGAAGGACGGCCAGTTGTTTGGCCCCCGCCAGCTCGGCGTCATCATTCTCCGCGTCGCGGCCGACGAAGAAGGTTGCGAGCGTCGCCGTTACGTAGCCGAAAACGGCGAACGCGTACAA
>JAGXFU010000005.1 GCA_024637115.1 Actinomycetes bacterium
ACTCGCGCATTGCTTCATCCAAGACGATGGCAGTCGTGACTTCCGCCACGACGATGCCTCTCTCTTTCTCGGAGATAGCGCTGTATTCACGTGCAATGTCACCAAGAACGTCAACATGGCCCCGATCGACCGCGAGCGTCACTACTGCGAGAGCTTCCGGAGCAACCTGCTCACCAAAGATCTCCCGTAAGATGTCACGCTTCTTCTCGGCGGGCACCTGTGTATCGGTGAGGGCTGTGCGCAAGTCGATATGACCCCGCACGGCCTCTACGACCGTTGCGAGCCCTGCGTCGACTGCGTCAACCGCATCCGCCGTAGCGGCAAGGTCGAACAGGACCCGTGCATAGGTCCGTGCGATCTCGCTGCTAGTTGTCATTCAGGCCACCGGCCTCGGTGACGTACTTGTCGATGAGCGCGGCATGATCTGCAGCTGTAAGCTGCTGGCCGATGATCTTGCCAGCAACGGCAACAGAGAGATTAGCAACCTCCGCTTGCAACTCGGCCATGGCGGCCTTCTTGTCGGCCTCCATCGCTTCGCGCGCCTTAACAATGATACCCGCCGCCTCTTCCCGCGCCTTGGCAATAATCTCGTCCTTCATTGAGTCAGCGACCTTGCGGCCGGTCTCAATGACCTTGTTTGCCTCGCCACGAGCCTCTGCAAGCTGCTCTTTGTACTCCTCAAGCAAACGCTCCGCTTCGACCTTGGTCTGCTCGGCCTTCTCAAGGGATTCCCTGATGGCTTCGGAGCGCTTGTCGAGCATGCCGAGGATTGCCGGGAAGGCGAACTTCCACAGCAGAACGAACAAGATGATGAACGCGAGCCATGTAGGCCACACGGCTGCCGGGTTCGGGTAGACCGAACCCAGAGTCTGTGCGAGGCCCTCGCCGCCTTCAGCGGTCGTCGCGGCTGCTTCACTCGCGAATGCATACTGGATGAACAACACCTTCGGACCTCCGTCCTTCGATCGATCGCTGACTAGATGAGGAACGTGAGGACGAAGCCGAGCAGTGCCAGCGCCTCGGTGAACGCAATGGCGATGAACATGGTGCTCTGGATACGACCAGCCATCTCGGGCTGACGAGCCATGGCCTCAAGGGCCTTGCCGCCTACGATACCAATGCCGATACCAGGGCCGATGGCTGCGAGGCCATACGCAAGACCCTTACCGATAGCCGACAGACCTGCAAGACCAGCAAGAGCCTCAACGATTGAACCATCCACTGATGAATCCTCCTTCTTGCCGAAACCTGCTTCTCAGGTTTCCGAAACCGTCATTTCATGCCGGCAGTTGCCGACGTCACACCGTGTCTAGTGCTCGGCCGCATGCACCGAGCTTTGAATGTAGACCGCCGTCAGAATCGTGAAGACGTAGGCCTGGATGAACGCAACGAATACCTCGAATGCGTACATGAGAACAAGGAACACAAGAGAGATGCCGCTGACCGCGATGCCGCCAACGCCCGTGCCGATGAACAACGCCACGAATGCGGAGAATACGCCGAGGATGATGTGTCCGGCGTACAGGTTGGCAAAGAGTCGAACGGCAAGCGTGAGCGGCCGGACCAGGAAGTACGAGATGAACTCGAGCAGGAAGATGAATCCTCCGAGAACGATCCTGCCTGCGGGCGGCATCTGTCGAACGCCCTCGGGAATCAGGCTCTTGAGATAGCCGTACGCGCCATTCTTGCTGAATCCGACCCAGACGAACGCCAGCCAGCTCACGAGGGCGAGTGCCACGGTGCCGCCGATTGCGCCACCGATCGACTTGCCTGCGGGCAGAAGGCCGTAGACGTTCGACACCAGGATGAAGAAGAAGAATGTGCCCAGAAGCGGCACGTACTTGGGGCCTTCCTTCGCGCCGATGACATCGATCGCCATGTCACGAATGAATTCAACACCCGCCTCGATCATACCTACGAAGCGACCTGCAGGTGCGAGCGCTGTGACGTCACCGGATTCGGCGGCCAAACGCATCTGCTTCTTCTCGCGATTAGCAACCACGATGAACATCACCATGACCGTCACGAGCGCAACTATCCCCCACACGACGTAGTTGGTCAGCACCGTCGGACTCGTGACCGGACCTTCTGCGTGCATGTCGTTGTAGGGCAAGACCGAGAGCTCGTGAACGAGTTCTGCAATCTTCTCAGGGAGAAGCTCCAATGGGTTCACGCGTCTATCTACCTCCCATCCCGGGACCCGGCTACCGGCCGGGTATACCTGTGCAAACCGGCGTACCGCACAAGTTCAAACGTGTACATGACAAGAAAAGCACCAGCGAGAGCAATCCCAAAGAACGGGTACCCTGCGGGCGAAAACCGATGGTAGGCATAGAGCAACAGTGTGGCGACCAGAAGGCGGCCCATGAGCGCTGTCGTCACAAAGAGCAGTCCACGCGTGGGATCCTCCGTAGCGACATGCTCGAAACTGTTTCGGGAGGCGAGAAGGAGACCTGCGCCGAGTACGAGACCCAGCACGGCCGCTATCGCGGGCTGCGCAAGCAGCGCGCTGATACTATCGATGAGTGCGGTAGACAGCACGTACCCCTCTTGGAAGTAACTCATCGGTACATGTCCCGAGACCATCCTGGGATATCCCGAACAAGGAAGGATTACGCGCCGGAGATGCTCGAATGAGCACCTGGTACGCTTCCGACCGGGGGGTCTCGGAAAGCGGCATTATCGTACACGAACCCTATGGATGCAGCAAGCGCAAACGGGGCTCGAAATCAGGTTTCATCAGGGTTCTCGTCGCCGTGATGGTGGGCGGCCTCAAACAGACCGAGCCAGTACGCCATGAATGCAGTGAGCAGACCCAGAACCGTGAATGTGATCAGGTTGATGATCGTAGGCGCGTATCTGATCGAATACGCTCCAACGGCGAGGACTGCCGACCAGATATAGATCAACACCACCGTTTGACGCTGATTGAACCCCTGCCTGAGCAGGCGATGATGTATGTGACCGCGATCCGCCTCCTGAATGGGTCGCTTATGCAACAGTCTGCGTACGATCGCCGATGCCGTATCGAATATCGGAACCCCTACGATCATGAGGGGAACCGCCAATGCGACCGCTGCCACGGACTTCATCACTCCAAGCAACGAGATGGACGCGAGCGCGAAGCCCAGAAACATCGAGCCGGAGTCGCCCATGAATATGCTTGCGGGGTTGAAGTTGAAGCGGAGAAAGCCCAGACAGGCGCCAATGAGCGCTGCGGCAAGAATGGCCGACTCAAAATGATTGGGTCGTGCAGCCAATACAAGCAGACTCGTTCCGGCGATCGCGGAGACTCCCGCCGCGAGCCCGTCGAGTCCGTCAATGAGATTGATGACGTTGGTGAAACCAACGATATAGACAAGCGTGACAGGGATGCCCAGTAGTCCGAGAGCAATGAGTCCGCCGCCCGCGGGATTGCCGATGAAATCGATCCTGAGCCCCGAGGCGAGCACGATTGACGCCGCAGTCAGCTGGCCAATCAGTTTGGCTCCCGGCTGCAAGGAGACGACGTCGTCGAGCAGGCCGATGGCAAAGATGACGACCATCCCCGCCAGCACTCCAAGGAGGACCGGTCCTCCATCGATGAGCGCGGTCTGCCAGCCAAAGAAGCGTTCTCCCACCAGCTCGACTGCCAGCGCAGCCATGACCCCGAAGAAGATGGCGATGCCGCCCAATCGAGAGATCGGGACTTCGTGCACCTTGCGCCCGCCGGGTTGATCAACCAGCCCATACTTGAGACTCAGAGATCGCACGAGGGGTGTGAGCGCGACGGTCACCCCGGCCGCGACGGCAATAAGCGCAAGGTAGTGCCTGAGGCTCACGACTCTCCCCCGAGCTCGCGCGGTTTGATGCCCGCTTCCTCGAGAAGCTCGAGCGACAACGGGTCGGGATATGCATCTCGGTACACGATATCGGTCACCCCGGCGTTGATGAGGATCTTTGCACAGAGCACGCAGGGTTGATGCGTGCAGTAGACGGTTGCCCCATTAATGGCAATACCGTGTTTTGCCGCCTGAATAACGGCATTCTGCTCGGCATGTATCCCGCGACACAGCTCATGGTGCGAACCGGACGGGATACTCCGCTGTTCCCGCAGGCAGCCAACATCTTCACAGTGCGCAAGTCCGGCCGGGACACCGTTGTAGCCGGTCGCCAGAATACGCTTGTCGAGTACGAGCACCGCGCCCGTGCTGCGTCTCAGGCACGTTGAACGCCCCGAGACTTCGCCGGCGATATCCATGAAGTACTGATCCCACGAGGGACGCGACATCACATCGTCCTTAGATTGGTTGTCCAGGTCCGCCGAGGAGAACTGATGCTACTTAGTGCCAAACAAACGGTCGCCCGCATCTCCAAGACCCGGAACGATGTAGCCGTGATCATTGAGGTGACTGTCGACAGCCGCGGCGTAGATCCTCACGTCGCCAGCGCACTCGACGACCTCCTTGATTCCCTCAGGCGCCGCAATGAGAACGAGCAGACTGATGTTGCGGGCTCCGCGCTCACGGAGGAACTGGATCGCTGCCGAGGCTGATCCACCCGTCGCGAGCATCGGGTCGACGATGAGGATATCGCGCTCGCTGATGTCCTCGGGCAACTTGCAGTAGTACTCAACGGGCCTGAGCGTCTGAGGGTCGCGATAGAGCCCGATGTGACCAACGCGCGCTGCCGGTATGAGTTCGAGAATGCCCTCGACCATACCCAGGCCAGCTCGAAGAATCGGAATGACTGCTACCTTCTTGCCGGCAAGCACATACGTGGTGGTCTCGATGATCGGAGTCTCCACGGTGCTCTCAGCAAGTTGAAAGCCTCGCGTTGCCTCGAACGCCATCAGCATCGCGAGTTCCTTCACCAGCTCGCGAAATTGCTTCGATCCCGTAGCCTTGTCGCGCAGAATCGAGAGCTTGTGCTGGATCAGCGGATGATCCATCACGGTCACGTTCGGATACTGCATATCAGCCATCTCGTCCTCCTCGGCAGGTGCTTGGTCCAGGGTACTCTGACTCGCTACAGTTCGGGATAGAGCGGGTGCTCGTCGAGCATTGCCTGTACCTCGGCGCGAATGTCTGAGAGCCGCTCGGCGTCGTTGCGCTTGAAGATCGCGTCGGCCATGAGGCAGCCGATGGTGTGAGCCTCTCCCTCGGTGAAACCGCGGGTGGTCATAGCCGCAGAACCAACACGGATACCGCTTGTGACAAACGGGCTCTCCGGGTCGTTCGGGATCGAGTTCTTGTTGACGGTGAATCCGACCTCTTCAAGAAGCGCCTCGGCTTCCTTGCCGGTGATGCTCGCGGGACGCAGATCGACAAGCATCAAATGGTTGTCGGTGCCTCCGGACACGAGCCGCAGACCACATTCCACCATGGCGGCGCCCATTGCTTTCGCGTTGATGACGACCTGGTCGATGTAGGTCTTGAACTCCGGCTGCATCGCCTCCTTGAACGCGATGGCCTTGGCAGCGATCGCATGTTCGAGCGGACCACCCTGCAAGCCCGGGAATACCGCCTTGTCGATGGCAGCGGCGTGCTCCTGCGTTGACAAGATGAATCCGGCGCGCGGTCCACGCAATGTCTTGTGCGACGTGGAGGTCACCACATCGGCCCACGGCACCGGTGACGGGTGTGCGCCTGTCGCCACGAGACCGGCGATATGAGCCATGTCGACCATGAGCTTCGCATCGACCGCCTTGGCGATCGCCGAGAAACGCTCGAAGTCGATGATGCGCGGATACGCACTCGCACCAGCGATTATCATCTTTGGCTTGTGCTCTCTGGCGAGACGCTCAACCTCGTTGTAGTCGATCATCTCGGTTTCCATGTCGAGACCGTAGGGCACGACGTTGAACCACTTGCCCGAGAAGTTGACGGTGGACCCGTGGGTCAGGTGACCCCCCATGGCGAGGTTCATGCCGAGGACGGTATCGCCGGGATTGAGAAACGCGTAGTAGACGGCCATATTCGCCTGCGCACCAGCATGGGGCTGGACGTTGGCATGTTCGGCGCCAAAGAGTTCCCGGGCCCGCTCGCGCGCAAGATCCTCGACCTTGTCGACCTGTTCGCAGCCACCGTAATAGCGCTTGCCAGGCAAACCCTCTGCGTACTTGTTCGTGAGGACCGAGCCACCAGCTTCAAGCACTGCGGGAGAAACGAAGTTCTCACTCGCGATCAACTCGATGGTCCCGCGCTGCCGCGCGAGTTCAGCATCGATAAGTGCTGCGATTTCCGGATCCTGCGCCCTGATGAACTTCAATGACATACCCTTCTCGCTTCCCTGTCTCTATTCGCCTTCGTTTTCGAGCGCGGTGATCTTGTCGATGCGTCGCTGATGACGGCCGCCCTCAAACTCTGTGTCGAAAAAGGCGTCCAGAATCTCCCGGGCGAGCTGCAAGGGAATGTAGCGACCCCCCAGGGTGATGACGTTGCCGTTGTTGTGCTGGCGGAACATCTTTGCCAGTTCCGGATCGGTGATCACCGAAGCTCTCACACCGGGAATCTTATTCGCGGCAATGGCAACACCGATACCCGATCCGCACACAAGTACGCCCAGATCGGAATCGCTTTCCGCTACGCCACGCGCGACCTTCTCCGCATAATCGGGGTAGTCAACCGAATCTTCACTTGAAGGGCCCACGTCCGAGACTTCAAAACCCCTCTGTTCGAAGTACGGCTTCAGAGCCTCTTTCATCTCGAAGCCCGCATGGTCGCTTCCAAGAAGAACGTGCATACTCGCTCGATTCGATTCAGAGTGGCGAAACGTGATGCGGCGATGACTCCATGTGGAGCCACCGCCGATTGTATCAGTCGATGTCTAGCCGTCTATGCGCCGACGGCCGCTGCTTCCATGATTGCGGCCGAAGGAATGGCTCCTTCTCGTAAAATGACCGGCTCGGGCCCGGTGCAGTCAACGACTGTCGATGCCTGCTTGTGTTCAGTCTCTCCGCCATCGAGTACGACATCTGCTGCCGCGATAATCCGCTCCTCGACCTTTGCAAAGTCATCGGGAGCCGGCTGACCGCTCGTGTTGGCACTGGTCGCGATGATCGGGCCTCCCGACGCATGGATCAGCTCCATCACGACCTCGTGGTCGGGACTGCGAAGGGCAACGGTGTCATCCTCGGCACGGAACTCCTTGGTCACCCGCTCAGAAGCCTTCACCACAAGAGTAAGAGCGCCCGGCCAGAATGCTTTGGCCAGGCCATGCGCGTACTCCGGTACACCGACCCCGTACTTGTCGAGGAGCGCGTCATCATTCTCGACGAGCCAGGGCAGGGGCTTGTCGAGTGGTCGAACCTTGATATCGAATATCTCGTGAGGGCCGATACACGAATCAGCAGACGCGCCGATTCCATAGACAGTTTCCGTCGGAAAAACAACAATCCCGCCGTCCCGAAGTACCTTGGCGGCGAGATTGATGACTTCCGCGGAGGGCTCCTCCGGGTCGATGTGGAACACCTTGCTCATGGTGACCGCCTCCATTTCGACATGCACTGCCCTTGTGCCACGAATCTTATCGTCGCGTTCCCATCACAATTCGCTTGCGACCGACGAGATCCGAAACACTCCTAACACCTTCATACCACTGTCCGAGCTCCTTTACAGCACTCTCCACACGACCTTCATCAAGTTCCATCGCAATTAATCCTCCGGGGACAAGCCATTCCAGAGCTTCTGCGCCGATTCTTCGCGCCACATCCAGACCATCGGGTCCCCCGTCGAGCGCAAGATGTGGCTCGAATCCGAGCACATCAACGGGCAGTTCAGGTACATCATCCGATGGTATGTACGGAGGATTGGACAGCACCACATCAACCCTGCCGAGGAGGTCCGGATGAGAACTGCGGATGGGTTCCAACAGATCTCCCTCAAGAATCTCAAATCTCTCGTCGAGTCCAAGGCGAATCGCATTGTCACGCGCGACTGCGGCAGCTTCAGACGAAAGTTCAGTCGCAATGACCCGTGCGGCTGGCAGTTCGTGAGCCATCGAGAGCCCCACCGCCCCTGAACCGGTACAGAGATCGACAATGAGCGGGTCCGTGCCGGAGCGACTCCCTAGGTGGTCCAGCGCCACATCCACGAGGACCTCCGTCTCCGGACGCGGGATGAACACACCCGGACGTACCTGCAGCACAAGGTGTCGAAACGGCATCTCCCCGGTCACGTACTGCAGGGGTTCCCCAGCGGCTCGACGCTTGACTCCCCCTCGGAAGGTGGCCCGCTCATCGGCACTCAACGGGCGATCGAACTGTGTGTAGAGCTCTACTCTTGAAAGGTTCGTCGCGGCCGAGAGCAACCATTCCGCCGAGAGTCTTGGTTGATCAATCCGCTTGCCCCCGAGATAATCCATGGTCCACTCAAGTGCATCTCGCACCGTCCACACGCGATCAGTCACTCACACCACCTGCGAGAGCTTCTCGGCGCGGTCAGCAGCCGCAAGACCTTCCATGAGTTCGTCGATCTGACCCTGAAGGATCGCGGGGATATTGTGGATACTCAAACCGATCCGATGATCAGTCACCCGGTCCTGCGGGAAGTTGTACGTTCGGATCTTCTCGGAACGATCGCCCGAACCGATCTGACTCCGGCGCTCGGCGCCCAACTCGGCCTGCTGCCTCTCGAGTTCGAGATCGTAGAGCCGCGCCCTGAGGACGCGCATGGCGTTCTCCTTGTTCTGAAGCTGCGACTTCTGGTTCTGCGATTGGACAACAAGTCCTGTTGGCAGATGCGTGATTCGAACCGCGGAGTCTGTCGTGTTAACCGATTGGCCACCGGGCCCGCTTGAGCGGTATACATCGACACGCAGGTCCATCTGCTTGATCTCGATCTCAACATCCTCAGCTTCGGGCAGAACCGCCACCGTCGCGGTCGACGTATGGATCCTGCCACCGGACTCCGTGCTCGGGATGCGCTGGACTCGATGAACGCCGGACTCGAACTTCATCTTCGAATAGACATTCCGGCCCTTGATCATGAATGACACTTCCTTGAAGCCGCCGACTTCGTTCCCATTTGCGTCGATGACTTCAATCTTCCAGCGCTGCGCCTCGGCATACCGGGTGTACATGCGGTAGAGGTCGCCTGCGAACAAGCCGGCCTCATCACCCCCGGCGCCCGCGCGTATCTCCACGATGACGTTCTTGTCATCGTTGGGATCCTTGGGAAGCATCATGACTTTCAGTTCCTCTTCGAGAGGTTCCACAAGCGCCTCGAGCTCGTGGAGTTCCTCTTTCGCAAGCTCCTTCATCTCGGAGTCACTTTCGGTCTTCATGATCTCCCGGGCATCGCCGATGCCGTCGAGTACATCGAGATACTCCGTGATCTTGGCAACCAGCGCTGACATGCTCGCATGCCGCTTCGCAAGCCTGGTGTAGCGCTTCTGGTCGCCGATGATCTCGGGGTCCCCGAGCTTATCTGTGAGCTCGCCGTAGGAAGCGAGAATCTGTTCGAGTTTCGCACGCATGGTGTATCAGGTTCCCCTCACTGGATTCATATCGCGGCCCAAACCCGTCTCTCGGACGAGCCGATACGCCTGATGCATTCTAGCATCGGGGCACTCAGCCTGAGCACAGAACTCAGATGCTTTCATGCGCTGACTCCAAGCCAAGGTCGAGCTGAGAGCCGCTTCAGCTCACGTCTGCGGGGACCTCACTCGTCACGGGATCGACGCCCACTCCACCTGCTGCCTCGCGCTCTTCGCGCGCGATGATCGGCTGCATGGCGGCAACGGCTACTTCGATCATCGAGTCTTCCGGCTCGTTTGTCGTCATCTTCTGCAGCATCAGGCCCGGCCACAGAAGAATCTTGACGAGGGGCTTGTCAGGCTGCTTGCCCGCCCACTTGATCACCTCGTACGCAAGTCCGGCGATCAGCGGAAGAAGCACTATCCGCATAGAGATTGCCACAGCAAGAGTGGGCCATCCTGAGCCAAGTCCCCATGCCGCGACAAGCGCCTTGATGGGTACAAGGGAGAACACGACGAGAGCGATCACCATCACCATCAACAGAAACGAGGTCCCGCACCGTACGTGCATGGTCTCATAGGGCTGAATGGTCTCTACCTCGAGCGGAAGCCCGTGCTCGTATGCATGAATCGTCTTGTGCTCGGCACCGTGATACGCGAAGACGCGCTTGATGTCCTCTATGCGTCCGACGGCCCAGATGTAGGTGAAAAACGCCAAAAGACGCAAGATGCCGTCGAGCAGGTTCCAGGTAAATGGCTTCTCGGCAGCTGACCCGACAGCCAGGTTCGTGAGAACCGCAGGCAGGATGATGAACAGGCCGACAGCCAGGCCAACCCCAAGAACCATCGAGAAGCCGATCTCCTTGGCGGATAGTTGCTCTTCTTCGGTCTCCCCGGCCATCGATGCCGAAATCTCGAAGGCCTTGAACGCGAGTGCCATGGTCTCGTAGAGACCCACAACGCCGCGGATCACAGGCTTGCCGAGCCACGGATACTTCGAGACTGCCGTCTTTAGATCATGCTCCTCGACGTGGATCTCGCCGCCCGGCGTGCGAACGGCAACGGCCCAATTGTGCTTGCCGCGCATCATGATGCCCTCGAGCACGGCCTGGCCGCCGATATGCGTGTGCTTGATGGTCGTCACGCCATTAGTGTCCGGCACGTATTCTCAGTCTCTCTTAGGGGCGCGCGGATACGGATCTCCACACGTCAACTTGCCTTCACGGCACGGTCCTCGACGACACGACGCCCCCGCATCCAAGAGGATGTAGGGAGCGGTGGGTAGAGCAAGGTCGAGCATACTGCTGGCAACGTCGCGAATCTCCCATTGGGCTCGCTTGCAGCACCTGAGCTCAAAGAAGTGCAACAACTCACGCATGTTCATGGTGACGACGATCTTGGTCTCCATGGCATTAGGAAGCAGGTAGCGCGCGTCCTCGGGAGCCACCCCAGCATCAATCGCTTCGCGATAGCTCAGGAAGGCGGATCCACACGCGGCAAGATACGCATCGCGGCCAGTGGGATCCTCATCGAGCGCCGGCGGCACAATGAACGACGGGTTGTCGGTATAGCTCACATAGCGCTGCGACTGCTGGTTATAGCTCGCGAGTCGATGTCGAACGAGCTGGTGCGTCATGGCTCGCGAAACCCCATCGATAGCGAACGTGTAGCTTACATGCTCCAAAGCGGAGAAATGCCCGCTCGTCATAATGATGCGAAGCACGCGACGGATGTCATCATCCGCCATTTCTTCCATCAACTCGGCGGCTCCGATAGGCGCGTAGCACAGGCGCGCTGCCACCGCGATCGCTCTCTCGGGCTCCGGCGTGTGAAAGAGAAGGCGTACATCCATGAGGGTCGCTTAGTCCTTCGTGATCATGGCGGACATCCGCCGGGTCAGATCCGCACCAACAATGCAACTCGGGGAGGCGCCTCTAGAGGAGCCTCCCCGATTCTAGCAGTGCGTGGACTCGCCAGGTGCGTGCTACTCGGCGACTTCCTCTGCCGGCGCAGCGGTCTCCTCGGCGGGAGCCTCTACAGCGGCTTCGGCCTCGGCGGGAGCCTCATCGGCAACCTCGGGCCTGATCTTGCGGGGCTGAGCGGACTCATAGGCGGCGGCACGCTTGGCCTTCTCAGCCTCACGCTCCTCGCGCTCTTTGCGAGCCTGCTTCTCAACCTCTTCGGCAGCCTTGAGACGAGCTTCCTTCTCTGCTGCCTCCTTCTTAAGCGTAGCGGCAGCGGCATTACCGAACTTGTCGGAGAAACGCTGCACGCGACCACCGGAGTCAACGAGCTTCTGAGTACCGGTGTAGAACGGATGACACGCGGAGCACAGTTCGATGTGCATCTGTCCACCCTTGGTGGAGTTAGTCACGAACGTGTTCCCGCAGGAACAGACTACCTTGGTCTCAAGGTAATCCGGATGGATACCCTCTTGCACAGTGGGTCACCTCTTCTTTCTGAAAGGCGTGCCTGGTTTCCGACCAGACACTTCAAGACAAGCCCGAGAATCTTAGCACGCGACCCCGGGTGCTTCAACAGTGTGTACCCGCCAGCGGCAGGACGCTACAAGTCGATTCCATTGGTGTTGCGCTTATCATCAGCGCGCTTGGCCATCTTGGTGAGGAACTCCTGGTTGGAGTTCGTCTGCTTGAGGCCCTTGATAAGCATCTCAAGCGCACGCTCGGAGTTGTCCACACCATGAAGGATCCGGCGAAGCCCCCAGACAAAGGGTGCAACGAGGGGGTCGAGCAGAAGCTCCTCTTTACGGGTACCGGAACTCACGACATCGATAGCGGGGAAGATGCGACGATCCGCCATTCCGCGGTCGAGCCTGAGCTCCATGTTGCCCGTGCCTTTGAACTCTTCGAAGATGACCTCGTCCATCTTGGACCCGGTATCAACGAGAGCGGTTGCAAGGATCGTAAGTGAGCCGCCGTGCTCGATGTTGCGCGCAGCGCCAAAGAACTTCTTCGGCGGATAGAGCGCGGTCGAGTCAACGCCACCCGAGAGAATACGGCCACTCGCCGGAGTGGCGAGGTTGTATGCACGCGCAAGACGCGTGATCGAGTCCAGAAGAATCACAACATCGTATCCGGATTCAACGAGTCGCTTGGCCCGTTCCATCAGGAGTTCAGAGACTGCGATGTGGTTCTCGGAGGGCATGTCGAAGGTCGAGCTCACAACTTCACCGTGAATGGAGCGCTCCATGTCGGTTACTTCTTCGGGACGCTCATCGACAAGCAAGCACATGAGGTAGACCTCGGGCGAGTTGGCGCTGATTGCCGCTGCGATGTCTTTGAGCACGGTCGTCTTGCCCGCCTTTGGCGGCGACACGATCAACCCGCGTTGACCCTTTCCGATCGGAGCAATGAGATCGATCACTCGTGTGGTGGTGAAGTCTGCGCCATGCTCAAGAGTGAAGCGCTCATCGGGATAGACCGGCGTGAGGTTCTTGAACTGTGCACGGCTCTTGGAGTCCTCGGGCGGCAATGCGTTGACCGAGTGTGTCCGCTGCAAGGCTGCGTACTTCTCGTTGTCCTTGGGTGGTCGCACCTGGCCGGTGATCATGTCGCCCCTGCGCAAACCGTGCTTGCGAATCTGCGACATCGAGCAGTACACGTCTTCATCACCCGGCAGGTAGCCATTGGTGCGAATGAAGCCGTATCCCTCGGGGAGGACGTCCAGGATGCCGCTGACTTCGACAAAACCCTCGGCCTTGAGCTTCTTGTCAAAGACCGCATCGATCAACTCGTCCTTCTTTTTGAGGGACTTGATGTCGATTTCGAGCTCGATGGCGATTGCCTTGAGCTCTGCTACCGTCTTCTCCTGCAGATCTTCACGCTTGATGGACGGCTGCTTGGCCTCGTGCTGGCCACCGCCGCCACTACTGCCGCTGCTGCTGCCGCTGCTGCCGCCGCGGCGTCCGCGCTTGCGAGGTCTGGCGCTCATGAGTTCTTGACCTTCTCCCAATCGGCAAGGAACGACTCGAGCCCGCGATCAGTCAGTGGGTGCTTGATGCACTTCTCGAGTACTCCCATTGGAACCGTTGCTATGTCGGCGCCAAGAAGTGCGGCCTGCAAGACGTGAGCAGGGTGACGCACCGAAGCGGCGATGATTTCGACATCGTGGCCAAAGTCGTAGTTGTTGACTGCAGTCACGACACTTGCAAGCTGCTCGATGCCATCTTCAGAGATGTCATCGAAACGACCGATGAACGGCGAGATGTAGGCGGCGCCGGAGCGCGCGGCGAGCAGCGCCTGCGGCACGGTGAAGCACAGCGTCATGTTCACCTTGATACCCTCGTCAAAGAGCATCTTGGTTGCCGCGAGACCCTCGGGCATCGTGGGAACCTTGACGACCACGTTGGGGTGAAGTGCAGCTAGCTCGACACCCTCGGCGTAGATCTCATCGCGCTTGAGGGTCACCGTCTCCGCAGAGACAGGACCATCCACGATTTCGCAGATCCGTTTGATGTGGTCATGAAACTCGGCGAGCTTCCCACCCTCGCGAGCATAAAGCGTCGGGTTCGTGGTCACGCCTGAGACCACACCCCAACTTACCGCTTCTTCGATCTCCGCGATATTGGCGGTGTCCAGAAAGAATTTCACAGGCTTCTTTCGCCTCCCTTTCGTGCCCGACTCGGTTGCCGGGTCACTGTGTGCTTCGCACCGCTGTTACTACGGTGCTTGTTCGAACTCTTCTTCTACGGCCGCGTCGATGATGTGTTCGATCACATCGGCAACCGTAAGATCCAGCTGGTGGCTCGCTATCACGGGAATCCCGTGCTCGCGGGCCATGTCATCGATATAGCGTCCCAGCAGCCGGATATTCCCGAAGTTCGCACGGTAGCGCTCAAAGGGGCGCGTGCCGTCGGTTTGGACCTCGCGAATGTAGAAGTGGCTTCGATGAGAATCTGCATCGTCGACAGTGATGACAAGTTGCACGACACGCGCGTTTTTGAACTGTCGCGTCTCGATGTAACCGGGAACAAGATGAACGCCCTCGAGAACCAGACTGTCACCTTCAAGCACCGAGCGGTCGATCAACGCCTTTACGCCCGTCGCCACGACAGCGGTCTGCTCGCGGAATCCTACGATGACGGGATTGGCGCCGTGCGGCACCGGGACTCGGAGACCTCGCCACGCGTTAAACGCGCTTTCGTAGATTGCCGGCATGAGGTCCTTGCTAAAGATACCACGCATGACCTCCCGAATGGAATCCGTTGATACGATCCGCGTGATACCAAGGCGGTGCGCCACTTCCGTGGCGATGGTTGATTTGCCGACTCCGGTCGTTCCACCAATGAGAATGATGAGCGGACTATCCAGCTTGGAGAGCTTGTAGAGTCGCATATAGCGAATCGCATACTGATCGCCAGCCATTCTGCCGAGGAACTCAGCAGTGAGCTCCCGAAGTCGCTTGACGGTGATCGAGAGTTCGTCGCGATCACGCAGATCCTCCTGAACCGCCAGGGCAATCTCATGAGCTCGACTTGGCGGCAGACCGGTCGCCGTCAGGGATTGGGCAAGGAGGCCCTTGGAGAACGGCAATCCATGCCGCTTGTCTGCAAGCGTGATCGTCTTACCTGATGGCACGGCTAGCCCTCCCCTGCAGTCCTGCGCTCGATCGCGGTACGTGTCACCGCGACGACCAGCGCCTCAAGGTCCACGTCATCAAGTGGGATAGGTACGTTGTGGCAGAGCACCGTGGGCACCCCGGCTTCTTCACCTGCGGCAGCCACCACATCGATAGCTGCGGCCTTCAGTTCTGTGAGAAGCACGTCGTAGGCACCTTCGCACGCGGCCATGTCGTCGCGAAGCAGCGCACGATTGGAGAGGTTCGCGCTCGTCCCGACAACCGTGCACCCGTACTCATCCTCGAGATGCCTCGCGAGTGTATCGAGCACTTCGACCGGCGCGGTCGTTGCAAAGAAGACGCGCTTGCCCGACACGGGCTCCACCGGAGCCGGTCTGAAGGTCGTGGCCACGCACGGAACGTCAGGCCGGAGCCGTGCGACCTCGGCACGTATCCGGGCAACCTGGTCGGGCGTGGATACGGGCTCCTCGGCAGATGCGATGATCACGAGATCAGCGAGACTGAGGCGGTACGGGCCAAAGTACCCGTCCACGTACACAATGCCGCGACCAGCCCCGATGACCAGTATGTTCGCGTCGGCGTGGACGGGCGGAATCGCCGCGCCCGAGCCTTCGAGGATGATGAGCTCCTTACCAAGGGTGTCGGCCAGGCGCGCACCCTCGGGAACGTTTGAGAAGAACGTCTCGCCCGCCATACCGCCACCGCATCTGCGACAACCCACGGTTGTCACGCGACTCATGACGGCGTCCTCGTAGTTGTCACTGCTCGCGTGCTTGCCCGCGCGGGCCAGTTCGAGCAGATCGGACGTCCGCAAATTCACCTGATCACCATGGATCAACTCGGGCTCTGCCGGTCCTCCGCGTCCCATAGCGAGAACGCAGATATCATGGCCCGCCGCCTTGAGCGTGCGGGCGACATAGCCCGATATCGCCGTCTTACCGACTCGTTTCCCGGTTCCGATCAGCCCGAGTGTCGGAGTCTCTGTGGTGACGCGCATCTTGGGAGGAGTGAATGCGAAATCCGCCCCCCGATACTCGACTCCGCGTGCAAGCGCGAGTCCCGCAAGACGGAATCGATCGTCACACGAGACGACCGGTTCGTCTGAGAGATCGATCACGGCGGCTGGCTGGTAGCGCTCAATAGCCTCGATCAGTGACTCATCGGCAGAATCGGCGTGGACGATCGGCACCCCGTACGTGTCGAAGCCGCTCTCCAGATCGACCTTCTCGGTGCCGCCAAGGAACGCCGCAGCAACCACGTCGTAGTCTGCACTCAATTCCGTGAGCGCAAAGCGAACGACCGGCGGATAGTGCTCGCCGTCAATGAGGGCGACAACGCGGGTCACAGACGGACCTCCCTGGCGAATATGCAACGAGCGTTCATACATACCTCTGTCATGGCACTGCCCACCGGACTACCTCGGTACGCTTCGCGGTAGCGAGTGTCCATCGAGCGACAGTGACGAAAGTGGATCGAGTTGGCGAGAGAGCCCGATCAGCGAGTAGAGGAGGTCGGTGTAGTCGTATACGTCGTAGGCAACGACATCATAGTCACCCTGGATACCGCCGAGATCCGCCGCTGCGTCGAGCGCGTCATTGTACGTGCCGAGCTCATCGATGAGCCCCATCTCCTGCGCCTTGCGACCGGACCATGCCCAACCGGTGGCCATCTCTCGTACCTCGGACTCCTTCATATCGCGACCTTCAGCCACGATATTGATGAACTCGTCGTAGGCGATGTCGACCTCCATCTGAATCATCGCGGTCTCGCTTGCGGTGAGGGAACGATACGGACTGCCAGCGTCCTTGTACTCACCGGCGGTCAGCACGGTGAACTCCACGCCGACCTTCTCAAGCAGTCCTGCAACATTGGGAATCTCAGTGATCACGCCAATGCTACCGACCGCTGACGTGGGCTGAGCCCAGATCTCATCACATTGCGACGCGATCATGTAAGCGCCCGATGCACCCACGTCCCCGATGCTGACCACGACCGGCTTGAGCTCTGACAGTCGCGCAACCTCTGTCGCGATCTCCTGACTCGCGGCAACGGTGCCACCAGGAGAATCGACCCGCAACAACACTGCCTTCACGTTGTCATCTGCGGCAGCCATGTCGAGATACGCCAGGAATTCCTCGGGGGAAATGATTCCGTCCAGCGAACTCCCGGAACCGGCGATCACACCATCCACGTGGATCACGGCAATGGTCTCGCCAAAGGTCGAGGAGCTATCCGAGGAAAGAGTTCCGAACAGCGAGAACATACCGCAGCAACTCAGAAGTCCGAGGATGATAAGAGCCGCGAGGATGCCAACGACCCACTTCCACGCCGAGCCGCCCCCGCGAGGAGGCGTGGGCGGCGGGGGGCCGTACGAGAGCGCGGGCACAGCATCACCGGGTGTCGCCGGATGATATGGCGGCACAGGGGTACCTGCCTGGGGTGGCTGGGAGTCGTGCGATGCCGGATCCGGCTGGTTCATGGGAGGGCCTCCGCGTGCGCATTGGTTGCCGCAAAAGCGGCGGGAAAGGAGCGTCGGTAGGGTCTATATTCCCCGACGGGGCCAAGCGCGGTCAACACCCTGTTTATCCGCGTACGACCCGGGGTCGCTCACGCTCCACACGCAGCGCGATCGGCGGAAGGTGTCCCGGGGTTACGGCAACACGCGGAGCAGCTGCTTTGGCAATAGCGATAGCCCGCGCATAGGCGGTCTCATCATCGGCTGCAGGCACGAGACCGATGATGGTCGGACCCGCGCCTGAAAGCACTGCGCCCACCGCGCCTGCATCGAGCAGTGCCGCGACTACGTCGTCAAAGCCCTCGATCAGGTGGGCGCGGTATTTCTCGTGGAGACGATCATGCATGCCGGCACCGATGAGATCAGCTCGACCTGCTGTGATACCGGCAACGAACATGCTAGCTCGACCAACATTGAATGCCGCGTCTTCGTGAGGAACGAGTGCCGGCAGCGCCCTGCGCGCACGCTTGGTCTGAAGCGGCTCCCGCGCCAGCGAGATCACGGCTGCCAATCCCCCACCGATCGACACCGGATACACGATCGCGTCCTCGCCCGAATCGGCAGATATCGTGAAGCCTCCGTAGAATGCCGCAGCGATGTTGTCCGGGTGACCCTCGATCTCTGTCGCAAGCGCGAACAAGCGGGATTCGCTGAGCGGGCGGTCTACGAGCGCATTGCCAAGCAACACTCCGCCCACGATCACAGCTGCCGAGGAACCCAATCCACGTCCGGTGGGAATGCGGTTCTCGCTCACGATACGAGCAGCTCGTCCCGGCACGCCAGCCTCGGCAAACACGCTGGCCATCGCTCGTGCGAGTGCGTTCGACCCATCGGCGCGCAGATAGTCGGCACCTTCGCCGATAACCTCCACACTCCAGTCCTCGGCCAATTCAGCAGTGAAGGTATTCGATAGGCTGAGCGCAAGCCCGAACGCGTCGTAGCCAGCTCCAAGATTCGCTGTGGTAGCCGGGACGCTGACGGTGAATCGTCCCATGGGAACCTACAGGTCCTCTACGCGAAGGAGTGCACCGACCGAGTGAACGATGTCGAGAGCTTCGATCTCGGCCAGAGATGCGCGCACCGCTGATTCCGAGGCGCGATGCGTCACGTAGACGAGCACGGCTTCTCCGCCCTCGGTGACCTCAGGCTGCATCACGGAAGCGAGCGAGACCTCGTGATCAGCGAATACCTGGGAGGTCGTGGCGAGCACGCCCGGGGCATCGGCAACCTGGAGACGAATATAGTAGCGCGTGATGAGGTCGGCGATATCGCGCACGGGGAGTTCCTCGGCACAGGTACAACCAACCAGACCGAGGCAGCCGTTCTCGAGATGTCGGGCGACCTCGATCACATCGCCTACGACAGCGCTTGCGGCGGCTGCTGACCCGGCCCCCTCGCCAAAGAACATCGTTTCGCCGACCGAATCGCCGACAACGTAGATCGCGTTGTACACGCCATTCACGCTCGCAAGCGGGTGGGCGGCGGGAATCATCGTGGGATGCACGCGAATGTCGATGCCGGTGGAGGTACGGTGAGCCAGCGCCAGAAGCTTGACCACGTAGCCCATGTCCCGCGCGAATTCCAGATCGCTCGGCGCGAGTGAACGGATTCCCTCGGCAGGCACCTGGTCGAGCACGACGCGCGAGTTGAAAGCGATTGAGGCGAGGATGGCTATCTTGGCAGCTGCATCGAGGCCGTCAACGTCCGCCGTGGGATCGGCCTCGGCAAAACCCTTGGCCTGTGCCTCTGCAAGTGCCGCGGCGTAGCTGAGGCCATCCTCGGCCATGCGGGTAAGCATGTAGTTGGTGGTGCCGTTCACAATGCCCATGACGTCGGTGATCTCGTTTGCGGTGAGTGAGTGCTTGAGAGGCGCGATGATCGGGATGCCTCCACCCACGCTGGCCTCAAACGCGACATCCACACCCTGTGCGGCCGCATGATCCAACACTTCTTGTCCAGCCGTTGCCATGAGCGCTTTGTTCGCGGTAACCACGCTCTTGCCTGCGTCGAGGGCGGCGATCACGACTTCATGTGCAACGCCCGTACCGCCGATCAGCTCGATCACGATGTCGATTTCAGGGTCTTCGACAACCGCATGCCAGTCGGTGTGGCACCGATCAGCGGGTAGCCCGAGAGCATCGAAACGCTCTGTGCTGCGATCAGCAAAACGCGTCAGACGCATGTCGACTCCGGCGCGTGTGCGGAAGTGCTCCGCATGGCGGGAGAATATCTCGACTACTCCCGAGCCAACCGTGCCGAGACCGATGATACCGACGTTAATGGTGCGCATGGATTGCCTTTCATGCCGAGGAACGAATGACCGCTCTCCAGTGTGGGTTCGCGCTATTGTACCCGAGCCAACGGATGGTCCGCCAAGGCTCTCAAGCGCTATCGGACATTGTCGATACGGGCCCTGAGCGCATCCTCTGAGATGGGACCGATAATGCGGTCGAGTTCAACCCCTTCGGGCGACACGAGTGTGATCACCGGGACCGCATTGACGCCGTGTGAGAAGGCCAGTTGCTGCAACTCGCTGTCATGATCGATCTCCGCATAGATGTTGAACTCGACGACACCCGCGTATTCCTCTGCAAGCCTGTTGACCACAGGCAGGAGCTCATGGCACACAGGTCAATCGGACGTACCAAAGAAGTAGAACGTCACCATGTCGGCAACGCCGGGCTCCCACTGCCCCGCACTGCCGCCAGCCGGAGTGGGCTTCAGGGATCCAGCTGGCTCAGATGACGTAGACGCACATCCCGACATCGCCACGAGCAGCATGCAGGACAGAGTCAGGATCGCTGTGTGTCGCAGAATCGACCGATATCTCACGAGTATCGCACCGCCGTCGGTTATCGGTAACAGTCACGAGAACATATGTAGAGGATACCCTGACTGCCCGGACGGTACCCCCGCCGCAAACTCTAGCGCGCCGCGTCGAGCAAAAAGTCGTCACGACTGGCTACACCCGTACTCCCGGCTCAACGAGGGGTTCCTCGGCGGGTAGTTCGCGCCCTCGCAGAAGCGTCCACGAGGCGAGGACTCCGAGCGCGTAGCAGCCGGCGGTGATGAAGTACGGCAGCGTGTAGGAGTACTCCATGATGCGGCCGCCCAAAACACTGCCGCCGAGCCATCCAATGCTCCACGCGAAGGCAAACGCCGCAGAGACGACCGGTTTCTCGCGGCTCGGCACGCCCTCCATCGAGAACTGCGCGAACAGCGGCCACGACATGTTCATGAGCGCCGTGCGGATCCAAAAGAGTACCGCCGCGACAGGAAAACTGGTTGTGAGCGGGATCGCGATCAGAAACGGCAGTGAGAGTCCCTGCATTGCAACAAGTCCCTTGATGAGACCGAGTTTGCGAGCCACGATCGGCCCTCCGAGCGCCGCCACGCCCATTACGAGCATGGAAACGCCCTGGACGATACCGACCTGGTCGATTGTCGCTCCGAGCTGGTGTTTGAGGTAGAGGGACACGAAGGGCATCACGAGGCCCGCCCCGAATGCAATGAGCAGTTGCGGCACGAGCAGGCGCGCCGTGTGGCCCCACGAAGCAAAGCCGCGCATGGTGCGCAGATAGCGCGCCATGGCGTGACGTGGGGTGAGCACGCGCTCTGCGATACCCCAGAGCGGGATCGCCGAGGACGCCAGGAGCAGCGCTGCCACAGCAACTGTGATGCGATAGGCGTCTACGTCGCTTGCGAAGGTGCGGAACAGCAGCGGGAGGTAGCCGCCCGCGAGGCTTCCAAAGAAGCCGAGGACCACGCGGCCGACCAGATCGATGCTGAACAGATGCGTGCGTTCCCTCGGAGAGCTGTTGTCCGAGTAGAAAGCCGACGTCGCGGCCTGCATGACCCCCTCGCCAAGACCGCCTATGAGTCCGAGAGCCAGAAGCACTCCGGTCACCGGAAAGGCGGCCGCGCCAAACCGCGAGAGCGCAAACGCGAACGCAGCCCCGAGGAACAGCACACGGTACCCAACGACAGCGATGAGCGGAGGGGCGAGCAGACAGACAACGGCCGAGGCGATCGCAATGGACCCTTCGAATCCGCCAACGACGGTTTCCGACAGCCCGGCGGCCTTGATGTAGATCGCGAACACCGTGATGAGCATGCCGAGTCCGGCGTTTTGCAGTGAGTGTGCGACAACAAGCCGTCTCGCATTGGGTGTGAACCCGGCGATGGCGTCGCGATAGTCAGCAAGCGCGCGGATGAAGCCCTTGCGGGCACGAGCAATCACAGTGGCGTCCCTCCACTCGACGGGCGCACTCAAGGTACACCCATCCTCAAGCGGTTGCGAATGCATAGTAGACACCCTGAATCGCAGAACGCCATCGACTTTGTGAGCTCGATGACGAATCGTCATGTTCCTTCGTTCTCAGCGAATGTGCTAAGGAGAAATATGGAATGATACGATATACATCTTATGCGCCTGAACAGGCGCAACGGGGGTATGGATTCGGACCCGGCGTGTGCCGGGTTCGTTCACGCAGGGAGAGGACCTCTGATGGACGTCGTTGCGACAGCAATCAGCAGCAGCACGCTTCTCGTGTTCTACGTCATGCTCTGTCTCGGGACTGGTCTGTGGTTCATCCTCTCCCTTGTATTTGGCGAGGCCACCGACATGATCAGCGACGCCATCGATGGCGTTGAATTTGGCGATGCCGACGACGGTGGAAACGTACTATCGGTCCGTAACATATTGCTGTTCTGCATGGGTTTCGGGGGCGGTGGTGCGATTGCCGTCTCACTGGGTGCAGGCCTTTGGGGTTCGATCGTTGCCGGAACAGGAGGCGGTCTGGCCATCGCAGCGGTGGGAATCGTATTCTTTCGCATGCTGCGACGCCAGGAGGCAACAACGGGCTACGACTCGAACCTGCTTGCGGGTGCGACGGGCACCGTCACCCTCGCGATAACACCTGGACGCACCGGTGAGATTTCAGTGAGGGATAACCGCGGAGCGGCAGTGCGTCTGAGTGCCACGGCATCCAAAGACGTCAGCGAAGTGCTCAATGTAGGAGCTGTAGTCACGATCAAATCGATTCACGACGGAACGGCCATCATCGTTCCGGTCGACGAGTAATCTACCCGGTCCATCCGCAGGGAGGAAAACGATGTTCGAAGGGCTGGATTTGACGGTGTTCGTTATTCCGTTCGTTGTCCTAGTCATCCTGGTCGCGCTGTTTGCGGTCGTGCGGACGGTGGCCCGAAACTGGATCACCGTCCCGCCAAACGCAGTGGCTGTGGTGTTCGGGCGCCGATACGGAAACAAGGGCTACCGTGTGGTCACGGGCGGTGGTTTCTTTCGTCTACCTATCATCGAGTCGGTGCAATGGGTGGACCTCTCGCTCATCAGTTTTGCGGTCGTGGTGAAGGACGTCCCCGATCGCAACGGTGTGCTCGTAAGTGTCGACGGCATCGCAAACGTGAAGATTTCCTCAGACGAAGGCAAACTCCTCTCGGCGATCGAGCGTTTCCTGGGTCGACCGAACACCGAGATCGAGCGCGTTGCCAAAGAGAACCTCGAGGCCAACCTCAGAGGTATCGTTGGCACGCTCACTGTTGAGCAGCTCATTGGCGAACGTGGCGAGTTCATGTCCCGCGTGAAGACCGAAGCCGCACAAGACCTGGCCGCGCTCGGCCTGGATGTCGAACTTTTCAACATCCAGAACATCACCGACGCCCGCGGATACATCGAGGCGCTCGGCCGCAAGCAGACCGCCGAGGTCATCAAGAACGCCAAGATCGGCGAGGCTCAGGCGCAGCGGGACTCTGACATTGAGACCGCCAACGCTCTCCGCGCAGGTTCGATTGCCAAAGCGAAGGCCGAGGAAGAGATCTCCAACGCCGACCGTGAGCGCGACGTCGTTCGTGCCAGCAACGCATCTCAGATTCAGGCCGAAGAAGCTCGTGTGCAGATCCGCGCCGATCAGGCGGCTGCCGAGGAGCGGGCCATTCTCAACCAGAAAGAAGTCGCAGCAGACGAGGCCAAGGTTCGCGCCGAAGTCGACCTGCAAGATGTGATTCGTCAGAAGAACGAAGCTGCCGAAGAAGCAACCACAATCGTCATCGCCCGCAAGACGGCTGAAGCCAAGGTCATCGAGGCGGACGGTGATCACAAGGCTGCGACCATGCGAGGAGAGGCACTTCGCATCGAGGCTGCGAAGGCCGGTGAAGGGTCCCGCGACAAGATGACGGCGGAGTCGGAAGGCCGCAAGGCACAGGCCGCGGCAATGCAGTCAGAGAAGGAAGCCGAAGCTGCCGGTCAAGAAGCGATGTATCGCGCGGAGGCCGCAGGACTCCGGGAGCGTGGCCTTGCCGAGGCTGCAGCGGACCGCGAGCGTGGCCTGGCGAACGCCGAGGCAGCCAAGGCCGGATTCCTTGCAGAGGCCGAGGGAGTGCGCGAAAAGGCAGAAGCGTACCGCCAGCTCGAAGAGAGCGGCAAGTTCATGCTCGTGATTGAGAATGCTCCTGCGATCATCGAGTCGATCGGTGCCGCCCTCGCGAGCGTCATGACCCCCGCAGCCGGCGCTATCGGCGAGGGCCTTGCGAACGTGGGCAACATCGAGATTCTCGACATGGGAGGCAACGGAAGCTCCGGCGATGGCACGACCGCGCTTGGTCGCTTCATGAACTCCCCCGTCGATGCGGTGTGGCGCATGCTCAAGATGGTCAATGCCTACGGCATGACAGAGGCCGTGGGAGACCTGCTTGAGAAGGCAGGGATCGATCCGTCTGCAATGCTTCGCTCAACGGGCGAGAACAAGATCGATGTGGCGGCCCTGCTCGGAGGGCTGAGTGACTTGGACCCGGCTGACCGTGAAAAGCTGATGTCCGCACTTTCGACACTCGTAGCGCCCAATGCGAAGCCTGCGGCACCGCAGAAGAACCCGGCTCCCAAGCCTCGTCCTACTGCGGCAAAGCCAGAACCGGCCCCAAAGCCGGAGCCCGAGGCACCCCGCCCACGGCCCGTCGATGAGACATTCACCGCCGAGTAGGCAGCGAGTCACCAAGAAATCAGAAGAGCCCGTGGACCGTTTCCGGTCCCCGGGCTCTTGTCTTTGCCTTGTGGCAGCTGTCGGGTAATGACGGCTACTCGACGTCCTGCGCCATGAGGTCAGCGTATGTCTCACGCTTCACTGTCCAGCGCCACTCCCCTTCGTTCACGAACACAACCCCGGGGCGAACCTGCTTGTTGTAGTTGCTCGACATCGACTGGCAGTATGCACCCGTTGCACACACGCACAGAATGTCGCCTGACTCCGGGCACTGAAGCGGGGCATCATGAACCAGGATGTCGCCACTCTCACAGTGCTTGCCTGCAACGGTAGCGATCATCTCACGCGGCTTGTCGGCCTTGTTCGCGATCAGCGCCTCGTAGTGCGCGTCATAGAGCGAGGGGCGGATGTTGTCGGACATGCCGCCATCAACGGCAACGTACGTGCGGATGTTCGGAATCTCCTTGATCGACCCGACGGTGTAGAGCGTGACCCCTGCGTTGGCAACGATCGAGCGTCCCGGCTCGACCATCATCTTGGGAACCGGCAATCCATGCTCCTCGCAGTGCTCCTTGATCCCGTCGACCACGACCTTGCCGTAGTCCTTGATCGTAGAAGGCTCATCCGGGAGGCCGTAGGCAATGCCCAGTCCCCCACCGGTATCGAGTTCGCGGATCGTGTGGCCGGTCTCATCGCGTATCTCCTGCATGAAGTGAACCGCGACCTCGATCGCCGCCGAGAATGAATGCAACGCAAAGATCTGTGAACCGATATGCATGTGCAGACCGGCGAGGTCGATTCCCGGCAACTCAAGGGCATGCTTCACCGCACGCATGGCAAGACCCTCGGCAAGGCCGAATCCGAACTTGCTGTCCTCTTGTCCCGTCTGGATGAAATCATGCGTGTCCGCCTCGATACCCGGCGTCACGCGAATCAGAATCGACTGCTTCACACCACGCGCCTCGGCGATGGCGGAGAGGCGGTCCATCTCAAAGAGAGAGTCAACGACCAGGCGACCCACGCCGGCATCGACGCACTCCTCGAGTTCGTAGTCGGTCTTGTTGTTGCCGTGTACCTGCACGCGCTCCATGGGGAACTCCGCACGGATCGCGTATGCGAGTTCGCCTCCCGAAGCACACAGGAGCGAACAGCCCTCCTCGGCAACGAGACGGGCCATCTGGAGCGAGAGAAACGCCTTCCCCGCGTAGATGACGTCGACGTCTTTCCAGTGGTAGCGCGTCCACTTCACATACTCGCGAAGCTGGTGGCGAATGTGCTGCTCGTCCATGACGTAGAGCGCCGTTCCCGCCTCATGCGCGAGCTCGACCGTATCGACACCACCGATGAACAGGTGTCCGTCCTTGACCGTGGCGGTCATGGGCAGAACGCTCGCAAGATCGGCGGCGGTCTTCTGGTCCGGTACCGCAGGTGGACGCGGCGCTGACGGCTTTCCCATGACATGGCCCCTCTCGATCACGCGTCCCGCGTGGGCGGATCGCGCATTCAACATTGGAGTTAGTATATGCTAAAGCACTATATTCGCAAGTACTCTAGCAGCCGAGGAGCCCTACATCCGCTCCGGGGCACTCACTCCCACGAGTGAGAGTACGAGCGCGAGAACGATCCTCGTTGCATCTGCAGCGTACAACCGAGCGGCAGTAAGTTCGGGCTCATCCGGGTCCACGACTCTGCACTGCGTGTAGAACTGGTGGAACGATGCTGCAAGGTCTTCGGCGTAGCGCGTGAGCTTGTAGGGTGCGAGCTGTGTCGCTGCGACCTCAACTACCTCTTCAAACTCAGCGAGCTTGCGCATCAACGATAGCTCGGCTTCGGTTTCGAGCAGGTTAAGGCTGGCGCATGGGTCGATCGAATCGCGAGAGAGCGCCGCGATATCCACCGTCTCGTCGTTGGTTTCCGCACCCGCAGCCTTACGAAGGATCGCGCAGATACGCGCATGCGCGTACTGCACGTAGTAGACAGGATTCTCGCTCGACTGCTCCTTGGCGAGCTCGATATCGAAATCGAGCGGCTGATCTGTCGAGCGCCGCAAGAAGAAGTAGCGGGTGGCATCCACCCCGACGTCTGACAGCAGCTCCTCGAACGTGACCATCTCGCCGGTACGCTTTGACATGCGCACCACTTCACCTGCGCGGAACAGGTTCACGAGCTGGCCGATCACCAGGGTAAGCTGACCCGGATGGCCAAGAGCCGCCGCTGCGGCCTCCATACGCTTGATGTAGCCGTGATGGTCCGCGCCCCACAGGTCGATCACGCGATCGAATCCGCGATCGAACTTGTTCTTGTGGTACGCGATGTCCGCTGCGAAGTACGTGTAGGATCCGTCGGCCTTCTTGAGGACCCGGTCTTTGTCATCGTCGAAGTCCGTGGTGCGGAACCACGTGGCGCCGTCCTTCTCATAGATGTAACCGGCTTCGCGCAGAGTATCGATGGTCGACTCGACTGCAGTGAGTTCGGATTCGGGATCGATTTCATGAAGCGTGCGTTCTGAGAACCACACATCGAACTCAACACCCATACCGCGAAGTACGTGTTCGACGTGTGCAAGTACCTGCTTGTATGCGCGCTCCTTGAAGTGCGCCTCGCGTTCCTGAGCGCTTGCATCCGCCCATGAGTCGCCTTCATCGGCGCGGATCTCCTCGGCGATCTCGGCGATGTAGCCACCGCGGTAGCCGTCCTCAGGAAACTCGGACTCACGACCGCATAGTTCCATATAGCGAGCAGAGACACTCGCCGCGAAGGTGTCCATCTGAACGCCGGCATCGTTGACGTAGAACTCGCGCTCGACCGTGTAGCCCGCGTGGGTCAGGACGCGCGCAATCGCATCCCCGAGCGCGGCCCAGCGGCCGTGGCCGACGTGCATGGGGCCCACGGGGTTGGCTGAAACGAATTCGACCTGCCACTTCGCCCCCGCTCCGATGTCCAGGCGCCCGAAATCAGCACCCTTGTCACGCGCCTCCACGAGAACCCGCTGTAGTGCGACCGGAGACAGTCTGATGTTGATGAAGCCCGGTCCGGCGACCTCGACGACATCGATATCCGGATGATCACTGATGCGTGTAGCGATTACCTCGGCGATCTGCCGAGGGTTCATCTTGGCCAGTTTGGCTGATTGCATGGCAACGTTGGTCGCCCAGTCACCGTGGGTGGCGTCACGCGGTCGCTCAAGATGCGGCTCGGGAATCTGCTCGAGCGACAACTCGCCGGCTTCGCATGCTGCGTACATCGCGTCCTTGATAAGAGACGACAAAGTCTCAATCACGTGTAGCGCTCCTCGGAAACTCCTGGACAATGGGATACACAGAATACCGCTGTGCCGCACACGCGGCAACGAATGGGGAAAGGAGGAGTGTGACAACAGATCGAACATGGCATAGGGATGATGCTTGTTCCTCCGGTGCTGCGCGAATTACCATCATATTCCATACGCTCACGGAGCGCTGCGCTCCGTTTGCCGAGAGACGACGCCATTGGAGGGGAGCAACGATGCGTCGGCGAGCGGTCACCAGTAGTCTTACTGCACTGCCTTGGAATCGCCGTTCTGTACCCGTTGCCAGCGGGTTCTCACATATCAACTGTCCCAATATCACGCTATCTGTGGAGGTATCGGTCCAATGAAATCCGATTTGCAGATCGCTCAGGAGTCGCCGCTTCGGCTTATCACAGAGGTTGCCTCGGAAATCGGGATCTCCGAGGATCATCTGGAACTGTACGGTCGCTACAAGGCCAAAGTGTCCCTCGACGTGCTCGAGGCGCTCGCCGACCGTCCTCAAGGCCGCTATGTCGACATCACCGCCGTCAATCCCACGCCTCTGGGCGAGGGAAAGACCGTCACCACCGTGGGTTTGGGCCAGGCGCTCAAGCACATCGGTAAGAACGTGATCACCTGCATCCGCCAGCCTTCGCTCGGTCCGGTGTTCGGCATCAAGGGTGGAGCGGCCGGTGGTGGCTACTCACAGGTCATCCCCATGGAGGACTTCAATCTCCACCTGACCGGCGATGTACATGCAGTCTCGATCGCCAATAATCTGTTGGCGGCCTACATCGACAACCACATCTACCAGGGCAACGACCTGGACATCGACCCACACTCCATCACGTGGCGCAGAGTCGTTGATCTCAACGACCGCGCTTTGCGAAACACCGTGGTCGGTCTCGGTGGCGCGCTCGATGGCGTACCACGCGAGACCGGGTTTGATATCGCGGTCGCGAGCGAGGTCATGGCGATTCTGGCCATGGCGACGGACCTGCAGGATCTGCGCGCCCGCCTCGGCCGTATCGTGATCGGCATGAACCGCGCCGGCCAGCCGGTAACCGCCGAGGACCTCAAGTGCGCAGGCTCAATGGCCGTGCTCATGAAAGACGCGATCAAGCCCACACTCATGCAGAACCTCGAAGGTGGAGCAGTCTTTGTCCATGCGGGACCGTTCGCGAACATCGCGCAGGGCAACAACTCGATCATCGCAGACAAGATAGCGCTCAAGATCGCCGACTACGTGGTCACCGAGTCTGGCTTTGGCGCAGACATGGGTGCTGAGAAGTTCATGAACATCAAGTGCCGCGCATCCGGGCTCCGTCCCGACTGCGCAGTGATCGTGGCCACGGTGCGAGCCGTCAAGGCAGCCTCGGGCCGCTTTGAGGTCACTCCCGGCAAGCCGCTCGATGAGCGCCTCCAGCGCGAGGATCTCGAGAGCCTCACCGAAGGCATCGTGAACCTGGAAAAGCATGTCGAGAACATGAAGAAGTTCGGTATCCCCGTGGTTGTGGTTGTGAACTCCTTCCCCACAGATACCGAGACCGAACATGACTTCATCAAGCAACGCGGACTCGCGGCAGGTGCGGATTTCGCCGTCGTACATCATGTGCACGCCGATGGTGGCGCTGGCGGCGAAGAACTGGCCCGTGCGGTCGTGGAGGCCTGCGAGCTTCCCAAAGAGTTCACGTTCCTCTACCCCGATGACGCGTCGATCAAAGAGAAGATCGAGTCGATCGCGACCGAGATCTACGGAGCTGATGGCGTGGACTACCTGCCTGCGGCTGAGGCAAAAATCAAGCTCTACACCGAATTGGGCTACTCGGACCTGCCGATCTGCATGGCCAAGACGCATCTCTCACTTTCGCACGACCCGACACTCAAGGGTCGGCCCACCGGGTGGAGACTCCCGATCCGGGACATTCGGGCGAGCGTGGGTGCCGGGTTCCTGTATCCGCTCTGTGGCGACATGCGCACAATGCCCGGTCTGCCCAAGACGCCTGCCGGCGATTCGATCGACATCGACCCGGAAGGGAATATCGTCGGCCTCTTCTAAGAAGACTCGGAAACGGACGTACTCCCATGCCCAACGTGACGTTTGAACCAGATGACGTCACCGTCCACGTGAAGGACGGTGAGAACCTGCTGCGTGCGGCCATGATGGCCGACGTACTGGTCACGGCGTCCTGTGGAGGCGACGGAACCTGCGGCAAGTGCCGCATGATCGTTGAGAACGGCTCCGTTGACACACGCGGTTCATCAAAGCTCTCCAAAGCCCAGGTGGCACAGGGGTATGTCCTGGCCTGCGTTACTCGTGTGATCGGCGATGTGTCCGTCCGCATTCCTCCGGAGTCACGTCCCGGGACCGCGCCATCGCGTGCTCGTAGCGGACGCGTGGCCAACACGGTGCTCTCCGCCGACGACTGTGGCGCCCGCATCCCTCGGCGACGCGACAGTGCAGCGATCGCCAAACGTGTGGTCACCATGACGCCACCTGACCTCACGGATAATGTGAGTGATCTGACCCGGCTGGTGCAGGCCCTTCGGCGGCAGCACAAGCTGACCGATGTGGTCATCCCGATCGAAGCCGTGAGGGCTCTTCCGCACATCGGACGTGACGGGTCATGGAGCGTCACGGCACTCTGCGCTGAGCCGATCGGCTCGGCACCCATGGTGAGCGGCTTTCAACCGGGAGATACGACGGCGGCCTCGTACGGGCTTGCGGTCGATATCGGTACGACGACCGCCGAAGTCTCGCTTGTAGACCTCAATAGCGGAGAAGTCCTCGCAAGCGCCGCCGAATACAACGCGCAGGTAGCGCGTGGCGAAGATGTGATCACGCGCGTCATCGCATCTGCTAAGGATGATGGACTCAGGGATTTGCAGCGCCTTGTTATCGAAACGATCTCAGATCTCGCACACGCTGTGTGCTCTCAAGCGAATGTCAGTACTGATGACGTCATCACCTACATCGCAGCCGGCAACACCGTGATGACTCACCTCTTCTTGGGCGTGAGTCCCGAGCACATCCGTATGTCGCCCTACATTCCGGCTGCTGCCCGGTTTCCGTGGGTATCGGCACGTGAGCTTGGCCTGCCCGGTCACCCGGGTGCGCGCGTTGCGACCATTCCCTGTCCGGCAAGCTGGCTTGGCGGAGACATCGTTGCAGGTGTGGTTGCCTCGGGTCTGCCCTGGTCCGAGAAGCTGACGCTGTTCGTGGATATCGGAACAAACGGCGAGATCGTGCTCGGCAACAAGGACTGGCTTGTCGCATGTTCGTGCTCGGCCGGACCTGCATTCGAGGGCGGCGGAATCCTCAACGGCATGAGAGCGGCGTCGGGAGCGATCGAACAAGTGCGCATCGACCCGACAACACTCGAACCGGTCATCCTGTCGATCGACAATGCCAAACCACTCGGCATATGTGGGAGCGGGCTCATCGATGCCGTCTCCGAGCTGTTCATGTGCGGTGCGATCGACCGGAACGGCAAGCTTGACGCAGACCTGGACTCGCCATGGATCCGCGAGGGCGACTACGGTCTTGAGTACGTGCTCGTGGGTTCAGAAGAAAGCGGAACGGGTGACGCGATCGTGCTCACCGAGACCGACATCGAGAATCTCATTCGAGCGAAGGCCGCCATCTATGCGGGAATCTCAGTACTGGCCGAGAGTCTCGACCTCTCGCTCGATCGCGTGGACGAAGTCATCATCGCCGGTGGCTTTGGCCACTACCTGGACCTCGAGCGCGTCATGACGATCGGGATGATTCCCGAGCTGCCCCTGGAACGCTTTTCGTTCATTGGTAATGGCTCTCTTTTGGGAGCGTGCCACGCCATACGCTCGCGGGAGATGCTCAAACGCGCTTCGAAGGTCGCCGAGACGGTGACCTATCTCGAACTCTCGGTAAACGCGGCCTTCATGGAGTCCTATATCTCGGCCTCATTCCTTCCCCACACTGACACCACGCTATTCCCGCGCTCCGAGCAACTACTTGAGACGCACCGCATGGAAAGGGTGGGATCGTAGAGATGGCCTTCACATTCGCCCTCGCCGGCAAAGGCGGAACGGGAAAGACGACGACAGCGGCTCTGGTGGTGCGCGCTCTGTACGAGCAGGGAGCCGGCACGGTGCTCGCGGTGGATGCCGACCCCAATGCGTGCCTCCACGAATCCCTTGGCGTAACAGTCGAGCGCTCAGTTGGCGAGATCACCGAGGAGATGCTGAATTCAACCGAGGCAACACCCGGCGGGATGAGCAAGAACGCCTGGCTCGAATACAACGTGCAGCGCTTCGTGGTCGAAGAGCGCGAGTTCGACCTGCTCTCCATGGGTCGACCGGAGGGTGCGGGCTGCTACTGCTATGCGAACAACCTGATTCGGGGCTGCCTCAACGACCTGTCACGCGCCTACGACTACATCGTCATGGACAACGAGGCCGGCCTTGAGCACCTCTCACGCCGTACCACGCGCGACGTTGACGCGCTCCTCATCGTGTCCGACCCAAGCGTTCGCGGGATTCGCACGGCCGAGCGGCTCAATGCGCTCGCCGATGAACTGGAGATCGAGATCGGCGAGCGCTACCTCGTAATCGACAGATCCTCAGATGATCTCGACCCGGCGTTGATGAACGCTATCAAAGAAGCAGGCCTCAAGCTTTTGGGAACGGTACCCGAAGACCCCGGCGTCATCTCATGTGATCTCACCGGACAGGGACTGTTCGACCTGGACAACGACTCCCCGGCCCTCGAGGCCGTTCGGACCATGGTAGCGACGGTCATTCAGGCTGCGGCCGCTCCAGCCAGCGAATAGCACGCACGTCCACAGCTCATGGAGGTACAGATGACGGCAACTCTCATCGACGGCAAAGCCATCGCAGCAAAGAAGCGCACGGAGATCGCGGCCGATGTGGCGACGCTCAAGGCGCAGGGTATCGAGCCCGGTCTCGCGGTAGTGATCGTGGGCGATGACCCTGCGTCGGAAGTCTACGTGCGCAACAAGCACAAGGCGTGCGACGAAGTCGGCATTCGCTCCTTCAAGCATGAGCTGCCAGCGGACACCACGGAGAGTGCCCTCCTCGCGCTCGTTGGTGAACTCAACGCCGATGCGGCAGTGCATGGCGTCCTGGTTCAGCTGCCTCTGCCCGACCATATCAATGAAGAAAACGTGCTTGACGCCATCAGTCCGGATAAGGACGTCGACGGCTTCCATCCGGTCAACGTGGGGCGCATGGTCGTTGGCAAGGAATCCTTTCTGCCCTGCACTCCCCACGCCTGTATGGTTCTGCTCGAAGAGGCCGGAGTAGACCTCGAAGGCAAGGAAGCCGTTGTCGTGGGTCGCAGCAATATCGTAGGAAAGCCGGTAGCGCATCTGCTGCTCGACAAGAATGCCACGGTGACGATCTGCCACAGCCGCACCCGGGACCTACCCGGCGTCGTTCGGCGAGCCGATGTGGTCGTGGTCGGCGTAGGGCGTCCCGAAATGGTCAAGGGTGACTGGATCAAGCCTGGTGCTGTCGTTATCGACGTTGGTATCAACCGCACGGATCACGGCCTCGTTGGCGATGTCGAGTTCAGCACAGCCGTCGAACGCGCGTCCGCGATAACCCCCGTGCCTGGCGGAGTCGGTCCTATGACCATCGCCATGCTCATGCTCAATACGCTCGTATCCGCCCGCCGCCACGCCGGCATCTAGCCGAGGAGGAATCTGATCATGTCGTTCACGGAACCTGTGAAGAAGACGAACGGAACGATCCGAGAAGTAACGCTCGGCAGCGGCGATGGTGCGTACGTCGTTGGTGGCGAGACGGCCTTGCCGTTCCACACCTTCGAAGGCACCATGCCGCACAAACCTGCAATTGCGATGGAAGTGTTCGACGTGGCGCCCGAGGGATGGCCCGCACCACTGGTGGACGCTCTCGGCGACGTACTTGCAGATCCCGTGGCCTGGGCGCGAGCCTGCGTTGATACATACGGCGCGGACATGATCTGTGTACAGCTCGCCTCGACAGACCCGCACGGCAACGACGCCGACCCTGAACAGGCTGCTGCGACCGTCCGGGCAGTCGTTGACGCGGTAGACGTCCCCGTTGTGGTCTACGGAACCGGCAATGCAGAAAAGGACACCGAGGTTCTCAAGAAGGTCGCCGAGACGGTGACCGACACGGTTCTGGGACTCGGTCCTGCAACTGAGGACAACTACAAGGCCATTACGGCAGCAGCTCTCGGCTACGGACACGTTGTGATCATGGAATCGCCGATCGATGTGAACATGGCCAAGCAGCTCAACATCCTCGCAACTCAGATGGGTCTGCCCGCTGACCGCATCCTCATTGACCCGTCTATCGGGGCCGTTGGTTACGGCATCGAGTACGCGTACACGGTCATGGAGCGTTTGCGCCTTGCTGCGCTGAATCAGAACGATTCGATGACCCAGATGCCCATGATCTGCAATCTGGGCAAAGAGGCATGGCGTGCCAAAGAAGCGCGCGTGGGACTCGACGAAGAGCCCACCTGGGGCGACCACGCCAAGCGCGGGGTGCTGTGGGAAGCCACGACTGCCATTTCATTGACCATGTCCGGCGCTGATGTCCTTGTCATGCGTCACCCCGAGGCCGTGCGCCTCGTGCGAACCGCGATCGACGAACTGGCCGCCGGCTAGATCGGCACACCAGCGAAACGAGGTGCACCAAATGAGTGACGACAAGAAGCGAACATTCGACCCGGATGTGGTGAGCATCGATCCAACCGCAGCTGAGATGCTCAAGATCGCAGAAGACTGCGAGATCAGCACCGTCTTCCAGCGTGCAGACTCGATCAAGCCATGCTCGACCGGCGCGGGTGGCGGTTGCTGCAAACTCTGCGCGATGGGTCCCTGCCGGTTGATCGGCAAGCACGACCGGGGCGTATGCGGGGCTGACAGAGAGACGGTAGCTGCACGTAACTTCCTTCGGCAGGTAGCCGCGGGAGCCGCGGCGCACTCCGACCACGGTCGCGACGTCGCGCTCACGCTCAGGGCTATTGCGTCAGGCGAGGTTGAGGACGGCACGATCGCCGACACCGTCAAGCTGGCCAAGGTCGCGGGGTACATGGGCATCGACGTTGCCGGAAAAGATGCCAACACGCTCGCTGTTGAAGTCGCCGACTGCGCGCTTGCACAGTTTGGGCAGCAGACCGGCGAACTCGTCTACATCGGCAGAGCCCCCGAGAAGCGCCAGGAGCTGTGGCGCTCCCTTGGCGTTGTCCCCCGCGGAATCGACCGCGAGGTCGTTGAAGCGATGCATCGCACCCATGCGGGTACCGACCAGAACTACAAGACGCTCCTCGACGGGGCCATCAAGTGCTCCCTCGCCAGTGGCTGGGGCGGCTCGATGCTGGCCACGGACCTCCAGGACATCCTCTACGGAACACCCACGCCGGTGCGTTCCTCGGCAAATCTCGGCGTGCTCTCCGAGGATAAGGTCAACATCCTCATCCACGGGCATGAACCACTGCTTGCATCGATGATCCTCGATGCCACGAGCGAGCCCGAGATGCTCGAACTCGCGAAGTCACTCGGCGCTACCGGTATCAACGTGGCCGGTATCTGCTGCACGGCCAACGAATCGCTCATGCGCAAGGGAGTGCCGCCGGCCGGCAACATGCTGCATCAGGAACTCGCGATACTCACGGGTGCCGTTGAGGCCATGGTCGTTGACGTCCAGTGCATCTTCCAGGGACTCACGGAGGTCGCCGACCACTTCCACACCAAACTCATCTCCTCGAGCCCCAAAGCATGCGTGGGTGATTCCGAGCAGATCGTGGTCGACGAACACCGTCCGCGCGAAGCGGCGCGTCAGATCGTTCGCTCCGCAGTCGAGAACTTCGCAAACCGCAAAGAGGTCCACATCCCGAACGTCTCCGAACCACTCGTGGCCGGCTTCAGCCACGAGTACATCCGCTATATGCTCGGCGGCACCATGCGCGCCTCCCTCACTCCACTCAACGAGAACATCGTCAACGGACGCATTCGCGGCGTGGCGGCCGTCGTGGGGTGCTCGAGCCCGCGTTCGGTGCAGGATTACGCGGTCGTCAACGTAGTACGTGAACTCATCGCGAACAACGTGCTTGTCGTTGTGACCGGGTGCGCCGCGATCACCAGCGGCAAGCACGGGCTCCTCACACCGGAAACCATGGCGTTCGCCGGTGAATCGCTTGCTGAGATATGCGAGACGATCGGTATCCCGCCCGTGCTCCACATGGGCTCATGCGTGGACAACTCGCGCATTCTCACGGTCCTCACTGACATGGCCGCTACCGGCGGGCTCGGCGACGACATCGCCGGACTCCCCGCTGTGGCGCTCTCGCCTGAATGGTTCAGCGAGAAAGCACTCGAGATCGCAACCTACGCCGCAGGCAGCGGTGCACACGTCATCTTTGGCGGCGTCGGCTCACCGGTTGCCAACAGCGAGGTGGTCTCCACCTACATGATCGATGGGTGGACGGAGCGATATGGCGGCAGCTTGAGATTCATCAAGGAGCCGCAAGACATGGTCGTTGCGACCCTCGACTTGATCGACAACGCCCGCAAAGCACTCAAGATCGACGTGGCCGCCGAGCGCGTCCTCTTCGATATGGATATGAGGAGGGAGCTCAGTGTCTAAGATCATCGCCTCCGCCGCGATCCGCGGCGCACACAGCATCTTTGGCAAGACAACGGAGAAGCTCGCTCGCGCCAAGGAGAGCTTTGGCTCCGAACACGCGATCGAGCTTCCCAATACCGGCTACTACCTGCCGGTGATATACGGTCTCACCGGGGAGAAGGTCGAGAAACTCTCCGACATGGACCGCGTCCTGACGTATGCGCAGGAATTGCTTCCGGAGGTTCCCTCGGAACATCTGTGGCTTCCCTATCTTGGGACCACGCTCGACGCGGGCATCGCAACGCTCCTTACCGAGGAGTGCCACGAAGCGCTCAACTACCTCGACAATGACCCAACGCCCGTGACCGATCTCTGGCTCGGTGCCGCCGACGACGTGATCATGCGCGCAAAAGGCGTGGAGTTCGTGGACGGTTCAGCGCCGGGCTTTGCCGCAGTCGTTGGGGCAGCCCCGGATAGCGAGACCGCGGTGCGACTTGCCCGTGAGATGCAGGAGAAGATGCTCTACGTCTTCATGGCAGGCCACGACAACGGTGTCTCCTTCGGCGAGCAGCTCGAGACCGAGGGCATCCAGCTTGGCTGGGATACACGCTTGGTTCCCTTTGGCAAAGAGGTCTACAGCCAGATCTACTCGATCGGATTCGCCACACGAGCGGCAATGGCGTTCGGCGGTGTGCAGCCCGGCGACTACGAGCGCATCCTGGCGTACAACAAAAGTCGCGTCTTTGCATTCGTACTCGCGCTCGGTGAGGTCACCGACGAGTGGTATGCGACTGCGGCGGGTGCTATCAGCTACGGCTTCCCGACCATCGCAACCAGCGACATTCCACAGATTCTCCCCACGGGAGTCTGCACCTACGAGCACGTGGTCTCCAACATCACGTGCGGCGAACTCGTGCAGAAGGCGATCGAGGTTCGCGGGCTCAAGATCAAAGTGACAGAGCTACCGATTCCCGTCGCCTACGGTCCTGCGTTCGAGGGCGAGCGTGTCCGCAAAGAGGACACCCATGCAGAAGCGGGTGGCCAAAAGAGCGAGGCGTTTGAATGGCTTCGCACGCTCGATGCTGCCGACATCACAGACGGCAAAGTCGAAGTCGTTGGCCCTGAACTCGATGAGATAGAAGAGGGCTCGCTCATTCCCCTCGCCATCGTCGTCGACGTTGCCGGTCGCAAGATGCAGTCGGACTTCGAAGCGGTCGTGGAACGTCAGTTCCATCACCTGATGAACTTCGCCGAGGGCGTACTGCACATGGGTCAACGTGACCTGATTTGGATACGCATCTCCAAGGCCGCAGTATCCAAGGGCTTTAGGCTGCATCACCTCGGCGACATCCTTCACGCAAAGATCCTCGACCAGTTTGAGGCCATCGTGGACAAGGTTCAGGTCACCATCTACACCGACGCAGAGAAGGTCACTGAGATCCGCCAGAAGGCTCTGCTGACCTATGCGCAGCGCGACGAGCGCATGGCAGGACTCACCGATGACACCGTTGACACGTTCTATTCATGCTCACTGTGCCAGAGCTTTGCGCCATCGCACGTATGCGTGGTCACGCCTGAGAGATTGGGGCTCTGCGGAGCCTACAACTGGCTCGATGCCAAAGCGTCGAATGAGCTCAATCCTTCGGGCCCGAACCAGCCGATCGCAAAGGGAGCCTGTCTCAACGAACTGAGCGGCGAGTGGGCGGGCGTCAATACGTTCATCGAACAGACTTCCGGCGGAGCGGTCGAGCGCATGACCTGCTACTCGCTCATGGACAATCCCATGACATCGTGCGGCTGCTTCATGGTCATCATCGCCCTCATGCCCATGTGCAACGGAGTCATGCTTGTGAATCGCGAGTACCCCGGAATGACTCCATCGGGAATGAAATTCTCCACGCTCGCCGGCATGGTCGGCGGCGGCGTCCAGGCACCCGGATTCATGGGGATCGGACGCGGCTACATCTCAAGCAAGAAGTTCATGTCCGCCGAGGGTGGCCTGGCCAGGGTCGTTTGGATGCCCAAGGAGCTCAAGGACGCGATGCGCGCATCGCTCGCCGATCGCCTCGACGAGATGGGTGACCCCGGTTTCCTCGACAAGATCGCCGACGAATCGGTCGGAGAAACAGAAGATGCCGTGCTCGAGTTCATTTCGAATAACGGCCACCCTGCCCTGACCATGGATCCGATCTTCTAGACGGACTCGATCAAGGAGACATACAGATGGCTCTCAGTGGACTCGACATATTCAAGCTTCTTCCAAAGACGAACTGCGGTGATTGCGGTATTCCCACCTGTCTCGCGTTTGCAATGAAGCTCGCGCAGGGAGGGGCAGAACTCGACCAATGTCCGCATGTGTCCGAAGAATCGAAGACGGCTCTCGGCGCAGCAGCCCAACCGCCTATGCGCGGCGTCACCGTTGGAACCGGCAACGACGCCTTCACGGTGGGTGATGAAACGGTCCTGTTCCGTCACGACAAGACATTCGTCAATCCAAGTGCGCTCGGCGTCATGGTCTCTGCCGATGCAACAGACATCGACGAGGTCGTTGATGCAGCCAATGCCGCGAACTTCGAACGCGTCCAACAGACGCTTGCGTGCGGCTTTGTCGCCGTGAAGTCCGCCGGGGACGCACCCGGATTCAAAGCAGCCGTGGAACGGGTCGCATCAAGGACATCGCTCCCCCTTGTTCTTATGGCCGAGACTTCGGCTGAGATGGAAGCAGCGCTCCAGGCAGTCGCAGATCGCAAGCCCCTGATCCATGCGGCCACGCAGTCCAACGCCGACGCGATGATCGCCCTGGCACAAGAACACTCATGCCCGCTCGTTGTCCGCGCCCGTGGCCTGGAAGCAGTGGCTGCTCTCACTGAAAAGGCTGCAGCAGCCGGTCTCAAGGATCTCGTCATCGACACCATGCCTGCTACGGCCGGAGAAGCGTTGCGGGACAACGTGTTCGCCCGCAGAGCCGCCCTTGAGCAGAAGTATGCCGCTCTCGGCTACCCCATCATCACCTTCCCGGGAGAGCGTTCAGGCGGAGATGAACTGCTTGAGGTCACGTACGCCGCAGTGGACATGCTCAAGTACGGCAGCATCATCGTGCTCTCCACCGCAGACGCGTGGGCAATGCTCCCGCTCCTAGTGCTGCGTCAGAACATCTTCACTGACCCGCAGCGGCCTATGCAGGCCGAAGCCAAGATCTACGAGATCGGCAACCCCGGACCTGACTCCCCGTTCTTTGTCACGACCAACTTCTCACTCACATACTTCATCGTCAGCTCGGAGATCGAGTCCGGAAAGGTCGGTGCATACCTGGGCATCGTTGAATCAGAGGGACTCTCAGTCCTTACCGCCTGGGCTGCCGGCAAGTTCGTGCCCGAACGCATCGCAAAGTTCGTGAACGACTCGGGTATGGCCGAGAAGCTAACCAATCGCGAGGTCATCATCCCGGGAGCGGTTGCTCAAATCAGCGGCGAGTTGGGCGAGGAGCTCGATGGATGGAACGTCGTGGTCGGCCCGTACGAAGCCGCCGAGATACCCGCATTTGTGAAGCAGCGGGCCAGCTAGGACCCTCGGGTCCAGGGAAGCGGCACACACCATGAGCAACATTCCCCCACATAAAGCCAGCGAAGCAGACAAAGATCGCGTCTTTGCACCGTGCCGCGCACGTTGTCCGGTGCACATCGACGTTCCGGGCTACCTCTCCGCAGTAGCGGAAGGCAGGTTCACCGACGCGCTTGAGATCGTCATGCAACGCAATCCGCTTCCCTCGGTGTGTGGGCGAGTCTGCCTGCGTCCGTGCGAGGAGGGGTGTCGACGATGCAACCTTGACGAACCCGTGGCAATTGCCGCCCTCAAGCGCGCCGCAGCAGACCACGGTGCTTACCCGCTTCCGCGCCCCATGGGAACACGTCCGGAGCGCGTGGCGATCATCGGCTCAGGGCCCACGGGTCTGACTGCCGCACACGATCTGGCTCAGCTCGGCATGAAGGTAACCCTGTTTGAGGAGAAGCCGAAGCTTGGAGGGATGCTCCGTTACGGAATCCCGAATTACCGACTCCCCGATGACGCCCTTGATCGCGACATCGGCCATATCGTCTCTCTCGGAGTCGAAACGATCACCGGCGTGCGAGTTGGAAGGGACTTGAACCTGGACGAACTCGCACAGACGTTCGACGCTGTTCTGATAGCAGCGGGCCTACAAGGCAGTCGCTCAGTTCCCATCGACGGCGCTCACCTTCCCCAGGTGATGACCGCCCTCGACTTCCTCGAACGATCGGCATCGGGAGAGAAGCTCGATCTCGGAGAGAGAGTAGTCGTTGTCGGCGGTGGAAATGTAGCGATGGACGTTGCGCGCACGGCGATAAGACAACATGCCCAATCAGTGGATGTGATCTGTCTTGAGAGCCGCGATGAGATGCCTGCATCTGAGCATGAAATCGAAGATGCAACCCTCGAGGGTGCAAACGTTCACTGCTCCTGGGGTCCACACGCTGTGATCGGTGATGAGAACGTCTGTGCGCTCGACACGGTGCGCTGCACGTCGATCTTTGACAGCGAGAAGCGGTTTGCCCCGGAGTTCGATGAGAGCGAGCTGCGCCGGTTTGAGGCGGACACGATCATCCTCGCCATCGGTCAGTCCGCGGACGTGGGCGACCTCGGCATCAATCTCACCCACCGGGGCTCGCCGATAGTAGATCCGGTCACCTTACGCACTTCTCACGAGGGCATCTACGCGGCGGGCGATGTCGTCACAGGCCCGACCAGGATCATCGATGCAATCGCCCACGGTCATCGTGCCGCTGCAGCCATCTTTGGCGCACTGGTCGATGACTGGAGCCTGCTGAGAGAACTCGACCTGGAAAACACCGTCCTCGGAGAGATTCCGCCGCATATGTCAGAGATGCTCGAGACACGCCGGCGGATCCAAATGGAAACGGTCCCGTTCTACGAGGCGATCAAGAACTGGGGCGAGATCGAAGAAGGATACACAGAATATGAAGCGGCTCGGGAAGCTCAACGATGTCTTGGGTGCACCACGGGCGCTCGTCTTGCGCAGGAGAAGTGCGCGTCGTGCCTCAGTTGTATGCGGGTGTGCCCGCACGGCGCACCCGGTGTTCACGTAGGTGGATACATGTACTTCGACATGGAGGCGTGCCATGCATGCGGCACGTGTGCATCTGCCTGTCCCGGCAGCGCGATCAGCATCGAAGGGTGCTCGCCGGACGAGATGGTACTTCGCGTTCAGCGCGCACTTGCCTCCCCAACGATCGACCAGACGATCGCCTTCGTCTGCGGGCATACGCGTAACGCGCTTGAAACGCTCGATCCCAACGCGCGGATTGTCACCGTGTCATGTCTCCTTCGCGTTGACGAGAGCACCGTCTTGCAGGCGTTTCGCTCCGGCGCCGGACGTGTCGCATTCTCGGAGTGCGACACGGGCACATGCAGATTCCCCCACGCGCTCAAACTGGTAGCGCAGCGTGAGAGAAGTATCGTCTCCGCCCTCACTCAGATCGGCATGGGCGACTCGTTTCGCATCGTTGGTCCGGCCTCCGATGAGGAGGCTCCCTCATGATCGTCGTGCGAAGAAAACCGATTGACGAGATTTTGAAGATGGTCGGTCGCCACACACGTGTGATGCTCGTGGGGTGCAATACCTGTGCTGCAGTCTCTCTCGCCGGGGGCCAGAAAGAGGTGGACACTCTCATTGAGCTCCTCTCACTCGCCGCATCACGCAAGGGATTCTCTGTTGAGTTCTCAGACGCCATTCTCGAGCGTCAGTGCGAGCCCGAGTTCATCGAGAAACTCGATTCTCAGGGGTATGACGCAATCCTCTCCCTGGGATGCGGAGCCGGAGTCGCCACACTGGCCGGCGACAACGACAAACCCGTCTACCCCGCACTCGATACCCTGTTCATTGGATCGGCACAGGGTTTCGCGAGCTGGCAGGCCGAGTGCTCAGCCTGCGGCTCATGCGTACTCGGAGAGACCTGCGGGATATGCCCGACCACGCGCTGCGCGAAGGGCATCCTAAACGGCCCCTGTGGCGGCGTGAAGGACGGCACCTGCGAACTTGGCGATCGACCATGCGCATGGGTTGAGATCTACGACCGCCTCGAATCATTGGGGCGCATCGATGACTTTGGAAAGACCATGCCGGCCAAGGACAATTCGATCTCAGCCCGTTGCTGCGAGTGGGATATGACCAAGGAGGGAGATGACTCGTGAACCTCCATGACGCACTCTCTTCAGGAACGTTCGCCGTCACGTCCGAAGTCGGACCGCCCAAAGGAACCGATGTCTCCGAGATGCTCGCGAGCGCTGAGATCCTTCGTGGCCGTGTACACGCCCTGAACGTCACCGACAATCAGGCTGCGGTCATGCGGCTCTGCACGCTCGCCGCTTGCATCCACCTCAAGAATGCGGGGCACGACGCCGTCTACCAGGTCACATGCCGAGATCGAAACCGACTTGCCATGCAATCCGATCTCCTCGGTGCTGCGTCATTTGGCATCACCAATGTGCTCGCTCTCACGGGCGACCATATCGTGGTCGGAGATCACCCTGCTGCAAAGAGCGTCTTCGACTACGAGTCGGTGCAACTGCTTGAGACCATCGTGGATCTCAAGGGCGGACGGGATGCCGCCGGCAATGAGTTGCATGGTGTCCCCGACTTCACGATAGGGGCAGTCGTCACGCCGGATGCAAAGCCATTTCGTCCTCAACTCGCAAAGTTTGAGAAGAAGGTGAGAGCCGGGGCCACCTACTTCCAGACCCAGGCCGTATACGACCCTGAATCATTCACCAGTTTCTCCGCCTATGCGCGCGGCCTGGGTGTGAAGATTCTCGCCGGAGTCGTGGTGCTGCGCTCCGCGGGAATGGCGCGATTCATGAACAAGAACATCCCCGGGATCGAGGTGCCGCAGGCGCTCATAGATCAACTTGAAGCATCAAATGACCCTGTTCAGACAGGTATTGAGATCACCGCACGCTTCATTGAACAGGTCAGAAGCGAGTGCGATGGCGTGCATGTCATGGCCGTGGGTGCCGAACACCTCGTACCCCGTATCCTCGATGCAGCAGGACTCTAGGAGGCCCGTATGAAGATAGCGATCTCAGGCAAGGGCGGTGTTGGCAAGACAACGCTGTCATCGAGCCTTGCCCGACTCTGGGCAGCCGAAGGACGTCGGGTCATCGCTATCGATGCCGATCCCGACGCGAATCTGGCGATAGCCCTCGGCGCAGATCCTGCGCTCGCTGCCGCATGCACGCCTCTGACCCAGATGGACGATCTCATCGAAGAGCGCACGGGAGCCGCACCCGGCAAGGGAGGCATGTTCCGGCTCAATCCGGACGTCTCCGATGTCGTAGATACCTGTGGCACGGACATCGATGGCGTCACGTTGCTAAGAATGGGCACCGTTGAGCGAGGCGGGTCCGGATGCATGTGCTCCGAGGGAACGTTCCTCAAGGCATTCATGCGTCATCTGCTCATAGAGCGCACTGATGTGGCCATCCTCGACATGGAGGCAGGTCTCGAACACCTGGGACGCGGTACCGCGGAGAATGTCGATCTCTTCGTGGTGGTCGTGGAGCCCGGAGGTCGGGCAGTGCAGACGGCGCATGCCGTGCGTTCGCTCGCGCGCGACATAGGCGTGAGTGATGTAGTCGCCGTGGGAAACCGCGTGCGTGATGCAGAAGATATCGAGTTCCTTGTCGGAGCATTGGGCGACATCGAACTGCTCGGCACGCTTCCTGACAGTGACAACATACGTCGAGCCGATCGTGAGGGCGTTTCACCTTATGGCGTCGACGACGAGTACAACGAAGCGTTGCGCGACATCGCTGCACGCATCGTCAACATGGCCGCTGGCGCGTAACCAAGGAGGAACAGATGCTGGTAATTGGCGAGAAGGTAAACATCATGAGCAAGACGATCGGCCCCGCGATGAAGAATCGCGAGGCCGGCCCGATTCAGGAGATGGCTCGCAGGCAGGTCGAAGGCGGCGCGAACATCCTCGACGTCAACCTGGGTCCGGCGACCAAGGGCGGCCCGGAGATGATGGAGTACGTCGTGCAGGTCGTGCAAGAGGCCGTGCCCGACACGCGCCTCTGCCTCGACACAATGAATCCCGAGGCGATGGAAGCGGGCTTGCGCGTCTGCAAGCTTCAGCCCGTCATCAACTCCACATCGGCCGAACGCGCCCGACTTGAGACGTATCTCCCTATGGCCAAGCGCTACGATGCCGAGATCATCGGCCTGGCAATGACCGAGGCCGGCGTGAGCCGGGATGCAAACGAGCGGGTTGAAGCGGCGATGATCATCATGGCCGCGATGGCCGAGTTCGATGTGCCCCTCGACCGACTCTATCTCGACCCGCTGCTCCTCCCGGTCGGGGTCGCGCAGCAACAGGCGGTTGAGGCGACCGAGGCGATCAACATGTTCGGGATGCTCAACGATCCGCCGCTCAAGACCGTCGTCGGACTCTCGAACATCTACAACGGGTGCCCGGAGCACGTGAAGTCACCGATGGCGGCGGCGCTCCTCGCCCTGCTTATCCCAGCGGGGCTCTCTGCCGCTATCATGGATCCGAACGATGAACTGCAGATGGCCGTCGTAGAGCAGGATATGTCGGTGCTCTCTGCCGACGATACAATGGCAAAGTCCATCGCCGTGCTCAAGAACGAGACCCTGTACTGCGACTCTTATCTCGACTAGCCGCCACCGGAACCGGAGACGACATGGCTGATTGTGCATGCCAGGGTAATGCCAAGGACGATCTCGACCTCACAATGCTGAGTGTCGTGTTCGAAGCGCACGCCAACGACCCGGGTGCGCTCATACCGATACTCCAGGAGACACAAGCTATTCTGGGTTACCTGCCCGAGTCCGCCCTGCGGGAGATCGCGCGACAGCGGGACATTCCTCTCTCAGAGGTATACGGAGTGGCATCCTTCTACACGCAGTTCCACCAGGAACCCCGCGGCGAGACTATCGTAAAGATATGCCACGGCACCGCATGCCATGTCGCCGGCGCTCCTGAGATCACGCGTGCGATCACCGAGGAACTCGGCGTTGGGGTTGGCGAGACCTCTGAGGACATGCGCTTCACTGTCGAAGGGGTCGCGTGCATCGGGTGCTGCGGGCTGGCACCGGTCGTGGTGATCGGAGATCAGACGCATGGAGCTGTTGACGGTGCTTCTGCGCGCAAACTCGCAAAACAGCTCACCCGGAAGGCGACGCGATGACGACCGCGCATTCCACGAGCACCGGTGTGACTGCCGAGGTCATCGAGATTCGCGTGTGCGCCGGAACCGGCTGCGTGGCCAACGGATCACTTGAGGTGGCGCACCGTTTCGATGATGCGATCGAGCAGGCTGCTGCCGCGGACCGGGTTCGGGTGGTACGAACCGGATGTCACGGCCTGTGCGCAAAGGGTCCCGTGGTCGTGGTCGCCCCGGAAGGCGTCTTCTATCCTTCGGTCGACGTCCACGCGGCCTCAGATATTCTCGAAGCCCTTCTGTCCGGCACCGGCCCTGCACGAGAGCATCTCTACCGGGAATCTGAAGATGCCGAGGCCATCGAACTCTATGCCGATATCCCGTTCAACACACGACAGGAACGCATCGTGCTGCGGAACTGTGGCGTGATCGATCCGGAGGATCTCGGAGCAGCGCGCGCTGCCGGAACCTACGAAGCTCTTCGGCAGACCCTTGAGAACCTGACTCCCTCTGATGTCATCGAGGAGATGAAGAAGTCCGGATTGCGTGGTCGTGGTGGTGCGGGCTTCACGACCGGCCTCAAGTGGCAGCTTGCGCACGATTCCGAGGCGGACATCAAGTACATGATCTGCAATGCCGACGAGGGCGATCCCGGGGCGTTCATGGATCGCAGCCTGCTCGAAGGCGATCCGCACGGCGTTCTAGAGGGCATGATCATCGCGGCCTATGCAATCGGCGCCAGTGAAGGATACGTGTATGTGCGCGCCGAGTACCCGCTCGCGGTAACACGTCTCAAGAAGGCGCTCGCCGATGCAACAGCGGCGGGATTCCTTGGGACTCGGATTCTGGGAAGCGACTTCTCGTTCACGATCCACGTCCGCGAGGGCGCCGGAGCATTCGTCTGCGGCGAAGAGACGGCGTTGATTGCTTCGATCGAGGGACACCGCGGAATGCCCCGACCTCGTCCCCCGTTCCCAACGACATCGGGTCTGTGGAACGCGCCAACATGCATCAACAACGTTGAAACGCTCGCCAATGTCGCGTGGATCATCACTCACGGGGCAGAGGCGTATGCATCGATCGGGAGCGCTACGAGTTGCGGAACGAAGGTCTTTGCCCTCACCGGGAAGGTGAGACACAGCGGCCTTGTCGAGGTTCCGTTCGGCCTGACTGTCGGAGAGCTCGTGCACGAGGTTGGCGGAGGATGCGCCGACGGCCACGAGCCCAAAGCGGTGCAGATCGGCGGGCCAAGCGGAGGTTGTCTCCCGGCATCGCTTTTTGACACGCGAATCGAGTACGACGCGCTGATGTCGGTGGGTGCGATCGTTGGATCCGGCGGGATGGTCGTTGTCGACGAGCGCACCTGCATGGTGGAGCTTGCGCGCTACTTCCTCACCTTCACCCAAGATGAATCGTGCGGAAAATGCGTGCCGTGCCGGGTAGGCACCAAGCGCATGCTCGAGATCGTCTCCCGGATCACCGAAGGACACGGCGAGCCGGGAGACATCGAACTCCTTGAAGAGCTCGCCGATGTCGTGAAGACGACGTCGCTGTGCGGACTCGGCCAGACCGCTCCCAATCCGGTGCTCACTACACTCCGCTATTTCAGGGACGAGTACGTAGAGCATGTCGAAGAGCATCGATGCCGGGCATGTGCGTGCTCGGCACTCTCAACATTCGTTGTGGTGGATAGCCTCTGCAAGGGGTGCGGCGTATGCAAGAAGCGCTGTCCGGTTGACGCCATCACAGGAGAGCTCAAAGGAATCTACGTCATAGATTCCGAGAAGTGCATGAAATGCGGCATCTGTGAGACTCACTGCCCGTTCGACGCTATCGAGCGCGTCTAGGATCGATCTGCTGTGCGAAAGAGGAGGATTCATGAAGGTGAGCGACATCATGACCGCCAGAGTCGTGGCCGCACCCCAAGACGCTACCGTCACGCAGGTTGCCCGAAGGATGCGCGACGAGTGCGTTGGATCAGTCATCATCACTACGCCCGAAGGCACGCTTGCGGGCATCGTCACAGACCGTCAGATCACACACACCTGCATCGCCGACGGTCTCGATCCCAATAGTGTGCTCGTGCGGGAGATCATGTTCTCCGACTTCGTACCGCTCGAACCAGAGATGGATCTGCTCACCGCGATACGCCTCCAGCAAGAGGTCGCCATGCGTCGGATACCGGTGGTCGAGAACGGAATCCCGGTTGGAATCGTCTCCGTTTCAGATATCGCTCTGTTCGCTAAGGAGCTTATCGACTGCGTACTCGTAGAGGGCGAAGTCCGCGTTCTGCGGCGAGGGGCAAAGAAGTGACTGAGCGCGAAGACAAACAGTCCATCTCAATCCAGATCAATGGGCGGCAACTTGACGCCCTCCCGGGGCAGAGCGTACTCGAAGTATGCCGGGACAACGGCGTAGACATCCCCACGTTGTGCCACGACCCCCGACTCTCGCCCTACGGGGCATGCCGGCTGTGCATCGTAGAGGTGGACGGCCTGCGTGGACTTCCGGCCTCGTGCACCACACGGGCCACCGACGGCATGGTCGTACGCACCGACACTGAGACCGTCGAGCGCGCACGAAAGACGATTGTCGAGCTGTTGCTGTCCGATCACAAGATCGAATGCCTCACCTGCGAAGGCAGCGGCGAGTGCAAACTGCAAGACCTCGCGTACCGCCACAACATCAGCACGACGCCCTATGAAGGCGAAAAGCACCACGTTGGCGAGATCATTCAGGACGTCCTCATCGATCGAGATCTCGAGAAATGCATCGCCTGCGGACGCTGTGTACGAATCTGCGCCGAGGTCCAGGGTCGCTTCGTCTACGACACCACCGGTCGTGGTTTCGATGCGCTGCCGCAGACACCGTTCGCCAATCCGCTTTCCGAGTCGAACTGCGAGTTCTGTGGCCAGTGCGTCTCGACATGCCCTACGGGAGCGCTGTCCGATGGCATGCGACGCTTTGGCGGACGTACCTGGGAGACCCTGAGCACCGAGACGACCTGCGGCTATTGCGGCGTTGGCTGCACGCTGACCGTCGACACCCATGAGGGTCGTGTAGTCGGGGTTCGCGCGCCCGTGGGACGCGGGGTCAATGACGGCAACCTGTGCCCCAAGGGTCGCTACGGATGGGGCTTCACGCACAGCCCTGAGCGCCTCACCACACCCCTCGTGCGGCGCAACGGCGAGCTGGTCGCCGTCTCCTGGGACGAGGCACTCACCGAGGCCGCCGCCGGTCTCTCCGGCATCCGTACGCAGCATGGTCCGGAAGCGATCGGCGGACTTGCCTCGGCAAAGTGCGTGAACGAGGAGAACTACCTTTTCCAGAAGTTGATGCGCGCGGTCATTGGGACACACAACATCGATCACTGCGCTCGTCTGTGCCACGCCTCTACGGTCGCCGGTCTCGCAGCGTCGTTTGGCAGCGGCGCGATGACGAACTCGATTCCCGACCTGCGCGAGGCCGACGTCATTCTGGTGATCGGCTCCAATACCGCTGAAGCACACCCGATCATTGGCGTTGAACTCAAGAAGGCCGCGCGTGCGGGCACACGGATTATCGTGGTCGACCCACGGCGGGTACGTCTCGCAGACCATGCCGAGCGCTACCTCCCTATCACTCCGGGAACAAACACCGCGTTCATCAATGCCGTCATGAGCACCATTCTGGCCGAGGGCCTCGCCGATGAAGATTTCATCGCACGGCGAACAGAGGGCTTTGAAGAGCTTCGGGCGATTCTCGAGGACTACGACATCGAAGCGGCCGCCGACATCTGCGGCATCCCTGCCAAAGACATTCGCGACGTGGCCCGCATCTTTGGACAGGCAGATAGCGCGTCGATCATCTATTCCATGGGAGTCACGCAGCATACGTCCGGAACCGATCAGGTCCGCGCGATTGCGAACCTCGCGATGCTCACGGGCAACATCGGCAGGCCCGGCACAGGAGTCAACCCGCTTCGCGGTCAGAACAACGTGCAGGGAGCATGTGATCTTGCCTGTCTCCCGAACTGTCTGCCCGGCTACCAGCCATTGAGTGATCAAGGTACCCTCGACCGCTTCTGTGATTTCTGGGAGACCGAGGAACTGCTGCCCACAGAGCCTGGCCTCACGCTGGTCGAGATGATGACCGCTGCAGCAGCCGGAGACCTCAAAGCGATGTATATCATGGGCGAGAACCCGGTGATCGCGGATCCGGATCAGGCGCACGTGATCGAAGCGCTCGAAGCTCTCGACTTTCTCGTGGTACAGGACATCTTCATGACAGAAACGGCCAGTTTCGCCGACGTGATCCTGCCCGCGGCAACCTTCCTTGAGAAGGAAGGAACGTTCACCAACACCGAGCGCCGCATCCAGCGAGTCCGTAAGGCGGTTGAGCCGCCCGGTGAAGCCCGTCCCGATCTCGACATCATCATCGCCCTCTCAGCAGCCCTTGGCAGCGAGCTTGACTACGAAAACGCCCGGGATGTCATGGATGAGATGGTCGAAGTCACCCCGCAGTACAGTGGCATCACCTACGCACGTCTTGAGGCCGAAGGCGGACTGCAGTGGCCGTGCCCGGATACGGACCATCCGGGCACGCCGATACTGCACGCTGAGTCATTCACGCGCGGTCTGGGCCAGTTTGCTCCCGTCGACTACATCCCGGCACCCGAACAGACCTCAGCGGATCGTCCGCTGATCATGACGACCGGGCGTCACCTCTGGAACTTCCACACCAACACGATGACCGGCCACTCCCCCGGTCTGGCCGAACTCAACGATCACGGCTACGTTGAGATGCATTCCGCGGACGCCGAGCGCCTGGGGATATGCGACAAGGACACCGTCAGAGTTACGAGCGCGCATGGGATCGTCGAAGTCGAGGCTCGGGTAGGACACGAGAGCTCGCCGCGACGCGGCGTCGTCTTCATGCCATTCCACTTTGCCGACGCACCCGCGAATCGACTGACCGGGTCGGCCCTCGACCCACAGGCAAAGATACCCGGTCTCAAGGTCACCGCGGTCAACGTCGAGCTGATCGGCTGAATCAGGTGTCGGGAGTGTCAGCCGGGTCAGGAATAGCGCCCTTCTCAACTGCCTCGAGGTAGCGAGCTTCGCCCATACATTGCCTGGCAGATCCGCACCACGCAGCACACGAGGGTGCAGCTTCGCGAACGACCCACTCCCGGCATGAGGGGCAGCGACGCTTCTGTTCATCGGAGAACAGCTCGACCGTTGCACCGCATTCACCGCATGCGATCTCCTGCACCGTGAGGTTGCGCAACTCTCCTCCGGGACATCTGTTCATGTTGCACACCCCTCCCTCGGCTAACGGTGATACGGCTCGCCCCTCATGATGCGAAACAACCGATAGACCTGCTCAAGGAGCACCACACGTGCCATCTGATGGGGAAGCGTCATGGGACCGAGTGACATACGCTCGTTCGCACGGACCCTGACCGCGGAGCCAAGCCCTGCTGCTCCGCCGATCACGAATACGATGTGGCTCGTACCGTTCACCATCAACTGCGAGACGTGCTCCGAGAACGCTTCGCTTGAACGCTGAGAACCGTCAATGTCGAGTGCGACAACATGAGCACCCTCCGGGAGCACGCGAAGCAGCGCCTCGCCTTCCTCGGCAAGAGCACGGGCTTCATCGCGAGAGACATCACGGTCCGGGACCTCGGCGATGTCCACCGTCGCATACGGCTGCAATCGCTTCAGGTACTCGTCGGCGGCCTGGCGCCAGTAGGGCTCCTTGAGTTTGCCAACGGCTGCGATAGTGATCCGCACGCTAGTTACGCTCTGCATCAGAGCCGAGGACCAGGGTGAGGGTACGCTCGGCATCTGCACGAATGACGACCACTGAAACGGAATCCCCGACCTGATACTCACGCACCGCACCGAACACGTCCTCGATGCCGCCGATATCACGACCACCCATGCTGATGATGATATCGCCGCGCTCAAGACCGGCCTCTTCGGCGGGGGAACCGGGCTCCACGAACTGCACGAGCGCACCGCGGGCCACCGGAAGGTTGAATTGAGCTGCAAGTCCCTCATCGATCGTCGAGGTCGAAACGCCCATGTAGGGATGGACGGCAACACCGTCGCTAATGAGCTGGTCGGCCACGCTCATGGCGAAGTCCACGGGAATCGCAAAACCGATGCCCGCCGATTGCGGAGCGCCCACGCTGCCGGACGGCGACTGGATGAGCGTGTTGATGCCAATGAGTTTCCCGGCCTCGTCAACGAGAGCGCCGCCGGAGTTACCGGGGTTGATCGCGGCATCGGTCTGGATGAGGTTCGTGTAGGCGGTCAGATCAGTTGTTCCCTCGGCGAAGCTCGTACGCTGCAATGCCGAGATAATGCCCGAGGTGACCGTCTTCTCGAGTCCGAACGGACTACCGACCGCGACAACGAACTCGCCTACCTGCAGATCAGTCGAGGAACCCAGCTCGATCGCGGGATAGTCGGTTCCCGATATCTTGATCACCGCGAGGTCTGTCGAAGGATCGAGGCCGATGATCTCGGCTTCCACATCCTGGACGCCGACCGTCACGATGATTCGATCCGCCCCTTCGACGACATGGTTGTTGGTGAGAATGTAGCCATCCTCACGAATGATCACGCCGCTCCCGTTCCCGGTTTCGATCGTCTGTCGCAGTCCATTGAACGGGTTGACCGCAGTCTGCTCGATTGCGACATTGACCACGGAAGGGGTTACCTTTGCAGCAACGGGTACCGCGCTGTTCGAACCGTCCGACGGAGTGATCGTGAGTTCGCTCGGACGTGTCCCGGTATCGGTCGCTGTCGTGAGCGGGCGTGCGCCGGGCCACATGCCAAGCGCCCATATCAACGCAGCCGCCGAGAGAATCGCTCCGAACGCACCGCCGAGTGATGCAGCCGTGATGACCGCTGCCCCGGACCAGCGTCGAACCGTGGCGGGCTCCTCGCACGGCTCATCGTCAGGCTCTCCGGTGTATTCACACACAGGGAGCGGGCCGGTCACGACCTCATAGCCGGGCGACTCATGCGCCTGCCGTTCTAGGTCTTCGAGATGTACATCCGGGTCGGCCATCCAGGCTATTGACTCACCCTCGGCACCCGAAGGTTCGACTTCGTCGGCCCCGGATGCCGCATTGGTTGCACGTTCTTCATCACTCATGGGTCACCTCGTGTGGGTTTCGGTGCGCACATAGCGTGCTCTAACAAGTATACCCACGGTGAACAGCGCGGATTGTGCCTTCGTGCGTCGTTTCACGATAACTCCACGAGCGCGACAGAGCGGCTACAAGCCTACAAGCTCGAGAAGTGGCGCGATACCAATGCCCATCGCGATCGTAGCTACCACCGCTATGCCCACTGCGATGTTGGACGCGACCGAGTTCGGAACCACACACGGCGAGTCCGGCTCATCGGCCAGGAACATCTGGCGAATGACGCGGAAGTAATACCCCGCCGACACGACACTCACGAGCACGGCGACGACTACCGCCGCGACCGGCCACGGTGTGCTCGCGGCCTCAAGAGGAGCGCGGAACAAGTACAACTTGCCAAAGAACCCGGCAAGCGGAGGAATGCCAATGAGCGACATGAGCCACACCACCACGGACCAGGCAACTGCGGGCCTGCGCGCTGCAAGTTGAGCCATGTCGGCGAGCGCAGGTCCTTCCTCGGCAACCACGAGCATGATCGCGAGCGAAGGCACCGCATAGGCGACCGCATAGTAGAGCACGGCTCCGTAGCCATATTGCGTGCCCGAGGAAAGCGCCAGGAGGAGGTAGCCCGTGTGTGCGACACCCGAGTAGGCCATGAGGCGGCGGATATCGCTTTGGGGCAACGCGGACAGATTGCCGAGGACCATGGACACGACTGCCGCGAGCAGCAGGATCCACTGGAGCTGAGGCTCATCCGGGAGCATCACGTGCATGAGACGAACCATGGCCGCCGCCCCCGCGATCTTGGGAACCGTGGAGACGAATGCAACTGCCGAGGCGGGCGCGCCCGCGTAGGCGTCGGGAGCCCAGAAGTGGAACGGGGCTGCCGAAAGCTTGGCAAGCAGACCAACGATCGTAAGGAGTGCGGCGATGAGACCCAGCGCACCGGTGCCGGAAAGCGAGATATCAGCGAACAGCGTGGCGCCTGTTGAGCCGTACAGGAACGACAGTCCGTAGAGCATGATGAGCGAGGTCAAGAGCGAGAGCAGGAAGTACTTAAGCGCGCCCTCGAGCCCCGCAACATCGCGACGGCGATAGCCTACGAGCACGTACGCGGGCATCGTCGAGAGTTCGAGCGCCATGTACATCGTGATCAGATCGGTCGATGCGGCGAGCACCATGCCGCCGATCGCGGAGAGGAGCGCCAGGGCAGCCGCGTCTCGTCGTCGGGGCTCATCGGGGGCTATGTCACGACCGGAGAGCCAGAGCAGCCATACGCCGGTCAGGCCGGCGACGCCGGCACGAATGAATCGCGCCGGTCCGTCGAAGGTGAGCATCCCCCCGAACAGTGTGCCGGAGCTACCATCGAGGGCGATGATCAGCGCAGCGGAGAATGCGAGCGCCGCGCCGATGCGTACAGCACCGCGGTCTCCTCCCGGCATGAACTCACCGAACAGGGCAATAAGCGCCCCGGTCAGCACGAGTCCTTCGGGTAGCAGCTGCCAGTAACCGACCATCTACATCGCTCCCATAGCGGTAAGCATGGAGGTCACGGCCGGGTCGACATAACGCAACAGACCCGACCAATACACGCCGATGAAGACCGTAAGCGCGATCAGGGGCACGAGCAGGCCGATCTCCCGCGCACCGAGATCGGTGATTCCAACGACCGCTTCGCTCGACTCGCCGAGCACCACGCGCTGCACCATCCACAGCATGTACGCTGCTGCGAGCAGAACGCCCACGGCTGAGATGATCACATAGCCGGGCCACATGTCCGAGTTCCACGCACCCAGAAGCGAAAGGAATTCGCCGGGGAAACCGGCAAGTCCGGGAAGGCCGAGTGAGGCGAACGCCGCAAAGGCCAGGAGTCCACCGGCCACCGGAGCCGTCTTAGATACCCCTCGCACATCGGCGATCAGGCGCGTGTGTGTGCGTTCGTAGATCATGCCGACCAGCAGGAACATCATGCCGGTGATCAGACCGTGAGCGACCATCACTGCCACGGCGCCGTTGATTCCGGCGGGTGTGAGCGATGCGATACCCAGCATCACAAAGCCCATGTGCGAGACCGACGAATACGCCACGAGCTTCTTGAGGTCGGACTGGGCGAAGGCGACAGCCGCTCCGTACACGATGGAGATCGCAGCAAGCAGCGCGAGGAACCACGACCAGCTCTGCGACGCATCGGGCAGCATGGGCAATGAGATACGCACGAACCCGTACGTTCCCATCTTGAGCATGATTCCCGCGAGCAGGACCGAGCCGGCGGTCGGAGCCTCAACGTGTGCATCCGGCAACCAGGTATGCAGTGGCCACACCGGTACCTTCACCGCAAAGCCAAGGAAGAACGCCGCGAACACCCACCACTGGAAGCCGGCACCGAACGCTCCGCTCCCGCCGAGCTCGGCGAGCTTGAGCATGTCGAATGTTCCCGCTGCAGGGTGCAGGTACAGCGCAATGAGGCCCACGAGCATGAACACTGAGCCGAACAGCGTGTAGAGGAAGAACTTGATCGAGGCATACTCTCGACGGGGGCCGCCCCAGACTGCGATCAGGAAGTACATCGGGACGAGCACGAGCTCCCAGAATACATAGAAGAGCACGAAGTCGAGAGCACAGAAGACGCCGCTCATACCGACCGCGAGCACCTGAATCATTGCAAAGTAGAACGCGGGCTTCTTCTCGATCTTCCACGATGCGAGGATTGCAAGCACCGTGAGCAGCGCTGAGAGCGCAAGCAGCGTGACTGAGATTCCGTCTATGCCAAGGTAGTACTGGATCCCCGCTTCGGGAACCCATGACGCCTTCTCCACGAACTGCATCCCGGCGGCACCCACGTCAAAGCGAACAAGGACGTAGAGCGCTACGGCAAGGTCAACCAGCGCGAACCCGAGCGCCACCTTCTTGGGGAGATCGGGACGGCTCTGCGGCAGCAGGGCGGTCACTGCGGCGCCAAGGAGAGGCAGGAAGATGATCGCTGTCAGGAGTGGCATCGTGCCTTACGCCCCTTTCGCAACGAGCAGAAGGACACTTGCGACCATGAGCATCACGAGTGCACCTACGGCAAGCCGCTGATACGTCTGGATCCGACCGGTCTGGATTCGTCGCGCACCTTGTCCGGCGCGACGGATAAGGCTCGCGATGCCATTGACGGCACCATCGATGACCTGGGTGTCGAACTGAGCTCCGAGCGATGTGGCGGAGTTCCACACACGTGCGGCACCGTTCACCACACCGTCGACGCGCTTCATATCAAAGACGGCAAGGCCGGCTGTGAGGCGCATGAACGGTCGAATGATGAAGTATTCGTAGGTGATATCGAAGTAGAACTTGTTGGCCAGCATGTCATAGCCATAGCCCGCCCGCTGTTTGAGAGATCGCGTGTTGACCACCAGGTTGCGGCGTCCGTACCCCCACCATCCGAGTGCGATTCCCGCGCCACCCACCGCCAAAGACGTTGCCGCCATACTGAATGCGGGCCAAAGAATCTCGTGTCCGAGAAACGCACCGATTTGCGGCCCAAAGAAGCCGATGACCACGGTGATGCCGGCAAGCAGCACCATCGGAGCGATCATCTCGTTGTGGGCCTCGTGGAGCTCCTCGGACTGTCTGGGTCCTGCAAACACACGGAACCAGAGACGCGCAACGTAGAAGGCAGTCACGAATGCCGCAGCCAGAGCAATAGCCCACGTCACGTAGTGACCCTCGTGCCAGAGCACGGTCAGAATCTCATCTTTCGACCAGAAACCCGAGAGCGGGAATACGCCCGCGAGCGCAAGCGAGCCGATGGTGAAGGTTGCCGTCGTCCACGGCAGGTAGCGCGCCAGCCCGCCCATCTCGCGCATGTCTTGCGTGTGATAGGCATGGATGATCACTCCCGCACCCAAGAAGAGAAGCGACTTGAAAAAGGCATGGGTGATCAGGTGATAGAAGCCCGCCACAAGCCCACCAGCACCAAGCGCAATGAACATGTAGCCGAGCTGAGAGATCGTTGAGTACGCGAGCACTTTCTTGATGTCGTGCTGCACCGTGGCCATCAGCCCACCAAGGAGCGCGGTCGTGGCGCCAATGAACAGCGTGACTGAGAGCGCGACTCCGCTTGCCTCAAAGATCGGCAGCGCCCGGCCCACGAGATAGACGCCTGCGGCAACCATCGTTGCGGCGTGGATAAGAGCCGATGCCGGTGTGGGGCCCGCCATGGCGTCGGGGAGCCAGACGTGGAGGGGCACCTGCGCTGACTTGCCCATCGCGCCGAATAGGAGCATGAGCGCAACGAGTGTGGCAGCACCACCCGCTGCCGGCGCGGCCCAGTCGTAGGAGAGCACGTCGCTGAAGGCGAACGATCCGACCGTACCCCACATCGCAAAGAGGCCAATGGCAAAACCGACGTCGCCCACGCGCGTTGTGAGGAACGCCTTCATGCTTGCCTTGCGGGGCGCTTCCTGCTCGTGCCAGAACCCGATGAGCAGGTAGGAACAGAGACCCATGATCTCCCATGACAGGTAAAGGAGAAGGAAGTTATCCGCGAGCACAAGGGCGAGCATCGCAGCGGTAAAGAGCGAGAGAACCGCGTAGTACCAGCCAACGCGCTCGTCGCGATGCATGTAGCCCAGCGAGTAGACCTGAACGCACGCGCCAACGATCGTGACCACGAGAAGCATGACTGCGGCGATCGGATCGAGTTGCATCCCAAGGTCGATGTCTGCACCGGCGACCGTCGCGATCGCGAACGAGCGATTCCAGAGCACAGCCCCACCCTCGGCAAGCTCATCTCCGCCTTCTGAGGCAAGCCCCGGCTCCGTGGAGGACTCCGACGCATGCGTCTCGGATAGAGCGATCGAGGGCGCTGCGGCGTGCTCCTCCTGGGGAATCTCCGACCACGCGGTACCGAACGCCATCAGCGAGAGCACGAGGCTTGCGGCGATGGCTGCAACAGCAACGTAGCGCGCGCGATTTCGGGCCGCGCGCGACAGTGGAGCAAGAACCACGAAGGCCAGGGCCGGCAACAAGGGTATGGCGATGATGTAATCCACGCGCTACCCCTTCAGCCTCTCCATGGTGGACAGTTCAATCGAGCGCGAACGTCGGTAGATCGCGAGCACCAGTGCCAGGCCAAGGCCGATCTCAGCTGCCGAGACAACCATCGTGAACATCGAGAAGAACTGGCCGGTCATGGTCTCGGGAGTGACCCAGCGAGAGAGCGCAACCATGTTCAGGTTGACCGCAACAGCCATGATCTCGAGCGACATGAGCACCATGACTGCGCTCTTCTTTGAAACGGCACCGTACAGGCCCAGCGAAAAGAGAACCGCTGCAAGAGCCAGGAATGCTCCAGGTCCGACCTGCATCATTTCTCGTCCTCCTTGGACCACCATACTGCGCCCACAAGCGCAACTAGCAGGACAAGGGACGCAATCTCAAAGGGAAGCACCCAACCGCCGTCGAGCGCAAAGAGAATCTCACCAAGGGCGGCAATGTCAGGCACGGTCGACGGCATCTCGGCCACCGGAATGTCGAAGTTGGCGATACCCAGGTAGATCATCGATCCAAAGAGCAGCGCAAGGACCGCTCCGGAAAGCGACCAGTCGAGTGGACGGACCGCATCTTCACGCCTTCGCAGCGTGAGCATCACCACGAACAGCAGGAGTACCGAGACCGCACCCGCATACACCAGCAACTGCACAAGGGCCAGAAACTCGGCCGAGAGCAACAGATACAGGCCAGCCACAGCGACCATGGCTTCGAGGAGCCAGAATCCGGCATGGACAACGTTGCGCGAGGCCAGCACGCCAACCGCGCCCCCGATCGAGGCGAATGCAAGAATCGCGAAGGCTACTCCATTGACGGTTTCACCCACTGTGCTCGCCTCCTTCCGGTGGTGCCGCGCCGGCGGGCTTGGGCTCCCGGTTCTTGCGAGCACTGGCCGCATCGGTGTCCGTGAGAAGGTCGTAGGTCAGCGCTGCGACATCCGTGCGAGCGAGCTCGTAGTCATGGGACATCCGGATAGCGCTGAATGGGCACGCCTCGACACACAAGCCGCACATCATGCAGGCACCGAGTTCGTAACGGAAATGCTCGATGTGCTTGGACTTGTCCTCGGCAGTCGTGATCTCGAGATCCAGGATGTGATCCGGACACTGACGCACACAGACCATGCACGCCGTGCACTTGGGATCGCCGTGCTCGTCGAACACCGGAACCACGGACCAGCGCGCGCGCTCGGGGAGATCGTACTTCTCATAGGGGTACATGAGGGTGATCGGACCACGGCGCATGTTGCGCATGGTGATCCGCAGGCCATTGATGAGTCCTTTACCCCACATATCAGCTCGCCCCCGGTCCCAGTTGCCAGACCTTGATCACAAGACCCGTGATCATGATCCATGCAAGCGACGCAGGAATGAGCCATTTCCACCCGAGCTGCATGAGCTGGTCTATGCGCACGCGCGGGAAGGTGCCTCGGATCCACATCATGAAGAAGATGCCGATGTAGACCTTGGTCATGAAGATGACCGGTGCAACAGGCTGCATGACCTCGGCGGGCACGAACGGAATCATCCATCCACCAAAGAACACGGTGACACCGATGGCGGACATGATGAACGAGTTGGAAAACTCCGAGAGAAAGAGCAACCCGAACTTCATCGCCGAGTATTCGCTCGCGAATCCTGCGACCAACTCGGATTCGGCCTCTGACATGTCGAATGGTGTCTGGTTGAGCTCAACGAGTCCCGCAATCGCGAATATCACAAATGCGGGTAGCTGTGGGATCACGAACCACAGCCCACTCTGGGCGGCCACGATGTCGCTCATGTTCAGTGAGCCGACGACCATGACTACCGGCAGCACGGAGAGCAGCAGCGGCACTTCATAGGCGATCTGCTGTCCCGCCGCACGCATGCCACCCAGGAGCGACCACTTGTTCGCACTCGCCCACCCCGCCATGAGCAGGCCGATCGGAATGACCGAGAGCGCGGCAAACGAGTAGAGCAGCCCCGTATCGAGATCGGTGATTCTCCACGTTTCCGAGAACGGGATCGCCGCATAGGCCATCAACGCCGGCACAAAGACCAGTGCCGGAGCGATGAAGAACAGCACCTTGTCCACGTTCGTGGGCGTGACATCTTCTTTGGTCAGAAGCTTGAGGACATCCATCGTGGTCTGAAGAACGCCCTTGGGCCCCATGTGCATGGGTCCGAGACGAACGTGCAGATGACCAAGGACCTTGCGCAGCATATAGATCAGCACGACGCCATTGGCGAGCATCAGACCGATCGCTGCCAGGACGCGAAGCACGACTATGAGCAGGGGGCTCATCGGTCAGCCTCCCCGAGCATGATGTCGAGACTGCCTATCATCATCACGACGTCGGCGAGCAGATGCCCGGGCAAGATCTCCTCGAGAACCTGGCATGCGAACAAGGAGGGACCGCGGTAGTGATAGCGATACGGCTCGGGGGAACCGTCGGACACGAGGTGCACGCCGGTCTCTCCTCGGCTCGATTCGACCGACGCATAGACTTCGCCCTCAGCAGGCCGTATGACTTTGGGCACCTTTGCGGTGAAGTCGCCTTCCGGCATACCTTCGATGCACTGGCGAACCATGCGGACTGACTGCCGCATCTCCTCCATACGCACCATATAGCGATCCCACGCGTCACCTGTGGAGCCCACAGGCACGTCGAAGTCGAGATCGGGATATGCGTCATACGGACGGTCACGGCGCACATCGAATCCGACACCGGTTGCGCGCAGGTTCGCGCCTGAGAGCGCGAATGCGAGCGCCATCTCCCGCGAGATCGTACCGATGCCCTTGACGCGCATCTGGAATATCTCGTTTCCGCCAAGAAGGGCATGATGCTCCTCGAGATGGACGTCGAAGTCCGTGAGGAAGTCGAGGATCTTCTTCTCGATGCCAACGGGCAGATCGGCCACGACTCCGCCCGGGCGGATGTAGTTGAACATCATACGCTGGCCGCTGATCTCCTCAAGGATGTCGAGGAGCACCTCGCGATCTCGAACCGCATACAGGAACTGTCCCATCGCACCGGTGTCCAGACCGAACGTTCCGTACCACACAAGGTGACTCGCGAGACGCGTGAGCTCTGCTACAAGCGTCCTGATATAGCGGGCCTTGTCGGGTACGGTGACTTCGAGCAGCTTCTCGGTGGCCAGCGCTGCGGCCTGCTCACCATGCATGCCGGAAACGTAGTCCCCACGATCCATGAGCGTGCCAAGCTGGTGATACTTGCGCGACTCGGCGAGCTTCTCAATGCCGCGATGCAGATAGCCGAGAGATGTCTCGGCGGCCAGGACTTCTTCGCCATCCACTTCGATGAGCAGACGCAGAACGCCGTGGGTAGACGGATGCTGGGGACCCATATTGATGATCAGATGCTCTGTGGTGAGCCCGTCAACACCGCTCGGGACGCGACGAATCCCGGCCGGCGGATCACCGGCTGAGTGCGTGCCCTCGGCCGCAAGCGCACCTACCGAGATGACATCGTCGCGGGGATCGCTCATCGGTTGCGCACCTCCTCGACCGTACGGATCGGAACGGACTTCCTGAGAAGCGGCTCCACTCCGTCTGTGGTGAGCAGGCGCTTGGGATTCGGATGACCGACCAACGACAAGCCGAGGAGCTCTGCCGTCTCACGCTCGGGCATGAGAGCGGATGCGTAGATGTTCCACACTGAGCGCAGTTCGCCATCATATGCGACTGTCGCCTTGATAAAGAGTTCCTCGTCACGGGTGAGCGAGCGCAAATGATATGTGACTTCGATCTCCTCGCCGGTATCGGCGCCAAGGAAGTCCAGAAGCACGCGAAAGTCCAACTCACCGTCACGGAGTGCCTCAAGCGCCCGAAGGACAGACGCCGCCTCAAGCCGGCACACGACTCCGAGCGTCTCGGTTGCAACCACGGCATTGGATACACCTGCTGCGGTCAGGATATGACTAACTGCGGTCGCGTCGGGCAGCAAGGCGCTCCTCCGTCCGCTTGGTGATCTTGTCCTGGAGGCAGATGAAGCCGTATTGGACCGACTCGGGACGCGGTGGGCACCCCGGAATGTAGACATCGACCGGTACGACCTGGTCGACACCGAGGACCACATTGGGATACTCGCGAAATGGTCCGCCGGTTGAAGCACACGCACCCATGGCGACGACCCATTTGGGCTCGGGCATCTGGTCATAGAGCAGCTTGACCGTCTCGGCCATCTTCTTGTTGACGGTCCCTGCCACGATCATCACATCGGCCTGGCGAGGAGACGCGCGAAAGAACACGCCCATACGGTCAAAATCGAAGCGCGGCCCGCTCGCGTGCATGAGCCCCTCGATCGCGCAGCATGCAATGCCGAACGCCATGTACCACAGCGATTTGCTGCGAGCGTAGTCAAAGAGTTGTTCGCTCCTGATGAATGCTACGGAATGCTCGCCTGTGAAACGATCTATCGCCACGTGAGCGCGCCTTCCTTCCATGCGTAGAGCAGCCCAAGAACGAGGATAGCCATGAAGAGCACCATCTCGACGAGTATGAAGAGGCCGAATCTATTGAAGGTCACAGCCCAGGGATACAGGAAGACCGTCTCGATATCGAAGACGACGAACAGGAGTGCGTAGACGTAGTAGCCCACGCGGAATTGAACCCAGGGCGGACCGATCGGACGGCTTCCGCACTCGTATGTGACACCCTTCTCACGAGAAGGAGCCGTCGGGCTGAGCAGGTTCGATGCGGTGACCGTGGCTACGTAGAACACGAAGCCGATCACCACGAAGCCGCCCAATATCAGGTAGTCAAGGGACATGTGCGGGTTACCTCTGCTTGTTCCCTATTCCCCACGTGCGGACAAGCGCACCTCTGCGCCAGGATACGACAACGCCCGCCCGGCAGGAATGGTGCAACCCGCCGTGTGGGCGCCAAAGGGTTGGCAAAACGTAACACAAGTTACAAGCCCGCTCAAGACATGCCTCCAGGAGTATCCGCAAACGGTCGAATGCATCCCGTGAACTGCACACGGACACAAAAATGAGAAACGGAGCGGCATCTCTGCCGCTCCGGTTTGTCACGTGGAGCCGACGAGGGGATTCGAACCCCTGACCCCCGCATTACGAGTGCGGTGCTCTGGCCATCTGAGCTACGTCGGCATTATGACTGCTGCGTACCGCTATCCTTTGCGTCCCCGCCTGACGTCCTGCGCCTGCGACGTCTGCGTCCCGGCGAGGGCGAACTCGACGATTCCGACTTCTTGTCCGCAGCAGCTCCCTGCGAATCTTGACCCGCCTTGTCCTTGGCGCCACCATCGCGCCTGGACTTGGAACCTCCGGATCGAGAACCGGACTTCGAGCCTCCCGATTTCGAGCCTCCGGACTTGGAACCACCGGACTTCGAACCTCCGGACTTTGCCTGATCCGCTTCGGGCTTCTTGCTATCGCCGGTCTCGCGCGATCCGCCCTTTCGATCCTTCGATGCGCCGCCCGAGTCCTTGGACCCGCCTCGCGACCCATCGCCTCTGCGCCGCTTGCTCTGAGGCTGCTCCGCAACCGGAGCACTCTCGGCGAGCGAGTCGGCATCGATCGGCATGATCACACCGGCGTCTTCAAGCGCCTCACGCTTGACCGAGCACGGTCTACCACCTTCTTTGCCGCATGCCATTCCGCACAACGGAACGGTGAGCTGCTGCCCATCCTCAAGACGCATGGAGACGGTCTCTTTTGGCGTGTTGAGATCCATCACCTTCGCCAGGCCGAGCGGTGTTTCAATAATCGCCCTGCGCTTGGGTGCACGTGACTTGAAATCCTTGTAGGCATCGTACTCATAGCGCAGACAGCACATGAGTCTGCCGCAGAGTCCGCTGATTTTCAAGGGGTTAAGCGGAAGGTCTTGCTCTTTCGCCATACGGATCGAAACCGGCTGGAACTCACCGGGGAACCGCTCGCAGCACAATATCTGGCCACAGTGCCCGATTCCGCCAACCATACGAGCCTCGTCGCGAACGCCGACCTGACGCATGTCGATACGCGCTTTGAAGCGCGCAGCGAGGTCACGCACGAGTTCACGGAAATCGACTCGCTCCTCGGCGGAGAAGTAAAAGACGATCTTGGAACCATCAAAGAGAAACTCGACATCGATAGGCTTCATGTCGAGCTTGTGTTGCTTTACGAGCCTTCTGAACTCCGGACGTGCTTCATCCTCGAGGCGCTTGAGATCCTCACCATGGGCGATGTCACTGTCGGTCGCGATGCGAAGAACGGGCTTGAGAGCAGTAACGAGATCAGCTTGCGCGACCTCGTGTGACGCCTCCACGACCTCCCCGATCTCGGAACCTCTCTCGGTCTCGACTATGACGATGTCACCCGGTTCGGGATCTTTGCCTGCGGGATCGAAGGACAATACCTTCGATGAAAAGCGGAGCCTGACTCCCACTATCGTGGGCAATTGAGAACCTCCTGAATATCGAACAGCATGGCCTCGACGGCCAACTGGGGACTCACATTATACGAGATACGCTGTCGCGTCTGCGAAACAGCTTCAAGTGCACGTGTCGCTGCAGTCGGCGTAATGACCGCTCCGACCTCTTCCATGGCATCGGCGACGTCTGCATTCGCGATCAAATCACCTACGCGCAAGCTTATCGTCAAGCAATCCCGCAGCCAACTCTCCGTGATGTTGAGAATCTCGCCAACACCCTCGCGCTCGCGGGCCGTGAGTTCACGCTTGTGTCGGTCGGCAATATCCTTGCCTCCGGACTTGCCAAGGAACTCTTCTCGCTCTCGCACCTCTTCGGCCTGTACGACCTTGAGATCCTCGAGTGGGGCCTTGACCGCTTTGAGCAGATCGCGAGCCGCACGCAGCACATCATGCCCGTCCATGACCGTAAGATCCTTGAGTACGCCAAGCATCCTGAGCCGCGCATCACGACGAGATGACGACTCCAGGAACTCGACGGCACGAGCCATCACACCTCCCGTAGCAGCCAGCGCTGCGCGTGCCTCGGTGGCACTGGCACCGGTTCGCTCGACGAGCATGCCCTCGGCCAACTCCGGAGAGGCCCTTCTGAAGCGAACGACGCGACAGCGTGATGAGACGGTTGGAATGACCGAATCAAATGAAGGAGCGAGCAGGATGATGATGACGTCGTCGGGCGGCTCCTCGAGCGTCTTGAGGAACGCATTGGCCGAACCATCGTTGAACATCTCGGCTGCTTCGATGATGTATATCTTGCGGTCTGCCTCAACAGGTCTCAGATTCACATCATGGATGACATCACGAATCTGTCCGACCATGTAGCTTGCCGCGCCCTCGGGACGCGTAATGTGAATATCGGGATGCAGGCCCTGCTTGACGCGCTGACACGCTCTACACGCGCCGCATCCATCATCTCCACAGAACAGCGCACACGCGAGCGCTCGCGCGGTGCTCTTCTTGCCGGAACCCGGAGGACCCACGAATAGATACGCGTGGGCTACCGTGCCCGTCTCAACGGCAGTGCGCAGGTGATCCGCCACCTTGGCCTGGCCAACGAGTTCATCCCACACGCAGCGAGTCATCATCGCCCACCAATGCGCTCAAGACCGGGGAGCCTTGCTGCGACGGTGATGATACGCTCCGCGACTTCATCAACAGTGCCGTGCGCGTCGACCACCACTACCCTCTCCGGTTCTGCGGCTGCAATCGCAAGATAGCCCTCACGCAGACGGGCATGAAAATCAATCTCCTCGGCCTCAAGCCGATCGGCGCCCAGGCGAGTGGCCCGCTCGAGCCCATACGCGGGATCGAGATCGAGCACGATGGTCAGGTTTGGCACGAGCCCCCCCGTCGCGAAACGGTTGAGCGCCTCGACCTCGGGAAGCGGCAGACCACGTCCGTATCCCTGATAGGCGGTCGAAGAGTCGTAGTGACGATCGCACACGACCACAACGCCTCTGGCAAGTGCGGGTTTGATGCGCTCCGCTACGAGTTGTGCGCGGCTGGCCTCGTAGAGCAGGAGCTCCGCCCGGGCATCCATCTCCACATGCGCCGGGTCCAAGAGCGCGTCTCGGACGACTTCGCCTACACGTGTGCCACCGGGCTCGCGAAGGAACAGCACTTCGTATCCCGCATTGGTCATGCGTTCGACAAAGCGCTCCAGTTGCGTGGACTTGCCTGAGCCCTCGCCGCCTTCGAATGTCACAAACACGCCGGTCACGACCGCTCCCCCTCTTCACGCCACGCGAGTGGAGCCTCACGATAGAGATCCGCACCGTGTACGTCGATAGCCACGAATGCCGGGAACTCATCGAGCGTCAGACGCACGAGCGCCTCGGTCCCCAACTCGTTGTAGGCGACCGGTACCGCAGCGGTGACTTTGGTCGCCAGGAGCGCCGCCGCTCCCCCGACTGCAGCGAAGTATACCGAACCCGTGTCCTGACATGCGGCACGTACCTCCTCGGCACGTACGCCTTTGCCGATCATGGCCACGATTCCCGCGTTGAGCAGTTCGGGTGTCCATGCATCCATGCGCGCTGCAGTCGTTGGGCCAACGGCTCCCGCAACGAGACCCGCGGCCGGCGGTGTGGGCCCCGCATAGAAGAGCGTCTGGCCTGCAAGACCGTGCGGCAGTTCACCCGTATCGCGCAGTTCAGAGACGATGCGTTCGTGCGTCGCGTCCCGCGCGGTGTAGACAGGGCCGGAAAGCAGCACGGCATCGCCGGCGCGCAACCCGGTAAGTGCATCGCGTGAGACAGGAAGGTGCAGATGAACGGGGGCGTCAGCCATTCGATCGCTCCTCGGCAGGTGTGCGCCAGCTGAGTCGACGGAATGCGTAGACCGCGGCGCCGAGCACAATGAACGACGCGAGTTGCAGGGCCAGCTGTGAACCGGTGACGGTCACCTTGGCCAGTTCGCCGCCCTGGCTCTGAACGACGCGCTTGACGATACCCGCCGCAAAGTCGCCCAGAGGCGCCATGACGATCATCGAGATAAGCAGCGAGACGCGAATGACCGATTCCAGCGCGGTGAACACGCGTCCGCGAATCTCATCTGCCACGGTGTAGATCACGTAGGTATTGCCAGCCACGGTCACGGTAGCGATTCCGAATCCGGCGGTGGCGGCGAACACACCGGCCACGCCGTACGTGTTCGAACTCGCGAATCCGAACATAGCGAACCCGAATCCGGCAACACCCCCGAGAAAGAGCAGTTGAAGCGAGAGCTTCTCCGCGAGACGCGGGACGACCAACGCGCCAACCACCATACCGACAGCGAGAAACACCAGCATGAAGGTCTGCGGTGATGTCGCGAGGCTGTTGAGCAACTCGCTGCGGCCAAGGAAGGGGCCGAATCCTGACAACTCCTGCTGCACGAACACGAGACCGACGGGGATGATCGTGCCGCCCCCGAGTATCGCCGCACCGATCGTGACAAGAAAGCCTTTCAGTTCGGCATGGGATCCAAGGAATCGAAATGATTCAACGACGTCCTTGCCGATCAACGAGAGATCGAACATCGCGCCATCGTGCCGTGCCTGCGCGTGAACCTTGATGCCCCAAAGAGCCAATGCTGAGGCGAGGAACGTGATCGAGTCGAGAAACACACCGGCGCGGGGGCCGAGCAATGCCGGGGCAAAGAAGTCGATGAGTGTGTTGATCAGATTGATGTCTACAGACTGAACCGTGCGTATGAGCGCCTCGAATGCCGCGAGGATGGCACCTGCTCCCGCGAGACCAACGATCATGCTCGCCTGCTGGGTAGTGTAGGACAAGCCGTTGGCTGCGGTGATGTCTTCTTCGTTAACGAGATGCGGGATGAGCGCATTCTTGGAGGGGAAGAAGAATAGCGACGCAGTCTCCATGAGGAGCACGACTGTGTAGATGAGCGCCAGCTGAGGGCCGGGCGCGAGTCCGGCGATGCCAATGAGCCCAAGAGCGAGTGCTGCCCGTGTGAGGTCGCAGGTGATCATGGTGCGGCGCCGGTCGAACCGGTCAACGAACACGCCGATCACCGAACTGAAGATGAGCGCGGGAATGATCTTGGCGATCATGATCCCGGCCACTGCGAACGATGACCCGCCTGACAATGTCGTGACGAGCGGCATGAGGAACCCGATGACAAGCCAGTCGCCGATCCCGCTCACGAACTGACTGATCCAGAGTCTGCGAAAGCCAGAGTTGCCTGCAAGCCTACGATAGGCCCCGCCCGATGAGAAAGCAGCTCTGCCAGCCTCGGACTCCGTCACCGGCGTGGGGTCGAGATTCTCTTCTTCCGCAAACTCTCCAATATCATCAAATGTGTGATCGGGAGTGATCTCCTCACGCGACATCGATGCTCACCGACCTCAATGCGCTGCAGCCCATGTTGAGAGCTACGGGAAGCGCAGCGATGTGGCAGGGAGCCGTCACGAGGTTGACTGCAAGAGCAGTGGTATCGCCCCCGAGAGCCCCGGGTCCGATACCGAGCGCATTGACCTCAGTGAGCAGTCGGTGCTCGAAGTCGGCTGCACGCGGATCCGGGTTCGGTTCATCCAGCCTCCGCAAAAGCGCCTTCTTGGCGAGTTTGGGGACACTGTCGAATGTAGCGCCAACGGCGAGGCCGATCACGAGGGGCGGACATGCACCACTGGCCTTGGCCGAAACATGTCCGAGTACGAAATCGATCACGCCGTGTTCACCGGCCGAGGGTTCAAGCATGACAAGAGCGGACGCGTTGTCGGAGCCGCCCCCTTTGAGCATCACGTGCACCGTGGCCCCTGTTCCCGGTCGCGTGGAGACATCGATGAATGCCGGGGTGTTGTCACCGGTATTGGAGCGGTCAAAGAGTGCGTCACGAGCCACGCTCATGCGTAGTCCGGCCGTCCGGTACACAGATGCAACGGCCTCGTTCACATGATGCTGAAGATCCTGTAGAGGCGGCTCCTCCTGGCCCACCTCGACCCAGACCCACACGGTTCCCGTGTCCTGACACAAAGGCACCTGTGTGCGTGCCGCAATATGTGCGTTGTCGACCAGCTGTGTGAGAATCGCCGCGCCACGCTCCGAACGCTCGCGAGCAAGAGAGTCGCTCATCGCAGCGAGCACGTCGGGTCGCAACTCGGTGGCAGCGCGAAGGATTCCCTCGGCTACCGTAGATGCGATGACCGCGGCATCAATCACGCGTTCAGCCCCTCAGGCCCATCGAGTCGAGGGCTTCTGCAATGGTAGCGGCCGATGCCTGCATTCGCCTGAGATCCGCATCATCCAGTTCTAGTTCGGGAATCGCCATGACCCCGTCTCGTCCGAGTGTCGCGGGAACCGACATATAGAGATCAGAGACACCGTACTCGCCGTCGAGATAGACACAGCTCGGTACCGTGGCACCCGTGTTGCCGAGAACCGCCTCGACCATGCTGACCACGGATGCGGCAGGGGCATAGAATGCGCTGCCTGTCTTGAGGAACGCCACGACTTCAGCGCCGCCAAAGACGGTCCGCTCCACGAGTGCCTCAACTTCATCAGCAGGCAGAGTGTCGGCCAGAACGGTCCCCGCAACCATTGAGTGACGCGGCAGTGGAACCATTGCGTCGCCGTGCGCACCACACGCGAGAGCCTCAACGGAATCGATCGGCACGTTGAGCGCCTTGGCGATGAAGTATGCGAAACGTGCTGAATCGAGCACGCCCCCCATACCAAAGATGCGCTCCTTGGGCAGCCCGGACTCCTTGAGCGCAAGGTAGGTCATGATGTCGAGCGGGTTGGTCACGCAGATGACGATCGCGTCCGGAGACGCAGACACGACCTGCGGAATCACGGAGCGCACGATTCCTGCATTCGCCGACAGAAGATCATCACGCGTCATGCCCGGCTTTCGCGGCAGTCCCGCGGTGACAACCACGAGATCGGATCCCGCGGTGTCCGCATAATCATTGGTGCCCGAGACGCGTGGCCCGAACTGCAGCACCGATCGCGAGTGCATCATGTCGAGCGCTTTGCCCTGCGGCAAACCCTCTGCGACATCTACCAGTACTACATCAGCGACCTGTCTGATTGCGAGCAAAAATGCGGCGGTAGCGCCAACCTGACCAGCGCCGACTACCGTCACCTTGGGATAACTCATCTATTCATGCCTCCCGAATCTGTGCCTTTTGCGCGCGGGGGAACGGAATCGTTGGAGCCCCCGCAAACTCAACGGCCCGCGTCGGGGCCGCTGGTGATGCCCGATTCTACCATGCAACCAGCCGCCGAGTGCACCGGCAGCGGCGCTCAGGACAGGTCGGCGAGATAGCCGACCTCGGCCTTGCGTCCCTGGTGACGGGCAACGCGCTGTTCGAGGATCGGAGGCAGTGCCGGAAGGGCCTCGCGCGGCTCTGGTGCGGCCACAGGAACGACGACATCGGCAAGCAGTATCTCCTCGTCCGTTGACGCCTCTGCCAGGATCTCGCCAAGCATCACGATCGCGCTCCCACCATGACCGGGCTCGGCAAATTCCCCGCCCGAGGATTCACAGATCAATACGAGCCCCGTGACCGCCCGGCTCAGTCCGATCCCGTATTCGAGAACCGCTTCGGCCTGTAGTTCCGAATGCGCCAGCGGACGCATCACGACTGCCTCGGGGAGCGAGCGCGCGAGAGTGCTGGCGATATCGGACAGCAGGCATTCATCGGACACGAGGAGTGCCGTCTCGCCAAGGGGTGTTGCCCGCAACGCGACCTCTTCGGCGACATCCTCGCGAAATGGTAGCAGCAGCGCGGTTCCTTCGGCACAACCCTCCAACTTGGAGAGAATCGCGTCCCGCGCAGCGTCGGCGTTTGCAACAAGCGACGGAACAACCGGACACACGACGACCTCGGCGCCCCGCTTGCATGCTTCGCTAATCGAAGAGGCGAGCGCATCCGCATCAGCGGTCATCTCACCACGAATACGATGCTGAACCAGCGCGATCTTCATGCGGACCTCCACCTAGCGATACGGACTCTCGTTTGAGTTTGCCCCCCGCACGACTTCGTCACACACACCTGCCAAGGAAACCCCGTCGGCACCGCATGGCTATTTGGCGCTTGATCGACCGCCGCCCTTGGGCTTCTTTGCGGCACTCTTGGGCTTGGCTTTGGGCTTCGCCTTGCCTTTGGCAGCAGGGGCCTTCTTCTCTTTTGTGGAGCAATCCGGGTCGATGCAGATCTTCCAGGGACCCTTCTTGGTGTGAACGATCACTCGAGGCGAGCCGCACGGTTCACAGATCTCATCGGTTGCCTCAAGATCACCGTTCTGAGGTAGCGGGTATGACACCGCGTGTTCTTTGGAGTCGTAGTTGACGCAACGAACATAGCGGCTCCCCACGGGGGAGTAATGCACCTTGAGGTCGGCACCATCCACCGGGCACTTCCCGACGGTGAGCTCAGGACCCTTCTTGGTGATGCAATCCGGGCTTAGGCACATCACGCGAGCCCGAGATCGGAACTTCATGACCTTCACCTGAGGCGAACCGCACTCGGGGCACATCTCCTCGACAGCGGCGAACTTTGAGTTCTTTGGCAGCGGGTAGGTGACGCTGCAGTCCGGATAGCCGCTGCACCCGACAAAGTATGATTTGGTCTTGGGCGAGTACTTGATGAGGAGGTCATCGCCAGATGTGGGGCATTTGCCGACCTTCGCGTCCTCGTCGGCAGCGACCTTGAGCGTCTCTCCCACCTCGGGAACGCGCTCGAGCAGTGCGTTCATCACGTCGGCAAGCAGGTCACGGGAGTGAGTGACGACCGCCTCGCGGGTTGCTCGCGCACCAGCGATCTCATCCATCTCATGATCGAGTTCACGCGTCATCTCAGGGCTGGTAATGCGATCGGCGTGCGCCACGAGCGCGCTTACCACCGTCTCGCCTTTGCACGTTGGCTCGATCGGGTCGTTCACCGCATATTTGCGGTCATAGAGTGTCTGAATGATGTCGTGCCGCGTGGCCTTGGTTCCCAGACCAAGCTTCTCCATCTCCTGGATGAGCTTGCCCTGCGAGAAGCGCGCAGGCGGCTGCGTCTGCTTCTCGTCCATCTGCGGGCCGAGGAACGCCACATGCTCGTCCTGCGAAAGCGCGGGAAGATGCTCTTCCTTCTTGAGTCCATACGGATACACCGCACGGTACCCCGCAGCGATCACCACGTCCCCGCGTGCAACGAACGGCTGGCCACTCACATCGAACGAGACCTTGGTGCTCTCGAGCACGGCAGGGTCAGAGAGCGTTGCCAGAAAGCGACGGGCAACGAGGTTGTAGAGCTTGAACTGCTCAGGCTTGAGCTTCTCAGGATCCGCCGCACCTGTGGGATGGATCGGCGGATGGTCGGTCGCTTCCTTCTTGCCGCGCGTTGGGGTCAGTTTCCCCTTAGCCAGCAGGCGCTGCACATGCTCGTGATACGTGGGCACGTGATCGAGCGTCTTGAGAATGGAGTGGATGTCGAGACTCGCGGGGTACACCGTGTTGTCCACGCGCGGGTACGACAGGAGACCGTCCATGTACAACGACTCGGCGATACGCATCGTGCGCGCCGGGGGAAGCCCTTCCGATGCCGCCGCCGCGAGAAGCGCGGTCGTGTTGAACGGAGCGGGCGGCTTGACGGTCCTACGATTCGTCTCGACACTGGTCACGACACCCTCGTCTGCCGAAGAGATCGCATCCATGGCAGCAGATGCGTCGGCTTCACTCGTGAAGCGTGCCGTTGCGTGCTGCGCAGGGAACTCGGTGGACTCTTTGGAAAACGTTCCTTTGACCGTCCAATAGGTCTCAGGCACGAAAGCTTTACGTTCGGTCTCGCGGTCGACGATGAGCTTGAGGGTCGGGGTCTGGACGCGACCAGCCGACAGCACATCACCCCATGCACGCTTGGAAGCCTTATTTGATGCGAGGGTGAGATAGCGGGTCATCACCGCGCCCCACACGAGATCGATGTCTTGCCGGGACGCGCCCGCCTGGGCCAGCTCCTCGGACAGGGTGCCCGGGCTCGTGAATGCTGACTCGATCTCGTCTTTTGTGATTGCGGAGAAGCGAGCACGCACGATCTCGGCAGTGGGATTCATCTCCCGAACGAGATCACGTGCATCAGCGCCAATGAGCTCACCCTCGCGGTCATAGTCAGTTGCGATGTAGACGTAGTCGGTCTTCTTGGCGAGGTTATGGAGTGAGCGAATAATGCCCTTCTCCGCGGGTTGCTTGACCACGTCGGCCTGGACCAGACCTTCGAGCTCGTCAAGGCGCCACTTGGACCAGCCCTCTTCGAAGTCCACCTTCATGATATGGCCCTTGAGCCCGATACTGACCCAGTCCTCACCGTCGCGGCGGAACTTGTAGACCGGCGTTGTATAGACCTTGTCGCTCTCGACCTTACCCACCGCGAGAATCTCGGCGATACGACGGGCGGCAATATTCTTCTCGGAAATGATAAGTCGCATTCAGCGTCCTTCTATATAGAGTGGCTGCGCATCTTTGGAAGTATATACTCCTGCGTCAAGCCCTCAGGTGAACGCCCCCTGTCCGAGGGCCTCTACAAACCGATATCGGCGGCGCGATCTCTCATGGAGTCAAGCGCGATCTGCAGGAACTCATCGCGTTCCAATCCCAGCTCTTCACACGCGGCCATCTGGTCTCTATTTGCCCCGCGCGCGAACGCCTTCTCTTTCCATCGTTTCTTGAGAGATTTCAGCTTCACCTCTGCAAGAGACTTGTCAGGGCGGACCAATGCCGTGGCAACCACGAACCCGGTGGTCGGATCAGCGCAGTAAAGCGCTTTGTCCATATCGGACTCGCGGGGCGCCTTGTCTGCATGAGCGAGAATCGCATGAATGATCTCATCGTCAACCTTGCCCTGCAGTTCCTGTGCACTCAACGTCGCGTGACGTTCCGGGTCATCTGCGGTCTCTGCATAGTCAAGATCATGCAACAGACCCGCCAGTCCCCACCGTGCGATATCTTCATCCGACTTGCCAAGGTGATGCGCGAGCGCCTCCATGATGATCTCAGCGGCAACACAGTGGTTAACCAGGTTGCGTTGGGGAATGCGTGCGACAACCAACTCATACGCCTGTTCGCGTTCCATCCTTGGTCTCTCCCTCAAATGAATCGTCCTACGCGCGGGTCGCCTGAGCCCGGGCGTCTTCGATGCGCCCGGAGAGCCAGTCAGTCCAGGCTTCAACACCTTCACCCTTGGTGGCACTGACGGCAAACACCGGTGCATGAGGATTGAGCGACTTCACTACGGCGCGGAACTCATCTTCATTGAAATCGAACATTGATACCGTATCGTACTTGTTGAGGATGACGGCCTCGGCGAGGGCGAAGATGTTTGGATACTTGTATGGCTTGTCATGCCCCTCGGGCACTGACAGGATCATCACTTTCGCGTCTTCGCCAAGATAGAACTCTGTCGGACATACGAGATTGCCAACGTTCTCCACGATGATCAGATCGAGTTCGGCGAGGTCGAGTGTGTCAATTGCTCGCTGAATCATGTCGGACTCAAGGTGACAGGCACCGCCGGTATTGATCTGTACTGCTGGAATGCCCTGGGCTGAGATCTTCTGAGCATCGACATCACTCGCGATGTCCCCTTCGATCACAGCGATGTTATAGCGGTCTCGCAATGCCTCGATAGTCGCAAGAATCGTAGAGGTCTTGCCAGCCCCGGGGCTCGCCATGAGGTCAAGGACGTAGACACCGTTCTCATCAAAGCGAGATCTGTTCTCCGCAGCAAGCCGCTCGTTGCGGTCGAGAATGGGTTTCTTGATATCAATCTCCATGCGTGCCTCCTTGCGATCCTATTCGGGATTGGCGGACTCCTCGTCCGGGGATTCATCCTCATCAATGTCTATCGCGTCGATAGTAAGTTCACGACCGGTCAGCGGGATTGTCGCGATACTTCCGCACTGAGGGCACTGGACCTCGAAACGCCCATGCTCGAACTCGGTGCTGCAATCAGCGCATCGAGCGGACGCACCCACATGATTTACGGTAAGGGTGCCTCCCTCAGCGATCGTCCCGGGGGAAAGCGCTTCAAAAGCAAACTGGAGCGCGAACTCGACGATTTCGGTGAGGTCACCCACGCTGATGCGAATCTCGTTGATCTTGGTGGCGCCTTCCTTCTCGGCAGCCTCAACCGACGCGCTCAGAATGCTCTGTACGATACCCATCTCATGCATAGAGGATGCTTCCTCTCGATTCGGATCAGTAGCCGAGCGCGTTCTGACGGGCAATGCGCTTTGCCAGCAGCACCCGGGCCAGAAGCAGACTCAGTTCGTACAACGCGGCAAGAGCCGCGAACAGGGCTCCCATAGTCACGGGTGACCAGTCCGGCGTTGCAACCGAGGCAACGATCATCATGGAGACGTAGGCGATACGCCAGTTCTCACGCAGCTTCTTGTACGACACGATGTCGAACAGCACGAGGTAGAACACTACCACCGGCAACTCGAATCCAATGCCAAAGCCGATCATAAGCAGGGTCGCACCCGAGAAGTACTTTCCTGCATCGGGAATCGTTGCTACCGCATCGCCCGCCTGACCGAGCATCCAGTCGAACGCGACTCCGAGAATCTGCGAGTAGCAGAAGAACACGCCGAGCGCGAAAAGGGCGACCATCACCAGGAATGTTGGCAGGACGTAGCGCCGCTCTTTCGGCTTGAGTGCCGGCAGAAAGAACGCCATGATCTGCCAGATGATGATCGGGCTGCCAAGGATCAGCGTGCCGTAGAGAGCAACTTTGAACTTGAGGGTGAACGCCTCAAACGGACCAAAGACTGTAGGAGACTGATCTCCGAGTGCAGAAAGCACAGGGGCCATGATAATCGCGTAGATATCCCATCCCCAGTAGTACAGTCCTGTCGAGCCGACGATCACGAGGATTGCAATGATGAAGAGCCTCTTGCGAAGCTCGTCAAGGTGACTGAGAAAGGGCATACGCTTGGGTCCGATTGGCATGGGCCTTCAGAGGCTGCGGCGAACCGCTACTACTCCTCCTCTTCCTCCTCTTCCTCATCGTCATCGGGTGAGATCGAGTGAGTTGCACTAACCGTCTGATCAACTGTCGGCCGCTCACCATACATCTCGGCGCGAATCACTGATTCCATGCTGTCCTGTGCGCGCTTGAACTCACGCCAGAACTTGCCTGCGGTACGCCCAAACTCCGGCAGTTTGTCGGGGCCAAAGATTAGTAGTGCGAACACTACTACGATGAATAGTTCAGTTCCGCTGATGCCAAACACGTGGCAGACACACTCCCGATATTTGCCGGACCCAACTGGGAGCCGCGCGAGGCGGTGCATTCGATAGTAGGACGCAAAAAGCGTGCGAGCAAGAGCACGGAGGGACTAGAAGTCCCGCGCCTCGTCGATACTCTCGAAAATCGGGAAGACCTTGTCGAGACCGGTAATCCTGAAAATCTTGAGAATGCTCTCTCGAGTACACACAAGACGAATCGAGCCGGAGCGTTCCTTCGCTCGGCGCAAACCGCCAACCAGAACTCCCAACCCGGAACTGTCTATGAAACCAACGCTGTCCAAATCTACAAGAATAGTGCCGCAGCCCGACTCAATCTGCTCGATCAGCTTCTGCTTGAGTGCAGGAGCCGTATACACATCCACCTCGCCCGAAAGGGACATGAGGCAGTAGTTCTCGGTCTGTTCTGATCGGATTTCAAGTTCCATGCGGTATATCACTCCCGGATGGCGGTATAGGACGGCTCTGATTGTACCGTGAGCGTCCATCCGCGGCTACACTACACCTGTCCGGACGCACCTACCGACCTGACGCATAGTCCCGCAAGCCGTTCCCCGGCTTCACAAATGGGTAGGAAAGAGTTGAGTGTTGCGAGAAAGGAAACCGATGACTCTTTCGATCGATCTCTCACAAGGCGAAGCACACTGGCTCTTGAGTCTCTCTGGTGACCTCGACTACGGTGAATGCGCATCATTTCGCATGAGCATTGACCGAGTCTTGAAGTCTTCACCTCCGTCGACCGTGGTTGACCTCTCCGGTCTCGAGTATCTCGATAGTTCGGGCCTGGGTCTGTTGCTGAGCCTATCGAAGGAATACGGTGCACAGGGCGGGCGCTTGGTGCTTGTAACGAATGAGACTGTGGACAACATTCTGTCTTTGACGCGGCTGAATGGAATCTTCTCGACCGCCGGATCAATCGATGACGCAATGGCGGTGCTGGGAGAGCGCAGTATGTAACGCGCTTCACAGAGCCGTTTGGACGCTCGGTACACGCACAGGGAGCGCGACCCGCTTCTTCGGGTCGCGCTCCCTGGTGTCTATCTCCACTGAGCAGACTACTACGGTGTTGTCACCGGAGCCGCGCCTGCCTCATCTATGATGCTCTGGGCGGTCGCAACATCACCGAACTGCCCATTTGGATCAAGCACGAGATACGTGCTCATGGCTGATGCGGCGTCGGCAGGTCTCGCTGCATTGCTGTAGAAGATGCCTGCGTTGAAGAACGCCGGGGCAAAATCCGGATTCTCGACCATGACCGGCTCGATTACCTCAATCGCGCGATTGAGCTGACCGGAATAGAAGAGCGAGATCGCGTAGTCTGTCGAGACTTCGGGTGATCCCGGCTGAACGGCCAGAGCCTGGCCGTAGTACGTCGCACTCGCCGACCATATCGGCTGGGAAGCAGGCTGTATCTTCTGCTGGATCTGATAGAGCTCCTGACCCCAGTTCGAATAGGTATTGCCAAGATTGACGAGTACCGTATAGCTCGTGGGGTCGCTCTCCAGCTGCTGCTGAAAGGCCTCAACAGTACCTGAGTAGTTCGCGGCGACGGTATCGTAGTCTGACTGACCCGCAGTACCAGTCGTATTGGTCGCAGTGCCACCGGTGAACAAAGTCGGGCTGATGAGCGGCAGGGTGAAGGCAAGCACCATCAGCGCCGCCACCACGATAATCCCCGCTTTGACAATCGGCGGTGTCTGCTTCTTGTTGATCGCCACGCGATCCCTCCAATCGGACGTGCACATTACGGCGGGCCCGGCACCTCGCGGCTCCGGGCCCGCATGGGTTACTACGGGATGTTACTCGGCAGGTGCTGTCGCATCAGTCGAACCTGCGTCAGGCACAGGCGCACCGGTGCCGGCGCCGGCGCCGAGATCAGGATGACCGGCGGGAAGCTCTCCGCCCTCAAGCTGCTCAGGCGTCAACTGCGGAGCGCTCACTGCGGACCCAGTGCCCGCCGTCGGGATCGTTGCGCTGGTTGAGGCACCAGCAGGAATCAGAATGCCGATGATGACACCAATGAGCAGTGCGACAACGCCAATCAGCGCAGCCACTGTCATCGTCACGCTCTGAATGCCGGCGGGGGCGGTTGCCTGACGCGTTGCGGGCTTCTTCTGGCCCTGCACGCGCGTCGGCTTCTCTTCGGCCGCCTCGATCGGCTTCTCGTCCTCGTCGAAGAAGAAGTCCTGGTCGCTCACGAGTTGTTGCCTCCTCTGTAGGGGGGTGCCAGCCGATCCGGAGATGATTCACCGAAGCGGCGTGTCGAACCGCGGGAGATTATATCACGCACCTGCGGCTCATATCTGTCATAGCTGGCGGAGCGCCCAATCACTCGCAGACTGACAAGGGACAGAACGCCTGCCGCTATCCCTATGACGGCCCCGCCAGTGTCCGGGTTCGCGCCTAGTTGCGAAAATAGCAAGAATCCCGCCAAATATCCCAGAACGAGAACAGTAACAGGAAGCACGAACACAAGCACCTGCGCCCTCCAACGGCCGCGCTGCGGAATCTCAAGCTCCACGACATCGCCGACCGAGAGCGAAATTGAGGCGAACACGCCCTCAAGCAGGCGCTTCTCACCTGAGGCGCTCGAGCAGGCTCCACATCCGGCACATGCCTCGGATGGCGCAATCTCAACGTCGACCCGCATGTCGTCCACGTGAACGACTGTGCCGCACTCACGCATCTAGGCCCGCAGCTTGTCGCGCATCTCCTCGGCGCGCGCAAGCAGATGCGTTGCGTCGAGGCTTCCCCACGAACCGGAGTCATAGAGCACGTCGCCTGCAACCATCGTGAACAGCACGTTCTCCTGGTTGGCCGTGTGCACGAGAGTACTGTACGGATACGCGGTCGGAGCCTGATGTCCGTGCGAGAGATCCACCGCGATGATGTCCGCCTGCTTGCCTACCTCCAGCGAGCCCACCCGGTCGTCGATCTGCAGCGCACGCGCTGCATCGAGCGTCGCGAGCTTCACAAACTTGCGTGCGATGTGGAATTGCTCGTGCGCGTCGACCGCCCGCTGGATCAGCAGACCGATCCGCATCTCATCGAACATATCGAGGGTATTGTTCGAGGCCGGTGAGTCAGTCCCGATGCCTATTCTGATTCCCTTCTGCAGCATCTCACGCACCGGCAGCACGCCCATCCCGAGCTTGGCGTTGCAACGCGGGCAGAAGGCGACCGCAACGTCATTGGAGGCAAGAACCTCGATGTCGCTTTCATCGACCTGGGTGCAGTGGACCGCCAGCAGGTTCGGTACATCGAACAGTCCCCACTGCAGGACGTATTGCACCGGACTCACACCGGTCGGTAGCCAGCCGAGCTGGTCACCGCCGTAGAGGTCGCGAAAGTCGACGGCGAGCCGAGAGCTACCGTACTTGACGAAGTCATACTCCTCGCGCGAACCGGCCAGGTGCATAGAGACCGGCAACCCTTCCTGCACGGCAAGTTGGGCAACACGGGTGTAGAGCTCCGGATGGCATGCGTACGTCGAGTGAGGAGCAATACCCACGGTAACGCGATCCGGGTCGCACAGTTCACGCCATTCCGCCATATCGCTGAGGGCGCGCTCCATCACCGAATCGATCTCCCGCTTGTCCATGGTTGCGACTTCGCGATACACGAACGCGCGAAGCCCCGAGACGGCGACTGCGCGGGCGCTTGCTCCGGTGTCGGTGATATCGGCAACGGTCGTGATGCCGGACTGAAGGGCTTCGAGTGCGCCCAACAGTGCCGAATCTTCCCAATCACGGTCATCAAACTTCTGCTCACGCTCCATGAGCTGCAGCTTCCACTGCGAGTAGGGCAGGTCATCAACGAGTCCACGCATCGTGGCGAACTCGAGATGCGTGTGCAGATCCACGAATCCGGGCATCAGCGCCGCAAGTCCAAAATCACGGACTTCCTCGTTGGGATGCGCCTCGCGCAGTTTGTCGAATTCGCCTATCTCGATGATTTCGTCATTGCGAACGAGAACCGCGCCGTGCTCGATGTGCGGTGATGACACGGGGAGAACGTACCTGGCAGCGAGGAGCATCTGGCCTCCTGTGGATTGCGTTGAATGTTCGCCTATCTTACCCCAGGTGCGCGATGTGCAACGCGAAGGACGTCTGCGCTCAGACTGTCGCTACGTGCACGGCCACGATCCCGAACGACACGTTGTTCCAGTCAACGACATCAAAACCCGCCGCCCGCAGTTCGGCAGCGAGCGCCGGCTGATTCGGGAACCTGAGAATCGAGTCGTTGAGATATTGGAAGGACGCACGATCCCCTCCCGACAGCAATGACCCGAGCGTGGGTATCACGAGCCTGAGATACGCATGATAGAGCCACCTGAACGGCGGAAAGGGAGGACGCGAGAACTCGAGGATGACGTAGCGTCCGCCCGGTTTGAGAACGCGTCGAACCTCCCGGAAGTTCGCGGCCCGATCCGGTAGATTGCGCACTCCGAAGGCAACGCTCACCACGTCAAACGACCGATCATCGAACGGCAGGTCCTGTGCATCGGCCTGGCTGAATCGAACAGGGACGCCGCTTGCGACCTTTCCAACCTTGCCTTCGGCAACTGCCAGCATCTCAGGTACGAAATCGGTACCCAGAACCTCGGAAGGAAGCCCTGTTTTTGCATACACCAGCGACAGGTCTCCCGTGCCGGCGCACAGGTCGAGGACGCGCTCGCCTTTTCGGAGTCGAGAAAGCCCGACGGCACGACGACGCCAGATTCTGTCGATGCCGAAGCTCGACAGAAGGTTGAACGCATCGTAATTGGTCGCAATACCGGAGAAGATGCCACGCACTCTCTCACTCGTTGCCTCGCCCGGAGCCGCTTCTCGCGGTTCCGGAGCGGTGGGTTCAGTCACCTAGACCTCCGTAGTCTCGCACACTGGATGCGGGGTCACGCGCCGCAGATTGAACAGGTTAGCGAGATTCTCCGTCACCCACAACACAAGGACGTGCCAGACGTGCCTATAGGAAGCGTACGCAGGCCAGTTGAGCTCGGACTTCTGACACACGGTGGACTCACTCAGTCGATCCATATCGGCCTTGAGCGCGGCGAACTGCTTGGCGCGATCCTCCTGCGGACCCGCAACTATGGCATCGATGTGCGCCATCGCCTCACGTGCCTGCCCGATACGCGCTTCTGTCTGAGCCGCAGCCTCCGGCTCGACAACGCCGATTCGGCCCTTGAGACGATTGATCTGAAGCCCTACTTCATAGGTGGCATCAACGAGTTCGCTGCGGGTCATCGCATCGCTCTCGTAGTTCATGATGTACTTCCAGGAAGGCTGCACAAGCAGCTGGCGATGCTCCTCGAGCGTATCCGCCAGACGCGTGTATCCGTATTTCGAGGGGTCGTCATACACGCGAGAACCGGGGTCGAGGAACGGAGCCATCGGCGAAGAAAAGGCCAACAGCCGCTTGTCGTTGCCCACCCGGTCATACAGTCCCTCAAGATAGCCGGCGGTCTCCAGCACCGACGCCGCGCTCTGGGTTGGAATACCGGTCATGAAGTACAGATCGAATCGACTGCACCCATGCTTGAGGGCCGCTTCGATCGAGGTCTCCACCTGATCCATCGTGTAGTGCTTCTTACCGAACGCGGCGCGCACGTCATCGTCGTGGCTCTCGACCGATATCTCAACGGAATAGTCGTTGAGGTGTTCATTCAGGAACTCATAGAACTCCTCGGCAGGCGGCTTGAAGAACTCGAAGCCGATGGGGTTGCGCAGATTGATCTTTGACAGGCCGCGAATGAACTCTCCCACGTAGTCGCGCCCTGCCTGAAGGAAGTCGTTGAGTACGAAGATCGGGCCCGGGATGTACTTCTGGATGTGCTCGATATCGCGAACGAGCAGCTGGGGGTCACGAAACGCGATGCGATCGCGACCGTAGTGCTCCCGAAATGCATATGCCGAGCCACCGCAAGTCACACAGTCATGGGTGCACCCGCGAGACGTGAGCGATGCGCACACCGGATACTGCAGCCAGTCGCGAAACGGCACCGAACCCATCATGTCTCGATCGCGAATGACCGACCTCATTGAGAACGAGTAATCGAGCGAGATGTCGTTCATGTCCTTGGGAATCCACGAGAACGGCGTCGAGACGATGCTTCCGTCACGCGTCTTGTAGGTGAGGTTCGGAATGTCGTCGATGCGCCCTTTGCCCTTGAGGGCGAACATGAGCCGCGTGATCGGATCCTCGGTGGAGTCACCTCGAACCACGTAGTCGACGCATTCGTAGCTCGCGAGCTCTTCGTGATAGTGACTCGCCGACAAGCCGCCAAAGATCACCGGCTTGTCCGGGTGATACTTCTTGCATATCTTGGCGATCTCAATCGAGCCATGGGCATGAGGCAGCCAGTGCAGATCGATCCCGAATGCGACCGGGTTCATATCGCGAATAGCCGCCTCGACATCAAAGCCGGGACGGTTGAGCATGAGCACGGCGAGGTTGACGATACGAACCCGAAGACCGTGACGCTCCATGTATTCGGCCATCGTGGTGAAACCGAGAGGATACATCTCGAAAGCGGGCGTTGAGGGCACCATGTCCGAGACCGGTCCGAACATGATCGAATGCTCACGAAAATCGTACACACTCGGAGCGTGTAGCAAGACAAGGTCGACTCTCGACATACGGACCCAGGCCTTCCAGTATCGCGTGCGTCCCATCTAGTGCCCGGCAGCACCATGAGCGGCACAGACGTGCCGTCGTACGCACAGTGGCGGCAAGTATAACATTCGCGGCAGGTGAACGGTTTCCTGCCATCGGGGACTGAGCATGCGACCATCTCGGTGCTGCCATGCCGGGCGATGAAAATGGTTGCCGGCCTCGAGCCGGGGGGTGTACACCCAAAGACTTCGTGCAACCGTGAACGCATCTAGCTACATTGATGAACCGACTCATGTCGATTCCACTATTCACAAACGCCGTCACCCGGTCACGCGCGCGCACGTTACGTGGCCTTGGCCACTCGCTGAACCTCTACAGTGACTGACAGCGGCATGCAAGCGACTTGATGTCGCATGGCATGCGCACGTGACTGACTTCCATGCCTTCGGGCTTGTTGATGCGAATCGCGGGAGTGAGCAACAGCACGCCCGATACTCCGGATTCGCCGAGCAGGTCGATCGTCATCTGAACCCAGCCCGGCGAACACGCTACGAGCGCCACGGTGACGCCCAGTTCGCGGTCAATCTTGGGCAAGTCAGTGATGTGGCGAATCTCAATCCCGTCGATCTCCTTGCCCACGTCATCGGGCAGTTCCGAGTAGTACGCGACAGGACGTACGCCGTAACTGTGTGACGGGAAGACCACCTGCAGGGCTGAGAGCATCTGAGCTGAACCGATCTTGATGATCGGATACTCATCGGAGAGTCCGAGGAATTCTGTGAGCGATGCAAACAGCTCATGTGTGTCATATCCAGCGCCGGGACGCCCGACTCCGCCAATGAACGACATGTCACGACGAACCGTCTCCTCTTTCACGCTGAGTTCCTCGGCGAGATGCCGTGAGGTGATTCTGCCCTGGCTCCCCTTGCGGATGAGTTCGCCAAGATAGCAGTGGTAGAGCGAGAGACGATACACCGATGCCTCAGGTACGTGGGTGTGGGTCGCCACGGGCAGTCCTTCCGGTCGCAGGACGCGCAAAGTTCGTTACTTCATGCACGTAGTGTAGCGCGACTTCGTGATAGTTGCACGGACTCCCGGTGCGATGATGCGAGCGCCAAATAGCGGCGAATCGCTAGTTGAGCGGCGGCGGGATGGCCCCTGTGCCCTCGACCGCATTCGCATCTCCGGCCACCCAGCGCCCATCGATCAGACTCATGTCGAACACCGTTGCGATGGGCCAGTCGGGATGGGCATCATCGGCAATCCAGACGACAACGACATCCGCTGCGCTGTCTTCTTCTGCAGATATGTACGGCTGCTCCCAGTCCGGCGTGGGAGCGATGGCTGAATCGGCTTGCGCCTCACTTTGTGATGCGCTCGCAAGCTCCTGGGCAAGGGCTGGCTCCAGGAGGAACTCCGCATAAGCCGACGCGTCCACGGAGCGCTCCGCTCTCAGTTCCAGCAACTGCTGAACAGACTGCTCAGGAGCGGCCAACTCACGCGACTGTCCGCCACACGCGGCAAGAAGAGCCACGAGGGTCAGGCCGACGGCCACACCGATCACACGTGATCCCATTGTGCGAACCCGCGATTCCATTACTGTGTCTCCTCGCGTACGTTGTACACTTTGACCTGCCCTGCGGCTGCATCAGTCACATACAGCCGCAGCTCCCGGGCATCCCAGAAGACTCCTTCGGGTGCGGACAGGATACCACCCTCCGATACGCGATCCGTATGCTCGTCTCCCACCGTGTCATCACGAGTCGCTCCTGTCGAGTCGAATATCGACACCACGCGCGCGAACGTCTCGACAACAACAATGCGCCCATCGCTGAGTGCGGTGAGGTCCCTGGGTAGCTCGAGTCGACTCTCAATGAACCCCACAAGCTCTCCGGTGGCGGCCTCGAACCTCAAGACCCGCCCGGCATTCGAATCGGCAACGAGCAGCGTCCTGTCTTCCCACGCGAGACCGCCGGCGAAAGCAAGCGGTGGGTCAAGGGAGTCGCCAATGCGCCGAGGACGAGATTGACTATCGAGTGAGAAGGCGACAACGGTAGCGGACACCGCATCCGCGACGAAGACTTCGTCATCAGAGGCGGTGATAGCGGTTGGCTGTACAGCCTCGGCAGCTCCCGCGAGAACCCCTGAGCTTCCCGGCTCATCCGGATCCACCCAGACAACACGACTTCCCGCCGTGTCAACGATTCCCAGTGTCCCGTCAGGCAGCAGAGCAACATCCACGGGATAGAACGCCGCAGCACCCGGTGCAGGGAGCACGGTGAGGGTCTCTATGAGCGCGCCGGCGTAGGATCGAACCGACACGAGTCCGGCGTCCGCCTCCGCGATGAACAATCGCTCCCCGTCGCCCGCAATACCCAGCGGGCGCCCAAGAGCAGGACGATCCGACGGCGGGAACGCGCCGGCAAACGAAACCGTGGCTGTTGAATCGGGCGTGAAGTATGCGAAGTCGATCGCATCGACCTCGCCCGGGTCCGAGCCGGTAACGAGCCACCCAATGAACGAACCGATTCCCAACGCAATGAGAAACAGCATGAGGGCGACAAGCCGACCAGTTGAGACTCCGCCCGCGAGCCGGTCAGAGAGCGCACGCATTCCGTGCCCTTGGCTCACCTCGTGCCGCGAACGTGGCACTCCGCACAGAATGTCGGGTTGTGGCAGTCAAAGCACTGCTGAGCTCCGGACTGGCGCACGGCGACAAAGTGCTGAGGAATCCACGGCTTGGTCGCATCACCCTGCGGGTGATGGCACGAGTTGCAGAACTCCGTTCCGGTGCTCCCGGCAGCCGCTCCCTTGGCGTGGCAGTTGGCACATACCGCGGAGTTGGTCTTTCCAAGCTCACCATGTCCCTGGGTGAAGTCGGCCGGGTGCGGCATTGGCACACCGTGGCAATCCGTACAGAACGACTCCGCGTGGCAGGTACCACAATAGAAGATGTCATCGAGGGGCATCATATCGAGTTCGGAGCCATCAGAGCCTTCCTCGGCAGATTCATTTGAGGCTGCTGATGCCTCGGCGGTGGCAGTGGTCTCACCCCACGCCTCCTGAGCGAGTTCCGCATGAAGGTAAGAGTCTCCGCCGAACTCATAGAAGCCAGGCTCAACGTGATTCGCGGGCTTGAGCTCAAAACCAGGAGTGTGACACGCCCCGCACGCACCCGGCGCCAAGCCGTCGCTCTCCTGGCTGTGGCATCGGAAACACGAGGTCATCAGCATGAAGTCATCATGGCCGGTGTTCGTGGTCTCAGTGGCCGGGTCGACGTTGACGAACTCCATCCCATCCTCGTTGTGCGCCACCCGGTTATGACACACCGTACACGTCACATCATTCTCTGCATGAATCGCGTGATCTATCACGATTCCCTGCGAGGGAGTGGCCTGGCGATTATCAGAATGGCACTGTTCACACTGCTCGGAGGGCATCTCAAGAGCGAGGTGCGACTCACCGTTCAGAGGAATCTCATACTTGTTGGTCGCCGTCAGATACAGTTCGCCCAGAGCTTCGGCTTTGTGAAAGAGAAAGGTGACAGGATCCGAGTTCACGGGCATATGGCATGCCATGCATGACACCTTGTTGTGAGCCGAGGCCTGATACGCCGTGATGGTGTCGTCCTGAACCTTGTGGCACCCATTGGCGCAAAACCAATACGTGGACGTGATGCCAAGAGCGGCGATCACGAACACAGCGAGTCCAAGAACCGCAACTCCGGTCCAGATGATGAACCGCGGGCGGCGGGCGGGATCCTTGAAGCCAGATATCAGGGAGAGCTTAGCCATCGATGGCATCCTTCACAGTCAATAACTAGTAGTCCACGCCGACCTTTACGCCAGGAACAACTCCGTGGCAGATCAAGCACGTTCCATCCCGTGGGAAGTCGTAGTACCGCAACATATAGTTGTTCGACGTCCCATGAGGATCATGGCATGAAGATGAGCAGGTCAACGGTGCATCCTTGTTCACATCATAGTGTACGGGACGAACGGGGTGATTGCGCCCGATCCCATCGGTATTGCGTGGATTCTCATCGAAATCCATCCGTTCGTGACAGTCGAAGCAGATGATCGGGTTGCTGTCCTTCAGCATTGGCGTGAAGTTCGAACCGTGCGGCGTGTGACAGCCGGTACACAGCACGTTCTCCTTGCCGTGGGCTGAGTTGTTGTAGGTTGCCGCCGTTGGATACGTAGAGTGACAGGTGAGGCACAACGTGTTGCCCCGGGCAAAGAGCAGTCCTGCGTAGTCTGACGCATGCGGGTCATGGCATCCCGCACACTCCAACTCGACCGTATCGACCGGATGATGGCTCGGCCGCATGAAATCCTTCTCGATCGACGGATGGCATGAGTAGCACAGCATAGGCGTCTCTCGGATCAGCAATGGCTCATAGTTCGATCCGTGCGGCTCATGACAGCCCGTGCAGTTGTCGTACTGGAACGGCTGATGCTGCACGCCCTTGAGACTCAGCGGTGCAACCGAAGGATGGCAGGAGAAACAGAGGTCGCGCTGATTATCAACGAGAATACCCCGCCACTCTGAAGCATGCGGGTCATGGCAGTTCGTGCAGTAGCGACCTTCATACGGTGGATGCAGCTGGTCGCGGCCCATCTCCTCGGCAACCGGGTGACACGTGACGCACAGGTCCCGCTCATCCTGAACGAGCAGCACACGGAAGTCAGACGAATGTGGGTCGTGGCAGTTCGTACAATAGCCGCCAAAGAACGGTGCATGGGGGTAGGCCTCCATGCGCTTTGCGCCGAGGTCTCCATGACAGATCCAACAGATCTCGTCGAGCGGCGCAACGAGATACGATTCTTCGCCCTTGACCTGCTGGGTCGATGAACTGATGATCTCCCCGCCTGTATCTGAATCAGTCACGCCAGCGACACTGTCATACGCCGAGAAGACCCACTTGAGTGGCAGCCACTCTACGAGCGTACGAACCCGTTTCCAGGTGCGAGAGACACCGGCATATGTGGTGCGCTCGACCTCCTGACCATGTGGCGTATGGCAGACGGTGCATTCCTTGAGCAAGAAGGGATTGTGGACAGCGGCCTGGGACATATCAGGGATGAGTTCGGTGTGGCACTGCAGGCACTCAATGTTGCGGGTAACGAACCGAGCCTCGTCGGGTCCGCGGTTCACCCACACATCAACGATGCTGGTGATGGCGCACAGTAGCAGCAGGAGCAGGAGAACGAGAAGCAATGCGCGCTTTGAGCGCCGCTTCTGCTCGCCCTCTTCCGCACTATCCTGAATGGCTTCGATGTCGCCAGAGACGACGTCCGAGTCGCTCAAATATCCTCCCGAGGCCAACCGTTTCCGGTGACCATGATGTCTGCGCGCGCTTCATTGGACGCAATCGGGAGCGCCTTGCTCAGTTTAGCATGGTCCGTCGTTGTTTGAAGCAAAGTTAACACTCGTCTTGAGCTCACGGTCTGATTTGAGCGATGCAGCTCCAGGGCAACGATTCGTGGAGGATGAGATGGTCGCTTCTGCGGTGCCTAGTCGTGTCCGGCAACGACCTCGATCGCCCTAGTAGCCAGTGAGGTAAGCGCCGTGTATCGAGTTGTATACGAGCGGCACTCCAACAAACGCGAATAGGACTATCGGCAAGGCAAGCACGGCGAACCAGGCTGACTTGCGTCCGCGCCATCCAAGGGTGAGACGCGAGTGCAGGTACAACGCATACACAATCCAGGAGATCAGAGACCAGGTCTCGATCGGATCCCATGCCCAGTAGCGACCCCAGGCCTCGTTCGCCCAAATCGCGCCTGCGGCAATCATGATTCCAAGAAACACGAATCCGATCCCAATGAATCGAGAACCAAGGTCATCAAGCTCTTCTTGCGATGGCAACTTGGCGAGTGCCTCGCCAAGCATCCCTGCGGCGCGATCCCGAAACAGATACACGAGCGCAATGGCAAACGAGGCGGCAAATGCCCCATACGAGAGCTTCGCGAAGGTCACATGTATCGTGAGCCACCAGCTTGCAAGCGTACTCGTGATCTCCAGCTCCGCCTTGGGGGTGAACATCGCGGCCCCAACCAACAGAAAGGAGACCGGCATGATGAATACGCCCAGCAGTTTGAGATCAGATCTCCTCCAGACCAGGAGACCAAGAACGGCGACTGACACAAATGCATACGAGGAGACCACTTCATAGAACCCAAGGTAAGGTCCGTGCCCAACGCGCACCCAACGGACTCCAATTGCCGCCAGGTGCGGAGTAAGTCCGACCAGACCGACCCACAACGCGATTGCGACCGTCTTGGGCATACGAAACACGAGGCCCACCACGTACAGAATAGTTGAGGCGGCGTAGCAGGTGACTGCTGTCCACATGAGCACAATCTCTAGCGTCATCGAGACACCCTTTCTGTGGCACGGAGAGCGACAGAGAGTCGATCGCCGAGACGTGAGACGAACGCTGCTTCCCTATGGAAGTGCGCGACGCGGACATGAAGTGCTCGCCCATTCTCGCCGGTCACGACAAGCATGTGAACCACACGATACGGAGCCGCAATCGCAAGAGTGATACCAATGATCGCGAGGCCAAGTAGCACGTAGATCACGTAGAGTGCGGAGTTGTCTACGACCGATAGGCGTGCGTAGTAGCCAATGCGCTCGATCGAGATGGTTGTGCCCTCGACCTCGAAGCGATCGCCTTCGGCCAAGACAACGCTCCACTCCGAACCACCGGAAGCAGTCACTCGCATCTCCCGGGGCTCGTAGAGCGCAATCATCCCGTCTGCGTTTGTCTCAAGATGCGGAATGACAACCACCGTAGTAGGAGTGGTTTCAGAGCTCATTTGGAACTCCGTCGATGCCACCGCACCTGCATCAGCCGCGAAGTCGATGAGAAAGCCTTCTCTCCCGCCAACATCATCGGCAAGCACAATTCCAACACCATAGTCATCCTGATGCACCAGCATCGCTCCATAGCGCAGCGGTCTGTTGGCGTGAACCCTGCCCTGAGCAACCACCCGGTCACCATCGCGTAGTGTCACCACGGGTGCCACACCGCGCTCGACACCGTCGGTCACATATGACAACTCGACTGGAGTAGCGACACCAATTTCAAGCCCGCTCAGCGATCCGTGCAGTGGCCCGACATCAAGCACGCCGTAGGACTCGGGTGCATCAATCACTGACTCGCCCTCAACGACACCGAGCAATCCCTCCGAGCGCACGAGCCACCCGAGAGGCACGGCAAGCAGTAGCCCAACGAGCGCCCAGTGAAAGATCGGACTTCCCAGAAGCCCCAGCCGGGGGGTGCGAGCAAGCAGGAGTGAAGGTCCACGTCGTGTGCGCAATCGCATCGCGCGCAGGATGCGCTCAGCATCAACAAGTACGTCGGATGAGCGCCCTTCGTGCGCAGGCAGCTCGATGATGAAGTGCGGGCGGGATCTGAGCGCTGCTACATCAGACTCGAGAACGCTCTCTGAGTGACGCCACGAACGCACCGAGCGTCGGGTTCGATCCCATGCGCACACGGCCGTCGATGCTGCGAGCAGGCCGACAAGCGCGAACAGCACCGGGTGTGAATACGCCGCCTGAAGCCCAATCGCTCCCGTAATCTGAGCCCACACGGGATGCGCAACGCGCCACGCCTCAGCGGCGACAAGGTCTGTTGCATCCTGCGGAACAAACGTACCCAGGAAGATCCACACACCTGCAAGCGAAATCAGCCACATTGCCGTGCGAGGAGACCTGAGAAAGCGGCGGAGTCGCTGCACGAGCACTCCTACTCGACCGGAGTCAGGGGTCGAGCCTCCACGTCGTGGACAAACCACTCGCTGCCCACGAGAACCACGGTGTAAGTCGTCTCATATGAAGCCGCTAGCGAATCGCTTACGTAGCCAAGCGTATCAAGACTGAAGTAGCGATACTCCCACTCTTCTCGCGCAGCGATCGTGGCGGTCGACTCCTGTGTCGTGTTCGAGCGAATCTCAAGTGATGTGAGGTACTGCTCGATGGCTTTGCCCTCCTGGCGATTCTTCTCGACATACGAATCCACCCCGACCCATTCCTCGGCCGTCATCGCCGGGGTCGCAACCTCGGAGTTGGCCATCCGATAGGCGAATGACGTCCATGCGAGATACGTGCTGACACTCGCCTCGGGAGTCGTGAGATCAAGGCCGGTCGGTATCTGCGGCTCGCCAACAAGGTCGGTTGGTGCGGGCGCGGAGCACCCGGCAACTGCGAACATGGCAGCGAGCAGCACAACCACTATCGCATGTATCAGTGGGGAGCGAGGTCTCATACCCGTCATGTTACTCCAACGCGTTGAGCAGGCGACATCGAGTGCCGGAGTAGCCTAGCCCCCAGGCGGGACATGACAGTTGAGACACAGATCGTCATTCTCCTCTATCAAGAAGCTGTCGTTCACAGATTCGTGAGGAAATACCTGGAATCTTGGATTGTCGGTTGTCGTCGTTCCGTCTGCTGTGGTGACGGTGAATGCCTCGGACGCGTCAATCGTGCCCTGCGTTACGTCTCCAACGCTCCGCGCATCTTCGTGGCACTGCTGACAGATCGGCTTGTGGCCGGCCTGCTCCACGGTGCGGGTAGCCGGCATGGTGTAGCCGCGGTTCGTTCCGCCCAAGGATCCCAACGATGTTGTGATTTGATCGATACCGTCCACCAGAGGAACATTGTCATATGCGAACCCGGCAGTCTCGGTCTCAACCGGGTGATTCACGACACCGGCCGAGCCTGACAGGCGGCCCTTGTGACAACCGCCGCACCAACTCGAACCGTACACGGTGACAGCACTATCCGCACCCGTAGGGCGCTGACGCAATAGCCTGTTCGTGGCCGGAGTGAGGGTTGTCGCCTCTGACTGCGCGGCCTCGGAGGCATCACGCACTCGATCACCGGTGAAGGGATCAACCGTCTGCCCGTCATGCGGGCTGTGGCAATCGCTACACGTCATGAGACCGCCAGCTGCGGAGAAGACTCGCGAAGTATCGCTTCCGTCAGTCGCTCCACCGGGGACAATGTTGGTCGCTTCGATGCGGTGTGCCGAATTCGGGGTGAGACCGCGAGCTGCCAGAACACCGTACACTCCCTGACCACCCGTGCCATCGTGACAGCTATTGCAGGTGTCTTTGATTGTCGCCGCAGGCAACAGCATCGTTGAGCCAAGTGGCGCCACGTGAACGGTATGGCACGTCTCGCATTTCTGAGTACCGGTGCTGTAGCCGCCGTGCGGCCCTTTGCGCGTGACGGTCGGAGTCGGGACAGCCGACTCCCCCAGCTCAAGACCGTGACACTCTATGCACGTCCGGCCAGAGCCCGCCTCATCATAGGCAAGCGCAGGCGACGCGAAAGCCAGCACGCCAATCATGATGAGCGCCGAAATCCCAGCGAACCATCGCAAAGGTGTTCATCCTGTTCAGGTCACGAACGGCCTCCGCCAGTGGGAGTCCGTTCTTCATTCGTATTAACCATCATGAGTACAGCAAGTCCCGAGCCATGCTAGCGAATCAGCTCGAGCACTTGAACGCGATCATTTTCCTTGTCCGCAATCACCACGTCCGACCCGCGAACATCGACACTGTTCGCGAAGTTGAACTGACCCGGCTCAACACCCCTGGCACCGTAACGAGCGATGATGCCCGTCTCATCAATCTCAGCGACGTCAAACTCGAACGCATCAACGACCAGGAGTGTCTCATCCTCGGAAAGGGCAACGTCACGCGGAAGTCCGAATGTGTACTCAGCTTCACGCGCCATCTCAGTCACGCGCTCCCCGACCTGCCAGAGCACCTCACCGTCCGGGTCGAACGCCGTTACGCGATTGTGATTGGAATCTGCGACATAGATGACGCCGTTCTCGTCAACGTCGATGCCGTTCGGGTGGTCGAGATCGCCCTCTTCAAGGCCCGGTTTGCCAAACTGGCCAAGCAGCTCGCCTTCCGTTGTGAAGATCACAACCTGATACGTATCCGTCGCGTACACCTTGCCGTCGCGAACAGCAACGTCGGTCACCGCGATCCCGGTACCGTCTTGTCCGGAGGCGCCAAACCCGACACGGGTCGCCGGATCAGGAAAACGCCGAAGAAATGCCCCTTCGGCGTCAAACACCGAAATCGAATCATTGCGGAAATCAGCAACATACACTGTTCCATCATCATCGATGTCGATGCCGAGCGGAGAGTTCAGCTTGCCCTCTTCCCACGATGCCTCGGCTCCGGGAGCCGGCTTGGCTACCCCGAACCCACCGAATTCAAAGAGAAACCTTCCGTTGTCATCAAACACGCACACTCTGTTATTCCCCGTATCGACGGTGTAGATCCGGCCATCCGGACCAAAGGCGGCGCCCATCGGCCGACTGAAAGACGGATTCTCTCCCGTGCCGGGTCCGCTGATCACCATGATCGGACGAAGCCCGCCCTCGCCGGGATCCACCACGAGCTCAGTGAATCCCGTCGGAGCCATGTAGAACAACAGATAAAGCACGAGCGCGATGAGTGCGACAGCAAGCACGACCGCAATCAGCGTGAATGCCTGCCGAGGAGTGAGTTGCCGGCGAGTAGAGGCCATCACTCGCTCACCCCGAGCCGCTCGAGTCCCTCATGCGCCTCAGCCATGTCCGGGTAGTACGTCAACGCAAGTCGGTACCTCGCTTCGGCCCAATCCTCACGCCCGAGATTCTCGTAGCCAAGTCCCATCAAGTACTGCAAGTCAGCCGCCGATTCATTCGCTTCAACCACAGGACGCACCGCCGTAACGAGGGATCTGTATTCTTTGCGCTCCGCATAGTACTCGCCGAGTGCTTTCGCAGCGAGTACGTGCTGCGGGTCGGATTCCAAGACATCCCACAGGGCTTCTTCCCCAGCAGCATCTTCATCCAACTCAAGGAGTACAACACCTTTGTTGTATGAAGCAGCCGGATCGCCCGGAAGGAGTTTGAGTACCAGATCATACTCAAACAAAGCCTCCTCGTAGCGCTCAGCCTGTTGATACGCGAACCCAAGAGACAGGTGAGCCTGCGCATCGTTGGGAGTCGCATCGATAGTCCGCTCCCATTGTGCGATTTCGCGTGCCTCAGGCGTGCTGCTCGCGGAGTCTCCGGCCAATACGCCCCGCAGGATGAATCCACCCACACCCATCACGGCGAGAAGCAGCACGAGTACGACTGCAGCGAGCCAGACCGGCACGAGCTGTTCGCTGGGGTGCTCGTCCGATAGCTCTGCCGAGTCCGCCGGTACGGCGTCGTCGAATGACTGGTCGTCATGGCTCACGTTCGCGCACGCTCCGCTTCGCTGAGGTGGAAGGATAGTATCTGCAAGTCAGCCGCGAGGTCTGCCTGGCGCACCACCACGCCGTCCGGCACCTCGAGGTGCACCGGAGCGAAATTCAGAATGGCCTTCACTCCCCCGGCAATGACCTCGGCTGAGACCTCTTCTGCGACGGAAGCAGGGACGGTAAGCATGGCGATCTCCACGTTCTCACGCGCAATCGCCTCACTGAGATGCTCCGTGGATTCTATAGTCACGTCGCCCGTCTTCGATCCGATCTTGTCGGGATCGGCATCGAACACAGCGACGACCGATATGCCCCGATCCTGGAAGCCGCCGTAGTTGCGCAGAGCGCTGCCCAGCCTGCCAAACCCGACGATTGCAGCGCGTCTCGTCTTCTCGAGACCGAGCCATCGCACGAGGTGCGCGACCAGGCTGTCAACGTCATAACCCAGTCCACGTACCCCGTACTCACCCAGGTATGAGAGATCCTTGCGAACCTGAGCGCCGTTGGTTCCGGCCATGTCCGCGATCTGGGCCGAGTTGAGGACCTCACGGCGCTGGCTTTGGGCAAGGATCAGGCACCTGAGGTACACAGGAAGTCGCTGCACCGTAGTGGGCGGAACGTACCCTATCTGACTCATTGCGCCGACCTCATGCTTCTATGTTGAATACTAGGGAGTAGACGAACTCGACTCGAGCGCGTCAAGCTCAGCCTGCACGCCCGGATAGTCAGGCCGCCGCCTCAAGACGAGCTCGTAGGCCTCGCGCGCCTTCTCGATCCGCCCCGTCTCTTTGTAGAGATTCGCCATGAGGAGCACCGCCTCGGCATACTTGGGATCCATCTCAACCGCGAACTCGATATGCTCAAGCGCCTCGTCTGTTCTGCCAGCACGCTGCAGAGCCCGGGCAAGTTGGAATCGAATCGCGGGACCGTACTCCTCGACCTCGACCCCTCGCTCGGCAATCGCGATGGCCTTCTCCCCGTACGCCGGATCAAGGAAGTCGGCTCCCAGGTTGTAGAGATTGGCGAGGAACACATAGTTGTCGTATTCCCATGGCACGAAGGCGATTGCCTCTTTCAGTGCGGCCTCCGCCTTTGTGAATGACACGAGTGCCTGCTGTTTGAGGGCGTCCGTATTCTGTCCCTGCGCCGAGAGCTCACGCCCCTGCGTCACAAGCGACACGGTGATATCGACGTGCGCCACGCCGAGCTCGGTCCGATACATGTCGTTATACGGGTTGAGCGCGATCGCTCGTTCAATCTCAGCGACGCGCGCGGCGCCCTGCGAGTACACCCGCGCCTTGAGGTAGTGGTTGTCCGCAGTGATGTAGACCACGTTGCCAACCGACAGAACAGCCACAAGCACCAGACATGTCACTGCAACAGGCGTTCCCCACCTGGGTGCCCTGATCTCGACGCTCTTGGCCAGTGGCGAGAGCACAACGGCCATCGCAACCCACAACAGGAACGAGGAGCCGGTCACAGATATCCCGAACATGAGATGCGCCAGGTAGCCCGCGGCTGCCGCCCAGAATCCGGCAAGCACCATTCGCTCGGCACCTTCATGCTTGCGAAAGACAAGAGGTGCGGAGAACCACGCGGCGGCTGCGAATGTTCCGTACAGCAGCAAGAATCCGGGAATGCCCAATGCCGAGGCGATCTGGAGTGGATAGTTGTGAACGTTGTCCGCAACAGACAGATATCCCACCTGCTGAACATATTCAATCGACTTGTACTGCGGGAAGATCAGCCGGAACGTATCCGCCCCAAAGCCAAACACGGGGCGATCCTTGATCGCGTCGATCGCGGCCTGCCAGATCCTGAAGCGAGAGGCCGCGGATGCGTCGCCGAAATCAAAGATCGAAACCACTCGAGCAACGACATTCATGACTTGCGACGCCGCACTCAGCGACACGATCACGAGTCCGGTCGCAACTGCACCTATCGCACCCACAAAAGAGTAGTCAACCACATTCAACTTGATCCGATGACGCACCGCCACAATGATGATCAGGATGATGGCGAGCGTTCCGCCAATCCATGCGCCTCGAGTGAACGCTATGATCCAACAGGCGACGGTGATCAGAAAGCCCATCCAGTACGTTGCGCGCCACTTGATGTTCTCCTCGGAGAGCGCAAGCGCGAGACTGATGGCGAGAGGAAAGACGAGGTACCCGCCCAGAAGGTCAGGGTTGCCGTATGTGGAGAATGCCCGATTCGCCTCGAAGGGGAGATTGCCCCACTTCACCGGATCGATACCGATGTATTGCATCATCCCGTAGAGAGATACGAGTGTTCCGCCAAAGAAGAGGGTTCGCGCCAGAGAACGAATACGAGATGCGCGGTCTGCGAACTGAGTAACCATGAAGAAGATCGCGGCATAGTTCACAAATGAGATAAAGCCCTCGAAGCGCCGATACTTACCAAAGAATGCTATTGAAGGCTGGATAGACAGAATGCTCGTGAGCAGTACCCATGCGAGTAGCGCCAGGACCACATAGTCGATCTTGGTGCGGCGAAGGCGACCACCCTTGGTCAGCATGTGCCAGGACCATGCGCCGAGCGCGATGAGCGTGAGTCCCCGCTGCACGAACACCTTGATGATGTCGAACTGATCATAGGTAAGCGGGAGACTGAAACCAAGCCACGTCCAGTTGCTCATGATGAGCGGCACGATCAAGACAAGTCCGTGAATGCACCACCAGGCAATCGTTTGTGCCGGACTCATCACATCCGGTCCGGCTCCTGTCGCGCCTGTCTTGGCAGCGACTGCGGGCTGATTCTTGTGCTGGTTCTTACGCTTGGCCAACGAGCTCTCCTATCGTGCGCCTCGACCGGTGAGTACTACTCGCATAGTCTCGACCATGATCTGAGCATCCATGGGCAGGTTCTGATGATACATGTATATGAGGTCGTACTTGAGTTTGCGTTCCGGAGTCGTTGCGTAGCTTCCACTCACCTGGGCAAGACCGGTCACGCCGGGCTTGATCCTGAATCGCTCTCTGTACCCCGGAATGTCCCGAATGAACCGGTCTACGAAGAACGCTCGTTCCGGACGGGGACCCACAAAGCTCATCTCGCCTTTGAGGATGTTAACAAGTTGCGGCAGTTCATCGACCCGATACGTGCGCAAAACCCGGCCCACAACCGTGATTCGTGCGTCATCCTCGGTAGCGAGAACCGGACCAGTCTCCTTCTCGGCATCGTTCACCATTGTGCGGAACTTGTAGAGATTGAACGGTCGCAGATCCTGCCCCACCCTCTCCTGAACGAACAGGGTCGGCGACCCCGCGCTCAGGAGCACCGCGAGCGCTGCAACAAGCAGCACCGGACTCAATACCACAAGCAGTACGAGTGAACCGACGATATCCACGGCTCGCTTTGCAGCAACGAACCACGGAGGCACCGTGGAGCGAGTGATCTCCATGAGCGGGATATCGGCCACCATGCTATCGACGGTTCCGATGAATATCTCGTAGAGTTCGGGAACGACATCCACGCGCACGCGACTCTCGTCTGCCAGCGCGAGACGCTCGATAAGCTCTCGCACCGCAATGGGAGAAACGACCACAACACGGTCGATATGACGCTCCGCAACAATGGACGTCAGATCCTCGAGTGCCCCGAGCATCGGGAAGACCGAATCTTCAGTGCCGACCGCTTCGAGCGCCGCAGCATTGGGAGCGATGAGTCCTTCAACCCGGTATCCCCACTTTGAGCGCCTGCTGAACTCCTCGGCAACTTCGTAGGCGATCGCGTCGGCGCCCACCACCACGAGGCGCTGCTCCGGCCAGGTAATACTGCTGATGCGGAGGAATACCATGCGCCAGAGTGAGAGGGTGACCATCAACACGAAGTACGAGATCACGATCACAAGACGGGAGAACGAGAAGAAGTCGGGGCCCGCGAAGAAGAGCAGAGCGGTGGTGAGCGCAGTGCCCAATGAAACCGAGGCGACCACAGCACGCGCGACAGCCCACGGATGCTCGGTTCTCTCAGGCTCATAGAGGCCGTAGACATAGCCGCCCGCAAGATAGATGACGGTGATCGTGGGCGCAAGACCCAGGTAGGGGTCGAAGTTGAACGCCGGTAAGTTGCCGCCAAAGCGCAGGTAGAACGAGGCCACGATTCCCACGTTCACGAACAGCGCATCGAGCACGACTGACAGGGCTATGAATCTGCTGCGCTTCATGCGCGACTCTCCACCGCCTCGGCGTACACCGCAGCGGTCTCTGAGGCCATGCGTGGAATCGTGAAGTCACGACGCGCACGCTCTCGGGCCCCCGCAGACAAGCGGGCATACAGTTCGCCGTCGGTCAGCAGCCTGTTGAGGGCCGCAGCCAATGCATCGCTGTCCCCGACAGGAACGGTCAATCCGGTGACATCGTGCAGATTCGCGAAAGGAACGCCCGTGGGCAGATCGGTCGAAACCACGGGAGTGCCCGAGGCGTGCGCTTCGATCTGCACGAGCCCGAATGCCTCCGAGCGCGCAACGCTGGGGAGAGCGAAAACATCCGCAGCGTGATACCACGCGGCCAGCTCGGCATCATCACACGGTGGCAGGAACGTCACTCGATTGGAGATGCCGTGCGCGACAGCGTACTCACGCAACTGCGCTTCCATGGGACCTCGACCAATGAGCACCACATCCGCGTTCACCTGCTTCATAGCCCGCAGGAGCACATCCGCTCCTTTGTAGTACACGAGGCGCCCCACGAACAGTACGACGGGACGTTCGTGATCGGCACGCAGCTTCTCGGCGCGTGCTGTGGTCTGGGGCGTATCGTCAAAGAGAGAGACGTCAATCCCAAATGGGACCACGCGGCACTTGTCGGCACGAGGTGCGAGCAACTCGCTGTGCTCGACTAGGTTGGGCGAGGCGGCAATGATCACGTCGACTCGATCCAGCACACGCTCGAGTATCGGCCGGTACGCGCTGCCAAGAAGGCGCTGGCGAACGATGTCGCTGTGGTATGTGAGCACGGTAGGCAGCTCGGTGCGTGACCTGAGCCACGCGACCTCTCCCCAGGGGTACGGCGAGTGCAGATGCAGGACATCCGGTGCATCCTCGCGGGTTGCTTCGGCGAGGATCGCCCGACGCATCGAGGGTGCAACCGGCGTTGATGAATACGCGAGCGTGCGCGACAGACGCTCGACAGCGAGTCCATCGACGGTGTCGAGAGCGTGCTGTCTTGATTCGTTCGATACCAGGATACGTACGTCCTCGCCCTGGGCGGAGAGCCCACGAGCCAGGTCGCGCATATGATGCTCGATACCACCCAGGTGGGGATGGTAGTACTTGTTGATCATCGTGATACGCATCGAGGTTGTCTACGCCTCCTGCACGAGGGTCTTGCCGACAGCGATAAGCTCGTCAACAACTCCCATGTTGAGCGCCTCGGCATACACACGCACGAGTGGCTCAGTGCCGCTCGGGCGCAACAGGAGCCAGGCATCATCAGGAAGCAAGAACTTGATCCCGTCGGCACGCACGATATCGTGAACGTCGAACCCGGCGATCTGCGTCGGGGCCATATTCGGTATGGCGGCCAGGAACGCGTCCTTGACCTCGGGTGTGAGCTTGAGATCGGCTCTCGTGTACTCCATAGGCCCGGTCACGGCCAGTAGATCCTCCACGAGCTCACCAAGCCCCTTGCCCTTCTGCGCCATCATCTCCGCAAGCAGGAGCGCCATGAGAAGCCCGTCGCGCTCGCGAACGTGAGAGGGAATCCCAATGCCGCCGCTCTCCTCGCCGCCGATCATGACGTCGCCTTTGACCATCTCTTCGTAGATCCACTTGAATCCCACGGGTGTGGTGGTGACCTCGACGCCCAGGTGCCGGGCGAGCCGGTCAACAAGCACGGAAGTTGAAAGCGTCTTTACGATTCTGCCGGTCTTGCCTTTGTCTTCGGACAGATGACGCGCGACCAGACAGATGATGCGATGCGGGTTCACGAATTCGCCGTGCGTATCGCAGGCGCCGATGCGGTCGGCGTCTCCGTCGGTGATGAAGCCTGCGTCGAGACCCTGCGTGCGAACGAGTTCGCGTACTTCATCGATGTGTGGGGGAATCGGCTCCGGGTGAAGGCCGCCGAATCCGGGGTTGAGCTGGTCGTGGATCTCGGTGACCTCAACGCCGAATGAGCGCATTATCTCTGCAAGGTAGTGTTGGCCCGCGCCGTAGAGCGGATCGACTGCGACCTTGAGTCCTGCCGCTCGGATCGAATCTCCATCGACCATGCCGCGGAGTGCCTCCAGGTAGGGATCGACGAGATCGACAAGTTCGAATTCTCCGCGACCACCCGGGGCGGAGCCGGCAAGCTCGGCTTCGATGCGATCGGTGAATGACACCGGAGACGCGCCGCCATCCGACATGCGAACCTTGAATCCCAGGTAGCGCGACGGGTTGTGGCTCGCAGTGAGCATCACACCGCCAATCGCGTCGTCGTCTTGCGCAACCGACCAACAGAGCGCGGGAGTCGGCAGATAGCGGTCGGAGACCTGCACCCGCAGGCCGTGGTTCGCAAGCACCTCAGCTGCGGCGCGGGCAAAATTGCCCGCCTCAAAACGCGTGTCATAGCCGACAATCACCAACCCGCCCGGATGCTCGTCGGCCCATACGCGACCAGCGGCATCTGCGACTCGTCGCAAGCTCTCGTACGTGAAGTCCTCGGCAATGACGGCGCGCCAGCCATCTGTACCAAAGCGGATATCAGCGCTCATCGGTGCCCCTCATCTCCCTCGAAAGCCAGACGTACCCACCTATTGTGCCGCATGCGGGCGTCCGTATGAACCATCGACTGTCAATGCGCGCTCTGGCAGGCCCGTGGCTCCGACGTGAATCACGATGTGTGCCGCTCGAACCACACCGTGGCAGCACCATGGAGCGTGGGCCACCAGGGCGCAGCTATCTCCGGTGCGGTCGCCGACTGCGACTGACTTGAGACACCTGGCGTCGCGTCACGTTCTGAAGCGACAAGAGCCAGCGCACCGATACCGGCACCGGCCACTCCCGCCCCGATCGACGGACGCATCAGCGGACGACCGGTTCTCGCAACAAGGGTAGGGTCGCGCTGCGGCTGCAGCGAGCGCAGTGGCGCAACGAGGCTCACTTTCACGTGACTGACCGTGCTCCACAAGCCGGCGGAATCACACGCGCGTACGTGGACATACCATACTCCGGGTGTCCGCCCGTCAACTCTGATCGAGTCATTGGTACCCTCAAGCACCGTGTCCGGAGTGGTGAGGGGCGCGCGATCTATCACCCATGAGTAGCCCGCGATGCCATTTGTGTCCGTTGCGGACCAGCTCACCGTTGCCCGCGTGCCCTGGAAGCGGGGCTGCCACGATTGGGCAGTCTCAAGCTGAAGCGCGCCCATGAGCGGAGAGGTCATGTCCACCGTGACGGTACCGCTCGTTTCGTAGGTGAGTCCCGCCTCGTCGACGTACTCAACTCGAACAACGTGCTGACCCTCTCCTGGGAGCACCAGTGTGGACGTGGTCTCAAACGGTTGCCACGACCCATAACCGGATCCGGTGTCAAAGCGCATGTCCTGCGCTCCCGTAATGGCCGGAACCGCCTCGATGATCGGCGTGGTCGCATACGCAGCACCAGCCGCAAGCGTGAAGGTCCCGAACGGCGCCACCGAGTCGAGCCGTACGAGCACCGTCCGTGTCTCCTCGGCATTGCCGAGGAGGTCGAGGGCCCGATAGGCGACCGTTGTGGTGCCCTCATCTGAGATGAACAGCGAGGTACGTGCGGTCTCGGGAGCGCCGTTCACGCTCACGAGGATGCGGTCGACGCCAACGAGATCATCGATCGCCGAGAAGTTGAGCGTCACGGGGGTGTTCGTCCAGCCGGTTGGCACGCCGGTGACCGTGGTGACCGGCGCCGTGTAGTCAACAAGGATGCTGTCGGAGGTGGTCAGAACAAGTCCGGCCTGGTCGCGATATTGCGCAGTAACCGTGCGGGCTCCGTCGCCCGGAAGCGTGAGCGTCGCATCTGCCGAAAATGGCTGCCATGCGCCGTAGCCGCTGCCCAGGTCAAAGCGCATCTCGAGCGCACCCGTCACGGCGGAGGTGGCAGCGACCGTGGTGGTTGCACTGCTCGCGGCTCCCCCACCAAGCGAGAGCGAGCCCGCGGGCGCGATCGTGTCGAGGAGGACTGTCGCTGTCCGTGTCTCCTCGGCATTTCCTGCAAGATCGATCGCGCGATAGGTGATGGTGCTTGTGCCTTCAGTCGAGACTGAGAGGGAGGTTCGAGCGACCTCAGGCCCTCCGTTGTGGCTCACGAGGATCTGTGCAATGCCGGAGACATCGTCGAGTGCCGAGAAGCCGAGGTTGACCGTTGCTGTCGCCCACGTGCTGGGAACGCCGGTGATCGTGGTTGTGGGGGGCGCGAGATCGACCGAGATCGAGTCGTCATATGAGGCTACATTGCCGATTCCATCCTGGAACTGAGCGCGTACGGTCTGCAGGCCGCTGCCGGGAAGCGTCACTTGAGTCGAGGCGCCGTAGGCGATCCATGAACCATACGTCCCCGTGCCGGGATCGATGCGCATCGCGACCGCATCAGTGAACGCGGCGGTCGCCTGGACGGTGGTCGACGTTGCGTATGCAGCCCCGCCATTGAGCACGAACGAACCGCTCGGTGGCACGGAGTCGATGCGCACGTAGAACGTGTTCGACGCATTAACCGTCTCGGCATTTCCCACGCGATCGACTGACCAGTAGCGCACCTGTGTCTGCCCCTGGGCTGAGATAGTGAACGGAGCGGTGTAGGTGGTAGGCGTACCCGAGCCGATGCGGTAGTAGGTCGCCGCGACACCGCTGCCAGCATCGGAGGGAGTCAATGTGATAGTGGCCGCGCTGTTCACCCAGAAGGAGTCATAGCCAACAGGCGTGCCGCTACGGATGGTCGTCGGAGCGGTTCCGTCGTATCCAAACAGCTGCACGCGATGATTGTCCCTCTCAGCGACAAGAATCCGTCCTGCGTCGTCGATGTCGATTCCAAGGGGCCAGTTCACGCTACCGAGCGCTGCGCCGGCAGTCGCGAACGCGGCCACGAATGTGCCATCCGGCTCAAAGCGCTGAATTCGGGAGTTGCCCGGGTCACTCACATAGACCTGACCGACGCTGTCGACCGAGACTCCCACGGGCGACTTGAACTGCCCATCACCGATTCCCCATCCACCCCAGGAAGTGACGAACGCGCCCGCCGAATCGAACTTCTGTACGCGGTTGTTGCCGGTGTCGACCACATAGAACGAGCCGTCCGGTGCGGCTCCGACAGCACTGGGGTCATTGAACTGACCGTTGCCGGACCCTGCGCTTCCGAACGTCGCAATCGCGGTGCCGTTTGTCGCGAGCCGCTGGATACGACTGTTGCCGGTATCAGCGACTAGCACAGTCCCCGCGGCCTCAAGCGCAATACCCTCTGGCGCAGTAAACTGTCCCGGTCCCGTTCCGACTGATCCGTACACGGCAAGCGGTGTGCCCGTGGTGCTGAACGTCTGGATGCGATGATTGCCGGTATCGGCGATCCACGCGACTCCCGAGCCCACGGCAATGCCGCGCGGTGCATTCAACTGCCCAACGCCCGAACCTACCGATCCAAAGCCTCCAACTGTGACACCGCTTGCATTGATGATCTGAATTCGATTGTTGCCGGTGTCGGCAACGAATGTCTGACCCGCTGCACCCGCAACATCCGCAGGACTGTTGAGCTGACCCACGCCCGACCCGCGACCTGACCACGAGGCCAGCCATGCGCCTGCGCTGGAAAGCGTCTCAACGCGGTTGTTGCCGCTGTCGGCGACATAGATGCCTCCGCCCGGCTTGGCGACAACCCCGGACGGTGCCGAGAACTGCCCCTGCCCGGTGCCCAGGGAACCCCACACGACCGCAGAACCGCCGGTATTCGTGCACCGCTCGATGATGTTGCCGCTCGCATCGGCGACGTACACGTATCCCGACGAGTCGACCGCTACTCCCACCGGTGCCACATAGCGCGATCCCGTGGGTTGCCCGTTCGGCGCCAGCACCGGACCCCATTGCGTGACGTACGCACCCGCCGAGGAGAACTTCTGTATCCGCCGGTTGTTCATGTCAGCCGAATAGATGAACCCCAACGAATCGACCGCCACGCCCCGAGCGCCATTGAGCCGCCCGTTGGCCACCCCGGCAGACCCAACAGACATAAGGTAGGTACCTGCCGAGGAGAACTTCTGAATCCTGCCGTTTGCCGTATCACTCACATAGATGTTGCCGGCTGCATCCGACGCGATTCCCGTGGGCGTCTGAAACAATCCCGGCGCGCTGCCCGGTCCACCCCAGGTCGCCACATACGCGCCAGAAGAATCGAACACCTGAACACGCTGATTGTCGGTGTCGGTCACAAACACCCGGCCGTCAGGAGCGACCGTGACGCCCTCGGGATAGCGGAACTGGCCGGCAGCTGTCCCACGAGAACCCCAGAGTGCCAGCACCGTCCCCGCGGGCGAGAGCTTCTTGATCCTGTGGTTCTGGGTGTCAGCAACATACACGTTGCCCGCTGCGTCCACCGCAGCACCAACCGGCGACGCGAAAGCCCCCGCGCCATCCGGCCATGCCGCAATCCCGTAGTAGCTGCCAGCGATATCGGCACTCGCCGAGGAAGGTGCAATCAACCCCGCAGGCTGCATAGAGAACAGCAAGGCAGCTATGAGCAGGGTAGTCCCCCAACGGCGCATACGGTCTCCCTGCTAGAAGCGATCGAATGTCTGGTCGACGTTCTCCACCGGATTGCCAAGCACGCGTATGCGTGCGTCACTCACCTCGACGATGATCGCATCCTGCTCCGAGTCATCCTTCATCATCTTCTCGAACAAGATGGGAACCTCAATGCGAGAACCCCCTGGTCCGTCGGGGTAGATCACAACCACCGATGGTTTGTCGACTGTCACGGACAGAGCGCCCGTGTCCGAATCGGCAGTCTCATCCGGGCTCCACGACGAGGCCCCGATCGAAATCAGGAATCCCTCGACGGGCACATCTTCCGCATCGTTCCACCACATGACTCGAACACGCTTCACCAGGCCATCAGGACTCGCTGCGGACTCATCATTGCCGTCCGAGGTACTCTCTCCAGGGCTTGAGGGCGAAGATAGCGTACCCGCGGGTGCGCCGGACGCTGTCCCGTCATCGACGGCAGGCGCAGCCGTGCGTGTGGATGCGGAGTCCAGGCCATTGCTCCCAGAAATCATTGCGACATCCCCAGTCGTGTCGCCCGCGACCAATGGATCGGGTGCGCCACGGCCACCGCCGGGACTCGCGCTCATCACAGCCAGTGACACGGCGACAGCGAGAAAGACCGCAGCAGCAGCACCGACCTGGACACCGCGCTTGCGTATGATTGAATTCAGATTCATCGAGCCTCCAGAAAGCTACGTCCCGACAAGGACAAAACCCAACCGAATGCACACGCACCAGGTAGCAAAGACGGTACCGTTCTCACATTGCGCACAGCCCATCGCGTGATACCATCGACGAGATCGGCCCACCGAACGCAGCCACCAGTGATCAAGGACGCCTCGAAGGACATCAGGGAGACCGCCATGGAGACGATTGATCGCTTGATCCGCGCGTTGCAGTTCCCGCTAGACGACCCTTCGCGCACACTGATCGCGGTGCTCGTGGTGGTTGCTGCGGGGCTGCTCGTCGCAGTGGTGCTCATCGCAATAGCATCTCCCGAGGGGACGAAGGACACGTCTCCTAGCGCCGAACCCAACGACGACGATGAAACCGATTCCGCCGTTGGCATGTAGGGCGCGCAGGACTCCTAGAAGTCCAAACCGATTCCGCTCCCGCTCCCATCACGGTGACAACGTAGACACACGCCATCCTCGCTGTTGGTGACCGTCGCCTGAGTTGCATCGACAGACGTTGGAGCCGATACCAGGAACTGATCGCCTGCGGTGAAGTGAGGCCACGCACCGGGTGTCACACCAAAGTCGCTCGCATGGCACGAAGTGCAGTATGTCGAGTTCTTCCAGGCAACCTGACCAGCGAACGAAGCGTTCGGATTCGAGTAGCTGGCTGTCGCTGTCGTCATGATGTGTGATTCCATGTCGTAGGCATCGGCAAAGTGCGGGCCGCCCACGTCGGAGGTCAGCCAGAAGTGACAACCGGCGCACCATTTAGTGAGCGCAGTGTAGTAGTCGTCTGTAGAGAGCGGTGCACCCGCGACAACGTCGTACTTGGGATCAAAGAAGTCCTGCGTCTTTGCGCCCTTGAGCAGTCGCTGAGTGAGATACATGTTGTCCGTCATTGAGACATCCGCAGCATGCACTTGGTGACATCTCGTGCACTGAACGCCCTGCTCAACGCCAAGCCCGTTGTCGAAACTGTTGTGGGCGTTGCTGTAGTCGGTGCCACGGTAGTTGTCGGGATCACCCTCATACACTTGCGTGTATCCGCCGGCTCCACCCATATGACAGTACGTGCAGGCGTTTGCAGCGGTATCCGGAAGGAGCATCTCGCCACCAAACCCAGCAGAGTGCACTGCATGACACACGGCGCATTTCTGAGTGGCAGTGGCATATCCACCATGCGGAGAGGTTCCCTGTCCGGGCAGACCCGAGACGTCGGCCCACGACAAGTAGCCCGCGGCAATCGCAGGCGAAGCGCACACCAAAACAAATGAGAACGCAAGAACCAGAACCGCTCCGCGCACCCATCTACGTGTGTCTGTCATCGGCCCTCCTGGTCGAGCGTGGCACAATGTTCGATATTGACTAGCATAGTTGGAGCCACATTAAGGATACTATAGAAACTCGCGGCCTTAGTGAAGAGGAAACGGGTGTTCTGCCAGGTTATTCTGGCCTATTCCTCGATTTCCTCGTCAATCTCGATGGCCGCTCCGGTCCAACGCTTCATTTTGACATATGAGACCACCGCAAGCACGGCTGCTCCCAACATCAACGAACCCGGTAACAGCGCATATCGCCAGGGCGAAGATGCGACTCGTCTGACAGGGGCAAGAACTGACCCCTTCGAGCCGGGAATGCGAACGATCTGAGCACGGTTGTTCTGCGTATCAGCTACCACAAACCAATCATGGAGTTCATCGTAGGCCACCGACGTCGGATAATGGAACTGCCCGTCGTAGCGACCGAATCCTCCGTATGATTCCAGTGCTTCTCCGGTGCTCGGATCGACAACGACAAGCTCGAATCTGAACGCATCCACCACGATAAGGCGACCGGCACCGTCGAAACAGAGATCCTGAGGCAGGTCCCACACACTGCCGCTCGTCTCACTCGACGTCATGGTTGCTTCCATTGAAGGATCTGGCGCAGGAGGCGTCTCTGGGTTGGCCCAGATCAACGATCCGTCGCCGTCAAAGCACTGCAGGCGCTTATTGAACGCATCGGCGATGTAGATACGCCCCGCCTCATCGGTCGTAATCCCGAGGTACGCATCGATCTGCCCGGGCCGTACTCCCCGAGTCCCAAAGTCCAGCAATCGATCCCCATTGTGGGTGTAGATGATGATCTTGCCCTGATCGAGCACATAGACGCGCGAATCATCGACCCATACACCACGCGCCTGAACATCGACCTGCATTTCCCGAATGAACGTACCTGCGGCGTCGAAGACGATGACCTTCTTTGCCCAGGAATCCGCGATGAAGACCTCTCCGTTCTCCTGATCGACTGCCACCGCCTCCGGCCGGATGAACTGACCCTCGAGGTAGCCGCCCGCCCCTGTGTGAAGCAGCGAGTCAAAACCTCCCGATGAATTGAACACCATGACCCGCGCCCGAATCGGATCGGTGACATACACCCGGCCATCCGGAGCAACCGCGACCGATGAAGGGCTGGCCAGTTGCTCGTCTTCGGCAGGTCCGAATCCGTAGAGGGAGCGAACCCACGTCATGTCATCCGCAGTACGCGGAACGAGCAATGGGTTCTCGGCCTGAACGTGCAGAAAGATGGTCAGCAGCCACACGAGAACTGCCAGCAGAATCGCAATAGCAAGGGTGAGTAGCGAACGGGTGAGTGAGCGGCGATGATATCCCATCAGGGTGTCTCTCCAAGCGCGCGCAGTCCGTCCACCGCAGCCGGAAGGTCCGCCACAAAACGAAGTGCCTCACGGTAGGCCGCACTGGCGGCCTGAGTGTCGCCTGCCTCGGCATAGATGTCACCGAGTGCTGCCAACAGCGAGGCATCGTTAGGTGAAATCACACGAGCGGCCTCAAAGTCAGCGATTGCCGCGTTAGAGTCGCCAAGCTCACGATGCGTGATACCCCGTCCCAGAAGAATCAACGCGAGTTGAGAGTTGGGCGAAGCGGTGACCACGCCCTGCTTCTCGAGTTCGCGTAGCGTGGACTCGTATGCTGCGGTCGACTCTGCGACTGCAGCATCGTAGCTGAGAATCGCATCCGCGTAGCGCCCTGAGACCCGCAAGACTTCGGCCTGCGCATAAAGATAGTCCGCAGTCTCCCCCAACTGACGCGCGCGCTCTATGGTGCTTTGGGCCAGGTCGAAACGATCTGCCTGCGCGTATGCGAACGCAAGTCGAAGATAGCCCTCTTGCTCGAGCGGCTGCTCAATTGTGGCTGCCTTATATCGCTCGATATCGCGCTCAAGTGACGTACGAGGTGCATCGACGGTACGAAGGTACAGAGTGAAGGCGAGCGCGGAGGCGAGAATGACCACGATCAGAAGGCCCGCAACGAGCGCGAGCCAACGAGAGAGCGGATCCGCGGTCGGCACACGTGCCTCTGGGCGGGGCGTCTCCACCTCAGGCGGGCCTTCAGGTGATGTGCGGACATCCTGGTTCATTGGGTTCCTTGACTGTATGGCGGCGCATCTGCGCACCTCACCGATGCTATCAGTACAGCAAGCGGCATGCGAGAGCTCACACGCATTGCACCGAATCGAAGCGGGTCCGGGGGATCCCCCGGACCCGCTTCTCTGTTCAGATTCAATCGATCCCTAGGGGAACTTGTTCCCGTTGCTGGGCGTACCGCTCGTGCTGTGTGTATCGCAACCGCTCGTCGAGCAGTCGCCGGCGGACCAACTCGCACCATCGTTGTGCGAACGGTTAGATACGCCAGTGAGACGAGTCGATGCATACGGAGCCGGATCCGTGGTGTATCCAAGCAGACGTGGACGCTTCCACGCGTGAGGTATCTTCACGTGGCAGCCGGTGCACGCGCCGTAGTTGGTGCCCCAGTGGTCGCTACCCCGGTTGTGCACCTGCGAGTTGTAGGCCCCCACGTTGGGCTTGTGGCACTTTTCGCAGATGGGGACACCGGCTGCTCCACTATCGTTCCACGTACCGTTGTTGTTGTAGAGGGCTCCGGTCGTATACGTGTTGTTGTAGCCCGACTCAAGCGAGATCGTCATTGCCGCGCCGTGCGGTCCAAGAGCGCCGCTGTAGTCGTGACAATCGTTGCAGTAGATCATGGTTGTCGAGTTCAGGGTTCGATTGCCAGGCTGCAATGTCGTCGTCTGGAACACACGGTTGTCCATCGTGCTCGTCCAGTTCCAGCTCACGTTGCTGGCCCCACCCGCGGTCCATGTCTTGACTACTCCAGTCATGCTGCTGTAAACGCGATGGCCAGACCAGGAGTTGTCGAACTGAGTGCTTCCGAGGGTGGACGTCGTTCCCTGACGCTGCCTGTGCGGTGCGCTCTTGGTCGACGTCGTGTGGCAATCGTCGCATTCTGCGCCCGCACCAGCATCGATGACCGAGTCAACGATCGCCGTTGTGGGGGAGTACGTGCCAGGCGTGTAGTTCGTCTTGTGGCACACAGAGCACTGCCTGGCCGTGTTCGCGGTGAGGACGAAGTGATCGTTTGCCATGTCGTCATCGTGACAGCCGGTGCACTGGGAGAAGCTCACTGTGCCGCCAAAGACGTTAACCGTCTCGTGATGATTCTCGGCGTCCGAACCGGTGTCGATATGCTCATCGATGTTCACGCCCACGTGACAACCGGCGTTCTGGCAGTTCTTGATCGTCGGGTGCGCCGTGTTGCTCGTGTGACAGATCGGACAGCCACTGTTCGCTGTACGAGCGTGGATGTTCGCTACATCAGCCACGTTGTGGCACTCGGTACCGTTCGGGTTGTTCTGACAGCTTGCAGCCGTTGCACCAGAACCTGATGCGGACTGCGGCGTGACCGTGACTGCATCGATGTAGAGCAGGTCACCTGTGCTGTTGTCAGCGTACAGGCGGAAGCGAACGCCATTGACCGTGGCAGGTAGACCCGTGAAGGTCTCTGTGGTCCACGCCTTGCTACCCGCAGGTGCGTAGTTCTTGATGTCAGTCCAGGCTCCACCGTTGTTGGTGGTGTACTGCACCACGACATCGTCTGCAGCCTCAAGGTTGTCCCAGCGAATCGCGTAGCTCACGTTGACCGAGTCGGCGTTGCTGTTGTCGATTCCGGTCTTGGTCAGGTTGTACCACTGCGGACCAGTTCCGACCGCACGCGCGGCGTAGGTGCCAGCGCTCTTGACCGCCGATTGCACACTCCATCCACCAGTACCGCTCGTCTGGCCCTCCACGAGGATATCGTCAACGTACATGTACTCGGCAAACGAAGCGTCGGAGACATCGGCGACGAGCCTGATGCTCGTACTCGTAAGATTCGGCAACCAAGCGGCCGGAATGGTCATTTGTAGCTGCTGGAGGCTTTCCGTCGATTGACCCCACGCATCGAGATCGACGACGGACCCGGCCTCAGATGCTCCAGGCGCACTCGAGAGCAGATACGTATTCGCGCCAGATCGGAACTCCACATCGAATCGGTCACCGCTCCCCGTGCCGCCAGCCCAGACCTCGTGGTCAATCTGCGCACCGAGCTGAAGCGTAATTCTCGCCGTGGAGAAGCTCGACAGGTTGAAGAGATTCGTGGAGTCCATTCGCATGTCGGTGTTAGCTGTACCGTTCGTGCGCACCGCTTGGCTTGGCAGGTTGATCCCGCTGCCACCGGTATTGGTCGTTCCCGGACCCGCGGTCGTCCAGTCGGTACCGTTGATGGTCCAACCGGTCAGATTCGAGAAGCTATGGGAGTACACGGTCGTCCAGCTACCAGCGCCGGTGTCTGCACTCGTCCAGTTGTTGAAGTTGTTGGTCTCGAATCCGTCGGAGAAGCCAGCACCGAGTACCGGTCCGCCCCCGGCAAAGAAGGCCGTGCCCGGAGTCGTGAGTGACCAGCTGCTCGCATTGTGCTTCTCGGTCCAACCTGAGCCTGCGGTGCGGTGCAGGCCACCAGCACCCGAGGCCACGCTATGGCAGGAGCTGCTCTCGCCAGCGCAACCCCCGCTCCATGGATTCACGAAGTTGTCGACCTTGAGCTCATGGCAGGCCACGCACACGTCAGCGTCCGGCACCGGAACCGTTGAGAAGCCGACGGTATTCTTGGTGTGCTCGGTCATCAGATCAGTCGTATGGCACCCGGCACACGGACGCTCGTAGGAGTTGCCCGTCGTGTCCGGATAGTAGTAGTTCAGCGTGACGCCAAAGTCTGTGGTGCCCCAGTCCGACCCGGAGATATCAGCTGTCTCCGTGTGCGTCGTAACGTTGGAGTCGTAGTGGAACTGATAGGCCGGTGTATCCAAGGGGTTGTAGTAGACATCGCCGTTGGCTGTATAGCCGTCGTGACATGTCACGCAATCAGCCGTCATCCCAGCGGTACCGCCCAGGTTCGAGCCCATGTTGTGACACGTTCCACAGTTGTCACTATGAATGGTCTTGATGTTCGTGGACTCATGGCAACGAGTGCAACCGCCTGTGTCACCAGCAACGCTCGTATCGTGCGCATTGGGATCATGCGCATCGGTCGTGTGACAGTCGCCGCCTGTACCACAGCTGGTGGCCGTAGGCTTCCAGCCCTGTTTGGCGTAGTCATGGCACCCTGAGAGGTTGCAGCCGGCAAAACTGCTGCCTCCGTCACCCTTGTGGAGCTCGTGCAGGTTGAGACTCGTATGACAACCGCTCGTCTGACAGGAGCCAGCACCCCCTGCTTCGGTCGCAGTGACGACCGGAGCGGTCGTGCCATGCTCCGACTTGCCGGGCATGTCGGTCCCGTTGTGGCAGTCCGCGCATGCATTGTTGGTCCAGTTGGCGGCGACCTGCGCGGTCACACCAGCGCTGTAGTTGTGACAATCTGCGCACGTGGTCGCACCGAGCGTCTGAAGGCCCTGATGCTGATTGTACAGACCGACCGTTCCGCTTCCGAGTGCGTGACAATCCTTACACGTTGCACTCGCAGTTCCACCAACAAACCCGCGCGCCGTGTTCGTGATGCCAGTCGGCATGTGCAGCGTGACGCTGTAGTGACCGCTCGTGTCGACAAGGCCGACCGCGTCGGGAGCGTTGGTGTAGGTGCCGTCATGACAGTCCTGGCACGTGTTCGGGTTCACGTGGGTGGCCTTGCTCGGGTTGACAACCCCGCCCAATGTCGCCACGTGGCAGAGGCCATCAGTACATCCACTGGCCGGGTGATAGACCTGATAGTCCGTACCCGCGCTCGTATCGTGACAGCCGCTGCCGGAGTTCGTGCAACCGGAGATGGTCGCGTTGTCGTAGTCAGAGCCGGTGAGATCCAGCTCGTGTCCATGGCCACCAGCGTGGCAGCCAGCCGTATCACAGTTGACGCTTGCGGGAACCGCGGTGTTCGTGTCGTGACAGGTGTTGAGACACGTGGTCACGGTAGCGTTGCCCGTGACAGAGTTCTTGTGGATGAGATCTACGTTGTCGGTGTCATGGCATCCGCCACCGCCGCACGACGTGTCGTATGACGCGGGTGCGTTGTGTACGGTGTTGAATCCGGTATGGCTCGAGCCGGTCGTGTGACATGCAACGCAGCGATCAGTCCACGCACCGGCAAAGCCGTCGACGTTGACTTCGTGACATGCGACGCACTTGTCGCCATACGTGCCAGGCACGCCGGAGAACGCCGAGGTCGCCTTGAAGTGCTCGGGCTTCATCTCGAGCAGGTGACAGCTCACGCATGAGTTGCCATCAGTGTTCGCATAACCCGTGTCCGCACCGTCGGCGGTATGGATCGCCTCGGTACCGTTGTAGTGGTTCGCATCGTACGGGCTGTAGTTGCCGTTGGGGTCGTTGTGCGGCTCAGCGACCAGGCCCGCTGCGTGACACTCCACGCAGTCGCTCGTCTTGCCGGCCGTGATGCCGGGATACGATCCGTTGTTGTGGCAGGTATCGCACGTGGGGTGCAATCCGCGAAGATCGGCCGCCGGTGCGCCTTCATCGTGGCAGTTCAGGCAGTTGCCGGTATCGGTGCTGACCTCGTGAACGGTGAGGTCGTGACCCGTGTGGCAGTCATCGCAGCCGCTGATGGCTGAGAGGTCGGTGTCAGCATTGGTGTGACACACGTTGCAGCTCGTGTTCGAGCCGCCATCGACCGCGGCAAGGTGCAACGTGGCGATGTCATCGGTGTTCGCGCTGTGACAGCCGCCGGCAGAACAGCCAAGGCTCGTCGCAGACGCGCTCAGGTCATGCGTGGCCAGGCCTGCGGCGCCATGGTTGGATCCGTGGCAGTCAGCGCATGCGTCATTGGTCCAGCTGGCCGCAACCTCGGCGGCTGCATCAATCGGCGCACTCGACGTGTGACACTCGAAGCACTCAACAGCTCCGCTTGAGAGCGTGAATGTGTGCTCTGCCTTGAGCGAGGTGGCGTGGCAGCTCGAGCACGTCTTGTTGGCGATCGCTGTGCCCATGCCTGTCGCTGTATGCTCGGCCAGGTACGGGTCGTAGTGGTTCGGATCGTAGGGCTGGTAGTCGTAGGTGCCGAGCACGGTGGAGTTGTGACAGTCCGTGCAGCGCGCCTCGTAGTTGTCCTGGAGATAGTGAGTCAGATCGTTTGTCGGCAGGTGGTTGTGACATGTGTAGCACATGCCTCCGTGGAAGATCAGTCCAGCTGCCTTGTCGAACTTCGTGTGACAGGTCAGGCAGTCGGCGTTGGCCGCTGTGAGCGCGGGTGTGGCGTTGGGGTCGTGTGCGGTGTCCGTGTCGTGGTTGCCATGACAATCCGAACATGTCGTGACCGTGGGCACTGCGTTTGGCGTGGTGTGGCACGACTGGCAACTCGACCCGCGTGGATCCGAGACCGTGGCGTTGAACGGGTCGGTGTGGATCAGGTCGATCTTATCGGTGTCGTGGCACAGCGCGCCGTCGCAGCCGCCTTCCGTGGCAGACCAGTCGTGTTTGCTCGTGTACTCCGCGCTCTCGTGAGGCAGGCCTGCATCGACAGCGCCGGCCGGGTCGTGACAGGCGTTGCATGTGTTGGTGGTGTTGGGTGTGTCGAGCCAACCAGCCGGGAAGAAGCTCGCGTTATGGCAGTCAGCACAGCCGATCGCGGCGTCGCCGGGATCCGTGAGCGAGCTCGACTTGCCGTGCTCGGAGGTCAACTCGAGGATATGGCACGTCGAGCAGAGCTCGCCGCCGGTCCGCGGCACGCCGGCGTTGGCGTTCGAGCCGTTGTGAGGCGGTGCCGGGTGGCTGACCATGTCAACGACGCCGGAGCCTGTGTGGCATCCGGAGTCGGTGCAGTCCCTGGTCGAGGGGAACACGTCCGGGCCGTGACAGGTCAGACAGTCGGTGGCCCAGCCGTTTGAAACGAGCGAGGAATGCTGGCCTCGGCTCGCGTTGGTGTCGTCGTGAATGACCGAGAGGTCATCTCCGTGGCACGCGCGACAGTCAGCCGTAGCAGCAACGCCGCTCGCGTCGTGATCTGAGTCGATGAAGTTGTGGGGCTGCTCTGAGTTCGCGAGCTGGTGACAACCGGTCACCGAGCCGTCGCCGGCCCACGTGCACGAACCATAGCCGGGGCTTGCGGGGTTTGAGAACTCATCGAGGGTGTAGTCCGCATAGACCGGGTGGCACGCCGAGCAGCCCGCCGCCTCGGTCTTGGAGCTGGTGCGGCCGTGTTCAGCCCACATCCCGAGCGAGTGGCAGTCCGTGCAGTCGAATCGACCGGCCGGGTAGAGCCCGGCGGTCTGGGTCGCCTCGTGATCGAAACTGCCGCCGTGATCGGAGGCCTTGTCTGCGTGACAACCCGCTGCGAGACACGCGGGCGCGATCGAATCCGGAAGTGCCGCGTAGACCTTGAGACAGTCCATCGTCACATAGCCGTAGCGCGAAGCGGGATTCTTGGTTCCTGTCACTTTGATAGAGACAGTGTGAGCCCCAGCCGAGAGCGTGTCTGATTCGTACTCGACCACCTGGTTGGTGGTGGTAGGCGCATACAGGTCAACTGTTGCGACCAGTACACCGTCGAGCCACACCTCGGCTATTCCGCGATACGGATCCTTGTCAGCAATGAGCTGGAACTTCTGTCCCTCGAAGGTGGTGGTATGTGTCGCATTAGCCACATTCGAATACGACATCCGACCAAGACTGTAGAGCGGGCCATAGCGCTCACGCCAAGAACTCGCGCTCGGAGACAGCGCAACGACGTTGGCGGGCATTTGGCTAGCAGCAGGATGTGAGAAATTCTCACGATTGGTCGGACGATTGGTTTTCGTGGTGTCGATATGGTGGCAGCCGGCCGTGGAACACAGGTTCGCGTCCGGGCCAGCCGAGTAGATCGTCTGATCACCGGCAACAACGCCGTGACCGGTCGTACCGGTCCATTCGGACTGAGTCGTGGAACTATGGTCGGCGTGACGAACAGTGGGAGCGTCAACGTGGCACGCCGAACATGCAGCAACAGAATGGCAGCTCGCGCAGCGGCTGTCCGCTGTATCGACATTCTTTGGCCAGCGGGCTTCTGAGTGGATGATGTGGATCACCGACGAGGGGGAGCTCTTTGACGTGGCCGAGGCGAAGGTCGCGCCTGACGGGTCGGTGTAGTTCGGCGTGGCGGTCAGGAGCGACTCGCCCCAACCGGGATGGCAGTACGCGCCGCAGTTGGCACCTGCCTGGTGATATGGGTGCGTACCGAGCATGCCCGGGGCATGGCATGCAGCACATACGGTGTCACGATCAACCGCGCCGACATCGAAGGCCTGAGCAGGCACACTCCCAGCCGGTCCTTCATGGCAACCGAGACAACTCGAGTTGTCTGCTGCGAAAACGACAGAAGGACCAGCTAGCGCCGCGATACATACTGCTATCGCGACCAGCGTGGCCCAAGCGAAACTCGAACGCTTGCCCATATGGATGCACTCCCAGTCCGTGTCGCGTTCCCCCGCGTTTACCCCAACGCCGAGAAACACACTCGAAAACGCACGCGTCCGCACGCCTCCCCAACTCAACGAGCTTTGCCCCAACCCTCCAGTATCGAAGGGCTCACATCACGAGAATCAATCTGACTCAAGCTTCATTGACCTAATTCAACCATCGGCTAAATATACAGGATAGGATGAGGGAAACCGCCGAAGAGTGTGACGAGAGGCACTATGCGCAGACGAGCGGAACCCGAATCACATCTGGTAAACAATGTTAGTGACGTCGGTCACAGCCCAAAGGACCAGTTCTCTTTCCCGATGAACGGTTGGATACCCAATACAAAAGGGCGCGTGAATGACTGCATACGCAAAACATCACCTCTGGGTGATCGCCCCCCCGACCGGCAGTGCCTCGGCTCAATGAGCCTTGCCCCAATCCGGGACTCGCCCGCGAGGTCACTCATCGAGTTAAGCCCTCTTCCTCTACCACTAGCGGACTACACAGGATTGATAGAGGGGAATCACTCGAACGCACAACGCATGGTGCGCAGTGCCCATCTCGCGAACCCTCTTCTCGCGACCAAAATCAGCTTTGCTCTGTCATACTTGGCCGCAGACAAAGTCGAACGTCGCGAGCTCGTTTGTGCTCGTGCGCGAACGGAGATACATGCCGATTGAACGCTCTATACCCGAGCTACATGCAATGATCCTCGCCGGCGGCAGCGGTGCACGATTCTGGCCGCTCTCGCGTGAGATGAGCCCCAAGCAGATGCTCTCCATCTTTGGAGGAGCGAGCCTCATCACCCAAGCGATCGAGCGGATCCGTCCGCTGGCCGGTGGCGGGCTTCACGTACTCACCAATGAGCGTCTGCGCGACGAGATCGGCAACCACCTGTCGGCGCAGCCCTCACTGGAGGGCGTGCACGTTGAGGTTCTGGCTGAGCCGACACCCCGCAACACGGCGCCCGCGATGGCGCTGGCCGCGGCCTACCTCTGTGCCGCCGACCCCGAGGCAATCATGATTGTGCTCCCTTCGGACCATCTGCTTGAATGTGGGCCCGCGTGGGACGCCACCGTCCAGCTGGCCGTCGAAGCAGCCGGAGGCGGGGCACTCGTGACTATCGGTCTCAAGCCCCGCGCCCCGGAAACCGGATACGGGTACATCCGCGCCGGACGTCCTCTTGCGGGCCTGTCGCTAGACGGACTTGCAGTGCACGCGGTACATGAATTCGTCGAGAAACCCGATGCCGCCACCGCCGAAGCTTATGTCGCAAGCGGCGACTACCTCTGGAACTCCGGCATGCTCGTGGCTCGCGCCGCAACCGTACTCTCTCAGTTCCGCTCGGTGGGCCGCCGAGACGCTACCGAAGACTCGCGCCACGGAGAGCTGATTGCCAACACCGCCGAGGAGATCGCAGCCCTCGATCCGACACTCTGGCCGATCGGCGCATCCCATGAAGCGTTCGCTGCCTTGCCGGCGGTCCCGTTCGACAAAGCGGTACTCGAGGTATCCGAGCGAGTGGTCGTGGTGCCGACCGATCTGGCCTGGTCCGACGTTGGCTCGTTGCTCGCACTCGAGACTCTCGCTGAGCCCGACGAGCGCGGCAACGTGCTCGTGGGACGGGTTCACGACATCGACTCAACCGGGGTAATCGCATATTCAGCAGATCGACTCGTTGCCACCCTGGGTCTCTCTGACCTGATGGTTGTAGACACCGCCGATGCCACGCTCATTGCCAGCAAGTCCCGTGCGCAGGATGTTCGCTTGATCGTAGAGGCTCTCAAGGCCACCGACACCCCCGAGCTCTCAACCTCGCGTGTCTCGCTCAGGCCCTGGGGCTCATGGACGTTGCTCCTCAAGTCCTCCGGTTTTCAGATCAAGTCGATCGATGTCTCCCCCGGCAAGCGTCTGTCGCTACAGAGCCATACCAGGCGCAGTGAGCACTGGGTGGTCGTCCAGGGGACGGCACGTGTGAGTCGGGATGATGAGACCATCGATTTGTGCGCGAACGAATCGGTCTACCTCCCCGCTGGATCGGTCCACCGACTTGAGAACACCGGAACTGACTGTCTGCGTGTCATCGAAGTCGCCGTCGGAGAGTATCTCGAAGAGGACGATATCGTGCGGCACGAGGATGACTGGGACCGATAGTCCGCCGTTACGCCAGAAAGGCGGAGGGTTTGATGCGCCTGTAGGAGAGCCGCGCATCAGGGGCCCATACACATCCTCATCTTGCTACCGCTTGCTCAGGTCCCGATAGAGTTTGAGGTGGCGGTCAACCGAAGCCGTGCTCGAGAACTCGTCGATTGCTCGAGTTCTCGCACGCTCCGCCATCTCGGCTGCCCCATCAGGGTCTCCGAGAACCTCGGCGATCGCTACGGCCAGGGCCTTTGGGTCACCCGGCTCAACGAGCTTGATCTCGGATCCCTCGACAAAGAGCTCCTCGATTCCTTCGACTCTCGAAGCGATGATCGGCCTGCCCAGGACCGCGGCCTCGAGCAAGGATGTGGGTACACCCGGAGCAACCGAGGGAAACACGGCAATCGACAGGCGGGCGAGTACCGCCGGCACGCTCTCAACGTAGCCCAGGTAGCGAACCCTCGACGATCGATTGTTCGAGCGCAACGCCCGAAGCAACGGGCCCTCTCCTGCAATGACGACCTCAGCGAGCGCTCCACGTGCGTCGAGTATCGCCGAAGCGGCAACCAGGACCTCAAGGCCCCGCGATTCTTCGATCCGACCGCCGTAGCCAACCAGTGGTCCCGCAGGCCGATCCGGTGGCCGCCAGGCCTCCTCGGCTTGCGCAAAGACTTCGGGGATATCGATGCTCGGAGGATCGAGAAGGATCCGGTCACGCTCAACGCCGGCGTCGATAAGACGTCGGCCGAGCGCTGCAGCATCGATGATGAGCGCGTCGGCGTTACCGATCGTGCTCGAATCCAGGTAGCGTCGCACGTAGCGCGAGAGCGGTGTGGGGCCGGATCGAGGCCACCCGACACAGGTGATCGAATTGACCGCAGCCGTGGGAACTCCTTTGGCTGCCCAACGAGCAACGAGGTCCGCTTCCAGTCCGGTTGAGTGCACGATAGCCGCGCCCTGTCGCTGCAGGTATTTGCGAACGCGGGAACGGGTGCGGAAGTAGTTGAACGCGTCGAGATGGTACGGCAGGACCTCGACCCCCATGTCGCGTGCCGCCGACTCGATCGGCGCGCGAGGCGTGCAGATCAGCGACACGTGTGCGTGCCCATCAACGAGCGCCTGCATGACACGCAGGATACGTCGCTCAACGCGACCCATCGAGGAGTTGCGTCGGCTCGAGACGAACACGTATGACGCTGGTCGACTATCTGGGACCACTAGGGTGCAACCTCTCTGTAGACAGTCGCAGTCTTTGCCACCATCGTTTCGATATTGAATCGCGAACGAACGGTCTCCCTGCCCGACGCACCCAGGCGCGCCGCGAGTTTACCGTCTGCCAATAGTTCAAGGATACCGCCTGCGAGAGCTTCTGGGTCACCCGGGTTACTCAACAAGCCCGAGACTCCCTGCTCCACCGCCTCAGGAATACCGTCGACGTTGGTCGAAACGACAGGAAGGCCGTATCCCATCGCCTCGAGTACCACATACGGCAAGCCTTCCCACAGCGAGGAGAGAACAAAACAGGTCGCAGCGGAATAGACGGGTTCCAGATCCGCCCGCGGTGTCACGAACCGCATGGAGTCACCGAGACCCAGTGCAACCGCTTGCTCCCTGAGAGCCGCCTCCAGGGGGCCGGAACCCACTAGAGCGAGTACCGCGCCAGGTAGATGAGCGTGTAACTGTGACCATGCTTTCAAGAGCGAGCGCTGGTCCTTCTGCTGGTGGAAACGGCCGATTGAGAGAACGAGCGGGGTCACGAGATCAAGGTCAAGCTCCCGCCTGAATACGTCCGGCGAGCCGACCTCAGGCACATCGATCCCATTATGGACGCACACCGTCTTGGCGGCTGTGAGAATGCGGAGCTCCACGCCTTTGGAAATATCAGACTCGCACACGGTAACGAACCGGGCTGTGCGCGACTTGAGCCGTCGCTCCAGAGCGAGAAAGGCGGCCTGTCGCATCGCCGAACCTGCTTGATCCATGTGGATACCGTGAACCGTATAGACGAGACGCGTGCTGGCCCGCCGGTCGGCAATGCGCGCGAACATGGCTGCGCGCGACCCATGGGCGTGGACAAGAACCGGGGCCGTTCGGTTCATGGCAGCCCGAACCTGGCGGACCATAGATGGGGAAAAGCCCTCAGCGATCTCCGCGTTGAGAACCCCAATGCCGAGATTGCGTGCAAGGTCCCCGAGATCTCCGCCATCGGGACACAGGAGCACGGGCTCGATTCCGTGCTCTGGCAATCCTCGCAACAGATCAACCACGTGACGCTCGGCGCCACCGGTAGTGCGATTCGCAGCTGCTATCAGAAGAACCTTCATATCAGTCTTTCCTGGCGAATTCGTCGAGTAGGGCTGCAAACTGCGCCGCCTGGAACTCCCGACTGAACGGACGCACGTCCTCCGGGCCAGGCCCAGTGAGTTCGCCCGCACTCCACTGCCGCACATACTCATTGATTGCGCCGGCGATCTCGTCCGGGTGGTCCGAATCAGCTACGACAGCGTAATCCTTATCGGCGAGGAAGTTGGCAACAGCCCCCGTGCCCACAGCGGCAAGGATCGGCAATCTCATTCCCATGTACTCGAATACCTTCCCGGTGAGACTGACTTCACTCTCGCGACCCGGCGAGAGCAGTACCAGAGCAACATCGGCACGCGCAAGCCGCTTGATGCTCGCAGCATGATCCATGTACCCGAGACCTCGAACTGCCGACAATATCCCGTACGAACGAGCCATCTCCTCGACTTCGATCCCCGCTCCAACGAAATCTACACGCAGTCGCTGCGCAAGACTCGGGTTGCTCTCCTCGGCCCGCGCGAGACCGTGAAGAAAGGGCTCGGGGCTACGGGGAGGTGTGAAGACGCCCGTATGTACGAAACGGCAGTGCTCGGGGTCCGGCTCTCGTGTTTCAGGAAGATCTGCAGGGTCGAAACCGTTTGTGATCAGCGCTGTCCTGAACTGGCGTTTGGGGTAGCGCGATTCGAGTATCTCAAGCATCGACGGCGTCACGACAGTTGCCACGGCGGCGTGCTCGAGCACCGTCCGCTCGGCACGCTCGTTCAGCAGTGAATGAAATTCAGTGGCGGCACGGTAGTTGAAGTAGCCGATCCATGGATCGCGAAAATCCACAACGTGCGGCAGACTCAGGCGCTCGGCCACCGTAGATCCGATCAGGTGGGCGGTGTGCGGGGGTCCCGTGGATAGCACTGCATCGAACGGGGTCACGCGAGCAGCCCGCAGTGCCGCGCGAACCGCCCAGGGCTTCCAGAATCTCTTCTCGTCGGGAACGAACCACGACTGGATGCGCTTGATGAGGGCAGGCGATGCGCCACCCGAAGCCGATCCGCGGGTATTGGCGCCGCGTGCCCGTGTAGGGCGCAGCCGTCTGAACAGCGAGACCAGGCGCATCGGCTCCAGGGACCATGCCCTCAGGACTTGTGTCGATTCAGGGAGTTCATTGAGCAGCGTGGCATCTACGATGGCAGTCACGGGATTTTTGACGGTCAGAACCGTGACATCCCAACCAAGAGGCTCGAGATACTTGACGAGCTTCACCGGTCGCTGAACACCAGGTCCTCCGCGTGGAGGAAACTCGTATGTTACGAGGAGTAGTCTCACATGTTCAGTTTCGCATAGAGTTCGACCAGGTGGGCAGCTTGAATCGGCCAGTTGTACTTGTCTTCGGCGAGTGCACGAGCCCTGAGACCCATCTCTGTGCGTCGCTGTTCGGACGAAGCCAAAGCCCTAAGGGTTGCCTCGATCGAATCGACATCGGCCGGATCGAACACCTCCCCGACCCTCTCACCCACAACCACGTCTGCGAGGCCAGGGAAATCACTCGTTGCCACCGGCAGCCCCGCCATCATGTAGGAGTACATCTTGTTGGGCGCTGCCAGGTAGTTGTTCAGGCCAGTGTTCTCGTAGATGACAATGCCGATATCAGCCGCCGAGGCGTACTCATGTAGCTCAGTGGGCCGGGCCTTGCCAAGGAACCGTACGGAGCCGCCAGAGTCGTTCGCAACCGCCCGCAGATGCTCCTCGAGCGGGCCGAATCCCTGGAAAACCAGCGTGAGACCGTCCACGCGAGTGGCCGCCTGGGCGAGTCGTTCGAGCGCTCTTCCCGGAGCAAGACCTCCCTGGTAGAGCGCGACAATGGCCGAGTCAGCAAGACCAAGCTCTGTCCGGAGTCGATTCGAGTTACTCAGAGGCTCAAATTCGGGCGCATTCTCAATCACTTCGAAGTGTGTGCCATAGCGCTGCTCCAACTCGGCCGCGCGCGCATGATTGACGGTGATCGCAAGCGAGACTTCTGGAACAAGCGAGGCCTCGAGCCGCTTCCAGTAGCGGCGCGCAAGATAGGGACGCTCTGCAAAGCCCGTCATCTCGGTGAACAGTTCGTGCGCGTCATAGACGACCAGGCAGCCAAGCTCAGCTCGCGCGGCGAATCCGGTGGACAGCGTGTCGAGGTCGTGGCAGTGGACAACTTCCGGGCCGAACGAGGCGAGAGCAGCCAGCATGGCGGCCCTGCGCTTCCTCAGCTCAGCGAACTTGCGTAGGGGTCGGCTCCATGAAGCGCGCGAACGCGCGGCAACACGTCGTATCTCAAAGCCAGCACGGAGCTCGTGTTCCGGCACGCCCGCTGCCTGGAGCGCGAACACGCAGAGGTCATGGCCAGCTGCAACGAGTGCTGCCGCCTCATGATCGACCCGGGCATCCGACAGCATGTCGTTGTGCAAGATCATTGCGATTCTCATGCGAGAGTTCAGCCTCTCCGAGCCAGATCAGGCGTGTATCTGGAGTTCAAACAGCTTGGCATAGGCACCCTTGTGGGCAAGAAGTTCCTCATGCGTACCCCGCTCGACGATCTCTCCGTCTTCGAGCACAAGGATCTCGTCGGCACGCTGAACCGTTGAGAGACGGTGCGCAATGACCAACATCGTGGTCTCCCCGCGCAAGTCCTCAAGCGCTTTCTGGATGTAGAGTTCGGACTCCGAGTCGAGCGCACTTGTAGGTTCATCGAGAATCAGGATATCGGGCTTCTGGAGCAGGACACGGGCAAGCCCGAGGCGCTGGCGCTGTCCGCCGGAGAGGCGTACGCCGCGGTCTCCCACCTTAGTGAGGAGACCCTCAGGTGTCTCACGAACGAAATCCTCGCTGTAAGCCGAGCGAAGCGCGTCCCACACTGCTTCCTCGGACACCTCGTCATCCAGGCCATAAGTCATGTTTCCAAGAACGGTATCGTTGAAGAGGGTTGCCTCTTGGGTCATGAATCCGACCTTGCGGCGAAGACTGCGAAGGTCGTACTCATCTATTGGAGTGCCATCGAGCAAGACTCGACCCCCGGTTGCCTGGCGCAAACGCGGAACCAGGTCGGCCAGGGTGGACTTGCCCGCGCCCGAGCGACCGACAAAAGCGACCATACCGCCCTTGGGCACTTCGAAGGAAACTCCCTTGAGAACCTCGACGGGATCCTCGCCGGACTCATACGTGAAGCGAACGTCCTCGAAGGTGATGCGATCGTGTAGACCATCGAAGTGGGTATCCCCACCAATGATTTGCTCAGATGCCTCTGCCTGCTCAATCGTTCGGTATACGAAGTCGAGACTCTCAATCAGCGCGGATATTGTCTGTCGTGTGATGTTGAACTCACGCGCCTTCGCGTTCAGCCGCAACAAGATGAACATGAACAGACCCAGGCTCGCGAGCGTAACGCCAAACTTCTCGACCCCAACCCAGATGATGATGAACACGGCGAGCATCATTGCCGGATCGATAATGACCTCTAGCATTCCGCGTAGACGACTCACGCGCACCTGGGTCATCTCCATGAGACGGACCGCCTCGGTGACCGCTTCGGTTTCCCGGCGCTCTTGACCACGCATCTTTATCAGGCGCAGCGCCCCCACACGTTCGCTAATCAACGCAAATACCTCGTTGTAGCGGCGTGCAGCCTCTTTGCCAATTTGCTTGGAGCGCTTGAGATTGCCCCGAACGACCCATGTAATGAACGCAAGAATTACAACTGCAATGAGTGTCAGGCGCCAGTCCACAACCATGAGGAGCGTGACGTAGGCAACAATCAAGATTCCCTGCGAAACCAAGTTCACGAAACCGAGTACCGCCAGACCTGCGCGGGTCGTCTGCTGGGTGAGCCAGCTGACCATGTGACCGTGGTCCTGGGCCGCGGCAAATGACAAATCGCCGTGAACGAGGGCTGAGAATCCCCTACTTCGCAGACGTGTCACCGCCCGCGATTGCACGAGCGACGTGTACCAGACATTCGCGAACTGCACGAACTGCCTAAGAAGGATCGGGAGGAAGGCAAGCAGCAACAAGGTAACCAAATTCAACGGGATGTGAAGCGCTTCGCTCACCTTGAGCAAGACTGCCCAAAGAGCGCCACCCTGGCCCTCCGCGAATATGGCCTCCCCCTGCTCAACGTAGTCAAGAATCGGCATGAGCAGGCCAAGACCAAAGCTCTCAAAGACGGCGTAGAGAAGGGCAAGAAGCACAAGGAGACCAACCTCGTGCGGGCGCATGGAAAGACGGCTCACCATGCGCCGAATCGCTTGTATGCGGAGTGGATCCTTCTGCATCTCTATGACTGCCTTTCTTGGTCATGCCGTGCGTCTCTCGGTACTATCGCATAGAAGCAGCATTCGAAACGACTTCACCGAGCGTTGTGACCCACCCGTAACCCTTGGAGAAAACCGCATGCCCCAGCGAATCGCTCTGATTGCATTCAAGTTCCCGCCCTACGCACAGGTAGGAGCTCGACGATGGACAAAACTTGCAAAGTACCTCGCACGACAGGGAGTTGAGATCGACGTCTTTGCTGCCAACTGGGGCGATGGCGAACAAGGCTTGGCTGATGTCGACCATCCGAACATCCATATTCACCGGGTGCCCTGCCCGGGTCTTCACCGGCTGTGGTACGCCAGATTCGACAGACATACCATCCGCGGGAGAATCGGGTGGTTTGTCGAACGGGTGCTCAACCGATTTGTCCAGTCCTGGCCGGTCTTCGAAGAGGCTAGGCTGTGGAGGCGAGTAGTCGGTTCGACCAGCCGGGTCATCGTCGACAGGCAGATCACCACCCTCGTAGTCACCGGCGCGCCTTTCTGGGCCGTGCATTGGGCCTCACGCGTGAAGGCAAGACACCCAGACGTGCGTCTAATCGTTGACTATCGTGATCCCTGGACCGACCTGCCTGGACTATCATCTCTGGCGGCTCGCCGCCGCCAGAGAATGATCGACATGGAGTTAGCTGCACTCAGATCCGCCGACACCGTCGTCGCGGTATCCCAGGGTCTCGGGGAAATCGTGAACGCCAAGCTGCCAGGCCTAGATGTTCGAACCATCCGCAATGGCTGCGATCCCGAAGAGATCCCGGAGTCTGTAGGCACTGTCGGCGTCCCCCGCTCTCCCATCCTGATTCACGCCGGAAACATCTTCGCTGGCCGCGAGCGACCATTTGCTGCCCTACTTGGCACGATATCCGAGCATCAGAATGACTTCCCGGAACTGCGCTTCGTGTTCTACGGAGGCGTTCCGAACGATCTCGTTCGCCAACACGCAGCTCTCGTCGAGGCGGGCACTATTCAATTCCGAGAGCGCATCACGGCCAGCCAACTAATGATCGAATATCAACATGCCTTTGCGTGCCTGCACTTCAACGCGGAAGCGTTCCCCTTCGCTCTATCAACGAAGGTGTTCGAGCATGCATGCATGCGACGCCCGACTCTGAGCGTCAACTACGGCGGAGAGCTATCGCGCCTCATTGAAGTCGACGGGCTTGGATGGAATGCGCGAGCCGATGATCCAGAGGATATTCGACGCTCCCTGCGACGGGTGCGTGACGCCTGGCTTGAGTCACCCGGCCAGCAACTGGACGACGTGAATACATCGTATGGATACCCCGCCATCGCCGAGCAATGGCGGGAGCTTATTGGAGATGTTGAGAGCTAGATCTCACGTTCACTGCAAGCCATCGGCCCAGGCAGCGCATCCTTCGGGACGCCAAGCTCACGATCGATACGTCCGGCGAGTCGCTCTTCAAGCGCTGTGTGAGCGGCCTTCGTGAGGTGGAATCCGTCAGAGATGAACATCTGCTCTCTTGCGACGAGATCGTCGGAATCCACGAAACCGTCGGCGAAGATCGACTGCAATATGCCGTTGTATGTGCGAATCTTGTCGTGATAGCCCCAACTACGCTGATCAAGTCGATCAGCAACCAGCACTATGCCAATCGCGCAGAAGCTGACGTCTGGACAGTGTGATCGAATCCGATCTCGAACCATCTGCATGTTCTGCGCAAACGCCTGCGGTCGGACATAGACAATAGGACGTACCCGTGTCACCTGACGACGATAGTGCGAGAGAAACCTCATCCCCAGATCCCGGGTAATACGAGAGAACCATGGCTGAAGGAACAGATGCTTGCTTCCCTTGCGATACAGTCTGGGAGCGCAGTCCGTGAGCCCGATGTGGAGTATCACGAGGTCTGGTTCGCGATATGCCACCATCCGTTCACAGATCTTCGCCGCGTCTTCACTGTCAAGGCCGCCGACATACACCAGCTCTACGTCATGAATGCCTCGATAGCGCTCCTTGAGCAGTGAGCCGTATACATCCCAAATATGCGTCTGGTCCGTCCCAAGGAGATTGGGGCGGGGCATGCCCATGGAGTCGCTGAATATCACAATTCTCATGCGAACCTACGCTTCTCTCCCAGAATCACTCGCACCGTACTCAGGCGAGAACTCGGCCATCTGCCTGAGCATACCGTCATCAGGTCGCCACTCACGCAGACTTCCGCCGAAATGGCATGTCTCAAACTCCACAGCTGTTTGGGATCTTGCCGTGTCAATTGCCTCCAAGAAGCCCTGCCTGTCCCGAAAGAACAGCTCACCAAAAGGTGAAACAACTTCGTCGTCTTCGACCTGAACATCCCCTCGGTAGAAGAGGGTTCTGAATCCAGCGTACAGTCGATCGTACCCAATCGTTGAAAAGGTCGTAAGGCCAACTCCCGCGCGCTGGAAACTTGTATTCGAGGGCTGACTCAAGTCAGTGACAACCTCTGCGCTGGGGTGAGCCAACAGCGGCCAAGGCCCGAGTTCTCCGGTTGCCTTGAAGTGTCGCCTCTCCATTGGATGCATGAATATGAGCGCTGTCACATCTTCACGCGTGGTTACATACTCAAGAATGATATCCATGAACTCCGACTCACGGGCAACTGCCTGGGCGGCAGCATCTCCCTGAATGGAGCCGACACTCTGCCGCAGCCAGAAGCCCTGGGTGTAGACTCCGATCACTCCCCTGTCGCCGTCTCGATCGACGCCGCGGTAGGCCTGCTCCATCTCGACAGTCTCAAAAGGCCCCCAGAGTGCCAAATGCTCAATGGCACGCGGGCCGGTCGCCTGCAGCGCGCAGTAAAGCTGATACGGATGAGTAAGCTTCATCGAATTGGCAGGAATCGCCAACTCCGCCATCACCAGCCGCCCGGTGCTTGTGATCAAGTGAGATGTGACGCCCTGCTCCATGAGGAACGCGGACATCACCGGTGTATGCGCGTGGTACATCCGGAGCAGGTACGCCGCCTTCTGCCGCGATCGAGCGGCGTGGGTCAGTCCGACCAAACAGTACTCAGCAACCCGGACGTACCTGCCGGCAAACACGCTCCGAGCCTGACTGTCGGCTCGAAGTAGTAGCGGCAGGAGACCGAAAAGAACTCGGAAGAATGGGATGCCCCGCGTGGGAGACGCCAATCTACTCGACAACGTCACCTGCTCGACACTCATGCCCGGTGCGAATCGTTCAAAGAATGCCTCTCGCCGATCGGCGAGACCCGCTGCGTACTCGCAGCAGATCGCATCACACTCGTCTTGCGCAGAATCGCGTCGGAAATAGGCAGTCGCAACTCTAAAGAGAAGCCGCGCATACGCCGCAAGGCTCCTCGTGATGGAAATGCGCGAGTCGGCGTCGACGATTGTGCCCCAGTGCGGGGGGCGCACCTCGTAGGCGCGGCATACGTCGTCGAAGCGCTCTGGTGCCATGAGTCTAATGAAATCCAGATCGCTGCGGGAGAGCGCTGTCATGCTACGAACCACGCTTCCCTAGGCCTGTCCGCGAGTTCGGATCCAGTCGACCTCGGCGGCCAAGCCCTCGGCTAGCCCCACTTTCGGGTTGTACCCCAAGGCTTCCTGCGCAACATCAATCGATGCCCATGTGTCGCGAACATCGCCTGCCTGCAAACCTACGTGCTCGATCTCAATCGGTTGGCCCATCGCATCTTCAAGAGTGCGAATCGCCTCAACCAGCGACACGCGCGAACCGCCGGCGAGGTTGGCGACTGTGCCAGCAGGGGCAGCGGTGGCCGCGACCAGCCCGTCGACAATATCGGATACGAATGTGAAGTCGCGGGTCTGAAGTCCATCACCAAAGACTTTGATGGCCTCTCCGCGCATAGCAGACTCGATGAACCGCCGAAACGCCATGTCCGGGCGCTGCCGGGGTCCATATACGGTGAAGAAACGCAGCGACGCTGTGTGTACGCCAAAGTTGCGGGTGTAGAGACGACACAGATGCTCGGCGGCCAGTTTGGTCACACCATAGGGTGAGTGCGGCGCACACGGCGCATCCTCGCGCATTGGAAAGACCGTTGTGTCTCCATATACAGACGAACTCGACGCGTAGACGAAGCCTTCAACTCCTACTTCACGTGCTGTTTCAAGGAGCACCTGAGTTGCCAGTACGTTGTTGTCGCTATAGACCCGAAACGTCTCGCCCCAACTCGCGCGCACGCCGGGCTGAGCTGCGAGATGATAGACATAGTCGACCGAATCGACCAAACCTCTCAACTGAGAATCATTCTCACTTAGCTGAAGAATCCCACCTTCAACAAGGGTGAAGCGATCGCTCTCAAGCGCGTCGACGATGTTGGCCTCTTTTTGATCCCGAGGGTAGTAGTCCTCAAATGAATCGACGCCAATGACCTCGTGTCCATCAGCGAGCAGACGTTCGCTCAGGTGAGATCCGATGAAGCCGGCACAGCCGGTGACAAGTGCTCGAGACAAGACGAACTCCTCAGAACGGATGGTACGGAATCAGGAACGTGCGATTGCACCCTGAAGAACTTCAATCACGGTGTCGACCTCTGCATCACTCAGGTCAGGATACATGGGAAGCGTGAGCAAACCTTCGTACGCACGTTCGGCAACGGGGCAGAGGCCCTCGCCTGTGCCAAATGCACGGCGGTAGAAGGGGTGGAAATGAACCGGCACGTAATGGACATTCACGCCGATCCCGCTCGCCCGCATCGCAGCGAACACCGCGGACCGGTCGATTCCCTGAGCGAGCTCGATGACATACAGATGGTACGCGTGTACAACATCGGGGCTCACTGCCAGCGAACGCACGTCGCTGCTTTCGGCAAATGCAGCATCATAGCGCGCGGCAATCTCACCACGACGCTCCAGCCATGCGGGCAACTTGCGAAGCTGACTTGAACCGAGCGCGCACTGAAAATCGGTGATCCGGTAGTTCTCGCCCAGTTCATCGATCTCGTATATCCACGAACCTGTCTCAGCGCGAGTTCGAAAGTCGGCTGTGATGCCATGGTTGCGCAGGGTGCGCAAACGCTCTGCGCTCGCGGGATCATCTGTAACGATCATCCCACCTTCACCGGTGGTGATGTGCTTGACCGGGTGGAAACTGAACGTGGTCATGTCAGCACACGTACCAATGGGTCGCCCTTTGTACAACGCACCCAGCGCGTGAGCCGCATCGTCGATCAGAGTAAGGTCATGGGCACGCGCAATCGATTGAAGCGCGTCCCAGTCACACGGCTGCCCGGCATAATCCACACCAATGATCGCACGGGTGCGATCAGTGATTGCCGCCTCTACAGCTATCGGATCAATCAAGAGATCTTCACGCCGAACATCAGCGAATACGGGAGTGGCGCCGCGATATGCAACCGCGTTCGCAGTCGCAGCAAAGGTCATGGGTGGCACGATGACCTCATCGCCAGGTTCCAGATCGAGCATCATGGTAGTGCAGTGCAGTGCAGCAGTGCCATTACATACGGCCACGCCATGGTTAGCTCCAACGAACTGAGACAGATCGGCCTCGAATTCACCGACTGCCGGACCAGTGGTCAGCCATCCCGAGCGCAGCGCAGCGGCAACCGCCTGCACGTCATCTTCATCGATGTGGTGTTTGCCGTACGGAATCACTGCTTACCACCTGTCACTGCCGAATCACATGGGGAGGCTATCATATCGGCTGAGTATGAACAGCGTCGAGGACGAGTGACCCTACAAGGGCGTAATCGACAGACGAATCGGACCAGGGAAGATCGATGGCGCGTCTGTACCCTTGCGGGACTCATCCAGCTCCAGTGCGGAGAGCGCGAGTCTACAGAAGTACGAATCTGCGACCCTTCGAAACGTCATGAGTCCTATGAGCGCTGCCGAGTCGGTGTCGACCTCCAGCCTCACTCCGCGAGTATCATCACCGATCTCAACGATTCCCCGCGTCATTCCCAGTCCGGTTGCCGCAGTGACCTGCAGCGAAACAGCACGCCCGTGTTCCGTTTCCGACTCCCCCAGCGCGAAACTCTCCAACTCACGCCCGCCATTATGCGTGGAGTATCGCAACGACTCTGGAGAAAATGCTCCCGGCAACAGCGTGATATGGCCAAGCCTGAGCGAACCAGCGGGGACTTCCGACCAATCAAAGGAGTACTCCATTGAGAGCGCGGCCGAGTCCTTTGCAACACGGATGCGCTTCAGTATCGGTCCCAGAGGCGTCTGGACTGTGGCCTCGACAACCACGTCCGTAGATGTCTCAGTGACAATCGGCTCAACCGCACTGAGGTCAGCGATCTTGTGCTGACCCACTCGCTCGAGAACCACATGGCCCGAGTAGTAGTCGGCCGTCATTGAGATGTCATCGTAGTGTCCGTGCGGCAGCGTTCCCACAAGCGGGATATCCCCGTCGAAGGCGAGGCGCTCGATAGCAAGCCCGCGTCGCGCGTTGAGGGCAACCGCAACCTGAGCTGTCGTGATTCTGAGGAATCGCCCGTCATGTTCAACGCTGTCACCTGCGGTGACTGCAGATTGCCCGCCAATCGTGGTTCCCATGGCCGGCCAAAGCTTCTCAAACGCCACCAGGCGCTCGAGGTATGCATCCCAGCGCGATTGGGTGATATGCGTGCGAAAATCGCTGCTCCACAGATAGCAGAGTTCTTTCCATGCGAGGTCGTCTGCCTGGCCTGCTGTCAAACGATCGGCAAGCCTGTGACACCGGGTGTTGATGCCCAGGTCATCTCTCCCCGTCACGGCCCAGCGCGTGATGTTGTACTTGCCCTGCTTCTTGACCGGCACCGGCAGTGCGGGCGATTCAAGCGAAAGCTCCCGACCACCGTTAGGAGGTCGGGTCATATCGAGCGCTGCACGAGCCGACCGCCATGCGAACTCAGAATGAGCTGCGATGCGCTCAAGCAATTCATCGATGCGATCCCACTCGTTGTGCTCGATCACTGCCTCGGCTTCGAATCTGCCCGGACGGAAATCGAATATCTCAATGTCATTGCCGTATACAGGGAACAGGCGCTCCCCTTCGTCAATATGCGATGAGATATAGGTCATGTACTCGCCGAGATCCATGTCCCCATGCACGTAGCGCTGAAACTTCTGAAAAGACGTGGAATGATTCCAGAGAACCGCGATGCGTTCGCCATGCTGGCCGCAAGCCACCTGGGGATGATATCGCCACGTGGCGTCCCATTCCGGGTGCGCCATCGCCGGGTTGTCCCACTCCATGAACAGCGCATCGTAGCCAGCCGCGAGATAGCTCTCAATGAGGCCAGCCGAATACGCCTGCTCGTTTACGAGGGCAATGGTCGGCCGCTTGCCAAGCATGCGCTCATAGACCTCGTGGCCAACGCGAAGATTCGCATCGTTTACCTCTGCAGGAACAAGCGGGCCAATGAGCTGCGAGTATCCTGCTCCCACAAACTCGACAAGACCGTCATCTACAAGCAAGCGAAGCTCGGCAATCCACTCGGGGTCGATCTGAGCGACCTCTTCGAGCGTGAACCCTGAGGCCTCGATGCCCACAGGAACACGGTGCTTCCTGACCAGTCTCAGCAACGGCCAGTAGCAGCACTCAACCACGGTCGCGCGCTGCTCGACCTCGATCGAGGAGAAGGCGAGGTTCAGATGGAAGATGGCAAAGAGATTGAGCTTCCGCATCAACGAGTGCCGCCAATCTTCATCAGGGTGCTGCTGCCCATGGAGCCAATATCATACACGCGGACGACAGTTACCGCGCTCCGCACGTGACTGCCTGCTCAGGTGTGACTATCATGAACACATGCATCGACTACTGAGCAAAATCCATGGTCTCTACTTGCGCCTCGATCGCCGCTTCGTCCGCTGGTACTACACGCTACGCATACGCGCGATAACGTCGGAGTGCGGACCTCGACTCGCGGTGAACGGTCGATCAACCGTCCTTGGCGGAGCAAAAGTCCGACTCGGAGCCAACGTTAACTTCAATGGTATCCGAATCGCGGGCGATGGCGGAGTCGTAATCGGCAACAACTTCCACTCCGGCAGAGACGTCAAGATTCTTACGGTGAATCATGACTATGACAACGGAGGCGCTATTCCCTACGGCAAAGAGATTGTTTGGCGGCCTGTTGTGATCGAAGACAACGTGTGGCTCGGCGAGGGCGTACTTGTTCTTCCCGGTGCACACATTGAAGAGGGCGTCGTCATTGGAGCCGGTTCGGTAGTGAGCGGCAAGATTCCTGCGCTGGCGGTGGCAGCAGGGAACCCAGCAATGGTGAAGAAGTTCCGTGACCGAACCCACTACGAGCTTCTCAAGGCTCAGGGCAAGTTCATGTAGTTGCTCAGGCATGAACCAAGTTGTCCCGTAGATGGCTCTAAACCTGTTCTCGCAGCGCCGACAACGCTTCTACGCAAGCGCGATTTGGCTAGACTGTGGCCTCCGCATCCAGGCGGGCGCGTACCGAGGCGAACGCTGGATCATCGAAGGGAGCGAGGATTCGCTTCTCTCCCCACAGAACCCACAAGTAGTACACGTCGCACCCGGGGGCCGCGCTGACAGGGTGATAGCCCTCGGGAACCTCGACGACCGTCTCGTCCTTGAGCACGATTGCCCGATCGAAGCCGGCTTCTGGAGAGTAGATGCGTTGAAACCCGAATCCCGATTCTGGATTTACCTTGAAGAAGTAGATCTCTTCCATGTCTGCTTCTTCAGGTAGACGATCCTCGTCGTGACGGTGAGGAGGGTAGCTAGACCACTTCCCTGGCTGATTGAATGTCTCGCCAAGGACGAGGTGCTGCGCCGGAAAATCCGCGTCAATGATGTCGCATACGGTGCGCTCATACGAATCCCTGCCAACGATCTTGCTGGTCACTTCATCGGACCTGATCATGCGAGGCTCACCGGCGAGGTCCGCAAGACCGGCGCACCATGCGATCTTGGAGTCCGCAAGAGCCTCAATGGAGACCTCGGCCGACGGGGGCAGATACACAGCCGAAGCCAGTTCGTCAAAGACGGTGCTGCGCTTCAGCTCAAATACTTGATCCCCCGAACGGACTCGGCACTCGCCAGACATGATAACCAGAGCAATCTCACGATCCGCCTCGCAGCGTGCCTCGGATTGGCCCATGGCAAGTTCAAGCAGTTCAAAGTTGATGTGGGCCGTATTGCCGCTAGCCACGATAGTCTCCCTCCGCCGCAAATGCGGCTACCAAGATCTGAAGCCCTTCTTCAATTTGCCCAGCAGTAATCGTGAGCGGCGGGCATATCTTGACGGTCGCTCCTCCAAACCCGACTGGCAGGAAGAGCATGAGACCATTCTCAACGCATCTCGTCACGATGCGAATGGCGCGCTCGGAGTCAGGATCAACGCCGGATTCATCGACGATATGCATTCCGTACACGAGGCCCTTGCCGTGCAACGCTGCTACGAACGCATACTCACCTGCAATCGTCGCGAGGCCCGCCTCCAGGATCTTGCCGACACACTCGGCGTTCTCCACCAGTCCGTCTCTGCGCATTACCTTCAGATTCGCCGTCGCGGCGGCCGCACAAATTGGGTGACCACCGTGAGTACTCGACATGGAGCCCGGCCCATACTGATCTAGCAGCTCGCGCCTACCGATGAGCGCGGACAAAGGCAGCGAGCTCGAGATACCCTTGCCGCAGCATACGAGATCGGGAGTGATGCCGTAGTGCTCGTAGGCGAACCACTCGCCGGTGCGGCCAAACCCCGCTTGGACTTCGTCCATCGTGAGGATGACATCATTGTCGCGACACCATGATTCAAGGGCTCGCATGTAGCTGACTGGAGCGAAGCTAGCTCCGCCTCCTTGGTACGATTCCATGATGACCAGAGCAACTTCGGCTGGTGCCACACCTTGATCTGCCAGGGAGCGCTCGAAGCCGTCGAAAGACGTATCTTGGGTGCGGAAGCCGTCGGGGAACGGGACGTTCACAAACGGCCCCTCAGTGGCCTGGAGCCACTCCTTGAGAGCAGGAATCCCGCCCGCAAGCTGTGCGCCCGCCGTTCGACCATGAAACGAACGCTCAAACGAAACTACGTAGCGCCGGGAGCCACCTGAGGCGCGCTGGGCGTGAGTAAGCGCGAGTTTGAGCGCAACCTCTACCGCTTCGGAACCCGTTGAGAGCAAGAGAATCTTGTCATCGGGACGCGGCAACAATGGCTCAAGTTCACTCAGGAGTTCTGCGCGTTCGAGAGTCGGGAAACTGTAGCTAAAGAGCAGCGGTTTGCGCGCGGCCTCCACAATCGCTTCTACCACCTCAGGATGCCCGTGACCTGTATTCGCGACAAGCACGCCGGAAGACCAGTCGAGATACACGCGCCCATCCGCATCATGTACGTGGACGCCTTCCGCTCGATCCCAGACCACGGGTGCTTGGCCCTGCACAGAGAGAGGCTCGAAACGCGCAAGAGTATCGAGCACTTCGCGGGAGTTCATTTTGGCGCTCGTTTCCATCGCCGTGTCACAATCCCTTCGGCATCGGTGAGACATCTATCTTCACTCGATCGACCACGTACTCAGCCAGGGTGATAGCCTCATCTCGAGACTCACCAGTCGCCATCACGCAGCCGACTCTCTCGCCATGGCATGTTGGAGGCTCAACAACGGTCCCAACCCCGAAGCCCGCCTGGAGCCAATAGGGCTCCCACGTAATGAAGTGAACGTCCGGATGAGACTGACACTCTTGAACACCCGAAATGGCTGTGACTGTTCCAGGGAGCGGTTCTGGCCAAAAGTATCGTAGCGCCACACCCTTGTCATAATGCCACTGTAGAAACGTTGGGGTTATCTCATCCCCAACACTCTGCTGAATGGCGGCACTGACGATATCGCTCCCGTTGTTCAGCGGACCAGTAAACGAACAGAAATAGTCTCCGGACATCCGAGCCGCCATCTCAAGCATACATACGCGACCTTCGGACGTCACAATGATGTCGCCCTTTGCCGGTCCAAAGTCGATACCAAGCGCCTGAATTGCCTTGTCCACCTCAAGCAGAACACGATCAAAGACGTCGCGGGGCAACGATGTCGGACACGTGTCGCCATTCTCCAACAAGTGCGGCGGGTATTTGTACTTCGTGTCATAGTTGCGATCGCTGAAACCCATGGTATGCGCCACGCCATCAACAACGAGTGACTCAGAGGAGTGCTCTGTACCTTCAATGTGCTCCTCAATGAGCACGACCTGTGCGGACTCCCGCATAGTGAACTCGAATGTGTCTCGGACGTCATCGATTGAGTTGCAGCGCACCACACCCCTGGCACCTGCACGCATGAGCGGCTTGAGTACGACTGGCAATCCGATATCTACTGCAACCGCGCACGCTTCCTCGACCGAGCGAGCCTCACCAAAGCGCGGGCACGATACCCCCGCATCACGCCACGCTTTGAGTCGGGCGAGCTTGTCCGTTGCCCTGTCGGCCGCAGCGATACTGACGCTCGGGAGGCCGAGTCCTGAAGCGACTCGAGCGGCACTACCGGCGGCCTCCACAGCCATTGTCAGTATCCCATCCGCCGATCGTCCCTCCGCCTCAAGCAAGCGGACCGCAGCCAATATGGCATCTGGGTCGTGCGTTGAGATTCCGGGCAGCGGGTAGTCAGTCATGCTGAGCCCGGGGGCGTTTGGGTTCATGTCTGGCGAAATGACCTCATAGCCGAGCATGTGTGCGCGAGCGATGGCCGGTATCTGTTGATAGCCCGCACCAAGGATTATTACTGCTTTGTGTGGCATTTCACTCCGTTCCAAGTAACTGACTCACGAGAGCGACAACTCGTGATGCGCCCTTCCCGTCAACCACCTGCGTGGCGATCTCTGACATCGCCCGCAGACTCTCCGAATCAGCGAGAAGCTCCGCGATCCGTGATGCCAATTCCTCAGGCTGCCATTCATCATGGTAGCCGAGAGACACCGCTGCCCCTCGTTCGGCATAGGCATTCCCAACCGAAGCGTTGAACTGGGATGGTGCGATAATTATTGTCGGCAATCCTAGCGCCGCCATCTCATAGGTAGTCAGGCCCAACGCCGAAATCCCAAGGTCGGACTCCGCGATTAGGGAGGTTAGGGATGGCACGTGACCGTGGACGGTCACCTCAAAGGGCAGGTTCGATGCAAGGGACTCAAGAGACCTGAGACCGGGATTCGCAGCCCCCACAACTACATTTGCGACGCCAGAGTAGCCCGCAAGAGACAACGCGTCGAGAACACGCTGAGTCAACTGCGCTGGATCACTTCCGCCCATGGCAACGAGTATGCGATTAACCTGACCGCTGCGCTCGCGGATACAGCGAGAACGTTCCTCCATATCCTTGGACAGCAGGAAGTAGTCGAGACCCTCGTGAACGCGAGCAAGTGCTGCGGCGTCTACTCCCCAGTCTGGATGCGGCAGCGCATTGATAGCCAAGTCACACTTCTCGACGCCCCGCATCGGATTGTCAAAGTGGAGCTGCGGAACGCCAGCCGCACGAAGAGCCTCAAAGAGCGGGTCAGCCGTCTCGAGAAGTTCGCGCGGGAAATTAATGGCGACGGCCGCCGCACCTAGCCGTTCAACTGCTGCGAGAACCGCATCGATTTCGCTGCTTCCAGCTTCAACGTCGAGCGGAAGTCCCAGAGCTGTGGTTGCCAACCACTCGCGTGAAGGGGAGTCGAACCTTCCAATAAGGCGCACGGTCGCAACATTAGCTGCGAGTAGCACATCGGCGAGCTTCGCTGCGTGGGCTACATGACCAAGCCCGATTGAGAAACCTCCGTCCGCGCGATAGAGCAGCACTGGGAGGTCTCGGGTCGACCGGGCCATTACGGTCGTGAGTCCTCGGTCTGTCACCGCTTCATCGATTCTTTCCCATCCTCGCGTCGCGTAGTATTCGGCTGCCTGCTGAGCCTGCAAGAAGACACGCTCATAGCCAAGTTCGCCCGCCAGCTCCACGATACGATCAACCAATAGAGTGCCGACCCCTGATGTTCGAGCGGTCGGCGTGACGTAGAGTGCAGCGAGCCATGGAGTCAACTCATCAAAACCATCTAGGTCACTGACAAAGAGGCTGACGGTACCCACAGGTACGTCAGCATCAAGTGCCACGAGTGTCAATGGAACCGCATCCTCGGCTAGACGTTCACGAACACGCTGCCGCGCGCGGTTTCGCCCTTCTGGTGTTCCGTCGCCCCATGAGTCGAAGATCCAGTCAGCGACCTGGTCAGTATGCTCAGGATGCCTGCTGAGAAAATCGATGCGCGGCATTGGCAGCTCCCTTGTGATGCTAGTCGGCCGCGCGGCCCAGCACGCCCACCAGTCGACCCAGACCTAGCTCGGCGAGCGAGGAGTACAGGTCCTTCTTGAGCTGTGTCTTACCCGCCTTGGCAAGATTGAACTCGAAGTTCTTGCGTAGAGCGTGGCACCGTCGACCCGTCGCGTCATCACCAACGTAGTTCTCCCCCATAAGAAGGAACATGTCGATTGGGAATGTCGCGTCGCTATGCACCACCTCGAAGTCGGCGGACCGCATCAGTCCTGCGAGCGAATCGCGGTTGAAGTAGTTGACGTGATGCGGCGGGCTGACCCACCAGGGGTCAAACCCACACCCGTCACGGAGCGCCTCCTGAAACGGGCTGTACTCGTTCGGGACCATCACGTACAACAGCCCGCCCGGATTGAGCATCGAGCGGAGCAGTCTGATCATCTCACCTGGATCAGGGATGTGCTCCAGCACCTCGCTCATATGAATCACGTCGAACATACCAAGAGCGGGAGCCGTATCTGAGCCCAAGAATCCCTGCACGACATCAAGACCCATCGAGCGGGCATGCTCAGAAGCTGCCAGCGAGGGTTCGATGCCAGTAACACTCCAGCCCCGCCGCGCGCCTTCGGCAAGAAAGTAGCCTGGACCAGAACCAACATCGAGCAGCGTGCGACCTTCTGTGGGGAGCATCTCTTCGAACAAATCGTAGCGCTCGGCGTAGACCATCTGCCACCACTCTTTGTCCTCTGCGTGTTGCTCAAGATAGAGGGGCTTCTCGGTGGTGTAGTAGTCATCTTTGTATACGCTGGAAAGATCATCAGCTGTGGGAATCGGTACGATATGCGCAAACCCGCAAGTCGTGCATTCAATGACGTCGAAACCTCCGACGCTATCTAGCGTAGACCCTACGTGCAGGGCTGTATGAGCTGACACGTTCTCGGACACTAGACCTCCCACAATCTTCTGCGCAGGACAGGCATTTCAGAATACAGGAACCTCACGCTCACTAGTCCACGACGAACGTGATAGCCCCCGCGGCCTCTTCCAGCCTAGCGCGAACCTCATCTCGAGATGGGCCAACCACCCAAACGAATCCACAGATGTCGCGATTGTCTCGAGGTATGCGAATCATCGATCCCAAATCTACGCGGATTGACAGCTTGTATACGCCCGAGATAGCTAGCGCCTCCGCCTCTCCTTCCACCCGGGCAAGCGTTCCCGCCTCTGAAGCAAAGAGCGCGCGCCATCCAGCATGCGCCTTCACTGACGTGTCGCAATCAACAGAAGACCACTGTTCGCTCAACAAGCCAGCGAAGTAAGCCCCAATCGGAGAGCCGACTTGAGCGAATGGAGTCATGTACGAGGTCAACACATCGCCATGGAAGCGTGGAGAGAGCTCCAGTAGGCGAGGACCGTCGGCGGTGACGATCAAGTCCGCCTTCACCGGTCCTTGCTCGATACCAAGAGCCTGTGCTGCGTGCTCAGCGATGGCATAGCAATCATCCTCTTGCGCGCTCGAGAGCTCTGCCGGCTGAGCACCCCAGAGAGAAAGTGCGCTCATCGGAGGCGGCTGAAAGAAGCGCTCCATTATCCCGCACCGAATGAACCTGCCCTCGACCATGAGCCCGTTGAGGTCGATGTGACGCCCAAGGAGCAGTTCCTCGACGATGACCTGCTCCGAGAACCGCTGCGCTTCTGCTAGGCCTGAGACGAGTTCCGACTCAGTGTCTACTCGAACGACTCCGCGACTACCACTACTGTCCACCGGCTTTACGACCACCGGCAATCCCAAGTCAGCAGCAGCCGCAGCAAGTTCCTCAGTGTTACAGACGGTGGCTCCGGCAGCCACTGGAACGCCCGCTTCACGCCAAACGCGCAGCGCCAAAGACTTGTCGAGGGCTCTGCGCGCAATCTCTGGGTCACAACCAGGAATCCCCAGCGCCGCATGGGCCTCCGCTGCGGCCAAAACCCCAAAGTCACTACCAGCATAGACGCCTGCAACAGGCCGCTGAATAGAAACTTCCTGCGCCAGCGCAACGACTGCTTCCACATCGGTTCCACTCACTAGTTCGAAACGATCTGCAATGGCGCACCCGGGAGCATCAGAGTTGATGTCCGTGACAACCACATAGAAACCCATCTGGCGTGCTAGTTCGATGCTACTCATTTGTAGGTCGCTCGCTCCGATATGTATTAGGGCGGAACGGGATCGAGTCATCGCATTCCCTCTCTCGAATCAGTCTGGCAAGGCTCAACAATCCAGCCACCATCGGTTGTCCTGCGAGTCCTGTGGGGCCGGCAAGTCAGCGAAGAAGCTGGTGGGTCGAAGCCGATCATCAGCCTGACCAGAACGTCGAGAACATCAACCCCACACGCCCGCGGAAGCAGACCTTCGAAAACGAAATCGCCTCCAAGCTCAACATGCAGTTCAATGACGAACGGAATGCCTTCAGGCGTGATCCTCGTCGAAAGAATGAAGGGCACTCTTCGCATGTCGAAAGCCGCAACCACTCGTGCCGAAAGTGCTTCCAGTCGCCGTTTCACCTCACCTTGAGCAACTACTGAAGGTACGCGAAAACCGGAACCCACAAGCGCCCCATCGTCCATGAACCGATTCAGTTCATCTAGGTACGCGAGAATAGTTAGCTCACCGCTACTGTCAACAGCACCAAGAACGGTAACATCCACACCATCAATGAACTCCTCAACATCAACGGCCCCTGATGCAGACGAAGAGTGCGCCTCCTCCCAAGCGACTGCAAAATCGTTCTCGCATCGCACTCGGGTTATGGCGGCCTTGCCGATGCTGGTTACCGACGGCTTGACCACGACCTGCGGGCCAAGGACTCTCCAATCCACGCCTTCTGGCGATGTCATTGAAAAATGCCGCGGAGCTTCAATTCCGCTCTCGTGACAGCTAGCGAGAAATGTGTCTTTGGCTATGATCGTCTGTGCGCTCACGACTGAGAGACTGGGAACCTGATATGTCTCGCACAACTGTGCCGCCGTAACAACTGGTAGCCCCGAGGAGCCATTCACTACACCGAGAACCGAAACCTGTCCAAGCTCGCGAATAATCGCTGCGGCATCATGGGTACTTGCGACAACGCTCTCATCGGCAAAGGCGAAGCCCGGTGCGCTCGCATTGCGGTCCACAACAACCGTTCGTACTCCCGCCGCAGCAACACGCATGATTACGGGCACTTGACTCAGTCCGCCTGCGAGGCAAATAGCGACACTGGGATTCCGAGTACTACTCGACATGGGCATCGAGGCCGCTGATTGTTGGCAGAACGTGTACGTCTACCGGTGCCACATCCAATTCACGCCATAGATGCCGGTACTTCTCGCGTCCCACATGTGTCGCATTAGGCGAGCTGGCAGCTTCTGAATCCACCGAGAACTGTACTACCTCAATAACACTCGGCCGATGCTCTTCAGAGTAGAGTGAGTCATAGACAGCCGCAATGAACTCATAATCCTCCGGGTGATCAACGGTCCACCTCAGAGCAGACAGATCAATGGGCGGCACGACGTAGCCAATACGAAACTCGTCCGCGCGACGCCATATGTAGGAAGTCACATGCTCGCGATCCTCAGAATCGGTCGCCTCAAGCCATGCCCTGTCGATTGCCGAACGACGGACACAGGCAACACCTAGACCATCAGGAAAGCCCGCGACGCCAAGACTGGCAGCGCCACCTCCTGCCACGATGCCCAAATGATCATATTCAGAATCACGATAAATCTCTAGAAGTGCAGCTATGGCATCTGGATCCACCAGTGGACAGTCGCCTGTCACCCGCACCACTGGGTCAGCCTCGAACTGCAGCGCTGCCCAATAGTAACGGTCGAGGACATCGCTCTCGCTACCCGAGAAGACTTGAACACCGTGCTCGGCACAGAATTCTCGAATGGCATTGTCACCTGGCTCGTCGCTGGTCGCGACAACGACCTCGGCTATAGAGTCAACCTGACGGAGCCGATCAACCACGTGCCACAGTGCGGGCTTGCCAGCAAGCGGCAAGAGAACCTTCCCCGGCAGACGCGTCGAACCCATTCTGGCTTGGATGATTGCGACCGGACGCACGGCTAGGGTCTCCAGTCAGCGCGAACATGCTTGAACGGTCGCAAGCCATCAATGGGATCCGCACGCCATACACGTTCGTCCTGCTCCATATCCGTCGGCTCCTTTGCACCGCTGCCATCAGCACTGATGCCGCGCTCTACCTCAGCGATCAACTTGGCGATGGGCTGCGGAAGCCAGCAGTGACCAGAACCGAACTCCTCGCCCTGTTCGTCGAGATCAAGGTGAAACTCAATCACCTCAGCCCCCCAACGATGCACGGCGCGCAGAACGACGGCGGAATCGACACTGTGGTCAGACCACCCAACGGTACAGCCAAACTCGTCACGCATCGTTGCGATGGCCGCGAGATTGCACCGGTCAGCAGTCGCGGGGTATCTCGACACGCAATGCAGCAACGTGAGTTGCGCCACGTTCTCAGCACGCAGTACTCCGACCGCATGCTCTACCTCGTCGAGCGTCGCCATGCCAGTAGAGACGATGACTGGCAGGCCAGTTCGCGCACACGCGCTCAGAAGATCATCCCAAAGCAGTTCGTAGGAGGAAATCTTGTATGCCGCTACGAACGGACGGAGTTCCTCAACCGCAGCCAGGTCGAATGGCGTGCACATAAGCGCAACGCCGCGCGTCTCGCAGCGCTCGGCTATCTCGGGAAGAAACTCCACGGGGAGCTCCCATTGACGGCGGGCTCGCACCGACTCACTACGCTCGATGATCTCGGGGGCGAAGAGCTCGTCCACGCGGAAGAGCTGAAACTTGACCGCTCCGCACCCCGCGTCCGCGGCAGCGTCAATGAACGCGAGTGACCGCTCAAGGCTACGGTTGTGGTTGCTCGAGACCTCGGCAATAAAGAGCGGCATGGGAGGGGTGTCGCCAGGAGCATTCATGGTTAACGCCTATACGCCAAAGTCCGGGTCGACGTGCGCCCGGATCAAGTCGCGCAACTCGTCGACACTCAACCACTCGCTATTCTCACCGCTGCTGTAATGGAATCCTGACGAGCAGAGTGCACCATCGAATTGAGCCATGAAAGCGTCCACATCCCATAACTTCATTGCCGGAAGAATCACGAAGTACTTCTCGAACTCGACGGTGCTAAGCGCGTCCGTTTCGGTGATCATTTCTTCATGCAGCTTTTCGCCGGGTCGAATCCCCACGACCTGCTTCTCGCACGTAGGACAGACGGCCTCGGCCACGTCCGTGATCCGATAGCTCGGGATCTTGGGGACAAAGATCTCGCCGCCCCACATGTTCTGGAGAGCAAAGAGTACGAGCTCAACGCCCTCTTCGAGCGAAATGTTGAACCTCGTCATGCGCTCATCGGTAATCGGGAGTACGCCGCTCTCGCGCTTATCTAGAAAGAAGGGAATCACGCTTCCACGCGAGCCCATGACATTGCCGTAGCGTACGACCGAAAACTTGATATCGTGACCACCGGCGAACCGGTTGGCGGCAACGAAGAGCTTGTCGCTGGCGAGCTTCGTAGCGCCGTATAGATTGATGGGAGCTGCTGCTTTGTCTGTCGAAAGCGCAACGACTTGGCTCACTCCACGATCAATTGCTGCCTCGATAACGTTCTCAGCACCAAGGATGTTCGTCTTGATTGCTTCGAATGGGTTGTACTCACATACGGGGACATGCTTGAGTGCGGCAGCATGCACAACGATGTCGATGCCCTCCATCGCGCGCGAGAGACGATCTCGGTCACGCACATCACCAATGAAATACCTGAGCTGGGGATACTCGGTCGGAGAGAACACTTGAGACATCTCGAACTGCTTGAGTTCATCGCGCGAGTAGATCGCGAGACGCGTGACCTGTGGATAGCGGGCGAGGATCGTCTCCACGAACTTCTTGCCAAACGAACCGGTACCACCGGTGATAAGGATTGACTTGCCGTTGAGCACAAAGGCCTCCTGTAAGTGGACGTATGCGTCCCATATGCTACCAGGCTCGGTAAGGGTACGCACCGAAACTCCGCGACTGCCGAAACCCGCGCACTGATTCCCTCTAGCCCTGCGGCGGCCCCTGGGCCACCGCCTGCTGAATACGTCTCACAACGGTCGGGTTCTGAACGGCGAGACGATGTACATTCTGCAGGTCCATCATCAGACCGCTTGGCGACTGAAAGCGAGCCCTACCCAGGCAGTAGTCGCTCGCCTCCCGCTGTTCGGGTGTGGGCTCCGAGACCCGCTCTCTGAACATGCGGCGATACTCCTCAACTCTGGACATCTGGGAGTCACTGGGGGTGGGAGTCTCGAAACCGTGCCGTATCTCCAGTTCGTAATCCTCCGCCATGAGGAGAAACGGCAGTCCTGCCGCCACCGCATAGAACGTGCTCGAGCCAAGTGCATTGCCCGCCGTGAAACGGGCGGCAGACATCAGGTGCGCCAACCGGATCAGAAAATCCCTGTCGTTGAGGTGTCCAGCTGACACGATCCGCATCCCGTGATCAACGAACGGCTTCATCCACCCCTGCTGATAGTCGAAGAAGTGCGCGCACACGGTGATCGGATGATACTCGTCGGGAAGCGCCTCGAGCTCCTCGGCGACACGCTCGTACTCCACCTGGAAGCGCACACAGTCGGTTGAGTGCCTTGGGAAGAACAGCGTGCCCTCGCGCGGCTGAGCAGGAGCGTCCTCCAAGAGCGCACGTGCATAGAGAAACGGACTCGCGGAGGGAACCACTGTGAATCGGCTCGAGCGAAGCCATATGTTGTCCAGGTACGCCGGATAGCTGAGTATGGAGGCCACCGGAGCGGCAATCTCGTCCTTTCCGGGGCTACTGCCCGGGGCCATGTACACGCCGTGAGGGATGACTGCCATGATCGGCATGTCCATCGGGTAGCCCGCATACTCCTTGAGAAGACGAGAATGGCCGTAGTTGCAGTTGGGCCAGAAGACCTCGGGCACGTCCATCGGTCTCCGGGCGCACAGCTCATCCAGGTTCTCCTGCTGCTGCATTGCGGTATCGAAGTCGAGCATCGTCAGCCTTTCTGAGGGGCTGGGCTGCGCCTCGGTAGCCGCACAGAGGCCTCTTCGCCCGACTACCCGAGCATCTCTTCGAGCGCGTCCCTCAGTCCGGAACCGTACTCCTCGGTCTCCAGAGCGAGCGCTACATTTGCCTGCAGCCACGACAATACATTGCCTGTGTCGTAGCCTTGGCAGTCCATGGTGACCGCATAGATCTCCTCGGTCTTGAGGAGTTCCTTGAGTGCATCAGTGAGCTGTATCTCATTGCCGCGTCCGGGCTCGATCTTGGGCAGAAGTTCCATGATCGTGGGCGACAACAGGTACCTGCCAAAGATGGCCAAGTTGCTCGGAGCTTCATTCACCGGGGGCTTCTCGACAAGGTCTGAGATCTCCCAGACTCCGGCCTCGACTTCGCGACCGGCGATCACGCCATAGCGCGACACCATTTCCTGCGGAACGGCCTGGACCGCGATCACTGAACCGCCGTACTTCTTCTGAACCTCACTCAGCCGAGGCAGGCAGTCGTTGCGAGGAACGAGCACGTCGCCGAGCATCACAAAGAACGGCTCGTCGTTCACGAATGGCGCACCGCACGATACCGCGTGGCCGAGACCCTTGGGGCGCTTCTGGCGGACATAGAACACGTCGGCGATATCGGAGATGTTGCGCACCTCGCGCAGCTTAACCGTGTTGCCGCTGCGCTCAAGCAGATCCTCAAGTTCAATCGAACGATCGAAATGGTCCTCTATCGCACGCTTGCCACGACCGGTGATGATGAGAATCTCATCCGCACCTGCGGCAACCGCCTCTTCGACCACGTATTGAATAACGGGTTTGTCCACCACAGGCAGCATCTCTTTGGGCTGTGACTTGGTCACAGGAAGAAATCGCGTGCCGAGGCCTGCCGCCGGAATGATTGCTTTCACAGTGCATGCTCCCTCTCGTACGTAGAATCTTTCACCGAGGTTATCACTCGACGCCCGAAAGCGGCTTGATTCCGCCCGCGAGCGCTTCTGTAACGCGCCGTGCCACTTGATCGTCCCAACGATCCGGACGCTCCCAATCGCGAGGTCCTGCGAGCGCCTCATCGATACCAGCGAGAATCGACTCCTGTTCAGCACGAACCAGACGATTCGCGCCGACCTCCACAGTGATTGCCCGCTCTGTGTTCCTGCGAATCGTTACGCAGGGGACACCGAGCATGCACGCCTCTTCTTGGATGCCCCCGGAATCGGTGACGATCGCGGCAGCATCGCGCTGAAGCGCGAGCATGTCGAGATAGCCAACGGGATCAATGAGCGTGATACGCGAATGAGACTCATCTACCCCGAACTCGGCGAGCAACGGCCTCGTGCGGGGGTGAACCGGCATGAGGACCGGTAGCGGAGCGCTCGCAAACGCCGAGAGGATGGCCGCCATATTCTCAGGTCGGTCTGTGTTCTCAGGCCTGTGAATGGTCGAGAGAAGGTACTCTCCCGGCGTGTGACCGTGCGCGGCGCATGTCTGTCTGCCCTCGATCTCCCGGGCATGCCTGAGTACTGACTCGGCCATGATGTTTCCGACCAGGTGAATGCGATCGCGGTCGATGTTCTCGGCAACGAGGTTCTCATCGGCCTCCGCCACCGGGGTGAGGTGCATCGACGAGAGCTGGTCGGTCACGAGACGGTTCACCTCTTCCGGCATTGACATGTCCCAGGAGCGCAGCCCCGCTTCGAGGTGGACACAGGGGATGCCGATCTTGGCGGCGGCGAGCGCTCCGGCAAGCGTGGAGTTGACGTCGCCAACGACGATGAGGGCGTCGGGGCGCTGCTCGATCAGCAACTCCTCGAGACGCATCATCGCCACGCCGGTCTGTACTGCGTGCGTGCCCGAACCGACATCCAGGAACCATGCCGGCTCGGGAATGTTGAGATCGGTGAAGAACACATCCGACATCAGCTCGTCGTAGTGCTGGCCGGTGTGTACGATATCGGTCTGATGTCCCGCCGCGCGAAGCGCAGGAACGAGCGGTCCGACTTTGATGAAATTCGGACGCGCGCCGACCACTACGATAAGACGCATTCTGTACCCTCCTCGGGTTCGGTCGCCGGACGCCTACAGGCTCTTGAGAGCTATGGCGGCGGCGGCTACGAATGCATCGATCTCTTCATCGGTGTGCGCGAGGGACACGAACGTCGCCTCGAACTGGCTCGGCGCGATCGTGAAGCCGGCCTCGAGCATGGCCCGGAAGTACTTCGCGTACATCTCCGTATCGCACGTTGATGCGGTGTTCCAGTTCGAGACCTCAAGATGCGTGAAGAACATAGACGACATCGAGCCAACGCGCGTGCAATACGTATGGAGGGCTGCATCGCCCGCTGCGCGGCAGAGGCCATCGGCGAGACGCTTGCCCTTGCGGTCGAGCTCCGGATACACGTCCGGCTGCTTGAGCGCCTCAAGGGTCGCGAGACCCGCAACCATGGCCACGGGGTTACCCGAGAGTGTGCCGGCCTGATACACCGGACCGATCGGGGCGAGATACTCCATGATCTCGCGCTTGCCACCAAATGCGCCGACCGGGAAGCCGCCGCCAATGATCTTGCCAAGAGTGGTGAGGTCAGGAGTCACACCGTAGAGTTCCTGAGCGCCACCGGGGGCGACCCGAAAACCGGAGATGACCTCGTCAAAGATCAATACAACGCCGAACTCATCGCACAGATCGCGCAGCCCCTGGAGGTAGCCCGATTTGGGCGGTACAACGCCCATGTTTCCGGCGATCGGCTCGAGTATGATCGCGGCGATGTGCTCGCCCTCCATCTCGAGCGCGTCACGTACCGCATCGAGGTCGTTGTAGGGCAGGACGATCGTATCCGCCGCCGCACCCTTTGTAACGCCGGGCGTGGACGGAATACCCAACGTGACCAGACCGCTGCCGGCCGCAACGAGCAGCGCGTCCGAGTGGCCGTGGTAGTTGCCGTCGAACTTGATGAACTTATCGCGGCCCGTATAGCCACGTGCAAGACGAATCGCACTCATGGTCGCCTCGGTACCACTCGAGACAAACCGCACCATTTCAATGCTTGGGACGATATCGATGACCGACTGGGCCATCACAAGCTCAACGTGGGTCGGAGCACCGTAGCTCGTACCCTTGTCGAGCTGCTCGCGCACCTTGTCGAGCACGGCATCGGGAGCGTGACCAAGAATCATCGGGCCCCACGAAGCTACGAAATCGATGTAATCCTTGCCATCGGCATCCCACACGTGGCTGCCTTTGGCACGCTCATAAAAGATCGGGTCGCATCCAACTGACTTGAACGCTCGCACGGGCGAGTTAACTCCACCCGGAATCAGTTCACATGCTTGAGAGAAATACTCGTTCGAACGGTTTCCCATAGTCGCACAGCTCCTGTTCGTATGGGTTGCGAAGACAACGCACCCATTCTACACGTTGCAGGGAGCCATCCTATGGGGGACACGACTACTGTTCGATCGTAATCCGCTTCAGTTCCCATGCGAGCTGTGCGCGGCTCACGAAATCGGCATGCGGAGCAACGGCGCGAGCCATGTCGATCTGCTCGCTCCCGCCACCCACGAAGATGACGGGCACGTTGCGGGTGGACGATGCAACGGTGAGCGCACACGCGAGGTCGCAACCGGATTCGGGCTCAAAATCAAGGGAGATGACAACCGCTGCCGGCGCACACTGTCCGATACGCCAACACGCAGCAGCGAAGTCCTGAGTCTCGGTCTCAACGCGCCAGCCTCGGTCGCGCAATGGACGCGCAAGATGCTCAGCATCAATCGATGACCCCGACACCACCATGAGCCTGTCCGGCATATGCTCCCCCTCACGAGAACAAGGAGCGCGCCGCCAGCAGGGTGCAAGAACAAGACACCCCGCTGGGCGCCCCCACACCGTGAGCGTGGCCCAGGATACGGGACCCGGTCAATCTGCGAGGGACGAGTGGGGTATGCACCGAGACCAGATGCAGAACTCTCGCGTTCAGCTCACAGAGCTCCCACTCGGCCCGCTACTCGTTGATCCAGTTCATGGAATTGCGCCAGGCAGTCGGTCCTCACGGCATTGAGCGCTTCCCCGATCTCTGCCGAGACACCGGCGCGATGATCGATCAACTCATCGAGTCGCGCAATGATTGCGGCCCGATCCCCGCTCGAGTAGTCAAAGACGTAGCGCTCCTGACCGAACCGACTCATGACCTCAAGGTACTTGTGACTCCAGCCAAGCACGAGCACCGGCACCGAGGCGGCAAGGGCGCCGACCATCGCATGGAATCGCGAGACCATAACGCATGAACACGCTGACACGACCATGCGCAGAGAGGCGGCATCCATGTCTCCTGCAACGGCAATGACCCTCGCGGCCTCGCCGTTCCCGGCTCGTTCCGCGATCTGAGCAATCACGGGCAGGTCGTTATTTCGCAGCTTGGCCGAACCGGCCCTCGTTGCATTGGGAAACAGCACCACGGTATGCCCCTGACCGGTCAGGTCGCTCACAACGTGTGCGAGGAAACCCACGTAGTCTTCCCCTCGCGCCGCCGCTTTCGCAGCGAGCACCGCACTCGGGCACAACCCAACGACCGTAGATCCCTGTGATCGGACGCTCTCGATTCGCGTGAGGATGTGGCGCGCCTCCCGGGCTCCTTCGTGGCTCAACGAGTCACGGGCCTCAAAGAGAAACGCGATATCGGGTGCGGGAAACGTGAGTGAATCCGGAAACCCGATATCTGCGAGGTTCTGCTCCGTGACTTCGCCGCGGGGTACAACGAGTGCACATCGCCACAGAATGCGTGCCGCCATGCGTGTCCAGCGACCGGAGAATGGGCCGAGTGCCTGCGACAGTTTCGCCACGGGAACGCCCATAAGTATGGCTGGCAGAATGGTGAGCACGTTGAAGGGCAGGAACTTTTCGCGGCCATCGATGAACGAGACTCCCGCGAGATCCACCAACACGTCACTACCCGCGAGCGCGCGGACCGAGCGCGGACCGAGCCGGGTGATCGGGATGCCTACGCGTCGCAGCATCCCAAGCAGAAGTGACCAGGGGAACAGCACGAGTACGAGATAGGCGGGCGTTGAGGAGTACACGCTCACGCGCGGATCGCTCACCAGCTCCGCATCGCGCTCCGGGTAGTACGAGAACACCGCGAACTCCGCATCCGCATGCGTGTCACGGATGCGACCGATCGTGGTCTCAAGCATCGCCTCGGCACCACGATTGCCCGAGACCGTTGCGGCGATTATTGAGACGCGCTTCATGACAACGACTCCAGACCCTTGAGGACCAGCAACTCCAGCTTGAGCGACAGGGGCGAGCGACGCATCAGCCGCTCCAGGCCCTCCTCGGTAAGCGACGCATGATGGTTCCGCAGCGCCATCCCGGCAGCCATTCGCTCATGCCACGCGGCCTGCACGCCCTCGCGCGCGGGAATCTTCATATCCCAGCGCACCGCCGCCCGCGCCCGGGCAGTCGTGTTGTAGTGGAATGGAGCCACGCGACGCTGGCCATCGAGGATCGTGGCGACCGAGACATCGGTTGCTTCGAGCGTGGTGGACTCCTGGGCAGCCTTGAGTGCCGCCGTGCCGACCGGCGTCTTGGCGATCACAGCAGTGTGCTTGATCGGGTCGGACTTGTAGGCGGCAGACCAGATATCGCCCGCACACAGATCGGCGTCGTAGCCAAAGTGGTCACCGCAGAACAGGCACTTCTTGGCAGAGCAGACATACAGATTCTGATACGTTCCGAACTCACCGAACGGGCGCTCGATCACCGAGCCGTCGGCAAACTGCGCGCGCATCATCCCGCGCCAGTGACCCTCGCGAAAGCGAAAGCCCACCAGCTCTGCGTTGGAACCCTCGGTGAAGCGCTCAACGACCCGATCGATGAGCGCCGTTGTGGTCGCATGACCGCAGAACAGCGCGATGCGCAGCGTGGTCTTGGCGGCGAGCTCCGGGCGCTTCGAGAGTGCCGTGATCTCGCACGGCAGGGCAACGACGGCCACTCGCCCCTCGAACGCCTGGATCAGCGGGAGCGCCTCGCCCACGAAGTCTCCCAGGACATAGGTGCTACCGCGGGCGTCGAGGATTTCCTGAGGTGTGGTTGCGATCCGATACTCGGCGCGTACGCGCCCGTCGCGCACCGTAGTCGCGCACACAAGGGCGCCGTCGCACTGACCTGATGCGAGCTGTGAGATCAGAAGTGCGCTCACGGCACCACCGGACGCCGCACGCTCACGAACATCCGGTTCCGCGGCATGCGCGAGGCATGTGCGTTCAAAGGGCCCGATATAGGCCTCTGCGATCTCGGGTGTCCAGCGCTTTGCCGTCAGGCGCTCGGCGATACCGGCCAGGCTCATTGGGCATCACCCCCATCGGTAGCGCGACCTGCCAGCTTCTGCGCCTCGGCCACCTTGATACCGGTGATTCGCTGCAGGTAGAGCGTGCCGGGCACGCCGAGCAGCAAAAGCCATACGAGGGTGACCGCGCGATCGATGACCGCAGCAGCGAGTCCAAGACCCGAATCGAGACCGGCCATGGCCGCTCCCACCGCCGCGCCGCCTTCCTTAAAGCCGATGCCGCCCGGAATGACACTGAGGCGTGCGGCCACGATGCCGATCGCGGTGATGACCGTGGCTGTAGCGAGTCCGGCGTCTGTGGAAAGGGCCTCGAGCGACCACAGGGTCCTGACCGACGCGAGCATCACGAGCACGACGTTGATCACCACTTCGATGGCGAGCAGGCGCCAGCTGCCAAAGATCAGCCCGAGACCATCAACCGCACGCCATGCCACGCGAACGAGGCGAGAGTCATGCGCCTCGTACCTGCCCGCCGTGCGGCTCCGACCCCACAGCACGAGCGCGGCGATGAGGATCGTTGGCCCGAGAAGCAGCCCCCATGCAAGCATTGGCTGTGTTCCGTCGACCGCCAACACGGCTCCGGCGCACACGAGCGCCACCCAGAGGTGGATCACGCTGCTGCCGGCCACAAGCGCTCCAAAGTGAGCAAGACTGATCTCGTAGCGGGCCTTCATGAGCACGCCGTTGAGCAGTGTGCCCGTCTTCATGGGGAGATAGTTGAGCGTGGAGACCATGAGCCCGAGCAGCATGCTCTCACCAAACGGAATCGAGCGATCGAATCGATTCGCAAGGACCTTGAGCTCGAATCCATTGACCACGAACGTCGCGAGCGCGCTTGCCGAGATCAGTGCGAATAGCCGAGGAGTGAGTGCAAATGCTGCACTCAGATCATCACGGCGCGTGGCAAGGATCCAGGCGACAAAGGCCACCGCGGCCACGATCGAGAACCACTGAAGCAGGCGCGCCCGACCTTTGAGCATCGAGCGAAGCGAGGATTCGCCGCTCATGAGTCTGCTATCCGACCTCTCTGTCGACACCGAACTGCGACTCGAGCTCGAGACGCCTCGTGCGCCACTGGATGTCCTCTAGCAGCTTACGGTTGGCACCCTGCAGTTCCGCAATCAGACCAAAGAGTGCGAGCTGTGCGCCAATGAGAAGGAGCACGGCTGTGAGGATCAGCGACTGGATGTGGCCATCGCCCTGTCCGTTCGCGTAGTAGTACACGAAGCGCAGACCAACAACAACGCCCGCAGAAATGAGCACAACACCCGGGGCCATGAAGAAGCGAACCGGCTTGTAGATCATGAAGATGCGCACGATGGTCACCAATGAGCGACGCACATATGACCCGATGCTCTTTACCAGTCGCGATGGGCGCAAGTCATCGTTGACCCGAACCGGCACGGAGATCACCTGCATGCCCGCCCGTCCAGCCTGGATGATCGTCTCGATCGTATAGGTGTACTCCGAGAGTACGTTCAGTCGCAGCGCCGTTTGACGCGTCATTGCGCGAAAGCCGCTCGGCGCATCGGGGATCTCGGTATCGCTTGCCACGCGAACGGCCCAGCTGCCAAGACGCTGCAGCATCTTCTTGATCGGCGAGAAATGCTCGATCTCCATGATCGGCCGCGCGCCGATCACGTAGTCGGCCGAGCCATCGAGAATCGGGGCAACAAGCTTTGGAATATCCGCGGCGCAATACTGATTGTCCGCGTCGGTATTCACAATCACATCAGCGCCGAGGCGCAGACACGCATCCACGCCGGCCATGAACACCTTTGCCAGCCCGCTATTGCGCTTCATTCGAACAACGTGATCGACACCCAGCGCACGCGCCACAGCAATCGTTCCGTCGGTGCTGCCGTCATCGATGACCAGCCACTCGACCGTGTCGATGCCTTCAATCTCCCGGGGAAGCTCCGCGAGCGAGATCGGAAGCGCATCCTCCTCGTTGAAGCACGGTATCTGAATAATCAGTTTCGTCATGCGCTCTCCACGTCTCGATCTTCTCGGTAAGTCTCCAAAAGTCCCCCTACAACGTAACCAGCGTATACGAAGATGAGCGGGACGGCATGGAACGCGACCCGCGAGAAGCTATCGGCCGGACTCAGGCGACCGGGATGACTCGTTCCGTGCACGGCAATCGCAATCACGAAGAACTGCACAATCGCGTAGAGCATGAGCGCCGGCCACCGCCTGCGCGTCCAAGAACGCCAGGTCGCGAGCGACAGGGCCACAAGGGCAGCGAGCACATACCAAAGATTGCCGTAGCCACCGGAATGCGTGAGATTGCCGATCATGTTCGCGGACGAAGCCGCAAAGCCTTCAGGATTTCGTATCGCCATGACGCCGACCAACGCCGCGTTCGCCGCGAGCACCCCGCCAAGAAGCACTCCTCGTCTGCCAAAGAGCCCCCGTGCGCCCGGCACACGGTCCGCGAACGCCGCAATGAGCCCAACCAGGAGTAGCGCCGCTATGAGTGCGGCGGTCATCTTGCCCGATAGCTTGGGGCCTGTCCAAAAACCCAAGCGCAGGAGAGCCGTACCGTACACGGCCGCAACAGGCACAAGCAGCCCCGCAAGAAACGTGAGCACCGTACCCGCGCCACGTGCGCGCTCGAAGCGCGCGATAGCCACCAGTGCGAGGATCCCAAACGCATATGCGAGCCCATCGGGGCGCGCGAGCACCAGACCGGCGGTTGCGACACCTGCCACAAGAAGCCATGCTCGCTCGGTCGCAGTGGCATCCGGCCCACCATCGCGCGGCATGACCCAGAAGGCCCTGCGCACGGCAAGAACCGCCAATAGTAGATAGCACGCGGAGATCATGTGGCTGTGAACGTACAGGGTGTGTGCGAGGAATGGTGTGGTGGTCGCGAGCAAAGCCGTCAGCGTGACAGCGAGCGCGGCGCGGATGCCGCGCGAGAGACGAGCCGAAGAGGCACCGTAGATCTCGATGCCGACCCAGGCGATCACATGCAGCGCAAGCACCGGCCAGACCGTCGCGGTCCAATCGAGCCCAACGAGGAGATTGCCCGCTATCGTGGACGGTATGAGCGCGCCGTACGCTCCCGTAATGGCAGGTGTGAACCTGCCGGTGTCAAAGAGCCAGATCGCCGAGGACTGATAGTGAAAGATGCTGTCGTACGCTGCCGCGGTGCGAGCGCTCGCCTGGACCGCCAAGGCGACCGCGGCCAGGGTGGTCGCGGCCGCCGCATACGTCCACGCCGCGGGCGCCTTGGGCGCGCCGGGAGTCGCAAAGAGATGCCGATCGCCCGCGCGGGGCGCGGCAGTCGCATGCGCGAGCGCGAAGCCGGCGATCGCGAACACCGTGAGGGAAGCGAGAACGAGCGGCCACGTCCACGCGTGCCGCAGAAGCGCGCTCGCGCAGGCGACTGCGGTCCACGACAGGAGGCCGATCGGATAGGCGACGCTGTGGAATGCGACCGCGCCAAGCGGCCGGCGAATCGGAGCGAGGACGAGCCAGCCGAGCGCGAGGGTGAGCAGCGCAAATGCGGCCGCGGCGATCACTCGGTGCCCGCCTTGGAGTCAGCGTCCGCAGGCGCAAGATCCTCAGGCACCACATACAGAGCGGTGCCTGTCTCATTGGCATAGAGCATGTAGCGAGTCGAATTCGTATCCGCCTTCACGGCAAATACCCCGCGCGGGAACTCGAGGATTGTTCCCTGATTCTCCCATGCGGCAATGGTGGATGCCGCTACGCGAGGCTCATACGCCGACACGCTGACGTTCCCACCCACGAATGGGGCGATCAATCTGGGATCGATCGTCTGTTGCTCGATATCTGCGAAGGAATCCGGCTCTACGGCAACGATATCTTTTCGGTCCTCGGGCACGAGCAGCGACTCAACCGGACCGTCTGCAAGCTCACGGGCAGCAATGGCAACGAGTGCGTTGAGAGTACGGGAGCGTCCCTGTGCTCCCGCTACCTCCGCAAAGCCTGCGGCCGCGATCGGACGTGGAAACGCCCAGCGGGAGGCCAGAGTGGCAACGTCATAGAGAAGGACCGCCGCGAGCGCGCCTAGCAGCAGGAGCGCAGCGAGTGCGCCTATACGCCCTGATCGAGTCAAGGCATGCTTCGGCCGGACAGTCAGTACCATTCTCTCCCCTTGCACGTATCCTGATGGCAACTCCGACCGAGATTTGGCCGCTTTCTTACTCCTCGGCGGTCGCCTTCTCCGCGCACTCACCTGTCCAGTTCGGCGGCTCATAGGAACAGTACGGCTCGGCTTCGAGGTAGTCACCGGTGATCTCAAGTGCGCGCGCACGACAGCCGCCGCACACCGCCTTGTATTCGCAGGCCCCACACTTGCCCTTGAGAAGCGAGTAGTCGCGCAGATCGTTGAACACCTTGGATTCGGTCCATATCTGGGAGAACGGTTGCTCTTTGATATTGCCGAGTTGCATATCGAAGTAGCCGCATGGCTGGATATCGCCCACGTGGCTGATAAAGCAGAAGGTGATGCCGCCCAGACATCCGCGGGTCATAGCATCGAGGCCGTACTCTTCGCGCGTGACCTTCTTGCCTTCGGCCTTGGCGAGTTGACGAATGATGCGGTAGTAGTGCGGTGAGTCGGTCGGCTTGAAATGCAGCGGGCTCGTCTTCTGACGGTGGTATGCCCAGGTAAGCACGCGCTCGTACTCTTCGGGCGGAAGCTCCTGCTCGAGAAGGTCAGAGCCGCGGCCGGTCGGAACGAGCATGAAGATGTGGAATGCATCAACGCCCAAATCTTCTGCGAGGTCGTGGATCTCCTCGATCTTGTCGGCATTGAGTGTGGTGACTGTCGTATTGATCTGAACACCCACGCCATGACGCTTGGCGATCTTGATGCCCTCGATAGACTGATCGAAGCAGCCCTCCTGACCGCGGAACTTATCGTGCTCCTCGGCAGTCGGGAAATCGATCGAGACCGAAATGCGCGGAATCTTGTGCTCGGCCATCTTGGCAGCGATCTCATCCGTGATCATCGTGGCGTTCGTGCCGATTACCGGCATTGCGCCCTTCTCATGGCAGTAGTCAACGATGTCCCAGATGTCGGGACGCATGAGCGGCTCGCCGCCGGTCAGGATGATGATCGGGTTGGATATGGTGACGATATCGTCAACGGTCGTCTTGATCTCATCGAGAGAGAGTTCACCGGAGTAGTGACCAAATTCAGCCGCCGCACGACAGTGAGCGCAACTCAGATTGCAGCTGCGGGTAATCTCCCAGGCGATGATGCGCGGGGCTTTGATGCCGGTGCGCTCCTGGTAGGCAAGCGCAGCCGGGCCTCCGCCGGGACGAAAGCCCATCGATCGTGCTCCGCCATGCCGTTGCCGCTCCACACCAGCGGGATGACCACCGGGGTGGCCGCCCGGGTGCCCACCGGGGTGGCCGAGAGGCGCGCCAGGATGGCCGGAGCCCTCCGCTTCCGCAGGCCGAGGGCGCAGGTCATCCTGGCGCGCCTCTCCCAGCGGCATACCGATGGCAGTCTGACCACACCCGGCCTGGGCGTCGGCCATTTCCTGCTCATCGATGGTCGGCTTGTTCTCGCCGAACTCCTCGCCCAGCTCAAGATCGGGGCGGGCGTCTGCGTTGCCTACGTTGTCAGCCATGCTTGGTGCAGCTCCTTAGTCCTGTACGTACCCGGGTCGCCCTAGTCCTCGGCCAACCAGCGAGCAGCGTCTTTGGCGTGATACGTGATGATGAGATCGGCACCGGCGCGCTTGAAGCCGAGCATCGTCTCAAGAACGACACGCTTCTCGTCGATCCAGTCATTGGCAGCGGCCGCCTTGACCATCGCGTATTCGCCACTCACATTGTACGCCGCCGTGGGATATCCAAACTCGTCTTTGACGCGACGGATGATGTCCATGTACGCAAGCGCAGGCTTGACCATCACGATGTCGGCACCCTCTGCGATATCGAGCGCCACCTCGCGTATCGCCTCTTCGCTGTTGGCCGCGTCCATCTGGTAGCCGCGACGATCGCCAAAGGTCGGCGCGCTGTCGGCTGCATCTCGGAACGGCCCGTAGTAGGCGCTCGCATACTTGGCCGCATAGCTCATGATCGGTATGTCCGTGAAGCCCTCGGCATCGAGTGCGCCGCGTATCGCCATGACGCGACCATCCATCATGTCGCTCGGAGCGACCATGTCGGCACCCGCTTCGGCATGGCTCACCGCGGTCTGCGCAAGCATCTCGAGGGTCACATCGTTGATAACGCAGCCGTGCTCATCGAGTGCACCACAGTGTCCGTGGCTCGTGTACTCGCACATGCAGACGTCGGTCACGACATAGAAGTCAGGGTCGTAGGCCTTGATCGCGCGAATCGCCTCTTGCACGATTCCATCCTCGGCAAACGCACCGCTTCCCGCCTCATCCTTGGTCTCGGGAATGCCAAAGAGGATCACTGCGCGGATTCCCAGCGCCTTGAGCTCATCGATCTCGGCAGGGAGCTGATCGAGCGAGATATTGAACACTCCGGGCATAGAGGAAACCTCGCGACGCACCCCTTCGCCGAACTCGACGAACAACGGATAGATGAAATCAGCGGCCGTCACGTGTGTCTCACGCACCATGGCGCGAATCGACTCGTTGCTGCGCAACCGACGGGGCCGATATGCAGGGAATTCCATCATGCACTCCTCTGTATAGCCATACATTCCACCAGCGAAGGAAACACTGCTACTCGACAAACTCCTCGATATCGATGGCAGCGCCGCCTTCTTTGGTCGTGGACGCGATCTCTGTCGCACCCTCTGACGGCTTGGCTGCGCCGGTCTGGAAATCCACAAGACGCTTGAAGAGCATGACTGCCCATATCACAGCAACCATCATGACGACCCAGAACAGCAGGTTCAGAATCGGTCCCGCATACGCCACAAAGCTCTGAAACCACAGATCAAACGCCGAAGGTGCACCAACAGTACCCATACAACACTCCCTCTCAGAGACTCCCTCTCAGGAGACGCGTTGCCTCTACATGCGCAACACTTTGTCATGTCATTTCTCAAACGCAGTCGAGGCGCCCCGTATTGCAGGTCGCCTCGACAGAATCTACATGGTGGAGATGAGCGGGCTCGAACCGCCGACCTCTGCGTTGCGAACGCAGCGCTCTCCCAGCTGAGCTACATCCCCATGGATTGGGCTCTCACCAGCACGTCACACCCGCCTGAGAGCATCCCATAGTCTGCCGAGCGTATCGCTCTTTGTCAATTCAGAATCTCGAGAGATGGCGACGGCGTCAGATGCCACTACATCTGTCGGCCAAAGCTCGTTGCAATCGCCTCAACAAGCCCGTCCACCGTCGACTTCTCTGCCTCGATGGGCACATCGTATCCGGCCCTGCGAATCACCGTGGTGGTCACCGGTCCGATACTCGCGGGCATGACACAGGACATCACACGATCCACGTCGAGTCCGGCATCTGCAACGATGCCAATGAAGTTGGTGAATGTCGAGGGGCTCGTGAAGGTGACTACATCGATATCGCATGCGTGCAGATGACCGAGCACCTCGGGAAGCACCTTGGCCCGAACCGTGCGATATACCGGCACCACGTTCACATGGCAACCGGCAGCGCGCATCGCGTCGGGAAGGATATCGCGTCCCTTAAGGGCTCTCGGCACGAGCACACGCACGCCGGTCGTCTCCATGCGCTCGAATGCCTCAACGAGGCCCTCGGCGCGATACTCAGTGGGTATGAGATCCGCCCGTAGCTTCAGTGCTTCGAGAGCACGCGCCGTCGCCATTCCGACCACGGCGATCTTGCACCCTCGCACATCACTCACGTTTCGTCCCTGCAAGCGCAGGCGGGCAACGAAGCGATTCACCGCGTTGGTCGAGGAGAACACGATCCAGTCGTATGAATCCAGGGACGCTATCGCCTTGTCGGTCGGGCCCCAGTCCTCGGGATCCACCATCTCGATCACCGGAAAGGAGACGACTGTTGCGCCGAGATCCTTCAGAGGCGCTGCAAGCGCGTCTGACTGATTGGCTGCACGCGTGACAAGCACCGTGTGGCCGGAGAGCGGCCCGGTGCGAGGTATGGCATTAGCATCAGTCACGTTATTCCTCGGCCGGGCGGTCAGGTCTTGAGCAGGTCGTCAACGTCGTTGGCTGCGCGCACAGCGGCAAGTACCTTGTCCGCGCCCACCTCAAGAAGGGCAGCCACCATACGGTCGCCGAGTCCGATTGGATCCTCGACGGACCCTTCGAGCTGGGTACGCAGTACCGTGACGCCATCAACGCTTCCCACGAATCCGTCCATGACCATGCGGTCGCCCTCGACGCGCGCATACGCGCCGATCGGCACCTGGCACCCACCTTCAAGCTTATTCATGACAACGCGCTCGGCAGTCACACACTCCATGGTCTCGGGATGACCGATCTGCTCCATGACATGACGCATGAATTCGTCGCTCTCGCGAATCTCGATACCGATCGCGCCCTGTCCGACAGCGGAAACCATCTGCTCGGACGATATGTAGTGCGTGATGCGATCGGCCCAACCCATGCGGGTGATGCCGGCACTTGCGAGAATGACAGCGTCGAGCTCGCCGTTCTCGGCTTTCTTCATTCGAGTGTCGAGGTTGCCGCGCACATCAACGATCGTGAGGTCGGGCCGAAGCGCCTTGACCTGGCTGCGACGGCGCAGGCTTGAGGTGCCCAGCTTGGCCCCGTGCGGCAGCGAATCGAGATCGTAGCCTGCGCCACTCACGATCGCGTCACGCGGATCAACACGCTCAGGCATTGCGGCAATGAACAGCCCTTCGGGCAGATCGGTGGGGACATCCTTCATGGAGTGCACGCACAGATCGACGGTGCCCGCCATGAGTTCGACCTCGAGCTCTTTGGTGAACAGACCCTTACCGCCCACCTTGGCAAGTGGCACATCGAGGATCTTGTCTCCGGTCGTCTTGATGATCTTGAGCTCAACGGGAAGCCCGGTGATCTCCTCGACCTTGCCCTTGATGTACTCGGACTGCCAGAGAGCCAGTTTGCTCCCCCGAGTTCCGATTACCAGAGTTGTACGCTCAGACAACGGTGTCTCCCATCTCAGTCTTAGTATCCGCAGCCTTCTCCTTCTTGCGAAGCAGATGGCGCAGTATTCCGCCATGCGGGTTCTTTCCATCAGGATTTGAATCAAGGCCGTACAGATAACGTGCCGCCTCGATGTAGCCGATACCGTATCGCTCGCCGGCCACACCTTTGAGTCGGTTGGTAGGACCGTGGAGCATCTTGTTCACGATCGACTGCGTGAGCTTCTCGATCGTTTGCAGTTCCTTCTCAGAGAGCCCGCCTAGACGCTTGAGTGCTCTCTCGAGCTCCTCTTGCCGAATCTGCTCGGACTTGGAACGTATCGCAGCGATCGTTGGAACGACCTCCATGGATTCGAGCCACGCCTCGAACGCTGCCATCTCCTCGGAGATGATGGCCTCGGCGCGCTCCGCCTCTCGCATGCGCTCGTCGAGGTTCGCCTCGACCACGCCGCTCAAGTCATCGATGTCATACAGGTACGCGTCATCGATCTCGTTGACGCCCGGCTCGATGTCTCGCGGCACCGCGATATCGATGAGAAAGAGCGGGTCGCCTCTGCGACCGCGCATCGCCTTGGCGACCGCTTCTTTGGTCACCACATATTCTGTGGCTGCCGTCGAAGAGATCAGGATGTCGGCCTTGCCCAGATATTCGTAGAGTTTCTCGTAAGGAATGGCCGTGCCCTCGAACTTGGCAGCGAGCTCCTCTGCGCGTGCGAACGTTCTGTTGGCAACGAGCACCTTACACACGCCGTTGCTACAGAGGTGCTTCGCGGTCAGTTCGCTCATCTTGCCGGCCCCGAGCACAAGCACCGTACGACCTTCGAGCGTCTCAAAAACACGCTTAGCGAGTTCGACCGCGGCGTAGCTGATCGACACGGCAGACTCGCCGATAGCCGTCTCAGTGCGCACGCGCTTACCCACCTCAAAGCTCTGACGGAACAGTTTGTTGAATACGCGTCCTGTGGACTGGTACTCAAAGCCCTGCTCGTAGGCCTCTTTCACCTGACCGAGAATCTGCGCCTCGCCAACAACCATCGAGTCGAGGGAAGCAACCACCCGGAACAGGTGTTTGACGACCGCATCGCCCTCAACGATGTAGAGGTAGCGAACGAGCTCATGACGATCGAGGTCATGATAGTCAGCGATGAAGTCGATGATTGCGCCGGGGCCGTCAGTGTCCGCTGCTGTGACCGCATAGATCTCGGTGCGGTTGCAGGTGGACAGAATGATCGCTTCAACCACGTCATCGGTCGACGTAAGGAGCGCGAGAGCGTCCTCCTGGCGGTTCGCCGGGAAGGTGAGCTTTTCGCGTATCTCAATCGGGGCCGTCTTATGGCTCAACCCGACCAGGGTCAAATGCATATCGTCAGACTCGCCTCGCAGCTGATCGACTATTGTTCACGCCACCTGCGGCCCCTGCCCAAGTGACCAAGCATGCAAAAAGGGTCGCCCTCGCCGAGGCGGTGCGTGTTGTTCAGGCAAGCAGGCCCGGCGAGGGCGAAATAGACGCATCTATGAAACGCACTCCTGCGCCTTGCCTGAACGGGCTCAGTGTACCATCCGCGCAGGTCGTCAAGCAATTACGATGCCTGTTTCGCGCGAGCCTTTCGAGCCTTGACGATGTCCGAGTCAACAATGAGAAAGAATACCTCCGGCAGCAGGCCTTTGAGCCGGAAATAGAACCTGCTCAGGGCGTCCGGAATGATGTAGTACGTGTTCTTCTCGATGCCCCGAACGATCGCGTCGGCCACCCGCTCGGGTGGGATCGCCTTGATGTTACCGGCGATGGCATCGGTCTCCGGAGGCCTCAGCGTCTTCTCATACGCCAGTGCCGGCGTATCGGTATCCGGAGGGCAGACCACATGCACGCTCACGCCGTTCGGCTTCATCTCAAAGCGGAGCGCCTCGGTAAAGCCCATCGTGGCGTATTTCGCCGCCGCATACCCGGTATATCCATAGATGCCGAGGAACCCGGCCACGCTTGAGACATTGACGATGTGTCCGCGTCCGGCTGCAAGCATGTGCGGTACTGCGGCTTTGCACGGCCACACCACGCTCAGGAACCCGTGTTCCATGTTGCGCATGAACTCCTCGGCAGACATGTGCTCGAACTCCCCGGGCACAATCACACCAGCGCTGTTGATAAGGATATCGGGGACGAATTCCTGGTCCACGATCCAGTCGATCGCCTGACGCGCCGACTCAAGACGCGACAGGTCCGCGCTCTTTATGAGCACCCGCTGCGAGGAATCCTTGCGCTCGCTCTCAACCTGCACCCGTGCTCGATCGAGCTTCTCCGGGTCGCGGGCAACCAGGGCGAGGTGGGCGCCGCGACGCGCCAACGCAATAGCGGTCGCCAGCCCGATACCACTGGATCCACCCGTGACAACGACACGAGCTCCGTCAAACATCATCAAGCCTCGCTCAATGCATCGGGAGCCAACGAGTCAACAGAAGGAGCCGGGATGCGCACTTCGGAATCATCCCACATGAACTGCCTGAAGACCGCCTCCGGATCGGGACGCTCTCCGGCAACGAAACGCTCGAGGAGATCCGAGTCGGCCAGTTTCTCAAACAGGGCATCACGCTCTGCTGAGTTGGTGATTCGTTCCATTGCGATGCGGCGAACCTGACCAACCAACAGCATGAACGGCTCCCACTCGTGGGGAAGTTCATGCTCAAGGCGCTTCTGCACCCGCCTGGCAATCTCCGGCGACGCGCCAGCGGTGGACACGGCCACCTGCATGAGCCCACGCTGAACAACGTGTGGCATGGTGCAGTTGCACAGATCCGGGCCCTGCAGCGTGGTGATAAGACAGCCCTGTCCTTCCGCCTCGAGATAGACGGCACGAGCAGTCTCGATCGAATCAGTCGCACTCACCACCAGGAACGCACCCGCAAGGTCTCCGCGCACGTAGTCGCGCGCTTCATGCTCCACAAGCCCTTCAGCGACCAGCGCATCGATCCCCGAGGCAACCTCCGGTGCGATCACGAGCACGTCGGCACCGTAGCGCATGAGTGAAACGACTTGATGCTCGGCAGCCGCTCCTCCCCCAACGACCACTACGAGTCGGCCTTCAAGGTCAAGGAATACCGGAAAGTACGCGTGTTGATAGTCCCCGTTCATATGTGAGCCCCTAGAGTGCGAAGATATGGAATCCAACAGGAAGCGTGCGCGCAAGAATCGAAAGTGCCACGACCGCGCCCGCGCCCGCGATAGCGATCCACGATGCCGTGCGTCCCGACACGCCGCGACCATACAGCAGGAACAAATACGTACCGAACAGCGCCCACACGAGACCCGAGAGCATCACGCGGGGATCTGCCCAGAAGCCGCCTACGTCAGTCTCGATCGCCCTGATCGTGCCAAGGATCATGCCCGCCGTGTACGCAGGAAACGCCAGAACGACGGCGCGACGCGCAATCATCTGCGCCTGGGCGAGAGACGGAAGGCGATCGAGCAGCGGGCCGGTCTTGTGACGCTTGAGCTGCCCGCCAAGTATCAGATAGAACAGACTAGCCGCACCCGCAACAAAGAACCCGGCGTTGGCGAACACGATCAGCACGACATGAATGCCAACGCGCCAGTTATCGAGTTGCACGAGCGCGGCTGCGGTGAGCCCGGATGGCTGTGCGCCGGACAGGAATTGCGCGACGATCAGCAGGAGTACTGCCACCGGCACGAGAACCGCGCCATATGTCCTGTTCTTCATGAAGTGCTCGGCAATGAAATAGACCACGAGTACCGCCCAGGCCGAGAGCACCAGGGTGTTGTGCGGACCAACGAGCTCTGTGCCGTTCGACACCGTTGACCGGAACCCGATACCGGCGGTGAGCATGAGGGTTCCCGCCCCGGCCAAGAAACGCGCCCACCATGCAAGCGTTTCGCGTTTCATCAGGAGCTGGTACGCATACAGAACCGTGGCCGCAATGAGCAGGGCGAGGGAGAACCAGCGCGTCACGACCGCAAGCTGTTCAATCACGCGCGCAACTCCTCTCGGTTCCGGGGGGTGCAGGGCTCCCTGTGCGGGCTACCTGCGAACTCTGCGTGAAATCATCTTATACGAATCCCGTAGCGAGTGTAGTGGTCAGGCTTCGCGACGCTCGAGCGATTCCTCGAGGACTACCACGGCCTTCTCAAGACGCATTACGCGGCGAAGCGTCATTGTCACGTATGCAACGAACGAGATCCAGAGGATGCCATAGGCCGCAATCACATACGGGGCATCGGTCAAAGCCAAGCGATACAGTTCTGCGTTGGTGGCCTCCATTGGAGTCCGCCTCCCTTCACGCGCCCCACAGGGCACGAACGTCAATTAGCCTTCGAGTGCTTCCTTTGCGGCGTCGATCCGCTCGCCGAGGCGTTCCTCGCTCATACGTAGGGCGTAGACTGCGTAGCCCACCATGAGCATGCCTACCTGGGCAACAATGAACGGGAGCAGGTTCGAACTCGCCATCCCCGACTGGAACACGACGGGGTGGTTCGACTCAAGCACGCGCGTGATCATGAATGAGATCGGTGCGTTTATGGCCGCAAGCACCGCAAACGCTGCGCCGTAGACGGCCCGCCGCTCTTCATCTTCGATCGAATTGCGGAGCACGAAATACGCGATCATCATGAGCATCATGATGAAGTACGTGGTCAGACGCGGTTCCCACTCCCACCAGACTCCCCATGAAGCCCGCGTCCACAAGACCCCGGTGATCATGGTGAGGATGACGAACACCAGCGACGTCTCCATCGCGATACGGCTCTTGGTATCAAAGCTGCGCTTGCGCGTCATGAGGAATCGAACCGCAAACACCGCTGACAAGAGCAGCACCAGGAACGAAGCCTCGGCTACCGGTACATGGAAGTAGAATATCTTCTGGCTGAACCAGGGCCTCCCGTAGGAAAACCCGTTGTCGCCCACACTCACCAACTGAAATGCAGTGTCGAGTTCGCTTGCAACCGTCACGGTTCCAAACTGCTGCACTTCTGCGGTGAAGAACGCCATGAAGAATGCCGTCGTTGTGAGGAGTCCTCCAATCAACAGCAATATGATGGCGATTCTAAGTTGCTTCACCGTGTACCTCCTCGGCCTCGTGGTATGGCTCTACGCACCGATAACGAATTCATAGAGCGCGTATGCGGCAAGCACCATGATCGCGTCGTAGCCGGCAACGCCGGCGATACCCGACCAGAACTGCGATATCGAACCGTCTCCGCCAAGAACCGCTGCGGAGGTTGCCGATACAGCCGCCAGAAGCAGCGGATACATCAGCGGGACCATGAGTACGGTAAGGACGAAGTCCTTGCCGCTCGTATTCACTGACATTGTAGCGAGTAGCGTGCCCACCCCGGCGATTCCGACAGATCCCGCAAAGAGCACGAGTGGAATCATCCACCACGACCCACCGTAGCCCCCCTGTTGCAGGAACATCAGAGCGAATACGGGAATGGTGAGCGTCTCAACGATCAGAAGGAAGATGAGGTTGCCTGACGCCTTGGCGAAATAGATCACCGGACGGTCGACCGGTGAGAGCAACAGCGCCTCGAGACAGCCCTGGTCCTTCTCGTGAACGAGCGAGCGGTTGAGTCCCAGCATCGAGGTAAAGATGAACGCAAGCCACAAAAGCCCGCCTGCGATAGTGCGCGGATCGAAAGCTGAGCCCGACTGCGAGAGTGCAATCTGGTAGACGACCATCGTGAGGAGCGAGTAGAGGCCCATCGACGTGACCATCTCTTTGGTACGCAACTCCATGACGATGTCTTTGCGCAGAATCGCTTTGTACTGCCTCAGTGACAGACCCGGTACCTTGGTGCGCTCCGCGGGTGGCGTGCGACGCAGGATCTCGTCGGCCATCTATGCCACCCCCATGCCAACAGTAGAGCGATACGTCTGCTTGAAATCGTCGACGTCGATCTCCTCTTTGGGGGCAGAGAGCACGACTTTGCCCCGGGCAAGAATCAACGCATGACTGCAGAGCTCGAGGCCCTTGTCGAGGTCGTGGCTGATCATCACGAAGGTGTGATCATGCCGGACCTGCGCAATGAGGTTATCGAGGATATCCATCGCGTGGGGGTCGAGCCCGGAATAGGGCTCATCGAGAAAGAGCATCTCGGGCCGGTGCAGAAGCGCTCTGGCGATCGAGAGGCGTTGCAGCATGCCCCGCGAAAACGTGCGCACCGTATCGAGACGCCGGTGGTCGAGCTCCACGGCGATAAGAAGTTCCCGCGCACGCTGTGCGGGATTCTCAACGCCGTACATGTCAGCAAAGAACTGAAGGTTCTCCTCGGCAGTCAGGTCGGGGTAGAGCAGCGGATTGTGGCTGATCAGTCCGATCTTGCTGCGGAGCTTGTCCGACTGCTCCACGACATCGAGTCCGCAGACCTTGACCGTCCCTTTCGAAGGAGCCGACAGGGTGGTGAGGATGCGCACGAGCGTGGTCTTTCCTGCACCGTTCGGCCCAAAGACCGAGAGGAAGGCGCCCCGCGGCAGGTCGAAGTCGACCTTGTCGAGGGCTTTGCGCACGCCAAAGGTCCGGGTGAGTCCCCGGACCTCGACGGCTGAATCGGTGCAGACGTCAGTCACGCTGCTACTTCTTTGACTTCGAGCGGGCCACGGGTGGCAGGGCGCGAGCTTCGGGCTTGGGCCACATCGCGATCGAGGCACCAACCACGGTGAGAGCAAAGCCGAACCACGCCCAGCTGATGAGCGGGTTGATCTTGACCTGCATCGAGAGCTGATCGCCCTGGATTCCCTGGAACACCACAAAGACGTCCTGGAGGAATTCGACACGCACCGCCGCGTTGAGCTTCGTCTGCTGCTGGCGGAAGAACGAGACCTGGCCCGGATTGACCTGCCCGACCACGGTGCCGTTCTTGGCGACATCGAAGTTCACCGAGCTCACGGCATCGCCGTTGTCCAGCGTGGTATCGGTGATGCCGTTGTAGGTGAACGTGTAGTCCGAAACCTCGAACTGCGAACCCGGCACATTGGGAACCATCACGAGGCGCTCATCAACGAACATGGCAGATCCCACGAGGCCGATCAGAATGATCGCGATTCCAAGGTGAGTCAGATATCCACCGGACTGAGTCCGAGCCTTGAACATGATCGAGCCGAGGGCCGAGAAGAAGCTCTCACCCTTGGCTGCCGCACGCTTGCTTGCCCCGGCAATGAATAGATAGACCGAGATCGAAGCGGCGAACGAACCAACAACCAGACCGGACACCGCGTATGCGTTATGCACCAATGCCGGCATCCCCGTCGTACCGGTCTTCTGGAAGATCGGAAGTAGCTGCGAATACCAGAAGTAGAGCAGCGGAACAGAGAGAGCAACGGTACCCATGAGCGGCCACTTTGCTTTGGACCAGAACATGGGACCCTCGGTCTTGCGCCACGAGAGCAGCGGGCAGACCGCCATGATGAACACGTAGAGGATTCCAACAGGACGAGCGATGGAATCATAGGTTGCCGGACCGTATGTCTTGCCGCCAAAGGCGGGAGCAACGGTCAGAACGGCGACCATGATCGCAGAGAGAAGCATCAAGACGTTGTTGAAGTAGTACGAGGATTCCTTGGAGACCAACGACTCGAAGTCGTCGTTGCCGGAAAACTCCTTGCTGCGCTTCTGGAGACCAAAGAACGTTACCACGAGCGGGATCACCATCATGGCGCCAAAGAGCCACGCAGAGAGCGGGTCTTTCTCAAAGGCATGCACAGACTGCACGATGCCCGAACGGGTGATGAATGTGCCAAGGATGACGAGCACGAAGCTCACCGTGGCCATCCACACGGCCCACTTCTTGAAGCCTTCGCGTCTGCGGTACACCGTGAAGCTGTGGAGCAGGCCAACGCCGGTGAGCCACGGGAGAAGTGAAGCATTCTCAACCGGGTCCCACGCCCAGAAGCCACCCCATCCAAGCACGACATAGGCCCAAATCGCGCCAAGGCCAATGCCGATACCAAGGAACAACCACGAGAAGACCGTGATTCGGTCGCTGAACTGAACCCAACGCTTGGAGCCATCACCCACGATGAGTGCGCCCATAGCGAACGCAAAGGGAACAGTGAGACCCGCGTAGCCAATGAACAACGTTGGCGGGTGCAGGATCATGGCCCAGTGCTGAAGCAGCGGGTTCATCGCAGCGCTAATGAGTAGCTCGCCATTCGCACCAAGCCAGGCCGGATCGGAAAGTTTGAATGGATTGTTGAGGTCGATCAGGAGTGCGAACACAAACAAGAGTTGCACGATGTTGAAGACCATGAGCGACGCATTGGAGAGCTCATCGGTCTCGCCGATCCGCTTCCATGCCACATAGGCTCCGAACAGAGCCAGCAACCATGCCCAGAACAGAAGCGATCCTTCGCGACCAGCCCACACACCCGAGACTTTGTAGAGCCACGCGAGACTCGACACGTCGGTTGAGTGATTGAGCGCCACGTACTCAAACGAGAAGTCCTGACGAAAGAACGCTGCAAGCAGGGTTCCGACGGCCACCGTGAGCGTGCCCGCCAGGCCGAAGGTGAAGAAGTATCCCCAGTTCGTGACAGACTCGCCATCCTTGGCCCCGAGCATGCGGCCCCAGGCCAGCGCACCGATCGAGGCCATTGCCGCCAGCGCCGAGAGCGCCATCATCAAGTTACCGACTGTCGTCATCCGCGTCCCACTCCCTTGTAGTTGTCACATACGACGGGCCGCCCCCATCGGAGCGGCCCGGGTGATTCTTTACAAGCGTTACTGAGTTTCCTCGGCAATCGCCACATCGGTGGCTACAAAGAAACCATCTGCCTCAAGAGCTCCGGTCACAACTACCTGTGAGCCGGTATCCATGCCTGCGGGGAGTGCTCCGTTCCATGCAATCCCCAGTTCAGCAGTGCCGTCCTCGGTCTCGATCGCGAAACGCTGGTCGCCACCTGCGGCCACGATGGAATCCGCGACCACAAGACCCTGAACCTTGACCGTGGTGCCCACCATATTCGCGCCTCCGCCGGAGACACTGTCAACCGAAAGCGCGCCTTTGGCGGTCTCGTATTTGGAGGGACACTTGGTGATCATGTCATCGGACTCGAGGACCCCATCGGAACCAACGACACCCTTGACGATGGCAACGACGCCGTCACCAAAGGTCGAGGGCACGCCACCACTATAGCGAACACCGAGAACGGCACCGCCCTCTGTGCCCTCATCCTGGAGTTCAAATTCCATCGGGCTGGACTCACGATTCCACGATCCGGTCACGACTGCACCACTCACACTGATACGTTCGCCAACAATCTCGTTGTTGTCTGCGACCTGGGCAACCGTCCGGTTGAGTGCTCCGTCGTCACTACCCGTGGAAACGACAACCGCGAGTACGATGATCACGATGATGGCGGTTACGCCAATGAGCCTGTTGCGGGCCCGCTTGTTCACCTGCATCCACTCCCTTGCAAACACACGTGTAGTAGGTATTTTTGCGAGTGAGAAAGCAGCGTTGACCGCGAATCGGCCAGAAACACACGTACCGCTCTTTCACCTGCCTGCCTGAACACTAGGGATATTACCATCCCCGCACGTAGCGCGACAATCATATCGACGCGCTCGCGAGTGCATTTGAGCAAGAACGATGCCGAAAACGGGCGCTTGTAAATTCAGGCTGTCTGCGTGCATGGAACGTGACCGGATTGCGGGTGATGATTGCTACACCGCGACAGAATCCCGCTGCAGCCACTGGACGTCCGGCGCGAAGTTGATCCGCTTGAGCAGATCGATATATTCGGCCTCTGGCAACGAACCACTCGCTCCCTTGAGAGCAACGAGCGTGGCTTCGATGATATTTGTGCCAAACGAGCGACCGTCCAAGCGAGGCGTGGAGGTCACCAGCAGCTCAACTCCACGCGCACGAAGATCCTCAACATCACCGGCCGTGGTCGTATTTGTGATGATCCACTTGCCTGTCATGTCGCGCGGCATGTACTTCTTCACGTAGTGGAAGTCACCGGCAACGATATCGTTCTCACGATAGAGACGAGCGTGCTTACTCTCAATCTCAGCCTCGGGAGCGTTCTGTTTGTCACCGGTCGGATAGAGCCACTCAAACGGCATCTGCACCGCGATCGGCGCAAGGATGCGAATCACCCGGTTCAGCGTCTTCCAATTGTGAATCATGATCGGCACGTCGAGCGAGTAGAGCAGGTCACCGTAGGTCATCTCGCAGCCCGCTTTGTAGAGCGCCTCGGCAAGACCGTAGCGGTCGACAGCCGAAGGCACCAGACAGCGCTTGCCGGTCAGGTCCACCCCGAGCTCCTCTTGCATGAAGCGCACGGTCGACCCCTCCACGGCGCCCTTGAGGCTGGTGCCACATACCACGGGCGTCTTGTGCACGCCCTTCACGAGCTTCTTGATGTCGCGAAGGTAGTAATCCTTGCCGGCTGCGCGCATGAACAGATCGGTGCCGCCCACACCAAACGCATCGACGGTACCGTCGAGCTCGGCAAAGCGCGCGGCGGCCTTCACCATGTCGCCGTCAGTGCCCTCACGCCTGATGCGGAACGTCTCCCCAAGGAGCTCGATCTCAACGCTGTGATCTCGCTTTGAGGAACCGATCGAGATACCTACGACATCTTTGATTCCGTCCACCTCCTGGCGCGCTCGGCTGCCTCGCGCAACGCCGAGCTCACTCGTCCGGTCCGGGGTTTTGCGGTACGTGCCGACATGACGCCGTCGAGGAGATCGCCGAGATCCTCAAGATCCACCTCGACATCCTCGCGAAGCGGTGACGGGCCGAGGGGCTTTCCGATAACCTCGGCACCGAGAATGCGCTCGACCAGCTCGAGACGCCAATCGCTCGCCATGAAGATGACAACATCGTGATCGCGCAACGTAGCGAGTGTCTCGAGCAGGCGATTGAAGACGTCAGCGCCTGATTGGCCCTCAATGGACTCGCGCTGCGCCTGAGAGAATACGAGAACAAAGTCGACGCCCTTTTCCTCGGCAAGCGCCTTGACCTCGGCTGCGTTGGCAACGGGAAAGCCAACGAGCGCGATTCGGGGGCCCCGGCGAATCTCGCCGAGCGTTTCGAGAAAGCTCACAAAGGAGCGCTGCACACCGTAGGTGCGCGCGACTTCTTCCTGGGTTGCGCCCGCTTCGCGATCCGCAAGGATCTCATCGAGCACGTCAACGAGCTTGTCGCGGCTCACGACCTTGTCGCCAATCCGATACAGCTTCACGCGCGGCTCCCCCGGCAATCAGATGCCGCAGGTGCGGCGATGTGCACAGATGTGTACACAGTATACGCCAGGGAACGGGGTGGTCGCCTATTCAGGCGTCACAGTGCGCGTATCGGTGTCGGGCACGTCCGACTGACCGGGCTCCCAATCGGGATGGTCGGCGAACCACTGCTCTCGCTGCCTGCGATAGTCGCGCCTGAGGCGCGGCGCAGCAATGGCAAACGGGATGACCAGCGTGAAGATCACGCCCACAACCAGACCAAGCACCATGTTCGCAGTCTGTGTCATCTCGCCGACTCCTGTTGCCTCTAGAGATTCCGATTCCAGATAAGCAGCAAACCCCGCAACGTCAGATCGACATCCACATGCTCGATCGTCTCGCACAGCCCGGCCATGCGCGGCGCAAGGCCACCGGTGGCCACCACTGTCGTGTGTTCGCCAAGCTCATCCCAGACCCTGCGGACGAGACCGTCAACCATTGCCGCCTCGCCAAGCAGCAAGCCGGACTGAACACTTGCGCGTGTGTTGGTTCCAATGACCTTTGCGGGTGCTTCAAGATCCACCTTGGACAGACGGGCCGCCCGTGAGAAGAGCGCCTCGGCGCTCGTTTCGAGTCCCGGGGCGATAGCACCGCCCAGATAGGCGCCGGAGCGATCGATGACGTCGATGGTGGTGGCAGTGCCAAAGTCCACGACGACGACCGGTCCGCCGAATGCATCAAGCGCAGCAACGCCGTTGACGATGCGGTCCGCGCCCACCTCATGCGGGTTGTCATACCGAATCGGCATCCCGGTCTTGAGCCCGGGTCCGATCACCATTGGCTGCGCACCGGTCACCTGCAGTGCAATCTCTTCATATGCTGACGTGACCTTGGGAACTACCGAGGAGATCACGACCGCTTCAATGTCTCTCCAGCTGCGCTCGTCGCCCGCCAGAAGTGCTGAGATCTTGACGCGCAACTCATCGGCGGTGAGAGCAGGATTGGTCGAAACCCTCCAGTGACCACAGATCTCATTGGCATCAAAGAGACCGAGCACGGTGTGTGTGTTGCCCACGTCAACTGCGAGAATCATGGTTCTGCCTCCAATGTCGTTGCACGCCGGGCCACGTCACCGGTCGCACACGCCGTGTCCCTGCCAAGCGCCTCCATGTGACAGCACGGTAACGCCACACACAGGGACTCCTGGGTCCAATGGTATCATCGGCGCAGGTCAGATGCGGCTTTTTCGCAACCCCAGGACGGAGGCCCACGTGACCGGGACCAGCCCACGAATCCTCATTGTCGATGACGAAGCGTCAATCACAGAGTTCGTCTCGTACAACCTGCTCAAAGAAGGTTTCGAGATCGAGACTGCCGCCGATGGCGACGAGGCCATCGCGCTTGCCGAGAAACACCCCTTCGATCTCATCATCCTCGACATCATGCTGCCGGGAACCGATGGCTACGAGGTATGTCGCACGATCCGCAAGCAGAGCGACGTGCCGGTGCTGTTCTTGTCAGCACGCGATACCGAGCTCGACAAGGTGGTCGGCCTTGAGCTCGGCGCAGACGACTACCTGGCAAAACCGTTTGGAATACGCGAACTCCAGGCCCGTGTTCGTGCGCTGCTACGACGCTCAGGCGGATCACGTAGTGATAGTGGAGTGCCCGGCGAACGCCTCATGGCCAGCGGTATCGCACTCGATGAGGCCGCTCACGAAGCATTCTATGGCGACAACGAGATCGATCTCACCCCCCGTGAATTCGAGCTCCTTGCCACGCTCATGCACTACCCCGGTAAGGTACTGACCCGCGAACAGCTGCTCAAGCAAGCCTGGGGCTGGGAGTATCTCGTGGAAACCAAGACCGTCGATACGCACGTGAAGCGTCTCCGGGACAAACTCGAAGCCGCCCAGGCCGACCCGGCACTCATTGAGACTGTCCGCGGGTACGGCTACCGCATCCAACCCTAGGACTGCGGTCAGCCGTGCATACATCGATTCGTACCCGTCTCCTCGCATCACTGCTTGTGATTGCGATCGCATCTGCAGGATTGCTGTCGTGGTACTTCGTTGATTCGGTTGAAGCCTACGGGTTGCGCAAGCTCGAGGAGCGACTCGCGAGTGAAGCCCAGCTCGTGGCGCAACTCGTGGGCGCAATGGGCACTAACGACCCGGAGTCGATCGGAGAAGCGCTCGAAGCAGCCGCCCTCGAGGTCAACTCACGCCTGATCGTGCTTGACGCGGACGGCGAGTCCATCGCGGATTCCGAGGGCGTCGAGTCGCTCGGTACCTCGTATGCGGATCGCCCGGAGATCAGCGACGCGCTCGATGGACGCTATGGCGCCTACACACGATTCACCGATGGCGGTCGACTCGCGCTCTACGTCGCCTACCCGATCACCTCGCCCGGGGGGATTGCGGTGACCGGCGTTTCATACTCCTCGGCGCAGACCTTCTCGATTGCAACGCTCGTGCGCGACTATCGAACACGACTCGCGGGGCTTGTGGGTCTGTTCACGATCGCCACACTGATCATTGCCGAACTGCTGGCGCGCTGGCTCTCACGCCCGCTGCGTCAGCTCGAAGTCGGCGCGACTGCGCTTGCCGACGGCAAACTAGGCACCCGTGTGACGCCCACCGGTTCACGCGAGACGCGGGCGGTCGCATCCTCATTCAATATCATGGCCGATGAGGTCGAGCGCTTCGTGGGCGAACTCCACCAGGAGGAGCGTCGCAAATCACAGTTCGTGTCGGATGTGAGCCACGAACTCCGCACGCCACTCACCGCCATTCGTGGCACGGCGGAGACCCTGCTTGAAGGCGATGTCGCTATCGAAGACGAGCGCCGCTTCCTGTCGACCATCGTGCGGGAGTCGGAGCGCCTTGCCAGGCTTGCCGATGACCTGCTCGCGCTACAGCGGATCGAAGGCGCAACCGGAGAACTGCCGCTGCGGCGAATCGACCTCGCAATAGTCTCCCGCAACGCACTCTCCGGTCTCGAGCACCTTCTTGAACAGCGAGGCGTACAGGGCACGATCGAGGGCACGGCACCGGACGTCTTAGGTGATCCCGACAGACTCCAGCAGGTCATCGCCAACCTGATCGACAACGGCTCGCGCGTCATGAGCGAGGGCGGAACGATTCGCATCGCGCTCGGTAGAGATGCGGACTTCGCGACATTCGCCGTCCTCGACGAGGGGCCCGGCATTCCGGCCGAGGACCTGCCGCATGTATTCGACCGTTTCTACCGCGCCCAGCGCAGCCGTGATCGCCACTCAGGCGGTGCCGGACTCGGGCTCGCAATCGTCAAGGCGATCGTTGAGCGGCACATGGGACGCATCGAAGCGAGCGACCGCCCTGAAGGCGGGACCGCGATCACAGTCTGGTTGCCCGCGCTTAGGGATTAGTCACCCGGCGTGTCGAGTGTTGCTGATTGGACACCGCTCGTTACCAAGGCGTGAGGCGCGCGCCACTCGCATGCCACCACACTGCTTCACCATTGAGATGACACACCAGTCTGACGATGGAGGATGGCATGACAGGACTCAGACTCTTTGCAATCGGAATCATCTTGATTGCAGCAACGCTCGGATGGATGATCCTGGGAGGATCTATCGAGTTCCGCACGTCGAACTCGGATACCCAGGGATGGGAAGAGGTCGGGAGTCTCTGGGGCGCACCCCAGATTCAGAAAGCGCCGGTCTTCACGGCCGGCGCTCAGCATCTCGATATCGCATCATCAGACATCACGGCGGACTTCGCCCTCGACCAACGCAAGAAAGGGCTCCTGTGGTACGCAACATATACAGTGGATTTCGCTGCTGCGTATGGAGTGCGCAACAAGAGCCAGAAGCCACTCGCTGTGAAGATGGCGCTCGACTTCCCCTCCCCGGACGGCGTCTACGACGGCTTCGGTGTCAAGGTGGACGGACGCAACGTTCCGGTGTCGTACGGCGATGGCAGGGCGACTGCACACTTCTCAGTACCGGCGGGCACGGTTGCCCGGATTCAGACCCGCTATAGCACGCAAGGCCAGGATGAGTGGCGCTACGCCCCCAACGAAGGAGTGGGGGTCATCGAGGACTTCTCCCTCGCCATGACCACTGATTTTGACGAGATTGATTTTCCAAGTGACGCCGTGTCGCCTTCGGCAAAGACCGCGAGCGGTGATGGCTGGAATCTGACGTGGGACTACGAAAGCCTTGTAAGCGGCAGACCGATCGGTCTTGTCATGCCGGTGCCGCTCAATCCCGGGCCCGTTGCATCGCGCATCGCGTACTTCGCGCCCGTCTCGCTCCTGTTCTACTTTGCGGCCCTCGTGCTGCTCATGGCGGTGCGCAAGCCAAACATCCACCCCATGAACTTCGCGTTCCTCGCAGCCGGGTTCTTCGCGTTCCATCTGCTCTTTGCATACCTTGTGGACCGCATCGACATCTACGCAGCGTTCGCGATCGCATCGGTCGTCTCGGTGGGCCTCTGTGTCACGTATCTGCGCCTCGCAGTGCATGATCGCCGAGCGGTCATCGAAGCCGCAATCGGTCAGTTCGTGTTCCTGGTGCTGTTCAGCTTCAGCTTCTTCTTTGAGGGCTTCACCGGACTCGCGATCACCATCGGAGCGGTGCTCACACTCGCGTACTTCATGCTTCGTACCGCGCGGATCGACTGGGGAGAGACGTTCACGCGTGGAGCCGAGGAGCGACAGCAGCGTCGCTATGCGACTCTCGCCTCCCGCGCAGGTGCGATGGCCTCTCCGTCAGTTCCGCCTCCCGTGCCCCCGCAGCCCTAGCAGCGGTCGAGCTCAAGCCGAGTCGCTCCAGGATCAGCGGAGATGAACGAGTCCACGACCTGAGGGTGGCAGGTGAAAAAGACCACCTGGCGGTGGCGGGCAAGTTCCGTCACCGCCTTCACCGCCCCCGCGTGCGCCGAAGGGTCGAAGTTCGCGAATATGTCGTCCATGAGGACGGGAAGCCCCTCGCCGACTCCGTCGAGCTGCTCAACGAGAGCGATCCTCAGCGCGAGATAGAGCTGTTCTTGCGCACCTCGGTTGAGCTTGGATGTGGGGACAGCGTCGGTGCCGCGAAACGCTACAATCTCGTTGCCGCCGAGCGGGATGGCAATGCGCTCATAGAGCCCACCGGTGATAGATCGGAATACCTCTCCTGCACGCTTGACCACGTCGGGCTGGCGAGCCTCTTCGTAGAACGCCTCCGTCTTGGCGAGTAGGTGCGCGGCAACTGCGAGACCGCAGTAGCGCTCCACTGCCGCAGACAGACGCTCGTGCAGACCCGCTATCTTGAGACGCGACTCAGCGAGCTCGGTGTCCCGCCCCTCGTTGTTGAGCTCACCCTCAAGTCGACTGACCTGAGTGGTGAGATCAAGGAATCTTGCATCTGTGTCAGCTGCAGAAGACGCCGCTGCCTCTGCCAGAGCGCGAACGCGAGCGAGTCCCGTAGCCGGATCACCTGTGCGTTCTCCGACGGCGGTCTGCTCATCGAGAACATGCTGCCGCTCACCGGCCAAACGCTCTGACTCGGCAGTCACATCGGCGATGCGGTCGTCCAGCTGCATGCGTTCGCTTCGTGCAGCGCGAGCCGCTTCAAGTGCTTCTCGAACGCGAGCCGAATGACCCGCCACGTCATCGAGTTTCGTCGACTCAATGGCTGAGCCGTGAGCTCCGGCAGCAGATGCAAGCCTGCCGCGAAACTCCTCACACCACAGGCGGATCTCGCTGAGCTCATGCTGAGCCGCGTCGCGGGCCGCCATCGTTGTACGCCACTCTTCGACCGACGAGATGAGAAGCAACACGGCTTGCGGGGTTGAGCCACCCACGTTCAAACCGTTCGCCGCTGACCACTCACTCCACTCGGTTCGCAGGTCGCTCAGCGCGGCCTCGGCTCGGTCGGCTTCAAGCTGCGCGAGCTCAAATGTGCTCTCGGCTCCGGCATTGACCGCAATCCCCGGGGCCCGCTCAGTGAGCCGACGGCTACCCGCGATCAGCAGCACTGCACCCGCTGCCGCGAGTGCGCCGCCGATCCCAACCGAAACCCACTCGCGAAGGAAGAGGCCGATTAGCGCGCCAAGCGCGCCGATAGCCAGCATGATGACTGCTGCTGCAGGGAATCTCGAGGCATGAGGTGCCGAGGCGGACTGCTGGGTGCGCTCACTGGCACGGAGCCGATCTTCTGCTGAATCCGCCGTGCGGCGCGCCGCAGCGGCGTGCTCCTCACTGCGCGCCAATTGATCGCGATACCGCTCCACCATCGTGCGTGTTTCGGGACCGGAGTCCAACCGGGCGGCAGCGTTGCCATCCACGCGTGCACCGTCCAAGACCCGCTGCGCCGATGCCTCAAGATCGGCGACGCGGGATTCGAGCTTGCGCACGAGCGCGAGACGCTCACGAAATCCTGAAACCTCGTCGAGGAGCGTGCTGAGCTGCGGAGCAGACGCCAGCAGCTCCTCATCGACGTGAAGCGCGTCTCGCTTTGCAGAGTAGCGATCACGTTCCGCCCGCTGACCCCGAATGGACTCCTCGATCGCAGCGAGACGTTCCTCGGCTGACTCGAGGGTGCGCACATCCGACTCGAGTTCCGAACGCGTGATGGCGCTCCGCTCACGATCGATGCGCGCCGCCTCGGCCTCCGTCTTGAGTTCGGTGAGTCGCGCACGCTCTTCTGCAAAGTGAGTCGCTGTATCCTCAAGCTCACGGATGCGCTTCTTTGTGGACTTGATCTCAGCGAGCAGCGCATTGGCGGTGGGAGTGGATCCGCGCGGCTTGTAGAGTGCAGCGGCGGCCGCTTCAAGCTCCGCGCGTACATCTTGCGGGCTCACAGAGAGTCCGACTTGTGCCGCATAGAATCGTGAAAGGACATCCCCGCTGCCGCTCTTGGGCTCAATGTCGGGCATGTCATCGAGACCAAAGCCAAAGACGACGCGAAACTCGTTGCGACTTACACCGCGCGTGATGCGCTCCAGGAGATCCGGGCGAGCCTCCCCTGTACGGGTCGATATCTCTACGTGGCCGCCGCGCACCCCTTCGGTGCGTTCGATGATCCAGTCGCCGCTTGCATCGTCAAACTCCAGGCGACCGAGCCTCTTGCCGGCAGCAGACTCATAGCTCTTCTCAGTGCCGCGTTTTGTCGGGAACCCGTAGAGGACGTGGCGCACAAGTGTGGTGATGCTGGTCTTGCCTGCTCCATTCGGCCCGAGGACAACGGTGAGTCCATCGCCGAGATCGCCGAGTGAGACATCCTCAAGTCGCCCGAAACGTACCGCGTCGATTCGACGAAGTCTCATCAGCCCTCCTCAACGAGAAGGCGGTCAAGACAGATATCACGGGCTTGGTCGATCAGAGTCGCGCCATCGAGCGCCTCGAGGCCAACGGCCCGGTCGATCTCTTCGAGAGCCTCGCCGAGGAATGCGTCTCGTGCTGACTGGTCGGCTGCGAGCACGTCAGCGATCCTGACCAGGTCACCGGCGAAATCGGAGGATTCACGAATCGCGTCGAGATCGATGGTATTGGTCGTGCGGTCGCGGAGTCGGTCGATCCAGACCCACGGGGAACCCGATAACTCCTCTTGACGTACATCGTCGAGCAGGTCGGCGTGGGAGGTCCCTCGCGCGAGATCAATGTGTGCAGCCGAACGGCCGATGAGATCTATCCGCACGATCACCGGCGCACCCGATGCGTTCTCGCGCTCGGCCGTGCACACGGCGCGCACGCCCGCTGCAATCGAATCGATATCGGCGAGATCGGTTGCGTCAAGCTCGATGCGTGCCCAGCGGACTGCGGCGGTGTCCAGGAACTCCTCGGCTACGACTTCACCGTGGTCCATGGTGACGACCCAGCAGCCGTGAGCGCCCTCTTCTTTCGGATTGAGACCCTGTGGGCTCCCGGAGTAGCGAACACGAGGCGTGTCGAGCACGTCGAGAGGTTTATGGATATGGCCAAGCGCCCAATAGTCCATCCCGCCTGCCCGGAGATCGTCGAGCGTGCATGGCGCATAGGGCGCGTACCCTTCCTGGCCCCCGACGTTGGCGTGCAGGATGCCGATGGCGGTCTCATCGCCGATCTCGCGTTTGAAACCGCGCGAGAGGTTCGACGTGGTCGCCGCCGTGGCATAGCCGCGGCCATAGAGTGCGCAGAGGGTCTCCCCATCCGCCGCACGCACCTCCATGCGTTCCACTCTGTCTGTTGCGAAGTAGTGCACGTTGGGCGGCAGCTCAAGGCCGGCGGACCATCCGCTCGCCGGATCATGGTTTCCCTGCACAATGTAGACAGGGATTCCCGCAGCGTGAAGCCGCTGTGCTTCGGCGCGAAAACGAAGCTGCGCCCGAAGAGACTTGTCGGAGCTGTTGAAAGCATCCCCGGCGATGATGAGAAAGTCGACCGCCCGGGCGACACAGGCATCCACGATACGAGTGAAGGCCACATATGTTGAATCCACAAGTGCACCGCGTACGCGGTCATCATCTGCATCTATGCCCTGGAACGGGGCGTCAAGGTGCAGGTCAGCGGCGTGTATGAAGGTGACAGGCTCCGCCACGAATACCCCCTCGAACAAATCGAGTGCTATCGGTCGCATCCCACTATAGACGTGGGGTCTGACACGAACCAGGGTACGTGGGGCTGTGTCTAGTCGATCACACCCGCGCGTCGGACTGCGGCAGCAATCGCGACCGCGACGCCACCCTTCACGACATCGATCAGCACGAACGGCGCAACACCAGCGACGAATGCTGCACGAAAATCAAGACCGGCGACTATGGCGAGCTGCACCCATCCGAGCAGGTAGATCACCAAGATGCCCACCGCCACCGCGATGCCGTCCCGAGTCGCCGAGGATGCCATATCCTCAAGCAGTGACCGCACGATCGCTACGAGAAATGCAGCCGCAAGAAACCCGATCAGGTAGCCGCCGGTGGGACCCGCAAGCACGCCCACACCCCCTTGCGCGCCGGAGAAGACGGGGGCTCCTGCAGCTCCGAGTAGGACATAGACGCCTACGGCGACCACCGCGCGTACCGGAGAGAGCAGGAGACCTGCCAGCAACACAACGAACACCTGCAACGTGATCGGCACCGCACCAATCGGGATCACCACCCATGCAGAAGCAGCAAGCAATGCAGCCAGTAGTGCTCCAATGGTGAGCTGGCGGGTACTGGCTCGTGCGGTCGATGCGCTCAATGTGCCTCCTGTAAACCCATGGATACGTGGGGGTTTACGGTAGGCCGTCGCAACTCGTGTGTCAATCCAAATGTGCTACATCCGACAGTCCCCTACGCGACCTCGTCGCGCACTCCCGCAAGATCCGCAAGACGACCTGCGACGACAGGCTCATCCCAACCCGCTTGAGGCTGCTCACCATACGAGGCCAGAAGCGAGACCCCGACTTGCCAGCGCGCTTCCGCGGTGAGTCCTCCTCGGCGAATCAGATAATCGCGGACGAGAGACACGCGCTCTCCGGCAGAATCGAGTTCGAGATCGGTCAGGCGCACTGACTCCTCGATCACCACGGTGCCGGCAGCCATATCACCGAGACGCTGCGCGCGCCGAGTCAACAGAACCGACGCGACACCGAACCCGTATGTGCCCGGCAGCAAGTCGACGATGCGCACGATGTTGCGAATCACCGATTCGAGCACCCCCACGCGCGATCCGTCCTCGCGCACCACGCGAATGCGCAGCACGCGCTTGCCCCACGTGCGCCCATTGCGAAAGACCTCGCCAAAGATGTAGTAGCCCCAATAGGTGACGAACAGCACCACAACCATGAAGGCGATTCCCCAGGGACCGAACAAGGTCAGCGCGCGACCTGAGACCCGAGCGACAAGAGCCACTCCCAGGAATCCGACGATGAGCTCGGTGATCATGATCACGGCAAGGAACACGATGTCGAGCATCGCGGCAAGGCCGCGGGAACCGAGACCTGCGAGCGGATAGACGAAGGCGACCGCTTCCGGCGTCTCGACTTCGAGGTTTCGCTGCATCTTTGCCCCTTCGCTTCCCAGCCGCCCTGCACGAATCTGCATGTCACCTGTATCATACTCGCCGTGGAGGAACGCGCATTCATCGACAGTTCACGTGAGACCTGGGACCGCCTCGCGGTCTCGGTCGAATACGCGCGGGGACATGGCGTGGCCAACCTGGAGGCGGCGAAGCTCCGTGAACTCCACGAGGACTACCGGCGCGCCGCGGCTGACCTGGCCTATGCGCAGACTCACTTCCCCGGCACCCGCATCGATCGCCACCTCAACGACCTCGTGGGACAGGCCCACGCCGAACTCTACGGTGCGAGCCCGCGAACCATCTCCGGCATCTGGGACTACATCGCCAGGGGCTACCCCCGTCTCGTGCGTAAGCATGGTCGCGCGGTGCTCCTGGCTGCGTTGCTGCTGTTTGGTTCGGCGGCAATCGGCTACCTGCTCGCTCACATCAACTACCCCCTCGCCCGCATCTTCATTCCCGAAGGATTGCGAGAAGGCGTGGGTGACACAATCGAACAAGGCGGCCAGATGGGCGATATCGCTGCCGCGATCGCTCCGCTACTCTCTGCGGGCATCACCGCGAACAACATCCAGGTCTCGCTCCTCGCCTTCGCGGGAGGCATGACCTTTGGTGTGGTAACCACCTATGCACTGATAGTGAACGGACTCATGCTCGGGACACTCGCCGGCGTCTTTGCCCGTGCAGGGGAGTCTCTGTACTTCTGGGCTCTCATAGTCCCTCACGGCTCCCTCGAGCTACCCGCGATCGTCCTCGCAGGCGCCTCAGGACTGATCCTCGCTAAGGCTCTCGTCTCTCCGGGTGACCTGCCGAGGAGTGCTGCCGTCCGCGCCGTCTCTTCCCAGGCCGTCCAGATCGTTCTGGGAGCGATACCTATACTCGTGCTCGCGGGCGTCATCGAAGGATTCTTCACGCCCAGCTCGGTCGATCCCCTGCTGAAACTCGTGTTCGGCGGAGTGGTGACCGCGCTTCTATTGCTCTACCTGCTCGGGGCAGGACGCGCGAGCACCGACTAGACTACGCTCTGAGACCCTCGCTATGGCACAGAGATTGCATTGCCAAGAGCCAGGAGTCCCCAATGCAGTGAGGATGAACGCATTGACCGCGAGCATCACCAGACAGAGTATCTGGCTCGCCATCGTGGCGCTGCTCATGCTATCGCTGGCGATCTTCCCTGCGTGCGCGGGCGCTGCGTCACTGACCGACGACATGAGTACGTCATCTCACTCATGCGACGCACCGGTTGAACACCCTGCTGCGTGTCCGCGTCCCGGCGATATGCATCCTTCTGCAGACTCGGTGGCAGCGACTCCCCCGATCATTCAATCAGCAGCCATTTTCGATCCGATTCCGGCTGCCCGTATCAATTCCTTCGAGTCCTCACCCGAGTTCATCTTGAACCCAGAGTCACTGCGACTGATACCGCTTCGAATCTGACGCTCTGAACTGAGCACATTCTCGAGAAGCGGTACGAGCCGGTATTCGATACGGCACAACACAGTGAACCTGGAGGGATATCCACCATGTCAAAGAACAAGAAGAAGCATGCCTCAAAGAGCAAGCCTGCTCCTGAACCACAGAAGCGCAGCGCGAGCACCCGGCCGTGGGTCATCGCGGGTATCGTCGTTGTCGCAATCGTCGGCATCGTTGTGGCACTGAACGGCGGATCGGGCGAATCAGCCGCCCCGGCCGTATCGGACAACGAGTATATCGGGCGCCTCTTGCCCGCGAACTACGAGAGCCCCAAAGTGGCCGACGCTGCTCTCTACACAGCCGCGATATCCATGACCGATGTGGCCGCCACACAAGACGAGACCGGCTTCACGGTCGCGCTCGACTCCGTCGTATCGAACAAGATCGTGCGCTTCGACTACACGCGGTCAACCGGAGAGTCGCTGCCAATGATCGCGTACGTCCGTCCTTCGGGGAAGCTCTTTGTTGGCGTGAGCTACTGTCCCCCGTGTGAAGGCGAGGGTCAGCGGATCGAGGCTGACGGCACGCTCACCTGTGAATCATGCGGAACACGACGGAATCTCGAGGACAACACCGGGCTGAGTGGAGCATGCAAGCTCTATCCGCTCGATGAAGTACCAAGTGTCGTTGATGGCAGCAGCATCGTTGTCGACAGCGCCATCCTCGATGCATGGACGGCCCAGCCCCTCGATCGTCCGGTCGGCTAAGCCAGTTCAGCAGGTAACCGACAACAAGAACAACCACAATGCGGTAGCCCCGGTCGTGAACATGCGGTCGGGGCTGCCGCATTGTGTACCGCGATCCTACTCAGCCGGATCGACGATCCCCAGCCCCAGATCTCCTGCAAGGCCAACCAGCTGGTCCCGCTACATCGACCACCTGCGACTGGTCTAGTTGCCGCATGAATTCTCCTCCACTACAGCCTTCCCCTGGCTTTGATCTCCAGATACCGATTCACCGCAGCTACAGACAGCTTTTCGGGAACCACGTCGAGCACCAGCGATCCCCGGGACTCAAGCACCCGCAATGCAGCCGCCTTGTCATGCACGAGGTCCTGGGCAACAGCCGCCTGATACGCCTCGCCCGCATTGGCAGGAACCGTGCCGGCCAATGCCTCGACATCGAGATTGCGCTGCGTCACAACAAGCGGTAGATGCCGAGGAGAGAGCGATCCAAGCACGCCCAGCAGACGTCGTGACGGCTCCGTGCCAACCAACTCGGTGAACAGCACCACGAGCGAGCGTTTGGAGAGTCGCGATGCCAGATAGCGGAGCGCCGCCCCGTAGTCGGGTTCCTCGACACGCCCTTCAACCGAGTACAGCGCCTCGAGTATCGCCAGGAACTGCCGGTGTCCTTTGCGAGGTGGCAGATACCGACGTACCTCTCGCCCGAACACGAACAGACCCACGTTGTCCCCTGCCTGTACGGCGAGATAGGCGAGCAAGAGCGCGGCATTGATCGAGCGATCGAGTTTGGGCAGCCCTGAGACCCGCACATTCATGAGGCGGCCGGCGTCGATCGCGAGCACCACGGTCTGACTGCGCTCGGCTTCGAACTGCCGCACAACGGGCGCTCCGCGACGCGCGGTCGCCTTCCAGTCGATGTCGCGATAGTCATCACCGGCGAGGTAGTCCCTCAGCGACTCGAACTCACTTCCCACGCCTGCGTAACGTGTGGCGCGCACGCCGATCTCATGCAATGCGCCCTTCCTGGCAAGCAGTGAATAGCCATACACTGCGGTGATATCCGGATAGACATGACACTCCTGGGTGAGCGCGAAAGCGAGCTGACGACCGGCCAGACCCAGGGGGCCGAGCGATCTGACACCGACAGCGCCGAACCGGTACGCACCGCGGGCAGGAGGTGTGAAACTCAGATCCTGGCGCCCCGACGAGTGCGCAGCGATCTCAATGGGCCCGAACGCTCGCTCGCCGGCAAAGCCGCTCGGCGGGGTCTCGCGACCAATGAGACGGGCCGGCTGCCCGGAGCGGTTCCGAATCGCGAGTGCCGTAGCATTGACGACACCGATGGAGAACTTCGCAGGCATGATGCGCTCGACCTCGAGTTCAGCGTCTCCGGGAGCGAGGGCGATGTCGCGTCGCACGACAATCGCTATGAGCACAAGCCATGCGATTGCTATGAGCCACGCAAGCCACCCGGGCACGAGCGCCACGACAGGGACGGGCGCGGCGAGCGCCGCAGCACTCCTCCGTGTGAGGTAGATACCGCTCAGTCGCGCGCGTATGTCAGCGAACCACGTCACCGCGGTACGGGCACCTGCGAGGTGACATCGGTGAGTACGGAGTCCGTGCCGACACCCTCGATCTCGATCTCGGGACGAAGCACCATGCGGTGTCGGAGACACGGTACAACCATCTCTTTGACGTCATCCGGAGTCACGAAATCTCGTCCTGCGAGCAGCGCCGCAGCCTTTGAGGCCGTGAGCAGAGCGACCGCAGCCCGCGGGCTGGCGCCGAGCATCACGCTACCGTGCTCACGGGTGCCCCTCACAATCGCGGTCACATAGCCGAGGACCCCTTCATCAACCACCACGCTGTCGAGTTCCGTGCGTGCGGCGAGCACCTCAGCCACGGTCGCCACCGGCTTGAGTCCCAGCACATCGAGGTCGGTCCAGCCCGCACCGCCCAGATGTCGGCGAACGATCTCGAGCTCCTCGGCAGCGCTGGGGTAGTCCACGACCACCTTGAGCTGGAAGCGGTCCAGCTGAGCCTCCGGCAGCGGGTAGGTTCCCTCGTATTCGACCGGGTTCTGAGTGGCGATGACAAGGAAGGGATCGGGCAGCGCATGCGACACGCCGTCGATCGTGACCTGGCGCTCCTGCATGGCCTCGAGAAGCGCTGCCTGCGTCTTTGGAGGCGTGCGGTTGATCTCATCGGCAAGCACCAGGTTTGCAAACACCGGGCCTTTGCGCAGCGCGAATGTACCGTCGGCAGCGCTGTAGACGTTCGTGCCAACGACATCGGCGGGCATCAGATCGGGTGAGAACTGGATGCGCTTGAACGATGCGTCGAGCGAGCGGGCAAGGGCGCGAGCGAGCAGCGTCTTTGCGGTACCCGGCACACCCTCGATGAGCACGTGGCCGCCGCTGATCAACCCGATCAGCAGTCGGTCAACGAGCTGCGCCTGCCCCACCACCGCCTTGCCGACCTCCGCGCGCACGCGCGCCGCAAGGGCCATCACCTTCTGTGTATCAGCCATCTCTTCCCTCGACCTCCTGCCGTGCCCGCGCAAGATCGCGGACAACCGTCATGAACGTGTCTTCTGAGATATCCTGGGCCGTCCGGGCGGCCTTCGAGCGCGCGAGCGCTTCCGTTGCCCCGGGCGACCGCGATGCTTCAACGCTTCCATACCTGCGCACGAGCGCGACCCTCAGCGCATCCTCGTGCGTCTCGATAGCCTCGGCACGTGCACCTGCCTTCTGGTACAGCGCGGCAAGCGAGCCGATATATGCCCCCGTTCGAGCGGTATCTGCGACCGGCTCGGGAATCGGCGATGCCAGGCGGCGAGACGATGCCATCAAAAGCACCGCAAGCGCGATGATGCCGAGCAACGCGGCGGCGCGTCCGTTGGAGCCGAGACGCTCCCAGATTCCGCCGCCCCGCACAAAGCCGTGATGGTACTCATCAAAGTAGACCGTGCCACCGTCGATGGCCGCAAGAAGTGTCACGAACCGCGCGTTGTCCTCTTCACCGATGCCGATGTTGCTCAACGGGTACACGCTCGAGAGCCAGACGACCTCGCCGTTGCCAAAGGTGCGCGACACGAGCACCTGACCATCGGTATCCCGAAAGTGTGCGACCCACGCCGTATCCGCCACCAATACCCGGTCGGGTCCAACCTTGATACGTTCCACACCCTGCACGTAGACCGACGGAATGAGCGGTTCAAGACGAGCTGAATCAGCGCCGTTCGCGTTCGACCCTCCCAGGCTGCCGCGGGTGATCTCCTCGGCAAGCGGGCCAACGAGCACGAGACGCCCGCCCGCCTCGATCCAGTCGCGCAGACGGTGGATCTCCGCATTGGTCGGCGGCTTCTCGTAGGGCTCACTGGCTGCAGCGATGATCGTCCCGCCATCCGGCAGGTCATCGAAGTGCTGCAAGGTTTCGACATCCACATCGAGTTCCCGCAGATAGGTGCGAAAGACCTGCGCGCCCTCATCCTCGGAGCTGAACGTGGAGCCGGGCGGAGCCTGGACGGCGTAGAAGTCCTGCGAGAGCGCGATGGCTGCCCAGTACGCCGCGACCAGGAGCACCGCCACGGCGATGACCACGATCGTGGTCTTATCGGCTGACACGCGTTTGCTGCTCACGCGCCATCACCCTCTCGCGCGGCAAGTGCATCGCGAACGCCGAGGAACCACGTGCGTGCCACTGCGTACTCCTCGGGGGCTACCGCGTGATGGCCATACCATGCCCGCTCGAACGTACGGCTGAGTGCCTCCAGCGGCTCGTAGGTCGCTTGTGAACGCGGACGCACCTCGAGCAACAGCTCGCGATTGGTGCGCATATGCACTTCAACAATGAAGCCCGCCTCCTGCAGCTCGCGTGCGGCTCCTCCAAAGAGCGCCCGCACCGCCTCACGCATCTCACCGCGACCGGCGCACTCATCGGCGTAGGCGAGTGCATCCGGCGGAAGATCACGCGCAGCCTCAATGACCGCATCGGCCGAACTGATCGCCTCAAGAGGCGCGGGTCTACGCTGCGACCCGGCTCGCGCTCTGAGGATCACGCGCACAAGAAGCCACATGAGAATGAGAATGAGAACCACCACGACAGCGATGGTGATCGTGGTGAGCGTGGCGCTCGCACCCGGCGATGCGCCGATCGTTGACCACCACTTCTCGAGCAGTATGCCGAGGCGTTCGACAAGCCTGCCAATGAACTCGCTCAAGGGAGACCGCGTCTGGGGAACGCGTTCGCTCAGGAGCCGCGACAGCGCCTCGGGGTCCTGCTCGACACTCACCCCGGGTTCACCCAGGACACGGACCATCGACGCAAGATGTGCCTCGATCTCCGCCGCTATCTCAGCGCGGTCCGTGGGCGCATCGGCGGCATCAAGCGAGGCAACGAGAGCCCTGGTGACCGAGTTGTCTACATCAAGGGCTCCCTCGGGCGTCTCGACCTCAACGGTGCCCGGCACCAGCGTGTTGATGGCGATGGCCAGGTCGGTACCCTGACGCTGCGTCATGGCCGTCGGGGCGTTCGCCGCCAGGTCATGCGCTTCTGAGACATTCGCGGAGTACTCCTCGAGTGTGAGCGCACCCGCAGACGCGGCCAGAGCCAGACCACACAGCACCGCTGCACACGTGCTCAGGCACCAGCGTGTCACCCGGCTACTCATGCGTTCCTCGCAGCAATCTCTCCAGCCTTGACCACAAGATCCATGCCCTCATTGCGGGCCCGCAGATCCAGGTAGTAGAAGAACCACGAGAATTCAAGGAATGGCGCGATGAGCGAGGTTGCCGTAGCTGCCAGCACGCCCTCGAACGTCTTCCATCCGGGCGATATCTCCTGGAACACGGCGTCGGGGCTGTTCACGCTCGCGATGATCTGACGAATCACCGCCGGCGAGTCCACGGCCGCTTCGAGGACAACCGCAAGCAGACTCAGGACTATCGCAAAGCCGACCGTGCGCCAGAATGCGCCCCGGGTGAGACTCCATGAGCGTGTGAACGCTTTGTCGATCGGCGCGCGCTCCACCACCGTGGCAACGTGCGCCACCCGCAGCCGGGCCCACACGATGAGTCCGGGTATCAGCAGGAACATCGTGGCTGTGCCGACCGCGAGCGAGACGGTGAGCGACAGGAGCAGCAGCCACAAGAAACGCGACTTACCAGCCCTGAGCATCTCTCGCACGCCGGGTCGCGAACCCGCGAGCATGGACGGAGCAAGCTGGAACAGGCACGCGACCAGATACACGCGCGCTGCAACAAACAGCGGGCTGATCAGATTCGAGAGCAGCGAGAGACTCTGTATCTGCGAATACTGATCCAGGAATGCATCCTGCGATGGCTCTGCCAGGGTTCCAAAGAGCTGCAACAGACCCCGGGTGGAGAAGACCTGCGTAACGCCGAGCAGCATCGCGAGCGGGAACAACACGATAAGTGCTGAGATTGCGATTGTCCGGAAGTTGGCCCGGTAGAGTTCGAATGCCCGGTCGAGGATGCGACCGTAGCCACGCGGGGCATGATCAGGCTGCACGCTCAACTCCTTCACGTTGACTCATCCCACGGACATCTCTACTGCTGCCCCACTACCCCCGCAGCGTCACATCTCCCGCGCTGATCGCGATGAGCCCCGCTGCGCCCTCGAGAAGCAGGCGTCCAAACTCATCGATTCCGGTAACACGGCCCTCACCACGCACGCTCCCATCGATGTCGCTCACGCGCACATCGCGGCCGGTGAGCATCGAACGCGACGCATACTCGACGGCCAGCTCCCCAAAACCATGCGCGGAGAACTCCTCGTATGTCCCGGCGATACCATCGAGCACAGCAGCCGCGACCGCAGCGAGGCGTGGAGCGTCCCCTACTTCTTCGGCAAGATACGTCGCACCCTCAAAGGACTCACTCGGCGCGTGCACATTGACTCCCACACCGGCTACGACCCACTCGGCCCGATCTGACTCCGCCGATGTTTCGAGCAGGACGCCCGCAAGCTTTCCACTCCGACCCGACATACCACCACCATCAAACCACACATCATTAGGCCATTTGAGTCGTGGACGGGCACCCAGAGACTCGATACCTCGCGCTACCCCGAGCGCAACGACGAGCGCGAGCGGAGCAAGTTCGGCGAGTGGACGGATCGGTCGCAGCAACGCCGAGAGATAGACCCCGCCTTCCGGCGAGGACCACGATCTGCCGAGGCGACCCCTTCCGGCTGTCTGCCGAGCCGACATGACGGCTGTTCCCTGTGGCGCTCCCTCCCGAGCGAGCACCTTGAGGTCATCGTTGGTCGAAGCCGTCTCGGCGTGCCCGGTCAGGTGCGTCCAGAACGGGGAGGCCAGGAGCGGCTTCACTTCCTCGGCAAGGGGGAGATCGGGTGAGGAGACGAGCACATAGCCCGATCCGGCTGCGGCATCGATACGATAGCCCAGCGATCGAAGGGCGGCGATGTGCTTGGCGATTGCCGCACGAGACACGCCGAACCGGCGGGCAAGAAGCTCGCCGGAGATCCCTGTTTCGCGGGCGCCACGCAGAGCGACAAGCAGTTCATCGCGTCGAACGCTCATGAGTGATCCGAGGAATCGGTGGGCTCACCGGTAGCGTCGGGGGCGGAGTCTGCCGCGGCGTGCCGTTTCTCAGAGAGCCTCTTGCGCCCCCGCATTGCGATGATGATAACCGCAACGAACAGAACCATGCCGACCGCGCCGATCTGCTGCATGATCCTGAGCGCCTGATCGAAATTCTCGCCAACAAAGTAGCCGACCGCGCACATGATGCTCGTGTACGTGACCGCACCGAGTACCGTCCAGCCTTCGAAATATGCGAGTCGCATCTTGGAGACCCCGGCGATCATGGGCACGAAGTTCTTGAAGCCAGCTGCGAACCGCGACATGAACACCGTCTTGGAGCCGTGCTGGAAGAAGTACTGCTCGGCTTCTTCGATACGCTCCTCGGAGATGCGGAACCGACGTCCGAACTTGATGAGCGTCTCGCGTCCGCCGCGGCGTCCAACCCAGTAGCTGATGTTGCTTCCGGTGATCGTGCCGACCACGGAGGTGATCCACACCGCCGTGAGAGACAACTCTCCGTGTGCCGGCGATGCGAGAAATGCTGCCGCCATGACAACGGTCTCTCCCGGCGTGAACGATCCAACCACGAAGAGGTTCTCAAAGACCGTGAAGCCGAATACCAGGAAGTAGCCGTACTGGTTGAGGAGACTCAAGAACCAGTCAACGAGCGCGATCCCGGTGATCGGGTCTATGGATGCAAATGGGTCCACGTCACTCCTTTGCACTCTCTTGAGCGCGCAGCTCGATCCGTTCGATGGCGGCTTCCCACTCGGAAGCGCGGGGATAACCGTATGCAATCGCGGCGAGGGAGACCGCAACGAGCAGCGGGCCATAGATGTTGAGTCCCGCAATGTAGGAGTAAATGCCGCCCATGACCCCAACACCTTCGGCATAGGCGATGCGGATCCAGAAGAGCGTGCGAACAAACTCAAGCGTGCTGAGCTGACGAACAGGGCGTCCGCCAAGACCCACAGCGGGCCTGCTCGCCCGCCCTCGCTCGAGGATTCCGTCGATCACAAACGAGACTGCGGCGGCGCCGATTCCGGCTATGAGTAGCACTAGACCAAACCATGCTGGCGCACCGGGCTCAACAGGCTGGGGTGCAATCAATGCGTACACATTCCCCACAACAATACCTGCGCCTATGAGCCACGTGAGTAGCTGGTGCGTGCGCACGGTCTTGTCGAGCAGTTCGTGCTGAGCCGAATCCACCCGCTGTGCCCCTCCCGATCGGCGTGTCATCGCCACGAGCCGTCAACCCTACCTGAACCTAAGGGTTGACCTCATCCAACCCGAAGTCGAGCGGCGATGCAAGAGTGAGAGCACTCGTTGACACCCGATCGACACCAATTTCTCGGAGAGCGGCAAGGCGCTCGAACCTGATCGAGCCTGATGCCTCGGTGACAACAGCAGCGTTAACCCGCTTCGCTGCGGCATGGACTGCGTGCAGCGCGTCACGCAGGGTGGCGTTGTCCATGTTGTCGAGCAGCACGTAATCGGCCCCCGCCAGCGTGACCTCGACGGCCTGCTCAGTCGTGTCGGCCTCGACCTCGATAGCAAGATCCGGGTGAGCTGCACGAGCAGCCGCAACGGCCGCAGCGATTCCTCCGGCGTGGCGAATGTGGTTGTCTTTCACGAGCACCATGTCGTGGAGACCGTCCCGATGGTTATGTGCACCGCCCACGCGAACCGCGTACTTGGAGAGCGCCCGCAGTCCCGGTGGTGTCTTGCGCGTATCAACGACCTGCAGCGTCTCTCCGGCCTCGCGCTGCCATCGAGCTGCCTCGCTCGCGACGCCGGAAAGTATCATGAGGAGATTGAGCGCCACGCGCTCGGCGGCGAACACGAGCCGGGCCGGGCCTTCGACCTCGAGCACCACCGTGCCCGGATCAACAGTGCTGCCTTCGGCCACGAGCGGAAACACCTCGATTGCCCCGGGCATTCCTGCGCCGCGTGCCAGCATTTCAAAGGTATCCGCCACGAGCGGGAGTCCACACACGACTCCCGCCTCACGGGCCGTGACCACCCCGGCGAAGTACGCATCTTCGGGCACCACCGAGGCCGAGGTTACGTCTCGGGCAAGCAGCCCAGGTATAGCGATTCCGCCAAGGAGACCCTCCGGCGACACGCCAAGATCTTCGGCAAGCGCCGCCGCGATGATTGCTTTGGTGTTGGGCAGGTCGAAACTCACGGCCGGGCCTCCGTTTGGGGTTCGGGTGCTGCGGATTCAAAGCGCGGCTCCGCGCCCCGGCGCCACACGACATGGCCGGCCCACTCCGCATCATCCCGCTGTGGATAGTCGAGGCGACTGTGTGTTCCGCGCGTCTCTGTCCGGAGCCACGCTGCGTGCGTGAGGAGGGTGGCCACGGTGATGAGATTCTGCAGCTCAAGATCGGCCGGATGGCGCAGGGCAACATCAAGGAGCGGCGTGAGGGTGTGCAGAATTGCCGCGGCCTCTTCGAGGGAGCCTTCGGAGCGCGTCATGCTCACGAACTGCGACATCGTATCTTGCAGCGTGTCGCGGGCGCGGGCCGTGGTCAGCGACGCAACCCGGTCCGCCGGTCCGCTCACAATGCGTGCGGGTCGAACCCCGCTCGGCTCATCTTCGAGCGCACGCATGATTCGACGCGAGAACACCAATCCTTCGAGCAGCGAGTTGCTCGCAAGCCGGTTAGCGCCGTGAAGGCCGCTCGCAGTAACCTCTCCTGACGCGTACAGCCCCGAAAGCGAGGTGCGCCCGTCGATATCGACTCGCACACCGCCGATCATGTAGTGAGCGGCGGGGGCAACCGGAATCAGATCGGTCGACAGGTCGTAGCCCGCCTCGCCACACGTCTCCCAGATCGTGGGGAACCGCGTCTTGAGGTAGTCCGCTCCAAGGTGACGTGCATCGAGCCAGACGTTTGGCCGATCACAGCGTGCCATGACCTTCTCGATCTCCCGGCTCACCACATCACGTGGCGCGAGTTCGGCAAGCGGGTGCACACCGAGCATGAAGCGCTCCTCGTTGCAGTCGAGCAGGAGTGCCCCTTCGCCACGAAGCGCCTCGGTGATCAAGAACTTGGGGCTCGCATCGGAGTCCAATGCGGTGGGGTGGAACTGGACGAATTCGAGATCAGCCACCTCGGCACCGGCACGCCAGGCCGCAGCCACTCCGTCGCCGGTCGCGATCAGAGGATTGGTCGTGACACGGTACGCCTGCCCACACCCTCCGGTTGCAAGAATCACCGTATCCGCCCAGAAGACCTCGAGCCGACGGGTCTGCGTGTTGTGCATCACCGCGCCCACGCAGCGGTCACCCGCAGTGAGCAAGTCGACCAGGAACCGTTCCTCGAACAGCTCCACACCCCGGGCATTGCGCACGAATGCAGTGAGCGCATCCTGAACCGCCGCGCCCGTGGCATCTCCACTGTGGAGCACGCGCGGAAGGGAATGTCCTCCCTCCCGGGTAAGCGCCACTCGACCGTCTGCGGCACTGTCAAAATGCACGCCGAGGGACTGGAGATCCTTGAGTGCCTCGGCAGCTTCGCCTACAACGGCACGGACCACCTCGGGGTCATTGATGCCTGCGCCAACAACGAGCGTGTCGGCGAGATGCAGTTCGACCGAGTCCGCCTCGCCGACCGCACCGGCAATACCCCCCTGCGCGTACCAGGTATTGGTCTCGCGAATGCGCCCCTTGGTAACGAGCGCGACCGTGCTCTCGGTGCTCGCTGCAATTGCGGCAGTGATACCCGCGATACCACTTCCGATCACCAGCACATCGGCCGTGTGCGCGTCGAGCTCATTGGTGTCGAACTCAACCAGATAGCGCCGCCCGAGCGAATCAGGCAGCGATGCAGCGGGCTGTCGGCCTACATCAGCCAATCGCGACCATCCGCTCCACGGAACCGAGCGCTGCCTCGCGAGTATCGGCAGGCACGTCGATCTCTCCGGTCATGTCGCGCAGACAATCACGAACCTTCTCGATTGTGGTGACCTTCATGTTCGGACAGATCATGCTCGGCGTAAGGTTCACAAAGCGCTTGCCCGGTGCGGCCTTGGAGAGCGCGTGAATCAGTCCCTCCTCGGTGACAACGATGAACTCATCGGCATCGGAATCCGCCGCATAGCGCAACATCTGGCTCGTGGAGAGGACTGCATGGGCGAGGTTCACCACCTCGGGACGACATTCTGGATGCGCGATGACCTCCGCGTTCGGGTGGCGCTCGCGCGCTTCCGTGACCTGCTCGGCTGTCACGTTATCGTGCGTTGGGCAACAGCCGTCCCATGGCACGACCTCGATCCCGGGCAGCGATCGGGCCACCCAATTCGCGAGGTTGCGATCGGGTCCGAACAAGACGCGACGCGCACCGGTGGTCTCTGTCAGATGACGAACCACCTCGACCGCGTTTGCGCTCGTGACACACACATCGGTAAGCGCCTTGACGGCCGCTGTGGAATTGACGTAGGTGACGACCGGTACACCCGGATTATCGGCTTTCCACGCAGCAAGATCGTTCGCGTCCATCATGTCGGCCATCGGACAACCGGCGCGTGGCTCGGGCATGAGCACCGTCTTGGTCGGCGAGATGATCTTTGCCGTCTCGGCCATGAAATGCACGCCTGCAAACACGATCACGCTCGCATCGGTAGCCGCTGCCTGTCGAGCCAGACCAAGTGAGTCGCCGGTGAAATCGGCGATGTCCTGGACCTCGGCGCGCTGATAGTTGTGAGCGATGATCACCGCGTCTCGCTCATGTGCGAGTTGGCGGATCTCCTCGGCGATATGCGGGTCGAGCTGAGGCATCTGCGAGTCCTTTCGGTCGCTACTCGATCGGAGCGATTGCGGCGTTGTCGATAAGTCGCACACTTCCCAGTCGCGCCGCGAGGATCACGCGCGCAGGCCCTGAAAGCGAGCCCGCTTCTCGGAGTGGCGCCAGCGTCTCGGGGTCAACGAGAGCCGCATAGTCGAGCTCGAGCGACGGGCGCGACGCGAATTCCTCGGCAAGTGCCGACTCGATGGTGGCGATGTCGCGCTCGCCCCACGCCACGGCCTGCGCAGCGGCTTCGAGGGCTTCGCACAGCGCGACCGCCTCGCCACGCTCGGTCGGTGACAGCAGCGCATTGCGCGACGACATGGCGAGCCCGTCGCGTTCGCGCACGATCGGGCAGCCAACGATCGTGGTCGGCTCGTCGAGGTCGCGCACGAGACGCCCGATCACTTTGAGTTGCTGGTAGTCCTTCTCGCCAAAGAACGCGAGATCCGGACGGATGATGTTGAGAAGCTTGGTCACGACCGTGCAGACGCCCTCGAAATGGCCGGGACGCGATGCGCCCTCCCACATGTCCGCGAGCGGACCGGGAGAGACCACCACCTGGGCATCCGCGGCGTACATGGCGCCCACGCTCGGTGCGAACACGAGATCCACACCCTCGGCAACCAGAAGCGAGAGATCGTGCTCCAGATTGCGGGGATAGGCGTTCAGGTCTGCAGCATCGCCGAACTGCGTGGGATTCACGAAGATCGACACCGCCGTGTAGTCTGCTCGCTTGCGAGACGCACGCACGAGCGACAGATGCCCGTCGTGCAAGGCACCCATCGTGGGTACGAGTCCGATACGCTTGCCCTCGCGACGTGCCGCGAGTACCGCGCTGCGTGCCTCTTCTTTTGATGAAACGCGCTCCATGCGCCCTCCCCGTCAGACTCTAGGCTTCATCGGCGCGAACCACGCCAACCGCACGCGCACTGCTCGCACGCAGACGGTCGACCTCGGCCACCACCGTCGTATCCATCGATGTAGACTCCTCTGCACTCGGAAACGCGCCGCCGCGCACATCGCTCGCATAGCCCGCAACGGCGTCGCGAATGACGGTGCCGACATCCGCATACCGCCTGGCATGCCGAGGAACGAATTCTCCGCCCAGGCCGAGCAGGTCATGAAAGACCTGGACCTGACCATCGCACCCCGCGCCGGCACCAATGCCGATCGTGGGAATCGAGAGCTCCCGAGAGACCATCTCAGCGAGTTCGGTCGGGATGCACTCGAGAACGATACTGAACGCCCCGGCATCCTCAAGTGCTCGACAGTCCTCGATGAGCGCAAGTGCCACTGGTGTCTCCCTACCCTGCACCTTGTATCCGCCGAGTTGATGCACGCTCTGCGGGGTGAGCCCCACATGTCCCATCACCGGAATCCCGGATTCCACGAGACGGGCAACCGTGCTCGCCATGTGTCTGCCGCCCTCCAGCTTCACCGCGTGCGCGCCGGCCTCGGCCATCAGACGACCCGCGTTTCGCAGCGCATCCTCGGGCGTTACCTGGAACGACATGAACGGCATGTCCGCAATCACCAATGCGTGCGTGGTGCCGCGCACAACGGCTCGTGTGTGGTGCACCATGTCCTCCATGGTCACCGGTAGCGTTGAGTCATGTCCGAGCACGACCATGCCAAGAGAATCGCCCACGAGGATCGCATCGACTCCGGCCTCATCCACCAATCGGGCAGATGATGTGTCGTATGCGGTCAACATGACGATCGGGGTGCGGGCGGCTTTCATCGCCCCTAGGTCATGCGTCGTGACAGGCCGCGCAGGATCCATCGGTACGGTTGCGCTCACTGCGAACCAACTCCTTCCCGGTTCTGCCGTCCCAGCCTCGGTCTTTGAGGTCCAGGCGGCCCCGTTGCGGGGGGAAAGTGAGTATACCCGAGAGCGCGCACTGCGTCCCGTAGGCACGAACACCCCCGGGGCTTAGTCGTCTGCGGAATCGTCGTCGGAGTCAGGCTCCCCGTCCCAGTCGATCCCTTCCCACTCGATCTCAGCGGATGCGGCCTCTGCAAGTGCTGCGATCGCCTCGGCAGCCATCGACTCCGGCGCGAGCAGCCGGAACGGACGCGACAGGTTGTACGGATCGCTGCTGAGCTCGGGATCGAACGGATCCCACGCGTGGGGGATTCCCATCTGCGTGAGCACCACCTGTGCAAAGTTTGCCTCGACGTTGGGCACTGCCCCCGGAACGAACGATCCGCGAAGCGAGCCCAGACCATTGGCCAGCGCACTCGGCAGTTCGAACAATGAGTTATAGCCCGGACGCTGATAGACAGGCACCCAGGATTCGCTCTCCGGCACCGAACGATACCCTTCCGCTGCGTCCCGGGCAGCGGGAGCGCCCGGTGGCGTTGCGAGTTCCGGCACAGCGGGGTCGCCTTCGCCCCATGCGGTGCGATCCACAAAGCCCGGAATGGGGCCGAGCACACCGGTGATGCGGCCTTCGACGGCGGCTTCACGACGGATACGCGAGCCATCGGGCATACGCGCATCGGGAGCTACATCGAGCAAAGGCACGACAACGAACGCCCGCTCAAGCATGCGTGGATGCGGAATGATGAGATCGGGCGTGACCCATTCATCATCGCCGATGAGAAGGATGTCGAGGTCGATCGGACGGGGCCCGTAGCGCTGACCCGGCCGACGACCCATCTCAGACTCGATGTCCTTCAGGATTCCGAGGAGCTGATCGCCACGAAGCTCAGTATCGACAGCTGCGACGGCATTGGCGAACGGTGCTTGCTCCGTAACGCCCCAGGGCTCCGATTCATACGCACGCGACACCGACCAGACCTCTGCGGTATCCAAATCATCGATGTGGTGAAGCGCCCGGGCCAACTGAGCCAGCCGATCTCCAAGGTTCGCACCGAGTGCGATGTAGGCACGTGTCACCTAGACATCCCTCAACTCTCGCGTGAGGCGAAACGCCTGACGGGTATCGCTCACATCATGCACCCGAACGATATCCGCGCCGCCATCCAGGGCCGCCAGCGCCGCAGCCACACTACCGCCAACCCGCAGTCGCGCTTCCTCAACGCCGGTGATCTCTCCAATGAACCGCTTTCGAGAAGCCCCGACGAGCACCGGATATCCGAGTTCAACGAGCTCCGGTAGCCTGCGGAGGATGTCGAGGTTGTGTTCACATGTCTTGCCAAAACCAATGCCGGGATCAATGGCGATTCGATCGCGTGCAACACCGGCCGAAACCAGTCGGGCCGCCGCCCGATCGAGGTATCCTCTGACCTCATCGACAACGTCATCATAGTGCGGGTTTTTCTGCATTGTCCGCGGCTCACCGAGCATATGCATGATGACGACCCCGGCGGTAGAACCAACCGCGACTTCCACCATCGCCTCATCGCGAAAACCCGAAACGTCATTGATGATATCTACACCGGTTAGCACACAGGCAGCAGCGACATCCGCATGTCGGGTGTCGATCGAGACCGGAAACCGTCCGTCTGCAACAAGCCGGGCAACGACTGGTCGAACACGCGCCATCTCTTGGGCAGGCGTCACCGGCGCCGAGCCAGGTCGCGTGGACTCGCCCCCGACGTCAACGATATCTGCGCCGCGCTCCACAAGCGCGCATCCGCGAACAACAGCGTCGTGAGGCTCATCGTAGACGCCCCCGTCACTGAATGAGTCGGGAGTCACATTGAGGATACCCATGATGAGCGGTCGGTCGAGCGGGAGCTCGAAACGTCCGCAGTGCCAGATACGCGCCACTGATCCCCCTGTTTACGAAGCGGTCTACCGACCGGTGATCAACGACATTGCCTCGGCACGCGTAGCCGCATTGCGCTCGAAATGACCCCGCACAGCGCTCGTGGTAGTGATGGCGCCGGACTTCTGAACTCCACGCATGGACATGCAGAGGTGCTCCGCCTGAATCACGACGATCACTCCGGCGGGGTCGAGATATTTGACGATCGTGTCAGCGATCTGTGAGGTCATACGTTCCTGAACCTGGGGGCGCTTGGCAAACACATCGACAACACGCGCGAGTTTCGACAAGCCACAGATGCGTCCGTGCTTGCCGGGAATATAGGCGACATGAGCGCGACCCATGAATGGCACGAGATGGTGTTCGCACACGGAGTACAGCGGGATATCGCGAATCAGCACCATCTCCTGGTGTCCCTCGTTGAACGTGACCGCGAAATGCTCGGCCGGATCCTGCTCGAGGCCCGCGAATATCTCCTCATACATGGCGGCAACACGACGTGGTGTGTCGAGCAGGCCCTCGCGTGTCGGATCCTCACCGATACCTTCGAGAATGAGCTTAACGCCCTCAGTGATCTTGTCGCGGTCCATGAGACTCCTTCGATTCACGCCTCAGTGTGGAGTCATATGCTACCGCATGGGTGGGGCCGCCGCACCGACCACCCCGCACGGCCTCACCCTGGTCGTGCTGGAAGCCTTGCTCATGACCACTGTCGCCCACTGTGCTCTCGTATTGCGATCGGCCAGTCCGGACATGTTCTGGCACATCGCCAACGACCGCGAGATGGTCTGGGCGCAATCAGTTCATCGCGCCGAACGCCTGGGCAATCGATATCACCGCAGGAGTCATCAGGGCGATGAGCGTGGCCGGCAAGATGCACAAGACAAGGGGAAACACCATCTTTGCCGGAGCTTTCTGCGCAACCTCCTCAGCGTGTTGGCGTCGCTTCAATCTGATCTCCTTGGATTGAGTGCGCAGAACCGAACCGACGCTCACACCAAAGACATCTGCCTGCACCATGGCCATACAGAACGTACTCAGCTCGAAGGCGTCACACCTATCCGCGAGACCGCGCAGGGCTTCGCGCCGAGTCATGCCGGCCTGCACCTCTCGAAGTTCTATCGCGAATTCCTCGGCCAGAGGACCAGTTCGCTTGCGTACGTACTTGGTCACAGCAGCATCGAAGCCCAGACCCGCCTCGACGGCAATCATCAACATATCGAGCATGTCAGGCAGTTCGCGCCTGATCGCCTCCTTGCGATCCGTGACCCGACCTTTCAACCAGAGGTCCGGCGCAGACCAACCCAATCCACCCGCAACGATTCCGAGAAGCAACGTACGACCCGCTTCGTCCCAGGCTGAATACGCCACAAAGGCTCCAAACAGCAACAGAATGATCGCTGCCAGAAGCTTGAGTGCGATCATCCCATCGCCGTCGATGCCATGTGGATGACCCGCCATGCGACTGAGTCGCTCGAAGCGATCACGGTAGCCGTGCGGCATCAAACCTCGCAGTATCCTTGCGATCGAGTGTCCGGTGGGCGCCAGAACCCTCTGCCTAAACGGGGTGGCGAGCGGCTCGACCTCTCCAGCCTGCCACCGCTCACTGTCCGAGAGTGTGCGCAAGCGTCTGGCGACACGACGTTCCTCGGAGAACGCGAGATCGAGTGTCGCCCAGACGACTACGGCGACAACCGCCCCAAACACAAGTCCCAGTACGCCACCTGTCATCTCAGATCTCCACCTTCGTCAACCGCATTATCCAAATGATCCCGACAATCAACAACACAAGGCCAAAGAAGACGAGCGCCAGGGAAACAGAGGATGAGAACAACAGCAACATATACCGAGGACTCACTACCGCAAGAGCGCCAACAATGAAGAACGGCAACACCGCAAGAACAATCGCCGAGAATCGACTCTCGGCGGTCAGTGCGCTGACGTGGCGCTTCAGTTCACCTCGCTGGCGAATTGTTTCGGCAACGATATCGAGAACTTCAGCCAGATTTCCGCCAACCTCACGCTGAATCGCAATCGCTGACACGGTCCATCTGAAATCCTCGCTGTCCACCCGTTCCGCCATGCGGGTCAAGGCATCCTCAAACTGCAGACCGAAGCGAGTCTCAGACTCAACACGCCGAAACTCGGCCGATGACGGCTCAGCCACTTCCTCTACGACCAGGCCAATCGCCTGCTGAATCCCCCATCCCGCCCGAAGGGAACCTGCAATGAGGCTGAGTACGTCGGGCAACTGCTCGTCAAAGGCCGTCCGCCGGCGGTTGACGCGGCGTTGGAGCAGCATAATAGGAATCATCACGGCAAAGACGACGGCGAGCATCGCAGCGAACAGGCTTCCTGTCGCAAGGCTCACCAGGGAACCAACGACCGTGACGCCGAGAATATGGAAGAAGATGTACTCATTTGCCCTCAGCGGAAGACCGGCTCGCTCAAGACTCGTCTTGACCATTCCGGTGAAGCCCCGCTGTTCGGATATTTGCGCGACGGCCCCCATGATGCGACCTCGCCCCGTATCCGCCAATATGCCAGCAGATAGCGAGAGGTCTTCCTCTGTTTGGTACTGCTCGTAGTAGCGAAGCTGATCCAGAGCAGACGAATTCGGGGCAAGCAGCGACCCCACTCCCCATACCCCCAGCGCGACCGCAGCAAGCACAAGTGCCCCGATCACCAGGGCGACGGTCCAGTTGAATGACGCCGCGTCCTTTTCGATTGCCGGCCGAATCAGCGCTCCGGACGTGTAGAGCGGATTCGCAACTGCAGTTACCAGAGAACCTGCTACCCCGTCATTCTGGATCACAACCTCAATCTCGAGATCCTTGGTCGACGGTTTTGCGCTCGTAAACGAAACCGCATAGAGATTGCGCAACTCCTTGGCGATACCTTCGAAGATCGCCGTAAGCCCAGAGATGTCCTGGACCGTAGCGAGTCTCCCTCCGGAGTTCGTCGCCAGGGCCCCCAGCACCGTAGGGTCATATTCCGGCGACTCGAGAGCCACCGCGTACACGGGAGCCCGAGCTGCATTCACCTCATCAGATGCCGCATCGATGTTATTGATGCTCGTCGTATCTCCGCCGTCGGAGAGCACCATGATGTATCTGTCGCGCTCATTGTCCTCGAAAGTCTTGGACGCTCGAATCAGTCCGTCGTACAACGCGGTCTCGCCGCCCGCTTCCAGCCCATTGATCGCTTGCCCGAGTGCCGCAGGGTCCGAGCTGAAACCGCTCAGCACCCTCGGTTCTGAACTGAACGCGACAATGGCAACTCGGTCGTCTGAACGCATGGCGGCAACGAAGCTCTTGGCCGCCTTCTTCGCAGATTCCAACGGCACGCCACGCATACTGCCGCTCCCATCCAACAAGAGAACGACGTCTATGGGCGACTGCTCCTCCGCGACGGCTTCGGCTCTGGCGCCGGTTACCTCGATCCCGTTCTCAAGAACCAGGAAACCCGGATCTCCGGAACTGGGAACGAGATCAGCCGTGAGGGCTACATCCAGACGAACCTCCGGATATCCATCCACGTCAACATCCTGGAGCACGATTCCCGCAGCACCAGCCGAGAGCGGAAGCGTCAAACAAGCTGTCGCCAACAACGCAATACACCGTGAAATCCGAGAATACATCGTCATTGCTTCTGTCTCGCCGATGCAGGAACGAACAGATCCGTCGAGAGCTCGATGCCGGCCCGCTCAAGTCGCTCTGCGAACTTCGGACGGAGACCCGTCGCTTCAAGGGATCCGAGGTAGCGACCTTCCTCATCCAGACCCTTGGAGTAGTCGAACTGATAGATGTCTTGCATAACGACCGTGTCGCCTTCCATGGCATTGATCTCAGACATCTTGGTAACCCGACGCGACCCATCCGTGAGGCGAGTCAGGTGAATCACAAGATCAAGAGCGGCAGAAACTTGTTCACGTATCGCCCGCATCGGCAAATCAAATCCAGACATGAGCACCATCGTCTCCAGCCGCGCAAGGGCGTCTCTCGGAGAGTTGGAGTGCACCGTGGACAGTGAACCTTCATGTCCGGTGTTCATAGCCTGAAGCATGTCGAGGGCCTCAGCGCCTCGCACTTCACCTACTATGATTCTGTCCGGTCTCATACGAAGAGAGTTGCGGACCAGATCTCGAATCGAGACTTGCCCCTTGCCTTCGATATTCGCGGGTCGTGACTCGAGCCGCAGCACGTGCTCCTGCGAAAGACGAAGCTCAGCCGCATCCTCGATCGTCACTATGCGTTCGTTCCCGGGGACGTAGGATGAGACAACATTGAGAAGTGTCGTCTTTCCGGTTCCGGTTCCACCTGAAACCAGGATGTTCAATTTTCCCCTGACGCAGGCGTCGAGAAACTCGGCCGTCTGCTCAGTCAACGTACCGAATCGAATCAAGTCAGCGACCGTGTACGGCTCGCGAGAGAACTTTCGGATAGTGAGCATCGGACCATTGATCGCGAGCGGATGAACAACCGCATTCACACGGGAACCATCGGGGAGCCGAGCATCCACCATGGGTGAACTCTCGTCGATTCGTCGACCCACTCGGGCAACGATCTTGTCGATAATTCGCAGCAGGTGTGCCTCATCGATGAAACGGCCGCTCGTCGGATGGATCTTCCCTGAGCGCTCGATGAATATGGTCGCTGGGTTGTTGACCATGATCTCTGTGACCTCCGGGTCGTCCAGGTACTCCTGAATCGGCCCATAGCCCAGAATGTTATCCGTCACATCTGTGATTACGCGGCGGCGCTCAGTGGCAGACAACGGAGTTGTCTCTTCCGCAAGATACCCTGACAGCCTCCGCTCGATACGAACACGCAACTCACTCTCGCTCGACTCTGCGTCAGTGAGCTCGGCGCCCATCTCTTCGATCAGCAGGTAGTGAAGGTTTCTAGCGACCGTATCCTTGACCCCATCGATCGCAACCTCCCTGGCGGCAAGTTTGTCTGCAGACTCCGTACTATTTGCAAGCCTGTCGGTAAGAGACATGACGGCGCCCTTCCCTCTACTCAGCGACCACGTGTTGTGCTAGTTCGGCAAGGCTCTTGGCAACGGGTGATTTCGGTTGATCGAGTGCAACGGGAACACCGCGATTCACTGAGCGCGGCACCAGACGATCACTCGGAACGCGCATCAACACCGAACTTCCTACTGCCCTCTCAACATCAGCGGGCTCTAGAAACACCTTGCTATCTGCCCGGTTGAGCACGAGCTTCACAAGGTCGTTTCGGTACCCGAGCTGGCGAAGCTTCTGAAGCGAAACCTTCGTGTTCTTGATGCTCGGCAGGTCCATAGTCGCAACCGCCAGCACCTCGTCACTCCGGTCGATAGCCGTCAGGACCGTCTCATCGAGACGTCCCGGCGTATCGATGATCACCACATCGGCAAGTTCCCGAGAAAGATCGATGATTCCCGACACCCGGGCATTCGTGATTACCTCGGCCTGCTCAGGCTGCGTTGGCGCGAGCAGGACCTTCGCGCCGCTCTCATGCACGTGCATGAAACCTTCCAACAACTGCGCGTCCAAACGGTCATATGCTTGAACCGCATCGTAGATCGTACGCGTGGGTTCCAGCCCGAGCATCACGGCATCGTCGCCGAACTCCAAGTCAAGATCGAGCAGTACAACTCGCTTGTCGAGCTTGGCTGCGATATAGGCCGCGAGATTGCTCGCGATTACACTCTTCCCGACGCCACCCTTCGTGCTAAAGATAGTCACGACCTTTGAAGTTGTGCCGGCCTCGTCGGCAGCCTCATCTCCTCCGCGGGCAGCCACTGCCGCTTCCACGGATTCTTGTACGGCCGCAGCAATATCTCCGTAGGTCGCGCCCTCTACCGCAACGACATCCCGGAACCCGGACCGCATCGCAGCGCGAAGCAATTCAGCATCTACGGTGTTTGCAATGAGCAGATTCGCGGTCCTAAGACCTGCGGCTCCTGCCACCTTCTGCGCCGCCGCGAAAGCCGCCTCGCGTCCAGAGGTCGGTCCATAGACCACCACATGCGCATCGCGCTCCAGCGCGGCAGCAGCGGCGGCAGATGGGTTCGTTAGACGAACGATCTCCATGTCCTCGACGCCCTGCAGCACCTCCTCAACGCGCTCAAGGAATTCCTGATCCGTGTCGCTTAGGATTACCAGTCCCACCGGCCCACCTACTCGATCACGCCGGGGAACTGCTGTCCCGGCGTCGTTGGCACCTCGGTGGTCCCCGGACCCAGCAAAGCGAACCAGATAGTGCCCTCTTCCTGCGCGAAGACAAGCGTCTCGGCATCTGCAGGAGATAGGGCGAGCGTCATGGTGCTGGGTACATCAGAATTCGCGCTTGCAGCGGATCCGGCCCCGGCTAGCGTGCCGGTGTTCGAGTCTTCTTCCTCGCTGGTCGAGCTCGAGAAGGATGTGGTGTCCGCGCCTACTGCCAGAACCCGAGCCTTGCGAAGCACCAGGCGCGTGACCGCTTCTTCAAGGCCGCCTTCCGGCTCGAACGTTGCGTAGACGACGACCGAATCCCCGGGTCGAACGAGACCGGCAACGCCGCGGTCTGCACTGTTGGGAACCGAGACCGCTACGTAGTCTTCGGGCACTGCGAACGAAAGACCCGCTTCCGTCGGGAAGCTGAATCTGGAAGCTGTCACTTGCTCGCCCTTGGTCAGCGGCACCGTGAGAAGCTTGCCCTCGATAACCGCCAGAGAAGATACGGCTCCATCGGCCACGAAACGTCGGGGCACCTCGACAAGCGCCAGATACTCCTCATCAAGAAGCTCTTCTGACGAAAGACCTGCCGGCAGATCCTGCTGAGCGACAAGGATTTCGACCGGCTGGTCTTCAGCTTCGATCGTAGCCCGAGCATCCTCTATATAGCGGACGGCCACGAAGGCCGCCATAAGACCGAGCAGTACTGCAACAATGAGTACCAGTATCTTGGTGCGCATCGATTTCCTTCCGCTAGAGAGCAGCTCGAGTCAGGACAGACGATACAAACGGACACTACTCGGAGAGCCAGTAGACGACACCGCCATATTCGACGTATCCACCGGGATTGAACGTATCCACTGGCACGACCTGTGCGAACTCGGCGAGCAGAATACCTTCTTTCCAGTCCGGATCGTTGTGAACGAACATGTTCAGGAAACCGACGACCCGGGTCTCCGTCTTGCCGTTCACGGAATCCCAATCGTATGGATCCCCTTGAGTGATGATGATCACGGGGCAGGTGATTAGTCGATTACAGTGAGATCCGTCCGACGCATGCGTCGGATCGTAGACATCGCGATTCGCATCGTAGACGAGTGCACCGAGATCGTGGGGGCCACACGTCTCATTGAAGTAGCCGATGAGCGATGCGAAGTTCGGATTCGTCGGCGATCCGGTCTGTGTATCGATAAGATCACCGATACTCACCGGATCGGTCGTTCCGCCATTGCCGATAACGCCCTTCGTGTTGTTCTCCCCATCAGTCTGCGCCGTGAGATCTACGTAGTGCCAGTTGCCCGCAACCTGATCCTCGTCCCCATTATCGAGCACCAGTTCGATGATCTGCCCCGGTTCGTATCCATATGGCGCCACAACGGTCCCTGTGGCACATATTCCAAAAGGCATCAGACCGCTGCCGTAGGTTGATGGGGAGCCAATCACCGCCGAAGCTTGCGCGTTCACGGGTGCAGTATCGAATCCCATGAAGCGGGCAAAGAACAGACCCATGCTCGGATCCTCGAGATCTGCAGTGATGGTGTCATTCGCCACGAAAGTCGAACTGAGCGTGAACTCGGCATCGCTGGCGGCGGGGACATTGAGAGCTGCGTAATTTCCGGCGTACGCCACCGCCGCGGCGGTGGCGTGAGGGAGCTCCTGCACTCCTGCGAGTGCGGCGGCATCCGCAGCCGTCTGTATCTGGCGTCTGTGTGAGTAGAGGGCCCCCGCATCGACGACGACCGCGGCAAAAGCCAGGAGCACCACGATCATGACGGCGACAAGATAGGCCATGGCGCCTTCATCATCACGCCACGTCATCGTGCGAGACCCGGCAGCGTCTCGCATCGTTCTGTCCATGTGATCGGTACTCACTCGATCACTCCTGCCTCATCGTTGCGCTACTCGATAGTGTCGGAGGGCTTGCCAGGCCGACAAGTGCACCTAGAGGAGCGATCCGCCAGCTCCACGGATAGCTGACCGTCACCCTCACAGAATCCGCATCCGGGTTCGTGAGCGAGACAGACAATCCATCTGCGGCAGTCAACGGAAATGCTCTTTGCTCGACAATCGCCGGATCCCAGTTAGCACCGCCCGCGACCGCTGCTATTCTCGCCCCTTCTCTCGCGGCATGCGTTACCGCGAGCTGACCTTGAAACATCAAGCCGAATTCAAGCATCCCAAACAAGAGAAGCAGCAATATCGGAGTCACGATCGCAAACTCAAGCGCACTGGCACCCCCGTCATCTCCGTACCCGCGCTTCATTGCCAGGACTCTCATCACCGCACCCCCCCTTGCCAAGAGCATGGACTCGTGGCGGGCCTGAGGCTTCCTCTGGCCCGCCACGTATGGCCTATCAGCTGCATGCGCCGGTGAGATCCTCCGCGCATGCTGTCGCCCGTCAAGGCGCAAGTGTAATTAGATGTTCGGCCACAGATTCGTGAAGAACGTGTTCAAAGCACCACCGAAAGCAGTTACGCCTGTGATGATGAAGATTGCGATGAACGCCACAAGGATGCCGTACTCAAGTGCTGTTGCGCCCTCATCGGACTTGCACATCGCCCGCGCATACGTGATAAGGCTGGTAAGCATGTTCGTGCACCTCCTCCCCTGTTTGACCGGTTCTCGGTTCGGTCCGAACGGGCCATCCTTTCGGCCCGTCGGAGGGTTCCTATGGAGCACCCCGGCCAAACCGACCCTTCGAACTCATGACTCCATGATTCCCTGTATGTGGTCGGATTGACCATCGACCGTGGGCACTTTCGACATGCCCCATTGGGATGATTCGGTCATCCTCCGCAAGGATGAGATCAGATTCGAGAGTGAGGAGTGGGACTCCAGAACCAGGACGTAGTCTAGGAGAGATCGAGCCCGAGTTGCCCGCTCGAAATGCCGAATCCCTCAAGCTGATCCGAGAAGGCGGGCATAAGCCCAGTCGGCACGATGCGGCCTCTCAGGCGACCGGTGCTGTCGAGGCCTCGACTCGCGTCGAACTCGAAGAGATCCCGAACCAGGATGCCATCGTCGAACGGATCTCCGACTTCGGCGACATGCATGATGCGACGTGTTCCATCGCGCAGTCTCGCAAGGTGAATGACTACATCAAATGCAGCCGAGACCTGCGCCCTGACAGCGTGTGGCGATGCCTGGACTCCAGCTGCGAGTAGCGCCAACGTCTCGAAGCGCGCCAGTGCGTCTGCTGGAGACGCCGCATGAATCGTTGCAAGCCACCCGTCATGACCTGCGCCCATCGCCGAGAGCATCTCGGACGTCTCGTTTCCGTGCACTTCGCCCACAACGATACGATCGGCATGCATGCGGAGCGCACTTCGCACCAACTCGCGAAGCTTCACGCCGCCCTGCCCCTCGAAATCAGGCTCGCACGTCTCGAGTCGGACCACATGTTCCTGCGGGAGCCGCAATTCCGCAGCATCCTCGACCGTCACTGTCCGATCTTCCTCGGCGATCCATGATCCCAGCACGTTGAGGAGTGTAGTCCGCCCGCTGCCGGAAGCCCCGGAAACGAGAATATTGAGCCGGCCGCGAACGCATGCACGAAGGAAATCGGCGAGTCGCTCATCGAGTGCCCCGAATGAGATGAGGTCCTCAACCGAGAACGAGTCGTGCGAGAATTTATGTATGGTGACTACCGGACCATCGACTGCCAAGGGTGGCAGGACAACGTTGATGCGCGATCCATCGGGCATACGCCCCTCAACGACCGGCGCCGCCTCCTCCAGACGAAGACCGACAGCCGATAGAAGCTTCTCAACCACGTCTTTGAGATGCTCCGCGTCATCGAACGTTCGCTGAGCAGGCTTGTACGCGCCGGATTGCTCAACCATCACCTGGCGCGGTCCGTTGACCATGATCTCTGTGATGGTCGGGTCGTCTAGAAGTGGCTGCAAAGGACCCATGCCAAGCAGATCATCAAGAACATCGTCGACAGTCATCTGCCGCTGCTGCGCAGATAGCGGCACCGTCTCACCCTGGCCGAGAAGCTCCAGAACGCGTCGCTCTATCCGGTAGCTCAACGTTGGATCATTGGAGTCAGCTTGCCTGATATCATCATCGAACTCAGAGAGGAGCAGATAGCGCATGTTGCGAACAATCGACTCGTGCGCTCCATTGCGGGTATCAGGCACCATCTCTTCTGAGCGTGGTGCTAGCGAAAGCTCAGCCACGGAGTCTGCCGTCACCAGAATGCGATCGTTGCGCGTCGACGCATCGCGCATGATCTCTTTGCGATTCCCGCGCGACACGATGTCCCCTTCCATCACGAAACACTCAGAGGCCCTTCCGGGTCGATGAATCGACGACCAAAGGCGCAACTTACTATCCGAGCCGCAATTGCACCTCCTTAGAGTGTTTCACGATTTCGGGTGACTGCTTATCGGCCAGAGGACGCAAACAAGCCCATCAGAGTATGAGAATGAATCCTCCGACAGTATGACGAGCGGGGGGACACGCACGGTAAGCCGACCGATCACACACTGCAATCCTGACGGCCTACTCGCCCGGAAGCCTTACCAGCCCGGCTCTCACCGCCGCAAGTACGGCCTGCGTGCGGTCGGATTGGTCCAGCTTGCGCAAGATGTGGCTGACGTGTGTCTTCACGGTCGTCTCACCGATCCACAGCGCTCTTCCGATTTCCTTGTTCGAGAGGCCCTTCGCCAACAGTTTCAGGACCTCCATCTCGCGATCGGACAACAGTTCCCGATAGCGTGCCCCGGCGACTTGATCGGTCTCGGCTCTCTGCCCGGAGATAACGCGGCTGGCGATCTTCGAATCGAATACCGCCTGACCATCGCACACCGACCTGACAGCTTGGATTACCCGATCGGGACGAGTGTCCTTGAGAATGTATCCCGCAGCCCCAGCAGCCAGCACGCCGAAGACTTCTTCATCGTCATCAAAGCTCGTCAGCACCAGCACACGTATGCCTGGGCACTTCTCGGTCATCTGGCGGCATGCCTCGATCCCGCCCATCCCGGGCATGCGCAGGTCGAGCAGAACCACATCCACATCGCCGTCGCAGGCTGCTTCGATCGCTCCCTCGCCATGGGGGGCTTCGCCGATCACATCAATATCCGGCTCATCATCAAGCATCGTCCGCAATGCATAGCGAACGAGTTCGTGATCGTCTGCGATGAACACACGAATCGGCTGCATCTTCCCACTGCCCCCCTACGAGCTGATCGGTATGCGTACGTCTATCCTGGTGCCCTTGCCCGAATCACTGTGGACCCGAATTTGCCCGCCTTCCCGACGAACACGCTCTTTGATACTCTTCAGTCCGATTCCGCTCTCGTGGTCTCCCGCTCTGCCTTGCGTCGGATCAAATCCTTTGCCGTCGTCGAGTATCGACAATCGCACGGTATCGGAATCGTATTCGATCTCAACGGCGAACCGTGTTGCCTCAGCGTGCTTGACCACATTACTAACTGACTCTTTTGCGACTCGGTACAAACACGCCTCAGAGGCGGGAGTGAGCGTGCGGCGGTCTCCGATAACGACGATCTCGCCGTGCGCGGTGTCCTCCGAAGTCACTTCGTGTATCCAGTACTCCATTGCGCCGATGAGACCCAGTTCCTTCAGTTTCACAGGACGCAGATCGTAGATGAATCGGCGCAATTCGCCACGACTCACGTCGACCATCTCCTGTAACTCGCCCAGCCGCTCGGCAACGGTGCGCGGATCCCGCATGATCATCTTCTTGCAGACCTCAAGACCAAGAGCGACGCTGAACAGAGACTGAGATATTCCATCGTGCATTTCGCGCGCGATGCGGTCTCGCTCGCTCGCCAGCAGCACGTACTTGGTCTGTTCAGCCAAACGTGCGTTCTCGATTGCGCTTGCGGCGAAGGCACCAAGAATCGCAAGGAAGTCCTGCTGGTCGCGGGTGAACTTCCGTTCCTTCGAGTTGATGGCTGCCACAATGCCAACCGGCGTATTCTTGACGCGAATCGGCGCGCACAACAGCCACGCATCGTTGTCCCGGTTCAAATCGAGGTAGACGTCCCCTGTCTCGAACAAGTCCGGTGCGCTAGCCCGCAGCTGCTCCGACCACCACGCCTCAAGATGCTCGTCGCGGCACCCCTTGACCACCAGCGTCTCGTCGTCGAGCGTGGAACTGTGGTCAAGCGTGAGCACCAACACCGCCTTCTCCGTGTTGGTGATGCGTTTCGCGCGCTCAACGATCGTCTCAAGAACGTCATCGAGGGATATCTTGCTCGACACAGCGGACGCGACATCGTTGAGCGCCGCTATCAAGTCGCCGTTTGCACGACGACGCGCCGAGGGAGCAAGCCAGGCAAGCCAACGGCCCACAAACGACAGCGCTGGAAAGCGACTCCGTGCCGCCGGATACGGACTCGCGTCGACATCTGAAGAAGAAACGAACGCATGTCCCTCAGGTTGTGGTGGCATATACCCACCCTGCTTCGATTGGGACTCCTGACACGGTGCGCCTCCCCCAAGACGAACCGCCTTACATACAAGTCTATACCGATGCGTGACAGATATCACACATTTCCGCGCACGGCCCGTTTGAGGCCGACAAAACAGGCCGCCGGCTGATTGCCGACGGCCCTGTGATTCTAGATTCCGCTCACGGCGGGGGGAATATTCGGCGCTTCCACTCCGTCGCCTGATCCGAGTGTGTCCGACGCCCCATCTGCGGGACTATCCGACTCCGCTTCCGATTCAGGCTCTGCGTCCTTCTGGGCGGCTTCGTTGGTGAGGAACTCTTCCCACCTGCCATCGAGCATCGACTCAAGGGCTTTGCCCTCGAGCGACTCACGCTCCACGAGAACACCGGCCATCAAGTCAAGCAGGTCGCGCTTTTCTGTAAGGATAGTTCGCGCACTCTCATATGACTCATCGATCAGGCGCGAGACTTCCTTGTCGATCTCATAGGCAACCTCAGGGCTATAGTCGGCATTCGCCGAGAAGTCCTTGCCAAGAAATACTTCGTGGCTCGCCTCGCCAAAAGTCTGCGGGCCGAGCTTCTCGCTCATGCCGAACCGCGTGACCATCTGCTTGGCAATCTTGGTGGCACGATCGATATCACTACCGGCTCCCGTGGTGATGTCACCGATTGCGATTTCCTCGGCAACGCGTCCACCCAGCAACTTGGCAAGATCGGCGACCATGCGGAGCTTGCTCTCAAGGAAGCGATCCTCCTCGGGAATCGACCATGTGACACCGAGGGCACGCCCACGAGGAATGATCGTCACTTTGTGAATCGGGTCTGAGTCGGGCACCGCGTGTCCAACGATGGCGTGACCGGACTCGTGGTAGGCGATGATGCGCTTCTCCTTGTCGGAGATGAGCCGGCTCTTGCGCTCGGGGCCCGACACGACGCGGTCGATGCCTTCTTCGAGTTCTTCCTGGTCGATCTTCTTCTTACCATGACGTGCTGCAAGCAGCGCCGCCTCATTCACGAGATTGGCGAGGTCTGCGCCCGTGAAACCGGGCGTACGACGAGCAAGGACCTCGAGGTCGATTCCGTCTGCCAGCGGCTTGCCGCGCGTATGTATCTTGAGGATGCCGTGTCGTCCATTGAGGTCAGGACGGTCAACGACGATCTGTCGGTCAAAACGACCCGGACGCAGAAGCGCCGGATCCAGGATGTCTGCTCGGTTGGTGGCCGCGATCAGGATGACGTTGTCCTTGAGCTCGAATCCGTCCATCTCAACGAGCAACTGATTCAGCGTCTGCTCGCGCTCATCGTGTCCGCCGCCAAGTCCGGCACCACGATGGCGACCCACCGCGTCGATCTCGTCCATAAAGATGATGCATGGGGCAGCCGCCTTGGCCTGCTCGAACAGATCGCGAACACGCGAGGCACCGACACCAACGAACATTTCAACAAAGTCAGAACCTGAGATTGAGAAGAACGGCACCGCCGCCTCACCCGCAACAGCACGTGCGAGCAGCGTCTTACCGGTTCCCGGAGGTCCGACAAGCAGGACGCCCTTGGGAATCTTTGCGCCGAGCGCCTGGAACTTGCCCGGATTGGCCAGGAACTCCTTGAGTTCGGAGAGTTCCTCGATAGCCTCATCGGCTCCCGATACGTCCTTGAAGGTGATACGCGGCTGATCACGAGTCATTCGCTTGGCCTTGGCCTTGCCGAAACTCATGACCTTTGAATTTCCGCCCTGCATCTGATTCAAGAAGAAGAACAGCAATGCACCGATCAAGATGATCGGAAGCAGAGACGTCGTGATGATCGTGAACCAGATCGAGCTGTTCTGAGGATCTGCGGTGAAGGACACCTGCTCGCTCGCCGGGGTCTCGGCATTGTACGCCGAGATAGTCCGCACGAGCTCGTCTTCGCTCAAGTACGTTGAGGTGAACGGCTTTACCGAATCCTCACCGGCCTTTTGCGCAGCAGCATCCGGATAGTAGGAACCTTCCAGTTCCATGTCGCGCGCCTTGGCGGTGACATCCACCACCCGACCGTCCACGAGCGCTTCCTGGAACTGCGTCGTGGACAGCTCCGCCGGCGCGTCAGACGGGCCGACGGACCCTGAAAAGATATAGACGAGGCCCGCGAGTACCGCGAGGTACAAGAGAACCGTCCTGAGATTTCTGTTCACTCTAGACTCCTTGCGTGACGTCCGCCGGCGCTCCATGGGCGCAAACGGGACTATCAGGACCCGACGGGCTACTCGCTGTAGACCGCAGGCTTGAGTATTCCGATATAGGGCAAGTTCCGATAGCGCTCTGCGTAATCAAGTCCATACCCCACCACGAACTCATCGGGTACATCGAAGCCAATGTACTTACAAGAGATAGGTACCCGCTGTTTGCCCTGCTTGCTCAGAAGCGTGATGACCTCAAGCGTCTTGGGACCGCGCGAGGCAAGATTCTTGAGCAGATACTTGAGCGTCAGACCTGTGTCGAGAATATCCTCGACCACGAGAACATGCCGTCCTTCCAGTGATTCATCCAGATCCTTGATAATGCGGACGACCCCGGATGATTTGGTCGACGACCCGTAACTCGACACCGCCATGAAGTCGATCTCGACAGGCGAGGAGATACTGCGCGCCAGATCGGCAATGAACAGAGCAGCCCCGCGCAATACCGCAACGAGCAGTATCGGCTCATCGCCGTAGTCGCGGCTGATCTCATCGCCGAGCTCGGTGATGCGCGCCCGGATTTCTGCCTCGGTCAGTACGATCGTCTCGATGTCTTCGTGCATCTTTTCCGCCATCTACCGGCTCGTCCTTTCGCCGCTCGATTCACGCTACCTCTGCCACACGATACGAACCGCTCGCGCGGTAGCGTCGGTAACCTTGTACTCTTCACTCATTCGCACCCCGGCGACCCATACGATGCGTTCGCCATCGCGTATCACCGGAATCCCTGAGCGTTGCCTGCGGGGAATCTTGGCATCCACGAACACGTCAGACACCTTCTTACTCCCCCGCATCCCGAGCGGGCGCATTCTCTCACCCTCGTGCGCGCTGCCCACGCTCAAGCCGGACTCAATCGCGTCAAGATCGATGAGCGCCGTATACACATCCGAGTCCACTGAATCAGGTTCTGTCTCCTCGGCATGCAGTGTTCCTGCAGAACCAAGGTCGCAGATACCAGGTACAGGGAGCAAACAGGATGCCAGTACAACGGCGCCGTCACCCGCACGCGAGACGACCATTCTACCGTACTCATCGTGTGCCCGCAGACCATAGGGAAGGTCGTGGGCAAAGCCATCGATATCGAGGCCGTCAGTAAGCCGCTCGACGTGCTCGAACTCAAGACGAGAAGCCTCGGGGAACCGGCCCCTGAGGGCCGAACGAATGGCCCGGCGCTTCATGGGTCGAGACAGCGTGGACATCATTGCCCTGTCGAAGACGACCTCATCCTTAGCCGACTCCGAGAAGTCGCGTGCGAACGCATCCCCCATCTCGCGGAGGAGATCGTCCTCATCAGCGAGCAAAGACAACGTACGAGCAAGCGCGGTATCGAACTGCGGATTGATCTCACGCATGATGGGCACCAGCTCATGCCGGATCTTGGACCTGAGACGATCCGTATCGGCGTTGGTGCTGTCCTCGCGCCACTCCTGTCCGAGCTCAGCCAGGTATGCGCGCAGCTCAAGGCGGGTTGCGTCGATGAGAGGACGCACGATGCGCCCACGCACGGATCTGAGCGATGTCAGCCCGGTCGCACCCGCTCCTTGCGCCGCGCGCATGAGGAACGTCTCGGTCCGGTCGTCTCGCGTGTGAGCGACCGCTATGCGCCCACGCTCCGCAGAAACCCCCGCGCGGCCGCAGAGCCCGTCGAGGTGCTCATCGGCAAGCCGATAGCGCTCACGACGTCCGGCGTCTTCAACGTTGAGTCCCTCGCGAAGCGCCACCTCGGCCACGTCGATGCGTTCGACATCGCACCGAACTCCCAGTGTCGCGCACAGGCTCTCAACGAACGCGGCATCGGCGAGCGAGTCAACTCCGCGCAATCCATGGTCGACATGCAGAACAGCGAGCGGCCCTCCTCGCGCAACCTCGTTGGAAGCGAACAGCCGGAGCATGGCAATGCTGTCGCTACCGCCTGAAACCATCAGCAGAAGCGGTGCTCCCGCCGGCAGCATATGATGGGTGGCAATCGACTCGCACACGCGCTCGATCAAACTATCTGTGGTTTCACTCATGTAGTGAGGGTAGTACGAGGAGGCGACACCGACCAGGGTCGCAGCACTAGCCGAGTCCCCGCGGCGTCACGAGTTCCTCGGCCCGGGCGAGCGTCATGTCTGCAAGGATCGCGAGCAATGCGGCCACAAGTGCGCCCTCAAGCACGTACGCGAGGTTCTGAACCTGGATTCCCCCGATGATGGGGTCCCCAAGTCCACCCGCGCCCACGGCGGCGGCAACGGTGGCGGTTCCGATGTTGACGATCACCGAGGTGCGCACACCGGCCATGATGATGCGTGCTGCCAGCGGAAGCTCAACGCGACCGAGAATCTGCAGGCGCTTCATTCCCATCCCCCGCGCCGCATCTTTGAGCGCCTCCGGGACTGCTTCGAGTCCGGCGACGGTATTGCTGACAACAGGAAACAGGCCGTACAAGAACAGCGCCACAACCGCCGGGCGCAGCCCAAAGCCAAGGATCGGCATCATGATCGCCAGCACCGCGATTGGAGGGAAGGTCTGCCCAAAGTCCACGCCAGCGGCCACGATGTCACGAAAGTCGCGACCTGATGCCCGGGTGACCCAGATGCCGAGCGGAATACCCACAAGTATGGTCAGGCCACTTGAGATACCCACAAGTGCGAGATGCTGAAGTGTGAGATCAACGAGCGGCACGGGATAGACCGGCGAGCGCGCACCGGGAAAGAGCTGGCCAAGCACGCTCGCCCAGAGATCTTGCTGCATGATCAGCCATGCGAATGCGAATCCTCCAAGGATCACGAGCGCGGTGGGCCACCACCCGCGAGAACTCATGTGAGCTGGCGCGCTCATGAGGGTTCCTCGGACGAAAGCGTCTCACCGGAGAGCTGGGTGATGTGCGAGTCTGAGCTCGTCATCGTGGCCTCGATGCTCGAGAGCGTGATCGAGCCCACGAGGGTGCCCGATTCGGTGACCGGGATCGAGCGGAAGCCAAGACCGATCATGGTTGAAAGAGCATCCTTGAGCGATATGTCCGGAGCCACGCTCGCCTCCCGCCAGTCAATCTCGGTGACGGCGTCGTCGATTGATCGACCTTCATCGAGATCGTGACAGTCGACCCAGCCGCGTAGGAGTCCGTTGCCGTCCACGAGGTAGACAAACCGCGCATCACCGCAGGCATCGCGATCGATATCGCCGGCATCGAGAATACGGGCCACTTCGATGTCGGTCCGCATGGCATCGCCCACGAGCACGCGTCCGAGCCGCTTGAGCGCGCGGTCGGCGCCCATGAAGTCGTGCACGAACTTGTTGGCCGGATGATCGAGAAGCGCCTCCGGTGTGTCGTACTGCTGAAGCCGCCCATCGCGCATCAGCGCAATGCGGTCAGCGAGACGAATAGCCTCGTCGACATCGTGCGTGACAAAGATGACTGTCTTCTTGAGTTCGCGTTGTATCCGCGCGAACTCACCCTGAAGATGGCCGCGGTTGAGAGGATCGACAGCACCGAACGGCTCGTCCATGAGGAGCACCGGCGGGTCGGCGGCGAGCGCCCGTGCAACACCGATCCGCTGCGCCTCTCCTCCCGAGAGCTGCCGCGGATACTTGCCCGCATACTCATCCGGATCAAGACCCACAAGCTCGAGCAACTCGCCGATCCGTGGCTTGATTCGCTCATCCTTCCAGCCCAGGAGACGCGGAACCGTTGCGATGTTGTCCGCAACCGTCAGATGAGGAAACAGCCCGACGCTCTGTATGACGTAGCCGATGTGCCGACGCAGCTCCTCGGGACGCGCGCTCATGATGTCACGACCATCGACCTCGATCGTGCCACCACTCGGTTCGATCAGGCGATTGATCATGCGAAGCGTGGTGGTCTTGCCACAGCCGCTCGGCCCGATCAATACACAGACCTCGCCGGTTGGCACCTCGAAACTCACGCCATCCACCGCGGTTGTGTCGCCGTAGCGCTTGACCACGTTGTCGAGACGGATCATCTGGCGACTTCTTCCTGTCGAATACCGGGAGATACCGCGACCGATGCCACTCCCCGAATCGCGAGGTCAGCAAAGAGTGCCAGCGCCACCATTGGTAGCGCACCGAGCAATGTCAGGTCATCGGCCTGCTGGCCCCAACCCTGAAACACAAGAATCCCCAGCCCCCCGGCACCCACGAACGCTGTGACCGCCGCGATACCGATCACGAGCACGGCGGCGGCACGCACGCCCTCAAGCACGAGCGGCAATGCGAGCGGAGCTTCGACACGCAGGAGAAGCTGCGCCTTGCTCATTCCCATACCGCGACCCGCATCGAGCGCGCCCTCGTCAACACCCGCGAGGCCAACGTAGGTGTTTCGCACGATCGGCAGGAGCGCGTAGAGCGTAAGCGCAATGGTCGCGGGTAGCGTTCCGATTCCCGGCAGCCCGACCGCCGCGAGCGGGAAGACAAGCAGCCCGAGCAGTGCGAGAGATGGCACGGTCTGGATGACACCGACCACGGACAGCGTGGCGCTACGCACCAGGTTGTTGCGTGATGCGAGCGCACCGAGTGGCACCCCTATGAGCGTGCCAAAGGCGAGCCCGAGCCCCGAGAGCATCAGGTGCTCACGCACAAGGCCCCAGAATCGGGTGGATTGCACTGCGTACTCCCGTGCCAGCGAAAGTTCAGGAACTCCCCCAAAGACTGCCGAGGAGACCCACAGGCCGATCACAGCCACCGCCAGGACCGGCTTAAGGCGGGATCGGCCCAGCCCGCGTGCTCCGGCGAACCAGATGATTGCTCCACCGAGCATCACCAGCCACGCTCCCGAACCGATAGAAACCCGCGCTGGCGAGCCTGCGCCGATCAGCAGCGACACGGCGGCGAAGCCGAGCGCCCATGGCATGAGCGCAACAAGACCAGCGCCCAGAATGAGTATCCCGCGACCTCGCCAGGCAGGACGGAATGCAACCGACAGGCCGAAGGCGGCCACAGCCAGCGCGAGCAACAACCACCCCGCCGTACCTGCCGATGACAATGGCTCAGGCGCCCCGCTCACGATTCGATTCGCTCGAAACTCCGCAAAGGGCACCAGGAGACAACCCGCCAGCGCGACCACTGCACCGAATGCAGCAACACGATCGACGCGCCGGGCGGGTCGCCCTGAGATCACTGTCATGTTTCGGACGATTGCGCCTCCCTGGCCAGCCTGTCTATTCGACAAAGCCTTTCTCGGTGAGCCAGTCACGCGCAACGACGGCGGCATCCAGCCCATCGATAGTCACCTGAGCATTGAGGGATTGCAGCGTCTCTTTGTCGAGCAGTGCAAACACCGGCCCCAGGATGCTCTCGATCTCGGGATACATCGTGATGATCTCGCCACGGAAGACGGGAGCCGGCTGATAGATCGGCTGCACGCCGAGCGGATCATCGAGGACCACGAGATCGAGTGCGGCTATCGTCCCATCGGTGCCGTACGCCATGGCGGCATTGGCCCCGTCTGTGCCCTCCGCAGCGGCTTTCTCGGTCACGGCGGTATCGCCTGTAGCAAGCGTGACCTTCTGGTCAGCAGTCAGCGTGAATCCGTAGGCCGCCTCAAAGCCCGGCATCGCATCCGGACGGTCAAAGAACTCTTGTGAGCCCACGATCTTCACCTCGCCACCGCCATTGATGTAGGCAGCCCAATCCTCGAGCGTGGCAATCCCCTCGGCATCTGCGAGCGCTGCAGGAATTGCCACTGCCCAGGTGTTGTTGGCAGGTGCAGGAGCCAACCAGACGACGTTCTCGCCGGCAAGATCGAGCTCGGCGGCCTTCTCGTAGGTCAGCTCAGCATCTTTGAGTATCGCAGGATCGATCTCCTGGTCAGCATAGAAACCCGTAAGCGCATTGGCAGTGTATTCGGGATACCCGTCGATCTCGCCGGCGAGCAGGGCATTTCGCACCACGTCGGTCGCGCCTGTTCGTGTCTTGTCCTCGACGATGAAACCGTCCGACTCGAGCATCTGGATCATGATCTGGCCCAGAATCGGTCCCTCGACATCGATCTTGGAGCCGATGACAATCGGACCCTTGTCGGCTGTAGGCTCGCCGATGCCGGTGTCGGTGTTTGTGTCAGACGAAGAGCATCCGACAGTCAGAACCGAAACCAATGCAACCGCGAGCAGTAGAGCCATCCATCTCTTCATGCGATCCCTCCACACAGTCGAACGGTCCGTCTGAACCCGACGCAACGCCTTCGGCGTCGCGGGCGGGCCGTCTGTTGATATGTTTCCCATCTCTGCTCGATGTATCAAATTTTTCCTCCGCCTCGCTGTCAGCGATAGGAGTACCGCACTCCTCGGCAACGTGACGGACAGGCAACAGTGAACCGGCGCGGTTCCTTTTTGGAGGGAGTACTAATAGAGTAGTGGGCGCGTATCAGGACTGAATCGAGAGGCAGGAAATGGCTGAGAGAGTATTTGTATTCGGGGCGGGCTACGTGGGTCTCGTAACGGGAGCGTGCCTGGCGACTTCGGGTCACACGGTCACCGTGCTCGATGTCGATGAGCGAAAGCTCGAGTCGCTGCGCAAAGGTGAATGCCCATTCTTTGAGCCAGGACTCTCTGAGGTCATTACCAAGGCGCTTGCCGCCGGCACGCTTTCGTTCTCGCTGCTTGGCGACATCGAAGCTGTTGAGAATATCGCCGTGATCGCGGTGGGAACGCCATCAACCGCAACCGGTTCAGCCGACATGACCTACGTGCGAGCCGTTGCCGACTTCCTTGAGGAGAAGGCCGCTCCGGGCACCGTCGTGGTCATGAAGAGCACCGTGCCTCCCGGAACGGGCGCCAAGCTCTCCGCCCGCCTCGCGGCCGCCGGACTCGGCTACGCATCGAACCCCGAGTTCTTGCGCGAAGGATCCGCAGTCACCGATTGGTTCGAAACCGATCGCGTGGTCATCGGCGGCGACGATGCATCTGTCGCGAAGATCTCGCGTCTCTACGCGGATATGGACTCACCGATCCTTGCCTGTGATGTCACGAGCGCAGAGATGATCAAATACGCGAGCAATGCATTCCTTGCCACCAAGATCTCCTTCATCAACGAAATCGCTGTACTATGCGACTTCGTTGGAGCGAGTGTTGACGACGTGTCAAAGGGTATCGGGATGGATACGCGCATCGGCGCATCTTTCCTCAAGCCGGGTATTGGCTACGGCGGGTCCTGCTTTCCCAAGGACACCCGGGCGCTCGACTTCCTTGCAACCCTCAACGGGTACGACTTTCACCTGCTTCGCTCGGTGATCGACGTCAACTCGCGACAACGACTGCTTCCGGTTCGCGCACTCAAGGCCCGTTTTGGATCCCTGGAGGGCCACCGGGTCGCGCTTCTCGGTCTCACGTTCAAGCCGGAAACCGACGACACCCGTGAGGCCCCTGCGATCGAGATCGCCGAACTCCTCCAGGCAGAGGGCGCCGAGGTTGTGGGCTTCAACCCGATTCCGGTGACCATCCCCGGCCTCGATACGATCGCAACCACCATCGAAGAGGCAGTCTCCGGCGCCGATGCCATTGTTCTATCGACCGAGTGGGCACAGATCGTTGAGTCGAACTGGCCGGCGCTCGTTGCGTCGATGACAGGCGAACGAATCGTCTTTGATGGTCGAAATGCACTCGACCCCAAGGTAATCAGGGCTGCGGGGGGTAGTTATATTGGTGTGGGTCGTCCTGAAGGCGTGGGGGCCAACAACCACGCAGGCTAGCCGATCGCACGAACCGAGTCAGCCCGCGGACAGGCCTTAGAGGCGTGCGGCGATGTGGAAGGACCATGACATGAGCGACTTCATGCTGATCGACCCTGCGCTCGAGCCGATCGCTGCAAAAGTAGCTGCCGGCACACGCCTATCTCGCGAAGACGGGATTGCGCTCTACCGGAGCAGGGATCTCATCGGCATTGCGCAGATGGCAGATCAGGTGCGGCGCGAGAAGAACGGTGATCGCGTCCATTTCATGGTGAACCGACATATCAACCCCACGAATGTCTGCCGCAATCGTTGCAAGTTCTGCGCATTCGCCCGCTCCGAGGGCGAAGAGGGCGCGTACGAGATGACGCTCGACGCGATTGTTGCAGCGGCAGTCGAAGGCGCGAACGACGGCGCATACGAAGTCCACATCGTGAGCGGGCTGCACCCTGATTGGAGTTACGATTTCTACGTAGACATGGTGCGCAAGGTGCGCGAGGCGATTCCCAAGCACGTAATCGTACAGGCGTTCACCGCTGTTGAGATCGAACACATGGCGATCATCGCCAAGAAGACAACGCTCGAGGTTCTCCAGGATCTCAAGGATGCCGGACTCGACGCGCTGCCGGGAGGCGGTGCCGAGATATTCTCCGATCGAACCCGCGCTGCAGCATGGGAGAAGAAGACCACGAGCGAGGTGTGGCTCCGCATCCATGCAGAAGCACACTCTCTGGACATCAAGACGAACTGCACCATGCTCTACGGCCACATCGAAACGCTCGAAGAGCGCATCGACCACCTCATCTCACTGCGCGAGCAGCAAGACGCAAGCGGAGGATTCCTCGCATTCATCCCGCTTGCATTCCATCCTGCGAACACTGAACTCGAGGATCTCCCGGGAACCACCGGGTTCGACGACCTCAAGACACTCGCGATCGGGCGACTCATGCTCGACAACATCCCGCACATCAAGGCGTTCTGGATCATGGTCGGCCTCAAAGTCGCACAACTCTCTACGGTCTTTGGCGTTGACGACATCGACGGTACCGTAGTCGAGGAGCGCATCACCCACATGGCCGGCGCCACCACACCCGAAGCACTCACAAAGGATGACCTGGTCGCGATGATTCGCGAGACAGGACACACGCCTGTCGAGCGTGACACCCTCTACAACATCATCCACATCTACGACGAAACCGAGGCGTAGGAGTCATGCGTCGCCCACGTCTGGGCCACATCCAGTTCCTCAACTGCCTGCCGCTCTACTACGGGCTCGTAAAGAACGATGTGCTGCTCGATGTCGATCTCGTTCAGGCCGCACCGCGAGACCTGGCCACGATGCTGCTCTCGGGGGAGCTCGATATCGCTCCTATACCGAGCATCGAGTACGCGCGCCATGCCGAGGAGTTCGTCCTGCTCCCCGACATCGCGATATCGAGTAATGGTGAGGTGCAGTCGATCCTCCTACTCTCCAAAGAGCCCGTTGAAGGACTCGATAGCAAGACAGTCGCGCTCACTGACACATCTCGCACGTCACAAGTACTCGCACGGATCCTGCTTGCGCGCCACTGGGGCGTCTCTCCCTCCTATGCCGAAATGCCTCCCGACCTCGCCAGCATGATGCGCGACGCCGACGCCGCACTCCTGATCGGTGACGATGCGTTGCGTGCGTACTGGCAGCAAAGCGACCTGCTCAAGTACGATCTCGGTGCCGAGTGGACGACCTGGACCGGCCTGCCTATGGTGTATGCGGTGTGGGCGGTTCGGCGCGAGTTCGCCGAGCAGCAGCCCGAAGCGGTTGCAAACGTAAGCGATGCACTCACCGCGTCGCTCGCCTACTGCCGCACCAACCTTGACGCGATCAGCGAGTACGCCGCCCGCTGGGAATCCTTCCCCGTTGCATACTTCCGGAGCTACTTCGACGCTCTTCAGTTCCGTTTCGAGCCACAGTACCGCGAGGGTCTGACGCGCTATCTCACCGAGGCCTCCGCCATCGGTGAACTCGACGTCGTCCCCGACATCTCGATCTTTGGCGCGTAGCCCCATGACCTCATCAGCCTCAAGACCGGACGCGGCCGCAGCTCAAGTGCTCGCGCTGGCTGCAGCAACCGGAGAGCACCGTCTCACCGATGACGAAGCGCTCCTGCTGCTCTCCTCGGCAGACCTGCTCGATCTGGGGGCGGCAGCATCGCTGATGCGGGAACGGCTGCACCGTGACGGTGACGTGACGTTCATTGTTGACCGCAACGTCAACTACACAAATGTCTGCATGAGCGGGTGCCGATTCTGCGCCTTCTACCGCGATGCGGGGCACGCGGATGCCTACGTCCTCACGCCGGAGCAGCTCTCGGAAAAGGTCAGGGAGACGCTCGACCTCGAAGGCACCGCGATCCTACTCCAGGGGGGCATGCACCCGGATCTCAAGATCGACTGGTACGAAGACATGCTGTGCGGCATCAAGGAGGCACATCCACAGATACATGTTCACGGGTTCGGTCCGCCCGAGATCGCCCACGTTGCGCAGATCTCCGGAATCTCCGTGCGCGAGACGCTGGAGCGTCTTCGGACCGCAGGTCTCGATTCCTTGCCCGGAGGCGGTGCCGAGATCCTCACTGATCGGATGCGCGAAGCCCTGTCGCCCAAGAAGGCAAGCGCGGACGTGTGGATCGATGTGATGCGCACGGCTCACCTGATCGACATGTCCACCACGGCGACGATGATGTTCGGCGGATCGGAAACGGATAGTGAGCGCGTAGAACACCTTCGCCGCATCCGGGACCTGCAGGATGAGTCCACCGACGCCGGTCACGTTGGCTTTCGCGCATTCATCCCCTGGTCATTCCAGCCCACCAACACCCCCCTGGCCGAGGAGACCTCGGCAGCAGGAGACACCATTGCTCCGCCCGCATCGGGCTGGGAGTACCTGCGTGTACTCGCCGTCTCGCGGCTCTATCTGGATAACGTGCTCAACGTGCAGGCTTCATGGGTTACCCAGGGCGCAAAGATCGGGCAGGTGGCCCTCGCATTCGGAGCCAATGACATGGGTTCGACCATGATAGAAGAGAACGTCGTCGCTGCCGCGGGAGTCCACTTCATGGTCAACCGCGACGAGCTTGTCTGGATGATTCGCTCGGCAGGTTTCGTTCCTGTGCAGCGCGACACCTTGTACCGGGAAGTGCGCAGGTTCTAGCGCCCGGTGGCTTGGTGCTCACTCGAGCTCACAGGCCACGCAGACGAAACCGCCGCATAACTCGCTCGAAACACAGGTGCGGTCTACTTGGTCAATGACCAGCGAATCCGACATCACGCCAGCTACCCCGAGCGCATCGGATCCTTGCGCCGAGGAGTGCCGCCGCAACCAGACGCTCGAGGCCCTGGTCGAGGTAAGCCAGGCCATGACATCGAGTTTTGAACTCGATCGCAACCTGCGGCGGTCGCTGCGCGTATTGTCTTCGCGACTTGAACTCAACCGAGCAACCATCACGGTGGTTGACCCGGACACGAAGGAGCTGCGCATCGCGGCATCGCACGGACTCACACGCAGCCAGATCATGCGGGGGACCTACCGGGTCGGAGAAGGCGTTGTCGGCCAGGTCATGGCAACCGGACACCCCATGGCGGTCCCCAACATCGCCGAGGAACCGCTGTTCCTCAACCGCACCCAGTCACGCATCGACAAGAACGATGTGGCCTTCATCTGTGTGCCGGTGAAACTGCGTGGCGAGATTCTCGGCGTGCTGAGCGCCGACCGTCTCTTCGACGGGCCAGGATCGCTTGTCGAGGATCTTCGCGTTCTGGAGATCGTTGGCTCCACCATGGCTCACTCGATATCGCTCTACCACGCCTATACACGTGAGCGCGCCCAGAAGGAACGGCTGCGCAGGGAGCTTCGAGGGCGCTACTCCCTGCCCAACATCATTGGCGACTCCGACGAGATGCAGCGCGTGTTCCGGATGGTCACGAAGGTAGCGGCGAGCAATGCGACAGTGCTTCTGCGCGGCGAGTCAGGCACAGGTAAGGAACTCATCGCCAACGCACTGCACTATCAGGGGCTTCGCCCCAAGGGCCCACTCATTGCAATCAACTGCGCAGCGCTGCCGGAGAATCTGCTGGAAGCCGAACTGTTCGGCTACCAGAAGGGGGCGTTCACGGGAGCAGTGGCAAGCAAGGAAGGCCGCTTTGAGCTCGCCCGGGCCGGCACGATCTTTCTCGATGAGATCGGAGACATCTCCCCCGCTCTGCAGGCCAAACTCCTGCGGGTACTGCAGGAAGGCACGTTCGAGCGCCTTGGCGGCACGAAGACGCTCCACACCGACGCACGCACGATCTCGGCCACGAACCGCGATCTCGAGGCGATGGTCGAGCGCGGCGAGTTCCGAGACGACCTCTACTGGCGGCTCAACGTCGTGCCGATCTTCCTGCCCGCGCTCCGTGATCGGCGTGAGGATGTGCCCCTGCTTATCGAGTACTTCATGGATCGCTTTGCCCGCCAGGGCGGTCTTGATATCACCATCTCAGATGATGCGATGCGCTACCTCATGGGGTACCACTGGCCGGGTAACATCCGGGAACTCGAAAACACCATCCAGCGAATGATCGTACTTGCCGAGGACCGACTGATCGAGGCACGCGACCTTCCCCGGCACATCCTGATGCACGATGTCACAGAGTCCGGAGGGCATGGCCTGACCCTCGAAGCGGAAGTGGAGATGCTCGAGCGGTCGCGCATCATCGCCGCGCTGCGCGAGAACGGCTACGTGCAGGCCAAGGCGGCTCGCACGCTCGGAATCACCGCCCGGCAACTCGGCTACAAGATCTCAAAGTACGACATCGCGGCCGGGTAGACTCAAGCATCCCGCTACTACCGATTCGAACACGCAGTTTTAACTACGCAACGCCGCCAGGACACGATCGTACTCAGCACCCCTAGGCCTACTCAAGCATGAACAACCGCTCACTGGTGAGGAGCGTCTCGATCTCAGGAGTCGCTGGTGACTTGAAGAGTTCACACGGGCTTCCGACCTGCACATCACCCGAGCCGCTATAGACGATCATGCGATCAGCCATGGTGTATGCCTCGTAGAGATCATGCGTAACCAAGACCACAGGTAGTCGAAAACGTTCGCATACCTCGCGCACCACCTGCCGCATCTCGACTCGCACAGGGGTATCGAGAGCAGAAAACGGTTCGTCGAGCAGGAGCGCTCGCGGTTCGCGCACGAGTGCACGCGCGAGTTGCGCTCGCTGCTTCTGTCCACCTGCCAGCTGCCCGGGAAGTCGGTGCTCCAGGCCGTGCAGTTGAAGGGCGTCAACGACTTCCGCGATGCGGCTCACACGATCCCGGGCGGGCACGCCTTTGAGGGCGTAGGCGATGTTGCGCTGAACCGTCATGTGCGGGAAGAGTGTGCATCCTTGGGTCACGTAGCCAAAGGGACGTCGCTGAGGTGCGCGGTTGACACGACGCGCCGAGTCGAACAGCACCTCTCCGTCGCAGTCGATCCGGCCTGAGTCAGGCGTTGACAGACCCGCGAGGCACTGGAGCGTCATCGATTTGCCTGACCCAGAGTACCCGAACAACACGGCGAGCTCGGCTCCGATATCCCACGTCACATCGAGCGCGAACCCGGCAACCTGCTTGCGAATATCGACGCATAGGCCCATACGCTACCAGCCCCGTACCTTCGCAACGCGATTGGCCGCGAGGATCATTGCACCGGAGAGGAGCGTGAAGGCAAGAACGATTGTGAAGGCCGTATTCCAGTCGCCATACACGACTGCGTTGTAGATCTCGAGGGGTGCGGTATTGGTACGCCCCGAAATGTTGCCGGCAATCATGATCGTCGCACCGAACTCACCGAGCGCACGCGCAAAGCTCAAGATCAGTCCCGCGATGATCCCACGACGCGCGAGCGGAAGGACTACATGGATCGCGGTGTCAAATTCTGATCGTCCAAGCGTGTGGGAAGCGGACACGAGCGCAGGATCGACGGACTCGATCGCCGCCCGCACGGTCTTGACCGTGAGCGGAAGCGACACCACGAAGGCAGCAATGACCGCCGCCCACCAGGTGAACGTGATGTTGAGCCTCACTCCGATCGTTCGCTCCAGCGCCCCGCTGAGCGCCCCATTACGGCCCAGAACAACGAGCAGGTAGTAGCCCGTGACCACGGGAGGAAGCACCATGGGCAGCGTAGTAATGAGATCAAGGAGCTCTTTACCCCGAAATTCGTATCGAGCCAGAACATAGGCCACCGTGATTCCCACCACGGCAGTCATACACGTGGCGACGGCGGCGACCTGGAGCGAGAGGCGGAACGGAAAGATGAGTTCAGCGGACATGATCTACTCCGGAACCTCGGCGAGAATGAACCCATGCACAGCGAGAATGCTCCGGCCTGCCTCACCGAGCACGAACGCCTGGAACTTGGCAGCCAACTCGGGCTGTTCGGCTGCCAAGACTGGCGCAATCACGTAGTGAATCGGCTTGTGCATTGCGGCCGGGGCGGTATCGATGATTTCCACGTCATCGCGACCAAGGACTTCAGTGGTGAACACGAGACCGGCATCAGCTTCGCCGCGAGCGACGTAATCCACGGTCTGCGCAGCATTCTCTGCGAACACGAAACGTGACTCGAGCTCACCCCGCACACCAAGTGATTCGAGTACCTCGAATGCCCGGGTACCGTGCGGAGCGGTCTTCGGGTTGCCGGTGGTCAGCACTCTGGCGAGAGAGAGGCCGCCCAAGTCACTCATGTCCAATGGATCGCCGGGCAGAGTGATAAGTGCCACGGAGTTGCTCGCAAACGTCGCGGCGTCCTCAACGGACACGAATCCACCGGTGACAAGCGCATCGATCTGAGTCGGACTCGCACTTGCGAACACGTCGACCGGAGCGCCCTCCTCGATCTGCTTCTGTAACACTCCCGACGCAGCGACATTCAGGGTGACGTGAACGCCCGTCTGCGCTTCGAACTCCTCGGCAATCTCGGTGAACGCGTCACTCAAGGTCCCGGCGGTTGAGACCATCAGTTCGCCGGAGTTCTCCGGGGCTGATGATTCTGGCTGTGCCCCGGCGTCCGTGGACGCCGAGCACCCCGCGGATGTGAGGGTGAGGGCTAGCACCAACATCGTCAGTGCGATGAACACGCTCTTCTTCATGACCTGTTCCCTTCATCACAGAACACCTCTCTGTCCTCTGCTCACTACACGACCATGTCGAGATAGTCGTCGGCCAGGCGGGCCATGAGTGTCTCCGACTCCATGTCCTGATCCTTGCCGATGATTCCGCATGCATCTGCACGACACTGCTGGCAGTGGCTCATCTGACTGATGTGCTCGCCGCATACCTGCCGCATGTCGTGAATCTGCGCCGGCGTGGGTGGCGTCGTGGTGCGGAAGCGAGCCTGTGGGATGAGCGGCAGTACATTGCTCATGTGAGCGCCCGCGCTCCCCGCTACCTGTGCGATCGCCGGCAGCTCGAAGTCGTTCACTCCCGGGATGTAGACCGAGTTCACTTTCACCACAAGTCCTGCGTCGACGGCGAGCTGCAATCCCTCCCACTGGCGCGAGAGCAGATACTCGCCCGCCTCGATGCCGCGCAGCCGCTCGCCATCAGGACCCGTGACCCAGGCATAGATTGCGGCGGCGGTTTCGGGCATCACAGCATTGATGGTCACCGTGAGTGAACGCACACCAGTGTCGACCAGGTCCCCGATGCGATCCGGGAGCATGAGGCCATTGGTGGAAACACAACCGATGATCTCCGGGTATTCCTTTCGCAAGAGCTCAAGGGTCTCGAAGGTCTCCTCGTTGGCAAGCGGATCACCAGGACCCGCAATCCCCACCGCACCGATGTTGCCGTTGCGCTCCACGACCGCACGTACGCGCTCGATGGACTCAACTGCAGTGAGGACGGTACTTGCCACACCGGGGCGGGACTCGTTGACGCAATCGTACTTCCGTACGCAGTAGCCGCATTGCACGTTGCACTCGGGCGCCACAGGAAGATGGATACGTCCGGTCTTGTGGTGAGCAGCGCGCGAGAAGCACGGGTGCTCATTGAGCACGAGGCGCTCATTGGGAGTAGATGCGCTGAGTGCACTCAGCGGAGTGGGCGCTACTGCGTGTTCGTTCATGCTGCGGCTCCTCGACTTCTGAATCGCGTCAGTTTCTGACCCCGAGAAACGCAACACCCGTGCCAATCCCATACCCGGCCTGACCTGCTGTTTTGCATCGTCACGTGATCTGGGTGACAACCATTTCGTGGAGGGTGCGACATAAATGTCGCACTGATACATGTGAGAGGCTCCGGGGAATCGACACCCGGAGCCTCTCACGCAGGGCAGAGTCACGCAGCGACGTGCGTCTGTGCCTTCTTCACGCACACCTTTGCACATGCCTCGCAGCCAATGCATGCTTCGGCATCTGCGAGCGACATCACCATGTTGCCCATGTCGTCGCCATACTCGTCATCGTCATCGTCGAAGGGCTTGTCGATCGGGGCAAGGACTCCTCGGCCGCAGACCTTGTAGCAGCGACCACAACCGATACACGCGTCATGATCGATCGAGTCGAGATAGCGCGGCGTCCACTCGGCACCACCGCGGGTGTATGCGACGGACATCGCTAGGCCACCGCCCCGGCTCCGACATCGCCGGTACGAATGGTGCGGGCGTCCTCGATGTTGGAGATGAACACCTTGCCGTCGCCGGGCTGTCCGGTCTTGTTCACATCGATGATCGCCTTCACGATCAACGGCGCATCAGCATCGGTCACCATCATGGTGAGCATCCGCTTGGGCACATAGAGCGCGACTTTGGGCAATGTGTGCTCAAGCGCATAGGCCGACGGAGTGGGCTTCACCTTGACGTGCAGCGCATTGCAGACCTGCCCGTCGAGATCCATGTCCTGAAGGGTGCAGGCCACATCGCCCCGCTGCTTTCCCCGGCCCTCAACGCTCTGGATCGAGACCGACGGCAGCCCGATTGCGGCAATGGCCTCCTTGGTCTGGTGCAGCATGTCACGACGGATGATTGCGGTGATCTCCTTCATGCCTACAGCCCCGCCTCTCCGGTACGGATCGTGTACGCCTCCTCGACCGGCGAGAGAAAGATCTTGCCGTCACCAATGAACCCGGTGCGGCCCTTCTCCTCGATCAAGTCGATGACTGCGGCAGCGTCATCGTCATCTACCACCATCATGAGCAGTGTCTTGGGCAACTCGTCGTAGTAGATCGGACCAACCTGAAGGCCCTTCTGTTTGCCTCGTCCAAAGACCGGCATCTTGGTGAGCGAACCGTAGCCCGCGCCCTCGAGCGCGAGCACGATCTCCTGCTCCTTCTCGGGTCGTACGAATGCTCGAACCATCTTCATCGCGCGTGTCCTTTCTCCAGGGATATCGATCAGTTTTCAGAAGCGAGCGCCTTGCGCATCCAGGGCGCGGGGTTGTTGGCCATCGTGTTGGCGAGCGCTGCGACGGTCGTCTCGAGTGATGTGCCTTCGGCGATCTTGAGCGGCATGATGCCGCGCTGGACCAGCTTGGCTGCGCTCGGCCCGCCAATCTCGGTGAAGTAGACGATCTTGCAGTCGGCAAGGCTGTCGATCTTGTTCGTGATCGCGTCTTCGTGTTTCTTGCCCATGCCTCGAGTGCTCACGACCACGGTGTCCAGGTCCCCCTCGGCCACGCAGCGCGACTCAACGAACTCTGAGGCGCTCGGCGTGATATTCCAGATGGAGAAGGTGGCGGCCCGGCCAAAGTGCTCGTCGATCGTGGTGCCGGTGCGTGTAGCGAACGCGACTCTCATTGGGTACCTCCAGTCGTTGCATGGGCGTCGTGCGACGCATCCATGAGTAGATTCGCCAGTTCATTCACAAGGGTGGTGGTGCCTTCATAGCCGGTGCGAACGTGGTGTACGGCTCCCAGGTGCTCAAGTACCGGGAAGCCAAGTTCAAGATGCGGAACTCCCAGATGACGCGCCGAACGACCGGCGTGAGAGTTGCCGACAACGAGATCGACGTCGTGTGGGATGGAGACATGGTCGCCCACGATCACATGGTCAACGTGCATGCGTTCCAGTCCAGGCCTCTCACGCGGCACAACAGCAGTCACGCGTGCGCCCATCTCATGAAGCACCGCTGCAACCTGAGCCGAATGGTCGGACTCCAGAGCCAGAGCAACGCGCTTGCCCGCGAATTCGATGTGAGCATCGCGCATCGCGTCGAGCAGGCGTTGGCGACGACGGCGCACGCGAGCAGGGACCGCCTCGCCGGAGAGCAGCGAGAGCAACTCTGCGAGCCGATCTCCGGCAGCGAGTCCACTCAGGGAATCCAGCACGGTATAGGGAGTATCGAACCGCTCAGCAAGGTCACGCGCCGCCGGCTCAAGACTCGCGCCTACCACGATCGTGTGTGCCGAGGAACCCAATCCGCGCAGCTCATCAAGCAGCACGCCGCCATGAGCCATGGGTGAGTGGACCGGTCGGCTTCCATCGAGTGCGCCAAGGTCGGGAACGATGATTGCGTACAGGCCAAAATCTTCGGCCATCTCTCTAAGCTCCACGACTTCGGCGGGCGTGAGGTGCGCCCCTGCCAGGATTGTTATCTGGCAAGAATCGACTTCGCCTGGTCGCGCGAGAGAGATGATCCTTCGCACCGCTGCCATGTAGCCGTCTTCAAAGCCACCATCATAGTCAGGCGTGGAGACCATCAGCACTTCCGGGCCACCCGCACACCACGACGACCCCAGCTCGGTCACAGCAGTCGCAACGTCATCGCCTTTGACCTCGGACAGCGAGGTCGTCACCACGGCGATCACATCGGGGGCGGAGGTTTCGGCAAGCTTCTCTATCACCTCGACCACACGGCCACCACCGCCCATGACCACCTCCTCGGTGAATAGATTGGTCGTGCTAAGGGCTACTGACTCGTTGAAATGGTTCACGAGCAGCACCTTCTCCAGAAAGCTGCAGCCTTGGGCACCATGGAGCACAGGTACGGCGCGGTGCACGCCCTGAAAGGCGACAACAGCGCCGAGCGATGCGGCATTGCCGATCGGGTCGATAGCCCCGCTGCGCTCATCGATCGTGATGCGAGGCGCAGCCATCTCAATACCATCAAGGGAGGCCGATGCCAGGGAGCGACCACGCTCGTAGAAGCTCACACTGTGGTGCAGGTCGCGTGCAAGATTCACAAGTCCTGCGTAGCCGGCATAGGCCGTGTGGCGCTCTTGATTCACGTCCACGAAAGGCCAGCCCTCTTTGGCGGCCAGGTATCGGTTGCGACCTCCGGCCACCAGCATGTCGCCACCGTCTTCGACCATGATGCGACGAATCCGTGCGGGACTGATGTCCTCGATCACGGGAGCATCCGGGCCCATGAGCGCACGAACCTTCTCCTCATCTTCGTGCGTTGCCTTCTTGGTGCCGACCGCGATGACATCTACTCGAAGATCCCGCAGTGCCGAGACCATCGACCAGCTCTTGACCCCGCCCGAATACAAGACGGCCTTCTTGCCGGCGAGCGCTTCGTACGGCTCAAGTGCGAGTGCGAGCGCAGCCTCCTGAGCTTCAATGACCGACTCGACGCGTTTGCGCACACCTGCCGCCTCCGGAGAGACCTCTTCGAGCAGATCAGCAATCGCCCTCAGAGAGCGAGCGGTCTCGGTTGCGCCAAAGAAGGAGACCTCGACATATGGAATGTCCCAGCGGCGCTGAAGCTCACCCGCAACATTCACGAGCGCACGGCTGCACACAACAGCGCTCACGCGCGCCCGATGTGCCCAGCGCAGCTCCTCAAAACGCGCGTTACCCGTAATGTGAGTGAGCACGTTGATACCCGCAGCGTTGAGTAGGGGTTCGATGAGCTCCAGGTCTCCGGCAACGTTGTACTCGCCAATCAACACGATATCGGTCGATGACGTCATATCCGCAGGCGGCTCACCTGTGCCGATCACGTGCTCAAGCAGCGCCTCACCTGCAATGCGGTTGCCTAGATTCTTGGGACCGACAAAGCCGGGAGCATGCACGGGAACGATGGGGAGTCCGAGCTCTTCGACCAGAGGCCGACAGACAGCGTCGATATCCTCGCCGGTCAGACCACTCACACAGGTAGCGTGTACGAACACCGCGCTGGGATTAGCTTCGGCTACCGCCTCACGAATCGTCTTGCTCAGCCGGTCCTCGGCTCCGTACACGATGTCGAGCTCATTCATATCAGTGCAGAAGCCACGTTTGTGCAGACTGCCTGCCGAGGAATGAACACCGCGACCCTCCCACGAGTTGCTGCAGCACGCGAGCGGTCCATGTACCACATGGGCGGCGTCGGCGATTGGCTGAAGCACGATCATGGCTCCGTCAAAAGCGCAGCTCTCACCCCCGCGCGATCGGCAGATCTTGCCCGCCTTCTCGGTGCGGCAGCCGGACTGCAGCAGTTTGTCGATGGAGTGGGTCACGGTCTCTCGCTCGTCCTTCTTGTTCGCTAGCGGATCAGGTCAAAGCTGGCCGTGTTCTTGGACGTACGGTCCATCTCGTCGAGCACCGTGTTCACGATGTCGGTGAGCAGGTTCTCCGCACCGCGGTAGCCAATGATCGGCCGCTTGTGGAGATGGTGGCGGTCAAAGAGCGGGAAGCCGACGCGTACGAAGGTGGTGCCGGTATCGGCCCATAGAAACTTCGCGTTGCTGGGCCCAAGGAGCAGATCGACCGGCTCGGTAAACATGAGCGAGCGGAGGTGCCACATGTCCTTCTTGGTCCACACGGTGCCGTCGGCGCCGAACGGAGAAGAAGCGAGCAGCGCCTCGGCCGCCTTCTTGAACTTCTTCTCGCCGTTCGTCGCAACGATGTGCACCGGGCGAGCGCCAAGCTCGAGCAGAAAGCCAATGAGCCCGAGCAGAACATCGGGATCGCCTACGAGCGCAACGCGCTTACCGTGCACATACGGGTGCGAGTCGACCATGGAGTCAACCGCGCGACCCCGCTCAAGCTCCAGCTCATCACTGATCGGCTTGCCCGTGAGCGTGGTGATCTCACCAATGAGCTCATCTGTTGCAGTGACGCCGATCGGGTACGGACCAGCAACGAACTCCTGTCCCCACTCCTTGGAAATCAGCTCCCCGGTCTTCTGACTCGACCAGCGCTGCAGAGCTATCGTGCCTTCCGCATCAATTGCCTGACGGGCATCCTCAAGCGTGGTGCCGCCAGCGGGATACATGTCGTAGTCACCGGTTGCAGGAGCATCCACGACATCGGAGTAGTCTCCAAGGATGCGATAGTCCACATCCATCGAGCCCAGGATGTGCTTGATCTCGCGAAGGTTGCCGGAGTACCCGTCAAAGCCCGGGATGACGTTGAGCGTCCCATCGGTGCTATCCGCCTTGGCGCCGGCGAGATCGGTCAGGATACCTCTCATCATCATGTCGTAGCCGGTCAGATGACTGCCAACGAAACTCGGGGTGTGGGCAAAGGGAATCGGCATGTCATCCGGCACGACTCCCTTATCTTTGGCTGTCTTGATGTAGGCGCTCAGGTCATCACCAATGACCTCGGCCATGCATGTTGTCGAGACAGCGATCATCTCCGGCTTGTACATCGCGTTGGCGTTCTCAAGGCCTTCGATCATGTTCGACAGGCCGCCGAACACGGCAGCGTCTTCCGTCATTGAACTGGAGACCGTTGCAATCGGCTCCTTGAAGTGCCGCGACAGGTGGCTGCGAAAGTACGCCGTACAGCCCTGGGAGCCCTGCACGAACGGCAGTGTCTTCTCAAAGCCCAGAGCCGCGAGCACCGCCCCGAGAGGCTGACACGCCTTGCACGGGTTGATAACGATTCCCTCGCGGGCAAAGTTGAGCTCTCGGTACTCCTCGGTCTTGGTCCACTCGCTGACGCGGGCGACCTCCTCGGCAGAAGAGCCGTTCTCGAACTCCTTCTTTCGCTCGAACTGCTCAACGTACTCCGGCTGGCCAAAGAGTGTGTTGTGGTCGTTGGTCGGCATGTCCGGCCTCCTAGCTGGCCACGCGCTCGGCAGCGGCGACTGATGCCGTTCCGGGCTTGCGGATGAGCCCCCACACGGGGCTGTTGACGGTCATGTCCATGTCGCGGGCGAACACCGAGAATCCGTCGAAACCGTGATACGGCCCGGAGTAGTCCCATGAGTGCATCTGGCGGAACGGGACGCCCATCTTGTGGTAGGCGTACTTCTCCTTGACGCCGGATCCCACGAGGTCGGGCTTGAGCGCCTTGGTGAACTGCTCAAGCTCATAAGGCGTTGCGTCGTCCATGATCACCGAGCCTTCGGCGAGCAGCGGGTACGTACGCTTGTACTCATCGTTGTGGCCGAACTCATAGCCGGCAGCGATGATCTCCATCCCAAGGTCCTCGTAGGCACCAATGACGTGCCGAGGACGAAGCCCGCCCACGTAGAGCATCACGGTCTTGCCCTCAAGGAGCGGCTTGTACTCGGCGATGATCGCATCCATCTCGGGCTTCATCTTCGCGATCAACGCTTCAGCGTTGGCCTGAATCGTCTCGTCGAACTTGGCGGCGATCCTGCGGATCGAATCGTAGATCTTCGTGGGACCAAAGAAGTTGTACTCCTCCCACGGAATGCCCCAGGTGTCCTCCATGTACCGACAGATGTAGTTCATGGACCGGTAGCAGTGGATGAGGTTGAGCTTGGCTTTAGGCGCGTTCGCGAGCTCAGCGAGCGTGGCGTCGCCGGTCCACTGGGCGATCACGCGAAGTCCCATCGCCTCGAGGATCTTGCGGGACGACCACGCGTCTCCGCCGATGTTGTAGTCGCCAATGATCGTGATGTCGTAGGGAGTCATTTCGATCTCGGTCCCGGCCTTCTCAAAGACGTGGTCGCGAATAGCGTCGTTTGCGATGTGGTGACCCAGCGACTGCGAGACACCGCGAAAGCCCTCGCAACGTACCGGCACGATCGGCTTGCCATGCTCTGTCGTCTTAGCCTTGGCCACCTGCTCGATGTCATCACCAATGAGACCGACAGGACACTCGGATTGAATGCTCACACCACGGGCGAGAGGAAAGAGTGTGTCGATCTCGTCGATGATCGTGCCGAGCTTCTTGTCACCACCGTAGACGATGTCGCGCTCCTGGAAGTCACTCGTGAAGTGCATCGTGCCGAACGCATCGACCCCGGTCTCGCCGTTGTAGTAGTTGCGGCGCGACCAGTTGGAGTAGGCACCGCAACCCACCGGGCCGTGACTGATGTGGACCATGTCTTTGACCGGACCCCACACCACACCCTTGGAACCAGCGTATGCGCAGCCTCGCACGGTCATCACGCCGGGGCGGGACTTGACGTTGGACTTTACCGCGCAGGTCGAGCAGTCCGAAGGATCGTTGGGTTTGACGTGCTTCTCGCGATCGATGCGCGTCTTCTCGGGATATACCGAGAGGACGTCATCGATCAGTTTCTGCGTCTGGTTGATCTTTGCGGAGGCTGACATGGCTTATGCCACCGCCCCGGCCTCATCGACAACGTCAGGCTCCATGATGCCGAACTCCATCAGCAACTCTTCGAGCTCATCCATGCTGATCGGAGTGGGGATCACGAGCATCTCGTTCTCGCTGATCTTCTTGGCCAGCTGACGGTACTCGTCGGCCTGCGTGTGTTCCGGGTTGTACTGCAACACGGTCTTTCTGCGAAGCTCAGCGCGCTGGACCTCATTGTCACGCGGGATGAAGTGGATCATCTGCGTTCCGAGCTTGGCCGCGAGCGCCTCAATAAGCTCGTCCTCGCGATCGGTGTTGCGCGAGTTGCAGATCAAGCCGCCCAGGCGAACCCCGCCGGAGTGCGCGTACTTCAGGATGCCCTTGGCGATGTTGTTGGCCGCATACATGGCCATCATCTCGCCGGAGGTGACGATGTAGATCTCCTGCGCTTTGCCTTCACGCATGGGCATGGCGAATCCACCACATACCACGTCGCCGAGAACGTCGTAGAACACGAAGTCGAGATCGTCGGTGTAGGCGCCTTCCTCCTCAAGGAAGTTGATGGCGGTGATAACGCCGCGACCGGCACACCCGACTCCCGGCTCCGGACCACCCGACTCGGCGCACGTGACGCCCTTGAATCCGCTCTGGAGTACGTCCTCCAATTCGAGATCCTCAACACTTCCGCGCTCTCGAGCCAGATCCATGACCGTCATCTGCATCTTTTCGTTGAGAATCAGACGCGTTGAGTCAGCCTTCGGGTCACACCCAACGATCATGACGTTCTTGCCGGCATCTGCGAGTGCGGCCACCGTGTTCTGCGTTGTGGTGCTCTTTCCAATTCCACCCTTGCCGTAGATCGCGATCTGTCGCATTACGTTCCTCCTGTTCCTCATCCGTCCAGAGAACGGAAATCCGCAAAAGATAGGAGGCGGTAATCGCAACATGCGTGCCAACGCTCACAACGCTCTGACCTGGTCTTTCTTCGCTTCGTGGCACCGCATGAACCACGGTAATGTACGTACGCGCTACGAAAACGTCGCACTGTTTCTGGTGCGTTTCCAACAAGTGCAGTCCTGCTTCAGGTAAACCAGTGGCGCCCGTTTGTCGCATCGTCTACCCTCATTTGAGGAGGTAGACCATGTCTGAACAGCACGTACCGCAGGCAGAGTTCGGTATTTGTGGCGGCTCTGGATCCCTCAGCTTCGATTTCCCTGCAGGGCTTGATGACCCGCGAGTCACGATTCTTGCCACCGGTCTCAAATTCGACACGCCGTTCGGAAGCTCCCCTTCGTTCACGCACTTCAGCGTTGACGGTCCCCACGGGGTGCGCCACGCGCTTGCCGTGAGGATGCATGGCTGGCGCCGAGGAGTGAAACGTGGCGATGCATCGCTCCAGACCTTCTGGGTGTTTCACGAAGCGGGCGTGCGCAAGGTGCTTGCCGACGGTGGGGTTGGATCGCTTAATCACCTGCTCGATCCGCGAGACATCATGATTCCTAACGACTTCATCGACTTGACGGTCAAACAGGACATCTACGTCCGAGGAGACCACCTGCTCATCATGCGGCAGCCTGTCTGCCCGGATCTCGCGGCCAGCCTCCACAGCGGTGCCAGCGAGCACTTTGACCGCGTCTACCGCCGAGGCACATACCTGGTGACCGACGGTCCTCGATTCGAGTCCATCGCCGAGGTCGACTATATGCGCCGTCTTGGCGGTGACGTCATTGGACAGTCATTCGCCCCCGAAGTGTTCCTGGCGCGCGACATCGGCGCATGCTACGGAGGCGTCTACATCGTGGTGAACTACGGCGAGGGTGTTGTGAAGGAGTGGGAACACGATGAGATGAAGTCCGTGTTCTTCGATGAAGCCGAAACTATCGCCCGCGTCGTGCTTGAGACCGTGAGCACAGCCGATCTGGGGGCAGATTGCGGGTGCGCAGAGTTGCGCAAGCCCTCCCTCCTGCCGATTGATGATGAGCGCCCTGCGCAGGAACGTCCCACACCGGCTGGCGGCAAGGAGTAGTACATGCTTGTCACTGCAGATTGGGTTCTCCCAATCGGACGCCCGCCGATTCGAGATGGAGCAGTCCTCATTCGCAACGGTACCATTGCTGCCGTTGACACCGCCAAGAAGCTCACCGTCAACTACTCGGGCCCTCGTCACGAGTATCCCGGCTGCGTACTGCTCCCGGGACTCGTTAATGCACACACACATCTCGCGTTCACCTGTCTCAAGGGCGTCATCCCGTCAATGCCGTTCGCTGAGTGGATTCGCTACATACCAATCGCATTCAGATCCCTCTCAGCCGACGACATCGTAGCGTCGATCGCGCACGGCGCAATCAAGGCTATTGTCTCGGGTACGACAGTCGTTGCGGATATTGCCTACGGCCCGGAATCAGTCGCAGTGGCTGCGGACAGCGGACTCGGGGGTACCTTCTACTGGGAAGTTCTCGGGATAACCCCGTCGGAGCTTGCCGAGACGCTTTATGAGCGAGAGTTTCCAACGGATCCGATTCGGGTCTGTTCGATTCGCCTACGATGTGGCATCTCGCCCCACGCCCCGTATACCTCAGGGCCTGAACTGATTCGAGCAGCCCACCTTATCGCCACGGCGCAGCACGCCGGCTTTGCAATCCACGCAGCGGAATCAGATGCCGAGACCCAGCTCCTCACCGACGGCACCGGACCGCTCGCACAACTCGCAGGTCGTCTCGCACACGGATTCACACCTCCCGGCTCGAGCACGATTGCTTATCTGGATCGGCTCGAAGCTCTCAACAACGCCGTGATCATCCACGGCGCCAAGGTGCTTCCATCGGATGTACCCGCGCTCGCACGCAGGGCGAAAGGCGTTGTCTTGTGCCCGAGATCGAACGAGTACCTTGAGAACGGCAAGGCTCCGGCCTGGCGATTTGAGCGCGCCGGGGTACCGCTGGCGCTCGGAACCGACTCACTGGCAAGCAACCAGGATCTCGACCTCTTTGAAGAAGCGCGGGCGCTTCACGCGATCGAGCCACGGTTCGACGCGCACAGACTGATCGAGATGATCACTCTGGGCGGCGCGCGCGTCCTTGATATGGCCGACGAGTTTGGAGAGCTCGCTCCCGGCAAGCAGGCCGATCTTGCGATCTATCGGGTACCGCCGACCGAGGATCCCTATACCGCATTGTTCGATGTGGGTGGGCGCGGCTCTATTGAGGCTGTGCTGAGCGCAGGAATCTGGCGAGTCCTCTCCGGTGCACCGATCTTTGGCGTCAGCGTGATCGAGCGTGCTTCCCATCTCGCGGCGCAGAAGGCCTCTCTCGCAGTCGCACTCGACAGCCCCGGACTCTAGAGCAGAACGCAAAGTGACCGCCCGTTAGGGCGGCCACTCGTTTGATTCAGTACCGTGGTGCTAGAGTTCGCCGAGGTAGGTCTTTCGCACCTGCTCGTTGTGCAGGAGCTCTTTTCCGGGACCCTCAAGAGCAACCTTGCCGATCTCCAGGACATAGCCGCGATTCGCGGTCTGCAACGCCATGGCTGCGTTCTGCTCGACAAGCAGAATCGTCATGCCCTCCTTGTTGAGCTTCTTGATCGTATCGAAGATGACATCAACGATAACCGGGGCAAGCCCCATCGACGGCTCATCGAGCATGAGCAGCCGGGGTCGAGCCATCATGGCACGCGCCATCGCAAGCATCTGCTGTTCTCCACCGGAGAGCGTGCCGCCCTTCTGCGCCCGCCTGTCGGCGAGACGAGGGAACAACTCGAATGCACGATCCAGATCCTCAAGAACACCCGCTTTGTCCTTGCGCAGGTATGCGCCCATCTCAAGATTCTCCAAGACGGACATGCGCGGGAAGATACGTCGACCCTCAGGAACCTGAACGATCCCCTTTGCGGTCACGAGATGTGCAGCAGTACCAATCAGACTCTCGCCTTCGAATTCAATGGTCCCCTCTGCGGGAGTCAGTTGACCCGAGATCGTCTTGAGCGTCGTTGACTTACCCGCGCCGTTGGCGCCGATGAGTGTCACAATCTCACCTTCGTTGACCTCAATGCTGATGCCCTTGAGCGCCTCGATCTGGCCGTAGAAGGTGTGGATGTTGTCGACCTTAAGCACGTGTCGCCTCCTATCCTTCTGCCAGCAACGCCTCGGCACCTGAGCCGAGATACGCTTCGATGACCTTGGGATTGCGCTGAATCTCGGCCGGTAGGCCCTCGGCGATCTTCTCGCCAAAGTCGAGAACCACAATGCGGTCCGCGATGCCCATGACGACCTTCATGTCATGCTCAATCAAGAGAATCGTGATTCCCGCATCTCGTATTCTGCCTACCAATTGCGTAAGCTGCGCGGTCTCTTGAGGGTTCATTCCGGCCGCTGGCTCATCCAGAAGGATGAGTTTCGGCTCGGTCGCCAGAGCACGCGCGATCTCGAGCCGACGCTGCTTGCCGTACGGCAGGTTCTTGGCAAGTTCGTTCGCCTCGCCTTCGAGTCCCACGAACCGAAGCCACTTTCGTGCCTCATCAACCGTGTGCTGCTCCTCACGCTTGAACCTTGGCGTGCGGAGTACCGCTTGGAAGGGGCCCGCGAGAGTGCGAATATGTCGACCGACCATGACGTTCTCCAAGGTAGTCATATTGGAGAACAGTCGGATGTTCTGGAACGTGCGCGCAATCCCCATCTTGCAGATCTTATGGGCCTTGCGGCCGTTGATCACATCGCCATCGAAGTCGAGAGTTCCCTTCGTGGGCGAGTAGATACCCGTGAGCATATTGAACATGGTCGTCTTGCCGGCGCCGTTGGGACCGATCAGGGCAAGAATCTCACCAGGCTTGATGTCGAACGTGACGTCGGCGACAGCTTTGAGACCACCGAACTGCATCGTCACATTGTCTACTGTTAGTAGTGCCATGTTGAAGTCAGCCTTTCGCGTCCTGGTCGTCTACAGCAAGTCGTTGTCGACGTCGGTATGATGCTCGACATCCCATATCTGCTGGTTCTCTTCTGCAAGGGTCTTCTCATCCTCAGGATGGAGTTCCATCGCGCGGCGCTGCGAAGGCAGGATGCCCTGCGGTCTGAAGGCCATCATGATGACCATGGCCGCTCCGAACACCAGATAGCGATACTGGCTCGCCAGGTTAGCCTGATCGGTGGTCAGCACGCCGGCCAGAAGCGGAGACTGAGCGAAATACCGAATCATCTCCGGTAGCGCTGCGATAATCACTGCGCCGAGCACAGCACCCGGAATGGAACCCATTCCGCCCAGCACAACCATGCATACAACCAGAACTGATTCCATAAAGTTGAATGACTCGGGGCTGATGAACCCGACCCAGTACGCGTACGTGACACCAGCAACGCCACCCCAGAGGGCTCCAAGCGAGAAAGCCCACAACTTGGTCGTCGTGATACTGATGCCGATCGAAGCAGCGGCCACTTCGTCCTCACGCATTGCAACCCAAGCCCGCCCAAGACGCGAGTCATCGAGTCTGCGTACCACGAAGATCGTTGCCAGACACAGCACTACGATCAAGTAGTACCAGAAGAGATCCTTGCTGAAGGCGAAATCGCCAAAGGAAAGGTTCGCCTTCGCCCACTCCATACCGGCAGGCGTAGGGATCCGCTGACCAGGACCCGGAAGACCCTTCGCGCCGTTGGTGATACCAAAGATATTGTTGTTGAGGGCAATACGCACGATCTCACCGAAACCGAGCGTCACAATCGCGAGATAGTCGCCGCGAAGCCGGAGCACCGGGGTTCCAAGCGCTATGCCGGTGCCGGCAGCAGCCAGAGCCGCCACAGGGAGCAGCGTCCAGAAGGTCCATGGCTCGAACCCGGAGCCAAAGACCTCCGGTAGTTTGAACCCCAGGATGATTCCAACGTATGCGCCCATCGCATAGAACGCGATATACCCGAGATCCAGCAGTCCGGCATATCCGACGACGATATTGAGACCTAGAGAAAGCATCACGTAGATGCCGACGACCGCAAAGATCCGCACAAAGAAGAAGTTCTGCACTGACTGGAAGTAGATTGGTGCAGCCACAACGATGACCATGATCACCGCATACATGATCCATTTCCACAGAGGAATGGGACCTGACGCGATTTTGGTCTTGATGTCCATTTTGCTTCCGCCCATGGCTACACCTTCTCCACTACGGATTCGCCGAGCAGACCGCTCGGCTTAAACACCAGAACCAGGATGAGGATCGCAAAGGCGACCACGTCCTTGTAGCCCGAGCTCAAGAATCCGGCAGCAAGCGCCTCGATGATACCGAGGAGGAAACCGCCGACCATTGCGCCGCGTAGGTTACCGATACCGCCGATAACCGCCGCAGTGAACGCCTTGACGCCGGGGATGAAGCCCATGTCGAACTTGATCGATCCGTAATACATGCCGGAGAAGATTCCGGCAAGGGCACCGAGAGCGGGCCCGATGAAGAACGCCACCGCGATCACGCGGTTGATGTCCACGCCCATAAGCGTCGCAGCTTCTCTGTCCTGGGACACTGCGCGCATGGCCTTGCCTATTCGTGTCTTCGACACAAAGGTGTCGAGAATAATCAGCAAAATGATCGATGAACCGATAATCATGATCTGAATATTGTTGATCGAGATGCCGGCGATCTCATAGCTGCCCGCCGGCAGGTAGTTCGGAAAAGGTACCTGCCTCGGAGTGATCCACAGCAGTACCGCCTGTTGCAAGAAGATCGACATGCCGATCGCCGAAATCAACGGTGCCAGACGCGGGGCATGTCTGAGCGGTCGATACGCGACCCGTTCGATCAACACGCCGAGAAGACCGATCACGACTCCCGAGATGACGAATGTCATCAGGAACATCAGTGCGATTCCGAATCCGGAACCCGTGAAGAACTCATAGTTATCAAGCCACCCGAACGCAAAGAGGCCAACGAACGCGCCTCCCATAAACATCTCGCTATGTGCGAAGTTGATCATCAGCAGGATCCCGTAAACAAGCGTGTATCCAAGCGCGATGAGCGCGTACATACCCCCCAGGGTCACGCCGTTTACCAGCTGCTGTCCAATAGTCGCAATGGACACCTGTGTCTCACCTGTCTCTTCGAGTTGCTCGAGGCTTATCAGGGGGAACGCCTTAGTGCTGCCCCGTGCTCCCACAAGGACCCGGGTGAGCGGCAAGCGCTCGCCCGGGTCCCCAATATCATGCAGGAGTAAGTAGTCGGTTAACTACTTAGTTCGGTGCCCACGCGCCGTCCTTGACAACGTAGAGGGTGATTGCCTTGTTGTTGGTATCACCGTTCTCGTCGAAGGAGATAGCACCCGTGACGCCTTCAATATCAGTTGCAGCGACAGCAGCGATGATCGCGGCCTTGCCCTCGGCACTCGTGAGGTTCTCAGCGCCGACCTCGTCGATGGCCACTTCAACTGCACTGAGGATAACGAGGGCTGCGTCATACGAGTAGGTATCGTATGCCTGGATTCCCTCACCGGGATAGGCGGCGTCGAACTTGGCCTGGAAGTCAGCGCCCTGGGGCTGCTGATCAAGCGGCAGGCCAACGGAGGTGCAGTACATGCCCTCTGCATTGGCGGCACCGGCAAGATCGATGAAGTCCTGGGCATACACGCCGTCACCGCTGAAGAACGCGGCGTCGGAACCGCCCTCGCGGAGCTGCTTTGCGAAGAGGGCGCCAGCGTTGTACACACCACCGTAGTAGACGGCTGCAGGAGCAGCAGCGTTGATCTTGGTGGCAAGAGCGGTGAAGTCGGTGTCCTTGTCGGAGGTCTTCTCGCGACCGGCGACGGTACCGCCAGCGGCCTCAAAGGCCTTCACGAACTCGTCAACAAGACCCTCGCCGTACGGCGTCGAGTCATCGACCACGAACGCAGTCGGGAGACCAAGTGTGTTGAACGCAGCATCGGCAGCGAAAGCACCCTGAACCGGGTCGATCGTGCAGGTGCGGAACACGTTATCAAAGCCCTGCAGCGTGAGCTGCGGGTTGGTCGAGGCAGGCGAAACCTGAACGATGCCACCCTCGTTGTAGACAGCAGCAGCCGGAATCGAGACACCGGAGTTCAGGTGACCGACAACGCCGATGACGTCCGGGTCGGAGGTCAGCTGGTTGGCGACGTTGACGCCCGTCTTGGGGTCGCCCTGGTCGTCAACAACAAACGGCTTGACCTCGACGCCAAGATCCTTGGCGTTGAAATCGTCGATGGCCAGCATTGCACCATTCTCGATGCCCTGACCGAGTGCGACAGCACCCTGGGTCAGCGGGGCACCAATTCCGAGCTTGATAACGACAGCATCGCTGCCGCCATCCGTGGTGTCTGCATCATCGCTACCTGAACAACCGACGGCCATCGTGGCCACCATTGCCAGAGCGATAACGAGAGCGACAAGCTTCTTGCCTTTGCCCATAGTCATTCTTCCTCCCTTGCTCCTTTGCGTCTACCGCTGTTCGTTGGTGTGCTCCTGCGTAGAAGTCAGAACGCACGTTGTGCGGTATTCGCCCATAAGACTCTAGGAGTCTAGCAGAAAGCGTTTTTAAGCAACAAGCACAAAGACGCCGCCATTCCCCCGCGCTGACGTGCGACAACATCGCTAGCACACGTGTATTTCGTCCCTGTTGCCGGGCGGCATGATAGTGGCATTGCCTTGACCAGGCACTACTCGGTTGCGCGCACCGAAAATTGTCAGATGAAGTAGACCTCAGAACCACGCACTTCGCCGAGCTGCGAGGCCAGATCGGCGAGCGTCACTTTGTCGAACTCTGACTGGAAGGCGACCGCCGCACTCGTCCACAACGAGGCGAGTGGGCTTTCGGAATCCGGCGCTTCGAGCAGCACGCCTTCCACCGCGCGCAGAACATCCCCGGCACTCACTTCGCACGCCGGGCGAGCGAGCGAGCAGCCCCCGCCAGGCCCGGGTTGGCATCGGACAAGTCCAGCTCGGGACATGATCGATATCTGCTGTTCGACAAAGCGGCGCGGAAGGGAGAGTCTGTCGGCTATCTCGCCGGCAGGCACCCTCACTGACTGGCCAAGACGTCCGAGTTCGACCGCTGCCTGAAGTGCGTAGTCGAGCTTCTGTGGCAGTCGCATTAGATAATGCCCTCCCACAGCACTGTTGAAAGGTATCGCTCCCCCGTTGATGGAGCCACGGTAACAATCGTTGTGCCGGCCAACTCAGCGCGTGCCGCGAGTTCAAGTGCAGCGGCAACGTTGGCACCACTGGAGATACCGCAAAGGAGTCCTTCCTCGGCAGCGAGGCGACGGGCTGTCTCTATAGCCATGTCACCCGATATGGCGATGACCTCATCAAGCACCGCAAGATCGAGCGTCTTTGGAATGAAGTTGGCGCCGATACCCTGTATCTTGTGCGGTCCGGGGACCAGGGACTCTCCGCGCATGGTCTGTGCAATGATCGGTGACTCCGCGGGCTCAACGGCAACGATGCGCACCGTCGGTCGCACTTCTTTCAGATAGCGTCCCGTACCGGAGACGGTGCCCCCGGTACCCACACCTGCAACAAAGGCACTCAGGATCTCCGCTCCGCCGAGAGCTCGATCGATCTCGGGACCGGTGGCGACGTAGTGGGCCATCGGGTTAGCGGGGTTCACGAACTGTCCGGGCTGGAACGCGTCTTCGGTCTCCAGAGTGATTCGGTCAGCCTCATCAACGGCTCCCTGCATACCCTCACCAGCCGGCGTGAGCACGACGTCTGCGCCGTAAGCCGCCAGCAACTTGCGACGCTCGATCGACATGCTCTCCGGCATGGTGAGAATCACCCGGTAGCCGCGTGCCGCACCGATCATTGCAAGCGCTATCCCTGTGTTGCCCGATGTCGGCTCCACCAGGACGGACTTCCCGGGCTCAATCAATCCGTCGGCCTCAGCCTGACTGATCATTGATCTGGCGATGCGGTCCTTGACCGAACCCCCGGGATTGCGGGATTCCATCTTGAGAGCCACTCGCGCGCCAAGTCCGCGCGTCATGGAGCTCAAGTACACGAGTGGCGTGTCGCCAATCGATTGATCCACGCGATTTAGAATTCCCATGATTCACCTCTCTATTCCGCACTTCATATATGCGTGAAGTGATTGTATACCCGCTCGCCCTTTGTGGCAACCCCCCGCCGCCGACCCGGCATCACATGTCATACTGGGCGCTAGGCGGGATGTCACCGATTTCTTGTGACAAGCTGTCTGCCGACTCGGGGAATGGGAATATATTGCAATCGAGCGCTGAGTTCGATTGCTAGAAGGGGGACAACGATGTCTGACATCTGGCTCTGGCTCTGGTCAATCCTCGCCGTCGTACTCCTGGTAATGGAGATATTCACGGCAGGATTCTTCATGCTCCCATTTGGAATCGGCGCTGGCGTGGCCGCCGTACTCGCCTTCTTCGATATCGAGCCGCTGTGGCAGACCCTGGCCTTCATGGCCGTCTCCACGCTTGCGTTTGTCGGTCTTCGCGGATTCGCCGACAAGATGACCCACGAGCCCCCCGAGAAGATGGGCGCGGATCGTCTGCTCGGCAAGGACGGTGTCGTGATCGAGGCTCTGACACCGAACAGCCCGGTGGGCCAGGTGCGAGTGGAGCGCGAGGTGTGGCGTGCGGAAGCACCCGGTCGCGACGCGGTTCCCATTGGAACTCGTGTTGTTGTGGAAAGCATCGAAGGAACCCACCTCATGGTGCGGCCCCTTCAAGACTGATCCTCGTGGGATTGCACGCGTGAATCGCACGCGTAATGTAGTGACAGAGCGGACACACGTCCGCTTCACCGACAGGAGGTCGAAGACATGGCAGGCATTGCAGCAGCGGTTGTGCTACTGCCGCTCATCATCCTGTTGCTTGTGTACTTTGCAACAGCGATCAAGATCGTTCGCCCGTATGAGAAGGGCATCATCGAACGGTTCGGCAAGTACCAGCGAACCTATGAGTCGGGCCTCCACTTCATCCTGCCCTTCATTGACAGGCTGACCAAGGTCGACATGCGTGAGAACGTCGTCGATGTACCGCCTCAGGAAGTAATCACCAAAGACAACGTTGTGGTGACCGTCGATGCCGTCGTCTACTACGAGGCTACCGACCCGGTGAAGCTCATGTACAACGTTGCCAACTTCTACATGGCGGCCACCAAGCTCGCTCAGACGAACCTGCGTAACGTAATCGGCGAGATGCAGCTCGACGAGTCGCTTACGAGCCGCGAGAAGATCAACGCCGCGCTCCGGCAGATTCTCGACGATGCAACCGACAAGTGGGGCGTTCGCGTCGTCCGCGTCGAACTACAGCGCATCGAGCCGCCGGTCGACGTGACCGAGGCAATGCACCGTCAGATGAAGGCCGAGCGCACACGTCGCGCCCTCATCCTCGAGGCTGACGGCGACAAGCAGGCAGCCATCACACGTGCCGAGGGATCCAAGGGCGCTGCGATTCTTGAAGCAGAAGGTCGTGCCCAGGCGATCAAGGACGTCGCCGACGCCGAGAAGTTCCAGAAGATCGCACTTGCCGAAGGTGAAGCATCGGCGATCACGAGTGTATACAACGCAATCCATGACGGCCGACCCACGAACGACCTGATTGCCATCAAGTACCTTGAGGCGCTCGCGTCGATCGCAAACGGCAAGGCCAGCAAGGTCTTCTTGCCCATGGAGGTCAGCGGCGTGCTTGGAAGCATCGGTGGTATCGCCGAGCTGTTCAAGGGCGATGCGGCTATGGAGCCACCTGCGGGCGAGTAGCGCCCGGTGTTCGGTGGGGCGACCCACCGTGCTCAAACATACTCGAAGGACCGCCCGTGGGGCGGTCCTTCTGCGTAACTGCGCGCGTGTGGGTCGCCCCACCGAACACCGGGCGTGCGCTGCTAGTGGCCACCGCCGGCCATCATTTGAATAGCGTGCTCGAATTGATCAGCTACGAAGCCGAAGCATTCTGTCGCGGCCTTCTCGCTACCGGGGAGGTTGACGATGAGGGTCTTACGCCTCAGACCGGCGGTTGCGCGCGAGAGCATCGCTCGTCGCGTCACCTCAAGACTTCCCAGCCGCATTGCTTCGCCGATCCCGGGCGCCATTCTGTCGCATACCGCGTGAGTGGCCTCTGGCGTGACATCGCGCATGCTGAACCCCGTACCGCCACATGTGAGAATCACATCCGGAATGAGTTCGTCGACAATCACCTCAAGCGTTCCTGCGATCATCGTGAACTCATCCGAAACGATCCGGTGATCGACTACCGTCCATCCCCGACTCTCGCACAGACCCTTCAGGGCAGCTCCGGCACTATCCTCGGCAAGGGAGCGGGTATCGGAGCAGGTGAGAATCGCCACGCTCAGCGAATCCATCGGGTCACTCTCCTTCGGGTGGTGGTGTACGGTCGCAGGTACCGTCTCCAAGCTCTACGATCACGACCTCATCACCGGGCTCGATCTGCCCCGGCTGGAGCACAACCCCGAATATGCCTTCTTTGGGCATGACGCAATCACCGGCCTGGTAGTAGATTGCACAACGCGTGTGACAGATCTTGCCGATCTGGCTGATCTCAAGAAGGACGTCGTCACCGATCGTGATCTTGGTGCCCACGGGCAGAGCCGGCAGATCGAGCCCTTTCGTGGTCAGGTTCTCCCCGAAATCCCCGGCGGTCACGTCGAGACCCTTCTCGACCATCTTGTCCACTGACTCCTGAGCGAGCAGACTCACCTGGCGGTGCCAATCACCCGCATGCGCGTCACCGTCAACGCCCCGATCAAAGATGAGGTTCACACTCCCGGTGGGCGTCTTGCGCACACCTTTACGGTCAGCGATATTCACCGAGACAACGGAACCCCGCTGTCCGACAGCGATCGTATGCGACATCACTCGTCCTCCCCGCGCGTCCAACGACCCGATCGGCCGCCTTCTTTGCTAAGTAAGCGCACCTTTTCGATGACCATGCCCCTATCAACCGCTTTGCACATGTCGTAGATCGCCAGCGCCGCCACCGACACCGCAGTGAGCGCTTCCATCTCCACGCCCGTGCGTCCCACAGTCTCGGCTGTCGCCTCGATCTCAATCCCTGTCTGGGCATCCCGGACCACCGTGAGTTCTACCGCAACGCTTGTGAGTGGAATCGGATGACAGAGGGGGATGAGATCTGATGTCCGCTTGGCGGCGGCAATTCCGGCGATTCTGGCCACAGCCATGACATCACCTTTGGCCACAGAGCCTGATTCGATCAGGTCGAGCGTCTCCGACCGCATCCTGACGAACGAACCCGCAACCCCGACACGGCGCGTCTCAGCCTTGGCACCGACATCGACCATGTGCGCATGTCCTTGCGCATCGAGGTGCGTCAGTCCCGCATGCGATCCTGATTCCGTGGCCACGACTCATCCTCCGATCTGTGACATACGGCGTGATGTGCCGCGTCGCTGCTCGTGGGTTTCCGGCTTCTCGTTCAGCGCAGCGGAGATGATCGCCTCGATATCCTCGTCAGTCCCGTCGCGCAGCGCTGTTCGTACGTCAAACTCCCGATCCGAGAACAAACACGGTCTCAGGCGGCCATCCGCGGTGAGCCGCAGCCGGTTACAGGCCCCGCAGAAGTGCCGGGAGAGCGGCGAGATCACACCAATGGTGCCCGCCGCACCCGCAATCGTGAAGTAGCGTGCAGGGCCCCATCCCTCGGGCCCACTTCCGTCACCGACAGGCTGGAGCGGTCCCAGCCCCTCGGCGCCGAGTGCGCTGTCGAGTGCGGTCAGGATCTCACTTGCAGGCACATGATCCGCCTCGGTCCATCCGCCACCATGACCGCCGCGGACCGACAGTGGTGCATCGCCGACCGGCATGTACTCGATGAAGCGAACGTGTACCGGGCGGTCGATCGCAAGCCGGGCGAACGCCGCAAGGTCCTGCTCGAGGGAGCGGACCACAACGACATTGAGCTTCACCGGATGGAAACCGACCGCAAGCGCGGCATCAAGACCGGCGAGCGCGTCAGCAAGGCGTCCGCCGCGCGTGATGGTCGCGAAGACATCGGGATCGAGCGAATCGAGCGAGATATTGATGCGAGAGAGTCCTGCGTTGCGCAGCGCCTCGGCGTATTGCGGGAGCAAGGTGGCGTTCGTCGTGAGCGCGATGGCCTCCAGGCCGGTGATCGCCTTGAGGCGCCGAATATGCTCAACGAGTCCCTTGCGCACGAGCGGCTCACCGCCGGTGATGCGAATCTTGCTGATCCCCTGCTCCACGGCGATCGATGCGAAATGCTCGATCTCCTCGAATGTGAGTATGCTCTCGGGCGGCTTCCATTCCACACCCTCCGGCGGCATGCAATACACACATCGCAGGTTGCAGCGATCAGTGACGCTGATGCGCAGATAGTCGATCGTGCGCCCGTGTGAATCATGCGCCATCGCCAGCACCTCCGCCCCCGCCAACGAGGAACGTCTGCTCGATCAGGTCCGCGATCCCGGATGCATCATCGAGGTCGAAGGTCGGAACGCCCGGGAGCGTTGCATGATCCGTCACAAGCGCGAGGACTTCCTCGGCCGTGCTGATCAGTTCGGTCGACCGTTCCGCGCGCGAGACCTCGATGCGTACGGGTGCGGTGCGCTTGTAACCCTCGGCGATCAGGATGTCCACGTCACCGGCCTGTGCGGCGATCTCGTTGAGAGTGAGCTCGCGCTCAACGGTACGAATCGCGGCGAACTTGTCTGGCGACGAGACCATCGACACGGCCGAACCCGCCCGTGCGTGACGATATGAGTCCTTGCCGGGAACGTCGATGTCGAAGTCGTGTACGTGGTGCTTGACCGTGGCGATTCGATACCCGCGTGAAGCGAGCTCGGCCACAACCTTCTCCACGACCGTCGTCTTGCCCGAATCCGACTTACCAACGAACGCAACGACGGGGATGCCGGGTTCCATGTACGCGAGTCTCCTTCGTTGGAGTGAGTCTAGAAGCAGCCAAGATCGCAGTCGCGAACCTTGACCCCGTTGAGGTCAGCTGCTGCTCCGGCGACCTTGTACGGTACGTTCATGTCCTCGGCAAGCTTACGAAGTCGTGCGCACGCGACCTTGCCGTCCACCGCAGCTGCCACGACAGCCGCAACGAGCTCAGGGGTCACGCGATCGGCGATCGCCGGATCGATTGTCTTGTCTGCACTCATACTACGGTTCCTTCCTCCATGTCGAGCCGAATACACTCGACGATCTGTCCTGTGGAAAACTGCTGCTCTCCTTCAGGTAGCACCATGAAGCAGTTGCCGCGATGCGCAGCGGTCAGAAGTGCCGATGACTGACTGCCTGACAGCGCGACCTCAAGCCCGTCCGCACCGCGAGAGATGCGTCCCCGCAAGTAGTAGCGACGGTCCGGCTTCTTGCGAACATCATGCGCGAGGCGCGCCAACGTGACCGGGCGGTCGAGGGCAGTGTGGCCAAGCATCCGCCGAATCGCAGGGCGCACGAACATCTCGAAGCCCACAAACGTGCTCGTTGGGTTGCCCGGCAATCCAAAGAACGGGACACCCGAAATGACCCCCATCGTCTGGGGGTTGCCGGGGCGCATGGCAACCTTGCAGTACATGAGCTCGCCAAGCTCTTCGAGGACCGGTTTGACGTAGTCGAAGTCGCCCACGGAGACTCCGCCGCTCGTGACAATGAAGTCCGCCTCTGCCGCCGCACGCGTGAACGCGTCGCGCGTGGCCTGCATATCGTCCGGCACGATGCCGAAGCGCAGAGGAATCGCACCCGCCGCAGCGACCTGCGCAGACACAGAGTACGAATTCGAGTTGCGAATCTTGCCCGGACCCGGCGTCTGGTCGACCTCAACGAGTTCACTTCCGGTGGAGATCACGGCAACACGTGGCCGACGATACACGGGGACCTGTGCGTGCCCGGTCGAGGCAAGCAGGCCGATGCCCGCGGCTCCGACCGTCTCCCCTGCATTCAGCACAACGTCTCCCGCGCGCACTTCCTCTCCTTGCTTGCGCACGTTCTCACCTTTAACGACCGCGCGACTCAGTGCGACGAGCGAACCCGTGCCACCATCACCCTCGACGGCTTCGGAGTACTCGACCATCACGACGGCATCCGCTCCCTGAGGCACAGGCGCGCCGGTCATGATGCGTGCCGCCTCTCCGGAGCCGACTGTCAGTGTCGGAGCGTCGCCTGCGGCGATGTGCTCGATGACGCGCAATCGCGCGGGGGTCTCCTCGGAAGCTGTTGCGAGGTCTGCGGCTCGCACGGCAAAGCCGTCCATCGCCGAGTTGTCGAAGGGAGCGACGTCGATGTCCGAGCGCATATCCTGCGCGAGTACGCGCCCGAGCGCTTCAAGCAGGTCGACGCGCTCGACTTCCAAAGGATGGACGCGCTCGAGAAGCAACTCACGCGCCTGCTCAACCGTCATGCTAGCGGTCACGCCGGGCCTCCGTTCCTGATGCGCCAGGGGTTCGTATAGATCACGAGCTTGCCGCCCCGTGCATATCCCACGAGCGTGATTCCGAGTTCAGTCGCTATCTCGGCGGCCAGATCGGTGACAGCGGTGCGCGACACAACGATCGGCACACCGGCGCGCGCTGCCTTGATCGTCATCTCCGAGGAGATCCGTCCGCTCGTTATCAATACCGCCCGATCAAGAGCCACGTCACCGAGCCACGCCGCACCGATCACCTTGTCGAGCGCGTTATGCCGGCCCACATCCTCGCGTAACAACTGCACGGCCCCGTCAATGCCAACCGCGCACGCATGCATCCCGCCGGTCTCACGATAGCGATCGGCACTCCGGGCCATCTCGCCCATCATCTCGTAGATGCTCTCTGCTTCTATGGAGAGTCCCGACTCAACAGGATCGACCCCCGAGAGCTGGCCTGCCGAAGTGAAGGTGATGCCGCGACCGCAGCCGCTGGTCACGTAGCGCTTGCGTCCACGGAGGCTCGTGGGGGTCTCTTCTTCAGATGTGACAAAGACCATTCCCCTACGCGCATCCACTTCGATAGTGCCAAGGAGCGAGCGATCTGTGAGCAACTTCTCTATCCGCAAGAAGCCCACCGCGAGTTCCTCGAGATCACTCGGTGTGGCCTGGGCATTCACAACCTCAACACCGTTGAGGTAGACCGTGATGGATCGCTCGGAAGGCATCCCGCGTGACCGGCGCGTGCCAACCTCGACCACGTGCATTCGGATCTGGGCGTCAGTTTTGGCATACGCGGGAGCCGATGCATCCAGATCCTGAGGTGTATTGATGTTGACCAGACTCTTGAGCTGGGGGTCGACCGCGCGTAGCTCCTCGGCCGGAATCTCGATGACGCTGAGTCGGTCGTAGAGCGCTATCGGACGACGTTCGCCCGCATCAAGCAGCTCTCTGGCTACCGGGAGCACCGTCTCAACGCGGTACAGCGCGAGAAGCGGCTCAAGTCCTCTTTCGCCCCGCGGGACGACGACATCCGCATCCCCGATGTGCGTCCACAGTGTCTCGACCACCGCCGAGGTCACCCAGGGCATGTCCGCAGCGACCACAAGCAGCCACGCATCGGGGGCCTCGGCAAGGCCCGTCACGATGCCGCCGAGTGGACCGAGGTAGCTCACTTCGTCGGTCACGATGCGTACATCATCAGGAAGATCCGCTTCGGCCGCGGCCTCGGGGCGCGTGGTGACCACAAACACGTTGCTGCAGACCTCGCCGGCTGCCGAGGCAACCCGCGACACCATCGCAACACCCTCGATCTCGAGAAGGGTCTTATCGACACCCATGCGCTGAGAGCGACCGCCGGCAAGCACGGCCGCAGTGATCGGCAGCTTCTCGGCTCGTTCAGTCACTTTTGTAGGCTCCTTCTCTTGCGACCCGGACAGCGGTCGCTTTGAACGTGAATGCCACGGTGTCACCCGCCGAAACCCCGAGTTCGAGCATCGCCGCGTCTGAAATGGATGCGGCGAGACTCACCCCGTCCACCGCACCCACCATAGTCCAGCTCACGCCACTCCGATGCAAGGATGTCACCTTCACGTCGAGTCGATTTCGAGCAGAGGATGCCTCCTGTGGCATCTGCGTCCATACGGTCACATCCTCAGGTCTCACGGCCAGTCTCACATGCGTACCCACCTCGAGCGTGCCTGAGGCCCTGATGACAGTATCTCCCACACGGATGGTGAGTAACCCTGCCCACTGTGACTCAACGATCCCGACGAACGCCGGTTCCACGCCAAGGAACAAAGCCGTCCAGTCATCTTGCGGCACGGCGACCACTTCTTCGGCAGAACCTTCCGCCACAACTCCCCCGTCACGCATGATCGCAATGCGATCAGCCAACACGAGTGCTTCATCGTGATCATGAGTGACATACAGGGTGGTAATGCCCCGTGAACGCAGGATTTCCGAGAACTCACGCTGCATGCGGCGCTTCAGCATCATATCGAGCGAGGACAGCGGTTCATCGAGCATGAGCAGCCGAGGTCTCAATACGAGGGCACGAGCAAGCGCGACGCGCTGAGCCTCGCCACCGGAGAGCTCACCGGCTGCCCGATTCTCAAAGCCGGAGAGACCAACGACAGCAAGCATGTCTGCAACGCGTTCATTGATCTCGTGTCGAGGCATCTTGCGGAGTTTGAGCCCGTAGGCAACGTTCTCGCCAACTGTGGCCTTGATCAAATACGGTCGCTGGAATACCGCTGCCGTGAGCCTCCGGGAATCACGATCACGCGGGGTGCGCGCTACGCCATCTACACGAACCTCACCGCTCTCCGGGGTCTCAAGCAGACCGGCTATCTCCAAGAGCGTGGACTTGCCCGCGCCGCTCGGACCGAGCAATGCCAGAGTCGATCCAGCAGGAACCTTCAGTGGTGGAATCGACAGCCGAAACCCCGACCTGAAGGAGTGCTCGATGCCGACCAGCTCGAGTTCGACCGGTGACTCATTCATCGGCGTCCCTCGTATCGCTCGGCGGAGGTCTGTCCTATGACCAAGACGGCATTCACAATCGCGATCATCCCCAGCAGCATGAGGGCGAGTCCCAGCGCCTGCCCGTAGCGGCCCATGCGCGTGAACTGGACGATAGCGGTTGTCATGACCCTCGTATCTCCTGCGATGTTACCGCCCACCATCTGAACAGCGCCCACTTCGGAGATGATTGCGCCGAATCCTGCGGCTACCGCCGCGGCCACACCCATCCGTGCTTCGCCGACCACGAGTACAAGTTCGCGAAAACGGCTGGCACCGAGAGACCTCGCCTGCAACCGAAGTTGCCGGGGAACTGCAGCAACCGATGCGGCGGTGAACGCTACTACCAGCGGGAGCGCGATGAGGACCTGGGCGATCACCATCGCATTGTTGGTGTACAAGAGTCCGAGCTCCCCGAACGGACCACGACGGGATAGGCCCATGGCGACCACAAGACCGACCGCAACGGGAGGAAGCCCCATGCCGGTATTCGCCGCGATCAATGCGAGGCGACGACCGGCGAAACGGCGCGTCCCCAGAAGGACGCCGAGAGGCACGCCGAGCCCCAGCGCAACGAGTGTGGCCGCACCCGAGACCCTAAACGAGGTCTCGATGATGATCCAGATATCGGCCGCACCCGATGCGAGGAGCTCGACGCCCTCAACGAGAGCATCGGTGTAGATGCTCCAATCCATATCAGAGTGCTCCCGCTCTACTGTGCATTAGGGACGAACAGCGGCTCACCGAACTTCTCAATGCCATACGTCTCGATGACCGCCTGACCGTCAGAACCTGTGATCCAATCAGAGAAGGCCTGTGCGCCTTCCATGTTCGTGGCATCGGTGACCACAATCACGCCGTACTGATTGAAGAGATCATCGGAACCTTCGAAGGTGATACCGATGTCGAGCGCATCGCGCAGATTAAGAAACGTCGCACGATCGGTCAGCGTGTAGCTCTGCTTCTCGGATGCGATCTTGAGCGTGTCTCCCATACCCTGCCCGGTCGCCTGATACCAATCGCCCTCAGGAGACTCGACACCCGCAGCAGCCCACAGCGCGAGTTCCTTCTTGTTGGTGCCGGAGTCATCGCCGCGCGAGTAGAACGTGCCACCATTGTCCATGATCGCCTTGAGCGCATCGGATGCGGAAGTTGCTGCGCCAACATCAGCCGGATCATCCGCGGGACCAACGATAACGAAATCGTTGTACATCACGTCTTTGCGCTCGATCCCGAACCCGGAAGCCACAAACTCCTCTTCGCTTGTCTTGGCATGAACCAGTAGCACATCGGCGTCCTTGTTCTCGCCCATCGTCAGCGCTTCACCGGTACCGACAGCGACAACCTTGAGTGCATACTCGGGATAGGCCTCTTGAAACGCTGGGACAAGTACATCGAACAGCCCGGAATCCTGCGTGGATGTCGTGGACGCGCAGATGACCTGACTGACTTCGACAGCCGGCGTATCCGGGACCGAATTCGCATCGCCGCTGTCACTCGAGCAGCCAACCAGAGCGCCCGTTGCAAGCGCAAACACAATGGCCAGTGCCCATCTCGAAACCCCACCCAAACTCACGCTACGCATATTGGTCTCCTTTCCAGAACGGGAGGCCGCTAGGTTTCCCTTGGCGACCCTATCGGTCTGAGCGCCATAGCCCTGCAAATTCGGCTTTTAGGCGATTCAGACTCGGAGGCATACGGTCATTCACCTCGACCGTACGCCTTGAGGATACCCCATCCGGAATCGCTCCGCACCCACACCGATCTTTCGGGACCACTGGAGTATCCGCACGTAGATGGCCTGTATTTTGCTGCGCGAAACCGGTCAGGCGAATGGAACTCTCGTCAATCGGGCAGAAACGTACATGAGGCGTAAAAAGAAGTAACATGTATATTCGTGCGCGCGACGCGCGCGTCAAATTCATTACACCGTCAGGCAACCCAGAAGTCGGCAAGGAGAGGAGGCAGCACATCCGGGACGCCTGCGACAGCACATATTCACGGGACATGCTCGCAGAATGAAAGGAGGGTACGGATGAACGTAACCAGACGCGGTTTCCTCAAAGTCACAGGAGCAGCTTTCGCTACAAGCTTCATGTACGAGTTCGCGGGAACCAGCACAGCTCTGGCCGTTGAGGCGCCGGAGTGGCGGCTCACGAACGTGACAGAAACGCCATCGATCTGCTGTTATTGCTCGGTCGGGTGTGGATCCATCAACTCCGTGATAGACGGAGAGTTGGTGAACCTCGAAGGTGACCCAGATCATCCGATCAACAGGGGTTCGCTGTGCTCGAAAGGATCCGCTCAGTTCAACATCCGGAACGTCTATGACCCGGAGACCGGAAAGCTGGAGCTCAATCCGTTCCGGGTGACTACGGTCAAGTACAGAGCAGCAGGCTCGTCGGAGTGGGAAGACAAAGAGTGGGATTGGGCGATCACCGAGATTGCCAAGCGCGTCAAGAAGACACGCGACGATTCCTTCGAAACCACCGACGAAAATGGCGTGACCGTGAACCGCTCGGAAGCTATCGGCTTCCTTGGCGGAGCAGCACTCGACGATGAAGAGTGCTACATCATCCAGAAGCTCGCCCGGGCACTCGGTGTCACGTTCATCGAACATCAGGCCCGTATTTGACACAGCTCCACTGTTGCCGGTCTTGGCAACACATTTGGGCGCGGCGCGATGACGAACCACTGGGTCGACATCAAGAACGCCGACGTCATCATGGCCATCGGTGGCAACAATGCCGAGAACCATCCGATTTCTATGAAATGGGTCACCGAGGCGAAGGCCAACGGCGCCGAGTACATCGTGGTCGACCCTCGCTTTACACGTAGCGCCGCCGTCGCTGACACATATGGTCCGCTTCGCTCGGGAACCGACATCGCATTCTTTGGCGGGCTGTTCAACTACATCATCGAAAACGAGAAGTACCACGATGAGTACGTCAAGAACTACACCACCGCATCGTGGCTCGTGAGCCCGGACTACGGATTTGACGACGGCCTGTTCACCGGATTCGATGACGCCAGCGGCAAGTACGACAAGGCGACATGGATCTACCAGACCGAGGGTGAAGCACCCTGGGATACCTCTGAGACGGGTGCGTTTTCGTGGGTGAACGCCCCCAATACGCCGGCATTCACTCCTCCGACACCAAAGACTCCGCTCAAGGATCCGACCCTCCAGGACCCGAACTGCGTGTTCCAGCTCATGAAGAAGCACTATGAGCGCTATACGCCAGAACTCTGCTCGCAGATCTCCGGTATGCCTCTCGACCGGATGATGGAGATCTGGGAGACGTTCGCTTCGACCGGAGAGCCCGGTAAGGCAGGCACCATCTTGTACGCAATGGGTATGACTCAGCACACCTACGGCTCTCAGAACGTTCGCGCAATGGCTATCACACAGTTGCTCCTGGGCAACATGGGAATGGCAGGCGGCGGCGTGAACGCGCTCCGTGGCGAGTCGAACGTTCAGGGCTCAACCGACATGGCGATGCTGTTCCACATTATCCCCGCGTACATGGCAACACCGGTCGCCGGTACCCACCCATCCCTACGCGACTATCTTGAGAAGGAGACACCAACAGGCGGGTATTGGACCAACAAGCCCAAGTTCCTGATCAGCCTCCTCAAAGAGATGTACGGCGAGTATGCAACAGCAGCGAACGACTACGCATACGACATGCTTCCCAAACTCAACGGCAAGAACCACAGTCACATCGCTATGTTTGAGGCGATGAACGAAGGCATTGTCAAAGGCCTGTTCTTGTGGGGTCAGAACCCCGCTGTCGGTGGCCCGAACTGCTCGATGGAACGCAAGGCCATGGAGCAGCTGGACTGGATGGTCGCCGTGGACATGTGGGAGACCGAGACCGCCGCGTTCTGGAAGGCTCCGACAATCGAGCCCTCCGAGGTCAACACTGAGGTTTTCCTACTGCCGGCAGCCGCTGCCTATGAAAAGGCGGGTTCGATCGCCAACTCAGGACGCTGGATCCAATGGCGCTGGAAGGCCGTCGAGCCTCCGGGTGAAGCCAAAGATGACGCGGAGATCGCGACCGAGATCGCACTCGAACTACAGCGTCTCTACGCCGAAGAGGGCGGTGCCCTACCGGAGCAGCTTACCAAGCTCACGTGGGACTACGTCGACGAGGCCGGTAAGGCAGATCCAACCAAGATTGCCCGCGCAATCAACGGCTATACGGTAGCGGACAACAAGCTCGTCGCAAACTTCACCAAGCTCGCAGCCGACGGCTCAACCGCATGCGGGAACTGGATCTACTCAGGCTACTGGAACAACGAGGATTCGATGGAGCCGGCTGACCAGCCCACGGGTGCCCGCGACAACGCGGACAATGCGGGCGAAGGTCTTGCTGCACCGATCGGGTCCTACCTGGGATGGTCATTCGCATGGCCGGTCAACCGCCGCATCATCTACAACCGTGCGTCTGCTGATCCGGCAGGCAAGCCGTGGAACCCCGACAAAGTAGTCGTTGAGTGGGATGGCGCGAAATGGCTTCGCAATGACGTCCCCGACTTTGGCTACAAGAAAGACCTCCCCGACGGAACCACTCTGTGGACGCCCCCAGGTACGACAGCGTTCATCATGCAGCCTGAGGGAGCCGGACGTCTCTGGGCACCTGGGATGGCAGATGGTCCCTTCCCCGAGCACTATGAGCCCTACGAGAGCCCAACGACGAACACCATGTCTGCACAGCAGAACGACCCAGCGGTGGTTGTGTGGGAGTCGGCCAGCCTTGGTAGCAAGGAGCAATTCCCGATCGTCATGACCACATACCGCCTCACGGAGCACTGGCAGACAGGTCAGATGACCCGCAACTTGCCGTGGCTCGTTGAGACAATGCCCAAGATGTTCATTGAGCTCTCCCCAGAGCTCGCGGATGAGAAAGGCCTCGTATCAGGAGACAACGTGATTATCTCCAACAACCGAGGTGCGATCAAGGCATACGCGCTGGTCACGAGCCGCTTCAAGCCGTTCGATATCAACGGTGAGATCATTCACCAGATCGGCGCACCGTGGCACTGGGGCTACTCAGGCTCTTGTTCGATCGGTGGAATCGCCAACGACCTCACGCCGAACGTGGGAGACGCAAACACGATGATTCCGGAGTACAAGGCCTTCCTTGTCGATATTCGCAAGGAGGAGGTGTAAGCGATGGCTGAAACAGCGATTTTCTATGACGCCTCCAAGTGTACGGCCTGTAAGGGCTGTCAGGTGGCCTGCAAGCAATGGAACCAGCTGTCCTCGCCTCTCACTGCCGATGAGTTCGAGTTCACCAAGAGCTATCAAAGCCCCTTGGAACTAGCGGACAAGACCTGGATCATCATTACCTTCGCCGAGGTCGATCAAGACATCGGTATCGAGTGGAACTTCATGAGGAATGCGTGCTTCCACTGCACTGACGCCGCCTGCGAGCAAGCATGCCCGACAGGAGCGATCTCCCATGTGGAGAACGGTGCTGTGGTTATCGACCAAGAGAAGTGCATCGGTTGTCGCTACTGCGTCAACTCATGCCCCTTCGGTGTCCCTAAGTGGCGTGAAGCAGAGAACAAGACCTTCAAGTGCTGGCTCTGCCAGGATCGTCAGGCCAATGGCCGCAGTCCGGGATGCGTTGGTACGTGCCCAACCGGTGCGCTCACATTCGGCGAACGCCCGGCCATGGTTGCTGCCGCGCAGACGCGACTCGACGAGGTCAAGGCTGCCGGCTCCGACAAGGCAGAGCTCTACGGCGTTGACGAGCTTGATGGCATGCACGTGATCTTCCTCGCCCATCGTGGCCTGGAAGCGCACGGGTTGATTCGTGACCCGCAGGTCCCTGGCTCAATCAAGTTCTGGCAACTGATGAAGCCTCTCTCGGGTCTCGCGTTCGCGGCGACCTTTGGCGGACTCGGCATATCGTTCCTCGCCAGCATGGGCTACGACCGAGACAGCAACAACGTCGAGGAGGTGGAGGAGTAGATGCGTTACATACAACGTCAGAGCGGCCTCGCCCGAAGCGTCCACTGGCTCCACACACTCGCGACGCTCGCGCTGTTCATCACCGGCATCCTGATCTACGTTCCGTCGATTGCGAATGCCATTGCGCTCGGCACGATGGAGGTTGCTCGTCTCGTGCACCGCGGAGGAGCGCTCATCTTCCTTGGCATTCCAATCCTCGCAATGCTGATACAGCCAAGGGCTGCCGCTCACAAGTTCAAGGAGTACTTCAAGCCTTGGACTGCCGAGGACAAGGAGTTCATGAAGAAGTTCCTGCCGTACCTCTTTAATCCCAAGAAGGTACACATGCCCGAGCAGGGCAAGTACAAGTCAGGTCAGATTCTCGCTGACGGACTGGTAATCGTCTTTGCGTTGCTGATTGGAATCAGCGGTGCGTTCCTGTGGGCCGCGAATTCCTTCTCGCCGGAACTCATCAGGTGGATGTACCTACTGCATGATGTCTCCATGATCATGATGGGCATCTTGCTCCTTGGTCATATCTATCTGGGAGCGGGCATATTCAAGCCGTACCGCGGAACCGGACGACTCATGTTCGGAGACGGCAAAGTGTCAGAGGCCGATGCCCGCTACCACTGGGGCAAATGGGCCGACGAAGAGATCACGAGTGGCGAGCATGTCGTGAAGGAGTAGTACGACGTTCGTACTGGTCTTGAGTCAAACGAGGAGCCGGGCACAAAGCCCGGCTCCTCTGCATTTCCTATTGGACGCGATCTTCGCCCGCGCATGGCGAGCGGCAGAACCTACTCGCCGATCTCTCTGCCTTCGCCCTGAATCGGCTCTCTGGCTCCGCCGGTGCCGTTGCCCGTAGCATCGGCAATCCCGCGATCCATGAACTCGATCATCATCTCTTCTTTTGCTGCGCCGTTGATACGATCGAGCTCATCACCATTTGCATCAAGCAACACGAATGTCGGGGTCAGGAACACGCCGAACTCCTCGACCTTGTGCTTGCCATCGGTCGTGGTGACATTGATGATCTCGAACGAGTCGATGCGCGGTTCGTACTCTGTGCGCATGCGCTCGACGATGGGCTCCATCTCCTGGCAGAACGGGCACTCCGGATCGTAGAACTGTATGAACGTGACCGGTGCCTTCTCCGCATTCGGATCGACCGCATCGCTGGAATCACCTGAACACCCCGTGAGAATCACGGCCAGCGCGAACGTCAGTACGAGCAGTGCCGCTATTGAACGTCTCATGCCTCACACCTCTCTACCGTACGTACTCTGATTATTGCTGCTCTGCGTTCAGTTCCTCGACCGCGGTGAGCATCTCTGATGTCTCACGCGGCTCGTTGAGTAGCGAATGCTGAACGAATCGGATTACTCCATCGCGATCGACAAGGTAGCTCCAACGGTTGGCCACCATCTGCCGTTCATTGTACGCACCGAACCGCGGCGCGACCTCCCTGCTCCAATCCGACAGCAAGTCGAACGGGAGATCGAGCTGTGAACGAAACTCACCGTTCGACGCATAGGAATCAAGACTCACACCGAAGACCTCGGTGTCCATCTCCTGCAACTGCGAGTAGATGTCGCGGTATGCGGAGAGTTCGCCCGTTCAAACGGGTGTGAACGCAAGAGGGTAAAAGACAAGAATCACGTTCTTGGTGCCCTCATAGTCACTCAAGACAATGGTCGCCTGATCCTGATTCTTCAGGCGCAGCTCAGGCGCCTCCTCGCCGACCTCAAGACCGTCCTGAGCCACGGTAGGCGTGTCGCTCCCTGACGTGGGTTCCGTACTGGCATCAGAACAGCCTCCCAAAGAGACTGCTGCAGCAAGCGCGCCCGCAACAACCATCGCCAGCGCGATTCGAGATACTCGCATGCTTCCACCTTCCCTGAGCCGATTGGGGCGAGTCATCATCACGACATCATCGTGAAATGCCAGCGCGCCCTCCTATTATGTACCCCGTGAACGAGGGTGGTGTTCACTCTCTATCTGGGCTACGGTATGTGCAGTAGTTTTCCTGTGGATGGAAGTAGGTTCGGACCCATGGATGACACCACAACACGCGTGCTTGCGCACTACCGAGAGGCGCTTGGTGAAGCCGCAGATCTCCGACTCGATTTTGCAGAGAAGATGTGGCGTTTGCAGGACGAGATCGCTGAGTCGGCCCAAGCCGGAGACGCCATTGACGGAGATACGGCGCGCGAATCGCTCGCGACAGGCCAACCGCTGTTCCTCATGGCCCCACCACAGATATCCGTACCTGTGTTCGTCAGCGCGTTGGAGCGTGTCGCAGCTCTGCTCGCAGACGAAGCCGGTATTGAGGCCGACGTCGCAGATGCATTGCGCGAGGCGGACTTCGCTTCTCTGATCAAGGAGACGGATCTTGAGGGCGTTCTCCAGAACATGGATGCCTTCACCGACACTCTGGCCGCTCAGCTCGGAGCGAGCGAAGAAGGGCCGCTGAATCCTGTGGTCGTGAGAGTCGTCGTCGCTTCGGCACTGTCCCCGCTGCTCCGTGCCCGTGCAGCGCGCATTCTCGAGTCCCTTGAGGGATACGACTGGCGAAGCTGGGGCTCGGGATCATGTCCCGTCTGCGCTGCTCCCGCCGCCATGGCTCGTGTGCTTGAAGAGGGCGAACTGCAGGGCGGCAGACGTATGCTTTGGTGCGCCCTGTGCGACACCGAATGGGAGTTCGACCGTCTGCGCTGTGCCCGGTGTGGTCAGCGGACACCCGACAAACTGCACTACCTCATGAACTCAGAAGACCCCGGACACCGCGCCCACGTGTGCGAGGAATGCCATGGCTATCTCAAGACGGTGTTCGAGCGCGACCTGCAGATGGTGACCTCCCCGCGCGTGGAGGATGTCATCACGCTCGAAATCGATGCCGTCGCGCGATCGAACGGGTTCTCTCCACTCGGTGACGAGGACTAGCCAGAGCAGAGATACCTCAGTAGCTGGGCTTGACCTCAACCGAAACGAACACTTCCCCGTCTCTGACCGCAACGGGGTATGTCTTCACGTCCGCATTCGGGTGATCCGTGGTACCGTCGCGAACATCGTAGCGCCACCCGTGCCACGGGCAGATGACGACATGCTCCTCCATGAACCCCTCACCAAGCGGGCCGAACGCATGTCGGCACACGTTCGAGAGCGCAAAGAACTCATCTCCGACGTGAGCGATCGCGATGTCTTTCTTTCCCACCTTGACGTGTCGAATCTGTCCCTCGGGGAGATCATTGGCGAGAAAGACCGGTACGTCCACTGATCCCTCCGGTGTCTCGATCACGCCGAGCAACTCCTCGCCATCTTCGACTTCATTGAGGATGAACAGTCCGCACCAGCACTTCTTGATTGCTGCGAACTCATCGCGATAGAACGGGATGCACGGGCAGACGATCTTGAGATCCTCTTTTGGATCTTCGCTGCGAATCCGACAGGGGCAGTAGATGTCGCCGGTCTGGGCGAGTATCTCCAGCTCACTCTCGAGTACCTCGTCCACGAATTCCGTCTCCGTGTTGAACTTATATCCAAGGCGCGCAACAAATGGAGCCATGAACTCCTTGAGGTCGTCGATGGACGTGCCCTCGTTGAACATGTGTCGCATCAGCACATCATCCTTCGAGGAGTTCTTTCATGCGCTTCTTGTTGAAGCCCACGATCACTTCGTCATCCAGCACCACGACGGGAAAAGACTTGCCGCCCGAAAGACGCTGCACCTCATCGATGGCCGTCGTGCGCTCATCGCCCTCCAGGGTGTCCACCTCGGTGAACTCGTATTCAATCCCGAGTTGATCGAGGTATTTCTTCGTCATTCTGCAGTAGGGACAGGTCGACAGGGCGAACAATCTGACTTGCATCACGAACCTCCAGAGCGGCACAGGCTTTTGTCGCGTGACTCGCCAGGTATGTTCCCCATTGCGACTGGTTGCAAAGCACATAAGGGTGATTCGCAGCGGGAGAGGGAAAGAGCATAGATGGAGGAGGCGTTATATGAAGACCCAGACAGGAACGTGTGCCGGCGACGCGGATACGAGACGCGTGCTCATTGCCGGTGGTGGCTATGCTGGCACCTCGTGCGCGGTCGCGCTCGCCCGAATGCTTCGAGGCCGCGAGGACGTCGAGATCTTGCTCGTTGAGCCTGACCCGTGCCAACAGGCGCTGTCCGAGCTCGACCTTGTGGCTGTTGGACCGCCCCGTCCGCAATTCTGCGAGCTCTGGCACCCGACCGTCTTTCGGGATCTACCGGTGACAGTGTGCTACAACCGCGTGGATCATATCGACCCGGCCCGCCACATCGTGCGAATCGGAGACGGCGAAGAAGTCCCCTACTGGCGCCTCGTGGTGGCCACCGGGGCCATCCCTTTCATTCCTGACGTCCCCGGACTGATAGATAACGCAGTGACCATGTGGTCGGTCGAAGATGCCCAGGAGTTGCAGCAACGCGTCGACCGGGCGTTCAAGGCCGCCGCTCGAATCGCCTCTGCCGAGGAACGACGGCGCATTCTGAGCTTCGCTGTGATCGGCGGCGGGGCCACCGGCGTTGAAATCATGGGGACGATGTCCCAGATGCTTCCGCGCCGCATGGAAGAACACGGACTCCTCCCCGAAGAGTTGTCGGTGATGCTCATTGAGGGGCGAGCGCAGATTCTCTACGACCTGCCGGATAAGCAGAGAGACCGCGCAGTACAGCGCCTGGAGAAAATGGGGGCCGAGGTCATCACGGGCGAGATGGTCGAGTGGGTCGACGACAGAAGCATCAGACTCTCCTCGGGCAGAACGGTCGATGCGTCAGTGGTGGTGTTCTGCGGCGGCGCGCATGCGGACCCGCATGCGACCGGCTGGGACTTTGAAACTGACAACGCCGGTCGCATCATCGTGGGCGAAGAACTCAAGGCTCCGGGCTTTGATGACGTGTACGTGATCGGAGACGTCTCGTCATTTCGGAATCCAAAGACGAACAACGTCCTGCCCATGCTCGCTCAGATGGCGATTCAAGAGGGACCACATACGGCGAAGAACATCTACGCCGAGATCGAAGGCCAGCCCACCTCCTCCTTCACACCGCACATGCGAGGCGAGTTCGTGAGTGTCGGACCTCGGTGGGGTGTTGGCTGGATGTACTCGTTCAATCTGACAGGATTCCCGGCAATCGTGATGAAGCGCATCACCTACGTGAAGTACTGGTTTCAGGTAGGCGGGATCTCGCTGGCCTGGAAACGAACGTGGGAGATGCTCTCGATGGGCTGGTAGGCAGTCTACGGCTCAATCTTTCAGGCACATGTCATCCGCACGCGGTAGAATCTGCGCATGCCCTCACACGAACACACTCTCACCTGCTCCGTCACTGTGCTTGGCTCGGGATCTCAAGGCAACTCCATCGCCGTTCGCTGTGGTGACTCCACACTGCTTGTGGATGCCGGCTTCTCGGCGCGCGATACGATTCGTCGCCTCGATGCGTGCGGAATCGATGCTGCGAGCATCAACGCCATCCTGCTCACCCATGAGCACGGCGACCATGTTCGCGGCATACGGGTACTGGCAAAGCGCCTGGATGTGCCAGTGTACGCGAGCCCCGGCACTCGCCGAGCGGCGAAACTCGAGGAGCTTGTGGATGATCCACGAGACCTGCAACACGGCTACGCGGTGACGGTCGGCGAGTTCGAGGTTATCGCCTTTCGAACGTCGCACGATGCCGCCGATCCAGTAGGGCTGAGGTTCGAGTCCCGCGATGGAACGGTGATCGGAATTGCGACTGACACCGGTGAATTCACTCCCGAGGCGTGCGAGGCGTTGACAGGATGCACGATTCTCGGGATTGAGAGCAACCACGACATCGACATGCTCACAAGCGGCCCGTACCCCTGGTTTCTCAAGCAACGGATCCTCTCTACCCGAGGGCATCTGTCTAACGTTGCTGCAGCAGAAGCGCTGGAGACGGTAGCGCACGACGGACTATCACAGGTCATCGCCTTGCATCTCTCAACAACCAACAACGAGGCACCTCGTGCCCGCACGGCTCTCACGGGAGTGTTGAGTAGGCTGGAGCTGACGACACAGGTCGTGTGCGCCCACCAGAACACACCCCCCTCAGTGGAGTAGTCGGCGACTGATTGCGTCCAGATTCGTTCAGGTTCTATAATAATTCAACACATATCTAACCTGCGACGGACCCTGGGGGCTCTGTGGACGTCAACTCAGCTTGTCCCACCATTCGAGGACACCACCTCTTCTGTATGCAGTTCTCGCATGGTAAGAGCTACTCCGCTGAATTCGCGGTGAACTTGCTGCGTGTCATTGGACGGATTGAGGAAGTCGGCGGCCTGGTCACACGCGGTCGCGATGACATCTGTGCGGCATGTCCCAATCCGATCGCACACGAAACCTGCTCGATTGCGAAAGTGGGAGACGTAGGCATCAAGCAACTCGATGAAGTTGCTCTCCAGCTTCTCGGGATGCACATTGGCGATCACATCGCGCCTGGGATTCTCAAAGACAGAGTCTCGGCAGCTGCGCGAGAGTGGCAGACCGTGGCCTGCGCCGGGTGCGAGTGGCGCGACACATGCGCGCCCATGATCAAGTTGGCGGCACTCCCCGCCTAGGGTCGTTCGTCTGACTCCAGCATCCCACGAATCATGCCGAGCACGTCGGCATCGCTTGGAGCTGACACAGAATCAGCCTGACCTGCGAGTCTCTCCCACACCTTAGTCGCCGCACCATCAGCGAAATCCCGGTCGGCATCGAACTCTCCCAGAAGCAACGTTGGCCCTGCGGCGCGTTCTACAACCTCGAGATTCGCCAGGTTTCCACTCCCGAAGGGTACGTCACACACGACCCTGAGGCGTGCCTGATGCGCAAGCCGTTCCACCTCGCGAGTCTGTTCTCCTGACAACAGCCCGAACGGCGGAAGCTCCACGAATTCGACACCCAGGGCCTCGGCGACTGAACGATCGACGTCCCCCCGACTGAGCGCACACGCGGTGACACGGTAGCCGTCGAGCACGAGACGACGCATGAGCGTTGCGCCGCTGCCGGAACCGCAGAGCACAAACACCGTTTCGCGGTAGGGAGTCACCGCTGACTGCTCGCGGACAACCGGCGTGATGCTCACCGTCCCCGTGACCGGATCGGTTCCCACAACAGCACGCACTGCAAAGACCTCACGGAGATGCTGAGGAGTGAGTACTTCCGGCGGTGTACCGCAGACCCGTATCTCGCCGCTCGCCACGATCGCCAATCGATCGCTGTAGCGCGCAGCCAGGTCGAGATCGTGGAAGACGCCAAGTACCGCGAGGCCATCCTCGGCAAGATCGCGAACCAGATCGAGCACCTGGAGCCGATGATTGAGATCGAGGTGGCTCGTGGGTTCGTCGAGCAGGAGCACTTGAGGTTCCTGGGCGAGTGCCTGTGCGAGGGTGAGGCGCTGCAAATCGCCGCCGGAGAGCGTGTTGACCGCTTCGGGAGCCAGGCGGGTCGTATCGGTCAGGTCCATGACCCGCTCGATGATCGCTCCGTCGGCCGGACTCTCGTGGGTGAGGCGACCCAGATGAGCGTGACGCCCCATAGCAACGAACTCGCGCGCCGTGAACGAGAAGATCGCGGGCGGAGACTGTGGCACCACGCCAACGATCCGCGCACGAGCAGGGGCGTCGAGCGCGTCGTGGGCGATCCCGGCAATCTGCAGACTGCCGGCGAGCAGACGAGCTCCTCCGGTGATGGTCTTGAGCAGCGTGGACTTGCCGGCCCCGTTAGGACCGATCAGCCCGACCAGTTCACCTCGGCCGACCTCAAGGGACACACCGCTCACGATAGGCGTCTCTCCATAGCCCACCGTTGCCCGGGAGAAACGTAGTCCCGGGGCAGCCGGGTCGGTACTCATGGTCGGTCGCGCCGCGCTCATGTTCGATCTCCTCCCCGCACGAGGAGCCACACAAAGAAGGGTCCGCCGGTAAGCGCAGTCACGATGCCGACCGGAATCTCGACCGGAGCAAGAATCGTGCGGGCAACGAGGTCGGCAAGCACCATCACGGTCGCCCCACCAAGCACAGAGGCGGGTAGCAGCATTCGGTGATCGGGGCCCAGCACAAGGCGGACCATGTGCGGAACCATGAGACCGACAAAACCAATGAGACCTGAGACCGCCACGGCGGCCGCAACCAGGAGCGAACCGCTCGCGAGGACCCGTCGCTTGAGTCGTTCGATGTCGACACCCAGCTGCTCGGCACGATCATCGCCGAGCAACATGAGGTTGAGAGACCGGCGATCGAGCATGGGAAGGATGCCGCCCAGGAGGAACATGGGCGTGACAGCCCAGATGTAGGGCCACGACGAGCCCGAGAGCCCGCCCATCATCCAGAACACGAGGGTAGCCATCGACTCACGTGCGAACAGCATGATGAAGGACGTGAGCGCGGCGAGCGTGTATGAGATCGCCACACCCGAGAGGAGCAGCGACGCCGTGTCGAGTCGCCCGTGTGTGGCCGCAAGACGGGTCACCAGGAGAATGGTGAGGGCCGCTCCCACGAATGCGCCGGCCGGCACACCCACATAGCGAAGCGCGGTCGCCTCGGCAGTCAGGACGAATACGATCATCGTGCCGAGCCCTGCGCCACTCGAAACGCCGAGGATGTAGGGGTCGGCGAGCGCATTGCGAAAGAGGGCCTGATACAGCACGCCGGCGCCGGACAGGCACGCTCCCACGAGCGCGGCGAGGATCACGCGCGGCAGGCGAACGTCGACTACGAGCGCATCGCGTGTTCCACTCATAGATCCTGACAGCCCACGTCCCATCGAGGCGATGATCTCGCCTGGCGGAACCGCGACCGCCCCGAACCCGATTCCGGCGAGCATCGCGAGTAAGAGTGCGGCGATCAGCACTCCATATACAACCGATGGGCGAGAACGGGTCGGGGCGGACACGGGCTATTCCCTACTCCTCGAACAGTTCGGGATGAAGCGCGACCGCGATGGAGCCCAGACCCTCGACCACGCGCGGTCCGGGGCGGCTCACAAGGTTGTCATCGAGCACGACCACGCGGCTATTCTTGACCGCACTGAGCGAGTCGAAACCGGGACGAGCGGCAAGCGCATCCGGGTCGCTCATTGAGCCGAGAGTCGCGAGGTACACAGTCGGGTCATCCTCAAGCAACTGCTCAAGGGAGTATGCGACCCAGCCTGGATCGGTCACGACGTTGGTTCCGCCAGCAGCCTTGATCAGGTCGTCGAGCAGTGTTCCCGAGCCAGCGGTGAACAGCGGATCCTGAGCGATCTCAATGAAGCAGGGAACCGTGTCGACCTGCGCCACCGTCTCTTTGATGAAGTCGACGCCGGCTGTCATATCCGCCACGGTCGCCTCGGCCTCAACGGTCGCGCCGGTAACAGCGCCTACCATCTCGATAGCCGCATAGAGCTGCTCGAGATTCTGCGGGTCGACCGCGACAACGATCGCGCCAATGGCCTCCAGCTGCTCGATCACATCGGTCTGCACGCCGGTGGTCGCGAGCACGAGATCGGGTTCTACTGCGGCAACGGCCTCGATGTTGGGACCAACGAAGTCGCCGACCTTCTCGATGTCAGCTACCTCGGCCGGATAGTCGCAGAAGCTCGTCACGCCAACGAGGCGGTCGATCAGCCCGAGTTCGGCTACGATCTCGGTGTTCGCGGGCGCGAGCGACACGATTCGCATCGGCTCGGACTCGACGGTCACCTCGCGACCAGCGTCATCGGTCACGGTGACGGGGAATGCGGCGACAGCCTCTGAAGACGGCTGCTCCGCAGCGGGCTCCTCGGCAGATGTGGAACATCCTGCGAGTGTGAACGCACAGAGTGCCACCACCAGAAGCAATGCCGTGCCGATCCTGAAACGCTTGTTCATTCGATCTCTCCCTTACCTGTCGTGCGGCCGCTCGCATACGCAAAAGGACCCGCTCATCTGGAGCAGGTCCTTCGGGTATCGGCGGAATGTGATCTTAGACGGGACTCGAATCGGGTCCGCGTCACGATCCCAGCCTCGTTACCTCGAAGGCCGCATCGCTCGTTGCCCGGCAGGTCTCCTGACTTGCGAGCATGTGGTTCGCTCGCTTCACAGTGGCGGGTCCGTGCCGGAATCTCACCGGCTTCCCTTTGGTAGCCCCCTTGCCAAGGAGTGTCATCGCTCTCGCAAGACACGCTCAGTGGGGACACCAGGCAACGTAGCTATTCGGTTGACGGTTGTGATGATACGCGCGAAACGGCTCTGCGGCTAGAACAAACCCTCCAGTTCGAGCAACACCTCATGCGCATTCTCGTATACGTAGTCCTTGACGCTCATGTAGAAACGAGGTGAGAGCGTGAGTCCCAGGACAGTAAGAGCCTCCACGAGCCGGTCAGCAAGCTCCTCATAGATGAACAGAAGCTCGACGGCCTTGGGATTGAGAATCTCCTGGTCGGCGCTCGCGAGCTCAACCCTTCCCGCGACAGTCAGCAGCGCGATGCGCTGCACGGAGTTCCCTTCACCGAGAAACTCGATTCCAAAGACACCGCCGTCGCAGTCGAATGCCATTCGAACGCCGTCCGTTGAGGACTCATAGCCCAGGATGCGCCGAAGCATGCCGAGCTCCCAAGGGACGGCAAACGGTGGAATCGGCAGCTCGGCGATGAGTTCTCGGATGTTGGCGATGTGCACGATGTCCCGCTCGGGGAGATGATCTCCAAGAAGGGTGACCGCAAGATTCGCCTCGGCTCGCGAGCGTGAGTTGAGCAGCACGCGCACCAACTCGCCGCTGTCGCCGGCCGCATGGACGGCCATCTCACTCACGATTCTGCGTGTCGCCATCTCGCCCACCTGCCGGGAGTTGCACGATATCTTCTACTCAAGGCATCGGCGGGTAGCCCTGATAGTCTGATAGCGCGCCCGACGAACGGACACGCTGCATCGCGAATCCGCGCAGTGCGTGCGGTACCATGTGACGTGCGTCATACACGCTACCGTTCGGTGATACCGGAGATTACATGTGCCAGTTCTGCGTGCAGCACGGTGACGGCAAGACCTGGTATCTCCAGGCGGAGAACTACGTAGCCGACCTGGAATCAGATCTTGAACGTCGCGGCTACATGATCGACTTCGTCCAGGGGTTCGACCAGATGCGGTCGCGCGCCCGGGTGGCGACCCGTTTGCTCGACAAGGCGCCGCGTCCGATTCACCGCATGGTGGCCAAGCGAGTCAACACCGGTCAGCAGACTCACCACTTTGGACAGCCGGTGCCGATCGAAGAATGCGAACGCATATTCGACCTGGCGACCTCGATCGTGCGACTCCCGTGCGTCTGCCGAACCGCCGCCGGCAGCCGCGACGACGGAGTATGTCTCGCGGTTACCGTGAGTCCTATCGATTCAACACTCGCTGAAGCATTCAAAGACTACACGGCAGGACCCGACACGCCTCAGATGGAGCGTCTCACCAAGGAGCAGGCGATGCTGCTCCTTGAGGACTGCGAGAACAACGGGCTCATGCACTCCGTGTGGACGTTCATGACCCCCATGATCGGCGCGATCTGCAACTGCGACATCTCAAGCGGATGCATGGCGATGGATATGACGCTCAACCACGACCTCAAGGTGATGTGGCGTGGCGAGTACGTCATCGAACTCGCCGAGGAGACCTGCACCGGCTGCGGCGTGTGCAGCACGCTGTGCCCCTTCAATGCGATCGACTTCGACCGCGCTGCACGACGCGTGTCGGTGCGCCAGGAAGACTGCTACGGCTGCGGCGTGTGCAGGGCTAAGTGTCGACCCTCATCGCTCACACTCGTTGCCCGTACTTCTGTGCCCACGGTGGCACGCCAATGGTGAATGTGCTCGCCGTAGCCCTGGGTGGCGCAATCGGTGCCTCGCTGAGATATGCGATCGCTCAACTCATCGGGCCTCGCCTGCGGGCCGACTTCCCGCTCGCAACGCTCAGCGTGAACGTGGTCGGCGCATTTCTCCTCGGCATCGTCATGGCTTTGGCGGTAGAGCGTGGCGAGATCGGGCATTGGTGGCGTCTGTTCCTGAGCGTGGGGCTTCTCGGTGGTTTCACGACGTTCTCGACGTTCGCATTCGAGACAGTCGAGCTCGTCCACGAAGGTGCATACGCCGTCGCGTTGCTGAATGCAGCGGGCTCCGTGATCGCCGGTCTGCTGGCGGCTGTCGCCGGGCTCTACCTGGGACGGATGCTCTAGCAGGCTAGTCGGTGCGTGCAATCCGATCACGCACGAGCCATGCGAACAGACACATCGCCACGAACATGCACCCAACGATGCCAAAGAACGGCGTCTGTATCTCACTGCCCGAGTTCAGCACCGGATTGTCAGGGTGGAGCGACCGCGCTGCCGGGCTCGAGAGCACGATCCAGAGCCATATGCCCATCGTCGTGGCAAACGCGAAGTCGAGGAATGCGCGGATCTTGCGACTCTCAATGAGTGAATCAACGATCAGCACTATCGCAAGAATCGCAAGGAGCTGGAACTGGGCCATAAGGCGAGGGTCCTGGCGAATCACGCTTATGGGAGCCTGGCTCGAGCCCGTGAAATCCCACGTCTGCATCGCGGCTGTCACACCAAGGAACGTGTTGGCGATCCACAGTGTTGCCGAGACGCCGCGAAAGCCCGCCGCCCAGCGATAAAGGTCCTCGCGACTGGATAGGACATACGCGAGGCCAAAGACGCCCGTCAATCCGAACGTCATCAGGTTCACCCACGTCGAACCGCCGTGAAAGATGGGGAGGCGAACCTTATCGCCCAGACCCTCTACCGCGGGAATCGACCGGGTGAGCAGTAGTGCCGCCACAACGAACGCCACGCCCAATACGAGGACCGCGATGCGGGCTCCAGGGCCGAGTGTGCGAGTCATGCGTGTCTCCTTGGCAGGTGAGTTCGGTACATCCGCCATTCTAGCAGGGCTCGTGTGTGAGCCGTCGCGCTAGGCGCTCAACGGAGTTGCGGAGGCGGGCTCGATCACAGGAATCGCCGGCTCGGGCATCGCGCTCGGCCGCGGCTGACGCGCGGCTAGTGCAACGCCGAGCACGGACACAAGTCCGCCCGTGACCGCGAGCAGCGATGGGATCTCACCGAGCCACACCCACGCGACACCAAGGCCTATCACGGGAATCGCATACAGAAAGCGAGCGGCCATGCCCGCCGGGAGCCCGGCTACCGCACGCGACCACATGACGTAGCTGATAGCTCCGGGAACCACTGCCATGTATGCCAACGAGAGAAGGCCGGCCGTCGGGGCGTTCGACAGCGCCGCAAGCGAACCCGGAGCCCACACCACAAACGGCAGCGCCCCCGCAACGACAGCATATGTCGTGACCTCGATGGGGCGATAACGCTTGAGCAGCGGCTTGCTCACCAGCACGTATCCTGCGAATGACGCCGCCGCCACGAGCACGAGACCGGCGTGCGGCAGCGAACCGCCAAACCCGCCCTTTGCCGAGCCGAGCATGACGATTCCAAGGGTGGATACCCCAAGGCCGATCCACGTCCACTTGTGCGTCTGGTCGTAGCCGATCCCGGCAGCAAGCAACGTGGTGAGCATGGGAGCGAGATTGATCAGGAACCCGGCGGACCCCGCCGTCAGGCCGACCTGCCCATTCGCGAGGGCGATCTGATAGACCGTGAAGCCGAGGAGACCGGCAGCGACGATCGCCGGGAGATCGCGACGTGCAGGCACGCGCGTACCTGTGGCAGCTCCGTATACAAGAAGCAGTATCGCCGCGGCCCACCAGCGCAGAAAGACCAGGTGCCCCGGCGAGAAGTAGCCCAGGGTTGCCCGCAGGCTCGCAAACGTTGTGGACCACATGAGAACCGTGGCCGCTACAGCGAGAATCGTGGGTACTCCGTAACGCTTGACCATGCGCGGGTTGTCCTTTCGTACAATGCGTATGGCAAGGATACGAAGGTGGGCGCGCCCGCGGAATAGCATTTCGTTACCGCGGCGGCTGTGCTACATTGGTTTCGTTAGTTTGGGCGACCTCGGAGTTGGCATTCAATGCCGGTGGATGCAATCGACAAGCAGATTCTCTCCTCCCTGCAGCTCGACGCGCGCATTCCCTACGCCGAACTCGGCAGACAGGTCGGTCTCACCGCTCCGGCGATCACGGAACGCATTCGAAAGCTCGAGGCGTCCGGCGTTCTCACCGGATATCACGCCACGGTTGACCTGGGAAAAGCCGGCATGAAGCTCGTGGCTTTCGTGCGAATCACCGCGCCCGCGGAATTGGGCAGTCAACTCAAGGACATCGCCAGAGAATCACCCGAGGTTCTTGAGTTCCATCGGGTGACCGGAACCGAGGGTTTCGTTTTGAAAGTGGCCGTCCCATCAGTCGAGGGTCTCGAAAAGCTGATCCTCCGACTGCTGCCATTTGGGCAGACGACCACATCTATCGTTCTGTCATCTCCCGTCACCTGGAGGGAGATCGCCTTCTAGCGCTGGTGCGAGAGCCACGCCATTTGACATCGCCATCCTCACCAGGCCCGGACCGGTCCTTCACCGAGTCGCCGCGTCCGGGATATAGGAAGAGGGCCGGGGCCACGCCTCCCCGGCCCTCTTTGTGTCTCGCGCTTCTGTGCTACTGGGCAGCCATCTGCGCCTGCATCTTTCGCGCCAGCCATACCACGGCCGGCACGAGCGCCAGCGTGATTCCCACAGCAACGGTCAGCTCGAGCCACACTGAACTGATCGACTCACCCATGATCGAGACTTGCCAGATCGGCTCGATGATCCAATACAGCGGAAAGATCTTGGCGATCCACTGTGGCCAGTCCGGGAAGATGTAGAAGATCGTTGGGGCGAACAGGAATATCCCGAGACCCTTCACTGTTGCAAAGAGCACGGTCGAGTCCTTGGCGAACACTCCGATGGTCACGCCGATCATGGATGACAGCGCACCTGCGATCAGCACCACCACGAACACATCGAGCCAGTTGGCTCCCAGGGCCTGGTTGAGCCCAAGCGTCACAAAAGCCATCACCGCCGCGAACACGGTCCCAAGGATCCACTTGGCCGCAAGCACGTTGCTCGACTTCACCGGCGTCACGAGCATGGCCATGAGCGTGCCGTTCTCCTTCTCTTCAACGAGGCTCGATCCGGGAACGAATATCCCGGCCATGACCAGCGCATAGAAGACGATCACGGGCACGAGGCGCACGGATATCGGCAGACCTGCCTCGCCAAAGTCGACGACGTCGACTGCGACGAGCGCCGATCCACCCTCCAGCTCGCGAACGAGATCGATCGCGGTGACGGAGAGAATGATGCGGTTCGAGGCCAGGCTCTCTCCTCCGATGAAGAACTGAAGATCCGGCTTGTCCCCCGCCTTGACGGCAGCGTCAAAGCCAGCTGGCAGGATGAGGCCGGCATCAAGGTCGTTTGCTTCGACCTGCGTCCTGAGCTCCTCGGTATCCTCGAGCAATGTCAGGTCGATACCATCCATACCCTCGACCTGAGCCGTGATCGCCGAGGAACCCTCGTCGACGATTCCCAGCCGGGGCTGCGGGCTGAATAGCGAGCCGAACGCAAACTGCAGAACCAGCGTGAGAACGAACGGCAAGATGATGGCGTACAGGAAGAAGGGCGAGCGCGGACCAAGCGCGAGATCCTTGCGCAGCACCTTCCAGGTGAGTCCGAAGCTCATAGTGATTCCACCTTCCGCTTGAGAGCGAACAATCCCGCTCCGTACAGCACGACCAGCCACACGGCCGCATAGGCAAGCGAGGTCCACGAATCGGCCCACGTAGCGTTATAGATGGTCGTCCCCACAAGTACGTCGATGATCGGGTATGTCGGTATCACACGCACCCATGCAGCCGCCGTGCCCGGGAAGAGCACCGAAAACGACGGGATGATCATCGGGATCACGAACAACATCGCGTAGAAGAGCTGCCCCAGGAAATCCTTGCCGGCAGCACCGACCAGGAGTGCAACGCCCGTGAACATCACAGCACCCATGAAGATGACGGTGAGCAGAAGAGACCAGTTCTGAGCAGTCAGTCCGCCGACCACGAGGAGCACAAAGAGTCCCTGAGTCAAAGCGAGCATCGTCCCAAAGATGGTCTTTGCTGCGAGGAAATCGCCGATCCGAGCAGGCGTCACGAGCACGGCAGTCACTGTACGCTGCAACACCTCGGTAGAAACGAGCGCCGACATCGAGAACGTCTCCATAAGCAGAATCATGAAGATCAGCATCGGGCGCATCTTGTCGCGAAGCGCGGCCTGATCACCCGAACGATCCTGCCCCAAGACGATTGCCTCCTCGTCAGGCATACCCACCGGCAGTTCCTCGCCAGCCAGTTGGTATGCAGCCTCGCGAACGAAACTCTGCATGGCTGACTGGATTTCCACCGGAACGCCTGCGTCGGAATAGACCGTGACCGAGATGTCCTGCTGCTTGGTCGCAACGTCGGCGATGAAGGTCGGCGGAAAGGCGATTCCGATATCGAGACCGAGCTTCTCGGCGTTCTCAGGCTCGTCCTCTCCCGCCTCCTTGTCGCGCAGAATCAGCTCGCCGTCATCGGTACGCCATGCCTCCAGCGTGCCTTCGATGACCTTGGTCATGTCCGCCTCACTGTCGAATTCGATAAGAAGCAGACCCTCCTGCTGTTCCGCCAGATCCGCATTGTCGAGCTCTGCGAGCTGCTCGTCGGTGGCGCCCATACCTTTGAGCGTGTCCTTCGCATCCCCGACCAACGTGGTGATGGGAGGCGATACCGCGAGCGTGATCGACTCGTTCACCGAAGCGGGCAAGAACTGAAACAGGATCGTGACGGCGACAAGCGTGAGAACAGTGAGAAACACATAGAGCTTGTCCCTTGAGTAGGCTTTCAACTCCTTCTTGAGGAGTGAGCCCACAATAGAGGCTCGTGTGACTGGTCCACTCATCCTGCCAGCCCCCTACCGGTCAGCTCGATGAAGATGTTCTCCAGCGTGGCCTCCTCGGTATGGATGGTCATGAGATTCGGAGATGCCGCAAGTTCGGCGAGACGTGCCGAGGAACCATCTCCTTCAAGCGCGATATGCTCCTCGCGGACAGAGTCGCCATCACGCAGGCGAACCTTGACCGAGCGCGTACCGTACTTGAGTTTCAGGTTGTCAGCGGTGTCGAGCGCAACGATCTCTCCGTCATTGATGAACGCGACACGATCGGAGAGTTCGTCTGCCTCGAACATGTCATGTGTGGTGAGCAGCACTGCGGCGCCGCGTTCGGCCTCTTCTTTGATCGTTGCGCGAATCTGCGCCGAGGTAACGGGGTCGAGGCCGTCAGTGGGCTCGTCGAGAAAGAGAACCTTGGGCTTGTTGATGAATGCCCGCGAGATCATCATGCGTTGCCTCATGCCTTTGGAAAAGCTGTGCACCCGATCTTTGGCGCGCTCCGCCAGGCCCACGCGACGGAGAACCTCCATGCTGTCGGGGTCCTTGATGCCGAACAGTGATGCGTAGAAATCGAGATTCTCAAGTGCGCTCATGTTGAGATAGAGGTTCTTCTCCTCGAAGCACACGCCGATCTGGGCCTGTACCTCGGGATCGTCTTTCGTGATGTCCCTGCCGAGAATTCGCGCAACGCCGCTCTTGGGTGACATCTGCCCCGTGAGCATCTTGATCGTGGTGGACTTGCCCGCCCCGTTGGGTCCCAGGAAGCCAAGGATCTCGCCCGGCTGCACATCAAAGCTGATGCCTTTGACCGCCTGCAAATCACCGTAGCTGTATGCGATATTCTCAACCTGAATGGCCGGTCCCGTCATCGTCTATATCCTCTCCTTGAAACGGATCATAATGCCTTCGAATTCCCGCTCAAAGAACGAGTAGACATCATGCATTTCCTCAAGTCGTTCGAGCGCCAGAGGCGACTCAGTGAGGGCCATGGCCTCCTCGGCAGTGCGTGTGATGACGTTCATCGCCGAGAACTTCTTCTCGAGAATCGGCCCCCACACGCCCTTGAGCATTCGATAGTGCGTCTCCCGCGACCCCGGAACGCGATAACGCTGCACAAGCTCAGTTCCAACAAGGAACTGCATCGCATTGCTCACCGAGGCCTTGGAGATACCGAGGAGATCGGTGATCTCACTTGTGGACAGGCCCGCGCCCTCAGCGAGCGTGAGTGCTGCGTAGATTCGCGCCATGGAATGCGGGAATCCTACCTGTTCGAGGCTTCCTGCCAGTTTCTCAAGCAGGGCGGCCCTGCGTTTCTCAGCGTCATTCAACGTCACCGCTCCCCTCTCGTACCACGACAATGGGCTTACTGTTCCCAACTTTCAATACATTCTAAACGTTCCGAACACCAAATGCATCTATCGTCGTGAAGGGAGCTCCGGGACAAAGAAAAGGGGCCCCTTTCGGGGCCCCTGAATCAGGCAAACACATGTGAGAGACACACTCGGTAATCGAGCAGGTTCGTGAGTCACAGATCGGGGGTCGAAGTCACTTCATCTGAACCTGCATCGGGAACGGGGGTTGTGGACGACTCAGCGGAGTCCTCAGGCAGGTCAGACTCATCACCTGGATCGGTTGAGGGTGTGATAGGTGTGAGTCCGAGCCATGACAGGAATTTGTCCGCAACTCCCAGGAGGCCTGCCGGCACATGAGACTTGGTCCCAGCAGCGACTTTGGCCTCGGACTTGGCGATGTTGCTCTGGATGTGCGAGAGCGCGTTGGCGATGCCCGTAAGCTTTGGTTCGATAGTGTCCGAGCTTTCCTCGGCGTTGCGTATGCGCTTACGGTCCTTCGCTTTCAGCGTCTCGGTGCCGTTCTCGGAGGCATGAGCATCGGTCGATCCAGAGGCCCCTCTCGTCGAGTTCTTTCCACGATTACCTGGGCCCACATCCGTGGTGGCACTCTCATCAAGTGGGTTCGCGTCTGCTTTTCGGACCTGACCAGGAGCATGGCTCTTGCCCTTTTCAGAACCGTTGCCGCCCTTGGCGGCAAGCGCCGCGGCCGGAAACGCGAGCGATACCACGAGGAGTGCCGACACAAGGATTGCGGGTAGTCTCTTCATGCGTTCACCTCCGAAACGTCGCAGGGGAGCGACGAGGTCGACGACCTTACGGGGTGGCTATCGGCACGCATGGTCATTGACCTGGGTGATTGATGTCACTGTACAGACGATTGCTTTGAATCTACCCGCGCAGAATCGATTCACACACGGTTTCTCAGGCCCGTCCCGTGACATGCATGGCAATGAGGTGCGCCATCTCGTCGACCGAGGCCTCTTCGGCGGCGGCGCCCAACTCCATGGCCGACAGCGGCATGCTCGATGCAACAGCAGTCTCGGCGGCCTGACACACGGTGAAGCAGCCCGCTCGACGCAGGGCAAGCATTCCGAGCGCCCCGTCGGTCCCGAGACCCGTAAGAAGGACTCCCATCGCCCTACTGCCGTAAGCCTGCGCCGCCTCTTTTACCCGCATGTGACACACGCCGTCGAGGCGTTCGGCCCAGAGAGTGGTGAAGCCCGGAGGCATGTGCTGACACACAACAATGGCTGCCGGGAATGCGTGAGGCAACGATGCGACAATCGATTCGATCGCCGGCGGCCCGCCGGCTGAAGCACCCATGACCACGGCATCGAGAGGCGTAGCCCCGAATGGCACTCCTACCGGCTCTGCACTGCTGAGTCGCACCGCCCAGGCCTCCTCACGATGATAGGGACGATACCGCGGTACGAACCGCTAGCGCTTGAGCAGAGCAGCCAAATCGACCGAAGCGCTTCCCTAAATGACGCCGGGGATTGGATGATGTCCAATCCCCGGCGTGCCAATCCCTTACTGAGACCGCCTACCTGGGCATCTCAAAACCATACTCAGCCAGCACTGACTTTGGGAACTCGAAACGTACGGTGAGCAGCGGATCGACAACCTGGCAGAACTTGAGACTCCCAACGAGACTCATGAGCATAGCGGCGTCGTTCACAGTCATACCAGCGACAGCGGTAAGAAAACCGTGCATCTGATCGACTGCGAGCTTGTATGCCTCGTCGATCGTCCCTGCCGAGGCGACCACTGCCACTATCTCATCGTTCTCTATGAACGGTGTAGGCATGTCGGCAATGTCCACGACCTGAGCGTTGAAACGAACCTCACCAGGGGTCTCGGCACCGCAGATGACAACTTCGCCATCGCCCATAACCGCATGCATGTCACCACAACCGAACAGCGCGCCCTCGACTCCGACCGTGAGATAGAGACTTGAGCCGGTAGTCACGAGCGTACAATCCATGTTGCCGCCATGCATACCCGGTGTCGAGTTCGGAATCTCTCCTTCTGCAGGGGCCACACCGATCACACCGAGCATGGGGTTCTGCTTGACGGTAACCTTCCCCTTGTAGACGACGCTGTCGCCCTTGTGCTCAAGAATCGTAGTCTCCTGCTCGGTGATCAGATCACCTAGCGCTCCGGCACCGGGAATGGTGACCATGACTGATGGTCCGGTCGCCTTCACTTCGAGGAGATCAACCCTCAGTACATCTCCGGGCTTCGTCCCCTCAATGAAGATCGGGCCCGTTGCCGGATTGGTGATGCTCCAGTCCAGTTCCTCCAACGTATCGTGCGATGTCTTCAATTGCCCACTGAAGCAATCGTGGGTCTGCAACACAACGTCTTCGCCTTGAGTCACTCGAAGCACCGGTGGAACATCCGGCGAGAAGGCAAAGAACGCTTTGTCACGTGTCAACTCAAACGCCATGGAAACGACCTCCTTCTTGCACTTCGCTGACCAGAGTGAGGCCAGCGCTACTCTCCTTCAGCCGAGTTATCTCTCCGTCGCCACAGGGGCCAAGACAACTCCTGGCCTCCAACGATCCCTCCAGGCCTCCAAATCAGGATGGTGATCATCAACAGCGCGACCGCCACCTCCGTCAGGCCATACACGTCGAAAGCGATTACGCCGGAGTTGTTGAGATAGCCTTCCAGCTGTCGGAGCAACTCCCTCATGATGGTCACAATTGCAGCACCGAGCGTGGCGCCGGAGATGCTGCCTGCTCCACCAATGACAAGCATCGTGATCAGCAGAAACGCCTCACCCATATAGAAGGACTTCGGCGAGAAAGACGTGATGTAGTGCGCCCACAGTCCCCCGCCCAAGCCACCAATGAATGAACTGGTCACAAAAGAGAAGTAACGCACGGCCACGACATTGATGCCAACTGCCTTGGCAGCATGACGGTCATCGCGCGACGCCCTCAAGCGCAAGCCGAGAGATGATTCCTTGAACCACAACGCCATGAGCAGCACCGCCGCCGCCGCTCCGGCCGCGATCCACATGGTCGTGTAGTACTGAACCCCAAAGAAGGTACGTGGACCATTGGTCACGTTGTCCCACTGAGTGAGTATCACGTGCATGACAATCAGCGTTGCGAACAAAGTGATGACGCCGACTGCGTTGGATAGTCGCATAAGAGGCCATGCGATGATCGCTGCAACCAGAGCAGCGACCAAACCTCCGACCAGAAGCGCAGGCAGAATTGGGAGCTGAAGAGCGACCAGGGCCGGATACATGTTCGGAACGCCCATATCTTTGACGGCGGGTGCCGTTGAGAGAATCGATGACGCATACGCGCCGATACCAACGAATCCCACGTACGTCCAATTCAGTATCCCCGAGTTCCCCATGAACATCTGCAGGCCAAGGACCAGTAGTAGATTCAGACAGAAGTACGTGTAGATATCTATGAGCACGCCACTCGCGAAAAGGTTCATGACAATCGCGACCAGGAGCAGTGCAGCGGCCAGAATCCAGGCCACTGCCTGTGCCTTGATACGTCCGAGGATCATCTGTACACCGCTCATCCGACACGCTCCTCGGTGTAGTTGCCACGTATGAGACCTTCGGGCTTCAAGAGCAGGAACAGAATCACGATTGCGAACATGAACGCATCACGGTAGCTGATCAGCGATGCGGGCAGCAGAATACTGAGCGCGTTGAACAGCAACCCGTACGCGAACCCACCGACTACCGCACCGACCAGCGAGTTCATACCACCGATCACAGTTGCTATGAACGCGATGAGCAGCGGCGTGAAGCCGATGAGCGGATCAACCGAAGCTGATCTGCCCACCCAGAAAACGGATACGACACCCGCAAGAAACCCGCTGATGATGAATGCGACTGAGATGACGAGATTCGCCGGGACGCCCATAAGGCGCGTAGTCGTGAACTTGTCCGCTGCTGCTCGCATTGCTATGCCCAGTACGGTGTACTTCATAAGCAGCGTCAGCCCTGTAAGCAGGAGCACGGCCGTGACAATCGTCAGCACGTTGCGCATCGGCGTAACCACGCCAAAAATCGCGACAGACTGACTGAATATCGCGGGCAGGGGCACAGCACGAGACCTCGGTGACACAAGGAGCAATACGGCATTCTGCAGGAGCACGCTTACTGCAAATGACGTGACCAGCATCGCATCCAGTGACTTGGTACGCACAGGCCGAAATGCCACGAGTTCGGTCAGGTAGCTTGTAGCAGCCGCCATAAGGACCGCGATGATCATCACGGCGAGCCAGGGAACCGGGGTGAACGTCCCCAGCACATAGAGTGTGTAACCCCCAACCATGACGTACTCGCCATACGCGAAGTTCACGAGCTTCAGAATGCCGTATACGAACACAAGGCCCAACGCCACCAGGGCGTACATACTCCCAAGGCTCAGGGTGTTGATGATGAACTCGCCAAGTATCACAGGGTCACCTCCTTGTTGCCTTCGCCGCCACCAAAGTAGACCGATGCAATATCCAGTTCATTCTCAAGCTCTTCTGGCGTACCGGAGAACTCCATAACGCCCGTATTGAGAACGTACGCGCGGTCTGCGACGCGCAACGCCCGCTCCGCATTCTGCTCGACCAGAAGAATCGTCATGCCGCGCTCACGCAACCGCACGATCAATTCGAATATCTGATCCACGAGAGCAGGTGACAGGCCCAACGAGGGCTCATCGAGTATCAGCAGCTTGGGATGACTCATGAGCGCGCGAGCGATCGCAAGCTGTTGCTGCTCCCCGCCCGACAGAAGGCCTCCTGGTTGGTGCAACCGCTCCTTGAGAATCGGGAAGAGTCCAAACATCTCTTCGAGGTCCTCTTGATAGCGCTTTCGGTTGTAGGACACGAACGCCCCTAGCCGCATGTTCTCGGCAACGGTCAAACTCGTGAAGATATCGCGCCCCTCGGGCACGAGCGAGATTCCTCTCTTGAGAATCGACTCGGGCGTCTTGTTGGCAATCTGTTCATCCAGGAACACTACCGAGCCATACACCGGTCGCAGCACTCCGCAAATGGACTTGAGGGTCGTTGACTTGCCTGCGCCATTGGATCCGAGAAGCGCGACAAGCTCCCCCTCATTGACGTCCAGCGAGATGCCGTGAAGCGCCGTTATCGCGCCGTAGGATGCGTGCAAATCTCTAATTGTGAGCATGGTATGTGTCACCCCGCGCTTCCAAGGTAAGCGCTCACGACCTGCGGATCACAGCGGACCTCGTCGGGCGTGCCTTGCGCAATGGTCTGTCCGTAGTTCAAGACATGCAGACGGCCACACAGATTCATCATGAGTCGCATATCGTGGTCGACGATAAGTACGCCAACCTTCTTCGTCTCGGGAATCGGACCGAGCAGCTCGAGCAATAGATCGCTCTCTTCTTCATTGAGCCCAGCCGCAGGCTCATCGAGCATGAGGAACTTCGGCTTCATGGCCAACGCCCGCGCAATCTCAAGCTTGCGCTGATGGCCAAAGGGCAATTCGCCGGCGAGGCGAGCAGACCACTGATCCAACCCCATCTCCTCAAGAAGGTCCCGCGCGATGCGAACAGCCTTGCGTCGGGGAAACCCCATACTGACCGCCGCCACTTCGACATTCTCAAGGACGGTGAGGTCTTTGAACAGGCGAATCGTCTGGAACGTACGCGCAAGACCGGCGCGGGCGACCCGATGGGGTGGCCTACCGGTCGTTCGATACTCATCAACGTGCACGGTGCCATTAGTGGCCGGGAGCAGCCCGGTCACCACGTTGATCAGAGTGGTCTTGCCTGAACCATTAGGTCCAATCAGACCGAGGATCTCCCCGGAGCGAAGAGTGAAGCTAACGTCTTCGACAGCCTTCAGCCCCGCAAAATGCTTGCAAAGACCACGGACCTCCAGGATGCTGCCACTTGGTTTCGCGTCCATGTAGTACTCCACTTAGTTGGTATGCGAGTGCACTATACGTATCGAAATCAGGGGGAGTCACGACCATGACTCCCCCTGATAACGTCGTCAATCAGTACGTGCCTACGGAGCAGGAATGCTGTCAGGAATGACCCATCCGATGAACTCCGGCGTGCCGTCCTTGATCTCTACCATAGCGGCGGCCTTGTTGGGCTCATGACCGGATGCTGCATCCGACCAGTTGAGCTTGCCGGTCAGCAGATCGAATTCATTGTCCTCCATGGCCTTTGCCATCTCGGCACCATCGGTCGATCCCGCGATCTCCATGGCCTGCGCAAGCACCATGACTGCATCGTAGCCGGGCATGACCCACACGGCGTCGGGAGGTGAACCGTGCTTGTTCTCGTAGGCAGCCGCGAAGTCACCGTACGCTGGATTGGCCTCATTCGAGAGGAAGCCATGCGTATCGAAGTAGATGTCGTTCCCGTACTCTGCGCCAAGCGCATCGAACAGGCCCGGATCGTCGTAGGCGTCTCCACCAACAACAGGCATGTCGAGACCAGCTTCGCGGAGGGTGCGGATCATGAGCGCAAGATCAGGCATATATGAGGAGATGTAGATGAAGTCAGGCTCCTCGGGCAGCGCCTTGATACGTGCGAGCTGCGCCGAGACATCTGCCTGACCCTGTGTGTACGTGTCTTCGAATATGACATTTCCGCCGAGCTCGCCAAAGCGGACAATGAAGTACTCGCTCAGGCTCTTGGTGTAATCGATGAAGTCGTCGGTAATGACGTAGACGGACTTCAACCCGAGTGTGTTGTACGCGTACTCGGCGGTGACCGCACCCATGGTGGTGTTCCACATAGACATGGTGAACTGCTTGTCACCCAAAGCCGTCGAGCTGTACAGAGGAGACGAGGCACAGGGAGATATGCCCACGAGGCCGGCGTTCTGCGCCTCACGACTTGCGGGACCACCAAAATCGAAGTCGCTGGGCGCGATGATTGCGACAGCACCCTGCTCGATCATCTGCTTGGCCACATTCCCGACCGTGACCGGGTCACTCTTGCCATCCAGGTTCACGAGCTCAACCTGCTTGCCAAGAATCCCGCCGCTCTCGTTCAGGACATCTACCGCAACCTGCGCGCCACGAAGGGCGGGCTCGTCGAGGGGAGCCTGAATGCCGGTCTGACACAGAGCTGCGCCGATCGTGATCGTGTCAGCGCTGTCGGTGGATGACGACTCGTCGTCAGATGCGCTCGAACAGCCCACGAGCGCAAGCGAAAGTACCAGTATTAGAGCAAGAACAACTCGTATGTGCTTCAACGTGTTCGCCTCACTTAAGATCAGAGATCAACGGTTACTTGCAGGCAGATTGTGTTGGCGCATCGGCATGTCCTCCGCGCCAGAATCCCATCCTCCCTCCTCGGCACCACGATCGATCGAGCAGTCAACGAACAACCGAAATATGGTTTCCTCAACGATGCGATGTGCACGACTGAAGGAGCATGGACGCCACGCGTGCGCGAGTCGAGGACCAAGAACATCACAATACTATCATTCGCGACCGCACCGGGGGGCTGGCTACCTGATTCGAAAGCCACCCAGCCCGCGCTTGAGACGGTCGGCTTCGCTTTCAACCTCAGTCGCCGCGTCGGCGAGCTGGCGCGCAGCGCTCGCGCTCTCGTTGGAGCTGTTGCTCACCTGCTGCATGGCCGATACGATCTGGTCCGCCGCAACCTTCTGCTGGGTGGCAGCTGCTGCGATCTCGCGAGCCGCTGCCGCCGTTGAGGACATCTGACCGACCAGGCTCCCGAAGGTCTGGTTCGACTCCCCTGCTTGCCGCGCACCGACCGCCGTAAGCTCCGCCTGATGCTCAGCTGTAGTCGCGAGCGCCTTGCTCGCGGCCTGGATACCGACAACCAATTGAGAGATGTGACTGGCGGAGCGCGCGACAGAGTCAGCCAGCGTACGAATCTCAGTCGCAACCACGCCAAAGCCCTTGCCCGCATCCCCCGCTCGAGCAGCCTCGATCGCGGCGTTCATTGCAAGGATCTTGGTCTGCTCGGCAATGCCGCCAATGATGATCGTCATCTCGGTGATGTCTGCGGCAACACCGGTCATTGCTGCGGCTGCCTCCTGTACCTCACGGGCACCATCAGTGAGGTCTTCCATCGTGTGCGCCCCGGACTCAACCGTTGCCTGGCCCTCCTGGGCAGCCTCCAACGAATCCTCGGCAATCTCGAGTACCCGGCTCGCGCCCTCGGCGACGGCGTTGAATGTACGGGAGAGCTCCTCGACCGTGGCTGTCGTTTCCGCCACCGAAGACGCCTGACGTGAAGCCTGTTCCGCCGAGTTGCGTGAAGCCGCGGATATCTGAGTCGAAACGGAACCGAGACTCGCTGATGCGTCGTCAACAGTGCCGATGATTCCTCCCAAACCCTCGATCATGAAATTGAAGGAATCGGCGAGTGCGCGTGATTCTTTGAACCCGGAGGCGTCGGCTCGAACGGTAAGATCGCCGCCCGCCACCCGAAGAGCAACTGCCTCGAGTTCGGCGATCGGGCGCGACACTCCGCGCGCAAGGTAGTACGCGCCAACAAGCCCCATCACCAGCGCGCCGATAATCACTAGCGTGTAGAAACGAGTGAACTGCGATGTTGCCGCGTCGTACTCCTGAAGCGGGAGCCCCACGAACAACATGCCAACCACATCGCCGTCGGGATTCTTGATCGGATCATATGCGGTGAGCGATTCCTGGTTCACGACAAACGCTTGACCGCGGAACGGACGACCCTCGACAAGCGTCGCTTTGCGAACAGGATCGGATACCACAGTTCCAATCGCCCGTTCTCCGACCGCGTTCGTCACTGTCGTTGAAACGCGAATGCCTCCTTGGAACACCGTTGAAGTGCCGCCGACCTGCGACACGATGGCGTCGACAAGGGCATGGTTCAGCTTGAAACTCGATACTGCGACCAGCATCCCGGTGAATTGCTCGGTCTTGAGAGGGGTCACTGCAACGATAGCCAGCGCTCCGGATTCCTCGCCTTCGACTGCCGCGCCTCCGTCGGTGCCGATTGTCTCGATTGCCAGCTCATCGGCCAGTCCAAGGGCCAGCAGCTCCGACTCAGGAACCACATCGATGAATGAAGCAGCTTTCTGACCGGCGATCGAGTCGAGGAGGCGAGTCCACCGCACGTCATATGGTTGCGAGCGAGTGCTCGAAGCCTGCACCCTGCCGTTGCCATCGACGGCGATCAGGTACGTCAGGCCATCAAGTTGCGTGCGTGCGCGGAGTTCGGAATCGAAGCCCACCTTGCCCGCAGCAACGCGCAAACCGGGATCCTTGCCTGCATCGGCTACGACAGCTTCAACGTCGACCACCATGCCATCAAGGAGAGAGTTGGCGACGCTATCATTCGCTTCGATCGCGCGGTTTGCCTGCTCGGTGAGCGCGCTGTCGAACGAGCCGATCGCGGTGTAGCCGGCAATGGCAAGAGCCACGAGCAAGACCGCCGCGTAGCCGACCATAAGTCGCGTCCGCAGAGTCATGTTGGTAAGAAGTGTTTTCCAATCGCGCACGCGCATGTTCCTTCCGGAAAGCATCGAACATCGTCTTTGCATTCAGAATACATCGGCGTTGCATCTGGCGCACTGAAGCACAAACGCCGCTCATCTCGAAAAACGAGACCGACCGGAGACAACTGCCTGCAGCGTGAACGGTGTTTGCGGGAATAGACTCTATAGATAACCCGATAGAACGGAGCGCAACCATGGAGATCGCAGAACTCAAAGACCAACTATCAGGACTCAGAACACGAGTATCCGAGACCTCCGACTCCTTGCCTGACGAAACGACAGCGCAAATCGGCATCGGCGCCCTCTTTACCGGTGCGGGTATTATACTTGCCATCGCCAACCTCGTACAGGGAAAGAAGCGGCTGGGCGGCTGGGTCATGCCGGCGACCCTTGCATCATCGGGGATAGCCCTCATGGCCACCGGCACTCTGGAGGTTCGCGCCGAGAGAATCACCAGCGCTGAGAAGATAGTGATGGACGAACTCGATGCACTCGATCCCCTCGCGCGAGCACAGGTGTTGCGCGATGTGGCCCAGGAACAAGCGAACAGGTTCACACCTGGCGACTAATCATCTCAGAGGAACCGTGAGTGGTACATGCGCGAGGCGCAGGGCCTTCTAAGACGCGTCTTCCGATTGCCTCAGATAGAGCCACTCTCCCCCAAAGATCACAGCGATAGAGACCGCAACGACAACGAGAAGCACGACATCACTGCTTACCTTGACCAATATGAGGCCCGTCACCACCGCGAGATCGAGAATTATCGCAACGACCGGTATCCACACGCGGGCCTCGGTCTCCTCGCGCACTTTAAAGACGAGACCCCAGTGGACTCCGATATCCATGATGATGTATACGATCGCGCCGAGTGCCGCCAGGCGCGAAAGATCGCCCAAGACGGTAAGCAGGATGGCGATCGCGACAGTGTAGACAACGGTGTGCTGCTGTATGTCACCCGGCATCCCAAAGTGACGATGCGGCACAAGCCCCATCTCCGTCAGCATCGCGAGCATTCTCGACACCGCGAACACGCTGATGATCACACCCGTGGTCGTGGCGAGAACGGCAAAGGCGACCGTGAACCACAAGCCTGCGTCACCAAAGAACGGGCGGGCCGCCTCGGCAAGCGCGTAATCACGGGCGTCCACGATCTCGCGGACCGTGAGTTGCGAGCCCACGGCGAGCGATACCACCACGTAGAGTACGGCGCACAGGACTATCGTGAGCACTATGGCACGGCCGACGTTCTTCTCCGGATTCACGAGCTCCTCGCCTTGGTTCGTGATCGTCGTGAACCCCTTATATCCAAGTACGCCCAGAGCGATGGCACCAAGCACCGAGGAGACACCGTAATCGACCGAGCCGCCCGGAGAACTCGCAAAGACCGAGTCGGAGAACCACAGAATGGCACCTGAGAAGACGACCAGGCCACCTATTTTGAAGGCAGCCGACAGCAGCGAGATACCCTGTACGAGCCGCGTTCCAATGAGATTCACGACCAGAGCCACGAGGAGCAGTGCTACTGCAAGAACCGACACGAGCACGCTATCTGTCGAGATACCGAATGGTTGCAGAGCGTAGGTGCCAAAAGTGCGAGCCACGAGACTCTCATTGAGCACCATGGACAAGTACATCAGTACCGAAATCCCTGCGGCGAGCCACCCTCTGCCGTATGACTTCTCCAGAAACATGGCGATGCCGCCGGCGGACGGGAAAGCCCGGGACATCCTCGCGTATGAATAGGCGCTGAACGCCGCAACAACCGCTGCAGCGAGGAAGACCAGTGGGAGCAATCTCCCGGAAAGCTCGGTAATCTGACCCGTCACAGCGAGGATGCCGGCACCGATCATGACGCCGGATCCGAGCGCGACGGCGCCGGTAAGCGTGATGCTGTCTTTCTCGTATCGCGGCGAGCGCGACTGGCTGCCTGAACTCAAGGTTTAACCTCCCGGGTAGACACGCAGAGGGCGGCGAATTCAACCACTCACCGCCACTCAATATGCTCTCTGGGCTACACAAAGTCCTCCCTGCAATACCTACCCAAGCCCTGCAGTCGCAGCCGAGTGCCTTAGTCGAGTTCGTGTCCGTATGGCAACGAGCCGACATCCGGCCAAGTCTGATTCTTTCGCGGCCTATATGACGTGGGTAGATACACCATATCGTCTCACCGAGGAGGTCGCGGTATGTTCATCCAACGCATCGAAAGCCCCGGACTCGCCCACTGGTCGTATTACCTGGAAGACGATGGTGAGGCGTTCGTCATTGATGCGCGCCGCGACGTGGCAGTCTACGCCGACCTCGCCCGATCGAGAGGAGCCCATATCACAACGATCCTCGAGACACATCGCAACGAAGACTACGTAGTCGGTAGCGTGGAACTCGCCGAGCGCACGGGAGCCCTCATCTACCACGCAGACAGCGAGCTCGAGTACTCGTACGGGACCGCGATCGAGCACAAGCAGCGCCTCCTGATCGGAAGCTACGAACTTGATGCCCTACTCACGCCTGGTCACACGCACGGACACATGTGCTATCTCCTGCGGGAGAGCGGCTCACCGTGGATGCTCTTCAGCGGCGACCTGCTCTTCGCCGACGATGTGGGTCGGACTGACCTCGGACCTGAGGGATCAGCCGTGGAGTTTGCGCGAGAGCTCTATCACTCCCTGCACGATATGGTCTTTATGCTCGACGAACACACGATTGTGTGGCCGGCACACGGTGCCGGTTCGGCGTGCGGCAGTGCGATATCGAGCCGCCCGTACTCGACGCTCGGTCTCGAGCGCGCCCTCAACCCACTGCTTCAGCTTGAAGAATCCGCGTTCGTGGAACAGATGGTCGAACGCTCCGCTCGGATTGGGCGACCTCCCTATTTCACACGTATGGAGCGCATGAACCTTGAGGGCTCTCGCTTCGACGAGCGGGGCGTGCTACCACCGCTGTCCCCCGCGCGCATCGACGAGCTTCTCGATGATGGTGCCCTCGTTGTCGACACCCGCGATGCCGAATGCTTCCTCGCCGCGCACGTACCGGACTCACTCGCCATCCCGTCGTCGATGCTGGGCGCGTGGGCGGGCTGGTTCATTGAGGCCGACGCGCATCTGATCCTTGTGTCCGAGGATCCGCAGCGCGACATGACAGAACTGTCGCGCATGGGCTTCGACGACGTGCACGGCTACATGGGGGGAGGAATCGCAGCGTGGGAAGTTGCGGGACGGACCGTAGCCAGAACGCACACGCTCGATACCCCCGGTGTGTGTCGTCGGCTCGACGAGGGGGCCGTCCTACGCGTACTCGACATACGCACCGCCGATGAAGTGGAGAAGCTGCATATCGAGAGCGCGCAACACATCACGCTGCGCGAACTGCCCGAGCGTCTCGACGAGCTCACCCCTGAAGAGCCGATCGTGATCTTCTGCGGCACCGGGCGGCGCTCGACGATCGCTGCGAGCTTACTCGAGCGCGCTGGCCGAGAGAGCGAGGTCGTCTTGGGCGGAACAGCCGGCTGGTCGTCCGACCGCTGCCCACTTAGAGGCGTCGATTCCGCATAGCGACCGAACGCACCCGGACAAACGACGTGGTGGAGGCCGACGTCGGTGGCTGATTCCGGACAAACAAAACAGGCCGGAACCTGTGTCGGCTCCGACCTGTGACTTTGTTGGTAGCGGGGACAGGATTTGAAACTGCGACCTTCGGGCTACAAGTGACGGCCAAACAGGGCATGCCAACAGGGGTGAATGGCGTTCGTGCAGTTCAGGAGTGGTGTGGCTACCTGTCGTTCCGGCTGTTTCTGGTTCGAAGTGTTAGAAGGACGGGCCCCTATCCTTCTCCAACGGGCTGCATCGGTGAGACCTGATGCCGCCAAACTGGCGGATACCCCGAGAGCGAAACAATCTCCTCGAAGACGTCCGGTCTGATGAGCAACTCAACACCATCGAAGCGCGGCATCTCCTCGCCAACGTACGAGCTTTGAACGATGCAGATGGCCACGAAACCCGCATACGCCCTATCAGAGCAGACCAAACTCCATTATCTCCAGACTAGGTACGTGATGTAGCCGACAATCAGAATCAGAAGCAGCACTTGTGGTCCGATATTTGCGACACCCCAAGGCGTCAGAGCGAGCACCAGTACGAGCATCAGCAGTGACTGCATCTTCAGGCGCGACTCCCACCGAAGCGCACTCGCCAGCAAAGCCAATATGACAAACCCCCAGAAGACAACTACGAGAATGAGCTGCGAGTCCATATATAGCCCCCAGTCCGAACTACTGACCGATTTCCCAGAGCAATTGGTTGAGAAGCGCATCCTGAAAGGTATTCTCGACAGGCAGCCCGGCGTACGTGAGATCCACTACTTCAAGCGCAAAGTCCGCTGGCGTCTTGTCTCCGGACTGAATCATCGAGAGTGTACGTCCAGCACCATACATGTCAGTCGCGATCTCAACGCCCTCGAGCACAGAATACGCAGTTCCGAGTGCCGGGAGACAAGAGAAGCTCCCCCCGAAGGTCAGCACACTCGTTCCAGCAGCAGAAGCCTCGGCACCGATGAGCACCCACTGGCAATACTCCGTGTAGAAACCTATCGTGTCCAAGAGAACGTCCGTATCGTCAGGCTTGGTCGGCCAATAGGGAACCAGTGGGGTCTCGATTGCCTCCACGGCTCTGATTGCCTGGTGTATTGCCTCCTGTGTTTGCTCAGGCGAAGTACCCGACCGGCGATGTGATGCTCCAGTTCGAGCTCGATGTGTCTTCGCCTGCGCAAGTTCCCGATTGCACCTCGTTTCCAGCTCCGCGTAATCTTTGCAGGCCAGACGAAACCAGAAGACGAGATACGCATGCGACCATTCCCCTCCAAGAGTAAACTCTTGACATTCCCCAATGCTGGGAAATCATGGCCCATACTGTCTGGAACTGTAAACTCTGGCCTCGTAATCGCGCCGATCCCAATGCCAACACTATGCGGAAGCGTTAGAAGAAGTGTTAGAAGGCGACCCCGCCAAACAAAACAGGCCGGAGACAGTAACATCTCCGACCTGCGACTTTGTTGGTAGCGGGGACAGGATTTGAACCTGCGACCTTCGGGTTATGAGCCCGACGAGCTACCAGACTGCTCCACCCCGCAATAACCGTGCGCCTTTGAGCGCCTGAGCAGTTTAGCACCCGTCAGGCATCACTGCAAGAAACCCATCATTCTGCCGTTTATCCTCTCATGCCCACCTTTTGGGAACGCGCACCCTTCCGCCCAGACCGCCATGCGGCCCCCCATCTCGTACATGTGTAGTGAGGTTCGTCACATAACGATAGTAACTATATGATGAGTGGTACACCTCGCGGGGTATCGCGCACCGGCAGGCACGAACCCACAAGACAAGGCAGAAGTTGACCGGTTATCGACCTAGTCTAAGAGAGAATCCAAAGCGCCGATTGCGTCCTGCCCTCGGACTGGCAGTTCGCGTCCTTTTCGCGTTTGTAGTTGTGGCGGGTCAGTTGACAATCCCCGCTCAACCCTCAACTGCGCTGACGTCAACCACAATCACCATTGATGGCGATTTCAGCGACTGGATCGGTGTTCGCGCCGACCCGGACAATGTCGCTTTCGACACACAGGTCCCGGATGACCCCGACTGGCCCGGCCAGCCCGACCGCGATATCTTCTACGTCAACTCCACGTTCGATGACGAGTATCTCTACTTCTGTTGGCGCAGAACGGCCGGCGGGAACAAAGCCATCACCTTCGGCGCGTACTTGGATCTCGGGGGCGATGGGCTGCTCAATGAAGGAGAAGATGTCGTCGTAGCCTGGTCGATGGCAGATCCCACGAGCACACAACCGTCTCAACAGAACTACGACGAGACCGGACGCATTCTGCACTACTACCAGGCAAGAAACACGAACGGGACGCTTGTCTACCCTGCTGGCGACCCCATGGATCACTATGGTCCGCCTCCCACCACAATGCAGAACCCGGTCATCCCGAACTGGGAGACGTACACACACGCCACCCCTCATGGAGACGGCAACACGCCTGACGGATGGGCAATCGGAAGCCCCTCGTGGGGCGAAAGTTATCCGGCCAAACCGATGGACGGCTACCTCGATCACATCAGCGGCATCGAGGCAGAAGCACGGGTTGCCTGGAGCGATCTTGGATTTGCTCCGGGCGATGTACCTCCCCGAATCGCGATTCACTTCGCTACCGGAAATGGCGAGGACTTTGGCTCCGCGAACAAGACAAGCCTCTGGCCGGACGACTACCGGGTTGTCAGCGGAAAACTCCAGGAATCCAACCGGGGGCAGGTTGAAGACAACGTCAAGGGTCTCTATTGGCTCTCGACCAAAGGAGTCACGGTCACTCCCGATAACTCCAGTGGCGCTCTGCCCGGCACGACCGTCACGTATGCGCACACGGTGTCAAACCACGGCAACGTCGACGACATCCTTGATCTGACCGCGACCTCGTCACAGGGATGGGTCACGGGAATCACGGATTCTGGCGGGGCGCCCATCACCGAGCTGTCAATTCCCGCGAACAGTGCTCGCACTGTCTACGTTCAGGTAACCGCCCCCCTCGGGGCCACTGACGGAATAACCGACACAACTACGCTCACGGCGCGTTCGCAAGATGACCCGACCGTGAGCGGCAGCGCTGCTGACACAACCCGTGTCGGTGCAATCACCGTCACGCCCGATCAAGCGGCAACGATGGCGCCGGGGCAAACGGTCGAGTACAGCTTCACTGTGCAGAACAACCTCTCAACCGGTGAGACTCTCAACCTTTCAGCGCTATCCACCCTCGGATTCCCGAACACAATCATCGACTCCGCCGGCAATCCTCTGTCGTCGGTGCACCTCGCCGCTGGCGCGTCGACCACCGTGCGTGCGCGTGTGACTGTTCCCATCACCGCCACGATCGGCCAACAAGACATCGTGACCTTGACCGCCACCGTGAACGGCGCGCCCACAGTGAAGAGTTCGGCCAAAGCGCGCACCACCGTGAAGCTCGGTCTCGACATCGAGCAGAATCAAGAGGGTTTTGGAGGTGCCAGCTCATGGGTTCAGTACTCCCATACGATCACAAACAGCTGGCCGTCAACCCGAACTATCGCCGTGTCAACACTCTCGTCGAACGGCTGGCCCGTACGGATTTATGCCGCAGACGGTATCACTGAGATCACGAACATCACCCTCGGCCCAAATGGGGCGATCGGCAATATCATCGTGCGAGTTCAGGTTCCTACTGGCGTTGCGGTGGGAACGGAAGACTACCTGACGGTGACAGCATCCACCGGAGGCGTGAGCGACGCCGTTGTCGACCACACGACGGTCCGCACTCTGACCACATTCGGAGATGTCGGCTATATCAACGAGGATCATGATTTCTATCTTACTGAGACGGTATACGCACGAGCCACCGGACTGGACACGAGCCTGGACGTCTACTTTGTGTGGAAGGACGCGAACGGGCAGATCGTGAAGACCAGTTCCGATCGTCGCGTGGACACTCAGGGTATGGCGTTTGACGACTACCCTTCCACGCTCAGCAATCCTATCGGGCCTTGGGTGGTGGAACTCCACAACGCCAAGAATGGTGCGCTTCTCGAGACCAGCCCGTTCACCATGTCGTGGAAGGCCATCATCAGCGCCCTCGCTGCCACCGACGCCCCGAGCATCGGCACGAGCGTAACGGTCACCTCCCAAGTCCAGAACCAGATTGGGAGCGCACTGAGCGACACCTCGGTCGAGTACGTGATCTGGTGGGACAGCGACGGAGATGGAACGTTCAACGCTGGAGACATCTACATCGACAGCAGCGGTGCGCCCGTGACCTGGGACGGCACGAGCGCCGTGACTGTGACCCATACCACGACTAATGTCGACGTTGGCGCGAACGCAACAGTCGCGCTGCCCGACTGGGACATCTCAAACGCGCAGTTCCCAAACCAGGGAACCTACAAGGTAACCGCCACATGGATTCATAGTGACGGAACCAGAATCATCGATGTGAAGACCACCGAATTCTACTCCATCCCCGCCCTCGGCTGGCCGCTCTTTGCACTCTCAGCGGGGTTTCTCGCCTTCCTCATGGTTCGCAAGGCGCGCAAGAGCGGCATTGACCTAGGGGGGACGGTCGGATGATCGATCGCCTCCTTCCATACACCGGACTGGTACTGCTCTGGGCAGTGACCACCGTCTTCCTGTGGCGATCGCGGCGCTGGCTCGTGTTCTACATCACGGGTGCATTCGGTCTCGTGATCCTTGTTGTGTACGGTGCGTCACTCCTTGGACTGGAGCACGCTCTCGAGGCACTCGAGGCCACGCAAGTGAAAGCCATGGCCGGGTTCCTTGGACTGCGACTCGACGTTCTGGGTCAGACAGGGCTCGCCATACCCAATCACACTGGATGGGCGGTCTTCGATATCGGGATCGAATGCTCTGCGATTATCGAAATGTCCGCAGTCGTCGGGCTCGTTGGCTTCTACCCCGCCTTCTCGCGTGGTCGGAAAGTCATCACGGCCGGAATCGGCCTCGTTGCCACCTACGTGATCAATCTCTTCCGTATCCTCCTCATCGTGGCCATCATCAACGCCGCCGGAACTGGCTGGGTGTTCGCAGCCCACGCAGTCTTCGGACGGGTGTTCTTCTTTGTCGGAACGGTGATTGTCTACTGGTATCTCTTGACACGTCCGACCATGGGAGTCGTCAACAAACAGCTCAAGCCGTCGGCGGAGGTCTCGGATGGGTAGCATCTGGACATTCATGCTGATCTGGGGCGTGTGGCTGATCACACCGGTGCTCGTTGACGGGCTCGATGCGCTCGGCCGGCTCATCATCGTGCGGAGTCGGCGTCGCGAAAGCAAGAAGCGGCAGGAGTTCGAGGACTACGAACTCCCAACCGTGTCGATCATCGTCCCCGCCCACAACGAGGCAGCGGTCATCGACCGTTGTCTGAACTCCGTTAAAGCACAGGACTACCCACACGACAAACTCGAGGTCATCGTCATCGATGACGGCTCGACCGACACAACCGCTGAGCAGGTCGAGGACCATGTCAACGGCGGCAACGGCAATGGTAACGGTTCGTTCCGCTTCAAAGGCAAGCCGATCATGGTCGGCCCGTTCGGTGGTTCTCTTACACTGCTCCGGAACGGGAGCAACCACGGCAAGGCCGTCGCGCTGAACGCAGGCATCGAAGCCTCGAGTGGTGAGATATTCATCAACATCGACAGCGACGTGGTGCTCGCGCCCAACGCGGTTCGCAACATCGCCTCGTCGTTCGCACGCAACCCCAAAATGGGCGCGGCAACGGGTAACATCGAAGTCGATTGGGAGATTCTTGAGTCCCGCGACAGCGACGGTCAGCTGATTCTCGACGAGAATGGCGACATCGTCCCCAAGGATCTGAACTTCGTGGAGCGTTTCCTGGTCAAGTCACAGTTCCTTGAGTATCTCTCCTCCTTCGACCTCGGTCGCAGGGCACAGGCTGAGACGCAGACCATGTACACCCTGGCCGGCGCGTGCTCGGCATTCAGGCGCTCGGTGCTCCTGGCCGGATCGCTCTACAGCAATGACACGGTGTCCGAGGACACCAACCTCACCTTCGACCTGCACAAGCAAGACGTGACGATCGGATTCATCGACGATGCCAAGGTCTACCTCGAGCCCGTCACCAACTGGGACAGTCTCTATGCGCAGCGTGTGCGATGGACTCGCGGACAACTCGAAGTCTGCGGCGTGAACGAGGAGCTCATCGGCAGTGGTAAGCATGGGATGTTCAGCCGCTTCGCTGTGCCCAAGATGCTGCTGTTCGATCACACACTCGCCTTCCCGCGCCTGATCTGGGCCCCGCTGATCCTCTGCTTCCCCCTCATTGGCTACTCGTGGCGCATAATCATCCTCGCAGTGCTCGCGATGTACCTGTTCTACCTGCTGATCGAGGTGGTAAGTGCTCTTGCCGTGTTCGCGGTGTCAGACGACCACACGAAGAACAGGATTGAGCGTTCGGGCTGGACACTGATCACGCTGCCCATCTACCGCTTCATCGTGTTCCACTTCCGCTTCAGCGGCTTCCTGGTCACGCTGACCGAGGAACAGGAATGGACCATGACAGGGCCTATGAGAGCGACCGAGCGCGACATCAATCTGATGCGTCTGCGCTCGATCGAGCTCCTGAGCGGACTGATGTCGTTCTCAAAGCAGTCCGCCGTTCGCGTCGTACGCGTCGCAAGTGCAATGATCGGACCGGTGGCCATAGTCGTGAGCGTCAGCGTTCTGCGCATGCTCGAACAGTGGAAGAGGCCGAGCTAGCACGTGGCTAGTTCCAAAGACAATGGTGCGCGCCTTCTGCACATCACCGCGCTCATCATCATTGCGATTACCGCAGCCGTCCTGATCGCATACAAGGTTCGCATCGCAGTAACTGTCGGCCCCGGATGGGACACGTACGCCTTCCTTGCAAACGCCGCGGACTTCGCCGGCAAAGGATTCGGATACACCGAGGCCCATCGCGCACCCATGCTATCGGTCATCACCTCACTCGTCTTTCGTTTCGGCTCGTTGAATCAGGCGGCGATTCAGTGGATCGATGGCGCGCTATCGTTCACTGGTATTGTCGGATTCTACCTGCTGGCTCGCCGACGATTCGACATACTCCCATCGGTTGCCTGCGCACTCGGGCTTCTTACGGCTCAGCCGCTGTGGGAGTACCTTGGAGTGGGCTACACGGATTTCGCGGCAATTGCGGTGTCGATCTGGCTGCTCCTGAGCATCGTCAAGGCCACCGAGGAGCACCCCTCCTGGTACCTTGCCAGCGGAGTTCTCTATGTGGTGGCAGTGATGACGCGCTATACCGCGATTCTCTTTCTGTTCCCGACTATCGTCTATCTCCTCCTGCGCTGGCGTCCGTTTCGACAAGCTCGATGGGTGTTTGGCGGCGCCGGGGCGGCAATTCTCGCATACCTCCCGGCGGCACTCTACTATGGTCAACGCTTTGGCGACGTCTTGTTCCCGTTCGTCGTCGCGCTCGGATTCTCAGAGACAGTCGCAGCGCCCACCGGCGAGGTCCAGGCTTCCGCTTCAGGGGGTTGGTATCTTGCCCAGTTGCCGCAATTCCTGGCTCCGACCGGGTTTGAAATTCTCGCGCTCTTCGCACTCGCTGCCGGAGCTCTCGGCCTGTTGCGCCTGGCCGGAGACTACGTCGCGGCTCTTGGATTCTCCCCACGGCGCATTCTGCTCGCCCTGGCGGGTCTTGGGGTCGGGGTGCTCGGGCAACTCGCCGGTGGTCTCTTTGCCAGACAGCTCTCGATTCCCATCGCTGTACTCCTGATCTGGACCGCCCTGGCCCCCATGCAGGACGACGGCAGCGGTCGGCCACCACGTGTTGAGGCTCACGCTGCGCTCGATGCGGCCATGTTCGCCTGGGTCCTGATCTATCTGGACTTTCATGGCCACCAGACCATCCAGGTACCGCGCTACTTCATCACCATGGCCCCATCAGTGCTTTACTTCACCATTCTTGGGTGGAGTGGGTGGGCCAATGCGCTCAGCGACCTCCAGCAAACGATCGGCGCGCGCAAAGAGCCGTCGGTTGGCCTTCGCAGAGTGGTGATGCTCACCCTCTCTGCGCTGTTGGTGGGACTCTTGTCAGCAACCGCGCTCACGACCGACCAGACACCTGACCCCTTTGTGGAGGCCGCGGCGGAATCCTCGGCAGAGATGGCGCAGCGCGACCCTTTGATCACGCACAGAACGATTTACTCCGACTTGTGGCCGGTAGTGGCCTGGTACCTGCAGACCAATGTCAGAGCGATGCCTGCATACGAGGATATCCGCGGATATGGTCACGAATTGGAAAAGTCCGCTGCCGACTACTTCTTCACGATCCGGGGACGCAGATTCGAGCCCTACGATGAGGTGCTCAGGCATGGTGCGCTCACGGTGCTGAAGCGAAGACTCCCTCCCGCAACGGATGCGCTTCCGTCTGTTCAGTACCTTGGAAAAGCATGGGACAACTATCTCGAGCCTACGACCGACTACCACTTCTATTTGCAAAGCACGGCGGGAAGATACGGGTGGGAGGGCAGCGCCTTCCTTGACGGACAGACAGCCGCCGAACTAGCACAGTATGACGCGGTCGCTGCATACGGATGGCGGTGGAGGAACCGCGCAGAAGCCGAGGCGATTCTCTTGGAATACGTTGAGAATGGCGGGGTGATCGTCCTCGATGCCTCCCAGAACCTCGATGGCTTAGCCTACTCCGTTGCAGGCACGATCATGTTCGACACATTCATCCGATCGACACCCCTCCCTCCTAAGGCCCAGATCGTGCCAAATAGCAGCTTCGCCCGTGCTCACCCGGAGGTTGGAGATGTCATTGCATCCCCATTCGTTGACGAAACAGGCGGCTCATGGTCAGGGGCCACGTACGAAGCCCGTCCGGGGACACCCCCACTGAACACGCTTGCAACCGTCGGAGGCCGGCCCGCAATCCAGTCAAGAACAATCGGCGAGGGAACTGTGTACTTCATAAGCTACAACCTTGTTTGGCACGCGTTCTCGACCGAGAATGCCCAGGAACAAGCGCTGATTACAGCGGTGTTCGATGAAGCAATCAGTGGAGGGTCTCGATGAATCCAGAACAACCAGACCAGCGTGCAGAGGACTACTCACATCTCTCACCCAGAGGACAGGCACTAGTCGGTGCGTTTCGGGAAAGACTCGGTACGCTTGCGGCGGCTGACCGACCCGGCTCGATCCTCGAGGTCGGATGCGGCCAAGGATGGCTCTCTAAACAGTTGGCCAGTGCCATGCCCGAGGCCCGGCTGGTGGGTATCGATGTACGCGCGGAGGCAATTGAGGTTGCCCGCACGCTCGTTCCGACTGCGGAGTTCCGGGTGGAGCGCGGTGAGAAGCTGCCATTCGCCGATGGGGAGTTCGACCTCGTCGTCTGCTCGGAGGTCCTTGAACACGTCGATGATCCGGACAAAGTACTTGCTGAGATTGTCCGCGTCAGCAAGAACCACGTCGTGGCATCTGTGCCGCATGAGCCATGGTTCTGGGCAGCCAACCTGCTGCGCGGCAAGTATCTGCGGACATTTGGAAACTGTCCGGGACACATACACCACTGGACAAGAACAGGCTTTGCCCAACTGCTCGAAGGACACTTTGGTGACGTTCGAGTGACCTCTTCGTTCCCATGGATTATCGCCGACCTGAGGCGCTAATCAGCTCTCGTCCCTGCCTCTCGCAAGCAGCACGAGCCCCACCGTTCCCGGAATCAGCAGCAACAACACCATCTGCGCGAGAGCCGCTTGCGCCGCAATCTCCTGAAGCACCCCCACGCGCACAAGTAGCGCGACGAGCGTCACCTCACCCAAACCGATTCCTCCCGCCGAGATCGGTATGAGACGCGCAAGCGTGGCCAGCGGTGCAAGCGCGAACACGTAGGCAGGCCCGATGTCTGCGCCAAAGCCGAGACAACACAAGTACACGATCATGAACGTGAGCACCCACCCGACGAGCGAGATGCCCCACACCGCGAGCAAGAGGCCCCATGATGCTCGTGCAGCGGCTTCGAGGCGCACCCCGGCGATATCCGCCTTGGGAGCCAAGACACGAACAACGAGGCGCCAGGGCATGAGCCCGGGCAGCACGAACGGAACAAGCGTGGCCACAAATACCAGACCCGCGCTCCACGCCATCGCAGGCTCAGAGGCAATGACAGAGCCGACCATGCCAAGCAGTGCCACGGCGGTAAGAGAGGTCACTTTGTCCAGAATCGAGGAGATCACCATGCGCTCGGGATTACCGTGAACGCGGTATCCGTAGTGCGCCTTGGCAAGATCGGAGACACCGGTCGGGACGAACAGATTGAGACCGACTCCCACGAGTGTCAGGCGAACTATGTCGCCAAGGGAAATCACACACTCGCCGCGATTCAGAAGAAGTGAGTGATTGTACGCCCGTACGAACAGGGAAACGGGCGCGATTCCGAGCGCCACGAGCAAATACACAGGGCGTATGGCCTCTCGGACGCTGGCGAGGTCACCCAATCCTGCTCGGGACACCAGCACTCCAATCAGGCCGAGCGCCACAGCAACACGAATCCCCCTCCAGATGCGGGAGCCGCTGGGAAGACCCCCCTTAGTCATCATGGGGGGAAGTGCCTCTGACGGCCTCGATCGTATCTCGCATGCCGCGCAGTTCTGACTGCATGCGCACCATCTGGCGGCGCAACCCCACAAGCTGCATGCCGAGGAGTGCGAAGCTCATACCGACCGCGCCGCCTAGGAACAACAGCACCATGATCGTCATCAAGGGACGCTCAGGGTTGAGGTTTCCCTCGAAATAGACCGCTAGCAGATACGCGCCCAACCCAAGCGACGCGAGCATCAACACTGCGGCCAGAGCCGCGAATATCGCCGCAGGTCGTTCGAGCATGCTGAATACGAGATGGCTTGTCACGGTGCTTCTCGGACGGAACTTGGAGGAGCCCTTCTTACGGCTCGCAAGCACTGCGGGCATCTCGACTATCCGCATTCCAAGAATCATCGCCTCGGACAGTATCTCCAGGTGAATCTCTTTCCCGTCTGACGTGAGTTCAAGTCTGCGAAGAGCATCGCCACGATAGGCGCGCACTACTCCGGTACTCGTGTAGACCGGACGCGTGAGGGTACGACGAAGTATCCAGTTTCCGGTTCGCGAGAAGAACAGCCGAATCAGCGGAACGCCATCCACGCGTCCGCCCGGCATATAGGGCGAAGCCAGAACGATGTCGGTCTCCGGGTCCTCGATCAGCATGCGGATCATCCGCACGGCGTGGTCAGGGGTGTAGCTCAAGTCCGCATCGAGCGCGGCGACATAGCGACCGCACGCAGCATTGAAGCCCTGGCGCAGCGCGTATCCACGACCGCGGTTGTGCTCGTAGCTCACCGGACGGACCCGAGGGTCCTCGGCGGCCAGTCGTTCAAGGACGTTAGCGGTGCCATCAGAGCTCCCGTCGTTGACGGGAACAAGCTCGAAAGACCACCCCTCGCGCTCAAGAACACCCGCGATCGCCGCAACGGTATCAGCAGCGTTCTCTACCTCTTGGAACATGGGAATCACGATGGTCACATCTGGTCGCTGCATCTGCGCGGCTCGCCTCCAGAGCGGGCGTCATGGACACAAACGCAGTATAGCCGAGGAATCCATGTCGTCTCGGCATCCCATTTGCATGATAGGACGGCGGAACCTGGTTTGGTTGCGGATAGATCAGTACGCGAGACTTGCCAGACCAGGCAAATGGATGTGGGCTTCTTGTGGTTTCATCCTTCTCTATGGCTCTGACCTGCCTTTTCAGGGTAGAATGATTAATTGGATTCGTTTCTTCGGGTCGACTGCGTATATCGAGCGCTACGCGCAAGCGGTGCCGATGCGAAAAGGGAGCTCGTGACAGTGACGGCATTTGGACAGATAGCACGACAGGGAGGCGCTCTGGCGCTCGTCTTCGTGATGCTATGTGCCTTGCCGGCGGTCGCCGAGCCAACAACTTCCACCCCCGTACCGGTCGCGCCGAAGCCTGCGCCTGAGGCCCCTGCTCCTGCCCCCGACCCAGATCCGGATCCGGATCCCGCACCCACTCGAACCGCTCCCTCGACAGACGAAACAAGCCCCATCGACGTCGAAGTCGATGAACAGACCAAGGAGTTCCGCGAGGAGCTGGCCCGGAGGCAAGCCCGCCTCGATGAACTCATGGCGAAACTGGATGAGCTCGACCGGGAATTGGCGCTTGCGGCAGAGTCCTACAACGCCTCGGTCGATCGTCTCGATGCGACCCGTCAGAAGGTCTCAGATGCCGAACTCGACCTTGAGAAGGCGCGCACAGCGTACGCATTCCAGATCGAACTACTGAACAGCCGCGCCAACTCGATCTACCGCGACGGCACACTCGCCACGATCGAAGTGCTTCTCGATTCGAAGTCTCTGTCTGACTTCATCTCTCGCGTCAAATTCCTCAACACGATCGGTCTTGCAGATGCAGAGGTCGCGAGTTCGCTCAAGGGTCAGAAGGATCTCGTTGAACAGACGGCCACAGATCTGAAAGAGACCGAGAAACAAGCCGAGGCGCTCGAGTTCGACCTTCGCGCCCGACAGATCGAGGTCATGCTGCGCATACAGGAGCGCCAGGACATGCTGGCGGCGGAACAAGGTGACCTTCTGGACCTGCTCGACAACGAGGCCACAAGACGTCAGTCCGAGGAAGCGTCGTTCCTGCGTGAAGTCCTCTCCGGCGCAAGTGAGGCCGGTATCGTTGTCGCCCCCGGCTCTCCTGTGGAAACAGCGCTCGCCTACCATGGCATCCCCTATCTGTGGGGAGGGGAAACGCCAGCCGGTTTCGACTGCTCAGGCCTGATCCTCTACGTATATCGTCAGCACGGCGTTGAGCTCCCACACTACTCTGGAAGCCAATTCCTGCTCGGCACAAAGGTCGCACCCGCGGCGCTGCAACCCGGCGATGTGGTGTTCTTTGGCTCGCCTATCCACCATGTGGGCATGTATGTGGGCGGCGACTACTTCATCCACGCACCACGCACCGGTGACTTCGTCAAGATATCGCGGCTTTCGGCGCGCAGCGACTATGCGGGTGCACGGCGCTACAACTGGGTCTCACGCCAGGGACCGGCGATAGGCGTGAGTCCGAACTCTGTGGATCCGCTCACTACGCTCGTTCGATAGCGACCCAACGAGCGCATCACCGAACTGTCACTTCCTTGAGGGGGATTTCATGAGGGATATCATCGCTGCGGCTCTCAACGCCGCGGCTCTCAGCGGGGCAACCTATGCGGATGCACGAATCACCGACACCCTGCACGAAGAGATCTCTGTCGCCAACGGCCGCGTTGAGGGGATCGAATCCGGTGCCACGTTTGGCATAGGTGTTCGGGTCATTGCTGACGGCTCGTGGGGCTTTGCCTCGACATCTGCGGTGACCGGAGAGTCCGCTGCGAGCGCCGCCAAGCAAGCGGTGGCGATCGCAAAAGCCTCTGCGCTGGTGTCTCGTGATCCGGTGCACCTCGCGTCTGTCGACACAGTCACCGACATGTGGACCGGGCCGTGTGATATCGACCCATTCGACATACCCGTCAAAGATAAGGTCGCACTCCTCCTTGAAGCCGACGCAGCGCTTCGCGCGCAGGAGAAGGTACGGCTCACCAAAGCCCATCTCGGTTTCTATCGCATCAGCAAGGTCTTTGGCTCGAGTGAAGGCAGCTACATCGAGCAGACCCACTACGAATCCGGTGGCGGAATCGTTGCCTATGCTATCGACGGCGCGGAAGTCCTCTCTCGCTCATTTCCCAACAGCCACGGTGGCGACTGGGAACAGGGTGGCTGGGAGGTCATCGAGCGGATGGATCTGCCGGGGCACGCTCCGCGTGTTGCCGAGCAGGCGGTTGCGCTACTCACCGCCGACACCTGCCCGAGCGGGTCCTACGATCTCATCATCGATGCGAGCCAGATCGCATTGCAGGTTCATGAGTCCGTTGGCCATCCAACGGAACTCGACCGGGTACTCGGCGATGAAGCCGCATTTGCGGGCACATCGTTCCTGGGGCTCGATGACCTAGACTCACTGCGCTACGGCTCCGAGATCGTGAATGTGACAGCCGATGCGACCGTCCCGGGCTCCCTCGGTAGCTTTGGCTACGACGACGAGGGTGTGCCTGCGCAGCGGGACTTCCTGATTCGCGACGGCATGCTCACCGGATTTCTCACCTCACGCGAATCAGCGCTGGAGATCAACCGCACGAGCAACGGCTGCATGCGCGCAGATGGATGGAATCGTATTCCGCTCATTCGCATGACCACGATCTCGCTCGAACCTGGAACGTGGGCATTCGATGATCTCATAGCTGACACGGAGCGCGGGCTCTACATCGAGACCAACAACTCGTGGTCGATCGATGACAAGCGACTGAACTTCCAGTTCGCCTGCGAGATCGGCTGGCTGATTGAGAACGGTGAGCTCACGCGCATGGTCAAGAGTCCCAACTACACCGGGATCACGCCTGAGTTCTGGGCGAGCTGTGATGCGGTGTGTTCGGCTGACCACTGGAAGGTCTGGGGACTGCCAAACTGCGGCAAAGGCGAGCCAATGCAGGTCGCACATGTTGCCCATGGGGCCTCACCCGCACGATTCCGCGGCGTTCAGGTAGGGGTGGGACGATGACGATCAACGCGCACGAGATGCAGGAACGCGCACAGGCACTGGCGACCAGAGCGGTAGAGCTCTCCACGGCTGATTCGACCGAGGTCGTCGCTGCGGTGAGCTCATCGGCACTCACCCGCTTTGCGGACAACCGGATTCACCAGAATGTTGCCGAGGACAACTCGGAGATCTCAGTTCGGGCGGTCGTGGGCACGCAGGTGGGTGTCGCAGCCACCAATCGCACCGACGATGACTCGCTGCGCGCGTGCTGTGACGCAGCACTCGCTGCTGCGACGTCAGCACCCGCCGATCCTGATTTTCCGGGCCTTCCGGGGGTCTCACCGGTGGAACCGGCACAGCGTGTCGCCTCAGGTACGCTCGCGTTCAACGCAGAAGCGCGCGCAGCCTCGGTCCGCTCGATCGTTGATCAGTCCGCAACGCGTGGGTTGATCTGCGCAGGCGGCGTGAAATCAACCGTTCAAGGACTTGCGGTTGCCAACTCTCTGGGCATCGACGTTGCACAGTCGACATCGGGGATGCGGGCGACCGTCCTGTCCATGGGCAGCAACGGGGGATCGGGATGGGCGTCGTTCGTTTCAAGGGATGCCAGCGAATTCACGGCTGCGGCCCTTGGCGACGAGGCCGCGACACTCGCGGAGCGCTCTGAGGGACCTCGCGACCTGGAACCCGGAAGCTACGCGGTGGTACTTGCGCCAGAAGCCGTTGCCGATCTTGTGGAGTTCCTGGGTTGGCTCAGTCTGGGAGCAAAGGCGCTCGATGAGGGACGCTCCTTCATGACCGATCACCTGGGAGAACAACTCATGAGCGAGCGCATCTCGCTCATAGACGACGCTCTGGCACCTCATGCGTTTGGGTTGACGTTCGACTTCGAGGGTGTCGCCAAATCCCGCGTCGCGCTCATTGAGTCGGGCGTGGGCCGCACGGTGGTCACCGACTCTTATTGGTCCGCCCGAACCGGTCAGGCCAACACAGGGCACGCGCTGCCGGCGCCAAACCCGTACGGCCCGCTCCCCCTCAACCTTGAGATGTCGGCCGGGGACGCGACGATCGACGAACTGATCGCGTCGGTTGATCGCGGCGTGTACGTAACGCGATTCCACTACGTCAACGTAGAAGATCCGGTTCCGGTCACGCTCACGGGGATGACCCGTGACGGCACCTTCATGATCGAGAACGGCCGACTGACCGCTCCCCTCAAGAATCTTCGCTTCACCCAAGGCGTTGTGACGGCCCTCAACGATGTGCGTGGCGTGACCAGAGATCGAGAGTGGATCGGCTCGGAAACGAACCCTGTTCTCGTGCCGGGACTGCTGCTGGGTGGCTTCGCGTTCACGGGTCAAACAAGCTGACCCTCGTCGTGACCGGAACGGATGCGAACGAGTCCCTCCACAGAGGGAAACAGCTCCATGCAGTGGAGGGGCACCACGGCGAGGAGCTGCTTCAATCGCCAGGAGGCTCGTAATTCCTGACAGGTTTTTCATCGGAGATTCGACGCCTGAACTTTAGGCAAATCGTGTGATTCGCCGCACTGTACGGATGGACGGCACCGACTAACAGACGGGCGGCTTGGCGCCTCATTACTCGGACGCGCGTCCCGCCTTCTTGGCCGCGGCCTCGTTGTTTGCGACCTCCTGTGCGGCGATGATGTCCTTGACCTTCATCAGCCGGGTCAGGTTCCCGCGCTCCGCCTCTTCGAGCTTCATGGTGATGTCACGAATCGCCTCGGTCAGCTGCGGGATGAGCACGTGCTCAAGTGCGTTGACCCGACGTCGCGTCCGCTCGATCTCGGCGGCAAGCAACTCGATCGCCTTCTCGCGTTCCGCAAGCTTGATCAGCCGAGGAGCCACCGTAGCAAGTGAGCCGAGCGCCGAGTCCAGCACCGCCGGCGTCTCCGCGAGAGAGTACGTGCCGGGCTGGCCAAGCTCCATCACGCTGAACTCCGGGATGCGCACGCTCATCACGTTGCGCTCGCTCACCTCGATCAAGTCGAGCGGTTCTCCCGAGGAGAGCGCCTGCGCAAGGTTCGCCCGGCCTGCCTCGGCACGGGCGATCGCCACCAGGCCGTATGCTGCCGCCAACTCCTTCTCGACCGACGATCGAAGAGCACGAGTTCGCCCTATCCTGCCAAGGAACTCCTTCATGAGCTCATCGAGCTTGTCTTTGAGCAGTTTGTGACCTCGCTGCGCGGTAGTGCGTCGCTTTCGCAGCTTCATGAGTTCCATGCGGTTCGGATTCACACGCAACTTGGGCATGCGCTACCTCCCCAGCCAGACGATGGCAGCGTAGGTGATCACGCCCGCCACGAGGGCGAAATTGGCGATGCGCAGACCCAGGACTGCGCGCGAGGACTCGACTCCCCACGACTCGAGAGCGCGCACGCCCAAGAGTTGCAGGGCTGCCAACCCGACCACAAGCACACCAACGACTATCCAGAGGGCAGCGCTCACGCAGGTGCCTCCACGGTCGATTCAGCTGTCTCATCGGCAGGCAGGTACTTCTCTATGTACTCGTCCTTGATACGCTTGAGCTCAACACGAGGAAGCAGTGTCATGAGTTCCCAGCCGAGCGCGAGCGTCTCCTCGACCGTACGATCATCGTGCTCACCCTGCCTGATGAAACGATCCTCGAACGCATCGGCAAATGAAGCAAATGCCTTGTCTGAATCAGACAGCGCCGCTTCGCCGAGGATGACGGCAAGCTCCTTGGCCTGAATACCTCGGGCGTAGGCCCCAAAGAGCTGGTTGGAGAGGTCGGCGTGGTCCTCGCGTGTCTTGCCCGGGCCGATACCCTTCTGCTTGAGCCGCGAGAGGGATGGCAGCACGGCAACCGGCGGATACACGCCACGTCGGTGCAGGTCACGGTTAAGGATGATCTGACCCTCGGTGATGTAGCCGGTAAGGTCGGGGATCGGATGCGTCTTGTCATCCTCGGGCATGGTGAGGATCGGTATCTGGGTGATGGAGCCCTTGCGGCCCTTGATACGACCGGCACGTTCGTACAACGTTGCCAGGTCGGTATAGAGGTAGCCGGGGAAACCTCGACGACCGGGAACCTCTTTGCGGGCTGCAGAGACCTCGCGAAGCGCCTCGCAGTAGTAGGTCATGTCGGTAAGGATCACGAGTACGTGCATGTCGCACTCGTAGGCGAGGTACTCGGCTGCCGTGAGCGCCATTCGCGGAGTGGCGATACGCTCGACCGCGGGGTCATCGGCGAGGTTGAGGAACAGGACCGCACGCTCGATTGCGGCGGTGTCGCGCAACTCGCTCATGAAGAAGTCAGCGTCCTCGAAGGTGATGCCCATAGCAGCAAAGACGACCGCAAACTCACCCTCGAGCTTCTCGCCCACCTTGGTGGGATCGTCGCTGCGCGCAAGCACCGCCGCCTGGCGCGCAATCTGGGCGGCAAGTTGATTGTGCGGCAGACCCGAGCCCGAGAAGATCGGCAACTTCTGCCCGCGAACGAGCGGGTTGAGGCCATCGATACTCGAGATGCCTGTCTGAATGAAGTCATCGGGGAAGTCACGTGCGGTAGGGTTGATCGCCATGCCGTTGATGGAGAGTCGCTCGTCGGGGATGATCTCCGGGCCATCGTCGCGAGGACGCCCCAAGCCGTCGAACACACGGCCGAGCATGTCGCGTGACACGCCGAGAGTGAGGCCGCGACCCAGGAAGCGCACCTTTGTCGAAGCGGGGTTCGATCCCTGCGTGCCCTGGAACGCCTGCACGAGAGCGACGTCGCCGTTGACTTCCAATACGTTGCCGAGCGAACTCGTACCGTCGGGGTATTCGAGCTCGACGAGTTCGCCGTATGTCACACCTTCGACATCCTCAACGAGCATGAGTGGCCCGACGATGTCGCGAACGGTCATGTACTCGCGCTCCACGCTATACCCCCTCTTCCTCTGAACCCTCGGCTACAAGCTGGGTCTCGAGGTCGGACGTGATGTCGGCGAACACACCGAAATCGTCTTCGGTCAGGTACTTGGCCCGTGCGATGCGCTCGCGCACCGGAGCCGCAAAGATATCTGCAAGGCTCGCACCGCCTGCATGCGCCTCTCGTGCCTTGTCGTAGAAGTGCAGAATCAACTTGAGCAGAAGATCCTGCTTAGCGAGTGATGTGAATTGATCGTCGTCGCGAAACGCGTTCTGCTGCAAGAAATCCTCACGGATCGACTTTGCAGTCTCCATGAGGACCTGCTCGTCGGGCGAAAGCGCTTCAACACCCACGAGTCGCGCGATTTCCGCAAGCTCGCTCTCGCGCTGCAAGATCTCCATGCAGCGATCACGGCGTTCCCTGAATCCCCGCCCGACTGTTTCATTCCAGTACGGCGTGATCTTGTCGAGATAGAGAGAATAGCTCGTGAGCCAGTCGATCGCCGGGAAGTGACGCTCATAGGCGAGTGTGTCCTGCAGTGCCCAGAACACCTTCACGACCCGCAGCGTGTTCTGCACGACCGGTTCGGAAAGGTCGCCACCGGGGGGTGATACGGATCCAACGACCGAAACGGATCCGATGCGGTCGCGACCCTCACTGCTCTCGTGACCGCCGGGCTCCGACGTGCCTCCCACGGCCTTGTCGGCGGCCGCTTCTTCGACCGATGCACTGCCCGGGGGCAGCGGGCCGCCAAGGGCGAGCACCTTACCCGCGCGTTCATAAAACGCCGCAAGCTTGGTACCGAGATAAGCGGGGAAGCCTTCCTCGCCGGGCATCTCTTCAAGGCGTCCGGAGATTTCCCGCATGGCCTCGGCCCAGCGCGATGTGGAGTCCGCCTGCAGTACAACGTTGAAGCCCATGTCACGGAAGTACTCAGCCATCGTGATGCCCGTGTATACACTCGCCTCGCGAGCTGCCACCGGCATGTTGGAGGTGTTGGCGACAAGCACGGTGCGTTTCATGAGCGGATAGCCGCTGTAGGGGTCTTCGAGCTCAGGGAACTCCATGAGCACGTCGGTCATCTCATTGCCGCGCTCACCACAGCCGATGAAGATGACGACCTCGGCATTCGACCACTTGGCGATCTGGTGTTGCGTGACGGTCTTGCCGGCACCGAACGGTCCCGGGATAGTCGCCACGCCACCCTTCATGAGCGGGAAGAAGGTATCGATCACGCGTGTTCCGGTCACGAGTGGTTCATCTACGGACAGCTTGCGACGGTACGGACGAGGCACACGCACAGGCCAGCGCTGCATCATGATCAGGTCATGCGTGGTGCCCGCGTCATCGACCAACGAGCCGAGCGGCTGATCGACCGTGTATGTTCCGCTCTCAATGTGCTCGATACGACCGGAGAGTTTTGGCGGCACCATGATGCGGTGCGTGATGACCTCGTTCTCCTGAACGATACCGATCACATCACCACCCACTACCGAGTCACCCGCATGCGCAGTGGCGTGAAACATCCACGTCGCCTCGCGGGAAAGGCCCGGCGCATCGATACCCCGGGCGAGAAACGCCCCTGTTAGCGCCTCCAGGGCATCGAGAGGCCGCTGAACGCCGTCATAGACGCCACCGAGCATCCCGGGTCCCAGTTCCACTGAAAGCGGGGCTCCTGTCGACGTGACCGGGTCGCCGGGGCCAAGGCCCTCGGTTTCCTCATAGACCTGAATCGAGCTGCGATCTCCTCGCATCTCGATGATCTCGCCCATGAGACCCTCTTCGCCCACACGCACCAAGTCATACATCTTGGAGTTCGTAAGCCCCTCCGCAACGACAAGGGGGCCCGCGACCTTGACGATAGTTCCTTGCTCCATCTACTCGCCCTCTTCTCGGATGAACGATGTCGTCCCGAGCGCACGCTCGATCGCGTGGTCGAGTTTCTCTTGTCCGACTCCACCGGGGCTACCCGCACCCGGGATAACCGTGACAGCAGGAATAGCGTTGTCGATCACCTCTGCTGCTAGGTCGGCGATCTCTGCCCATACGGGCTCAGTCACCATGACCACCGCATACGAACCATCAGTGAGCGTGCTCCAGAGCTCGCGCGCGTCGACGGGTTCCCTCACCGGGAACACTTCAAAGCCGAGCGGACGGAATCCCGCCACACTCGTGCCGTCGCCCACGACCGCGACTCTGAGCATCTCATCCATCTATGCCACGTCCCTCATACGAACACGGAGTACGTCGCGTTCAACGCCCGCGATCTTGCCTATGAGAAGCGTGCGCAACATCGCCACTTCCACCTTGCGCTGCATGACATAGGCCACAACCGGCTCAGGGCCGACGGCGATCATGCGAGCACGATGCAGATGTCGCGAAATGAGGGCGTCTGCTGCGACATCGAACCTCGCCGGGTCGGCGAGCGCCTCAGGGTCGATACCGGCAAGTGATGGACGCATCACGAGCCGCTTCAATGCTTCTTCGAGCGGAACCCTGCTCAGCGCCGTAAGCTCCTGTACAGAGATGGTGCCACCCGGAACCACATGTCGCCCGATGTCAGCGAGCGGACGGTCCATCCGTCGGATTCTCACGAATGCCTTCACGTTTGCCAGATCCGCTCCGACCGTCGCCATCTGTCGCACATGCGAGTTCTTCGACTCGTGCGAGATGAGATCGAGCGCGGTGAAACGTTCGACATCGACCACTGCGTCGAGCGCATCGGCTGACAGCTCACCCGATCGGCTTGCCCGAGAACGTATCCTCGATTCGGCAGCCGCGAGCTCCGGCGGTAAATCACCTGAGATGAACCGTTCCGCCGGAATGCTACCCAGATCGTTGAGGAGCTCCTTGGCAGGGATATCGAGAACTTCGGCCTTGAGGCGGCCCCGCAAGTTCTCGAAATCATGCATACGACGGAAGTACATCACGATCTCGTCGGGAAGATTCGCCGTTTCAAGGAAGTCGTTGTAGAGGTCGGCCAGCGCTCGGTCCAGCGCAATCTCGACATCGTCGGCAGTGCGCGCATGATCGAGATACGAGCCATACACTGTTTCGGAAAGCACCCGTCGCTGATCCTCGAATGTGCGCGCGTCGAGTAGACGCTCATAATGCGAGCGCTTGAGCAGCCGGGTTTCGAGCACGCGAACACGCCCCACTGCGTAGCCGAAGCGGATTGCGTCGCGTATTGTCCGGTAGCGAGCCACGGCTATGGAGTCTCCTCTGATGCGAACAGCACGGAACTCACACGCGCTTCAAGCTCGGCGCGGTGCGATTCAACGAGCGCAGCCGGTGAGATTTCAACCCGCATCCGTGTGCCTATCAATACCACTCCCTGCTCGATCGAATCGGTAGCCTCGGCGACTTCGACATCTGTGCCGGTTGCCTCCAGCGCTGCCGGTAATGCCGAACGCAGTCGATCTGCATCACGTTGTCCGAGTGCGACCGTTTCACCACCGCGCGCAGCCGCATCGATCTCGCGGGCGAGCAATGCGGCATATTCCGCATCGGGAAGAGCAAGAATGTGCTCGATCGCGTTGCGTAGAGTCCGGTTGATCAGCTCGCGCTTCTCAACCAATACGCGATCGCGACCATGCAGCCGAGCACTTGCCAGGCGCGTGCGGGCATCGTCTTTGGCCAGGCGCTCGGCGTGAGCCAGCTCACTCTCGCGGCGCTCCTTGGCAGACGCCCGGGCCTCATGGCGCACGCGAGTTGCCTCCGCCTCAGCCGCACCAACGAGGGTTGCGGCATCGGCAGTGGTGTCGTGTTCGATGCGCCTGATGATGTCTGCGAGTGCCACGGTTCTAGGCCGTCGCGTAGAGGAGCATCAGGATCGTCACAACGAGAGCGAATACCGCATAGGTCTCCACAAGCGCCGGGAAGATGAGTGCCTTACCAGCGTCTTCGTCGCGACGTGCGACCATACCCGAAGCACCAACTGCGGTTGCGCCCTGGTAGATGCCCGAGAACAGGCAGAGTACCGCGACCGGAAGACACGAGAAGAAGACGCGCAGTCCTTCGGCGGCGGTCAGTTCAGCGGTGCCTGCAAAGACGCCGGTGAAGACGAACACGAGAATCATCGTCACAAGGCCGTAGATGCCCTGCGTACCCGGCATTGCTGCGAGCGGGAGTACTTTACCGAACTTCTCGGAGTCCTCCGACACGATACCTGCGGCTGCGTTACTGATCGACGTGATGCCGATCGCGGAACCGATACCGCCTCCGATCGCGGCAAAAGCCGCGCCCAGGTACGCCCAGTCCAAACCGGTCATACCTAGAATGGTCTCATTCACGAGGCCACCCCTCCTTCCTGTTCACCCGCGGGATGCGGATGAAGCACCAACTGCTTTGTCCGGGGTGCGAACGGAGCGAATGCACGCCCGCCGCCTTCATAGAACTTGCCAAAGAACTCGACATACTGGAGACGCGTGGGGTGCACGAACGCCCCGAGCATGTTGATGACAACGTTGAACGTGTGGCCGACCACAAAGATGAGAGCGCCGAACAACCACCCGACTGCCGGGATACCGCCCGCCAGCTCGGTGAGGCGATTCATCGCATCGCCCACATAAAGACTGGCCAGACCGAGAGCGGCGAGACGGGTGTAGGAGAGGAAGTCAGAGCCAAAGCTCACCATGTCATACAAGCCGAGGAACCCCTTGAGCGGGATGAGCGCGATGTGCCAGAGCGGCGCACGCCCCAATACGATGTCGAGTGTGCGGCCTTTGAGCAGCACGAGCTGGATGAACGCGACGATGAGGAGTGGTTGTGCGAGCGATGCATCGATGATTCCAATGAAACCGAGGATCGAAGCGATCAGCAACCCAAAGAACACGAGCACGCTGACATGATCGGAAATCGCCTCAACGATCTTGCCGCGTCTCCACAGTTGCCACGCAGCAAGACCCACACCGATGCTGACGTGCACAACACCGATCCCCACGCTCACGCCCAAGAGCAGCATCAGTTCGGTCTGGGGATCGATCATGGGCTTGTACTGCAGGAATGTAGGCAGCTTATCGGCTTGTATCGCGAGATAGCTTCGTGTGAGCGCACCCCAGATCGCCGAGGCAAGACCACCGAGAATCATCAGATCCATGAACTTTTTGACGCCAACGGCAACGTCAAGTTTGGTCTTGATCAGGTAGCAACCGACCATGAGCATGATTCCGTAGCCGACATCTCCGAGGCACATCCCAAAGAACAGAAAGAAGAACGGAGCCATCACGGGCGTCGGGTCGAACGCAAAGTAGTCAGGCCGACCATACAGATCGGTGAGAACCTCGAACGGTCGCACCACCCCTGAATTGATGAGCTCTACGGGAATCGAATCCTCGGAAGTGGGCTGCTCGAATGTCATGTCGATGTCCGCGCCGATTGGAGCAAGGGCTGCCGTCAGCTTCTCCTGGCGATTCTCGGGTACCCAGCCGGTCAGCACGAACGTGCGCTCCGTCTGGTTAAAGAACGAACGCACCTGTAGTGCGTCATAGTCGGTATGCAGCGCCTCAACGAGCGCAACAGAATGCGGGTAGTTGTCCGCTGCAAGCACGGTCGCCCGCTCCACGAGGCCTGCGCGCTCCTTGGAGAGGTCGGAGAGCGACTCGACTCCGCGGGCGATCTCCTCGGCAGGGTAGTTCGAGAGGTCGGGGAATCCAACTTCAGTGAAGTCGGTCAGGGATAGCGCGCTCTTGACCTCATCGAGCACAGTGCAGTGCGCCATGACGACCCAGGCCTCGCTTGTGCTGTCACAGCCCACTTCGGCCACGGTGACTTCTTCCACCTCATTGCGGAGCGCCTGGCGTATCTGTGCAGAAGATGTCACCGGAACAGTACCGGTGAACAGCCGTACGTGCTCGGTGCCCTTCCACTGCGAAATCTGAAGGTGGAGGTCCCGCCAGGGCTCGAGTTCGGCCACGAGCGACTCAAGCCGGGTCGTTTCGCGGTCTATGTCAGCAAGTCGCGCAGATATCCGATCGCACTCGCGGTAGAGGCCCAGAAAATCCGCACCGGGTTCCATATCGAGAAACTCAGACTCGGACACATGGATCTTCTCGCCAATGAACGTGCCGAACGCCACATCGGCCACGTGATACCTACGAAGGAAATCGCGCACGAACTGCGCCTCGGCGAGCACTTTCTCAATACGGAACAGACGCGGCTCATCGACCGACATATCGGTGACGCCGTCTTGCTCGCTCTCACGACGCTCGATCTGAACCACGCCCGCGCGCTGCAGGCGATCGACGGCCTCGTCAACCACATCGGCGTAGCCGATCACCGTGAGCTTGAGCATTCGTGCGATGGCCACGCTACCCGATCACCCGACCAAGTCGTTCACAACGGCCCGGACCGCGGTATCGAGACGAGATTCTGCGCTTCGGACCACCTCGCCGAGTTCATGCTCGGCATCACGTTCGAGTGCGGCGGCTTGTGCATCCGCGTCCCGCATGATCTTGGCGCGCATCAGCGCAATCTGCTCGGCAGTCTCAACATCTGCCTGGGCAGCAATGGCATCGGCTTCAGCCGCAGCTTCTTTGCGAATGTCGCGCGCTTGCGCACGCGCCTCGGCAACGGAGTGCCTGGCTGATTCCTCGGCCCGGAGTATTCCTTCGAGCTTCTCCATGTATTCCGTTGACCCCCATCCCCAGCGGAGATAGAACGTGTGCGATTGTAGCATTCACGCGCGAAAATGAATGGGGTCGGCAGGTATAATCGGGAAACGGTTGTACACCGCTCGTCCGAGCACGCCATTTGCTAAGGTCCCCCGTATGCTGCAGATGACCCATCCCTCACCAACCCCCCGCATGGCGGCACGTGCCGCCAGACGAGCCCGCACCCGCAAGCGCCGTGTCGCCGGAGCGCTTGTGATGCCTGTGGCCGTCGTGGCCGTTACCGCCTTCTTCGTGCTGCGCACCGTCGCTCCTGCCGCACGATCACGGACCGCTACCTCAGAGCCCGCCGAGGAGATACCGCCTCTGCTGCCTGTCGCAGCGGCGGGAATGGGCGCTGACATGGTACTCTCGCACCACCCGCACGTTATCGAGGGCATCGAGCTCTACAACGGCGGACTCATCGCCTATTCACTCGGAGACTCTGTGTTCGACCACTATTCCCGCAAAACCGGCGAAGCGTTCATCCTCGAAGCCTCTCTCGGACCATCCGGTGTCAGCGATGTTCTGTGCACCCCCGTGTATCTCGACTCCCACGGAGCACCTGATTTCGTCACCGGAACCGAAGCTGCCGTGATCCTTGAGCGCCTGCGCGATATCTCCTCGCCCCATGGCACAACCATCACGATCGCGAATGATCGCGCACAGGTGGTGCGGTAGTGGATCCGAGAATGCCCGGACACACGCGGCACCGAAACCCGCGATCTCACTCCGAGAGAGCGATTCCGGAGCGCGAACGGGCTTCCCGTGCAACACGACTACGGGCACCTCACAACACCGGACTGGTGTTGGCCAATATGCTCACGCGAGATGAACGCCTCAGGAAGTCCCGTCGCACCGCGAGGATCCAGGCTTCACTGGTGGCCCTGGTACTCCTGGCAGCGCTCGTGGCCGGATGGCAACTGAGCCGACCTGATGACGGCAGCACCGCGAGAGATTCTGCCGCCGGGGCGACGGCTGCGCCAGAGCAGCTCGCAGTGGTTGTAGCGGACAGAACCGAGCCGACCCCGTTCTTTGGGAGCTATCGCAGTCTGCACCTCTACCTGCCGGTTTCCCCCAATAGACTCACAGAAATCGGCTACCACCAGGCATCCGGCGCCAGCGCCCTTCATATGACGTCACTACTGCCCGACGCAGACATGATCGCCGCCGAGGAGAACAAAGGGACTGGTCGGCAAGAGGCCGCTCAGGACGACATCGGACCGGGTGTCTTGGACGGAGAGGTGCTCCGCATGTGGCGCTCTAACCGTTCCGGTGCTCCCGACAGCGCCATCGATGTCGGAGCGCCTCCCGGAACTCCGGTCTACGCCCCGGTCACCGGGGAGGTCATTGGCGTTCGTGCATATCGCCTCTACGACAAGTACGACGACTACGAGATTCACATCCAGCCGACTGGCTGGCCGGAAGTCGACGTGGTGCTCATTCACATCGACAACGTGTCGGTCGAGGTCGGCGATCATGTGATCGGCGGGGTCACGCCGCTTGCGGGCGTGCGACTGCTCTCCGATCGAGTCACACATCAGATTTCGGCGTTTACCAAAGATGGTGGCGATCACGTCCACGTGCAGCTCAACCGTCTTGAGGTACCCGGAAAGCTCCCGCCGATCGGTGGCTCCTAGAGAAGGCCGATTGCGAGTGCTACTCCTGGGAGGGCGGTGCCACAGAGGGTCCACCCCCGGCAGGACGACCCACGAATCCCCTGAACCTGCGGTCGAATTCATAGCGCACGAGACGCACTTTGCGCTCACACCCAAGACACTTGAGTGAGATGTCCATGCCCACGCGCGTGACTTCCCATTCATTCGCACCGCACGGGTGCGCCTTCTTGAGTTGCACTACGTCCCCAACACGCACCGGGGTGATCGGAACAGCCACATCTTCTCCTCGAACACTCGCAGACACCGCCCAGTCGCGGTATAAGGAGTATACCTATGTCGCCACATGCGACAGACACGACCCCGATCACCAAAATGAGGGAACCCTGATGCAGACTCCAGCTATTCTTTCCGTGCTCGGTGAAGACCGTGTGGGCATCGTCGCTTCCATCTCCCGCGTGTTGGCGGAGAACGGCGCCAATATCGAAGACATCCGTCAGACGATCATTGGCGGCATCTTCTCAATGACCATGCTGGTCACGGTCAACGAGGATCACACGCCCTTTGATCAACTCCAGACGAACCTCACCGCTGCCGGTACCGAGATGAACGTTCAGGTCACCCTCCAGCGCGAGGATGTCTTTCGCTACATGCACCGCATCTAACACATACCTACCGAGGAGTACCTTCTATGCGCATTTCCCCGGAAGAGATCGTCGAGACCCTCTTGATGGTCACCCAGCAGAATCTTGATATCCGCACGATCACACTTGGTCTGAGCATCGCCCAGTGCGCTGACACGGATGTGAACCGTTGTGCCGACAAAGTCTACGAACATGTCACATCGGCCGCTCGTGATCTGGTATCGATCGCCGAGGATATTCAGTCCGAGTACGGCATTCCCATCATCAACCGGCGAATCGCGGTGACGCCTGTTGCCCAACTCGGGTCCGTGGTTCAAACACCCGATCTCACACCGATCGCTCTCGCACTCGACCGGGCAGCAAAGGAAGTCGGTGTGGATTTCATCGGCGGCTTTTCCGCGCTCGTCCAGAAAGGCATCGGGGCAGGCGATCGACGCCTGATCGACTCCATCCCGCATGCTCTCGCCGTGACAGAACGTGTGTGCTCCTCGGTCAATGTCGCCTCCACGCGCGCGGGTATCAACATGGATGCTGTGCTCCGCATGGCCGAGGTCGTGTGCGAGACCTCGCAAACCACCGCCGATCAAGACTCGTTCGGATGCGGAAAACTCGTGCTGTTCTGCAACATGGTCGAGGACAACCCGTTCATGGCCGGCGCGGTCCACGGTGTCGGCGAAGGCGATGCGGTCATCAACGTGGGAATCTCGGGTCCCGGGGTCGTTCGCGCTGTTGTCGCGTCGCTCGACCCGGGAGCAGACCTCACCGAGGTCGCCGAGGCGATCAAGGCCACTGCGTTCAAGATCACCCGCGCGGGTGAACTCATTGCTCGTGAGGCCGCACGCAGGCTGGGCGTGAGTATGGGCATTGTCGATCTGTCTCTCGCCCCCACTCCCGCTGAAGGAGATTCCGTTGCCGAGATCATCGAGGCGATGGGTGTGAAGCGGTGCGGCGGACCCGGCACTACCACGGCTCTCGCCCTGCTCAACGACGCTGTCAAGAAGGGCGGCGCGATGGGGACAAGTTCGATCGGAGGTCTTTCGGGCGCATTCATACCGGTGAGCGAAGACGCCGGAATGATTCGCGCAGTCCAGGCGGGTGCCCTCACGCTTGAGAAACTCGAAGCAATGACGGCGGTCTGTTCCGTGGGGCTGGACATGATCGCCATACCTGGCGACACCCCTGCTGAGACCATCGCAGCCATCGTCTCCGATGTATGCGCCATTGGAATGATCAACCACAAGACCACGGCTGCCCGGCTCATCCCTGTCGCCGGAAAGGTCGTTGGCGACATGGTCGAATACGGCGGCCTCTTCGGCTCGGCACCCATCATGGAAGTCAACGCGTGGGCTGGTACCGGGCTTGTCCGGCGAGGCGGCCGTGTGCCTGCTCCCCTGGGGAGTCTACGCAACTAGCACGCTCCCCCTCAGTCGGATCTATCGTGTTCGCATCAGCGTGTCTATGCGTGCGAATCGGGCCGCTAAGCGGTCATTCGTTGCCATTCGTCGTCCGTTTGTCCCTCCTGTCGAGTCGCTATTGTGTGCGGTATCACATCTCCCGATGAACCACATAGGCGCAGCTGGAACACTCCAGCCAACAAGAAGGCAAAAATCCTCAAGGGGATATGGGTCCCGCAAGGGAGAAGGAGTACACACAATGAAAAGGACGATCGCAGTATCAGTGCTCGTAGTAGCTCTGGTGTTCGGCGTGGTCGCTTATGCGACAGCCATCACCGAGAGCGTTGACGTCACGGCCACCATCAATCCGGCATTCTCCATGGGCATCGATGCCAATACATTCGCG